>NZ_JAYMEA010000004.1:0-322277 GCF_037027285.1 Thalassospira sp. CH_XMU1448-2
GAAACCAGCCTGCGCCGATGGTACTTTGTCTTAAGGCACGGGAGAGTAGGTCACCGCCGGGCCTTCCAAATACAGCATCATATTCCCTAACATCACACCCAAACATCAAACGCCGCCTCATCCATGATGCGGCGTTATCTGTTTAAAAACAGATCTCACCCTGACGCGGGGTGGAGCAGCCCGGTAGCTCGTCAGGCTCATAACCTGAAGGCCGCAGGTTCAAATCCTGCCCCCGCAACCAATAAAAAAGGCGGTCCCTTATGGGGCCGCTTTTTTTATTTGTCGCCGGGGCTGTGGATCTGAACCTCGCAAACAGGCCAATGCCTGTTTGCTTAAAGGTTCTTTGCGGAGGCCAAAGGCCGGAGCTGAGCGAGCAAAGCGAGCGCTAATCCTGCCCCCGCAACCAAAACAAGCAAATCCGGTCCCTGCTAAGGCTTTACGGTTCACCTAGCCTAAGTGTATTTTTTGGGTGGAACGTGCAATTTCGTCCAACGAATTGCAGTGGCGGTAGTTCGCAAAAGGTGTGTATTCTTCCCCTGCTGTACTCCAGATATGTTCAAGATCATAATCGCCAAATAGTTCAATTCCTGTAAGTAAGATCACTGAATTGGTAGGGTTTCGGTTTGATGAGAAGCGGTTCGTCCATTTTACTAAAGAGCGAATCAGGTCTGTTTCAGTCGCTGTAAACTTGTCTCGAAGAACTGTGATGACTATTACTGCATCAGGGAAATAAGTGGCGACCTTCTTAATCTGAGAGATGTCTTTCTTTTTTATCAGTTCGCCATCACCGAACGATTTTGCTTCTCCTATCACGATTCTCGGGTTGTATTTCTCTCCATGCAGCTTTTCAGTAATCCACCCAAAATAATCGACCTCACATAGCTCACCGTTTGGCAGCTTTATACTGAGTGCTGGAGAGAATGTAGAGGTGTTCTCGAAACGGTGGTAGCCGCTGAGAGTGTTAATCGCGAGTAGGGCGCCATAGGAACCGCGGGCATAATCGTGAACAGCAAAGGGACCTATTACCCGATAGCTCCAAAGCACGTCATTCGTATTTGCGGTTCCCTGTGGGAAAGGATAGGTGGCGAGGCATCTTTCGCATGTTAATTTATAGCTAAGTTGATTAAGGTCATGCCAGTTGACTTCGGTGCAGGATGGACACTTGGTCGTGGTTCCGAGCCGAATAATGCTGCAATCAGTAAATTTAGAAATGCTAACTCGCGATGTCGGGTCAGCTTGTTTGCGTGTCTGAACTAATTGAACCCATCTGTTGGCTGGCTTTGCGCGTGGCCCAAATAGCTCTTCGTCGATATAATTCTCTTTATCATGCCGTCTTCGGCGCCCGGCCATCTCATTCAAGAGGCGTAGTGTTTCTTGGTGCTTCAGTAAATAAATGCCCCATAAACCACCAATATGATGAAGCACTTGTTTTGCGATATGACCCGGTTCAGATAATTTGGTCTCAAAGCCTAATTCGGCGAGGTACGAGATAACAGCGTCTTCTTGTTTCTGAAGTTCAATGGATGTTGTGGAGTCTACATACGATTGAGCGATAGACCAGCCTCTGCGGCCAATAACAATTGCTTCTCGCCCAAAGGTTAGTCGAGGGTAAAAAGGATTTTTGACGTTAAAGGGATACGACGTGGCGTAGACCTCGTTGGTGCTGGTTAGGTCGACCTCATTAATCCATCTGGTGTGACGTCCTCCGCCTGCAATGGTTGCAAAACTCGGTTGCAGTGAAGCGAACTTAACCATCGAGTAATCTTGTTTTTTGATTTCTAGCGTTGTTCTGCGCTCTGCTGCTCTTAAATTAAGCCGATTATAGCTTGGCCCAACGTTTGGCTGACGTTCTCGCCAAATCTCATTGCGGAAGAGTTTAGCGCCCCATGATCTGTCAGGTAGGTTTTGATCAATTTGAGCAAGTACCTCTTTGACTTGATCTTCTGATAGTGAACGAGAGAGCTCTATCGTTGTGGTGTGCATTATACCGTGTGGGTTACCCTGTAAGGGACGGTATTGATCCCGAATAAATTCGTTTACGTCTTTAACAAGTTCATTCCACCAAGTAATTGGAACAGGTAAGATCGGGGACGATTCAAGGCGAATATTCCAAAGATCAATTAGGTCAAGGGGACTCTCTGGATTAAATACATAGACAATTGGGTCATTTTGCCAGCCACGATCGAGTTCTATTTTGTAGGAAGTGGAGAAGAGTGGAGTTTCTGCATGTTCTTGATAGACTTTGCGCCAAGTTTCTGGCGAGGCAGTTACTTCGGATGGATTGAATACGTCGTGGTAAATATCGTAGAAGTACTTGGAAGCTTTCTCCGATGGATAAAGACCAAACATTGCTTCAACAAGTCCGTTCGCACTCTCTTCTTTGACATATAGGCCCTCATTTTTATCGCGCAAAACGAACTGGCGTTCTCGTTCGTACCGTTCGTGCAAAGCATCGGTAATTGAATGGCCCATGGCTAGTTCGGAATAGGAGCGATAGCTTTCAGGCTGAAGCATTCTGTTTAAGCTAACAGCTCTGGAACCAATTGAGTTCTTGTTCTTAAAAGCATCAAGCCCACACCGCTCCAGAAGTCCTGGTTCAGCTTCCACATATGCATCAGGTTCGAAAAAATTTAAGTATCCCTGAGCAATTTTTTTGCCGCTAGGTTGTGGGCTACAGGTATTTTGCCAAGCAGGTGGTGCCGATCTGAACACCGGAATAATTGGATTAAATCTACCACCCCACATGCAGCAACAAATGCGCATGAATTTTCGAATGCTCGTTAAATCTGTTGGGCGCACCAGAAGTGCGATTCTGGTTGGCCGAAGGCGAATGGTTGCGTGTAGATCGATCAATTTTCACCTCGGTGCGGGAAGACGTCTATTTTTCTAAATTTCGCATAGCATGATGTATACCTTGGGTTCTGCGCAACTAAAGATGGAGCCTAGGCGAAAATGGAAAGCTATGGAAAAGGAGATATTTTCACGCGAAGGATAGCAATAAAGACATTGAACGCATGGGAGCCATTCACAGACTGTGTTTCAATTCTTTTTTCTTTTCAACATCTTGACGTGGTAGATGGGGAAGACGAGTTGCCAGAGTGGCGCATATTCTGGGTGGCAGGTCTAACGCTCTTAAGAACTATTGGTCACGTCTTGGATAAGGTAGATAAACCGCTCTCTACTAAACACGCTGAAGTTATTAGTCGCAATTGGATGCGTATAAAGACGGATCGTCAGCAAAATCGGATTTTTTGGGATTTCGTTGAAGACGGAAGAAATAATCTTTTAAAAACATATTCATGGGGAACAAGCTTAGTAAAAGACGAGCACGGATACTTCGTCGAGTACAAAAGCGGCGATGATGCATTTCAGTTGTTTCGTGAAGCTGTCTACTGGTGGCGGCATCAACTTGAGAAAATCGAGTCTGAAATAACTGAACAGACCACTTAGTGCGTGTAGTAAGTGGTCACTATGTTTCCAAGATGTTTGGTCCTGAAAAAAAAACACCCCCAGCCACAAAGCCGGGGGTGTTCCTCTTTCAGAGCCCAAAAGCTCCAATCCAAATCACATTAGCGTCTGAGCGCATCAGGCAAGATCAAACCGATCCGCATTCATCACCTTGGTCCAGGCGGCAACGAAGTCCGTAACAAACTTCTCTTTGTTGTCGTCCTGGGCATAGACCTCTGCATAGGCGCGCAGGATCGAGTTGGAACCGAAGACCAGATCGACGCGTGTTGCGGTCCATTTGGTTGCGCCGGTTTTGCGATCAACGATGTTGTAAAGGTTGTCGCCTGCCGGGTTCCAGCTATAGGCCATGTCGGTCAGATTGACGAAGAAGTCGTTGGTCAGCTTGCCAGCCTGATCGGTGAAGACACCGTGTTTGGTGCCGCCATGGTTGGTGTCAAGCGCACGCATGCCACCGACCAGGACGGTCATTTCCGGTGCGGTCAGGCCCATCAGCTGGGCACGGTCGAGCATCATTTCTTCCGGGCTGACAACATAGTCTTTCTTCACCCAGTTGCGGAAGCCATCCGCAAGCGGTTCGAGCACGTCAAACGATGCGGCATCGGTCATCTCGTCGGTGGCGTCACCACGGCCCGGTGCGAACGGCACGGTGATGTTGACACCGGCATCCCTGGCGGCCTTTTCAACTGCCGCGGTCCCGCCAAGCACGATGAGATCGGCAATCGAGACTTTCTTGGCAAGGCCGGCCTGAATGCCTTCAAGGGTTTTGAGAACCTTGGCAAGGCGGGCGGGCTCATTGCCTTCCCAATCCTTCTGCGGGGCCAGACGAATGCGCGCGCCATTGGCACCACCACGCATGTCCGAGCCACGGAAAGTGCGCGCACTATCCCAGGCGGTGCTGATCAGCTCGGCACTGGTCAGGCCCGATGCCAGAAGCTTGGACTTGAGATCGGCGATTTCGGCATCTGACAGGCTATAGTCAACGGTCGGGATCGGGTCCTGCCAGATCAGGTCTTCTGCCGGAACGTCCGGGCCGAGATAGCGGGATTTCGGACCGAGATCACGGTGGGTCAGCTTGAACCATGCACGGGCAAAGGTGTCAGAGAAATATTCCGGATCGGCGATGAATTTCTGGCAGATGGCATTGTAGGTCGGGTCAACCTTCATCGCCATATCGGCATCGGTCATGATCGGCATGCAACGGATTGACGGGTCTTCGACGTCAACCGGCATGTCTTCTTCCTTAATGTCGATTGGCATCCATTGCCATGCACCAGCCGGGCTTTTCTTAAGCTCCCACTCGTAACCGAACAGCAGATCGAACCAGCCCATATCCCACTGGGTCGGGTTTTTGGTCCAGGCACCTTCGATGCCCGACACAACCGTATCACGGCCAATGCCGCGGCCCTTGGTGTTCATCCAGCCCATGCCCTGTGCGGTGACATCGGCGGCTTCGGGTTCGGCGCTAAGGTTGGCGGCATCGCCATTGCCATGTGCCTTGCCGATGGTGTGACCACCGGCGGTCAGGGCGGCGGTTTCTTCGTCATTCATCGCCATACGGGCAAAGGTTTCACGCACCTGTGCGGCGGTTTTCATCGGGTCGGGCTGACCGTTGACACCTTCGGGGTTCACATAGATCAGGCCCATCTGAACGGCCGAAAGCGGGTTTTCAAGGGTGTCGGGTTTGGAGACATCACCGTAACGACCGTCACTTGGTGCCAGCCATTCCTTTTCAGCGCCCCAGTAAATGTCCTTTTCCGGGTGCCAGATGTCTTCACGGCCAAAGGCAAAGCCAAAGGTTTTCAGACCGGCAACTTCATAGGCAATGGTGCCTGAAAGGATCATCAGGTCGGCCCAGGAGATTTTGTTGCCATATTTCTTTTTGATCGGCCAGAGAAGGCGACGGCCCTTGTCGGTATTGACGTTATCGGGCCAGGAGTTCAGCGGTGCGAAACGCTGGTTGCCTGTGCCGCCGCCACCACGGCCATCGGCCAGACGGTAGGAGCCTGCTGCGTGCCATGCAACGCGGGCAAACATGCCGACATAGCTGCCCCAGTCGGCCGGCCACCAGTCCTGGCTGTCTTTCATCAGGGCGCGGAGGTCATTTTTAAGCGCCTCGACATCAAGTTTTTTGAGTTCTTCGGCATAGTTGAAATCCTTGCCGAGCGGGTTAACCTTGGTGTCGTGCTGATGCAGAATGTCGAAATTCAGTGCGTTCGGCCACCAGTCGGTGACAGTGGTGCCCAGTGCGGTTTGACCGCCATGCATAACCGGACATTTCCCTGCAGTATGTTTTCCGTCCATTTCTCTCTCTCCGTAATGGCTGAGATGTTCTTAAAACAGCTCCTTGACCCGTATTGCCTTGCGCCAGAGGTCATGATGACAAGACAGCAAGTCCCGACCCGCTGTCTTGTATCGGCCTGTGGTTCGTATCCCTGAGGTTATGATTTAAACAAAACCCTTCTGAAGGCGCCAGTATTTCTACGTGAAGCTTTCATGTTGCAGATAATGTTCAACTCAGGGATAGCAACGCGCCGGGTCACAAAATCCGAAGTGACGGGTTTCCCCATCGCTCTGGATACCCTAACAAGCGGCACAATAATAGGTGAAATAGTTATTTTATGTATGTTTGATAGATTTTTCCGATTAATTGGGATGTTTTACGGAGAGCTCTGTGATTGACCGGGTTCCTTGCAAATAGTATGAGGATATAAAACCGGCGATGCGGTGTTTGACGGGTAAGGCAAACCGCTCCGCACATCATCGCGAGAACAAAGATCAAAGGGCAGGGCGTTGACGGCTTCATCACATCATTTGGCTACCCCGACACAGGTGCCGGGCTGGATCGCAGTTGACTGGGGTACATCCAATCTGCGCGTCTGGGCACTGGATGATCGCGCGAACATCCTTGCAGAAACCCAAAGTCCGCTTGGCATGAATGCGATTGCAGGCGACGAGAAGCTTTCATTTGAAGGCGTTCTGATCAGCCTGATAGACGCTTGGTTGCCATCAGACGCACATGCGGTGCCCGTGGTGATATGCGGCATGGCCGGGGCCAGGCAGGGCTGGCTTGAGGCGCCCTATTGCGATGTACCGGCACGGCCGTCTGATCTTGCGCAAGGGGCAGTACAACCAAATGTGAGGGATCCTCGTATTTCGGTGTCGATCCTGCCGGGGCTGTGTCAGCGTGATGATGCCGATGTCATGCGCGGCGAGGAAACCCAGCTGGTCGGGTTTATGGATGCGCATCCGGGGTTTGCCGGGTGGGTCTGTTTGCCCGGGACCCATTCGAAATGGGCGCGGGTGTCAAACGGCGAGATCAGCGGTTTTCGTACCTATATGAGTGGCGAGGTCTTTGCGCTTTTATCGCAAAACTCGATCCTGCGTCATTCGGTCAAAGAGGGCTGGGATGACGGGGCCTTTGCCGATGCCGTGCGCGCGGCCAAGGTGCAACCGGCCAGTTTCCTGCACAGTCTTTTCACGGTACGCGCACGCGCCCTTGTTGCGCGCGACGGGGCGGCGGTTGCCCCCGGCGGTGCCGTGCTGTCGGGCACCGTCATCGGGGCGGAGATTGCCGATGTGCTGGGACTTTTGCAGCCGGGCGAGGAAATTGCACTTATCGGGGCAGGAAAGCTGGCATCGCTTTATCAGGCGGCCCTGGGCGTCCATGGTCATAAGGCCACTCCGATGGATGGCACCGCCATTACCCTTGCCGGTTTGACGCAAGCCTATCATACCTTAAAGACCGCATCAGAGAGGATCTAGGACCATGGCACCATCATATGTTGCAGAACAAATCACGGATGCCGTCACGCCGGGAAAACACCGTCGCCTGATTGCAATCCTGCGCGGGGTCAAGCCGAGCGAAGCTGTCGACATGGTGCGTGTGCTGGTTGATGCCGGGATCACCATGATCGAGGTGCCGCTGAACTCGCCCGAACCGCTTAAAAGCATTGCGGCGATGAAAGACGCCGTGGGGGACGCGGCGCTGATCGGGGCGGGCACGGTTTTGACCACGGATGACGTTGCCAATGTGAAGGCAGCGAACGGTGAATTTGTCGTATCGCCCAATTGCGACATTGAAGTGATCGCCAAGACCAAGGAACTTGGCATGGGATCATGGCCCGGTGTTTTGACGCCCACCGAATGCTTTGCCGCGATCAAGGCCGGTGCCGACGGGCTAAAGATTTTCCCGGCCAGCATCATCGGGGCAGAGGGAATCAAGGCCATGCGTGCGGTTTTGCCCGCTAACATGCCGGTTTATGCGGTTGGCGGCGTTGGGCCGGATGATTTTAGCGTCTATGCCAAGGCGGGCTGCGATGGCTTTGGCCTTGGGTCGGGGATCTATAAACCCGGCATGACGGCGGGGGATGTCTCAAAGGCCGCTATTGCCTATGTTCATGCCCATGACGCGGTGTTTGGCTAAGACATACAAGGACCAAAAATGTTTGCGCCCGGTGCGAGGATATCGCACCGGGCGCTTTTAATTTTGGTGCCCGTTTTCTTACGGACAGGTGGTGTTGTCGGTAAAGCTGATAGACCCGGTATTGGTGCCGGAGGTCTCGCATGTTTCGGCATTTCTGGTATTGCCAGAACCTGACAGGTTCGTCGCGTTAATCAGAAATAGTGTTCGGTTGGTGCCGTTCGTTGCCGATACCGAGTTGTTCGAGAATGTCACATTACTCGCGACGTTGATCATGGCACCGCCAGTCGTATTTATAGTTCCACTGCCGACGGCACTTAATGTATTGCCGGTAATTGTGATGTTGCTGGCGCCAGATTGGATAAAGATCGGTGTGGTCCCGGAGCCGGTTGCCGAACCGGTCAACGTGCTGTTTTTGATTGTGACGTTCGATACACCACTGATTAGAATGGTTGCTGTGCCATTTCCTCCGTTGGCGGAGTTGCTAACGGTTATACCGTCGAGTGTGCTGTTATTGGCCATCTGGATCAGGCTTGCTATCGAACTCGGGGCGACCTGGCCCGTGCCTGAGAGGGAGGCTGACCCCATCGTCATGGTCGCCGTACGCCCGGACGGGGATTTCACAACCATTGTGCCGCTTCCCATCAATGTTTGACCGGATTGAAGTGTTATTTTGGCGCCGTTCATCCCCGTATAGTTGCCTTGCAGGATGACGGTCGAGTTTGCGCCTGCATTGGCAACGGCTGTTGCAAGGTTTGCCGTGGTCGTCGACGCGCTATCAATTACGGAAATTACACCCCCTGACATTGTAGTCACGCCGGTTTCAGCCGGGCCGAAGCTGCCTGCCTCGGTGACGACGTCGATGTCACGGATCACCGGATCGGTCATGCGTTTTTCAATGGGGCTGAGGTTCTGGCGCAAAGTCTTGCGTTCGGAAAAGACCTGAAGCGGAATACGAAGGCGGAAACTTGCAAAGCTTTGCGTACCGCGCGGATCGTCATGCTGCACTTCGGCACCAAGGCTAAGACGCGAGCCCTGCCAAAGGAACGGGACTTCGTCAAAGGTCAGGTCAAACCTTCCACGCGGACCGGCAATCATGCCTGCGCGGTCGTCAGAAAAGCGATATCCCCCGCCATAAAGGCGCAATTGCTGACCAGCATTCTCGTCAAAAAGCGGGGCGCGCCATCCGATTTCTGCATCAAACCCGCCAAGGGAGCGTTCCTCGCCGCCGTGGAAAATGATGGAAGCACCGGAAATGGTCGCGGTGCTCAGGCTATCTTCATCGTGGGATGTACGACCAACCGGAACATAGGCGTTGGCACGCAGGTCCCAGTCCATGGACAAGGCTTCGGCGCCGAAAGTAAGCTGATTGAACATGTTGCCCATGGGGCTTTTTCGGCGGTCGAAATAGGTAATCCCACCAAGGTTCCAACCACTGTCAAGCATATGACGGACGCCAAGGCCGAAGTTGCCTTCGCGGCTGTCATTGTCGTCCATTCGGGCGCGAAGGTTGGTGAAGAACAGTGTTTCGTCGTCTTGTGACAGGGGAATGAACAAATCTGTTTCCCCAAGGTTGCGATCTGTGCCTGCCTTGCCTTCAAGGTCGATATGCGGTCCCCATTTGGGGGCGGATAAATCCTGAGCAGCGACCGGATTGAGAATTCCGTCAGTCACCGTCAACGCAAGCCACGCGGTCAACAGACCACTGCGCTGTTCCGGTACGCTTATGATTTGTTTTTATGCTGCTCATTTACTTGAAAATTCCTCTAACTCAACTTTTAGTAATGTTCAACGATATTTTGATCGTCAGGGGTTGTGTGTGCGGTACCTCACAGCGGGCGGAATACACCCAAACCGGTCTGTTTGATTGAACTGGAACAATCGTTTCCAAATCGTGGAAGGGCGTTTGACCCGACAGGGAAAGCCGGTCTACATTCCTGCCATTGTATGAATTCCAGAATGGGAGGATCCATTGGATCTGGGAATTAAAGGTCGCAAGGCGATTGTCTGTGCATCTTCCAAGGGACTTGGTCGTGGTTGCGCGATCAAGCTGGCCGAAGCGGGCGTTGATCTTGTTCTCAATGCGCGTTCCGAAGGGCCGCTTAATGAAACGGCGGAGTATATCCGTGATACGTTTGGCGTGAATGTCACCACGGTTGCGTGTGACATCACCACCGAGGAAGGCCGTAACAAGGTTCTGGCCGCTGTTGATGCGCCCGATATCCTTGTAAATAATGCCGGTGGCCCGCCTCCGGGCATCTGGTCGGACTGGGGGCAGGCCGAATGGGAAGCGGCTGTTCAGTCGAACATGCTGACCCCGATCCTGTTGGCGACCGCCGTTCTGCCGGGCATGATTTCGCGCAAATGGGGCCGTATCGTCAATATCACGTCGGGCTCGGTCAAATCGCCGATCCCGCATCTTGGTCTTTCGAACGGTGCACGGGCTGGTCTGACCGGCTTTGTCGCGGGTACCTCGCGTCAGGTTGCCAAAGATGGCGTGATCATGAACAACCTGCTTCCGGGCCAGCACGATACCGATCGCATCAATGCGCTGATGACCAACAAGTCAAAGGCCGAGGGGATCAGCCTTGATGAAGCGCGCAGCAAAACCCAGGCCGGTCTTCCGACCGGGCGTTTTGGCGATCCGCTTGATTTCGGTGCGACCTGTGCCTTCATGTGCAGCGAACATGCGAAATTCATGGTCGGGCAGAATATTTTGCTCGATGGCGGAGCCTTCAACTCCACCCTTTAATTCGTCCCATGCCGGGCTGCAAACGACTGACTTCTGCGCTTTCGGTGCTCACGTACTTAAGTACGCTGTGCTCCGGTTCTCGAAGTCAGTCGTTTTCGCCACATCATGAAACGAATTCATCTCCAAGTCGCAAGGCTCGATATTTCGAAAATGGCGTCATTCACCTTTGTCTATGTGCTGCGCGAACTGGATTTTGATCCGGGTGAAAATGCGCGGGTGAAGGTGCCCCGGACTTATGTGGGATGGTCGACCGATGTCGAGGCGCGCCTTGAAGCCCATAACAGCGGCAAAGGGGCCAAAAGTACCCGCGGGCGGCAGTGGGAACTGGTCTATGTCGAACGGTTCCGTACATTCGGGCAGGCGATGAGCCGGGAATGGCATCTCAAGCGGGATCGCAAATTGCGCAAGCAGCTGGCGGGTGGCTAAGACAACAAGCATTGCAATTGTTGCAACGGCATTGACCAAAACAGGGCTTGCATCATCGCGCCAAGTAACAGATATGTCCTTGCAAATAACGCATTGAAACCGGGGTGAAACCAGATATGGCATTCGTTCGCAAAAATCCGCTCAAACTCAATAATTTGCAGCTTCGTACCCTTGTGCTGGCACAGGTCATCGCCAAGGACCCGAATTCGGGCCGGATTGACGAAGCCAGTGGCGAAGGCACGCTTTTGCGTGTACCGCATGCACATGGTGATCACGTGCATGTCGGCCAGTTCACGGTATCGGCCCGTGATGCCAGCGGTTTTGAAAACCCGGCTGTCTGGGTGGCGCTGGCCCGTAAAGGTCTGGTCAAGGATGGTTATCCGGCCAGCATCGTTCTGACCAAGGAAGGCATGGAATATGATACCGGCCTTGGCGATCATTTCCTTGAAGAAAGCGACCACTAGGTTTTGTTGCCTGCTGGTCTGCAATCAACAAAAGCCCTGCATTTGCAGGGCTTTTGTTTTGGGTGATGCGCGGATTTCACTGTATGCGGATGAACTTTCCGTTCTCGATCACCACGAAATAGATGTTGCGGTTGCCATCGCCAAACTGGTCAAACATCAATTCCTGATGCAAACCGGTCTGGGGTGGCAAGGTGGTCATGGCGTTGGCAAGAGACTGGTCAGGATGCTTGGTGCTTAAAGCGGTAAACAGCATGGTTGCCGCGTCATAGGTCAGGACGGCGCTATAGCCGGGTTCGCGATCAAACATCAAGCTGTAGTCTGCGACGAATTTCTGAAAGCGCGGATTGGTGTCATAGCGGTCATAGGCCTGGATAAGTTCCATGCCCTCTACGGCATCGGCTCCGACTTCAATCAGGGAATCCGATCCGGCCCATTCGGCAGCGGAAAGCGGTATGTCCGCATTCAGTTTGCGGATTTCCCTTGCCATGGTGGCGCTGTCGCCACTGTTGGTGATCAGGACAATGGCATCGGGCGCATCCTCAAGAAGCCGGGATGCGGCATCAGCGTGTGTACCGTTGTCATTATTGATCCAGACCTTGGAAATAACCCGTCCGTCAAGTTCGTCAAACTCCAACAGAAACTCGCGATACCAGCTGTCGGCGAATGCTTCGTTCTGGCCATCAAGGGCAAGCGATACGCGTTTGCGTCCAAGACTGATGCTGCGCTTGGCATAAGCACGCGCATTTTCCCGGGTCGTTGTGTTCATACGAAACAGATAATCACGAAATCCGGCAAATTCGGCTGCCGATATTGTGGGCGAAACCGTGACAATGCCAAGCTCGTTAATCACTGGAAGCATCGCCATCCCGATTGAGCTGATGATCGGGCCGACAATGGCTTCAACGCCAAGTTCGCCGAATTCGCGGACAAATTTCTGTGCAAGTTCCGGGGATTTTTCATCATCACGGGGGATGATTTCAATCATTCTGCTATTGATGCCGCCCGAATTGTTGATCTGTTGGGCCGCAAGTTTCAGGGCATTAAGGGAATCTGTGCCGGTATCGGAACCCGGTCCGCTCAGTTGGGCAATAAAGCCTATCTTGATCGGGCCTGTCTGATCACAGGCAACGAGGAGGAAACACCCAAGAAAGATGGCAGAAAGCAATGAACGAGGCCGCATCTTGTTCCTTACTGCATATGAAAAACGGTCGGAAATGCATCATGGTGTCATGACAGCGATATGGTTTTGAACCAAAGATGTTTCAAGACGTTGAGGCGGATCACAGACCTTATCCGAAGTCCCGGCGGGCCTGCAATACGCGCCCGAATGTCGTCATCAGGCAAAGCACACCAAAGATCGCTGCGATTTGGGGAAACCAGTGTGGAAAGACGCAAATCAGGCACAGGACAAGGATGGTTTCACTGCCTTCTGTAATGCCGGTCAGGAAATAGAAGCTCTTCTTGCCCTGCCTGTCATGATTGCGGTTTTGCTTGGCGGCAATGATGGCATAGGCCAGAAAACTCGACCCCGTACCGACAAAGCAAAAAATCAGGAAGGCCGCCATTAATGCGTGTTCGGGGCGTCCGATGGCAAAGCCCAGAATAATCCCCGAATAAAACAGGAAGTCAGAAACGATGTCATAATATCCGCCAAGATCGCTTTCCTGAGTTTTGGCGCCGGGATGGCGGGATCGCGGGGCGGCATGGCGGGCAACCGCACCATCCAGTCCATCCATTATTCTGGATGCCAGGATCAGGACAAGCGCGGCATAATCAAGCTTAAAGGCCAGACAAGCAGCACCGAGAAACCCCAGTACAAAACCAAATCCGGTGATCATGTTTGGTGTAATACCCGTCCCGGACAGGGTTCTGGCAACCACAATGAGCGGCTTGTCGATCAGGGGGCGCAGGCGAGCGTCAAACATTGTGATATCATCCGGTTAGCGTGTTTCTTGCCGACTATAGTTCTGCTACCGGATAATTCAAAATCACCAGTTCGTCAGAAGGTTTGAAATACTGTTGGAAGGCGGTCATTCGCCTTGCGGGATCAGGTGGTAATAGGGATTGTCTTCAAGAACAGCCTCATCGGCATGGGCCAGATTGTTCTGTCTGATGACCGCCTGGATTTCCTTGATATAGACGTTGCCGCGTTCTGAATAACGGGTCAGCGTTTCGGCAAGTGACGTTCCCGAAAGCGGTTCATTGCGTTTAATCATGCCTGCGCGCATATCGCGAAATTCCGCGTAGGCCGAACCGGTATTGAGATTGATCATATAGGCCCTGACCGAGCCGAACGGTGTTTTGAAAGCCGCGATCTTATAGTCACCAAGATGGCTTCTCTGTTGTTCCGGGGTGATCCCTTCACCGTCATAGGTCCATTGTCCGAACAACGCGTTCCCCTCGGCCGCGAAGCGTGATGTTCCCCAGCCGCTTTCGATTGCCATTTGCGCCATGGCAAGGGACGGCGGGACGGGGGCGATCCGCTTTTGCAATTCAGCAATGGTTGCCGGATCATCAGGTGCTGTATTGACGCGATATTGACCGGCCAGTTCGGCAATGACAGCGGTGTCGTTATTGGCAATCGCATCGCTGAGTGCTTTTTGCTGGAAGGCGATTTCTTCGTTTGCCAGCAAGGTCAGCGGACCAAGGGTACGGAAAAATGTGCGTTTTTTTGCTGTGACCGTAAGCTGGTCGGCGATTTCATCACGCCATTGGCCGGGAATGGTTTGTAAGAACAGGCGCGGAATAATCCGTTCCCCGGCATTCCATGATTCCGGTGTATAGCCCAGATCATCAAAGAAGCTGGCAAGTTGTTCATAGCTGTGCAGCTCGACCCGGATGATATCATCGTCCGTGGGGATCGGAAGGGTGATGTCGGCCTTGGCAAGGCCCGGCAGGGCTATGATGAGCACGATGGCCATTCTGGCCCGGTCGACAAGAGACCGGAACAAGCTGTTGCGGGGCATGATGGTTCTTTCCTGATCCGTTGCGGCGGCGCGCCGGGACGATTTGAACCTATCATGTTTTGTTCCGGGAATGGATTTCTAAATCAACCCATGGCTGTGTTTCTGTCAGTTGGAATGGCATTTACCGGCATTCCGGTGGCCCTGACCAACTGGATCAACGAAATGGGCATGTCGCCTTACATGCTGATTGTTGTCCTGACGCTCATCTATATCGTTCTTGGATGTTTCCTTGAGGGCACATCCATGATCGTTCTGACATCGTCCGTAGCCTTGCCAATGATCCAGAGTGCCGGGCTTGATCCGATCTGGTTTGGTATCTATCTGGTTTTGGTTGTCGAGATGTCGCAGATTACGCCGCCGGTCGGTTTTAACCTGTTTGTTCTTCAAAGCATGAGTGGTCGTGACATTCTGACCATTACCAAGGCCTCTCTGCCTTTCTTTTTCCTGATGCTGTTTGGTCTGGTGCTTATCACTGTGTGGCCGGAAATCGCGACTTTCCTGCCAGGTATGATGATCAATCGTTAAATCGGTAAAGCCGACAAACCCCTCATATGCGGGGTTTGTCGGCGTAAAACCAAGCGAGGAGCCCCGGATCACGAGACAGGGTGCATCAGGGCCTGAAGTGAATGGCGTTGGGTGCCATTTTCATCGAAGTTATCGGGCGACAGCCAGGCTTCAAACCCGGCCCGAACAGTTGGCCATTCTTCATCGGTGATCGAAAACCAGGCGGTGTCACGGTTGCGTCCCTTATAGACCATGTGATTGCGGAAGGTGCCTTCATAGGTAAAGCCGTATCGGGCGGCGGCGGCGCGAGAGGGGGCGTTCTGATCGTCGCATTTCCACTCATAGCGGCGATAGCCCAGTTCATCAAAGGCACGCTTCATCATCAGATACATCGCCTCGGTCCCGCCGATGGTTTTGGACAGGGCCGGGGCATAATTGATATTGCCGACTTCAATCACGCCATTGGCTGCATCAATCCGCATGAAGGCGGCCACACCGACCGCCATATTGGTCGATTTGTCGATGATGGCATGCAGAATCGGGTCGCTATTGGCTACCATGCCCTCAAGCCAGGCGCGGTAAGCGTCAAAATCATCAAAGGCATGTGTCCAGAGATAGGTAAAACGCGATCCGTCGGCGGCCGCATTGTTGGCGTCAAACAGTTGACGGGCGTCGCGCGCAACGTTGACCGGGCTGACAATCACATGTTGACCGGTCATGTCACTGCGTGGGGGCAGCTTGCATCCGGTCCAGTTCTCAACCGGATGACCAACCGGTTTGCCAAAATTATCCTTGTAAGGTGAACTCATGAAACATCCTTGTTCGTCAGGGTTATAGATCAAGAATGGTTAAATTGGCCCCTGATTCCAGTGCCAGTTCTGTAAATGTGATGGTGCCAATTTGTAGGTTGGATGTTGAAAACCGGTTATGTGAATTAAGCGGGTGTCTGATCGTATGCTGCTCTATCTTTGGTTGCGATCCCGGCTGTTATATTTTATTTTACTCACGTGCTGGGCAGAGGGATATTGGGTCGTTTTGTGTACTTGCTGGGGGGCAGAACATAACGTCATGGCGGTTCTTTCAAAATTTACAGTGATGCGGTCAAGTGATCTGGCTGAATTGCAGGAAATGATTTCGAATTTTTCCTCGCCGGTGCAATTGACTATTAATAGAAAAGGCGACGAGGTTGACGCCAATATGGCGGTTGCGCAGGTTGGCGATATGCCAATGATGCATGGCACATTTGGCGAGGTGCGGGTGGACTGGCATTCCGAAGGCGAATGCCTTGATACCATGCTTCTGTTCGCACCGACAGAAGGCGGTGGTGAGATCACTCATCTGGGGCAAACATGGGACTTGTCGACCGATGTCGGCATGATGCGTGACCTAAGTATTGAAGCTACGGCCTATCAGGAACAGTTCCATTCTTTTGTGCTGCCTATTTCCAAAGCCAAAATTCGGGATCACGCCAGGTGTCTTGGCGGAGAGCAGCTGGGGTTGTGTCCCGTTGAATTTGATCCGGTTGCAGATTTTACAACCAAGGGCGGACAACTGATCAAACAGTATCTGGCTTATGTGGCGAATGCACTGGATCACGGATTGATTGATATCGGAAATGCGCTGGTGACATCGCAGATGTGTGATCTGTTGCTGACCCAGTTGCTGACCCAGATGAAGAACAGTGCACAGGGAGCTCTGACTGGTCAGGATGTTGTCCATGTGGTGCCGCGCCATGTTAAGCGGGCCCAGGAATATATCCATGTCAACCCGGCAGAGGCACTGGATATGAACAGCTTGTCGATGATTGCCGGATGCAGTTATCGTACCTTGCAGCGTGGATTTATTGACGCATTCGGGCTGACGCCGCGTCAGTATATTCGCAAAATCAGGTTGCAGTTTGTCCGCAGGGAACTTGTTTCAGCCGACAATAACCTTTCAATTGCGGCGGTTGCCCGTAAATGGGGCTTTGGTCATATGGGGCGCTTTGCCCAGGAATATGCACAAGAGTTCGGTGAGCGCCCAAAGCAGACAAGCCGCTAGATAGCAGCATAAAGGTCCATTTTCGGACATCTTTATCCACTTTACGACAGAAACGAAATACCTTTGTAATCAGCGGGTTGTCTCGCTTGCCAGCATTACCTAAGCACGTGATAGCAGGCGTTTCATAAAGATTCTAAATCAGCCCCAAAAATAGTCTCGAACGGCTGCTATACGTAACGGTAGTCGTAAGGATCGAGCAATGACTTCTCCCGTCTGGCAAGTGAAACGATATGCGGGCCTGTTGGTGGCCGGTATCTTTGCCCTGATTTTTTATGCGCAGATCAACCTCGCCCAAGCCCAGAATTATCAAACCCAAAATGGATATAGTGGGCATGCGATTTGCGGGGCTGCGGATCTCCGAACCGGTCAGCTCCTGCCCGCTTGTGGTTTTGAAAAAGCCAAATATGAAAGCAAGGCCGTTGGTAAATGTCCGCCGGGAAGCTTCTTTGATATCGGGCTTTGGGCTTGTTATAGCTGCCCGGCCGGGTTCAACCGTACAGCAAATGCCGTCGATAGTGCGGCTGCCTGTTCCAAGGCTGTTGCTACGACGTTTCTTGCGGCAACAAAAGTCGGTACGCAACAGCAATGTCCGGCAGGCACTGTAACAGATCCGCGCAATGGCGGGGAATGTTGGCAGTGCCCAGCGGGGTTTGCGCGCACCATGGCGCCGGTCACAGATTGGAATGCTTGTGGCAAGGCTTTTGCCTCGGCACGTTCCGCAGAGCTTGTCGGGACTGTGTGTCCGCAGGGCAGCTTCGGCGATCCAAATGGCAATTGTTATACATGCCCGGAGAATTCGGTGCGCACTCTTGAGGCCGTATCGAGCCCGCGTGCCTGTGTGCGCTCTGAGGAACTGGTAAAGGCAAACTTTGAATCGCCACTGTCCTGCAAGCCCGGCGAAATTTTCGATTTCATTGATGGCGGAACATGCTGGAGTTGTCCTGAAGGCTCTGTTCGCACAGTTGACAGTGTAAAAAGTGACAAGGCATGCGAATTCGCAACAATGCGCTGGGAACCCCAGCCGCGTACCCCCAATGGATTGTTTGCAGTACCGGGCGGAATGGAAATTGCCGCAGATGTAATTTCCAAACCCAAGGAAATTGAAAATGTGATCCGGTCCTTTATGGCAGATCAGAAAATTACCGACGAAGCCTTCGTTACTGAATCCCTTCATACGCTGAATACAGAGCCCGAAGAATCCGCAGCCCTGCGAGCGGCTGTTTATAATCGGGTCTTGAGCATGATTACAAAGGGAACCAAGACCCAGTATGAACGTGATCTTCTGGCTTATTTTGCGATTTATATACAGCAAACCCGGTTGCTGTCGGCTCAGGAAATGAAGAACGCTTGGGATAGTTGGCAAAAGGGGATTGAGCTTCGAAACGGCGAAATCAATATGCGTACCAATTTGGCAAATGTTTATAATACCGGGTATGCGCCCCCCGATATGGAGCCGTTGGTCGGTGGCGTGGTTGCGTTCTCACCCGCTGGTGTGATCGGGGCGTCATATGCTTCATTGGTTTTGGCGCAGACGCAATCAGTTGCCTTCCATAATGCCGCCGCCCAGCTTGCCATAAAGATTATGCCTTATACCTTCAAGGGTGCTGCGAAAAAGGGAGCTGAGGCAATTGCACAAGGCATTGCACGACAAGGGTTGTCGAATGCTGCTGCAGGTGGGGTCGGACTTACGTCCGGGGCTATTTTGGCACCATTTATAGCTGTTTCAGCGGCCTCAATCATTACCAGTATTGCCGGGGACATTGCAACACAGCAGGACAAGCAAGAAGCAATTGTAAAAGATGCGCTTGCTGTGGCGCAGAGGCCGGTAAACCTGTCGCGTCTGATGCTGTCAGAAACGGGGCGTGATGAGCTTCTGACGAACTGGACGCTGATGACGCAGGAGCCGATCAAGCCGAACCCGGCACGTTGGGCATCCTTGATGCAGGCAGCAGCTTTTGGGGCTGGTCTTGTAGAAGGCACCAAATGGTTTGATTTCAACCAGGTCGCGCGCGATATCGCGGTTGGATCGGATGGCAGTGTTTATATCCTGTCTGACAAACTCCTTAAATCGCGTACCGATGCAAACAAGGACGGTAATAGCATCACGCTTATTGATACAGCAGCCGAAGGGGAACCTTCAAAGGTTCTGAAATTCAACAGCCAGACCGGAAGATTTGATGAAATTCCGGGGCTTGCCGCATCGAGCATTGCAGTTGCAGGCAATGTCCTTTGGGGCATTAACGATAAAAAGCAGGCCTTCTATGCCTATGGCAGTCGCGCACCCTTTACGATCAAGGTTGTTCCGGGGGCGCCGGCTGCCGAAATCGGTGCTGGCGAAGGCAATATCTGGATGCTCGATACTAACGGAACCCCATACCGCTTTGCGCAGGGGCGCTGGGTTCAGGAGCCTGGACAAGCTGCCAGTGTTGATGTTGATCGTCTTGGTCAGGCATGGGCGGTCAATGCCAAGAAAGAAGTCTGGGCCCGCGAAGGTGAAAAGTGGGTTCGCTTGAGCGGGGCGGGTACGGATGTTGCCGTATTCCAGGAAAACCACGGTTACGTGGTTGGGACGGATGGCAAAATCTATTCCTATCAGCCAGCCAGCAAGAACTGGAAGACAATGGGTAACAACGCAGACGCCACCCGTGTCGCAACCGGTGGCAGCCAACTGTGGCGTATTACCAAAAGTGGCAAAGTGTCGCAGTGGCGCTAGGTGCATGAAAAGGGGGCAGGTTTCAGACTGCCCCCTTCTTTTCCTTTTCATTTCGGACATTACAACTTCAGAAAATTTTGGGGGAATTTGCTGGTGTGTTGTCGCGCTGGCAAATTGATGAAGGTGGCACAACAATGATTTCATTAAGAAATATCGGGCTGGGCAGCATCGTGTTGCCAGTTGTCATGATGATGGCGGGTTGTCAGACATTGGGGGACAGTGCGCTTTTCTCGACAGGTGACGTAACAAAGCCTGCCAGTGAACAGGCGTTTCAGGTCGCATCAATCAAAAACAGTAATGCGATTCACGAGCTGGTGCGTGCCGCGGTCGGGAAGCTCAAGGAAAACGAATTTGATGAAGCATCGCGGCTTGCCAATGTGGCGCTGAAGATGGACATCACCAATTCTGATCTGCAATTTTTAAACGGGTTTATTTATCACCTGATGGGTAAATCCGGAGATGCATCGAAATTCGAACTGGCCGAGCAGGGTTATAAACAGGCCCTTCAGTTCGAGCCCGGCAACCTGATTGCCCAATATCAGCTGGGGCATCTTTACATGGATCAGCGGCGCCATGGTCTGGCGCAGCTTGAATTTGCAGCCGTTGCCCAGCATTATGGTGACGATCCCTATGTCCTGTATAATCTGGCGGCGGCATCCTATTACGCCCATGACCCCGAAACGGCCGAAGGTGCACTTAAACGTCTGATCGAAGTGGACCCGGACAAGGCGGCGGATCCGAATGTTATCAAGGCGATGGCAGTTAGTCTGGCGGCGATGAATGACGCATCGGCCCGTGACTATCTTGAAAGTTATCGTGAAACGATTGGCGATCCGTCCAAGTCCAGAATGCTTGAACGTCGCCTGTCTGGTTGGGACACGTTTTACAATACCGACGCCAAGGTTCTGATGGCGCAGTTTCAGGATGTCGATCCCTATGCAATCCCGAACCAGCCGGCCTTTGGTGGTGGTCCGGCATTCGGCGGGAATGGCAATAATACATCATCATCGGACATGAATGCCCCGGTCACGAGTGCAGAGGCATTCAGTGAAACCTCGATGGTCGTGGTTGATGTGGTCTTGATCGGAACACAGGAAGATGTCCGCAATTCGCGAGGTGTGAACCTGTTAAACGGGTTGCAGTTGCAATTCGGTGATCCGTTGACCGGCACTTCCGGGTTTTCATACGGTTCGAGCAAGACCAAGGATTACCTGAATAACGGTTACGAGAACAGTACCCAGACCATCACACGGTTGATTTCCATTCCGGCGGTGACCTATTCGCTTAATATTGCGAACTCTGCGGACGCGAATAATCAGGTACTGGCAAAGCCAAGTCTGGTGGCACAAACCGGGCAGACGTCTGAATTCTTCTCGGGCACGGAAATTTTGGCCGCGGCGGTTTCAGGCGGTAATGGCGACAGTGTGTCGGTTCAAAAAGAGGTTGGCGTCAAACTGGCGATCACACCGGAAATTCTGCCCAATGACATGTTGCGTCTTCATGTTGTGGCTGAACGGACCTTTTTGACCGATCCGTCGAACTCGGTCGTTTTCGAATTCCGCCTTGATACGACGAAAACCAACGTTAACTCCACCGTCACAATGAAGTTTGACGAGACACTTATTCTTGGTGGATTAAGTGAACGCGAAACATCGAAATCGATTGACGGGGTGCCGATCCTTAAGGACATCCCGATTGTCGATATGCTGTTCTCACAACGGACAGAGCGCGAATTTGAACGCTCGGTTCTGATATTGCTGACGCCGCGTCGCCCGCAATATGTCCATCAGGCCGAAGAAAGCAGGAATCAGGTTTTGCAAAACCTGTCGCCGCTTGAGCAGGATGTTGAACGGCTGCATCGCCGTCATCACGACTGGTTCACACCGCGTCCGGCCTTTAACGAAATCCTTGAAAAAATTCAGGGTCAGGAATTTTTCGAAGAATTCCGGTCCGGTGATGTCGATCTGGTCTCGTGGCAGGAAGACCAGACCGTACAGGACAATATTGCCATGGTTCAGTCCCGCATCATGGTGCAATAAATTTTTGAAACTTAAAGGGAATGTTGCGCGTGGAGAAACTGATACCGGCCCTGATCGGGGCCATCGGGATGGTGCTTTACCTTGTGATCGGTGCCGCACCGGGAACCGCACAGGAACCGCCCGCAGCACCCTGGATATCGTTATCAGGCACTATCGCTGATATTGCCATCAACGGCGACGGTCAGGCCTATGCCGTTGGTCTGGATGGAACAGTCTGGCGGTGGGATCTGGTTGAAACCCGCTGGCGTCCGATGTCGGGAAAAATGACGCGTATTGCGGCTGCTGATGGCAATCGTCCATGGGCGGTATCGCAAAGCGGGGCAGCTTTTCGCTATAACGGCCTGTGGTGGGAAGAATGGGCCAAAGACGTTCGGGATGTCGGGGCGGACAGCCTTGGCAATGTCTATATAGCGAAAACCGACGGCAGTATCTTCAAATGGTATGATTTGCGCAGTGAATGGCGTCCAGTGCCGGGCGCGGCCATACGGCTTGCGGTGGATGGGGATGCATTGCTTTGGGTCATCGCACCCGACGGCACGGTTCAGTCGTTTGATGGCAAGAACTGGCAGTCATGGAATGGGCGGGCGCGTGATATTGCCGCTGGTGGCACCGGACAAGTTGGCATTGCAACCCCCGAAGGTGATGTTCGTTTGTTAAGTGACGCTGATAAGGCCTGGGTCAAGGTTGGGGGGATTGCAGGTGTTGTGACCCTTGCCATCGCACCCGATAGCGCGATCTGGGCAGTTCAATCGAATGGCGGTCTTTATTCGAACAAGGCATTGCCATCGACCGGGGACCCAAACCAGAAACAACAGGCAAAAACGGTTACCGCGCCGTCGATCAATGCACAGGTTATTACCCCGCAAGCTCTATCGGCCCCGGTCGAGGTCGCAGACAGCATTGCCGCCCCCAATCTGTTGCCGCAAACCATCGTGGTCGAGGATAATACGCCAACCGCGGACCGCAGCAGTATTGTGGATCCGGCATCCGTTACGGCGAGTGACCCGATCACCTTCTTTGATACACGCAAGACCGCCGATCAGATCGCGATTGGCAAGGATGGCAGCATCTTTGCGCTTGATAGCAATGGTAATGTTTTGCGCTGGTCAAACAGCCGCCGGGATTTCGAAAGTTTTCCGGGATCGCTTGTCCGGATTGCAGTTGATCCAAACGGTGTGCCTTGGGGGATATCCAATCTTGGTCGGGTGTTTTTCAATACCGGTCAGCGATGGGAACAAGTGCGCAATGTGACAGCCTCAGACATCGCAATTGGCTCGGACGGGACGGTTGCGATTGCAAGTGCATCCGGAAGGCTTTTCCTGTTTGACGAGGACAGCAAACGGTTCAATCAGATACAGGGATCGGGGATTGAAGTTGCAGTTTCACCTGAAGGAATTGTCTGGACCATCAATAGCGATAAGTTTGTTCAGCGTTGCGATACGGTACCGTGCAAAATCTTGCCGCAAAAGGTGCGGAGCATCTCCATTGGCCCGGACGGGCGGGTTTGGGTTGTTTCTGATCAAAGACGATTAATGCGTCTGAAGGACGATGGATCGGCATTTGAAATCGTCCCGTCATTGGGGCAGGAATTGCGCGATGTCGCAAGCGGTCCCAACGGATTGCCATGGTTTGTATCAACCGGACAGAAGGTCTATGCATCATCCTATTTCGATAGGGATGAAAGCGCAGATCGACTGGTTGCCGCGCGGTCCAGTGGCGATACGGTTGGAACTGGTGATAGTGAAACACCGCTTTCCAACAACACCGCATCCATAACTTTTACAAAGAACATTCCGTTTGAAACGCTTGATATCGGCGACATGACCGCCAGTGAATCGTCAATTCAAGCCGGAAATGACGGATTGGTTTATACCTACAGCTTTACGGCGCGCAATATTGCCTATTATGACGAGCTTAAAAGGGCGTTTTCTGTCAAATCAACGACAATCGGTAATCATGGCTTGGATCTGAATGGATTTGTTGTCGACTCTGAAGGTGGGATTTGGGGGAATTTCAATAACCAGTCTGAAGGCGGTGTAAGCTATGAGGGGTTGTATCGGGAACTCGACAAGAAGCTGACCGCCTATGACGCCCCCTGTGATACTCTTGAGAATCTTGCAATTGCCCCTGATGACACGCTCTATGTGGTTTGTAGTGCTTCAAGCGGGAATAACAAGCTCTATCGCAAGGCGGCCAATTCCAAGACCTTTACCGAAATAAAAAGCAGCGCGAATGTCTTTAGGGTTTCTATTGGTAGGGCGCAGGATATCTGGATCACGGATGTTGATGGATATGTGTACCAATGGGATGGCCGGGATTTTGCCAAGCGGCCTCGTTCCGGTCAAACGGCTAGTGCTATCAGTGTCGGATCAGAAGGAACGGTTTACATTCTTTCGAGCAGCAAGCCCAGAAAGTGGAACCCCGCCAATCAAAGCTTTGACAAAGTTGCCAATATTGACGCGCATTACATCACTGTCGATCAGAATGGACGTCCATGGACCAGTTATGGCCAAACGCCGGTCATAAAGCGCGCCAGATGACGGAATTGGAGTTCGGGGCGCGCATATGCGCGCCCCGTTTTCATGCGTGGGATGGCCGGTTTTATTTGCCGCCGGGCAATAGCCAAATCACAAGTTCGCGGGAGTCTGTACCGTTGGCGATGGAAATTTCGCGCAAGTTCTGATCGGTTGACGTTACTGCAAGGCCGCGATCCTGTAACGTTCTTACAAGATCGTCAGGAGTAACATCCAGCACCACGGCAAGTTTGGTTACAGGAAGGTCCGAAAGAACGGTGATCGCGCGAAAGGCCGGATTGCCGCCACCATCTGCACCGTTGCCAATAATGCTTGGAACAACAAAAATGGCAGCCGAGATCAGGGAAACCAGAAACAGTCCGGTCAAAAATGGTGTCGAATAGCGATTAGCGAATGCGTTCATGATGTCCTCAGCTGAATACACATGTTTCATTCCCAACCACGTTCAAGCTCCCATGTTTGATAGGCATCCGCAATCACATTTCGTCCAAACTTATGAGGGTGAAGTTCTTTTAACTCTTTGAATTAAAATAAATTATTCAAGGCGTTCTGTAGCCTTGGAATGTTGTTTGCACAAGAAACCCCGGCATAGTCATATGCCGGGGTTTCTTGCGGCTGATCTGTTGAGGGATCAGATCAGGGATCAGATTTCAGGGTACCAGGCACCCAGAACGCCGAACTCTTCAAGCTTGGCGACGATTGCCTCAGCTGCTTCTTCGGCACTCTGGTCCGAAGTGTTCACAACGATCTCGGCATTTTCCGGACGCTCATAGGGGCTGGAAATGCCGGTAAAGTTGGCGATCTCGCCCGCACGGGCCTTCTTGTACAGGCCCTTGACGTCGCGCTGTTCACAGACTTCAAGCGGGGTATCGATAAAGACTTCGATGAACTCGTCCTTGCCAACCAGACTGCGCGCCAGCTGGCGCTCGCTTCGGAATGGCGAGATAAAGGAGACCAGCGTGATCACGCCGGCATCTACAAACAGCTTGGCGGTTTCACCAACGCGGCGAATGTTTTCGACGCGATCGGCATCAGTAAAGCCAAGATCCTTGTTCAGGCCGTGACGGACATTGTCACCATCAAGGGTGTAGGTATGCTTGCCAAGCGCATGGAGCTTTTTCTCCACCAGGTTGGCCACGGTGGATTTCCCTGCACCCGACAGGCCGGTAAACCACAGAATGACCGATTTCTGGCCTTTCTGATAGGCGCGCGCCTGTTTGTTGATGTCCATTTCCTGCCATTTGATATTGGTCGCACGGCGAAGGGAATGGTTGACCATGCCTGCACCAACGGTCGCGTTGGTAAAGCGGTCAATGATGATGAAACGACCGGAGTGACGGTTGTCATCATAGGGATCAAAGGCGAGTGCCTTGTCGGTCGAGATATTGGCAATCCCGACTTCATTGAGTTCAAGTGTCTTGCCCGCCACATGTTCGAGCGTATTGACATTGACTTTGTATTTCAGGTCGCTGATCTGCGCGTTGGTGACCTGTGCGCCCATTTTAATAATATAGGGGCGACCGGGCAGAAGGTGATCTTCATGCATCCAGATGATGCGTGCTTCAAACTGATCAGCGAAATCCGGTTTGGCCTCAACAGGGGCCAGAACGTCGCCGCGCGAGATGTCGATTTCGTCTTCAAGGGTCAGCGTGATCGCCTGACCAGCAATGGCTTCTTCAAGGTTACCATCAAAGGTGACGATATCCTTGACCTTGCTGGTCTGACCCGATGCGGTGACGACAATCTCGTCACCCGGCTTGACCCGGCCCGACGAAATGGTGCCGGAAAAGCCACGGAAATCAAGGTTCGGGCGGTTGACCCACTGCACCGGAAGGCGGAACGGTTTGTTGATCGCATCCTGTTCGACCTGAACGGTCTCAAGATGGGCAAGCAGCGTCGGGCCAGAATACCAGGGCGTATTGGCGCTGGCTTCGATCATGTTGTCGCCTCGAAGGGCGGAAAGCGGGATCGCAGTGATCGAGCTGTAATTCAGCTGGGCGGCAAATTCCTGATAGGCGGCAACGATCTCGTCAAATTTGGTGCGATCATAATCGATCAGGTCCATCTTGTTGACGGCCAGAACCACGTGCTTGATCCCCAGAAGCGAGGTGATGAAGCTGTGACGGCGGGTCTGGGTCAGGATGCCTTTGCGCGCATCAATCAGGATCACGGCAACATCGGCGGTCGAGGCACCGGTCGCCATGTTACGGGTATATTGTTCATGGCCCGGCGTATCGGCGACGATGAATTTGCGCTTGTCGGTCGAGAAGAAGCGATAGGCCACATCAATGGTGATGCCCTGTTCGCGTTCGGCCTGCAGACCATCAAGCAGCAGGGCAAAGTCAATCTCGCCACCCTGTGTGCCAACCTTGCGGCTATCAGATTCAAGAGCGGCCAGCTGGTCTTCGAAAATCAGTTTGGAATCCCAAAGCAAACGCCCGATCAGGGTCGATTTGCCGTCATCCACGCTGCCGCAGGTGATGAAACGCAGAAGGCTTTTTTCTTCCTGCGATTTCAGGTAGCCGAGGATATCTTCGGCAATCAGGTCAGACTGGTGTGCCATCAGAAATACCCTTCCTGCTTTTTCTTCTCCATCGACCCGGCCTGGTCATGGTCAATCATACGGCCCTGACGTTCGCTTGAACGGGTCAGAAGCATTTCCTGGATAATGTCGGGCAGGGTGGCTGCCTCGGACTCAACGGCACCGGTCAGGGGATAGCAGCCCAGCGTTCTGAAACGCACCGACTTCATTTCCGGCTTTTCACCCGGATTAAGCGGCATGCGGTCGTCATCAACCATGATCAACATGCCATCGCGTTCGACCACCGGACGTTTTGCCGAATAATACAGCGGCACGATCGGGATCTGTTCGAGATAGATGTATTGCCAGATATCAAGCTCGGTCCAGTTGGAGATCGGGAAGGCACGGATGCTTTCGCCTTTATTGATCCGGGCGTTATAGATATCCCACAATTCCGGGCGCTGGTTTTTCGGATCCCAGCGATGGGTCTCGGTCCGGAACGAAAATACACGTTCCTTGGCGCGCGCTTTTTCCTCATCACGGCGGGCACCGCCAAAGGCCGCATCGAACTTGTATTTGTTCAGCGCCTGTTTAAGCGATTCCGTCTTCATAACATCTGTATGCAGGCTGGACCCATGGGTGAAGGGGCCAATGCCGCGTTCAACACCGTCCTGATTGATATGAACAATCAGATCAAAGCCGTATTCCGCCGCCATCCGGTCGCGAAATTCGATCATCTCGCGGAATTTCCAGGTGGTATCGACATGCATCAGCGGGAAGGGTGGCGGTGCCGGATAAAACGCCTTGCGGGCGAGATGCAGCAGAACCGATGAATCCTTGCCGATGGAATAAAGCATCACCGGTCGTTCAAACGATGCCGCAACCTCGCGGATGATATGGATGCTCTCTGCCTCAAGCTGGCGGAGATGGGTCAGATTAGGCTGCATTCTCTTTCCTGACGGTATATTAACACAAATTTTTGTGTTTATAATTGTATTTCACTTAGCTTTGATGGGTAATATGGAATGCCCTGCAAAGCAAGTGTGATTTCTATTTTTACACAAAATTTTGTGGTCCAATTAATTTTCACACATTCATTGTGTTTAATTTATCGACAGCAATGATCAAAGCCAACAGTTAAGTCAGAACATGACAGGCGGGACCTGTTCATTGGGAGGGGCTTTGTCGCATGCGGATAGGTGTGACGAAAGTCACAGGAAGTCATGTTGCCCGCAAGTAGCATTAATTTGAGGGAACTCAATTTTGACGAGGCGGGGCAAAAATGAAATTCGATATTACAATCTGGGGAGAGGCAAGGGATGTAATCCGTAAAAACCTTGTCATATTCACAGTCGCTGTTGCGGCATTGCTGCTGGTCGATATTGCGATTTACGCATTGAAGCCAGAGGTGGAGTCACCCCAGTTGCCGACTTATATTGTCGGTGCCTATCTGGCTATTGCATCCCATATGACCATTTTGCGTAATGTCAGTGGATTTACCGCCACAGGCGCACTCCCAAAATGGGCGTTCTTCAAGTTCTGTATGCGCGGCTTGGCTATTGGCTTCGTCACGATGATCCCCGCACTCCTTGTCATGATCCCGCTTTTTGAAGTTCCGGAAATCAAAGCTGCAAGCCAGCAGGCTCAATATGTTCTTGTCTTTTCTGCTGTGCTTGCCTTTTACGGACTAGCAATGCTGATCGTCCTCAGTCTGGTCGGTACGTGGCTGCCGTCCGCACTTGTTGCCGACAGATCGTCGTTAAAGCGTGCCTTCGCGCGCGGGCGAAAAACCTTTGGCTATGTCACATCACGATTGATTGTCGGGCCGGGCGCAAACATCGTTTTGTTCTTTGCAACCCTGTTCCTTTTGCCCGGACAGTTTTCCGTGGCGACGCGGACCTACACCATTCAGGTAGGTGAACTGAAATTTGTTCCCTTTGATATTGTCATGAACGGACTGGGATATCTGGTCTGGGCAACCGGCATTGTTCTTGTGGCGGTGGTGCTGTCGCGTGCCTATCAACTGGGCGAGGCACGCTTGTCAGAAGCCAGCCTGCAGGACGCCGAACTCAAACAGATGGAGGCCATCTGAGATGGTACAGGAACAGGCTTCGGCGAAACCGGGCCAAAAGCAGCCAGGTATCTGGAAAACGAGCTTTGTCGCGCTTTCGCAATGTTGGGCTAATGTTGTAGTTGTCGCGGTTTCACTGATAGGGCTTGCCTTGTGGCAGTGGGCGGCACCCTTTTCCGGGCAGGTCTATGTCATCTTTGTGTTTGGGCTTGTCATCTCGGGGTATTTTGCGCTGTCCCTGTTTGTCTGGTTGCAAAATGGACATGCTGGCGTTTTCGCATTCAGGGAAATCGACAGGTCGCGGGTCCGGCTTTTTTCCGGGCGTTACCTTGCGCTCCAACTCCTTGATACCTTGCCTTCATCATTGGGCCTGTTTGTTCTGACCGGACATTTCCTTTTGTCGCCAGAAGACATGGCCAAGGTTTCGAACCTGTCTGCCATCGGTATCACCAGCATCATTACCTTTTTGGTTCTCTGGATCGTTCTGGTGTTCTTTGCAACATTGCTGCCTGCCGCCCTTGCCGGGGATGGTAGCGGGGTTGGGCGTGCTATTGCGCGTGGCAGGAAGACTGTATGGTACGTTACCGGGCGGATTTTGCTTGGTCCGTTGCTGATGATGTTTTTGGGTTCGATGATTGTAAATCTGGTGCAGACCGCGGGTGGAGAGCCATTGATATCAAGTGAGGGTACGCTGGTCCTCAACACGACCTCGGTCATAACCATGGTCGTTAGCAGCCTTCAATATGTTATCGTTGCAGCCATGATTGTGGTGATCGTATCGCGTGCCTATCAGCGCGGCGAAAAGCGTTTAACAGAAGAAAAGAATATCGCTGAAAACCAATCGCTTGCATATGAATGACGTCGTGAATGGCGACAGATGATATGGCGCTACTGGAGATTAATACAGCTGGTATCTGGACTAAGAGCATTGAAGTGATCCGGGCGAACTGGCGTCGGTTCATGTTTCTTTGTGGCGCATTCGCTGTGATCCGATACCCTTTGCTCTATGTCGGCGGGGGTATGGTCGATCTGATCAATGCCGGGTTGGAATTCGCATTCGAATGTGCCGTTCTATATGTCACGTGCTTCTGGTTGATAACTGGAACCTCCAAGCTAGGAATGCGCAGCCTGCTGCGGTTTGTTCCGCGCTACTTATTTTTGAGCCTGCTGGTTTCTGTGCCGTCCATTCTTTACTTTCTGACTGTTGACGGGACGTTGATTTTAACCACAAGCGATATCAAGGATCTGGCAGGCGACAACACGTCTCTGGAGCATTCAATGACACTTGTCGGAGGTCTGATCAGGACGATCTTCGCCCTGATTGTGTTTCTGTTCGGGGCGACTTGGGTGCCTGCTGTCATTTTGAAATTTGACAAGGGGCTGTTGCGGGCTGTCAAACGAGGATGGAGAACACTGGCCTTTGGTCTTATGGGGCTTTTGATTGGTCCGTTTCTGTTTTCACTGATTGTGGATGTGACGTATCTCTTGCTGGGCGACCTTTCGATAGGATTATTGGTCGAAACGGGTGGTGGGCTTACTCGGCTTCATCTTCTTTTCGTGTTGGGGGCATTGCTTGGTGCAGGCAAGTTGCTGATTGTAAATGTTCTGCTTGGCACCGTTGCATCCCGGACCCTCATTCTCGGAGAAGAGCGGCTGCGCAAGGATCACATACCGGGCGAGGACGGGCTAGGTCTGTCGGCCCGATAACGCAATACCTTCGTCAGAACCCAGAATGTCGGGGCGGCGTGATGTCGTGACCGCGTTTTCGGGGCAAACCGGCAATCGCTATATAACCATGATTGAGCAAGCACCCTGTTAATCTCCATATACCGGTCTGTTGATGGAAAAGACGGGTGAGAGATGGGGGCCAAGATTACAGCGCACAACGACTTCAAGGCCTGGATCCTTCAGGACGCATGGGACGTGTTCTGGCAATGCCGGTCTGTCATTGCGGCGGCGTTGCTGTGGATGGTTCTGTTTGCGGCATTCGATGCGATATTGCCGCGTTCGGGTGTGCTTGGCCCGGACGGGGCAATTTCTGTTTGGGGTGGAATCTGGTTCGTTGCCCGCTTTCTGATCGATGCGGTGGCCGTGGTCAGTGTTGCATTCTGTGCACATGTTTCCGTTCTGACCAGATTGGCCGGATGGTCCGCGTTTAGCATCATCGACCGCAGGGCTGCAGGAATGTTCTTTGCCGGTATGATGTTACTGGCACTGCTGGTGGCGGTGATGATTCTGATCTATCAGCTGTTTCTTGTCCCCGATATTCTGCGGTTGTTAGTGGGCAATGATGACGCGGAAGCCAATACCGGGCTCGGGATTGGTGTTGTCGTCGTGATGGCTTTTCTGTGTCTGGTTGCGGTGGCAGCCACATGGGGTGGAGCCGTGATTTGTGGCGCTGACCCATCATTAGTCGCGACATGGTCCCGTGGAAAAGCAACATTCCGGTTCGTTCTTTGGCGGATGATTGCCGTCTTCCTTGTTCTGCCGGTGATCGCAGCGCTGTTCATACCTGTAACGGGGCAGGTGGTCGCGATTGTGCAGGCAATCGGAATTCCCGCTGATACCGGATTGCTGGTGATTTCAGCAATTTTCAACGGAGCAACGACATGCTTTGTCATTGTGCTGCTTTCGGTGATTTTTTCCCGCGCTTTTATCATCTCTTTGAAATCATGACGGAATCCCTTTAATGCGGGGTTTGCAAACTATCGGTGTGTTACGGGTTTGATGGGTAATTTTATTTCAAAATGTTTGTCGTTTAAAAAATAAACTTGATTTAGGTCAGTGTTGCTTGCCAAATAATGTCAAGAAGACTGACCTAATGAGGAAGCCATGACGATCCAATGGAACGAGATGATTGTGCCCGATGCCCGTGCGCTGCGTGCATCGGAAATTCGTGATTTGCTGAAAGTTGCTGAACGCCCGGAGATTATCTCGTTCGCGGGCGGGGTGCCTGATCCCGATCTTTTCCCGCTTGCTGATTTTCGCGACATGTTTGACGGCCTGACCAGCGACGAAACCGCGGGTCGACGCAGCCTGCAATATTCGATCAGCGAAGGTCTGCCGGGATTGCGGCAATGGATTGCCGATGATCTTGCCAAAGGTGGTGCGACCCGTGACATCGACAATATCCTGATTACCTGCGGGGCGCAGCAGGCACTTGATATGATTGCGCGGCTGTTACTCGAACCCGGGCGCGAAATCGTCATGGAAAAGCCAAGCTATCTTGGCGCGATGCAGGCCTTTTCGATGCGCCGTCCCAACTATGTCGGCATCAATATGGATGAGGACGGCCCGGTTATTGCCGAACTTGACGCGGCCTTTGCGGCCGGTGCGCGCATTGCCTATCTGGCCCCGGATTTCCAGAACCCGACGGGTCGATCCTACACGCTTGATCGTCGCATGGCAGTTCTTGAAACGGCCCGCAAATATGGCGCGGTCATTCTTGAGGATGCGGCCTATTGCAAACTGTCATATGAAGGCGAAAGCCTGCCATCGCTTCTGGCCCTGGACGAGGTCGGCAGTGATCCCGATGCCGGAACGGTCATTCAGCTTGGCACTTTTTCCAAAACACTCGCCCCGGCCTTGCGGATTGGCTGGGTCACTGCACCGCGTCCGGTGATCCGTCAGCTGGTTTTGATGAAGCAGGCGGGTGATCTGCATGTGTCGACCATCAATCAGGAAATCGCGCTGCGTGCCGCAACCAAACTGTTTCCGGCCCATCTGGAAACGCTTCGCGATGCATATCGTGCAAAGCGTGATGCGATGCTGGGCGCTATGGATGAATTCATGCCCGATGATGTCAGTTATTCACGGCCCAAGGGCGGCATGTTTGTCTGGTTAACATTGCCCGAAAATATCGACAGCCGGGCGCTTCTGGTCGAGGCGATGGAAGATGCCAAGGTCGCCTTTGTCCCCGGTCAGGCATTTTTCTGTGACCAGTCGGGGCAAAATACTGCACGGCTCAGCTTTGCCACCGAAAAGCCGGAACGCATTCGCGCCGGGATCGAACGCCTTGCTGATCTGATCCGGCGCAAGGACAACCAGTAAAAGAAAACCCGGCAGCAGGGTGGGGGAATTTGCTGCCGGGTGCTGACGCCCCGCATCTCGGCGAGGCGTCATTTCAGGGGCCGCGATGTGCTTTATGCCTGACCCAACATGGCCTTAAGCAGCATGGCAGCAGTACCGATGACGACAATCCCGCCGACATAAAGCCCGACAAACCAAAGCAGACGTCTGGTTCTTTCCGATGTGATCCTGGGCATCAGTGATATCCCTCGTCACTGACCTTGCCGCGGAACACCCAATAGGCATAGGCGGTATAGGCAAATATCACAGGAAGCAGGATCACGGCCCCGACCAGCATGAAGGAAAGGCTGTTGTCCGGGGCGGCGGCATCCCTGAACGTGATCATCGGCGGGACGATATTGGGATAAAGCGTGATGCCAAAACCAAGATAACACAGGAAAAAGATCGCAAGCGTAATGCCGAAAACCGTCTTTTCCCGATGTGAAACCGCCCGCCACAGCCAGATCAGAAGCCCGGCCGTGATCAAGGGGATCGGTGCCATGAATGCCAGATTGGGCATGTCAAACCAGCGGTCGGCATAGGCCGGGTTGATATAAGTGGTCATCAGCGACACCACAGCAAGATTTGCCGCCATCCAGATCACGGCGGGTTTGGCGAGACGGCGCAGATTGCCCTGAAAATCGCCTTCCATCTTCATGATCAGCCAGCCGGTGCCAAGCAGGGCATAGCCGACAATAACCGCCGTGGCGCAGAAGAATGAAAACGGACTGAGCCAGTCAAACGCGCCACCGACAAAGCGGCCATTTTCAACGGCAATGCCTTCGATAAAAGCGCCCAGCATCGCGCCCTGCATGGCGCTTGCAATGATTGATCCAGCAGAAAAGGCGATGTCCCAATGTTTCTGGTGGTTCTGGCTTTTGAACCGGAACTCGAACGCCACGCCGCGAAACACAAGGGCAAGCAGCATGACAAAAACCGGAATGTAAAAGGCCGTCATCAGCAGGGAATAGGCTTTGGGGAAGGCGGCATAAAGCCCGCCGCCGCCCAGCACCAGCCAAGTTTCATTGCCATCCCAGATCGGCGCAACCGTATTCATCATGCGCCCGCGTTTCACCGGATCCTTGATGAAGGGAAACAGAATGCCGATGCCCAGATCAAAGCCATCGAGTGTGACATAGGCAAAGACCGCAACCGCGATCAAAAGAACCCAGATCAGTTGATAATCCATGATCATTCTCCTGCCTGCGGATTGTTATGTGCGGCCAGCTGGCGGCCCCCAGCGCGAAGGAATTCGCCGCTCGGGACATGCGCCTTGCGCGGATCAAGGTTCATGGCGCGGATGATATAGGCCGTACCAACCCCGAACACGATTGAATAGACCACGACAAAGGCGATCAGCGATCCGGCAATTGCGGTGGCGGTTACCGGCGAGCCTGCTTCTGATGTGCGCATAAATCCATACACCACCCATGGCTGGCGTCCGATTTCGGTGGTGAACCAGCCCGCCAGAATGGCGACAAAGCCGCTTGGTCCCATGATCAGGGCAAAGCGATGCAGATATTTGCAATCATAAAGCTTGTGACGGAACCGCGCGATCAGGCTTGCGATACCAAGCAACGCCATCAAAACCCCGACGCCAACCATGATCCTGAACGTCCAGAAAACGATGGTGGCATTTGGGCGATCTTCGGGGGCGAAATCCTTAAGCCCTGTGATCTTGCCATCCCAGTCATGGGTCAGGATCATCGAGCCAAGCTTGGGAATTTCAATCGCGTACCGGGTTTCTTCGGCCTTCATATCGGGCAGGCCAAACAGGATCAGTGGCGCGCCATTTTGCGTTTCAAAATGGCCTTCCATTGCCGCGACCTTGGCCGGTTGATGTTCAAGGGTATTGAGCCCGTGCATATCGCCCGCCACGATCTGGATCGGGGCAACAATGGCCGCCATCCACATGGCCATGGAAAACATGATCCGTGCCGCCCGGTTTTCCCGATCACGCAGCAAATGCCATGCACCAACCGCACCCACCACAAAGGCGGTGGTCAGATAAGCCGCCAGAACCATGTGAACAAGGCGATAGGGGAAGCTTGGGTTAAAGATCGCATCAATCCAGCTGGTGACAACCGCCCGACCATTTTCGATGACAAAGCCATCAGGCGTCTGCATCCAGCTATTGGCCGACAAAATCCAGAAGGCCGAGAAAAGCGTGCCGACGGCAACCATGGTGGTGGCAAGGAAGTGAAGTTTTGGTCCGACCCGGTTCAGGCCAAACAGCATGATGCCAAGAAAACCTGCCTCAAGGAAAAAGGCGCTTAGAACTTCATAAGCCATCAGCGGGCCGATCACGCCGCCGGTGAATTCCGAAAACGGTCCCCAGTTGGTACCGAACTGATAGGACATCACAATCCCGGAAACCACACCCATGCCAAAGGCCAGTGCAAAGATCTTGAGCCAGAATTTGTACAGCGCAAGGTAGGTGTCATCACGGGTGCGCAGCCACTGCGCTTCAAGCACGAACAGGAAGCTCGCAAGCCCGATGGTGAATGACGGGAAAATGATGTGGAATGAAACGGTAAAGGCAAACTGTATGCGTGCCAATATTTCTGCATCAAGCATTGGCGTTGGTCCTTCTATCAGGCAAGGCCTTCCTGTTCGGCCACGCTTTTCGCTGCGTTGCGAAGTCGTTCATTGATTGACCTGATTGTGGAGAAAACCGACGATCAGGGGCCGTTCTGTGTAAGCTTTTCGATAGAAGCTTGTCCGAAATGCTGCATTGCGCATTCGCAATTTACATTTGGAAAATTTCCAAATACGCGTTGAATGCGGCTTAATGTCGTTGGTCAAGGCACAACTTTTCCAGCGCCAGAGAACTTTGAGTTTGCTGGCGTTCTTTATGGCGGAGCACCATGAATTTGCGGGGCGGGATCGGGAAGCTTGCACGGGCCAGTCGGCCTTGGGCGATCAGGGAGCTGACGGCGAATTGCGAAACGGCGGTGGCCGCAAGTCCGGTTTCAACGGCGGTAATGACGGCCTCGTTGCTGGGCAGGACCAGTGCGGTTTTAAGCCGTGCAGGGTCAACACCAAGGTCGCGTAATGCATTTTCGAATTCCGATCTGGTGCCCGATCCGGCTTCGCGCAGGATCCAGTTGGTCTGGGTGACAAGGGCCTGTACGGTCAATGGTCTGCCATCGGCCCAGGGATGCTTGGGGCCGACCACAATCACCAGCGCATCTTCGGCAACTTCGCGTTTGGCAAGGGCAGGTTCGTCAATGTCGCCTTCGATAAAGCCGATATCAGCCGCCCCGCCGCGTACCGCATCGGAAACGGTTTTGGTGTTGCCAATGGTCAGATGGATTTCGATGCCGGGATATTGATCATGGAACTTCATCAGGAACGGTGGCAGCCAGTAACTGGCAATCGTTTGACTGGCATAAACATTCAAATCCCCGCGCTGCATCCCGCCAAGCTCGGCCAGTGTCAGTTCGGCAGCACGTGCGCGGGCCAGTGTTGATTTGGCTTCATCAAGGAACAAGCGCCCGGTCTGGGTCAGTTCGATCCGCCGTCCGACCCGGTTAAACAGCGCCACACCATAAAAACCTTCAAGGTTCTTGATCGCCGAGCTGACCGCCGAGGGTGTCAGACCAATTGTCTCGGCCGCGCGGGTCAGATGTTCGCGTTCGGCGACAGCAACAAAGATCTGCAATTGTTCAAGCGTCATCATGGCAAAGCTCAATTGTTCGATTTAATCGAATGAAATATGATTTTTTATTAGATGGAAGTAAATGGTTTGGCGTGAGATTTTCCCGATGTGATCAAAACACAGGAAAATCATGTTTTTTAACGCCCGCATCAAACCGATCCTGCCCGGCCTTGTCGTGACGCTTCTGGTCGCACTTGCCGCCAAGCTTGCCGAACATGCGGAACATGTTTTGCTTGGGCGGGGCTGGGTGGAAAGTCTGGTCTTTGCCATTCTGATCGGGGTGGTGGTGCGATCGGTGTTTGGGTTGGCCCCGCGTTATTTTGCCGGTGTGCGGTTCTGCGGCAAGACAGTGCTTGAGATCGCGATTGTTTTGCTGGGTGGGTCGATCAGTGCGCAGGCCATCGGATCTGCGGGGGGCGGGCTGGTGGTTGCCATCATGGCCGTGGTCTGTATCAGCCTGTTTGTCAGCTATCATATCGGTCGGGCCTTGGGATTGTCAGAGCATCTTTCAACGCTGGTGGCCTGTGGTAATTCGATTTGCGGCAATTCGGCGATAGTTGCGACCGCACCGGTGATCGAGGCCCGGTCCGATGATGTGGCGGCCTCAATTTCCTTTACCGCTGTGCTGGGTGTTCTATTTGTGTTTGTCCTGCCGCTGCTTCATGCCGGGCTTGGCTTGTCCGCTACCCAGTATGGCATTTTTTCGGGTCTTACCGTTTATGCGGTGCCACAGGTTCTTGCCGCAACCGCCCCGGCAGGCGCGCTTGCTGTGCAGGTGGGCACGCTGGTCAAGCTGATCCGGGTTTTGATGCTGGGACCGGTGATTTTTACCCTCGCATTGCTTGGCGGGCGGGCACGTGAAACCCGACTTCCGATTTCGCAGGTAGTGCCCTGGTTCATCATCGGATTTATCGTCATGATGATTGCGCGGTCATTCGGGCTTTTGCCGGAATTTGCGCTGGGCTCAATGAAAACCGCATCCTCCTTCCTGACCATCCTTGCCATGGCGGCATTGGGATTAAGTGTTGATATCCGCAATGTCATGCATGTGGGGGGCCGGGTTGTGATGGCGGCCCTGATGTCGCTGATCGTGCTGTGCATGTTAAGCGGTGCGGTGATCGTTATTCTGGGCGCCTGACCCTAAAGGCTTAGCCCAATCGCCCGATTGATAATCTTCCCGGTATTCACCGCCTGATAGGTTGGAAATGGGGTTCGCTGCGAGACATCAATCTCGCGGCGAAGCCACTCCCGCTCTTCGAGCATTCCCAGTGAATTGGAAAGAGCGCGATCGGTAATCGCCCCCAGACCGGACCTGATGGTGGAAAATCGAGAGGGGGCTTCTGTTAATGCCAGGATTGGGACGGGCCAGCTTCGTTTGACAAGATCAAACCCGTCCTCGTCCGGTGCGGCTTCGAGGATGCGGTGGGCCATCGCGGCAACGACCTTGCCTTGTTCCGTTAACCGGAATTCAGGCCGCAGCGGGTGGCCATGGCCCGGGTTTCTTTCAAGCAATCCCAGTTGGAACAGATGTTCCAGACTGGCGGCAAAGGAGCTGCGCGTCGCCGTGGTGGCCGCGATCAGGGGCGCTTGCCGCCCGGGGACGCCGGAATGCAACAGCGCAAGCGTTTTAAGGGACCAAGCTTTCGAAGTTAGCTTGACAAGCAGTGGTATATCCATAAATGATAGTTACTATATTTTTGCTACAAAGGAAAGTGTCATGTCTGTCGTTTCTTTGGATAACACCATCACGCTCGCCCTATCCGTGCGGGACCGTCATGCCAGTGCGCAATGGTATGAAAAGAACCTGGGGTTCCAGCTTCTCATGCATATCGACGAGGCTGGTTGGAGTGAAATGCAGACCAAGACCGAAGGCGTCACCCTTGGATTGGGTGAACAGATGGAGCCATCGCCGGGCAATATGGTTCCGGTGTTTGGCGTGGCAGACATTGCCGCTGCCCGAGCGGCCCTTGAGAAGGAAAACGTGAAGTTTGACGGGGATACCGAAACGATCGAGGGCATGGTCAGCACTGCGACATTCTATGATCCCGATGGCAATGCGTTGATGTTGGCGCAGGATTTGACCAAGTCGTAATGTTCCGGGGTATGGGGGCGCGCTTGCTTGCCCAACAACCTCGTCGGGTTTTCGTCCTCGCAATTGCTGGTACGGGCAAAAAAAAAGCCCGCCACCTGAATGGGGGAGGCAGCGGGCCAGGAAGAAGAAGCCACGGAAAGATTTGCAGTGCCATCAGCATCTTCTGGCGTTTCGGGGAGAAGGCATCATGGGGGATGACGCCCGGAACGAAACGCCACGGGTAACAGCTGAAGCCTGTGAAACCTAGATGTCGGAGATGATCGGTTTCTTTTCCTCCGCCTTCTTCAGGATATTCCATTCATCGTCACTGAAAATCCGGGATCGGGTCAGAAAGCGTTTGCCCTCGGGCCCTTCAAGCGAAAACATTCCGCCGCGACCATTGACGACATCAATGATCAACTGGGTATGCTGCCAATATTCAAATTGCGCCCGCCCGATGAAAAACGGACTGCCTTCAATTTCGCCCAGCAACACATCCTGATCACCGGTTTTGAACTCGCCAGCGGGAAAGCACATCGGCGCGCTGCCATCACAACACCCGCCCGACTGATGAAACATCACCGGCCCGTGGATCGATTTAAGCTTCCTGATCAGTTCAATCGCCGCATCTGTGGCGGTAACCCTGACTGGAACGGTTTCTGATCCGGTCATATTCTGCCTCCTTTTCGCGAAAGGCGACCGGACGCATCCGGGAGGAGATGCGCCCGGTCACGGTCATTGCGCGATCAGAAGAAGCCCATCGGTTTCGGATCGTAGGAAACCAGAAGGTTCTTGGTCTGTTGATAATGGTTGAGCATCATCTTGTGGTTTTCACGGCCGATGCCCGACTGCTTGTAACCGCCAAAGGCCGCGTGGGCCGGATAGAGGTGATAGCAGTTGGTCCAGACACGACCGGCCTTGATATCACGGCCAAAGCGGTACGAACGGTTGGCATCGCGCGTCCAGACACCGGCACCCAGGCCATACAGCGTGTCATTGGCGATATGAAGGGCTTCGGCATCGTCCTTGAAGGTGGTTGCCGAAACAACCGGACCAAAGATTTCCTCCTGGAAGATGCGCATGCGGTTGTGGCCCTTGAAGATGGTCGGCTGGATATAGAAGCCGCCCGCAAGGTCGCCGCCCAGATCCGCCTTGTCGCCACCACAGAGGACTTCTGCACCTTCCTGTTTGCCGATATCGAGATAGGACATGATCTTTTCCATCTGCTCGGTCGAGGCCTGTGCACCCATCATGGTGTCGGTATCAAGCGGGTTGCCCTGTTTGATGTTTGCAACACGCGACAGAACGCTATCCATGAATTTGTCATAGATGCTTTCCTGAATGATGGCGCGCGACGGGCAGGTGCAAACTTCGCCCTGGTTAAGGGCAAACATGGCCATGCCTTCGGCGGCTTTCTGACGGAAATCGTCATCTGCTGCCATGATGTCTTCAAAGAAGATGTTCGGTGACTTGCCACCAAGCTCAAGCGTCACCGGAATGATGTTTTCCGATGCGTATTGCATGATCAGACGACCGGTGGTGGTTTCACCGGTAAAGGCGACTTTGGCCACGCGGTTGCTTTGTGCCAGCGGCTTGCCGGCTTCGACACCAAAGCCCTGTACGACGTTGACGACACCTGCCGGGATCAGATCGGAAATCAGTTCCAGAAGGACGCAGATCGAAGCCGGGGTCTGTTCGGCCGGTTTCAGAACAATGCAGTTGCCTGCGGCAAGGGCCGGTGCCAGTTTCCAGACCGCCATCAGGATCGGGAAGTTCCACGGAATGATCTGGCCAACCACACCAAGTGGTTCGTGGAAGTGATAGGCGACCGTATTGTCATCAATTTCGCCAAGCGACCCTTCCTGTGCGCGAATGGCACCAGCAAAATAGCGGAAATGATCGATCGCCAGCGGAATGTCAGCGGCCAGCGTTTCGCGCACGGCCTTGCCATTGTCCCAAGTTTCGGCAACAGCCAGCATTTCCAGATTGGCTTCCATGCGATCAGCGATCTTGTTGAGCATGTTGGCACGCTCGGTCACCGATGTTTTGCCCCAGGCCGGGAAAGCAGCATGGGCAGCATCAAGTGCCTTTTCGATATCTTCGCTTGATGAACGGGCGACCTCGCAGAATGGTTTGCCATTCACCGGCGAGACATTTTCGAAATACTGGCCCTTGGACGGAGCGACCCATTCGCCGCCGATGAAGTTCTCGTAACGGCCCTTGAAGCTTACCGGACTGCCGGCGTCATTTGGATTCTTGTAGATCATTTTGGTTCCTCCGAGATCGACAGGCGATTTTTTCGCCCGCTTTTTGATTGTGACGGTGCCTTATCCGCAAAGGTCATGCCACTTTGGTCACGTTTAGGGATAGGGGCGAAAAATGACCGGTTTTCATGCGGTTACCGGGATGCCGAAAAGGTCGCCAGGCAAAGACGGACGGCGAACAGTCCGATACAAACGGCGCAAATTGTTCCAAAAATGGAACAGTCCGGATTGAACGGATTTTTTACCGCGAAACTGTTTGGCGTGAAGGGCCCCCGATATGGTACGATTGCCATTGTGATCGGATGCGGCACAAGCCGCGCCACCGGAAAATTCCGGGCAAAACACCGACACAAGGGAGATAGCGTCTATGTCAGGAAACCTTCCCGGCGGACGGATAGAAGCAGCATTGCAACTTAGCGGTGGTGCGCAAAATCGTGCGGTGCTTGAAAGCTGGCAACGGTGTGAAGAACGCTTTGGTCTGGCTCATGACACCTTGCGCCGTCCCGAAGTCATGCCCGAAAGCCAGACCCGTCAATTGCGTGATCGCAACGGGCGGCTTTATCACCATGCCCATGATCTCGTCCGGACCCTTTATCGCAAGATTGATGCGTCGGGTTATGCGGTGTTTCTGACCGATAATAGCGGCGTGATCCTTGACAGTGTTGCCGCCCATTCCCTGTTGCCATCATTTCGGACCAACGGCCTGTTGCCCGGCGCAGTCTGGAGCGAGGAGCGTGAAGGTACGAATGGCATTGGTACCTGTATTGTTGAAGGACGCCCGATCACCATCCATAAGGATGAACATTTCCTGTCCCAGCATTCCGTGCTGACCTGCACTGCCGCCCCGGTCTTCGATCCTGATGGCAAGGTGTGCTCGGTGCTTGATGTATCGGCTGTGCGCGATGATATCAAACGCACCGATTGCCTGCGCGTGCGCGGCATGGTGGCTGATTACGCCGATGCACTTGAACGCATCCTGTTTTTTGATGAACGGGCTGGCGATGTGATCCTTCATCTTCACCCCGAGGCTCGGCATGTCGGATCGACCCGCGATGCGATGATTTCAATCGCCCCGGATGGCAAGATCAACGGGGCGACGTCAACAGCGCGCCGCATTCTTGCCGCAGCCAACAATTCTACTGACATCGCCGATATGTTCGAGATGGATGTCGATGCCCTGTTGTCGAAATTCACCGCACAGGACGGCGGGAATTCATCGGCCATGGCGCTTAATATTGCCGGGGGCGGGGTTCTGTTTGGCTCTGTGACGATGCCTGAACGGATGCGCCGTCACTATGTCGGGCGATCTACCCCGATTGCCAGCAGAACGCCCGCACCTGCAAGGAAGATTGCGCAGATTGCGGATCGTGATCCGGCATTGCGCCGGATTTACGATATCGGAACGCGTCTGCATGCGCGCGATATCAATATCCTGATGTCGGGTGAAACCGGCAGTGGCAAGGAATATCTGGCGCGTCATATCCATGAAGCAACCCTTGGAAAATCCAGAAACTTTGTTGCGATCAATTGCGCAGCCCTGCCCGAAGGATTGATTGAAAACGAACTGTTTGGCCATGCTGGTGGGGCCTTTACCGGGGCAGCAAGAGACGGATTTGGCGGGCGCATTCGCGAAGCCAATGGTGGAACGCTGTTTCTTGATGAGATCGGAGATATGCCGCTTGCCGCACAGGGACGGCTGTTGCGTGTTCTTGAAAGCCGCAAGGTCGAACCGCTTGGCAGTACCAAGTCGGTGCCGGTCGATTTCCGCCTGATCTGTGCAAGCAATGTCGATCTCAATCAGGCGGTAGCGGATGGCAAGTTCCGCGAAGATTTGCTCTATCGGATCAAGGGCGCGCGTCTTGCCGTTCCGCCCTTGCGCGAACGCAGTGATATTGTAGATGTGATCGGGCGGTTGTTGGCTGCTTTGTCGAATGATTATGTCGAATGCAGTGATGAAGTGATCAGACTTCTGACCCGTCATCAATGGCCGGGCAATGTGCGCGAACTGATCAATGTATTGCAATATGCCAGTGTCTTTGCCGAGAACGGTGTGATTGAAGGCGATCATCTTCCGGACGATTTCCGCATTGAGACAATCAAACCCGCAACATCGGCGCGCGATGCAATTGAACGGGCCGAAGAAGGCGCGTTGCGCCAGCTTCTGGACGATCATCACTGGCATATCAGCAACACGGCCAAGGCACTTGGTATCGGGCGCAACACGCTCTATCGCCGGATGGCCCGACTGGGAATCGAGAGGCGCTGACTTGCCGCGTCATACCCCTTTGGTCGCGTATGTTTCGTCCAAAGAGCCTACCCTTATCCTTTTGCAGGGCGGCTTTGACGCGTTTCAGGTGTGATTGATCCGAATGCCGACCTGCCAGATTGCCCGGATTACCTCATCCGGGCATTTTTATGTGTGCAGCATCGGGTTTGCAGAATGTTTTCATTGTAGAATGTGCCGTTATTGTTTTAAGTAACGGCAGGGTTTTACAGGATTATTTTATGTGTGGAATTGCCGGTTTATGGCTGTCTGGACAAAGTGACGCAAGCGGATTGGGCGATGCTGTATCGCGCATGAATGCGGCACTGCATCATCGCGGCCCTGATGGCGGCGATGTCTGGGTTGATTCCGATAATGGTCTGGCACTTGGCCAGCGCCGCCTTGCGATCATTGATCTTTCTGATGCCGGTAAACAGCCGATGCATTCGGCCAATGGCCGTTATGTCATGGTCTATAATGGCGAGATCTATAACGCGCCGGAACTTCGCGAGAAGCTGGCTGCGGCCAATATCAATGTTGCCTGGCGTGGGCATTCCGACACCGAAGTCATCCTTGAATGCATTGCCCATTGGGGCGTGCGCGATACGATCAAGCGCCTGATCGGCATGTTTGCGATTGCCTTGTGGGACAAGGAAGCAAAGAAACTGACGCTTGTGCGTGACCGTCTTGGCATCAAGCCGCTTTACTGGTCGCGCTATGAGGGCAATATCGGCTTTGCATCCGAAGTCAAAGCGCTTCTGGCCGGTGGTGCCATTTCACGCGAAGTCAATCAGGCTGGTCTTGAGGCCTATCTTCGCTTTGGCTATGTGCCATCGGGGCTTTCGATCTATGCGCATGCCAAGATGCTCAAGCCCGGTCATATTCTTGAGGTAACCTCGCACGATCAGGCAACCGAGACGGCCTATTGGTCGGTTGAGGATGCAGTCCTCAACGGGCAAAAACATGCATGGAGCGGCGATGATCAAAGCGCGATTGATGCGCTTGAAGATTTGCTGCGGGATGCTGTTCAGCGCCGCATGGTTGCCGATGTGCCGCTGGGCGCATTTCTGTCGGGCGGGATTGATTCATCGACCATTGTTGCCCTGATGCAGTCGGTTTCGGATCGTCCGGTCAAAACATTTTCGGTCGGTTTCGAAGACGAAGCCTTTAACGAGGCGGCTTTTGCCGGTGAAGTGGCGCGCCATCTTAAAACCGATCATACCGAACTTTATGTCACGCCCAAGGATGCGCTTGATCTGGTGCCGAAGCTTTCGGAAACCTATGACGAGCCGTTCTTTGACAGCTCGGCCATTCCGACCTATCTGATTTCGGCCCTGACCCGCAAGGAAGTCACGGTTGCGCTTTCCGGTGATGGCGGGGATGAAACATTTGGCGGCTATACCCGTTATCTTTGGGCCAAGCAGCTGAGTGCCGCAGCAGGCAGTATTCCGTTTGGCGCGTCACTTGTGTCGCGTGGTCTGACCATGCTGTCACCAGAGCAATGGGACAATCTTGTCGGGCTGGTTCCGGGCAAGCTTTCGACCAGTGCGATTGGCGATAAAATCCATAAGGCTGCCCCGCTTCTGGCGATCAGGGATGATCTCGACCGGTATCATGCGCTGCTGTCGCTGTTTGATAGCGACAAGCTTCTGGGCAGCCGTTCCTCGCGCAAGAAATTCCGCGTTCCGGGCGAGATGTTCTGTCGGAACCGCAATCTTGACTATGTCTCGTCCATGCAAATCATGGATACGATGATGTATATGGTTGATGATGTTCTGACCAAGGTTGACCGTGCATCGATGGCCAATTCGCTTGAGGTCCGGGTGCCGTTTATCGATCATCGCGTGATCGAATTTGGCTGGCGTCTTCCCGCACGGCTCAAGATGAATGGGTCGACCGGCAAATATGCCCTGCGCCAGATTCTGTATAAATATGTGCCGCGCGAAATGATTGATCGCCCGAAAACCGGTTTTGGCGTGCCTTTGGCGCAATGGCTGCGCGGGCCGCTGCGTGAATGGATGGGCGATCTTCTGGCCAATGACGCACTTTATCAGGACTTTGGTCTGGACCGCCGTCAGATCGAAAAGCTGCAGAACGAACATATGAGCGGCAAACGCAACTGGGGTCATCAGCTCTGGACGATTTCCATGCTCTCGGACTGGCAGAAACGCTGGCTGGCCTGACGGGCTGACAAACCCGACATTCCGATTTCATTGCATCCATGAACGCCCCGCCCGAATATCAGGCGGGGTTTTTCAATTTATTTCAAAAATGAACTTTTCAAAATTTTCATGCTGTCTGACCTGCATCTGACAGTTGGTGCATGCGATACAGGCATGGCTGTGTCGAATAAATGTCACAATTCGAAACTTGAAAATTTTCGAAAATGAACTATTTTGAGATCAAAGAGAGATTCCTTTGGCTGAAAGAGGCCCCGCATGGTGACGACTGCACATTACGATCTGATCATTATTGGTGGCGGCATTAACGGTGCCGGCATTGCCCGTGATGCGGCGGGGCGTGGCCTTAAGGTCCTGCTCTGTGAAAAGGATGATCTGGCCAGCGCAACCTCGTCAGCCAGTACCAAGCTGATCCATGGTGGTTTGCGCTATCTGGAACATTATGAATTCCGGCTGGTACGCGAAGCTTTGACCGAACGTGAAGTGTTGCTTGGCAATGCGCCGCATATCATCTGGCCGCTGCGCTTTGTGTTGCCGCACCGCAAGGATTTGCGCCCGGCATGGATGATCCGTCTTGGACTGTTTCTTTATGATCATCTTGGAGGCCGCAAAAAACTTCCGGCCTCCGAGGGCATTTCATTTGCCAAGCATGTATCGGGTGCGCCGCTTCGTGATGGCGTGACGAAGGGTTTTGTCTATTCCGATTGCTGGGTCGATGATGCGCGTCTGGTGGTGCTTAATGCCATTGATGCCAACGGCTTTGGCGCGGAAATCCTGACGCGCACCAAATGTGTCGGTGCCAAGCGCATCAAAGATCAGTGGCAGATTGCCTTGCGCGACGAGGAAACCGGCGCAGAACGGCAGGTGTCGGGGCGGATGCTGGTCAATGCGGCGGGACCCTGGTGTGCTGATCTGATCAATCCGGAAAACGGTGTGGTGCAATCTGATACCAAGGCCGATATTCGTCTGGTCAAGGGCAGCCACATTGTCGTGCCCAAGCTGTTTGACCATGACTATTGCTATATCTTCCAGAATGGCGATGGGCGCATCGTCTTTGCCATTCCCTATCAGGATGATTTTACCCTGATCGGAACCACCGATGTTGATTTCGCCGGTGACCCGGCCAAGGTCAAAATCGATCAGACCGAAATCGATTATCTGTGCAAGCTTGCCAGCGGTTACTTCAAAAAACAGATATCGTCCGACGATGTCGTCTGGACCTATTCCGGTGTGCGTCCGCTTTATGCCGGAAATGGCGAAAGCGAAAATGCATCAAAGGTTTCGCGTGATTATACCCTTAAACTTGAAGCCAATGACGGGGTTGCCCCGGCACTGCATGTGTTTGGCGGGAAAATCACCACCTATCGCAAGCTGGCGGAACATGCGCTTCAGATCATCACCAAGCAGCTTGGCACCCGCGATGCGCCATGGACCGCACGTGAAACCCTGCCCGGTGGCGATTTCCCCAATGCATCCTATGACGAGGCGCTTGCGCTTTATGCCGGTCAATATGGCTGGATGGATCGCGGGTTGCTGAAACGGTTGCTGCGTGCCTATGGCACCCGGATTGAACTGATTGTCGGAACCGCATCGAAAATGACCGACCTTGGCACATGCTATGGTCATGACCTCTATGAAGCGGAACTGCGCTATCTGATTGATCATGAATGGGTTCGCAAGATTGATGACCTGATCTGGCGACGTTCCAAGCTTGGCCTGCGTCTGAGTGCGGAGCAGATTGCTGCACTTGAAACCCGTCTGGCACAGGAAAAGCAGTCAGAACGCGTGATCGCTGCGCAATAGATGCGATATCTGTCGTCAGACAGGTTGGAAATTTAGAACAGGGGCAGCGCACCGATCCATATCGTGCGCTGCCCCTGTTGTTTTATGCGTCCGGATGTCTTGCGAAATGTGTGTGGCCAGGCTTCTGAAAATCCTGACAATTATTGCGGGCTGTAGTAATGCTTGTGGGCTGGTTGTCCTTGATTGCGGCGGGTTTTGAATGTCCGGGCTCCTTCGCCTATTGCTGTTAAGTCTGTCCTTCTTCGTTCTTGATCTTTCGACTGCACAGGCAGCCGAGGACGGGGGAACGTTGCAAGCGGGCTGGATGGCGGTCGGACTTGTCGGGGGCCTTGCGCTGTTCCTTTATGGAATGGATCATCTGGCAAGTGCGCTTAAGACCCTTGCCGGTGCAAAGCTGCGCTTCATCCTGTCAAAAATGACGCGCAACCGTTTTATGGCGGCAACATCGGGTGCGCTGGTGACCGGGCTTGTGCAGTCTTCCAGTGTCACGACGGTTCTGGTGGTCGGCTTTGTGTCGGCGGGGTTGATGCCCTTTGCCCAGTCAATTGCCGTGATCATGGGGGCCAATGTCGGCAGTACCCTGACCGCTCAGATCATCGCATTCAAGGTCGAGGCCATCGCGCCGTTGGTGATCGCGATCGGTTTTGCCATGACCATGATGGGAACACGCAAGCGTGTTGCCCTTGCCGGGAAGGCGATCCTTGGCATGGGGATGCTGTTCTTTGGCATGGGCATGATGAGCGACGCGATGGAACCACTGCGCACCTATCCGCCCTTTATCGATCTGATGGCCCAGATGCAAAACCCCGTACTTGCCATCATTGTTGCCGCCGTTTTTACCGCCCTTGTGCAATCGAGTGCCGCGACAACGGGGATTGTCATTGTTCTGGCCGGGCAGGGCCTTGTCAGTCTTGATGGCGGGATAGCCCTGATTTTCGGAGCCAATATCGGGACCTGCTTTACCGCCCTTCTGGTGACAATCGGCAAGGGCCGGGATGCCTTGCGGACCGCGATTGGACATGTGCTGTTTAACATTGGCGGAGTGTTGTTGTGGCTTCCGTTTATTTCGCAATTGTCGGAATTTGTGTCTGACATCACGTATGTGACCAATGGCGGCAGTACCGATATTGCGCGCGAAATTGCCAATGCACACAGCATTTTCAACATTGCCAATGTGATCCTGATGATCGGTTTCGTGCCGTGGATTGCCCGGCTGATCGAAAAGCTGGTGCCGCTTGAAACCGTCATTGACCCGCCGCTTGATCCCAGCCCGAAATATCTGATGCATGAAGTGACCGACACGCCCGCAGCGGCAATTGCGCTTTTGCGCAACGAGGTCATCCACATGGGGGATATCGTGACTGATGTTGTCCGTCGCGGTCGCGAAAATCTGGGGAAGCCGACCAGTACCAGACTGCAACACATTGCCGAGCTTGATGACGGTGTCGATAGCCTTCAGGACGCGATTGCACTGTTTGCCAGCAAGGTCCGCCGGTCAGAGCTTTTGCCTTCGGAACAAAGAAGGCTGCAAAACGAACTTGAAGTCAGTAACCACCTTGAAGCGGTGGGGGATCTTGTCGCCGAGGAAATGGTGGATATGGTTTCGGAGCTGATGGATATCGGGCAAATCCCGTCCCAGGAACGGCGCACCCAGCTGGCCGAGCTGTTTCAGATCGGCGAGGATTGTCTCAAACAGGCACTTACCGCCTATTCAAGCGAAGATCGTGAAACGGCCATGGCCGTTCTGGCACGCAAGGCCGAATTCACCGACAAGATGGAGCTGACATTGCGCCGGATCAGCGATGCCATCGGTCCGCGTGATGTGGATATCCGGTGCTATCGCATCAATGTGGCGCTGGTTGAACGCATCTATCGGTTGTTTGAGCGCGCGCGTCGCATAGCCCACGCGACGATTGCCGTGATTGATGACAAGGCGCCATCGGACAATGGTCAGGACATGCAAACCGTTGCCGATGCTGCCACCGGGTCCTGATCGTCCTAGGAGGTTTGACGTTCAAGCGGGGGAGTGTCGATATCCTTCTGCATTACGGTGACATCCAGCGCGCGATAGCCAAGATGGCGATAGAAATCCTGTGTCTTGCTATTTTCCGAACGCACCATCAATTGCATGCGCCAGACACCTTGATCGCGTAACCAGCTTTCGGCAATGTCCATAAGTCTGCGACCAAGCCCGGATTTCTGAAGCGTCGGAGCAACCGCCAGATAATAGACCCATCCGCGGTGGCCATCGTGACCGGCCATTACGGACCCGATAATGTTATCGCTGTTATCTTCCCAGACAAGAAGGGTCGCATCGGTCGCATTGACCGCAAAGCCGATATCCCACGCGGGCGGATTATAGGGACGATAAAGGCCGGTATCCTGCCAAAGTTGTGTCAGGGCGGGGATGTCATCAAGGGTGGCCGGTCTTGGGCTGTCGTTTGGGGCGGTCATGTTCGTCATTGTTTTTCTTTCGGGGCGCAGTTTTTAATCGCCAAGAATGATGATCAGGATTGTGGTCGTCAAACCAAAAAAACATGAAAAATCAACGACACATAAGAAGTGCCTCCAAGGGGGAAACCTTGGAGGCACTGGGGAGTGTCCGGGGTATCGGTTGGGAATGAAGCCCCCGGACCGGGGTGGGGATTGTGTCAGGGGTTCGTTTCGGCTGATCTTAGCTGATCGGGCGGCCGGTCACGCTGCTGAGTTCCATTTCACGGACAATGTCACCCGCCTGATTGGTAACCGTCGCGGTATAGGTGCCACGCGGGGTTTCTGCCAGTTTGTCGAGTTTAAGTTCACCATTGCCAAACCGGATGACCATCGCATTGGCCAGAAGGTTCATCTGATCGGCGGTGAATTTTTGGCTATAGCGTTCTGCCTTATCCGGGCGTGGCATCAGTTTTCGTAAGTCACGACGTTCCTCGCGGTCCATGCGGCCGGATTTGGCATCAAATGAGATGACTTCAACTACGTCGCCCTCGGCATTGACCAGAAGGACGTCGATCTTGCCCGGTTCTTCTGCCGCAAGGGCATCTCCGGTCTTGAGATCAGCCGAGCTGGATTTCAGAAGCATGGCATCGACCAGAATGCGGGCCTCGGCCGGGGTCAGCGGGGTTGCACGTTCGCGGGCTTGGCTGCCAAACATGCCGCCTTTGCCATGTTCGCCACGCTTGCCACGCTCAGCGCATTCACCGCCGGATTTGTCACCACGATGATGGTCGCCGCCAAACATCGCCCATTCACTTGGTGCGCCACGATCGCTAGGTGATGCATAGGCTACTGCAATCGGGGTCGCAATCAGGGTTGATGCAAACAGGGCAGCTGCAATCTTGATTTTATTGGTGGGCTTCATCGTAAACCTCTTACGGTTGGGGGGATCGCTTGTTGAGGTCTGTTATCGCCGATGATTGTCGCGAAATGATCCCGAAGAACCGGCAAATTGGTCGCAAGATTTGCCAAAAGCCCGAAATGCGACAATTTGATACAAATTGCCGTTTTTGCCCCAAATGCCAACGCGCTAAGTTACACTGAGCAGACCGTTCCAATGACAGGACCGCAAATGAGCGACCAGCCCCATATTCTTGTTGTCGATGACCACCGTGATATTCGCGATCTTCTGGGGCGCTATCTGCGTCAACATGAATATCGTGTGTCACTGGCGTCTGATGGTCGCGAATTGCGCAAGATGATGGCTGATGACGTCTCGCCTGATCTGATCGTGCTTGACCTGATGATGCCTGGTGAAGACGGGCTAAGTTTGTGTCGCTGGCTGCGCGAGAATTATGATGTGCCGGTTGTCATGCTGACCGCCCTTGGCGAGGAGACGGATCGCATCATCGGTCTGGAAATGGGGGCGGACGATTATCTGGCAAAGCCGTTTAATCCACGCGAATTACTGGCGCGGATCAAGGCGGTGCTACGCCGGGCGCAAAGTCTTCCGGTCGGGCGCAAGGGACCGCTTCCCGGTGGGGAAGTCCATTTTGATCGATGGATACTTGATCGCACGCGCCATGAATTGCGCGATGCCAATGATGTGGTCCTGCCGCTGAGTGCCGGGGAATACGGGTTGCTTTGCGCCTTTGTCGAACATCCCAACATGGTGCTTAACCGTGACCAGTTGCTGGATCTTACCCGTGGACGCGAAGCCGTGCCCTTTGATCGCAGCATTGATAATCAGGTCAGCCGTCTGCGTAAAAAGATCGAAACCGATGTCAAAAACCCGACCCTGATCAAAACTGTCTGGGGCGGGGGATATATGTTCACCTGCGAGGTGGTCGAGAGATGACCAAGCGCCGTCTGATCAAACGTCTTTGGCCTCAAAGTCTTACCGGGCAGCTTGTCTGTCTTCTGCTTGGTGCAATTATCCTGACCCATATTGTGCTGGGCGTGATGCTGGCCGATGAACGCCGTGATGCGCTGGCCTCCGAGCGGCGCGGAAATGCATTGTCACGTGTGGCGGCAATTTCACGTATTTTGACGACAACACCGCAGGATAACTGGGTCGACGTCCTGCGTGTCGCCCAGTCACCGCAAACCCGTTTGCGACTGGTCGACAAGACCGAAGTCGCACATTCGGACGGGCAGATCTCTGACAATCTTACAGGCAAACTGAACGAAGCTCTGACGTCCGGGGCAGGAAGTGTTCCCGGGATTTCTGCACGGGTGGAAATCCTGACAGAAGATGACTGTTGGGCCGAACGCAAATCCCTGCGACACGCCAAGGACGCCTTTCTGGACCAATACCGCGAGGAACGCTCAAAGCGTACGTCTGATCACGATGATCGCGACAAACACGATGATGACCATGATAAACGCGCAGCACCGTGGGAATTCCGCTATATGGAGCGCTTTGACTGCCATGTCGCACCTGTGATGCAGATTGCTGTTCCGATCATCCCGATATCTGGCGATGGTTCGGGCGGTATTCCGGGCGATGGATCATTTGATGGTAATGGTCCGGCGGAGGCACCCTCGAACCGCAACAGCACCGATGTCCAGCCACAAGTCTGGCTCGAAGCAATGATTGGCGGTGTGATGCCGCCGCCATGGTTTGTCTTTGACAATGTGCTGCGCGTTGCCTTGTCCGCGCTGGTGATTGCGGTGATCACATTCTTTATCACGCGGCGCATCTCGCGATCATGGGTGCTTTTGGCCAATGCCGCCGACCGGGTCGGGCGCGGGGATTATCCCGAACCGGTACCTGAAACCGGCCCGATTGAAATTCGACGTGCAGCCAAGGCCTTTAACCGCATGACGGCACGCCTTAAGCGGTTTGTCGAAGATCGCACGCGGATGCTGGCTGCCATTTCCCATGATCTGCGCACGCCGATCACGTCGCTTCGTCTGCGGGCTGAATTTGTTGACGATCCCGAAAACCGTTCGCGGATCATTGAGACGCTTGACGAAATGGAACAGATGGTCGAAGCGGCAATGGCCTTTGCCCGTGAAGAAACGGCAAATGAAGATACCCGCAAGATCAACATCACCGCCCTTGTTGAATCCGCAGTCGAGGATCTGGCGGAAACCGGTCGCCCGATTTCCTTTGTCGGAGACGGGGCCACGCGGATTTATCCGTGTCGACCGCTTTCGGTCAAACGGGCCTTTGGCAATCTGGTATCCAATGCATTGCGGTTTGGCGATCATGTCGAGGTGAATGTGCGCGACGCCGATGATGATGGCTTGTGGATTGAAATTGCCGATGACGGGCCGGGGATTCCGGTTGATAAACGCGAACAGGTGTTTGAACCGTTCTTCCGGCTTGAAGAATCACGCAATCGTGACACCGGGGGTATCGGCCTTGGAATGGCCATCGCGCGCACCGCCATTCGTGCCCATGGCGGGGAGATTTACCTTGAAGAGTCCCCGAAAGGCGGGCTTTTGGCGCGGATATACCTTCCACCGGCAAGATTGGATACCAAAGCGTAGATTACGTCCGGTTTTGGTGAGGTTTCAGCAAAATCATAAGGTTAAGAATTTTTGACAACTTGCCCTTGCGTTTTTAATGACTAATGGTCATTTGTGTGCCGGGAAATAGATTGTTTCCAAATCAATAATTGCGAATTGGCATTGCTGTTCTATCTATGCAATGCAAAAATAAACGCGAAAATGGACGGAGCGAACAATGAACAATAACGGCCAGGACTCAGCAGTCGTGACCTCGCTACCGGGCACCAACAATGCCCAGGCAGCGCGCGGCTTTGTGCGTTCTGTCAATGACTGGCTGATGGAATGTGCGCTTGATGATACCGATATCAGCGAACTTCTGTCAGGGATGGTCAGCCGCCTTGTCGCATCGGGCATCCCGATTGACCGCGTGATGGTCGCCTTCAAGACCCTTCATCCCCTTTACGAAGGGGTTTCCTATATCTGGAACAAGGAAAGCGGGCAGGTCGAACGTTCAACCCATATGGGGGTTGGTGATCAGGATCAGGACTGGGCCGAAAGCCCGATGAAATGGATGCTCGATAATGATGTCAGCTTCATGCGCCGACATCTGATCGGGCCAAGCGCGGTGATCGATTTTCCGGTTCTTGAAAGTTTCCGCCGCAACCGTGGGACGGACTATTATGCGTTGATGACCCCGTTTGTTACCGACCGTGACAGCACGCTTGATAGCAACCGCATTTTCATGACCTATCTGACCCGTCGTCCCAGCGGTTTCTCGGACGAGGATCTGGCGATCCTTTCGGGTATTCAGCGCCGTTTTGCCGTATCGTGCAAGATGCGTATCAATCATGAAGAAACCAGTACCATTCTCGAAACCTATCTTGGCTCGGACGCCGGGAGCCGTGTGCGTAACGGCCAGATCAAGCTTGGTGACAGTACCAAGACCCGTGCGGTGATCTGGTTCTCGGACATGCGCAATTCGACATCAGTTGCGACACATGTTGGCGATGATGCCTTTCTTGGGGAAATGAATGATTTCTTTGCAGCCACTGCGGGGGCTGTGCTTAAGCATGGTGGACAGGTTTTACGCTATATCGGGGATGCGACACTTGCGATTTTCCCGATTGGCGAAGACGAAAACAATCTCGAAGAAGCCTGTCTTGCCGCTCTTTATGCCGCAGCCGAGGCGCAGCTTAATGTTGATGCGCTGAATGCCACGCGCGAAGAGTCCGGCAAACCGCCATTTGACTATGGCCTTGGCATGCATGTTGGCGATGTGATTTACGGTAATGTCGGTGTGTCCGAGCGTGTCGACTTTACCGTGGTCGGGCAGGCCGCAAACGAAGCCGCCCGGATTGAACAATTGACCAAGCAACTTGGCAAACGCGTTCTGGTCAGCCAGACGGTCGCAAGCTTCATTTCCTGCCCGACGCAGGAAATGGGCGCCTATGAGCTTCAGGGAACCGGTGTCAGCGTCAAACTGTTCGCCCCTGACTTCTCCGAGGCTTGCCACCGGATCGAACTGATGCGGGCCGGTTAATCAAGCCAGAAGAACGACAATCAAAAAGGCCGGTTCCTTGAAAAAAGGACCGGCCTTTTTGATTGCGGGGACATCCGGATTGCTCTTTACGCCAGACTGTCAAAATCCTTTACGACGCTGCTGGCGGACTCACCCACACTTGCGAAGGTCTTTTGCGCATCGGTTACGGCCTGGGTCGCGGCCTTGATGATGTTGGCATAGGGGTCGACTTCTTTTTTGACCAGCATCTGTTGCATGGCAACACCGGTGGTGGCCGATGCCATCGACATGATGTTGCGCAGATAATCGGTTGAATCCTGCACGGCATAGGCTGCGGCTTGTGCGACCTTTTGATAGGCAACACCATTTGCGCCCGGAATGGCCCCGTTAAGGACAGCGTGATTGGTGGTTCCAACCGCCTGGACGATTTGCGGGTTCAATGCGGTGCTAAGGGGCGGGGTGCTAGCCGGACTTGATGTGTTGGCAGCCGCACCGGTGCTGTCACCTGCGCTGTCTGCATCACTGGACGGTTTGCTGTCATCAGCACCGCCTGCGGCCGCCTTGGTGCCGGAAGGATCGCTGCCCTCGGCGTTTTCCGAAGGGGCGGCGTTATCGGCATTGCCGGATGCATCGGGATTGGTGTTGTCATCATCTGCCATCATGGACCTCTTGCGGGGTATATGTGCGCGGGGCGTATAAACGCGCCGTTGCCGTGTTTAGTGCCTTGGCATCAGAACCATCGGTGCTCAGGACGTGCTGTCGCCGCCTTTGCCACCCATGCCGCCACCGGTACTGTCAAGGATCATGCGGCATGCGCTTGACGTGACGGCATTGCCAATCTGTTGCAGTCCGCCCTGGGTTTGCATGGCGTTTTGCATCGACAGACTGATGGAATGGGCCATCGTCTGATAGACAAGGCCCATGGCCTGTGCCGGTGCCTCGCCCAGAACCTTGACGTTGGTCTGGGTCACGGCGTCCGTGATTTGTGCATTTACAGGGGTGTTGTCTGCCATGTCACGCCCTCATATTTGGACCGTTGCCTGGCCGCAGAAAGACCGGGCAGGTCAGATGCCTAGCGGCGGGTTGCTGCCAAAATTACCAGAAGTGTCAAAAGCGTATCGGCATTGTCAGACCGGCCAAGCTTGGCGGTGGCCTGTGCTCCGGCCATGGTATTGACCGAATAAAGCTGCATCACGCCCTGATTGGTGGCGGCCTGCGAGCAGATCGATGCCTGTTGCTGGGCCTGAACCGCGTTCTGGAACAGGATGGATGTCGAATGTGCGGCACTTTGATAGATCGAGCCCATCGCATTGGCGGGCGCGGATCCAAGAATGCTGACCGAGCTTTGCGTAACAGCATCGGTAATCTGACCGTTCACCGGGGTTGGAATAGCCATGATATCCTCCGAAAAGGCGGTCCGGATGACCGCACATCTTTAGACGCGTATTGCAGGGATTTGTGATCTGTTTCGCGGGCTTTTTACCGTCCCTTGAAAAATGTGTCCTAACCCGCCTGTGCCGTAATCAGGGCCACAAGCTTTGACGTGGCGGTATTGACGACCTGCTGCATGTTGCCCTGGGTGAGTGTGGCATTTTCCATGGCAAGTCCCGTGGCATGCGAATGTGATTGCAATGCGATGGAAACCGCCTGGGCCGGACTTTCACCAAGCACCTTTACGTTGGTCTGGGTAACGGCATCGGTGATTTGTGGATTGACGATGTTGCTCATGGTTCGTCCTCTGTCGTTTCATCGTCTTCTTCGCCGGAACCGGAACTGCCATAATCGAAATGTTCCTTGAAGCCGGTTCCGTCGCCGATAAATCGCGGATCGAGCTTGCCATACCAAGGCAGATTGTTTTTACCGTCGTCCTGATCTTCGTCGTCGTCATCGTCAGGGTCGTCCGATCCGTCATCAAGACCCTCCGCGCCGCCATAACCGTCTAGGTCGGCGAGGGATCCTTTTTCTTCCTGGATGTGCCACCCTGCGGAGCCGTAAAAAAATTTGGCTTGTTGTCCTGAACCGAAAGTGTGGCCTTTGCGCATTCCATGGTGGTGGCCAGACTTGCGACCGATTGCTGCTGCTGTTCATTGACCATGTTGGCAAACAGGATGCCCTGTGCCTGGGCCTGTGACAGATAGGACTGCATCGCCCCGATTGCCGGACCATTGGCAATGACCGAGGTGTTGGTCTGGGTCACGCTGTCGGTGATTTGTTCGTCGACTTCGTTTTGGGTGCTCATCGCAGTGATCCTTAATAGTTACGACGATTCATCAATTGCAGAACGCTTTGGGTCATGGTCGTCATGCCGATCATGGCGTTCTGCTTTTGGGCGGACACCATGTTCGCCATCAGAATGTTCTGGGACTGGGTCTGGCCCAGCATTGATTGCAAGGCGGCGTAACCCGGTCCGGCACCCAGTGTCGCGACATTGGTCAGTGCGACACAGTCCGTGATCTGATCGGAAACCGCACATTGATGCGGTTCGACCTCGGCGGCGAGTTGGGTTTGCTGGGAACTGTTGCCGTCTTGCGCTGAAGGTGTCGATGGCATGTCCGTCTCCTTGCCTGACCTGATTTGTACTTACCGGTATGACGCGGGGCTTTGAGGTTTGTGAAAGAAAAAGCCCGGCAAGCTTGCGCATGCCGGGCGGGTTCGGCGGCGAAACCAATATGGAATTACGACACGGACGTTCCGGTCGTTGCCTTGAGAGCCGACAAAAGCGAAAGCATGTTGTCGGGGACGTCGCTTGCGGCCAGCTTTGACGTCGCAACGGCACCAGCCATGGTGTCGACAGAGTAAACCTGAATGACGCCCTGATTGGTGGCTGCCTGCGAAGAGATGCCGACCTGTTGCTGGGTACTGACGGCGTTCTCGTAGAGAATGCCATGAGAATGCGCCAGCGACTGGTAAAGCGAGCCCATGGCCATTGCCGGCGCATCGCCCAGAACCTTTACATTGGCCTGAGTGACTGAGTCGGTAATCATGCCATTGACCGGAGTGTTATCAGCCATTGTGTATCTCCTGGTTGCCTAAAGAAGTGCCGGAAGGAAGTTGACCCTCGTGACCGGCCCTTTCCGCATGTCTTGCGGTCAGACTTTTGACGCGGCGCGCCCGGTGTTGTGACACAAAGCGCGGAAAAACTTCGGTGGGTCAAAGCCCGGTTTCCCAATAAAAATCGGGCGGTCGCCGATGGAAGCAACCGCCCGATTTGAGGAAGACCTGTGTGGGGGATACAGGGTGCCTGGTATCAGCTTTTGACGGCCTGAAGGGCGGTCAGAAGCGAAAGCATGTTGTCGGGAACATCGCTTTTGGCAATCTTCGAGGTCGCGACCGAGTCTGCCATCGTATCGACCGAATAGATCTGGATGACGCCCTGATTGGTGGCGGCCTGCGAGGTGATGCCGATCTGCTGCTGTGCGCTGACGGCGTTTTCATAAAGAATGCCGGTGGAATGTGCGAGGGACTGGAAGATCGAGCCCATTGCCATTGCCGGGGCGTCGCCCAGAACTTTCACGTTAGCCTGGGTGACTGCATCAGTGATCTGACCATTTACCGGGGTCGGAATCGCCATTGTAAAGTCTCCTTCGTGTGCTTGTGCTGTGTGCTGCTTGCTGTTGTGATCCTGACGGGGTTTCGCCGTCCCGTTTTCAGTCTAAAGACGTTGGCCCTGTTGGGTTGTGACGCGTCTTTTTATTTTATCGTCGGTTTTTTCAGTGCCCGTGGGGCTGTCCCCGTGTTTGTCCGGGGTTGAAAAAGGTTTGCTCGGTCCAGACCGGTTCTGATCGGTGCAGGACAGACGGATTATTGAATGCCCGCCCCTCTGAGATGTTCGCGGGCCAGCTGGACGCGCTTGCGCACCGCGCAATTGCTTAATCCAAGGGCCTCGGCAATCTCGTCGTAACTGCGATCCTGAACACATCGCATCAAAAGCGGTTTGCGCAATTTTTCATGCATCGCCAGAAGGGCCGTTTCCAGCTGATCAAGTTGTTCACCTGCCAGATAGGATTCCTCGGGGCTTGGAATGATCGGCGCTGTCATCGGGGAAGCCGGGGTATCGGCGCTGCCATGTGTTTCTTCACGATATTCGGCCTTGCGGCGGTTCTGGCGGTGCAGATCAATACAGGCATTATGGACAATCCGTGAAAGCCAGGCGCGGTGGTTGCGGATTTCGTCCATGGAATCTTCGAACTTGGTGGATGCCTTGACCATCGCCTCGGACAGCGCATCCTGCGCATCATCCATATTGCCCGACATCAGTTTCAGACACTGTTTTAAAAGACTGTCCTGCTGATCAATCCAGAGCGGCCAGAAATTGGGGGCGGCTGGTCCGGTATCACCGTCGAGATCCGGACCCGGATGCCGGGCGGGATTTGGCCACGCGTCTGATCGGCTATGGTCGGGGGCTCCCGTCGGGGAATGGGGCGGAATGTCGGTTGTGCCCGGCATGGGTTGGCGCAGATCCGGTTGAACAAGGCCGCTTGGCAGAAGCCCGCGCAAAACATCCATCGGGTTACTGCCCGATCCGTTAAAACCGGGAAGTGCGCCAGCAATGATATCTTCGGGGCGCGGGCCGGTATTTGACGGCTCCAGTCCCGGGAAACCCGCAAGCGGGTTGAAATCGGCCGGATAACCGGGCGGGGGACTGTGTCGGGGGGCCGGTATTTCCGATTGCGCAGTCGGTATGTGCATTTCTGTCGGATGGACAGGTGTTTGCTGCGCCTGACGTTCTGTCGCTGCTGCCAGATCGGCTGCCACCGTTGATCCAAAGGACATTTGTGTCGTGCGCTGGATAACCGATGCGGGATCAAGGGCAAAAGAAGATATATCTTCGTTGCCATCGACAGTTTGTCTGTCCTGTCGGGCAGGGGACAGGGCAGGGTTCTTCCGGGTGCCGAACTCGCCATCGTTGTCGCCCGCTCTGCAAGCTGCAGGGTCGGTTGTGCGAAGCCTGTCGAGATAGTCTTCGGCGATGCGCGCCCGTTGATCGGGTTTTAACCGCGACCAGATGGATGTGACGTTATCGCCGTCTGCCATCGCCTGACCCAAAGTTTGTTCAAGGCTATGAACGAAATGCAGTTCGACCTCGGTCAGACCTGCCTCTTCCTGTTGGTTGGTTTTTTCGTTCTGCACTATGGACCCCTCCAGTTGATAGATTGCAACCATAGGCTGTTTAAGTTATGCGGCCTTTATTATGACGTGAAAGCTAAGTGATTGTGAATAAAAGTTATAGTGCAATTATAAGTTGTGTAATGGTGCATGTCCTTGCAGCCTGCTTCTTCCGGCCCAAGAGAGTTTTAAGGCGCTTGTTTCTGCCTGATTGTGCGTTTCTTCCGAGCGCTGCTTTGTGTCGCTCTATCCACATTTCAGGCGCGCATCAGGGATGCCGGACCATCTTCCGGGTCCGCTCCGCTGTTATAGTGATCAACCTTTCTTTGGAGATCGTGAATTTCCGGAACTGTCTTTGCCTTTGGGCATGTTCGATGCTGTGGATTGATCCTGTGCCGGAAAGGCATCGGCAAGGGCAGCTTCGACCTTCTCTGAAAGCAATTGCATCCGCAAATCAATTTCGCGGGTAATGATGTTTCGAATTTCACTGGCGATATCAAACATGATCTGCTGATCGCCATGAAGGTTCGCCTGTGATGACATTTGCGGAGCACCTTGTGCGGGATAACCGTTTTGCGGGACCGGGGCGCCGACCGGGGGGCGGGGGCTTGTGGCACCTGATCTGACCTGGTCGGTGTGGTTCGAAATCGTATAGCGTTGATCAAGAACCTGTTCACGGGCGCGCTCGGCGGCCTGTGTCATGGCTTTCTGCGTTGCCAGATATTCCTGATTGAAGGCCTTCCTGACCGCGTCCTTGCGGTCACTGGCCGTGGCAATATCCCTGTGCGCCTGATCCGACATCAGGTGCCTCCCTTGGTGCTGTTGTTATTGTCAGTATTGCTACTACTGCCCTTTGCTGCCCGGCCGGACGATTTGGCGGTCGCGTTGCCGGTGTCTGATGACCCGGATTTATCGGTGCTGCTGTCTGGATCGCTGGCAGCACCCTTGGTCGATGCATCGGCTGTCGGGCTGCTATCCTTGGATGTGCCGGTCTTGGCCGTGCTGGCGGTGGCGTCCGGCTTGGCGTCTGTTTGTGTCGTGATCGTCGCCGGATCGGTCAGGACAAAGCCATACTGCGCCAGATCACCCTCGTCCGGGCTTGTGGCCAGTCCTGTAAGACAGGTTTCAAGTCGGCCATTGCTGTTGGACACCATGCTTGCGGCCTTGCAGGCAGAGTTATCGCTCTGTCCGGCACAGGTCAGGATGGCGGTGGGTGTGCAGGTGCGCGCCTCGGTCAGAAGCTGTGCCGTGACGTTAAAGCCTGTTTCCTGATCATAGCGCACCAAAGCAACAAGGCTGGCCCCCTTGTCTCCTTCGCTGGGCGGTGTGATCTGAACGCGGAACGGAATGGTATAGTTGGGACCGGCCAGAATATTGCCGCCGACAATCGGGCTGGGCAGGGTGCCGGTATATTCAAACTGCACAGGGATCGGAGCGCGATCGGCAAAGATCAACCGGATCAGGGCAAGGTTGGGAACCGTGCCGCTTGCAATCGATCCCACCGATTGTTCAAGATGCAGGGCAAGCGGCCCGCCACCATAGACCGGAACCTCGGAAACCCGGTTCTGTGCGTCATCCTTGGCCGTGCTGTCAAACATCAGGGCGCGCAACTGCGATGGCGCCGATGTTGGTACCGAGACCGACAATTCAGATTGCGCATCCGCCGACTGACCGACCCGCAAGCGCCAGCCTTTCAGACTTTGCGGCAGATCATCAGCAACAAGCCGTGCGCCGACGGCAGTTTGCGCACTTGTCCGCCCCGCCGAAAGTGGATGGCCCTGTGCCATCGAAATTGTCCAGTCGGGGTCACCGGTTGCGTCCGATGTATTACCGCTCAGGCGGGGCATTGACGTTCTGAACATGTCATCGGCAATGACCGGTCCGTTCAGATCGGTGCTGCTGCCATCACGATTGGTGATCGTCACCCCCCACTGCGCCTGTGTCGAGGTTTCGCCAGTCGATGACGTGTCAAAGAACGGATTATTCATTGCGGGTGCCTCGCTGTTAGACGGTTTGCCGGGCGGAGAATTTGTCTGGGCTGTCCCGGCGATCACGCTGGTCGGGTCCGGGATGGCATCGTTGAAATTCGGGCGCGGAGTGGTCGAACCGGGGCGACCCGGATCGTCGAACAGAAATCGTTGAATGATTTCAAAGGCCGTTTCACCGGGTTGGGACAGACCCGCGTCCTGATTTGCCGGATGTGACGGGGATGATGCATCTGCACTTTGCGGCGACGTGCCCAGAAGGCCGAATTCGTGGCACAATGCCGTCATGATATCGAGTGCAGCCTGCGGTTCATTAAGCGGACCCTGACCAAGCCCGTCCTGGGCCTCGACCGGTTCAGTCAGGCCGTTCTCGGCTGCTGCCGGGCCTGCTTCATGCAAATTCGCACTGCGATCAGTTGTGCCTGATGCCGGTTTTGTCTGATCGGGTTTGGGCGCGTCACTGTCTGTCATGCATGCATTCCCCAGTGTTGCCCCTGCAGCGGGTCTTGTGCCGGATGAACGGCCACCATCTATCTGCAAGGATTTAAACGGTTCCATGCATTCAGACGTGCAGGGCCGGGGAATGTGACAAAGATTGCACTTTTGCGGGGAAACGGGGCTGATTTCTGCAATTTCGTAAATCAGTCGTAATCAACGGCAGAAAGCCGGGATTTTCTTTTGGATGAGGAGCTGGTTTACGAATATTCGTAAACGTCAGAAACACAAAACCCGCCGAAGATGCAGTAAGCTGCGTCTTGGCGGGTCTTGGGTTTTACAAAATGGTGCTGGTGATAGGATTTGAACCTACGACCTACGCATTACGAATGCGCCGCTCTACCAGCTGAGCTACACCAGCACGATTCATTTTGTGGCGCGGAAAATACGGACAATCACCGGGCTTGGCAAGTGCTTTATTGTTCTTTTTGCCCACAAGCTGCTGCGGCGCAGCCATACCTTAAAATCAGGGCAGGAAGACATAATATCACATTGACCACGCTGTAATTATACGGCTTAGATGTGCGCCGTCCGAATTCGCGCATTGGGGGGCAGGATATGTGCCGTTGGCTAAGTTACGTTGGTGATCCGGTTTATCTCGAAAAGTTGGTCTTTGAGCCGCGCCATTCACTGGTCGAGCAAAGCCTGCATGCCGAACAGGCCAAAACACCCACCAACGGGGACGGCTTTGGCATTGGCTGGTACGACGAACGCCCGACACCGGGGCTTTATCGTGAAATCCTTCCGGCCTGGAATGATCCGAACCTGCGCGCATTGGCCCATCATATCCGTTCGGGCCTGTTCTTTGCCCATGTCCGGGCCTCGACCGGAACGCATACCAGCCGCACCAATTGTCATCCCTTCGCGCACAGCAACTATCTTTTCATGCATAACGGCCAGATCGGCGATTACCCGCTGGTCCGCCGGTCACTTGAAGGTATGATTGAAGACGAATTTTATGAAGGCCGTCAGGGATCAACTGATAGCGAGCTGATCTTTTGCCTGATGCTGACACTTGGCCTGAAAGACGATCCGCATCGTGCCATCCGCCGCACGATTGAAGTCGTCGAAAATGAAATGAAGGTACGCGGGGCGACTGCCCCGTTCCGTTTCACCGCCTGCCTGTCCAATGGCAAAAGTGTCTGCGCCATCCGTCATGCCAGTGACGACAAACCGCCATCACTTTACTGGCGCAAACGCGACGACCACGTGATTGTCGTCTCCGAACCGCTTGATACCGAAACCGCAAGCTGGACGGCGGTTGCGCCGAACCACACCCTGCATGTCGAGGGTGATCTGGTCGTGACCGAGGACGCGACACTGGCCTGTCATTAAGCCATTGCGTGCCAGACCTTACGTTACAACGACAATCTGACTGCGTGCCTTGACCAGTGCGCGTTGCAGGGCGTCGCCCGGTGCGGTGTTTAAAAGAACCGTTTGAAAATCGCTGGCATGGCCGTCGCGGCAGAGCGCCTTGCGGCCGACCTTTTTCTCGTCGATCATCAGGATCGCGTGATCGCAACAGCTTACAAGCGCGCGGCGTGCGCGGACTTCATCCATGTTGAAATCAAGCAGATCACCGTCATCCGTCATGCCGCCGACACTGACAATTCCGTAATCGGCGCGAAGCCCCCCAAAGAAATCAGCGCTATCCGCCCCGATGATATCAAGATCACGGGTGCGTACCGTGCCGCCCGCCAGGCGCAGTGTGACGTTTGGCGCGTTTTGCAATGTCAGGACCACATGCAGGTTATTGGTCAGCACTGTCAGATTGCGGTGCGATGATAAATGCTGGGCGGCGAGTTCGGCAGTGGTGCCGGTGCCGATGGCAATCGTGCAGCCCTCGGGGATCAGTTCGGCGACCCTGGCGGCAATCGCCATCTTGCCCGACCGGTTCCAGACTTCGCGTTTTTCATAGGCCGAGTTATCGGGATCGGGTGCCGGGCCCGCCAGCCCATGGCGGCGAAACACACGCCCCTGTTCCTGAAGATCGCGCAGGTCGGTGCGAATGGTCTGGACCGATACATTGAACCGGCGTGCAAGTTCCTCGACCGCCATAAAGCCACAGGATTTAACAAGGGTGACAATGCGGTCACGGCGACGGTCAAGCGGCACGGGATCAGGAATTTCTGACACTATTGTTTCTTTCGTTCGAAAGTCGTGGTTTCGTTTGTGTCGTGATTATAAACAGGCCAGATTGCGGCTGGAAAGGCCGGTATACCTATTGAAACAATTAATTCTTGGTGTTGTCACACAACTGTTATCGAAATCCATATAGCTTCCGGGTCGAAACGTTTTCGAACGAAACCTTATTTTCGACCAAGGGATGCCGATCATGCGTAACGTTCTTCTTGCTGCTGTCGCGACTGCTGCGATGATGCTGCCGGTTGTTGGCCAGGCTGCTGAAAAGCTTGTTGTCTATACCAGCCAGCCTAACCAGGATGCCCAGACCACTGTTGATGCCTTTATGGCTGCCAACCCGGATATTGAAGTTGAGTGGGTCCGTGACGGCACCACTAAACTGATGGCGAAACTGCGTGCGGAAATTGCCGCAGGCGACCCGCGCCCGGATGTTCTTCTGATTGCCGATACCGTAACGCTCGAAGGCATGAAACAGGAAGGTCTGCTTCAGGCTTATAAATCGGCCGAAGCCAAGTCCTATGAAGACGCGCTTTACGATGCCGAAGGCTATTACTATTCCACCAAGCTGATCACCACCGGTATTGTTTACAACACCGCGGCAAAGGCACCGACTTCGTGGACGGATCTGTCGAATGCAGATGCGAAGAACAAGATCGTCATGCCAAGCCCGCTTTATTCCGGTGCGGCCCTTATCCATCTTTCGACCCTGACCGAGAACAAGGATCTGGGTTGGGATTACTATCAGGCACTGGCCGCCAACGAAGCCCGCGCACAGGGCGGTAACGGTGGCGTCTTCAAGGCCGTTGCTTCGGGTGAAAAGCCGTATGGTGTGGTTGTCGATTTCCTTGCCATCCGTGGCAAAGCCAAAGGTTCGCCGGTTGATTTCGTCTTCCCGAAAGAAGGCGTAACTTATGTGACCGAGCCGGTTGCGATCATGAAAGACGCCAAGAACGTTGATGCTGCGCACAAGTTCGTTGACTTCGTCCTGTCTGATGCGGGTCAGAAGCTGGTTCTTGATATGGGTTATATCCCGGCCCGCAATGACATGGCCCTGCCAGAAGGCTTCCCGGCCCGCAAGGACATCAAACTGATGGACTTCAACCCGGCTATCGCTCTTGAACAGGCAGAAGCGAACAAAAAGAAATTCGCTGACATCTTCGGGGCTGAGTAATGCAGGCTACAGGTCGCCTTCGTGGCGCTCTGCCTGGCATCATGACCAGATCCACAGGCAACCGGTCTTCGGACCGGTTGCTTTACTGGTTGCTGTTGCCGGTCTTTGTGATTTCCATTTTACCGATTGTCCGGCTTGCCTTTGAGGGCGTTTTTGTCGGTGGTGTGCCGTCGCTTGATTATTTCCGGGATGTTCTGGGATCGGGCGCAACATGGCAGGCAACCGCCAACAGCCTTTATACGGCGGGTCTTGGGACGATCATTTCGCTGGTGATTGGCGGGGCATTTGCCTTTCTGGTCGCGCTGACCGACGTGCGCGCCAAGGCCGCACTGGTGTTCTGTTTCATGATCCCGATGATGATCCCGCCGCAGATCACGGCCCTGAGCTGGGTGCAGCTGACCGGGCCAAGCAGTGCGCTGTTAAACGCCTTTGGCATCGCACCACCCATGGGATCGCCACAGCCGCTTTATTCGGCTGAGGGCATTGCGCTTTTGCTGGGGATCCAGCATGCCTCCATCGTGTTCCTGACATTGCGCGCCAATCTGCGCATGATCCCGAGCGAACAGATCGAAGCCGCCCGGCTTGCCGGTGCGCGTGGCGGGCGCTTGTGGTGGCAGATCATTTTGCCGCTGACCAGTCCGGGGCTGATTGCCGGAACGGCGATGGCCTTTGTCACGGCCCTTGGCAATTTCGGCATTCCGGCGATGCTGGGTATTCCGGCCAATTATCCAACCTTGCCGACCCTGATTTATCAGAAACTGGCCGGGTTCGGCCCGTCAGTTCTGGGCGAGGTATCGGTTCTTGCCATGCTGATCGGGGCGATTGCGATTTGTGGTGTCGCCATCCATCACCGGCTGCTTGCCAACCGTGATTACCGTCTGATGGGGATGGTCGGGCGTCCGCTTGATATCCGCCTGGGGGCGCGGCGTTCATTGATTGAAACCGTTCTTTGGGTCGTTCTGGTGGCCATTCTGGTGGTGCCGTTAATGGCGCTAATTGCCACGTCGCTGGTTCCGGCATTTGGTGTGAAGCTTAATTTCAGCAATTTCAGCTTTGATGCCTTTAACGAAGTTCTGTTTGTTCAGCCTTCGACGATCCGTGCCTTTCATAACAGCTTCATGCTGTCGGTGGGCGCGGCGATGACGCTGGTTCTGGTCTGTTTGCCACTGGCCTATGTGATGGTGCGCAAACCTTCGAAACTGACCAAGCTGATCAATCTTCTGGTCGAAGTGCCCTATGCGCTGCCCGGTGTGGTTCTGGCGATTGCCTGTATCTTGCTGTTCATCAAGATCCCGCTGATCGAGATCAGCCTCTATGGCACGCTGGGCATTATCTTTATCGCCTATCTCGCACGTTTCCTTGTGATTGCGCTGCGCCCGGTGATGAACAGTTTCACCCAGCTTGACCCGGCTCTTGAAGAAGCAGCCCAGGCCTGCGGTGCCGGCATCTGGCGGCGCTTGCGCGATGTGTTGTTGCCGCTGGCGGCACCATCGGCGGCAGCCGGGGCGTTGCTGGTGTTCCTGACCGCGTTTAACGAACTGACCGTTTCGGCCCTTTTGTGGTCGGCGGGCAATGAAACGCTGGGTGTTCTGATTTTCAATCTTGATGACAGTGGCGACACCGTTCTGGCCTCGGCCGTGGCGGTTCTGGTCGTGCTGGTTGTGATCGCGTTGATGAGCTGTTTTCAGCTGGCTTCGCGTCGTTTGCCCAAGGGAGTTGTGCCATGGCAGACATAAATCTTTCGCGCATTACAAAATGCTTTGGTGATTACCGTGCCCTTAATCAGGTGTCGCTTGATATCGCCGATGGTGAATTCGTCGCCCTGCTTGGCCCGTCGGGCTGTGGCAAAACGACGTTGCTTCGATTGCTTGCCGGATTTGAAGAACCCGATGACGGGCAAATCTCAATTGGCGGGCAGGCGGTTGCCGATCCTGCCAACGGTCTGATGGTCAGTCCCGAAGACCGCAATCTTGGCATTGTGTTTCAATCCTATGCCCTGTGGCCGCATATGTCGGTCGCCCGCAATGTCGGTTATCCGCTTGAAGTGCGTGGCATGAACCGTGTCGAACGTGATCGCCGCATCTCTGATGCGCTCGATATCGTTGCCCTTGGTCCCTATGCGGATCGCAGTCCTGCAGAACTTTCCGGCGGGCAGCGTCAGCGTGTGGCACTGGCACGGTGTCTGGTGATGGAACCACGTGCGGTGCTTCTGGATGAGCCGCTGGCAAACCTTGATGTGCATCTGCGTGAAACCATGCAGCAGGCGTTTCTTGATTTCCATCGTCGTACCGGGGCGACGATGATCTACGTGACCCATGATCAGGCTGAAGCGATGGCAATGGCCGACCGGATTGCGGTGATGGACAAGGGCCATATTCGCCAGATGGCCGCCCCTGAAACGCTCTATCGTGAACCTGCCGATCATATGGTGGCGGGTTTTGTCGGGGCCGGGTCGGTCCTGCCGATAACCGGTGTTCAGGTCGAAGATGGCGGGACATGTTCAGTCAGGCTGGGCGATACCCGGATTGCCGCGCGCGTTTGTCCGAAACTGGCCAATAGCGGTCATATCAACGGGCAGGCGGGGTTGTGCCTGCGTCCCGAAGATGTCTGGGTCGAAGACAGTGCGCCCTTGCGTGGCAAGGTCGAGGACTGCGTTTATCTGGGCGGGCGGTTCCGTTTGTCGGTCCGGATTGATGACGATCACACCTTGCCGGTTTATGCCAGCCGCCGTGCCAGGGTTGGCGAACCGGTCGGGCTTAAAGTCGCCGACGGATGGGTGTTTGACCGGCTAGCAGGTGAGGTTGCCTGATGTCTGCCCGCATGCGTGTTCTTTCCGGGCTTGGCGAAAAAGGCCCGGCCTGTTTGCGACTGGAATTCTTTAACCGGCGCTGGATGCTTGATTGCGGTGTCGGCCCGGAAAGTGATCAGGGTTTTGATCCGGCATGGCTTAACAAAGTTAACGCCGTTTTCATTACCCATGACCATGTCGACCATATCGGAGCTGCTGACGAGATCGTGGCGGCTGGCCTTCCGATCTATTGTACCGAAGTTACCGCACGATCCTTGCCCAAGGGGGCAAATGTCATTCCCTTGCCGCCCTGCGGGGAAATTCAGGTCGATGGTGTTACGGTGACCACTGGGCGTACCGGTCATTCCTTTGGCGGGGTGTGGCTGCATTTAGAACTGGGGGGCGGGTTGCTTTATTCCGGCGATTTCTGTCAGGAATCCGATTACTTCCTGTATGACAGTCCCCCGGATGCCGCGACTGTGATGCTTGATGCCTCCTATGGCATGGAACAACTCAGCCAGCAGGTCCGGATTGACAGTCTTCTGACCACCATGACCAAGCTGGATGGCCAAATCCTGTTTCCTGTGCCGCCAAGTGGCCGAGCCGCAGAAATGGCGCTTTTGTTTGAAAGTCACGGCCTGACCGACTGGTCGATGGATGATCGCTGCTATGGGCAGGTCAAGCAGGTGCTTGATGCCCATGGATCAGATTATGTGAATGCCGATGCCATCCGGCGTCTGCGCGGGCTTAAGGACAAGGCAAAGCATTTCAATCCCGATGCCCGGTTGCTGCTATGTCATGCACCGTGTGCGACCTATGGCAAGGCGCGCGAACTGATTGACAAATGGCGTGATGCCGGACGACTTGGGGCAAGTGCCCATGTGATCTTTACCGGCTTCATGCCGATTGAAGCCCGCAAGATGGTCGAAAAGGGCCATGCGCATTTCCGGCGCTGGAACGTTCATCCACTGGCACGTCATGTCATTGAGCTCGCCAATCAGTGTCACGCCATGCAGGTGGTCCCGCTTTTCAATAGTTGTCCCGAGGATTTTGGTCTTGTCGACGGGTTCGACGGGCGGCTACAGCTTGCTGATCGGTTCTATTTGTAATGGGTTGCGATCCATTTCGATATTCAAACGGGTGATGCCTGATCATGATTTATGCTGCTGAGAAGTTCGAATTTCCCAAATTGCCGTTTGTCTTCATCCGGCATGGGGAAACCGATGCCAACCGCGCAGGTATCATTGCAGGTTCTAACGAACCGCCCCTGAATGACACCGGCCGCGAACAGGCAACCGCGATTGCGCCCCTGATGGCGCAGGCAAGATGGCGGGCGGTTTATGTCAGTCCACAAGACCGGGCGCGGACAACGGCAAGCCTTGTTCTGCCCGACTATGAGGCCAAGGTACTTGATGGTCTGCGCGAACGGCATTGGGGCGATCTTGAAGGTCGCCCGATTGCGGAATTGTGCCCGCGCTTTGAAACCCCGCCCAATGGCGAAGGGTTTGATGCCATGTGCCAGCGCGTTTCCTTTGCCATGCAACAGGCATTGGCAGAAGTCAGCGACGACCTGACCGTTGTTGTTGCCCATTCCGGTGTGGCGCGCTGCATTCTTTATATGACCGGGTTCGAGGCCGACGGGCCGCGTGTCCCCAATGCCACCCCGATCCTGTTCCGTCCGGTTCCGACCGGATGGGAATATGACTATCTGACTGAAACCCTGATCAAGGAGATCTCCGCGTGACCAACGCAAACGCCGATGCGCAACAAACCCGACCGACTTCTGTGACTGCACGGGATGCGGTGGTGTTTGATATGGATGGAACACTCGCGCATTTCGATGCCGATGCCCTGGGGCATCTGGTTCACGGTGTGGAAAAACAGTGGGATGCGTTTTTTGACGCGATGGACCATGCAAAGCCGATTGAAAATATCGAACGGCTTTTGCGTATCCTGCATGCGTCGGGCCATGCGATTTTGATCTGTTCGGGCCGCCCGGCAGGCTGGCAGCATCGATCAGAATCCTGGCTGCGTGCGCATAATATTCCGTTTGATGGCATGTATCTGCGCCCCGTCGACGCCGATCACCGCACCGATGAAGAGGTCAAGGAAGACCTTCTGGCAAAGATCATCGACGACGGGTTTAATCCATGGCTTGTGGTCGATGATCGCAGGTGCGTGGTCGATAAATGGCGCGATATGGGCCTGACCTGTTTGCAATGTGCGCCGGGTGATTTCTAGGGGCACGGCAAATCCTCATACAAATAAAAAGACCGGCTTTGCGCCGGTCTTTTTATTTCTGATTAATCGAAAAGGTGGCGATAGTCGCCATATCCCTCGGCCTCAAGATCATCGACGGTGACAAAGCGCAGCGATGCGGAATTGATGCAATAACGCAATCCACCACGATCACGCGGCCCGTCCGGGAAGACATGGCCCAGATGGCTGTCACCATGTTTGGACCGGACTTCGATGCGGCGCATGCCATGTGTATTGTCTTCGCGGGCAATGACGTGATCGGACTCAACAGGCTTTACAAAGCTTGGCCAGCCACAGCCGGAATCAAACTTATCACGCGATGTGAAAAGCGGTTCACCCGAGACGATGTCCACATAAAGCCCATCTTCCTTGTGATCCCAGAAATCATTGCGGAACGGCGGCTCTGTGCCGCTTTCCTGTGTCACATGATATTGTTCCGGGGACAGGTCTGCGATGGCGTCCGGGTCTTTGTGATATTTGCTCATATTCGGTCACTTCACATCTTTGGTCATCGGGATAGCTGAATTTCTCGTTCCCAAAGATGGTCGGATTATCGCGATTGTCCAGTGGCTTCACACCAATGTGACGGGGGATGTGATATCTGGCGGGCGTCTTGGCTTGGCTTAGCTTAGCCCTGGCACCATGGCTGACGCTTTGTCTTGCCGTCATAGGGGCGGGCAAGGCCGTTATGGATCAGTTCAAGATCAAGCGGGCTGCCGTCAATACGCACAGATGCCACGACGCGTCCGCCATACCGGCCCCATTCAGGTTCACAGAATTCAACTGATTTGGCTGTTTTCAGACGGTCACGTGCATAATCACGGGCCTTTTGCGCCAGTTGCTTTTCGCTTTCACATTTTCCGCGGATTTCGGGCGTATCAACACCGCGTACACGCACCGACATATTGGCGATCTCGCCGGGCAGACCGGGAATGGCGACATAGATCGTATCGCCATCATAGGCATATTCGCCCTTATGTTCACGTAGCGGCCAACCATAGCATGCAGCGCTGGCCGGGATGGCGGTCACCACTGTGCCGATGGCAACAAGCGTGATGAGTGCGCGCTTGGCAAGTCGCGGATTTGGAGAGGGCTGGGGTATCATATAGCCGTACTTACAGTTTGAGGCGGGGCAGTATTTGGGCGGCGCGCTGTTCGACCGGGCCCTTGCGAATTTCGACCAGTTCATAGCCGCATTCATGATAGGTCCGGCACAGCACGACATATGTTCTGACGGCTTCAGAGAAGCTTTGTGTTCGCGCGCTGTCGGTTTTGTATATTTCCGACCAAGGCGGCAGAACAAATGCCGTCTTGTGATAGCGATAGGTCCGGATCGCGTTCATCAATCCCTGATCTTCGGGAAGTTTCGATAACCTCCGATGGGCCAGGGTGTCGGGTAGACCGCGATCACAAAAAACGGTTCGCGGATGGGATTGAATGGCTTCTTGCCAGGCGCGGATCGAGCGGCGGCACATCAATCCCGCATAGGCGTCATTATCCCCCCATGGCAGGGCATTGCCCCCGCGTTCCTGCTGTTCTTCGATGATCGCACGCGCAACCTCGGGACTGGTGTCAAAGCCCCGTTCATGAAGATGATTGATCAAAGTGGTTTTGCCGACACCGGGGCCGCCGGTGATGACAACAAGGTTGGATGTTATAGGCGTTTGCATTCGTGTTTGTCTCCGCGAGCACGCCTTTTGGTCATGCTTTGCGGCAAGGTGATGGCAATATTGTTGTTGGTTTTTGACCCGCACCGGACATGTGCGGAATGCGCTTTTGACGGCGTTGGCAGACCTTGTCAACGCCAAAGGAAAAGCTGTGATTTTTCAGATGATTGGTCGGCGGTCACAGGCTCAGGAACAGCCTTCAAGCAGCGTGATCGCATCCGTTCCGGCATGAATGGCCGTGACAAGACCATCTTCATTCAGTTCAAAACGAATGCCTCGTGATTTGGCTGTGTCCGCCCACCAGGTGATGTAGCGGGCATCGGCCCCGAGATATTCGTGATCTTCCTCGATCAGGTCCTTGTCGCCAAAGGCGGCAAAAACGTCGTCACGGGTTGCGCCAAGGGCAATGCCGTTGACGGTTTTGACCAGGCTGGTCGCCACGTCATATTCATCAGCATAAAGCGAAATCCGGGCAAGCTTGCCATCAAGTACCAGATATCCCAATCCGGACGGATCAAGGTTGCGTTGCAGATAGGTGCAATTTTCATCGTCACCGGCGATAAACTGGTCAAGCTGCGGACCAAGCGTTTTGCGCAATGTTGCCTGATCCCAGCCAATCATGACGGGCCCGTATCCCTGCTCTGAAAGAGAAGCAAGGCGGGTCGCGATGGCATCCGATATTTCCAGATCAATAATCGCCGTGCCGTGTTCGATGCGTACCTTGCCGGGTTTTACGGTTTGATGGAGATGGAGCTGCGTCCATTGTGTGTTTTCCGGCCAGTCCTTTGGAAAGGCCAGATTGCTGGTTGGTTCAAGGCACAGCTGATCGGCCTTGCCAAGCACGTCCTTGTGGCGGGCGCGCACCGGGGACGGAATATCCATGCAGATGGTTTGCGGAATATCTTCCATCCAGCTCACCGGAATGCCCGGACCGTCACAGATTTCCGGATCGGGACGCAATTCGCAATAGGACGGAACGATGCTGTCCATTGCGAAATCAAGGCGCATGCTGTCCTTGCCTGCTGCGGAAATCACGGCGTCAAGGGCATCTTCAGCGGGTTCAAACCACTGATACTGCGTGATTGCCCATGCGGTGGTGCCACGTAAATCCATCAACGCAAATGTCGGGCCTTCCGGGTGCGGTTCTTCGGATTCCGTTGCCATCGCAAATGATGCGACAAACGGACCGCAAACAGCGATCAGGGTCCCCAGATAGTGTGCGATGCGCGGCATATATGATTCTCGACCAGAATATATTTTGTTGTATGACAGTAGCTTACGTCAGTCTGGCTGTAACGCACAGAATTTAACCAAATAACCGATCCGGATATATTGGCCTAAAGCAGCGGTTTTTCTATACGGGCAAGAACATGATCCGATACCAGCTGGGCAGACGGGGACAGACGATGACCACGCGCGGTGATCAGGCTGTAGGGTTTGATTTCAATCATCCCGTCAAACGGAAGTTCGGTAATGAGCCCGCCGCTTGCCAGAAGGGTTGTGACTTCCTCGGCCATCGGCGCAATGGCATCGGTATCGGCAAGCGTTGCAAGCGTCACCAGCAAGGATGCCGAGTTCAGGCTTGAATGCGGCAAGGGAAGATGGCGCGAAATAAATACGTCTTCGATGGTTCGACGCATCAGGTTGCCCGGCGGGGGCAATATCCATTCGAACTTGGCCAGTCGGGCAAGGGTGATCGGCTTGTTGGCTTCAAGCAACGGGTGTCCCGTGCGCACCATCAGGCGGATTTTTTCGCTGCGAATTTCGCGGATGTTGAATTGCCGTGGATTCATGTCCTCGGGCACGCGACCAATGACAAAGTCATGATCGCCTGCCAGCAAATCCTTGATCAGTAAATGCGACGGACCAACACTGACATGGGCTTCCAGTAACGAGTTGACCGCCTGCACGCTGCGAATGGCCGGAACGACCAGATCCACCGCCGCTGCCGTCACCGCACCGACAAAAACCGTTCCGCCGCCATGCTTGATGTCTTCGATTTCGCGTTCGGCCTCGCGGATTTCGATCAGCATGCTGCGTGCTCGCCGGGCAAGGGCGCGGCCGGCATTGGTCATCTCGATCCCGCGCGGGCTACGCACGCACAGCCGCGCTTCAAGGATGTTCTCCATTTCCGAAAGCAGTCGTGATGCCGCTGGCTGGGAGGTTTTAAGCATGTCGGCAGCCAGACTGATCTGCCCGGTTTCTTCCATGGCTACGATCATGCGCAGATGGCTGAGCTTGAGCCCGCGTTGAAACAGGTTTCCTGATCGGAAAAGCAAGGACTTGGCAGAGCTCAGTGGCTGGTTATTTCGAAACTCGGACATGGTTGTTCCTCCCTTGGTGGGGATTGTATTATATCAATTTTGATATGCAAGTTTCGAAATTACTTATTTGATTGTTATGTTGTGCCTCTGAATAATGGCGCCGTGTCCTTTGGGAAATGGGATGCATTATCAATTGAAAACAAAGACACGACATGTTCAGGCGCAATTTGCCTGAGAAAGTCGGGCACCAAAAATGGCTGATATGCCGTGTCTTGTAGGGAGGATAGCTATGAAACGTCTCAGTGCCGTAATGGCAGGGGTCGCCTTTGGTGCGGCCGCAATGATGAGCCCGATGATTTCTGGCGGTTATGCACATGCCGCCGAAAAAGGCTATGTCGGGATCGCAATGCCGACCAAATCTTCGGCACGCTGGATTTCTGATGGCAACTCGATGGTCGAGCAGTTTGAAGCAGCCGGTTACAAAACTGACCTTCAATATGCAGAAGACGACATTCCGAACCAGCTCTCGCAGATCGAAAACATGATCGTTAAGGGCGTTGATGTTCTGGTGATTGCCGCAATCGATGGCACAACTCTTTCGAACGCGCTGGAAAATGCTGCTGCTGCGGGCATCAAGGTCTTTGCCTATGACCGCCTGATCCGCGAAAGTGCCAATGTCGACTACTATTCGACCTTCGATAACTTCAAGGTTGGTGTTCAGCAGGCGACCTCACTGGTTGACGGTCTGGCTGCTGCGGGCAATCCGCCTTACAATGTTGAACTGTTCGGCGGTTCGCCGGACGATAACAACGCTTATTTCTTCTATAATGGTGCCATGTCCGTTCTTCAGCCGCTAATTGACAGCGGTGATGTCGTGATCAAATCCGGCCAGATGGGCATGGACAAAGTTGGTACCCTGCGTTGGGACGGTGCGGTTGCACAGGCACGTATGGATAACCTTCTTTCGGCATATTACACCGACGAACAGGTCGATGGTGTTCTGTCGCCGTATGATGGTCTGTCGATTGGTATTCTCTCCTCGCTCAAAGGGGTCGGTTACGGTTCTGGCGACATGAAAATGCCGGTCGTTTCCGGTCAGGATGCTGAGCTGCCGTCGATCAAGTCGATCCTTGCTGGCGAACAGTATTCCACCATCTTCAAGGATACCCGTGAACTTGCACGTGTAACCGTTTCCATGGTTGACGATGTTCTTGCCGGTCGCGAGCCGACCATCAACGACACCAAAACCTATGACAATGGCGTCAAGGTTGTTCCTTCCTACCTGCTTGAGCCGGTCATGGTTGACAAGTCCAACTGGGAAGAAATCATTCTTGGCTCTGGCTACTACACTGCAGAAGAAGTGAAGTAAGTCCCGACATTCGTATGGAACCCGGTGTGCTGTCTGATAGGGCAATCTACCGGGTTCTATCGTCTCGAAGAATGTCTGCGAACGGGTCCTGTTTTGCTGTAGCCTGAAAATACAGCACACTACAAACAGGTGTGATACCCGAAGGGTTTCCCCAAAGAAAACCAAGACAGCAAAGACCAAAATAGACAGAGGCGTTGTCAGGCGACTGACAGCAGTGGGAGGACCGGATGGATACCATCCTGGAAATGAAGAACATCACCAAGACCTTTCCGGGTGTAAAGGCGCTGGATGATGTCAGCATCAAGGTTGAACGTGGTGAAATCCACGCGCTTTGCGGCGAGAACGGTGCAGGTAAATCCACCCTGATGAAGGTTCTGAGCGGGGTTTATCCGCACGGTACGTATGAAGGCGATATTCTTTACGATGGCGGCGTACAGGAATTCAAAGATATCCGCGATAGCGAAGAACGCGGCATCATCATTATCCACCAGGAACTGGCGCTGGTGCCGTTACTGTCGATCGCAGAGAACATCTTTCTGGGCAATGAAATTGCCGAAAACGGCATTGTAAACTGGCCGGCGACCTTTGCGCGCACGGGGGAGTTGCTCAAAAAAGTCGGGTTGAAGGAAAATCCGGCGACGCTTGTGACAAATATCGGTGTCGGCAAACAGCAGCTGGTCGAAATTGCCAAGGCGCTGTCCAAAAAGGTCAAGCTTCTTATCCTTGACGAGCCTACGGCAAGTCTTCAGGAAAATGACAGCCAGAAGCTTCTGGATCTGCTGCTGGAGTTCAAGGCGCAGGGCATTACATCTATCCTGATTTCGCACAAGCTTAACGAGATCAACCGTGTTGCAGACCGCATCACGATTATTCGTGACGGTAAATCGATCTCGACCCTTGATGCCCGTGCAGGACAGATTACCGAAGACGATATCGTCAAGGACATGGTCGGGCGTGACATGGCGCACCGCTATCCGGAACGCACGCCCAATATCAGCAGCGAAAAACTTATGGAAGTCCGCAACTGGTCGGCAACCCATCCGCTGCATCCCGAACGCAAGGTCGTTGACAATGTCAGCATTGATGTTGCTGCGGGCGAGGTTGTCGGGATTGCCGGTCTTATGGGGGCAGGCCGTACCGAACTTGCCATGAGCATCTTCGGCAAATCCTATGGCACCGACATTTCGGGTGAAGTTCTGATCAAGGGCAAACCGGTTGATGTTTCGACCGTGGAAAAGGCGATTGCATCGGGACTGGCCTATGTCACCGAAGACCGCAAGGAAATGGGGCTGATCCTTGAGGAAAGCATTACGACGAATATCACGCTGGCCAATCTTGGCGGGGTATCGGAACGTGGTGTGCTCAATGACGGGGCGGAACGTTCCGTCGCCGAGGATTATCGCCAGAAAATCAATATTCGCACGCCCAATGTCGGGCAGAAGGTTGTCAATCTTTCGGGCGGGAACCAGCAGAAAGTCGTTTTGTCGAAATGGCTGTTTGCAGCACCCGAAGTCCTGATCCTTGACGAACCGACGCGCGGCATCGATGTCGGTGCGAAATACGAAATCTATACGATTATCAACCAGCTGGCTGCCGACGGTAAGGGGGTCATCATGATCTCGTCGGAAATGCCGGAGCTTCTGGGCATGTGCGATCGCATCTACGTCATGAACGAGGGTGAGATCAAGGGACAGCTTGCAGCAAAGGATGCAAGCCAGGAAGCAATCATGCGCATGATCCTGAAAGCGTGAGGAACAGACAATGACGGATACTGATAACAAATCAATTGGTTACTACTTGCGCACCCATATCCGCGAATACGGGATGGTTGTTGCGCTGGTGGCCATTCTGGCCTTTTTCCAGGTTCTGACCGATGGCATCATGCTCAAGCCGGTTAACCTGACAAACCTGTTCCTTCAGAACAGCTACATCATCATCATGGCCGTTGGCATGTTGCTGGTGATTGTCGGTGGGCATATCGACCTTTCGGTTGGCTCGGTCGTTGGTTTTGTCGGCGCACTGGCTGCGGTGATGATCGTGAACTGGGATCTGCCGACAGTCTTTGTAATTCCGGCCTGTCTTGTGGTTGGTGCGATCATTGGTGCTGCACAAGGATACTGGGTGGCCTATTGGCGCATTCCGTCCTTTATCGTGACCCTTGCCGGGATGCTGGTGTTCAAGGGCCTGACGCTGGCCCTTCTGGGTGGTGCGTCGGTTGGTCCGTTCCCGTCTGAATTCCAGGCGATGTCTTCGGGCTTCCTGCCGGACTTCTTTGGCGGGTTGATCGAAGGCCGCTTTAACGTCTTTTCCATGACGATTGGTGTGGTTCTGGCTGCTCTTTTGCCGATCCTCGGTCTGCGTTCGCGTGCCAAGCAGGCGAAGTTTGCAGCCGTTGACGAACCGATGGCGTTCTTTGTTGCCAAACATGCGGTTGCCGGTGTGGCGATTCTGTATGTCACCTATTTGCTGTCGACCTATCGCGGTCTGCCAAACATTCTGATCATCATGGCGCTTCTGATTGCGATCTTCACCTTTATTACCAACTCCACGACCCTTGGTCGTCGCATCTATGCGCTGGGTGGTAACGAGAAAGCCGCAAAGCTTTCAGGGATCAATACCAAACGCCTGACCTTCTTTACCTTTGCCAATATGGGCATGCTTGCGGCCCTTGCCGGTCTGGTTTTTGCCGCACGTCTGAATACAGCCACACCAAAAGCCGGCCTTGCGTTCGAGCTTGATGTGATTGCGGCGGTGTTTATCGGTGGCGCATCCATGTCGGGTGGTGTCGGCAAGGTGATTGGTGCGGTGGTTGGCGCCCTGATCATGGGCGTGATGAATAACGGGATGTCGATCATTGGTGTCGGTATTGACTGGCAGCAGGTGATCAAGGGTCTGGTGCTGCTCGCAGCAGTGATCTTCGACGTCTACAACAAGAACAAGGCTTAACAATACCATGACGCGGAACGACGCAGATCTGGGTGAAAACAGCCAACAAAGCCGGTTGGGTGCCAGTTTGTGTCGTTCACAGTCCCCTGTGCGGTCTTTGGGGTCGTACATTTCCGGACCCGTCTCGATAATAAGTCAAAAAGGAAAACGGGCATGACGAAGTTCAAACCGGCACCCTGGCCGCGGGTTTTAAGATCACAAGAAGGTTGGTTCGGCGGAACCAGCAAGGACAATATCTATCATCGCAGCTGGATGAAGAACCAGGGGCTGCCCTCGGATCTGTTTGATGGCCGTCCGGTGATTGGTATTTGCAACACATGGTCGCAACTGACCCCGTGTAATGCCCATCTGCGCGATCTCGCCGAACGGGTCAAGCACGGGATTTACGAGGCAGGCGGTCTGCCGCTTGAATTTCCGGTCTTCTCGGCTGGCGAAAGCACACTTCGCCCGACCGCAATGATGTTCCGCAACCTCGCCGCCATGGATGTTGAAGAAGCCCTTCGCGGAACCCCGCTTGACGGTGTGGTTCTGATGGTGGGGTGTGACAAGACAACGCCATCGCTTCTGATGGGCGCTGCCAGTGTCGATATCCCGGCAATCGTGGTTACCGGTGGTCCGATGCTTAATGGCAAATGGCGCGGTCAGGATATCGGTTCGGGAACCTCGCTCTGGCAACTTTCCGAAGACCGCAAGGCAGGCAAGATCAGCACCGAGGATTTCCTTGAAGCCGAAATCGCCATGTCGCGTTCGCCCGGGTCGTGCAACACCATGGGCACAGCATCAACCATGGCCAGCATGGCCGAAGCCCTTGGGATGGCGCTTTCGGGTAATGCGGCCATTCCGGCGGTCGATAGCCGTCGCCGCGTGATGGCGCATATCACCGGCCGTCGTATCGTTCAGATGGTCAAGGATGACCTTAAACCGTCTGACGTCATGACCAAGGAAGCATTTGAAAACGCCATTCGCGTCAATGGTGCAATTGGCGGTTCGACCAATGCGGTTATCCATTTGCTGGCGATTGCCGGACGTGTTGGCATTGACCTGAGCCTTGATGACTGGGATCGCCTTGGCCGTGATATTCCGACCATTGTCAACCTTCAGCCGTCTGGCAAATATCTGATGGAAGAATTCTTCTATGCCGGTGGGTTGCCTGTGGTGATCAAGGCACTGGCCGAGGCCGGAAAGCTGCATAATGATGCGCTGACGGTTTCGGGCGAGACCATGTGGGATCAGGTCAAGGACGTTCAGAACTGGAATGACGATGTTATTCGTCCGTTCGAAAAAGCTTTGACCGAAAGTGGCGGTATTGCGGTGGTCAAAGGCAATCTTGCTCCGAACGGCGCGGTTCTTAAGCCTTCGGCGGCAACACCGGCTCTGCTGACCCACCGTGGTCGTGCGGTGGTATTTGAGGATATCGACGACTACAAGGCCAAGATCTATGACGAAAGCCTTGATATCGATGAAACCTGCATCATGGTTCTGAAGAACTGCGGTCCGAAAGGCTATCCGGGCATGGCAGAAGTCGGCAATATGGGCCTGCCGCCCAAAGTGCTCCGCAAGGGAATCACCGACATGGTGCGTATTTCAGACGCGCGCATGAGCGGCACGGCATATGGCACCGTGGTCTTGCATACCTCGCCAGAGGCCGCGGCAGGTGGACCGCTTGCTGTGGTTCGGAACGGTGACATGATCGAGCTTGATGTGCCCAATCGCCGCCTGCATCTTGATATCAGCGACGAAGAACTGGCGCAGCGCCTTAAGGACTGGAAAAACACCGTCCCGGTTCCGGCCAGTGGTTATGCATCGCTCTATTACAAGAGCGTTATCGGCGCAGACAAGGGGGCCGATTTTGACTTCCTTGTCGGTCATCGCGGCAAGGAAATCCCGAAGGACAGCCATTAGGATTCAGGGTTTCAATCATACCCGTAATCAAAACCCGGTCGGCAACAAGGTCGACCGGGTTTTGTTTTAGGTTATGGCAAAGGCCAGATGACGTTGTTGGGCGCGTCACCGTCATGGGTGATCAGGAGTTTGCCGTCGACCAGTTCCCAACTCACGAAATAGGCACCGGTCACATCAATGACGGGTGTTGATTGCTGTGCCGGGGCAATCAGGCGGGCACGTTGTGAATGCGCGCCTTTGTGACAGACCAGCAAGAAGGCGGTTGTGTCTCTGACATCGGGTTCGGTGAGGACAAAGATGCCGTCCTGATTGCAATTATCTTCGTCGCCTTCACACATGAAGCAACCAAGGTCCTCGGCAATTTCGTCGCCAGTGTTCCAGTCACGGATAAACAGGGTTTGGTTCCCCTGTTTGGTGCTGAGTTCCCATTGGTATGGGGTATGCAGAACAATGACGGTTTGATCCTGCACTTCCCCCTGACGACTGGATGCCTCGTCCAGTACAAGTCCGCCCTTGGCCGGGTTTCCCTGATCAGATTGCTTTGCAAATGCGGCCAAAGGAAATGCCAACATCGCATAGGTGAACAGACCAAAACATCCGGCGCGCAGGAATGAGTGCATGGGCAATGCTCCGAGAAGTTTAATGTTGGGGCGTTTCAGACCGCTTCAAGTCCTGTGATGGATTTGATGGCTTCGGGCAGATTTTCATAGGCCGTGACGACGGCATCGGCACCCAGGGAATTTGCGCGGGTGTCATCAACTTCGAAGGCGACGGCGATGGCATGGACATTGGCATCACGGGCCGAATTCACGTCATTTGCATGGTCTCCAACCATGATAGCGATATCATCGCTGTCGGGTTTGTGCCCAAGCTGATCAAGGACAAAATGCAGGAAGCGCCCATCGGGTTTTTTGACTTCGAATGAATTGCCGCCTGCAATCACGGTAAACAGCTCGGCAATGCCAAGCTTGTTCAAAATCGCCTTGCAGGGGCCTTCGGGTTTGTTTGATGCAAGCGCAATGGTCCAGCCGTCAGCTTTAAGTTGGCGCAACACGTTTTCCGCATTCTCGTAAAGCCGTGTATAGGCATAATCGGTTTCAACATAACGATTGTTGAAGTCGATATTAAGTTCATCAAGTGTGGCATCGTCCGGCGTTTGATCGCGTTTGGCAAAGGCGCGTTTGGTCAGCATCCAGGTGCCATCACCCAGCATGGCTTCGATATCATGTCGAGTGATGGCGGATAATCCGTGCGCATCAAGCAATCCGTTCATTGCAACCAACAAATCCTCGACCCCGTCAATCAGGGTGCCGTCGAGGTCGAACATGATGAATTTTGCCATTTGGGCGGGGCTCCGTAAGGGGGTGGTTTGAGTGTGGTGACTGATTCAGAGGAACTTAACCGAGTTTGTGCCATTAACAAACGGTAACATCCGCTAACAGGCGGTAACAAAACGTGATTCTTTATGGGCTTTTGCAGCAAAAGAATATGTTCTAAGACTTGCTGCAAATCAGATTACCCGCGCTGTTGTAACCGACATGCGCGAAGCAGGAACAGGGGATGCTGCATCAAAAATGCGGCAAGCGGATTGATAAATGTCACTTGAGCTAAGTGTTATCGTTTTGGCTGCCGGTATGGGCACGCGTATGAAAAGCGCATTGCCCAAAGTCATGCACAAGGTTGCCGGCAAGCCGATGGTCAATCATGTCATTGATACGGCAGCCAAGCTGTGTGCGGCCAAGACAATGGTCGTCGTTGGCCCCGATATGCCCAAACTGATTGAAACGGTTTCCCCGCATCCCACGTTTGAGCAAACCGATCGTCTGGGAACCGCCCATGCCGTTCTTGCCGCCAAGGATGGTTTGGCCGGGCTCAGTGGCAACGTTCTTGTTCTTTATGCCGACAGCCCGCTTTTTACCGCCGAGACGCTTGAACGTCTGGTGGCCGCCCGCGAAGCTGGCGATCACGCGGTTGCTGTTCTTGGCTTCCGACCGGATGATCCCGCCGGTTACGGTCGCTTGGTGACGGATCCTGCATCTGGTGAATTGCTGGCGATTGTCGAAGCCAAGGAATGCGATGCGGCCCAGCGGGCACTTAACTTCTGCAATTCCGGTGTGATGTGTTTCCGCGCCGAAGATATGCTGACCACTCTTGAGGCGATTGATAATGCCAATGCCAAGGGTGAATTCTATCTGACCGATGCCGTCGCAGTTTCTCGCGCGGATGGCAAAAGCTGTGTTGCCATCGAAGTCGACGAGGAAGAAACACTTGGCGTTAATTCCCGTGCCCAGCTGGCCGTTGCCGAAGCCATCATGCAGGATCGTTTGCGCAAGGCTGCCATGGAAGACGGCGCGACCCTGATTGATCCGGCATCAGTGTTTCTGTGTGCCGATACCAAACTTGGTCGAGACGTTATAGTTGAACCGAATGTGGTTTTCGGACCGGGGGTCACGGTTGGCGATAACGTCGTGATCAAGGCGTTCAGCCATCTTGAAAGCTGTGTCGTTGGCGAGGCTGCCGATATCGGCCCTTACGCCCGTTTGCGTCCGGGAGCCGAAATCGGCGCAGGTGCCAGGGTTGGCAATTTTGTCGAGATCAAGAAAGCCATTGTTGAAGATGGCGCCAAGGTCAATCACCTCAGCTATATCGGTGATGCGCGCGTCGGGGCAAAGGCCAATATCGGTGCCGGTACGATCACGTGCAACTATGACGGCTATCGCAAGCAGCATACCGATATCGGCGCGGGGGCCTTTATCGGATCAAATTCGGCGCTTGTTGCGCCGGTTGAAATTGGTGATGGCGCGATTGTCGGTGCCGGGAGCACGATTACCGGAAAGGTTGAAGCCGATGCCCTGACACTGACCCGGGCAGAGCGCATTGAAAAAGCAGGATGGGCGGCAAAGTTTCGCGAGAAAATGCACGCGCTCACCGGCAAGAAATAACTGTAACTCCGATATCGAACTGGTCATGTGACGAACGAGCACGTCCGACCAAAACTGAAGCGATTTGAAGCAGGAATAAACGAATATGTGCGGTATCATCGGGATTATCGGCAGTGACATTGTTAGCGAGCGTATTCTTGAGGGGCTCAAGCGCCTTGAATATCGTGGCTATGACAGTGCCGGGATCGCAACGCTGGTTAATGGCGATATCGAACGCCGTCGTGCCGAGGGCAAACTGATCAATCTTGCCAACCGTCTGGAACAAAGCCCGCTTGCAGGCGACGTCGGGATCGGTCACACCCGTTGGGCGACCCATGGCGTTCCGACGGAGAACAACGCCCATCCGCATACCGATGGCAAGGTTGCTGTCGTTCATAACGGCATCATTGAGAACTATCAGGAAATCAAGGCAGAGCTCTCTGCCAAAGGACGCGTCTTTGCCACCGATACCGATACCGAGGTGGTTGTTCATCTGGTGTCCGATTTCCTCGATCAGGGCAAGTCACCGCGTGACGCCGTTGCTGCCACCCTGCACCGGATCGAAGGCGCCTTTGCGCTGGTGATCATGATCGCGGGTCATCACGATGTGATCTTTGGCGCGCGTCGAGGTACTCCGCTTGCTGTCGGGCTCGGTGAGGGGGAGATGTATCTTGGCTCGGACGCCATGGCGCTTTCGCATCTTACCAACAAGCTGATTTACCTCGAAGAAGGTGACTGGGTCGAGATGACCCGTGATTCTGTTCAGGTTCGCGATGAAAATGATGTTGATGTGACCCGCGAAACCAAACTGTCGGCCGTTTCTGGCGCGATGATGGGCAAGGGCAATTACAATCACTTCATGCAGAAGGAAATCTTCGAGCAGCCTGCGGTGATCGGCGACACCCTGCACGCGTTCATCAACCCGGCGACCCAGACCATCAAACTGCCTGATATGCCGTTTTCGTTTGCCGATGCGACCCGCCTGACGATTGTTGCCTGCGGCACGTCTTTCTATGCCGGTCTGGTGGCAAAGCACTGGATCGAACGTTATGCCGGTCTGGGCGTCGATGTCGATGTTGCATCCGAGTTCCGCTATCGCTGTCCGCCGCTACCCAAAGGCGGTGTGGCACTGTTCATTTCGCAATCTGGTGAAACGCTCGATACCCTTGCAGCCCTTCGGTATGCGAAGTCCAAAGGCCAGAAGATCGTCTCGATCGTCAATGTGCCGGAAAGCACGATTGCCCGTGAAAGTGACGTGGTGCTTCTGACTTATGCCGGTCCGGAAATCGGCGTTGCATCGACCAAGGCATTTACCACGCAGCTCACAGTTCTGGCCTGCCTTGCAGTGACCATCGGGCGCGAAAACGGCACCCTTGCCAAGGACGAGGAAGCTGCCATCGTCAATGCCCTGACCGAAGTGCCAAAACACGCGGCCGAAGTCCTGCATCATGACGAGGCGCTCAAGAAACTGGCGCTTGATATTGCCGATGCGCGCGATGTTTTGTATCTCGGGCGCGGGCTTGGCTATCCGATTGCGATGGAAGGGGCGCTCAAGCTCAAGGAAATTTCCTATATCCACGCCGAAGGGTACGCTGCGGGCGAGATGAAGCATGGTCCGATCGCCCTGATTGACCAGTCGGTTCCGATCATTGTCATTGCGCCGTCTGACGAGCTGTTTGAAAAAACCGCCTCAAACATGCAGGAAGCCGCCGCACGAGGTGGGCGCGTGATCTTTATCTCGGACGCGCCGGGGCTTTCGAAACTTGGTGATATGGCATCTGCAACGGTGGAACTGCCCAAGGTTGCCGATTTCGTCGCACCGATCCTTTATACCATCCCGGTTCAGATGCTGGCCTATCACGTTGCAGTCCATAAGGGCACCGACGTTGATCAGCCGCGCAATCTTGCAAAGTCGGTAACGGTCGAATAAGCCCACTTTTCATATCAGACACCATCAAGCCGGATGCCTTTGCATCCGGCTTTTTTATTGAGCGGCTCTCATGTGTGTACGCTGGTCGCAGCAACGCCGGGCATGAAAAGTGGCATGAATGCGTTGGAACGCGCCATTAAATTGACGGATTGAACCGCCAATACAGTTCGCAAGTTTTCCATGAATGATTGCAGTGCCTTGCACTGAATTACACGCAGCTTGCAGACAAAGAGTTCACGATGAGAATTATTGTAACAGGCGGTGCCGGTTTCATCGGTTCGGCAGTTTGTCGGCTTCTGGCCGGTCGGGATGACTGTGAAATTCTCAATATCGACAAGCTGACCTACGCGGCTGACCTTCGTGCGCTTGAAAGTGTGTCCGGACAGAGAAACTATCGATTTTGTCAGGAAGATATTTGCAACAGAGACGTCGTCGAAAAGCTGTTTGCGGATTTCAAACCAACAGCTGTCATGCATCTTGCTGCAGAAAGTCATGTTGATCGTTCGATTGATGGTCCAGCTGCGTTTGTGCAGACCAATATCGTTGGCACCTTTACCTTGCTCGAAGTGGCGCGGACCTATTTTGATACATTGACGCCCGCCGGGCAAAGCGCGTTCCGATTCCATCACATATCTACAGATGAAGTTTACGGTTCACTGGGTGATGACGGTTACTTCACCGAACAAACCGCCTATGCGCCAAACTCTCCTTATTCCGCAAGCAAGGCGAGTTCTGATCACTTGGCGCGTGCCTGGCATCAGACGTATGGATTGCCGGTTCTGATTAGTAATTGTTCGAACAATTACGGCCCATACCAGTTTCCGGAAAAACTCATTCCGCTGATGACAATCAAGGCATTGCAGGGCGGTAAACTGCCCGTCTATGGCACCGGTATGAACACACGCGACTGGTTGCATGTTGATGACCATGCAGAAGCTTTATTCGCCATCCTCACACGTGGAAAGGTTGGTGAAAAATACAATGTTGGCGGAGGCAACGAGGTCAGAAATATCGACCTTGTCCGGGCGGTTTTTGAGACGGTAAGGCAGCTTAAACGAGGTGATCAGAGCGGCCGGTTCGAGGATGTTCTTGAGTTTGTTGAAGACAGACCGGGGCATGATTGGCGCTATGCAATTGATGCGACCAAAATGCGCGATGAACTGGGCTGGAGCCCGAAATACAGTTTTGACACCGGGGTGCGCCAGACAGTGCAGTGGTATGTCGATCATCAATCCTGGTGGGAACCTCTTCTGAAAAAGCAGAATGCGATTGCACGATCCGGACTTGGGACGGAGAAGCGCAATGATTAGGGCGCTTGTTTTTGGACAGAATAGCCAGTTGGCCGGATGTCTCGCGCAAGAGGAAAGCAGCTTCTCAGATGTTGAGTTGAATTTCATCGGGCGCAGTTGCTGCGATCTTGAATATCCATCGGACATTGCCGCAGTTGTCGACAAAATACGTCCGGATATTGTCATCAACACAGCTGCCTATACGGCAGTTGATCTTGCCGAAAGCGAACCTGATCGTGCACTTGCAATCAATGCGACGGCAGTGAAAGTAATGTCCGAACAGACTGCAAAGCATGCAATTCCGTTCATTCATTTTTCGACGGATTATGTCTTTGATGGAAATGCCAGAAGACCTTATGTCGAGACGGATCGCGTTGCTCCGCTGGGCATATATGGGCAAACAAAACTTGCCGGAGAGCAAGCGGTTCGTGACCTGAACCCGAGACATCTGATTTTCAGAACCTCATGGCTCTATAGCCCGTTTGGCAAGAATTTCGTCAAAACGATGTGCCGCCTTTTGGCCGAGACCGATGAAATCAAAGTCGTTGACGACCAGATCGGATGCCCGACAAGCGCACTGGATTTGGCGCGCATTGTCTTGCAGGTTTTGCCGGTCATCGTGACTGACGGGTTTCGGGGATTTGGCACCTATCATGTGGTTGCGAATGAACCGGTAAATTGGTGCGCTTTTGCCCGTCGCATTCAGGTTCTTGGCGCAGACGTGTTCGGACCTGGCTGGTCGGGGGCGGATTGCCAAATCACACCCGTTCGCTCGGATCAGTTTCCGAGTGCGGTCAGGCGACCGGCCTATTCCGTCTTGTCAAACCGGAAGATCAGGGAAGACTTTTGTGTCGATTTTCCTTCTTTGACGGAAAGCCTCGGACGCGTACTGGCCGTTCTTGAGAAGGATGACCGCCATGCGTAAGGGGATCATTCTGGCCGGGGGCACCGGATCGCGGCTTCATCCTTCGACACTGGTCGTGTCAAAGCAATTGCAGCCTGTCTATGACAAGCCGATGATCTATTACCCGCTTACAACATTGATGCTTGCGGGGATCACGGAGATTCTTGTGATCAGTACGCCAAATGATGTTCCCCTGTTTCGGGAATTGTTGGGCGATGGCAGCCAGTGGGGGATTCGTCTGGATTATGCGGTGCAGACGGAACCACGCGGTCTGGCCGATGCATTTATTGTTGGTGCGGATTTCATCGGTGACGATACCTGTTGTCTGATACTTGGCGATAACATCTATTTTGGTCATGGCCTGACAGAGTTGCTGGCAAATGCCATGCAGCACCAAGAGGGGGCGACCGTGTTTGCCTATTTTGTCCATGACCCGGAACGCTATGGCGTGGTCGAGTTTGATCGCAATGGTATCGCCCTTGATATCGAAGAAAAACCGACTGTGCCGAAATCCAACTATGCAGTGACAGGGCTGTATTTCTACGACCGCAATGTCATTGATATTGCCCGATCCATAAAGCCATCGGCGCGTGGTGAACTTGAAATCACCGATGTTAACAAGGCCTATCTCGAACGTGGTGCATTGCGGGTCGAGAAAATGGGGCGCGGATATGCATGGCTTGATACCGGGACGCACGGGGCGATGCTTGATGCTGCGAATTTCGTTCGGACCGTTGAAAATCGTCAAAGTCTCAAGATCGCTTGCCCGGAAGAAATCGCGTTGCGCAATGGTCTGATTTCACTCAATCAGTTTGAGGAGCTGACCGCGCAATATAGTGCGAGCTCCTACAAGACCTATTTGCAAACTGTGTTGAAAACCTACGATCAGATGTAGGGATATCAGAAATCCGGGTCTTTACAGTAATCGGCAAAGCTCATTGCCGCCGCATCCTTGGCAGACAGGGTCACGTCATCAGTACCGAACGGCCAGGAAATACCGATGTCGGGGTCGTTCCACATGATTGCCCGTTCGCTTTCAGGCGCGTAAGGAGCAGACACCTTGTAAATGACTTCTGTATCAGCTTCGAGCGTTGCGAAACCGTGGGCAAATCCCTTGGGAACAAAGATCTGGTTCCAGTCATCAGCGCTGAGTTCAGCAGAAACCCATTTGCCAAAGGTCGGCGAATTTTTGCGAATATCGACGGCGATATCAAGGATGCGACCATGAACAACGCGGACGAGTTTGTCCTGGGCAAAGGGCGGGCATTGGTAATGAAGGCCGCGTAAAACCCCGGCTTCGCGCGAAAGTGAATGATTGTCCTGAACAAATTCGACTGAAATGCCTGCTTGGTTAAAGCGTGACTGACTGTAAGTTTCGGAGAAGAAACCCCGTTCGTCACCAAACTTTCGCGGAAAGAGCAACTTAATGTCGGTGATATCAAGTGTTTCAATCTGCAATGTTTCGACCCTATGCTGTGTTTTGTCGTCAGATGAAGGTTGGCTCAAAGGTGTTGCTGGTCCAGCCGCTCGCGTTTTGTCCGGATATGAAAGGGCAGTCGATGCAATTTCGTTTGCGCTATGTCCCGGTGCTTCTTGCTGGTTTTCTTTCAGCATGTAGTAGCCATCAAAGTGGCGTTTCTGTGGTCTCATCACCAAGTTGTTCACAGCAGCTCGGCGAGTTCGATGCGTTGATTGCCGATCAGGGGAAAAGAAATGTCGGTGCGGCACCTGTTGCCGGATACCGGTTTCTGCGGGCCAACCGAAATTCGGTGCTGATGGGCAAGCAGGTCGGGACCGCCATAGCGCAAGGCGCTCGGGGTGAGCCGTTGTTTGCCGACTGGGTGGCGCAGATGCGCGCACTTGATCGTGACGCGCGGGCAGACGAGCTGCGCAATCTTCCTGTTGCTGCGGAACTGTCTCTGACAGAAGTCGAAAACTGTGCGAGTCAAATGGCTGCGGGACTGACCATCGGTGATTACGCGTCGTTGTCCAAGGCGGTTTTCGTGCCTGATGACTATCTCGATTTTCAACGCATTGCCGGGTTTTATCCGTTAACAGCCTTTGCCGCGCATTTGGGCTATGAAAGCTGGAAGCGTGATAATTTTGCAAGCTTTGATCTGTCCGAAGAGGCCTTGCAGGCTTCTGGTCCCTGGCAGCGCTATCGTGCAGACGGGCAGGGAGATGCAGGGCAAGACGCCATCGCGATCAAAGCAATTGAAAAAGATGCCTTTGGCCGGATCATGCCAACGCACGCCGAGCTCAAATCGCTTGCCGAACGCTATGCGCCAGAATTTCGGATACGCACGCTGACAAGCAGTGATCGTATCGGTACACCGGCCCTGCCATCGCGTGAGGGCTTGTCGATTGTCGATCTTGATCGCCCTGCAATCTATTACCGACTCAGCCATACCTGGTTTAATAACCAATGGCGTCCGCAAATCATCTATTCGGTCTGGTTCCCAGAGCGACCGGCACAGGGAATGTTTGATATTCTCGCCGGGCATCTTGATGCATTGATCTGGCGCGTCACCCTTGATGGAGAAGGGCATCCTCTGATTGCGGACAGCATTCATGGGTGTGGCTGCTATCATATGTTCTTCCCGACATCGTCATTGCAGCGAATTGTGGCACCCGAAGATGGTGATATTCGCGAGACGGCTGAAAGCCCGGCCGGTGCTGTACCGTCGGCGACCCTTGCCCGTCCGGTGCTGTGGGTTGATGCGATCAGTCACTATCTTTTGGCCGTGACTCCGGAAAATTCAGACGTGAAGACCCTGGCGCCCATAAAGGCATCAATGCAGCCAGAGCAATCACTTGTGAGCATTCCGCTCAAAGATGGCAGCGGATATGAAAGCCTTTATGATGAAGACGGTTTCGTCCCGGGCACCGAAAGAATGGAACGTTTCATCCTGTGGCCAATGGGGGTGGACCGGCCCGGCGCAATGCGCCAGTGGGGCCATCATGCAACCGCCTTTGTCGGACGCCGACATTTTGATGAGCCAGCATTATATGAGCGCTATTTCGAACTTCGCTGACTGAATGTTGCGATCTTGTAATTGCAAGGACATGTGGGTCGGTTCGCAGCGAAATATTTTTGTACGGCAGGGTTGTGCGGGTTGATAGAAAATGGTGTGATCAGCAGCCCTTCGTGGAAGACGGTTTTTTGTTCGGTTTGAATCACCGGAAATGCGTAAAAATCGTGACATTTCTGCGTCTTTTTACATCTTCCTATTGACTTTAAACAGGCACTCCAATAAATGCTGTTAGCACTCGCCGGGGGTGAGTGCTAATACGGGCTCATCCCGGTTAGTCTTAGTTATTAACGAGCCTTAGCTTTAACACGGAGTTGTCTAAAATGAAGTTCCGTCCGCTGCATGATCGAGTACTGGTACGTCGTGTCGAGTCCGACACCAAAACTGCCGGTGGCATCATTATTCCGGATACCGCCAAAGAAAAACCGCAGGAAGGCGAAGTTGTCGCTGTTGGTTCTGGCGTTCGCAAAGAAGATGGCTCGGTCGTAGCCCTCGACGTCAAGGCAGGTGACAAAGTCCTGTTCGGCAAATGGTCGGGTACCGAAGTCAAGGTCGACGGCGAAGAGCTGCTGATCATGAAAGAATCCGACATCATGGGCATCATGGAATAAGTCAGCCCTTTGGGTGACTTAAGTCCACGTTCATCCGTCTCATAGAGAGGAAAGAATATTATGGCTGCTAAAGAAGTAAAATTCTCCACCGATGCACGCGCCAAGATGCTGCGCGGTGTCGACATCCTGGCAGATGCTGTCAAGGTGACCCTCGGCCCGAAAGGTCGTAACGTTGTTATCGAGAAGTCCTTTGGCGCTCCGCGCGTAACCAAGGACGGTGTTTCTGTCGCCAAGGAAATCGAACTTTCTGACAAGTTCGAAAACATGGGCGCACAGATGGTTCGCGAAGTTGCGTCGAAAACCGCCGATCTGGCTGGTGACGGCACCACCACCGCAACCGTTCTGGCACAGGCAATCGTTCGTGAAGGCAACAAGGCTGTTGCTGCCGGCATGAACCCGATGGACCTGAAGCGCGGTATCGACCTCGCGACCTCCAAGGTCATCGAATCCATCCAGGGCCGTGCACGTAAAGTTGCTGGTCGCGATGAGATCGCCCAGGTTGGTAACATCTCTGCTAACGGTGACCGTGAAGTCGGCGACATGATCGCTGAAGCCATGGAAAAAGTTGGCAACGAAGGCGTTATCACCGTTGAAGAAGCAAAAGGCCTGCACACCGAACTCGACGTTGTCGAAGGCATGCAGTTCGACCGTGGTTACCTGTCTCCGTACTTCGTAACCAACCCGGAGAAAATGGTTGCAGAAATGGATGCTCCGTACATCCTGCTCTTCGACAAGAAAATCTCCTCGCTGCAGCCGGTTCTTCCGCTGCTCGAAGCTGTTGTTCAGACCGGCAAGCCGCTTCTGATTATTGCTGAAGACATCGAAGGCGAAGCTCTGGCAACCCTGGTTGTCAACAAGCTGCGCGGTGGTCTGAAAATCGCTGCTGTCAAAGCACCGGGCTTCGGCGACCGTCGTAAAGCAATGCTCGAAGACATCGCGATCCTTACCGGTGGTCAGGTTGTTTCCGAAGATCTCGGCATCAAGCTTGAAAGCGTTACGCTTGACATGCTCGGTACCGCGAAATCGGTTACCATCACCAAAGAAGAAACCACCATCATTGATGGCGCTGGCGAGAAAGCACAGATCGAAGGCCGTGTTGCCCAGATCCGCGCTCAGATCGAAGAAACCACCTCTGATTACGATCGTGAAAAACTGCAGGAACGTCTCGCGAAACTCGCAGGCGGTGTTGCAGTGATCAAGATCGGTGGCGCTTCGGAAATCGAAGTTAAAGAACGCAAAGACCGTGTTGACGATGCTCTGCACGCGACCCGCGCTGCTGTCGAAGAAGGCATCGTTGCTGGTGGCGGTACGGCTCTTCTGTACTCTGTCCGTGCGCTTGACGGTCTCGAAGGTGAAAACCATGACCAGACCATCGGTGTTGACATCGTTCGCCGTGCCCTTCAGGCACCGGTTCGTCAGATCGCAACCAACGCTGGCGTAGACGGCGCGGTTGTTGCTGGCAAACTGCTTGAGCAGGACGACATCGAGTTCGGTTATGACGCTCAGAAGGGCGAATACACCAACCTGATCAAAGCTGGCATCATCGACCCGGCCAAAGTTGTTCGTACTGCCCTGCAGGACGCAGCTTCGGTCGCTGGTCTGCTGATCACCACCGAATGCATGATCGCCGAGAAAGCCGAAGACAAACCGGCTGGCGCACCTGACATGGGTGGCATGGGTGGTATGGGCGGCATGGGTGGCATGGGCTTCTAAGCCTTACCAACCAACCGACCTTTGCACTACAGGAAGGGCTCCGCAATTGCGGGGCCCTTTTTGCGTGCAGGTCAGAGAAATAAAAAAAGCCCGGCACATTGTTGTGCCGGGCTTTTGGTGGTTCAGATCAGCCAAACAGCTTTTTAAGGCTGCGCGGCTGACAGCGCAGATATTGCGGGGCAGCTTTGACTTCGGCCCCAAGGGTTGCTGCTGCGTGCCAGGGCCAGCGCGGGTCATAAAGGATGCCGCGCGCAAGGGCGATGGCATCGGCCTGACCGGTAAAGGTGATGGCTTCTGCCTGTTCGGCCTCGGTGATCAGGCCAACCGCAATGGTGGTCATGCCGGTTTCTGCCTTGATACGGGCTGCAAACGGAACCTGATAGTTCGGGCCAAGCGGGATTTTCTGATCAATGTGCAGGCCGCCGGACGAAACATCAATGAAATCGCAACCGCGTGCATGAAGCAGTTTGGCAAGTTCAACGCTTTGATCAATGTCCCAGCCGTCATCAACCCAGTCGGTGGCCGAAATACGGATACCCAGCGGGTAGTCGGTGCCGACTTCTGCGCGGATGGCGTCATAAATCTCAAGAACGATGCGCACGCGGTTTTCAAACGATCCGCCATATTCATCGTCACGCTTGTTCGAATGAGGGGACAGGAACTGATGGAGCAAATAGCCATGGGCAGCGTGGATTTCGATGGCATCAAAACCGATGCGGATCGAACGTTTTGCACTTTCGACAAAGGCCTGCACGATTTCGGAAATGCGCGACTTTGAAAGGGCTTCGGGGATCGGGTCGCCCTCGCGGAACGGAACAGCCGACGGTGCGCAAACTTGCCAGCCATTGGCATGATCCGGAGACAGTGCATGCCCACCCAGCCAGGGTTTCTCGCACGATGCCTTGCGTCCGGCATGGGCCAGTTGAACGGCGACTGGCATGTCAGAGTGGCTGCGTACCGCAGAAATGGTTCTGGCAAGGGACGCTTCGGTTTCGTCATCCCACAGACCTACATCGCCATAGGTGATGCGACCTTCGGGTTCGACGGCAGTTGCTTCGATAATCAAAAGTCCAGCGCCCGACTGGGCAAGGTTGCCCAGATGCATCGGATGCCAGTCCGAGGTTTTGCCGTTTTCAGCTGAATACTGGCACATCGGCGCAATGATGACGCGGTTGTCCAGGGCAAGCTTGCCCAGTGACAATGGTGAGAAAAGGGTACTCATGGATCTTCCTTGTTAAGGAGGTCGGCCATAAGCCGACAAACAATGAGAAGAAGCTAATCCGGTCAGGGGATGAGTGCCAGTCTCTGATTTGATTTTTCGAAAAAAGTTCGTCCGGATAATGTGTTATTGGCCATTCAGGTCGGCGGAATGCAAAAAAAGCAAAAAAAAATGCATGACGCCACTTGCGGAAAAAATCCTGTGCTCTATCTCAAGTTTGCAAAGGGGCATGGTGCCCTGATACGCGTCAAGGTTGCAGCCTAGTCTGGACTGATGGCGCAAGAATACTCGTCTGTAATGGAGGGTACTAATGACTGGTCTTCAGACTCTTAATGGATCCGCACGTCGTCTTGCAACTGCACCGACCTATGGTGATCCTTTCTCGCTTCTTTCCCGTGATTTCGATCGTATGATTGGCTCGATCTTTGGTGATCGTGCAACTGCATCAAAGGCGGTTGCAGATGGTCAGGAAGCAGCTCAAACTCTCTTGAGCCCGCGTATCGATGTTCACGAAGCCGAAGATCATATCGAACTGTCTGCCGAACTTCCCGGCGTTGAGCAGGATGATGTGGATGTGTCGGTTCTCGACGGTGTTCTGACCATCACCGGTGAAAAGAAATCCACCCGTGAAACCAACGAGGGTGCCCGCGTTGTTGAACGCAGCTTTGGCAGCTTCAAACGGTCATTCCGTCTGAATGATACCATTGATGTCGATAACATCACGGCGTCGTTCAAGAATGGTGTTCTGGTACTTACTCTCCCCAAAGTAGCAGAACAAAAGCCCGAGCCGCGCAAGATTGCTGTGAACGGCTAGGACTTGTTTGTCTCTCCTCCCTGAGAAGCTTTCCCTGTCTTGCCTGACGGGCGGTACTTGCCGCCCGTCTTTTTTTGTCTGGCTGCTCACATGCGATGAGGCTCCCCGTCTTCTGGTGCATCCGGATTATCAGAGGAGAAAGCCCGATGAGCAGTACGCTTGGCGATTTGGCCAATGATTATGCAGCCGCATACAAGGCCGATATCGCGTCCTTTCGAACTGAAACGCAAACCGAACAGCTTTGCGCCATTGCCACGCGCGTCGCACAAAGCTGCTCGGCCGTTGAAACCAGCAGCAAGCCTGTTTCAGTTGCGCAAAGCGAGATTTCCGGTGCGATCATCATCGGCGAGGCAACCGCGAAAAAGCTTGCCAAGGATGATGCCGCCTGGATTGCACGGCAGGCTGCTGTCAGTCAGACCGATCTGCGCAAGAAGGCCGAAGAACAGCAGGCGCGTGACCTGACCCTTCTGTCCAGTCTCAAGGAACTGTCGGGGAAGCTTGAAGGCACCGGCGCAACCGATAGCGGTTATGAGCAATCGGTCGAAGGATTTGAAGACACGCTTGCATCCGGCGCGCTGGTGGCTTCTTAACGCCGACGGCACATTCATTGAGGCCGGTCCCGTGCAGTGATGTCGGGACCGGCCTTATTCTTGTCATTACGGGGTCGGCAGGGCGTTTTGGGTGTTGATCAGATTATTGGTATTCCACCAGTTCTCGATGCGATCAGCAAAGGCCTTGTTATCTGATGCAGCCCACTGGTTTTTCCTGAGTTCGAGATAGGTGAAGGTGCCACCAGCATCATATCCCTCGCCAGCCCAGTCGCGCCGTACCCGAATGGCCGCGACCACGTCCTTATAAGCGACATTAAGGACCGCAAGCTCGCGCGCATAAAGGTTCTGGCGTGCCATCTGGCGTTCGGTCGCGCCAAACCTGGCAGCATTGCCATAGACCCGTTGCTGGATGGAATAGGTGGGGCACCAGTATCCACGCAAACGCACGCAGTAAACCCATGTCTCGGCAGCAGGATCCGGCTGATCAGGAACCTTTGGCGGGAAGAGGGCGCCGATTTCATGCGTACCTGACAGACACACGGCCGTATAATGCGCAAGATCCTGATCAGCCTTGCGATAAACAATGGCCGGGGTTGCGGGGGATGTCCCGCGCCGGGAAAAGCCGTGGCCGAAAATTTCATCGGGGGTGCGCGTATCCCCGCGCCATGCATAAAGGGCCCGGCTGCTTTGGGATGTGTTGCGTTTCAGATCGGGTGGCACCCAAAGATAGTCGACATAGGCAAATACAGAACGTTCATTTGACAGCAAAGCCCAGAAATCATCTGCGCAATTTGTCCCGTAAACCTTTTGTGTCTGTCCAGAATTTTCGAGATCCACATTCTCGATATAAAGCTCGATACCGCCGATTTTCTCTGTTGTCATGTCATGCCTCGTTTAAATCACTCCGATGCATTCCGACGGTGAGACAATGAAGCTGTGAGAAACGGGTAAACCGGGTCTGGACAAAAGCAAAAGGCCGGGTATGTGATCACCCGGCCTTAATCTGAATTCAGGAAACGGCTGGAGCCTGTCAGGCTTTGCGATACCCGGTCTTGTGATCTAGCGGCATGTCAAGAAGCCCGGTCGCATCAAACTGTTCAAGTGCTGATGTCCAGGGGGCGAGGTCGATATTCTGTGCCTTGATCCATTCCGGATTGTAATAGGTGTCGCAATAGCGATCCCCGCCATCACACAACAAGGTCACGACCGATCCGGTTTGCCCGGCCTTTTTCATTTCCGTGATCAGTGACAGGGTGGCAATCAGGTTGGTGCCGGTTGACCCGCCGCAGCGACGGCCAAGATGACGTTCAAGATAATGCAGGGCGGCAAAGCTTGCGGCATCGGGAATGCGATACATGCGATCGACAACGGTCGGATTGAAGCTTGGCTCGACACGGGGACGGCCAATGCCCTCGACGCGCGATCCCTTGGTGCCGGTCACCGAACAGTCGCCGGTTTCATAGGCATCATAAAAGACCGAGTTTTCCGGATCAGCCACGCAAAGCTCGCAGCCTTGCCCCAATGTCCGGCCATAACGGACATAGCGACCGATGGTCGATGATGTGCCGCCCGTACCCGCACCGACGACAACCCAGCGCGGAACCGGATGGGGTTCACGTTTAAGCTGATCAAAGATGCTTTCGGCAATGTTGTTGTTGCCGCGCCAGTCGGTTGCGCGCTCGGCATAGGTGAACTGGTCCATGTAATGGCCGTCAAGTTCGCGCGCCAGGCGTTGGGATTCTTCATAGATCTGACCGCTGTGATCTACCAGATGGCTTTCTCCGCCATAAAATGCGATCTGGTCGATTTTCTGTTGCGAGGTCGATTTCGGCATGACGGCGATAAAACGCAGGCCAAGCAGGCGTGCGAAATAGGCCTCTGACACGGCGGTTGATCCGCTTGATGCCTCGATAACCGGCGTGTCCCTGGTGATCCAGCCGTTGCACAGGCCATAGAGAAACAGCGAGCGCGCCAGACGGTGCTTGAGACTGCCAGAAGGATGGGTCGACTCATCTTTAAGATACAAGCCAATCCCGTCAAGTTTCGGCAGATCAAGGCGGATCAGGTGGGTGTCTGCCGACCGGTTGAAATCAGCTTCGATCTTGCTGATGGCGTCAGCCACCCATTGGCGGTCATATGTCATTTAACATCCTGGCGTCAGGTTGGATCACATCATGGCGAACATGAAAATCGCGAATGGGCACTTGTGTAGGGGATTATAATACAAAAAACTACAGTGAAATTGTGTCGATACATTTTGGCGATCTGACAATTTTTAAGAGATTGGGCTTGCTAACACTTTTTTCAAAGCTAACCTTTATAATTCAAGGTTCCCGATTCCTTCGACCAGACCGGATGGCGCTAAATCATGGCTGTTGACGATAAAGACCCGTTTTCCAAGCGGCATGGTGCATCAGAAATTGGTGCGGCCTATGACGTGCCGGTGCGCGTTTCGACGGTGATTGGCAAAAGCCAGATTCAGGTCGCGCAATTGATGCGTCTGACCCGTGGTGCGGTTCTTGAACTTGACCGTCGGGTTGGGGAACCCGTTGATATCTATGTCAATAACCGGCTGGTTGCGCGTGGCGAGCTGGTGGTGGTGGACGAAAATCTTGGTGTGACGATTACCGAAGTGGTCAAGACCGGCACAATCATCGAGACCCATCATTAGACGCGATACTGCCAGACAGACAGGCACGGGATAGAAGTTTTAAGGCCGCATGATGCGGCCTTTTAATTTGGAATGAATCCTTCCGTCTGAAGACGTTTGTCGATGCGCGTGATTTCCTCAGGACGCAGGCGGGCTTCAAGTGCCGAGACCGCGGCCATCGGGTCCATCGGGGTTTCAAGGTTCAGGCCCGGCGGCAAGGTGATCGGGCCAAGTGTGGCGCGCCTTAGCCAGTAATAGGCTTCTGCCTGGTTTTCTTCCTGCCCCCAGCCGCGTTCAAGCAGGGCGCCATACATGAACTGGGCGGCGTGATTGTCGGCCTTTGCGCCAAGTTCGAAATAGTGGGCCGCTTCAACAAAGTTCTGACGCACACCGCGCCCGTGGAAATATTGCGTGCCAGTCAGAAAGGCAGCATCCCCGTTTCCGGGATCAGCTTGCAAGGCGCGCTTGAAATATTCAGTGGCGCGGAACTGGTCATAATTCACGCCGTGCCCGTTGTAATACAAAAGCCCGATATAATAGATCGCGCCGCTATGATTGGCGCGCGCGGCCTTGTGAAACCATTTGACGGCTTCCGGATAATCGGGGCGTCCCATGTCTCCGCGATAGTTCAAAAGTCCCAGCGCATATTGTGCATAAGGGTCATCATTCAGGGCTGCGATTTCCCACTGCTGTCTGGCTTCGCTGAAGTCCCCGGACTGATAGGCGTAATAGCCGGTCTGATATTCGCGGCTCATTTTGCTGGCTTGGGCGGGGGTAGGCGTAAGGGCCAGCAAGAAGGCTGAGCTGATCAGGGCCGCAATTGTTGCGAGCCTGATGGTAGTCGAAACAGGGAGACGCACTTTTTTGTCCGCTTTTTTTGTAATCAGGAATTGTTTTTAAACAGCGGGACGACTTTACGCGCGCGCTTTTCGATGGCCTCGAGAACGTTGGTGATATCAGAACTTTGCTTGATTCGCTCGCCACTATGAAGTGCCAGATATTGTCCGGCATTCTTGTGTTCGCTGCCCAGCTTGATCACGGTGAAAAGCGGTGTTTCATGCGTGGAACGGAAAATCGAAAACATTGCCATGCCGTCAAGATGGTCAATCGCGTAGTCGCGCCAGGCACCACTTGCAACCTGGCGGGAATAGGTATTCATGAGCCGCATCAGTTCGGACCGGTCAAAATGTACAAAGCTTTTGGCTTTGCGATATTTTGCCAAATCGAACAGTGTTCCCATGTCATTCTCCGACAATGTGATCGTCTGGTTGCCCTGACCTGAAAGCAGAACATGACAACCATATGACACGGTAGCGCGGATTGACTTTCGCCTCAAGTTTCAATGGGCATTAACCGGTTCACAACGCGTGTGGCCGGTTTGAATATCCCAGGAAAATCAGGTGATTGGCTGTTAAAGGCTGCGTGATCTCGTCGGCGGCCAGTCAACGGTTTGTGCCCCGGTATTATAGGGGTCAGGCGTGCGATAGCAATTGACGGCTGCCAGCGTACGATAGCAATAGAGCGGGGTTTCGGGGACCGGATCCTTTTTGCAATAGGATTTACCGTCAAGCTTGCGGATGGTTGAGCAATCCTGACCGGTCGAAAGCGACACCACATGGTCAATCAGGGTTTTGTCGGTATTGATGATACTGACAACGTCAAAGGCCAGATACCATTCCCCGCCTGTGAAGATGCTGGTTCCGGCAATGTCAGACATTGTGGTGCTGCAGCCAGAAACGCCGGTTCCCAACAATGTTGCAAACAGCCCGGCCAGAATACGTTGTCGAATGACACGCTTGGCATCATGCCGGCTATACACTTTCTGACGACGTTCCATGGTGTCTCCGTCCATCTACCGGGCAATTTTGACCGATAGCATTGTGAAATCTGTTCCCTTGACTGTTAACAAAGCAAGCCCCGTGCCGGATTTGTCGTCATCTGTCCCTGTTCTTGTCATATGGGCAGGGTTAGGTTTGTTTTCAGTCGTTTTGGAGCTTTTCGCTGATCATTTTATGCTGATGATGATGTGTGGAAAATCTTTCAAACCGGTTTAAATCCGCCTGATCGGTCCGCGGGAACAGGCAATTCTTTCCCTGCATCGGTAAATTTGCCCCGATTTTGCCCAAAATGCGGACTTAACTGCTGGATGAAAAAGTACGGAAACAAGCTTTGCACTGGCCAGATACAGGCCATATAGCGGCAATCGGGCAAAATAATTGGCCGATTGCCGGGTTTGGCTTCGAGCAGACTTGACCCTGTACGTGCTGGCGCGTTAAATCCTTGCCAGAATTAATTCAGATAAGCGGGCAGGTTGCCCGCTTTATTGTGACCGGATTGGAGCCGTTTTCGTGGTTGATATTTTCCAGGAAGTCGAAGAAGACCTGAAGCGCGAACGCACAGAAGAACTGTGGCGCAAATACGGGAAATATGTCATCGGCACTGCTGCTGTGATTGTGTTGGGGGTTGCCGGTCGTGAAGGCTGGAAAACTTATGAACACACCACCAGCATCGAAAATGGCACCCGCCTTGCCAATGCTGTCGAACTGGCAAATGCAGGTGACGACAAACAGGATGCCGCGCTTGAAGCGCTTGATGCGATTATTGCCGACGGAAATGCCGGTTTTGTTGCCCTTGGTCATTTCCAGAAAGCCGCAGTTTACCTGCGTGCCGGTGCCGTTCCGTCCGCAGTGACCGAACTTGAAGCGATTGCTGGCAACTCCGAAATTGATGACGTTTACCGTGATCTTGCTGTGGTTCAAATTGCGATGAACAGCGCAAATGAAACCAATGCCAAGGACCTGATCACGCGTCTTCAACCGATCGCGGTTCCGGAAAACGCCTGGTACTATTCTGCGCGTGAAATGATTGCCTTGCTGCATGTTGCCTCGGGTGAAGTTGATGCAGCCAAACCGCTTCTGACGGAAATTGCCGATGACAATGAAGCACCGTCAGGCATGCGCGCACGCGCAAGTGAACTTCTCAAGGCCGTTGGTGCCTAACAAGGTCCAGACAGGATGGCCGGGAACAAACCCGGCCACCATGACGACAGCTTGAATCAGGGGAAACGGTTTTGACCACACGCGGTATTAAGTCAGTTCTGTGCGTAATGGGAATGACAGGCCTTTTGGCCGGGTGTTCGGGTTGGCTTGGTGGCGAAGAAGAACCGCCATTGCCGGGTGAACGCATCTCGGTTCTTGCCCTGCAAAGCACGGTTCAACCCGATGTCGAACTGTCTGACCAGCGTGTGATCCTTCCGGAACCCGAACCGATGGTCGACTGGCCGCAGAATGGCGGCTATCCGAGCCATGCCCTGCATCATGTCGGTCTGGATAATGACGTTCTCAAGCAGGACTGGTCGATTGATATCGGCGAGGGGTCAATGGATGACAACCTTTTGCTTAATCAGGCGATCATTGCGCGCGGTGTGATCTTTACCATTGATGCCAGTGCCGAAGTGCGTGCATTTGCTGCCAATAACGGCAAAAGAATCTGGTCACTCGAACTGGCGCCCGAAGACGAAGAGGACAGCACGCTTCTTGGCGGTGGTCTGGCCTATGAGCGCGGGATCATCTATGCCACCACCGGCTTTGCCGAGATCGTTGCCATTGATGCACCAAGTGCCAAGGTTCTGTGGCGCAGCCAGGTCAGTGCACCGATGCGTTCGGCGCCGACAGTGCGCGGTGGTCGTGTCTTTGCCATTACCATTGATAACCAGACCATCGCGCTCAATGCGATGACCGGTGAAACGCTTTGGAACCATCGTGGTGCAGCCGAAGGCGCATCCTTTATCGGTGGTGCAAGCCCGGCGGTTGATCAGGGTGTGGTGATTTCGGCCTATTCGACAGGCGAGATTTATGCCCTTCGTGTTGAAAACGGTCAGGTGATCTGGTCGGATGCACTGGCCGGTGCAGGACGTACCGATGCGGTGTCGGCAATTGCCGATATTCGCGGCCTTCCGGTCATTGATGATGATCTTGTGATTGCGACAAGTAACTCCGGTCTGACCGTTGCGATTGACCTTCGTACCGGCTATCGGGTCTGGGAACTGGAGGCCGGTGGCATCCAGTCGCCATGGGTGGCCGGCGATTACGTATACCTGCTAACCAACACAAATGATCTGATTGCCTTGCGTCGGAAGACCGGACAGGTTAAATGGGTGACGGTTCTGCCACGTTTTGTCGATCCCGAAGACCAGGAAGAGCCGATTGTCTGGACAGGTCCGGTACTGGTCGGTGACAGGTTGATCGTAGGTAACGAGCAGGGCGAAGTGATGACTGTTTCCCCTTATAGCGGTGACATTCTCGGCAAGGATGAGGTATCCGGGCCGATCACATTGCCGCCATCGGTTGCAGGTGACAGCCTTTACTTCCTGACTGCGGATGCCGATCTAATCGCATATCGCTGATCAGTCAGTTCGAACATAGAGTTTTTCGCAAGGTTTCCTTGCAGGATTTGCGATGCGCCGAGGGCAGTGAAAGCCGTCGGCGCATAACGCCTTTTATAACGAGAGTCTGAAAGTCAGATGTCGCTTAAAGTTGCCATTATCGGTCGCCCCAATGTCGGGAAGTCGACCCTGTTTAACCGTCTGGTCGGCAAAAAGCTGGCTTTGGTGGACGACCAGCCTGGCGTGACCCGTGATCGCCGCTATGGAAAGGCGCGTCTGGGCGATATGTCGTTCGACATTATCGATACCGCCGGTCTGGAAGAAGCATTCGATGATTCGGTCGAAGGCATGATGCGCCAGCAAAGCGAGAAGGCGTTCGAGGAATGCGATGTTGCGCTGTTCCTGATCGACGCCCGTGCAGGCCTGACCCCGCTTGATAACCATTTTGCCGACTGGCTGCGCAAGCGCCACAAACCGGTCTATGTCATTGCCAACAAACACGAAGGCAAGGATCAGGATCCGGGGCTTTACGAGGCCTATGGCCTTGGTCTTGGCGATGTCGCACCAATTTCAGCCGAACATGGTCTTGGCATCGAGCTTCTGTATGATTTGCTCGAACCCCATTGGAAAGAATGGAAAGACCGCGAGCGTGTTGCCAAACAGCATGCCCGCGAAGCGGCGGCCGAGGCGGCTGGTCTGGAAGATGAAGATAGCGACGATCTGATTGACGAAGACGGCTTTGCCGATGACGAGGGCGAGGTCTTCCCGTCCTTTGAAATCGAATTTGACGAAGATGACGAAGACGAAGATGGTGAACTGATCGTCGAAGGATCGCGCGATAATTCGAAAATTCAGCTGGCAATCGTTGGTCGCCCGAACGCAGGAAAATCCACACTTCTCAACCAGCTTCTGGGTGAAAATCGTGTGATGACCGGCCCGCAGGCGGGCCTGACCCGTGATTCGATTGCGGTTGACTGGTCCTATGAAGGTCGTCCGATCCGTCTGGTCGATACAGCGGGTATGCGCCGCAAGAAAAAGATCGATGACCGTGTCGAACGGCTTTCGGTTGCCGATACCCTGCGCGTCATCCGGTATGCACAGGTCGTTGTTCTGATGCTTGACGCGACCAATACCCTAGACAAGCAGGACCTCACGATTGCCCGTATGGTACTTGAAGAAGGCCGAGCCCTGATCATTGCGGTCAACAAGTGGGATGCTGTCCGCGACAAGGCAGAAGTGATGCAGGCCCTGCGTGACAAGCTTGATACGTCTTTTGCACAGGCCAAGGGTATTCCGGTTCTGGCATTCTCGGCATTGACCGGGCGCGGCACCGACAGCCTGATGCCAACCGTGCTTGATCTTCACGATATCTGGAGCCGCCGTATCCCGACTTCACAGCTTAACCGCTGGCTGGAAGCAACCACCGAACGGCATCTGCCGCCGGTCATTTCGGGGCGTCGTATTCGCCTGCGCTATATGACCCAGGCGAAATCGCGTCCGCCAAGCTTCTTTATCAACTGCTCCAAGGCGGCTGAACTGCCCGAAAGCTATACGCGTTACCTGATCAATGGCTTGCGCGAAGATTTCGACATGCCCGGCGTTCCGATCCGTATCTATCTGCGCAGCAGTGATAACCCTTATGCCAAGAAGAAAAAGAAACGCTAGTTTCGGGACTTCTTGTTCAACACATGAAAAAGCCGCCCTTGGTCAACAGGGGCGGCTTTTTGTCTGTCTGTATCGCGGACCGATCAGTTTTTGGGGATCGACGGGCCGTTATCGATGATTTCGCGGATATGTTCGGGCAGGTCTTCTTCGGTGAAGCTTTCCTGAATGTCACCATCCTGCACAAAGGCAAAGATATCGGCGATGTCCTGTCCGGAAAAATCAATCTGATAGCCAAGGTCGGCCTGTTGCAGATGAAGCATCGATTCTGCACCGCGCCACATGCGTGCAAAGAACTCGAACGGTTCACGCGCGATATTCATGTTGGATGCATCAAGTCCGGGGCCGATATCGCCCCCGACATTGTTGACTGCATGACAAACCACGCAGCCACGCTCCGCAAACAGGTCCTTGCCGCGTTCTGCATCCATTTCGCTTATGGCGGCGCTCGTCGAGCCGTTGTCGGCTGTTTGCGCCTCTGTGGCATTTGGCAGGGTCAGGGGTGTTGCAATGATCAATGCCAGGCCAAAAGTCCCCAAAGGAGAAAGAATGCAGTTACGAAGCGCCTGTTTCATGGCTATTCCCAGATTGTTTGTTGCGGGTTGCGGCCATGCTAACGACCCGGGGCGGGTAAATGCAATCAATTGATGGTGCGGGCAAATTTTAAATGGTCTCCCGGGTCATGAGCGGGGATCATCACCCGGGAAAACGGCCTAGTGTCGGGCAGGCGGATTAAGCAGCGCAAAGCCATCCTGCGTGTAATAGGGATAATGCGGATAGGGCGGTGTGCGATCACTGACCCGGTTAAGACGGGCGATCTGACCCTTGTCGAGCGACCAGCCGATTGCGCCAAGATTATCAATCAGCTGTTGCTGATTGCGTGCCCCGATAATCACCGAGGAAACGGTCGGGCGTTGCAACAGCCAGTTAATGGCAACCTGCGGAACGGTTTTGCCGGTCTCGACCGCGATCTCGTCAAGAACATCGATGATGTCGTAAAGTTTTGCGTCATCGACAGGCGGGCCGAACTGACTGGTTTCATGCAAACGGCTTTGGGTCGGGGCGGGTTTGTTACGGCTGATCTTGCCGGTCAGCCGTCCCCAGCCAAGCGGGCTCCAGACCAGTGCGCCAAGTCCCTGATCCTCACCAAGGGGCATCAGGTCCCATTCGTAATCCCGACCAACCAGTGAATAATAAACCTGATTGGCAACATAGCGTGACAGACCGTGGCACTCAGCAATAGAAAGCGATTTCATGATCTGCCATCCGGCAAAGTTTGAAACCCCGATATAACGGATTTTCCCGGCCCGGATCAGATCATCAAGGGTAACAAGAACTTCCTCGATGGGGGTATGGGCGTCAAAGGCGTGAAGTTGCAGCAGATCGATATAATCGGTGCCAAGGCGCGACAGTGCCTGTTCGGTGCCGGCAATCAGGCGGCTGCGCGCGGTGCCATAGTCATTGGGCCCCTGACCCATCGGGAGGCCGAGTTTGGTTGAAATCATGACCTGATCGCGCCGTCCCTTGATCGCCTGACCCAGAACGGTCTCGGATGCGCCATCGGAATAAACATCGGCACTGTCAAAAAGACTGGCCCCATGTTCGAGGCAGATATCAATCAGGGATGCGGCTTCGCGGGCATCCGTTGTGCCCCAGTTTGAAAACAGCGGACCTTGTCCGCCAAAGGTGCCCGTGCCGAGCGAAAGGGCGGGAACCCGAAGGCCGGACCGGCCCAGTTGCCTGTATTCCATATTCAGTCTCCTGAGAGGTGATCGTTTGAACTGGTGCGAATATGGACAGGGGATCAATTTTCAACTAGTACGACCTAAGGAACATTATTTGTGAGTTGAATTCCAAATGGCGCGTCTTGACACAAACCGGTCCGGGGAAATGGAAGTCTATGTCCGTGTGATCGAACGGGGCGGGTTTTCTGCCGCGGCGCGTGATTTCAAGATGACACCATCTGCCGTCAGCAAACTTGTCGGGCGGCTCGAAAGCCGCCTTGGCGTGCGGCTGCTCAACCGGTCGACGCGGAAATTGCAACTGACACCGGAAGGACAGCGGTTCTACGACCGTGCGGTCAATGTTCTGGCGGAACTGAGTGATGCAGAGGACGAAGCGGCAAGGGCCGTTCAGCCGCGTGGCAAGCTTCGCGTCAGTGTGAATATGCCGGTCGGTTTGTATCGCATCTTGCCGCTTGTTCCGGTTTTTCAGGCGCGCTTCCCCGATATCGATCTTGATATCACCGTCAGTGACAAGGTTGTTGATTTGTATGAGGAACGGGCAGATGTCGCCATTCGCAGTGGTCCTTTGCCGTCATCCGGCCTGATTGCGCGCAAGCTGGGACAATGCCGCATGGTGATTGTCGCCTCGCCGGATTATCTGGATGGGGCTGGCACGCCCCGCACTGTCGAGGATTTAAGTGAGCATCAATTGATCGGCTATAACTTTCCGCGTGCGATCAGTGAATGGTCGTTTGATGATCACGGGACGATCAAGACAGTCATGCCCGGCGGCAAGGTCTGTGTCGGGGATGCGGAAAGCGCGCGTCAGCTGGCCGTTGCGGGCGGTGGCGTTGCCCGTCTGGCGGCTTTTCATGTCAGAGACGATGTGGATGCAGGAAGGCTATGTGTGCTGCTTGAGGCGTTTAACCCCGGCGGCGGCGTTGATATTCATGCTGTCTATGTCGGGCAGGGCGGGCTTATGCCTGCGCGCGTGCGGGCATTCCTAGATTTCTGTATTGAAAATGTCGATCTGAACTGAAAAAGGCCTGGCAAAATACCCGGCCTTTGAAAATTGCGCTGGTTCGAAGCTTAGTAAGCGTCAACCACTTCGCCATGTTTGGTGCAGCTGGTTTCTGCCAGATCGACAAACACGTCGGTGATGCTGTCAGGTGTCGGAAGCGACTGCGGATCTTCACCCGGATAGGCTTCTGCACGCATTTTGGTGCGGATACGCCCCGGATTGACCAGATTGACACGGACCTTGCTATCATCGAGCTCCTGCGCATAGGAAAGCACAAGGGCCTCAAGGGCCGCCTTGGTGGCAGCATAAAGCCCCCAGAAAGCACGGCCCTTTGCCGATGCGTTCGAGGTCACGAAAATCGCACGGCCAGCATCGGAAAGCTGCAGCAGCTTGTCGACAGTACGGATCAGACGGAAGTTCGACGTCACATTGGTTGCAACGGTATTGTCGAAAATCTGCGTGTCGATATGGCCAACCGGTGCCAGTTCCCCCAGAAGGGCGGCATTGCCAACAACGATATCAAGCTTGCCGAACCGTTCAAAAATGGTCGGGCCAATGGCATCAACCTTTTCAAACATGGTCAGATCAATCGGAAGCAGCGAAATCTTGCCACCTGCGTCGGTAACTTCGTCGCTCAGTTCTTCAAGCGCGCCGACATTGCGACCAATCGCGATGACATGTGCGCCTTCGGCGGCAAAGCGTTTGGCAACAGCATAACCGATCCCGTGCGAGGCACCGGTAATCAGTGCCACGCGCCCTTCAAGACGTTTGGTTTCGGTCATGCAGATTGCCTTTCAACCAGCTGGCTCAGCTTGCGGTCCTTGTTTTCGGCATTGTGATCCGTCAGACGGATCGGATAGTCGCCGGTAAAGCAGGCATCACAGAATGCCGGGCTGTCATTGTCGCGGCCCGGAAGACCGGTCGCACGATACAGCCCGTCAATGGTGACAAAGGCAAGGCTGTCCACACCAATGATCTTTGCCATGCTTTCGATGTCGTGATTGGCCGCCATCAGTTTGTCTTTGGACGGGGTATCAACGCCATAGAAGCACGGGTTCATGGTCGGCGGGCTGGTGATGCGCATATGGACTTCGGCGGCACCGGCCTGACGGACCAGATCAACAATCTTGGTCGAGGTGGTGCCACGCACGATCGAGTCATCAACCAGAATAACGCGCTTGCCCTTAAGCTTGCCGGGGTTGGCGTTATGTTTCAGCTTCACGCCAAGATGGCGGATCTGATCGGTCGGTTCGATGAAGGTACGGCCGACATAGTGGTTGCGGATGATGCCCAGTTCGAACGGGATACCGCTTTCGTCGGCGTAGCCAAGGGCGGACGGAACACCTGAGTCGGGGATCGGCACGACAACGTCGGCTTCAACAGCAGACTCACGGGCCAGTTCACGACCGATATTCTTGCGCACGTCATAAACGCTTGTTCCTTCGACGATACTGTCGGGGCGGGCGAAATAGACATGCTCGAAAATGCAGAAGCGTGATTTGACCGGTTTGAACGGCTTGATCGAACGAAGACCTTCATCGGTGATTTCGACGATCTCGCCCGGTTCGATGTCGCGGATGAATTCCGCGCCAACAATATCCAGACCGACCGTTTCCGACGACAGGATATAGGCATCATTGAGCTTGCCGAGAACCAGCGGGCGGACACCAAGCGGATCACGTACACCGATCAGTTTCTTCTGGGTCATCACGACCAGAGAATAGGCACCTTCGACCTGACGAACCGCATCGATCAGGCGATCAATGATTTTCTCGTACAGGCTGGTTGCGATCAGGTGAATAAAGGTTTCGGTATCCGAGGTCGACTGGAAGATCGACCCGCGTTTGACCAGACGGTCACGTACCGCAAGCGAGTTGGTCAGGTTACCGTTATGGGCAATCGCCAAACCGCCAAATTCAAAATCGGCAAAAAGCGGCTGAACGTTACGAAGGCCTTTGCCACCTGCGGTGGAGTACCGCACATGGCCGACGGCACGCTGGCCGGGCAGGCTTTTGATTACGTCTTCCGAACCAAAGATATCACCAACCTGGCCAGAAGCCCGGTGGGCAGGAAAATCTTCGCCGTCATAGGAAACGATACCAGCAGCTTCCTGTCCGCGGTGTTGCAAGGCATGAAGGCCAAGAGCCGTCAGAGCCGCCGCATCGGGGGAGCCAAAAACGCCAAAGACGCCACATTCTTCACGTAGCTTGTCGTCATCAAATGGATTGGTGGTCAGCATGAGTGGGTTCCGCTCTCTCGCCGGTGGCGCACGGACAACGTATTCTCTACGAAACCCACACGCCTCACTCGTTAGTGGTCGCCTCAATCAGGCGATCCAAATCATCGCGCGAGGGCCTTGTATACCCGTTTAGGGGCTTGGGTCCAGTCCCTTTTGGCTCCGGACCAAGAAGTTGACGATAGGTTTGCTCATTTGCATCGGCCTTGCGCTGAGCGCGCTCAAGCTCTTGGGCCGTGGTATCGAAAATTTCGTCAGGAGCCATGCGCATAATGAGGAACGCACCTTCCTCAAGAACCGGGCGTGTGCGGGCGTCGCGAACCCAGTCAGGTTGCGAATCTGCGGGCAGAAGCCAAGACAATGCCAAAAAGCCGATACAGACGATCAGGGCGCCGCGCAAAAGACCAAAAACAAAGCCCAGCGTGCTGTCGAGACTATCAAGACCGGAATTCTGAACAGCCCGACCGATCCGGCCGCTGATGAACGAGAAAATCAGAAACGTGATCAGAAACAGGCCAACACCGGTTGCCAGATCGGCAATCAGTTCGGACGGGATCAGATCGCGCACATAGGGTCTGGCAACCGGATAGCCATAAAGCGCACACAGACCAGCCCCCAGCCAGCCCATCATCGACAAGGTTTCATGGATAAAGCCGCGGAAAAAGGCAAACACACCCGAGATCAGCAAGATGCCGACAACAATCAGGTCAAACACATCGCGTGCGCCAAGATCGGGTAGGGCGGAGAAATCCATCTGTTCTTAAACCTTGTCAGTCAATCAGTCTGGGGACGCACGGGCGAGCTCAATACATGCCTTCGCGCGGGCGTACCTTGTCGCGGACATCGTCGCCGAATAGATTTACCAAATCCTGAAGATGGCCGATTTCGGTCTGATTGAGGCCCTTGATCGACAGCTTCTTCTTGCCCTGTGTCCCGTTTTTGGGGGTATAGGCATTGCCAAAGCCAAGTTTGGTGGCTTCTTTGAGCCGCGATTCGAGTTGTCCGACCGGACGAACTTCGCCCGAAAGACCGATTTCACCAACAATCACGGTCTCGGCAGGAACCGGGGCATCTGCCACGGCCGAAATAAGGGCGGCGGCAACCGCCATATCGGCGGCCGGTTCGCCAACCCGCAGGCCACCAGCGACATTAAGATAAACGTCAAACTGGCTGAGCGGTAATCCGCAACGGGCATCCAGAACGGCAAGGATCATGTTCATGCGCGCAGAATCCCAGCCAACAACCGCACGACGTGGTGTCGCAAGGGCCGATTGCGCGACCAGCGCCTGGATCTCGACCAGCATCGGACGGGTGCCTTCCAGCCCGGCAAAGACCGCTGTTCCACTGACCGGTGCGTCGCGATCGGCAAGAAACAGGGCAGACGGGTTCGGAACTTCGACCAGACCGGCGTCGCCCATTTCAAACACGCCAATTTCATCAGTCGCGCCAAAACGGTTTTTCACCGCGCGCAGAATGCGGAACTGATGGCCACGTTCGCCTTCGAAATACAGAACCGTATCGACCATATGTTCCAGAACGCGCGGTCCTGCGATCTGGCCTTCCTTGGTGACGTGACCGACCAGAAGCACGGCAAAGCCCTTGCGCTTGGCAAGGCGGATCAGTTCCAGTGCGCAGGCGCGGACCTGTGACACTGTGCCCGGCGCGCTATCAAGTGTGTCGGCATACATGGTCTGGATGGAGTCAATGACCACGACTTCGTGGCTGCTGGATTCAAGGGTGGTTATGATATCACGCAGGCTGGTCGCGGCCGCAAAATCGACTTTGGACTTCTCAAGCCCCAGACGGGCCGCACGCATGCGAACCTGGTCAACCGCTTCCTCGCCCGAGATATAGGCGCATTTGTGCCGGGCGGCCATCGCGCCAACGGCTTGAAGCAGGATTGTCGATTTCCCGATCCCCGGATCACCACCGACCAGCAATGCCGATCCCGGTACAAGTCCGCCACCACAGGCGCGATCAAGTTCGGTGATGCCGCTTATGATGCGTTTGGGACTGGCGCTTTCGCCCTCAAGGGCGACGAATTCGATGGTTTTACCCTTGGCACCACCGGCAATGCCACCCGCGGCCTTCGGGCCGGTTTCAACGCGTTCTTCCTCGATGCTGTTCCATTCGCCACATCCATCGCAACGGCCGGTCCATTTGCGGTATTCGGCACCACAGTTCTGACAGATGAAACGGCTTTGGGTTTTGGCCACAGAATACTCCGATGGTCGTTAAGGTGGTCAGTAAATGCTTTGCAGGTGTGCGGGGCTTCTGGCGGACTAGAGGTGCTTGAGATCAAGCTCCAGCGGGCCTTCGATATCACCGGCAACGAACTGCTTCAAATAGGGGTTGTCGGACTGATCAATTTCGCTGACCGGACCATCCCAGATGATCTTGCCCTGATAGAGCATGGCGACGCGATCGGCGATCTTGCGCGCACTTGCCATATCATGGGTGATGGTCATCGCACTGGCACCAAGTTCGCGGGTGCATTTGACAATCAGGTCATTGATGATGTCGCCCATGATCGGGTCAATGCCGGTGGTCGGTTCGTCAAAGAACAGGATTTCCGGCTCGGTCGCAATGGCACGGGCCAGACCGACACGTTTTTGCATGCCACCTGACAAAGACGCCGGTGACATATTGGCAATTTCCGGACCCAACCCGACATCGGCAAGGCGTGCAATGGCAACCTCGCGTGCCTCACGCGGTTTCATGCCGCGCCCTTCGATCAGGCCAAAGGCGACATTTTGCCAGACCGAAAGGGAATCAAACAGGGCAGCGCCCTGAAACAGCACGCCGGTTTTCGCAAGCATTGCGTCGCGTTCTGCCTGGCTGGCATCGGTCATCTCGACACCGTCAACGGTGATCGATCCCTGATCCGGGTTCAGAAGGCCCAGCACGCATTTCAGCGTTACCGATTTGCCGGTGCCCGATCCGCCGATGATGGCAACGGATTCACCCGGCGCAACGTCAAGATCGACACCCTGAAGCACCTGTTTGGGGCCAAAGGCCTTGTGAACATTGCGAAGCGATATTTTGGCAGGGCTGGTCATAATGCGTTCACCGGCCCTTATCGCGAAAAGAAGAGTTCGGTGACGATATAGTTCGAAATCAGGATCAGGATGGAACTTGATACAACCGCATTCGTCGTCGCCTGGCCAACGCCCTGCGCACCGCCACGCGAATGATACCCGTGATAGCAGCCCATCAGCGTGATGATGAAGCCAAACACCGCCGCCTTGACCAGACCCGAGACAACATCAAGCTGTTCAAGATACTGGAACGTGTTGCGGATATAGGACCCGTCATTAAAGCCAAGCTTGTTCACACCAACCAGATAGCCGCCAAGAACCCCGATAATATCCCCGATCAGAACCAGAACCGGCAGGGTGATCAGACCGGCAATAACGCGCGGAACCACCAGATATTTGAACGGATTGGTCGAAAGGGTGACAAGCGCGTCGATCTGTTCGGTAACCCGCATGGTGCCGATTTCAGCTGCAATTGCTGCACCGACACGGCCAGCCACCATAAGACCGGCCAGAACCGGACCCAGTTCGCGGGTCATGGAAATGACAACCACGGTGGCAACGGCACTTTCGGCAGAAAAGCGCGAGAACCCCGAATAGGATTGCAGGGCCAGAACCATCCCGGCAAACAGGGTGGTCATGGCAACCACCGGCAACGAGAAATAGCCGATCTCGCGCATCTGTTTGAAAATGAGACGGAAATAGATCGGCGGCGTAACCATATGGCCAACTGTCCGACCTGCAAACACTGTCACGCGACCAACAAGGGCCAGAAAGGTCAGAAAGATATGGCCAACCGGCGCAAAGATCGGCATCTGTACTTCGAAGTCCCCTGTTATCGGCCTGCCAACATAGTCTGGCCAGTTTTTATGGATCAGCTTTCTGTATAGACCCGCCGATAGCGATGTCCAAGCGAAGTTAGTATCTCGTAACCGATTGTACCAGCAGCAGATGCGACATCGTCAACCGTCATCTTGTCATCCAGAAGCGATACCATATCACCGGCCTTGAGGGGCTTGCCCGGAAGATCGGTGATATCAACTGTGATCGCATCCATCGATACACGCCCGACATAGGGGACTTCGTGCCCTTTGATCAGCAATTTTCCGGCATTGGACAAGGAGCGCAGCCAGCCGTCAGCATAACCAAGAGCAATGGTTGCAATCCTGGATTTGCGTTTGGCCTGCCATGTCGCGCCATAGCCGACAGTCTGTGGTTCGTTGATTTCGCGAACTTGCAGAACCTTGACCTTAAGGTTTACCACAGCGCGCATCGGGTTTGCGGCTTCGGGTGTCGGGTTGCCCCCCCAAAGTGCATAGCCCGGACGGCAGAATTCGAGATGATATTCCTTGTCGCGGAAAATGGCCGACGAGTTACAGAAGCCGCGCGGGGCAGGCGGAAGCCTGCGATACCATTTCATGAACAGGTCATACTGTTCCTTGGTGATCGGGTTTCCGGCTTCGTCTGCTGCGACCGGGTGGGTCATGTAACCGGCCTTTTCAAACCCGTAAAGCAGGGATGAATAGCGATCAACCAGATGGCTGACATCAAGCGGGGTCAAGCCAAGGCGGCTCATGCCGGTATCGAGATGAATAAAGGCCGGGGCAGGGCGTTCATATTCGCGGCACAGATTTGACCAGCGTTCAATCTGTTCAAGATCGTTCAGGACCGGAATGACATCATTCTCGATGAAGAATTCCTCGTCGCCGGGCAGCACGCCATTGAGAACTGCGATCCGTCCGCCGCCCCGCAGAACCGGAAAAAGTTCGGCGGCCTCGTTGGCCTGTGCGACGAAGAACAACCGGCATCCCTGCTTTTTGAGAACCGGAACAATGGTATTTGCACCAAGACCATAGGCATCTGCCTTTACCACAGCGCCACAGGTGCGCCCGGTATAACGTTTGGTCAGGATCTTGTAGTTGTCGGCAACTGCTTTCAGATTGATCTGCAGTTCCGCGCACTCGGCAGCACGGCCGACGGCGGGAAGAACGGTCATTCGTAAATACCCCGTGGAATCCAGTTACGGATGGGCGTTACCCCAATCCTTACTCATATTCTTCTTCAATGTGATCAAGATCGCCAAACTTGGTGTAGTTCCCGTCAAAGAACAGGCGGACATTGCCCACCGGGCCGTGACGCTGCTTGGCAACAATTACCTCAGCGGTGTTGTAGACATGGTTCAAACGTTCCTGCCACTGCGCATAGCGTTCACCGAACTTGTCGGTGGCTTCTTCCGGGCGTTGGGCCGGTTCGGCACGTTCGAGATAATATTGTTCGCGATAGATGAACATGACGACGTCGGCGTCCTGCTCGATCGAGCCCGATTCACGAAGGTCAGAAAGCTGCGGACGTTTGTCTTCGCGCTGTTCAACCGCACGCGAAAGCTGTGACAGGGCAAGAACCGGAACTTCGAGTTCCTTGGCAATCGCCTTGAGCATACGGGTAATTTCCGAGACCTCCTGCACGCGACCGTCACCACGGAAGTTGGTTGGCGGTGCCAGAAGCTGAAGGTAATCGACGACGATCATCGCCAGGCCGTGCTGACGTTTCAGTCGGCGACAACGGGTACGCAGGGTAGATACCGGAAGGGCGGGCGTATCGTCGATATAAAGCGGAACAGTATTGAGTTCCTGTGTCGCCAGAAGCAGGCGTTCGAAATCCTGTTCGTTCAGGTCACCACGGCGCATATTATCGCCCGATACCTCGGCGGCCTGCGAGAGAAGACGACCGGCAAGCTGTTCGGCGGCCATCTCAAGCGAGAAGACGGCAACCGCACCTGTACGGACCTCGTCACGGGGGTCTTCACCTGCTGCGCGGTTCTGATGCGATGCGATGGCGGCGTTAAAGGCAACGTTCATCGCAAGGGCTGTTTTACCCATCGACGGACGACCCGCAAGGATCAGCAAGTCTGATGGATGCAGACCGCCCAGCTTGCGGTCAATGTCACGCAAGCCGGTGGTCACGCCAACAACGCGACCGGCGTTCTTATAGGCGTGATCGATATTCTCATAAGCCTTGGCCAGTGCAGGACCAAAGGCCACAAAGCCCGATTCAGCAGCCCCTGCCGTCGCCAGCGAGAACAGTTTCTGTTCTGCCTTTTCGATCTGGGTGGTGGCATCGGTATCAAGTTCGTGCTTATAGGCCTCGTTGACCACATCTTCGCCAAGCTCGATAAGCTCGCGCCGCAGATAAAGGTCATAGATCAGTTTGCCGTAATCACCGGCATTGATCACCGAGACAAGGTTGTTTGACAGTTCTGCCAGATATTGCGCCCCGCCGATTTCAGCAAGTTCCTCATCCTGCTTGAAATACGCCTTGAGCGTGACCGGGTTGGCCAGTTGGCCACGTTCGATCTGCTTGCCGCAGGCTTCGAAAATGCGGCCGTGCCGGGCATCTGCGAAATGTTCCGGTCGCAGGATGTCTGAAACGCGCTCATAGGCGGCGTTATTGTTCAGGATCGCGCCAAGAAGGGCAGCCTCTGCCTCAAAGTTATGAGGAGCCATGCGTTCGAGCACCATGTCGGTGTCGGCACCGTGGTTCATATCCAGAGGAGCGAAAAGGGCGTCAAGATTGGGATCTGTCATGGGCGGAAAAGGTATCAGTCATCCGGTTGGCCGCAAAGAGTTAATCGGTATAACTCATAGCGGGTATTCCGCAAGCGCAGAGGTCGACCGCAGTGCAGGTTTTTGATCCCGTTCGGGAAATCTGTTCCGACAATGGTCCAATGAACGCACCGGACAAAAGAAAACGGCATATCCTTGCGGATATGCCGTCTCTTGAATGGTCTTGGAAGAAAACCTGCAATTAAGCGTTGGTTTCTTCTTCGCCTTCAGCAGCTTCGTCAGCCATGTCAGCCGGAACGTCTTCTTCGAAGAGTTCTTCAGCAGCTTCCAGAGCTTCTTCAGCTTCCATCTCGTCGATGGTGCCAAGAACTGCGCCGCCTTTGCGGAGCTGTTCTTCAGCGTCTTCTTCAGAACGTGCAACGTTGGCAGTTACTTCGATAGCAACTTCCGGGTGCAGGTTGATTTTGACCTGGTGCAGACCAAGGTTTTTGATCGGCTGATCAAGAACAACCTGGGTACGAGCAACAGTGAAACCGGCTTCGGTTACTGCGTTTGCGATGTCGCGTGCAGTTACCGAACCGTAAAGCTGACCGACGTCGGATGCCTGGCGAACGAGGGTAACAGCGAGTTCACCCATGTTCTCGGCAACCGCTTCGGCGTCTTTGCGGCGGTCAAGGTTGTCAGCTTCGAGCTGTGCTTTCTGTGCTTCGAACACAGCAAGGTTTGCTTTGGTTGCACGAAGGGCCATGCCCTGCGGCAGCAAGCGGTTGCGGGCGTGGCCCGGCTTGACGGAGACTACGTCACCCATCTGACCGAGTTTTTCTACCCGCTGGAGCAGAATAACTTCCATCACCGATCCTCCTCATTGCTACGGGTCATCGGTTCTTTCCCCCGCAGCCTGATTAAATGCTCAATAATTCCAAGTCCGGTGATCGCAACAAAGGACCAACTGGACAGAACCGCGACGATGTAAAACACCGTCAGTATCATACGTTTTTGCGGCCATCGGGCTGCCTGCCCATGCACCAGTGCCAATCCCTGAAACAGGAACGGCACTGCCAGTACCACCGCGACGTTTCGCGCCACATAGGCCAGGGATCCATCGGCAAAGCCGACCGTAAACCCGGCCAGGGCGAACGCAAACAGTGACCAGCCAGGCAAGGCGAAAGTCGCCATTCTTGGTGTCGGACGCAGGTTTTTGCCTGCACGCACCAGAATTGCCTGTGCGATTGCCGCATTGGCGAACAGCATCATCAGCCAGCTCACCGCAGCAATCGCCGGGAAGTAAACCTGGAACATGCCAATCAGACCCTGAACATCGGATGTCATAGGGACACCCATTTCCGAGTACATCTGGCTCAGGAGCTTCGAAATGAGTTCCTGAATGTCCAGACCTTCCGCCGTCAAAGTCCCGGTAATGAAGATCATCACCGTTGCGACCATGACGGCCATGGCACTTACGACAATTCCGGATGGAAGAAAGGCAACATTGCCATTTTCATCTTTCCGGATGACCAGCGCCATGCGGGTCAACAACATCGCCGGTCCGGCAAACACGATCATAAAGACCGTGAAAGGCAGCAATCCCCCCAGAAGAACGAGGGCACTGCATGCGGCTACTGCCGCAACCAGCAGGCGTTTGGGTCCTTGCCAAAGTCCCGTAAGGAACAGCGGCAAATGCCCGAAATATGAGAGCAAAAGCGCAATCGGATTTCCTGATAGAACCAACAGGAACAGAACGGCACTGCCCAGTCCTGAACCAATCGCTATGAGGGTGTCACGTTGCATCATTTACTCCCGGCCCGAGACCACAAAAGGGTCTCTTGCCGACTGCCTCAGACCTGGTCTGCGTAGGGCAGCAGCGCCAGGAAGCGTGCACGTTTAATGGCTTTTGCCAGTTCGCGCTGCTTCTTGGCCGAAACCGCAGTGATACGGCTCGGAACGATTTTGCCGCGTTCGGAAACGAAACGCTGCAGCAGTTTGACATCTTTGTAGTCAATCTTCGGCGCATCATCACCCGAGAACGGGCAGGATTTGCGACGACGGAAAAACAGACGACGTCCAGCCATGATATTATCTCCTCGCTATCTGTTAGCCGTGCTGACGGGGACCGCCACGGCGATTACCGCCACGACCGCCGCGCTCGTCGCGGTTACGCAGAATGGCAGACTGTTCTTCTTCGAACTCGTCAACCTTGACAGTCATCTGACGCAGAACGTCTTCGTTCAGGCGCATCTGACGCTCATATTCCGCGATCACATCTTTTTCAGCTTCGATCTGGAAGAGAGTATAGTGGCCTTTGCGGTTCTTTTTGACACGGTATGCCAGGGAACGCAGACCCCAATATTCGGTTTTAGCGATCTTGCCACCGAGACCTTCGATGGTCTGGGTCAGCTTTTCGTTCAGGCTTTCGACCTGTGCGGTCGAGAAGTCCTGACGTGCGATAAACACGCTTTCGTACTTGCTCATAATACTCCTAATCACTCCTTGTGGCTTATCTCTTCCGTACATGACCTCATGTCATGCAGGCATAGCCGGGCAATCCCGGCAAGGAGCCGTGAGACGGCGGAATATACACTTTTCGCCCATTAGTGCAACGCCAAATGCACGTTTTCCACAGGCAGGCACACAGAGCGCGAAAACTTCAATGCGTGTTGGTTTGTATCGGGTTGTGACCATTTGGGGGCATATTGTCAGTGTTGCACTTTTCAGGAAGCCGATATGCGTGAACTGGTTCACACTTGAAACGAAAAATTCAAGCGAGTAGGCCTTGTTGCATTCGTTGTGCCGGTAACTGACGCGCCCTGTTGATTATTCCTGTTCAGCTACAGGGACGGGCCGGGTGACGCGTATCGAGCGTTCTTGTCCCGAATACCGGTTCTGCAGTCCCAAGTTTCATGACACGCGGATTTGTAATGCCAGAGCCTTCTATTGATGCTGCGTCTTCACGCCGGGCATCGTTATTCAATTTATGTTTACTTGCGTTATGTGTCGGTATCGTCACCGGGTACGGAGCAGTGGCGTTCCGTGCTCTGGTCGCCCTGATCCATAACATCGCGTATTTTGGCGTCTTCTCTATTGAATATGATGCCAACCTTTTGACCGAGCCGAGCAGCTGGGGGCCTTTATTCATTCTGGTGCCTGTCATCGGCGGGATGTTCGTGGTCTTTCTGGTCAATAATTTCGCCCCCGAGGCCAAAGGCCATGGCGTTCCCGAAGTGATGAACGCCATTTATTTCGAACAGGGCCGTATTCGCCCGACGGTCGCACTGGTCAAATCAATCGCGTCGTCGCTTTCAATCGGCACTGGCGCATCGGTTGGTCGCGAAGGCCCGATCATTCAAGTCGGATCGGCGCTGGGTTCAAGTATCGCCCAGATTTTCAGGCTGCAGACCGGCCAGCGCATAACGCTGCTTGCGGCCGGGGCGGGCGCAGGTATTGCGGCGACCTTCAATACACCACTTGGTGCCGTGCTGTTTGCCATCGAGCTGATGATGCCCGAAGTTTCTACCCGTACATTTTTGCCGGTGGTGATTGCAACCGGGGCTGCGACCTATATCGGACGGATCTCATTTGGTTTGGCACCAGCCTTTGACGTGCCCCTTGCTGCCGTCCCGCAAGTGTCGGCAATCGATCTTCAGGCGCTTGTTGTTTATGTCGTGCTTGGTCTTCTGTGTGGTGTTGCGGCCTGGATGTTGATCCGCTCGATGCTGATCACTGGGGCATTTTTCAAGAAAATGCCGGGAAATGATTACACCCGTCATGCGGTTGGCATGCTTTCGGTCGGTATTCTGATGTATGTCCTGCTGCTGACGGGTGGCAATTATTATGTTGACGGTGTCGGCTATGGCACGATCCAGCATATCCTGCGCGGGGCGATGACTTCCTTGCCGCTGCTGGTGATCCTGTTCTTTGCCAAGCTCTATGCAACCTCGGTCAGTATCGGTTCCGGGGCGTCGGGTGGTGTGTTCTCGCCATCCCTGTTTGCTGGGGCAACGCTTGGCGCAACTTGCGGCGTGGTCGGCAATATGATCTTCCCCGAAGCAGGCATTACGCCTGTCGAGTTCGCACTTGTCGGGATGGGTGGGGTTGTTGCGGCTGGTACTGGTGCGGCAATGACCGCGATCATCATGATCTTCGAGATGACGCGCGACTATAATATAATTGTACCGCTGATCGTCGCCGTTGCCATTGCGCTTGGTTTCCGTCGCATGATCATCAGCGAGACGATCTATACGTCCAAGCTGGTTCTGCGTGGACGTCATATCCCCAAAGAGCGTCATAGCAACATGTTCATGGTTCATCCGGTCCGCGAGGTCATGACAACCAGACAGCTTTATGTCGAAGCGGCGCTTCGGGTATCGGAAATCATCGACAAGATCGGCTCATCCCCGGAACCAAATCCGATGATTGTCCTCGAAGGAGACAGGATTGCCGGTGTTATTCCTGATCAGACAGCTTTGTTCTCGGTCGTTGGTGACAAGGGCAACAAGACGCTTAAGGAATTGATCGGCGAAGATTTCGTCGTCGTTGTCGATGACATGAACATGTATGACGTGATCAAACGTATGGAACGCCGCAAGGCGCGCGCCGCTGTTGTGGTGAAGCCGTGCCGTGGTGTGCCGCGTCAGGATGATGTTTGCGGTGTGATTACCAAGTCGCATATTGCGGACAGCGTGGTTTCGAGCATGCAGCACTATATTGGCTAAGTTCCAAGAACAATGGGCGAATTTGTGCGCTGCACGATAGGGAGTCCTTCATGAAAGGCAGCAAACATGTCATACATGTTTGCTGCCTTTTAACTTGAAATCATGAATTTCCGTGCCACCTTGTTTGCAAGGTTTGGATATGACAGCCAAAAAACCGCATCTGTCCTTGACAGCGGAGGCGGGCACGTTATCAAGGGTGGCTCAATTTTAAGGCCGATTATTCGGCACAGCCTTCGTAGAAGCGGACAAGGGTATATTTGATATAATGACACGCGCACTCGTTTTCCCCGGTCAGGGGTCGCAAGCGGTTGGTATGGGGAAAGAACTGGCAGAAGCATTCCCGGTTGCCCGCGAAGTTTTCCAGGAAGTCGATGACGCACTTTCCCAAAAACTGAGCGCATTGATGTTCGAAGGTCCGGAAAACGAACTGACCCTGACTGAAAACGCGCAACCCGCGTTGATGGCCGTCAGCCTTGCTGTTACCCGCGTTCTTGAAAAAGAAGGTGGCTTCATGCTGACCGACAAATGCGATCTGGTCGCGGGCCATTCACTGGGTGAATATTCTGCGCTTGCTGCGGCCGGGACCTTTGCGATTGCCGATGCCGCCCGTCTTCTGAAAATCCGTGGGCAGGCCATGCAGGCCGCTGTTCCGGTTGGTGTTGGCGCGATGGCGGCCCTTCTTGGTCTTGATTATGCCGATGCTGTTGCGGTTGCAGAAGAAGCCGCACAGGGCGAAGTCTGCACCGCGGCCAACGATAATGCCAGCGGACAGGTTGTTGTTTCGGGCCATAAGGCCGCTGTCGAGCGCGCGATCGAGATCGCCAAGGGCAAGGGCGCGAAACGCGCAGTTCTTCTGCCGGTATCCGCACCGTTCCATTGCCCGCTGATGCAGCCGGCTGCGGATCGTATGGCCGAGGCCCTTGGTACTGTCACCATGAATGCGCCGGCAAAACCGGTTGTTGCGAACGTGACAGCAGAAAAAACTGATGATCCGGAAACCATTCGTAAACTCCTTGTGGAGCAGGTTTGCGGCACGGTGCGCTGGCGTGAGTCTGTTCTTTACATGAAAGAACAGGGCATCACCGAGCTGGTCGAGATCGGCGCAGGCAAGGTTCTGACCGGTATGGTCCGCCGTATTGATCGTGATCTGAGCGGCACTGCCGTAAATGGTCCGGCAGATATCGAAGCATTCCTTGGCACTCTTTAGAGTGTTCCGAGAAAAGACGAACCCAAAGGGAATTAAAGTTAATGTTTGATCTTGCAGGGAAAACAGCACTCGTAACGGGCGCGACCGGCGGTATCGGTGGCGAAATCGCCAAGGTTCTGGCGCAGGCCGGTGCGAAGGTTGCTCTGTCGGGTACCCGTCAGGAACGCCTCGAAGCGGTTGCTGCCGACATCGGTGAAAATGCCGTTGTTGTTCCGGCCAACCTTTCGGACTCTGAATCGGTTGATGGTCTGATCAAGAATGCCGAAGAGGCCCTTGGTGGTCAGCTTGATATTCTGGTCAACAATGCGGGCATCACCCGTGACCAGCTTGCCATGCGTCTGAAAGACGAAGACTGGCAGGCGGTTCTTGATGTCAATCTGACCTCGGCTTTCAAGCTTGCGCGCAATTCGCTGCGTGGCATGATGAAGCGCCGTCATGGCCGCATCATCAACATCACCTCGATTGTCGGTGTGACCGGTAACCCGGGGCAGACCAACTATGCGGCGGCCAAGGCTGGCATGATCGGCTGGTCGAAATCGCTGGCACAGGAAGTTGCCGCACGTGGCATCACGGTAAATTGTGTGGCACCAGGTTTCATTACCACGGCTATGACAGAAGAACTCGGAGACGCTCAGAAAGAAAAGCTTTTGGGTGGTATTCCGGCAGGTCGCATGGGCGACAGCAAAGAGATCGCAGCAGCGGTTCTGTATCTCGCAAGTGACGAAGCTGCTTATGTCACGGGACAGACCTTGCATGTGAACGGCGGAATGGCGATGATTTAACCCGTTGCGGGTTGCCTACTTTTCTGCTTAAAAGGGGCCGCTATACCAAATATTGAAACCGGCAATTGTTTGTTGTCGGTTTCCGGTTCCCGGGAAGTCCTTCAATAGGGGGAATAAACGGGCACCACGTAAACACTAACTGACAGAAAACCTATTGAAGGATTTGAGCTATGAGTGATGTCGCAGATCGCGTGAAGAAGATCGTTGTCGAGCACCTCGGTGTTGAAGAAGACAAGGTCACTGAAAACGCAAGCTTCATCGATGATCTGGGCGCAGACAGCCTGGACACCGTTGAGCTGGTTATGGCGTTTGAAGAAGAATTCGGTTGCGAGATTCCTGATGACGCGGCTGAAAAAATTCTGACCGTCAAAGACGCGATCGACTTCATCGAAAAGGCGAACGGCTAATCTTGCCGTGAGACATGGGCGCCAGAGGGCATCCTCAGGCGCCCTTTTCGTCTTTGCTGGATTCATAAAATAAAGGCGTAATGCGGGATGAGACGCGTAGTTGTTACCGGACTTGGTGCTGTAACGCCGCTTGCTAGCGGTGCACAGAATACCTGGCAGAAATTGCTGAACAGCCAATCCGGCATCAAAGCCATCGATACTTTCGATGTGTCCGATATCCCTGCCAAAATCGCAGGCCTCGTGCCGCGCGGTGAGGGTGACGGACTTTTCAACGCGGAAGATCATGTCTCGATCAAAGACATGAAGAAAATGGACGATTTTATCGTCTATGGGATTGCCGCTGCAGATCAGGCACTGGCTGATTCGGGCTGGAAACCGGAAACCGACGAAGATCAGGAAGCCACTGGCGTTCTGATTGGTTCTGGTATCGGTGGCCTTCCGAAAATTGCCGAAGCTTCGGATCTCGTGAATAACGGCAAGACCCGCCGTGTCAGTCCGTTCTTCATTCCGTCATGCCTGATCAACCTGGTTTCTGGCCAAGTTTCGATCAAACACGGTCTCAAAGGTCCGAACCATGCGGTGGTAACTGCATGTTCGACCGGTGCACATGCCATTGGCGACGCATCGCGCATGATCATGCTTGGCGATGCGGACGTTATGGTTGCCGGTGGTGCAGAAGCTGCTGTTTGCCGTCTTGGCATGGCTGGTTTTGCTGCTGCGCGTGCGCTTTCGACCGGTTACAACGACACCCCGACCGAGGCATCCCGTCCGTGGGATCAGGGCCGTGACGGTTTTGTCATGGGCGAAGGTGCTGGCTGTGTCGTTCTTGAAGAATACGAACATGCCAAGGCACGTGGTGCGAGGATTTATGCAGAAGTCGGCGGCTATGGCATGTCGGGCGATGCGTATCACATCACCGCACCGGCCGAAGACGGCAATGGTGGCTTCCGCTCGATGCGCAATGCGCTTCGCAATGCGGGCGTGAACCCGGAAGACGTCGACTATGTCAACGCACATGGTACCTCGACTCCGCTGGGTGACGAAATCGAACTGGGTGCGGTCAAGCGTCTGTTTGGTGACCAGGCAACCAAGCTGTCCATGTCTTCGACCAAATCGGCAACCGGTCACCTTCTGGGTGCGGCGGGTGCGATTGAAGCAGTGTTCTCGATCCTTGCGATCCACGAAGGTGTCGTTCCGCCGACCCTGAACCTGCGCAATCCGTCCGAAGCCTGCAAAGGTATCGATCTGGTTCCGCTTGAAGCAAAACAGCGCAAGGTCAATGTTGCTCTGTCGAACTCGTTCGGCTTTGGCGGCACCAATGCCTCGCTGGTATTCAAGGCCGTTTAAAACAGCAGAGCCAACCTTAACGGGAGCTATCCCTTGAAGCGTTTTCTGCTTGTTCTTGGCTTGCTAATCATCACCGCCGCACTCACCATTGGTGGGGCGGCGGTGTATGTTTATGTGCAATACACATCGCCAAGCAAACTTGTACAGGACCGTGACATCATTATCCCGCAAGGGACCGGTGTTCGCGGCATTGCAGAGATTTTTCGACGCGAACAGATTATTGATGAGCCGCTGATCTTTATGGCTGGCGTGCGGGTTAGCGGGCTGGATCGCTCGCTCCGGGCGGGGGAATACCACTTCCCCAAACGGGTAAGCCCGAAGCAGGCTGCCGAAATCCTGGCCAATGGTGAAACAGTTAACCGGTTTGTCACCATTCCCGAAGGTCTTCGGTCGGGTGAAATTGTCGCGCGAATCAATCTGGTCGATGGATTAACTGGCGAAATCACCGAAATTCCCAAAGACGGTACTCTGTTGCCCGAGACCTATCAATTCTCTTATGGCGATTCCAAGCAAAGCATCCTTGACCGGATGCGGGCTGCCCATGACGAGATGGTCGAGCAACTTTGGCCGGGGCGCGACGCCAATCTGCCGTTTGATACAATCGAGGAGGCCCTTGTTCTGGCCTCCATCGTCGAACGGGAAACAGGTGTTGCCGCCGAGCGCGCCCGGGTGGCTGGTGTCTTCATCAACCGGCTTCGGATCAACATGCGTTTGCAGTCCGATCCGACGGTTGCCTATGCTATCAGTCCGGATAAACGTCTTGAACGGTCGCTGACGCGCAAGGATCTGCGTTTTGAAAGCCCGTATAACACTTATGTGACCGCGGGTTTGCCTCCGTCACCAATCACCAATCCGGGACGTGAAGCCTTTTATGCGGTTCTGCATCCGGCAACCACGAAAGAGCTTTATTTTGTGGCTGATGGTACGGGCGGGCACGCCTTTGCCCGGACCCTTAAGGAACATAACCGCAATGTCGCCAAATGGCGGCGCATCCGCGACGGTCAGTGACCGGGATTTTCAATCCGGATACAAAACAGGCGGCAATCCGATTGGGTTGCCGCCTTTGTTTTTCATTGATCCTGACAACTCAGGCTTCAGCATCCTGATTGCGGGAGGATGCCTTTCGCGGAACCCGGTTGGCGACCAGATCAAGAACCCATTGCGGGGTTATTTTCAGCAAGCCGATAATCATGTTCATTTGCCAGGGAAAGGCGATCATGCCGCGATTGCGTTCCAGTCCGCGGGCGATTTTGCGTGCGGCCTTCTCGGCCTGCATGAAGAACGGCATGGGAAAGTCATTGGCGTCCGTGATGCGGCTTTTGACAAAGCCGGGGCAGATGACATTGACCTTGATCCCTGTCGGAGCCAGTGCGCCCCGCAAACCTTCGCCATAGACGCGCACAGCGGCCTTGCTGGCGCAATATGCCGGGGCAGAAGGCAAGCCACGCCAGGACGCCTGCGAGGACACCAGCGCGATCTGACCACGCCCACGGACGCGCATGGCCGCGATTGCCGGATCGATGGTGTTCAGAACACCCGCGACATTGGTCGCCAGGATATCCCTTACCTGTTCGGGGCTTTCGCCACGGCCGCCTGTCCCGGCGGATATACCGGCATTGGCGACCACGAGACTAAGTGGGGCCAGCTCGTCACAATGGGTGACATAGGCGTTCATGGTTTCGCGGTTGGTCACATCAAGAATATCGGCATAGACATTGGCACCGGCAGCACGACATTCATTTTCAACAAGCCGCAAGCGTGTTTCATCCCGACCACTGATGAACAAAGTCACCCCGGTGCGGGCAAAATGTCGGGCAAGTGCGGCGCCAATACCGGAACTGGCACCGGTAATCAGGATGGCGTGATACTGAAAGGACATGGTTGCTCGAATACAGTTCTGAAATGCGGTTTATCGAATTTTGCGGACCATGATGCAGCAATAGGGCAGCATTATGAAATACATGCAACCGATACCATATTGTTGATATCGCACAGTCTGCAAGTGTTGGCCCTTGGCGTTACCGGGGGCAAACGTTATAAACGCGCAAACATGAAATTATACTGGATGGGAATATGACCGTTTCAAGCATGACCGGCTTTGCCCGCACTGATGGTGCGGCCGATGGATTTGGCTGGACCTGGGAATTGCGCAGCGTCAATGGCAAGGGGCTTGATGTGCGTGTGCGCCTGAATGGCGGGTTCGAGCGGCTTGAAGCCAAGGTCCGTGATGCGGTGTCCCAGCGTTTCAAACGCGGCAATATGGGCGTGACGCTTAATGTTGTACGCTCGGCGGACACCGGCGCGTATAGCGTTAATCGTGAATTGCTCGCAGAGCTTGTTTCAATTGCCGAAGAATTCGACAATACCAGCAGTCTGTCTTCCGGCACGATTGCCGACCTTCTTAATGTGCGGGGTGTTCTTGAGGCGGTTGAAACGCAGGAAGATGAAGCAACCCGTGACGCACGCGATGATGCCGTGCTTGCCAGCCTTGCAGATGCGATTGAGCAGATGGCCGATCATCGTGCCGAAGAAGGACAGAAGCTTGATGCGATGCTGCGCGGGCATGTCGACAATATCGAAGAAACTGTGACGCGGGCCGAGAATTGTGCTTCCGCGCGCGGGGACGCGATCAAGGAACGCCTGAAACGTCAGATCGAAGAATTGATGGATGCCGGGAAGTTCGATCCGGAACGCCTGCATCAGGAAGCTGCCCTGCTTGCGACCAAAGCCGATATCCGCGAGGAAATTGACCGCCTCAAGGCCCACATCTCGGCTGCGCGCGACATGCTGACCAAGGGCGGTGCCATCGGGCGCAAGCTTGATTTCCTGTGTCAGGAATTCAATCGTGAAGCCAATACCTTGTGCTCCAAGGCCAATGACATCGAACTGACCACTTGCGGGATGGAGCTTAAGGTCATCATTGATCAGCTCCGCGAGCAGGTCCAGAACGTTGAATAAGCGGGCAGGGAAGGAAACACGATATGATTGATCCTCACAATCGCCGTGGCGTGATGTTGGTATTCTGTGCTCCGTCGGGTGCAGGCAAGACAACCATCACCCGTCAGCTTCTGGAAAAAGACGACAAGATTTCGCTGTCAGTTTCGGCAACCACCCGTGCCGCCAGACCGGGCGAAGAAGAAGGAAAACATTACTTCTTCAAGTCCGTCGATGATTTCAAGCACATGATTGCCGATGATGAATTGCTCGAATGGGCCGAGGTTTTTGGCAATTATTATGGCACCCCGGTTGCTCCGGTCGAAAAGGCCCTGTCAGAAGGGCATGACGTTCTGTTTGATATCGACTGGCAAGGTGCGCGCCAGCTGCGTGACAAGGGTGGAGCCGATGTCGTTTCGGTCTTTATCTTGCCACCGTCTTCTGGGGAACTTGAACGTCGCCTGCGTGATCGTGGTCAGGACGCGGATGATGTCATCATGAAACGTATGGCAAAGGCCGGCGCAGAAATCAGCCATTGGGAAGAATTCGACTATGTTCTGATCAATGATGATCTGGAACGTTGCCTCGCCGACGTGCAGCATATCATTGGTGCAGAGCGCATGAAGCGCACAAGGCAGTCCGGATTGCCGGGCTTTGTCAAAAAGCTTCTGACCGACTGAGCCGCAAACAGGAAAATGGCCGCTTTACGAAGCGGCCATTTCATCATGAGCCTGGGTCAGGCGAACAAAGTCCGCGACACTGAGTTCTTCTGCGCGGGCCGTTTCGGTAATCTCGGCCTTCGCAAGCAATTCACCGACATTGACGTTTAGCGTCTTGAGACTGGCACGTAACATCTTGCGGCGTTGACCAAACGCGGCCTGTGTGATTTTGGCAAGACTGGCCAGATTGATGTCCGTACCACGGTCCGGTTTCGGGCGCAGCTGCACCACAGCTGATGTGACTTTGGGCGGTGGTGTAAAGGCACTGCGATGGACATCAAACAATATGTCGCAGTCACAGAGATACTGGCAAAGTACGGACAGGCGGCCATAGGCCTTGCTTTTGGGACCTGCGACAACGCGTTCGGCGACTTCCTTCTGGAACATCAGGGTCAGACTGGCAAACTGATCAATTTGCATCAGCCAGCCCAGCAAAAGCTGGGTTCCGACATTATAGGGCAGGTTGGCGACAATCTTGCGCGGGGCAGGGCCAAGTTTGGTGACATCGACTTCCAGTGCATCACCATCAATGACATGTAATGCACCGGGGTAATGATTGCTGATTTGCTCCAGCACCGGTTGGCAACGCGGGTCACGTTCAATAACGGTCAGGTTCTTGGCGCCGTTAAACAGCAAGGCGCGTGTCAGACCACCAGGCCCCGGTCCGATCTCGATCACCGTCGCATCGTCAAGCGGTGCCGCAGCGCGCGCAATACGTCCGGTCAGGTTCAGGTCAAACAGGAAATTCTGACCGAATTTTTTCTGGGCAGACAGGCCATGTGTAGCAATGACTTCGCGCAGCGGCGGCAGGCCGTCATTGGCAAGTGTCCCCGATTGGGTGGTTTCTTCCGACACGTGGGTCAGGCTCCTGTCAAAAGACGTTTCTCGGCCATTTCCGCAGCCATTTTAAGGGCTGCAATCAGGCTGTCCGGGCGCGCAATACCTTGGCCGGCAATATTCAATGCCGTGCCGTGATCGGGCGATGTTCTGATAAAGGGCAATCCGAGCGTCACATTTACACCGCCATGGAAATCAAGCGTCTTGACCGGTATCAGGGCCTGATCGTGATAGGGGCACAGGGCGACGTCGTAATTCGTGCGGGCTTCTTCATGGAACATCGTGTCGGCTGGCATAGGGCCAATAACGTCCAGCCCCTTTGCCCGCAATGTTGCAATTGCGGGGGCCATGATCGTTTGTTCCTCTGTTCCCATTGTCCCGTCTTCTCCTGCATGCGGATTAAGCCCCGCAACGGCAAGGCGTGGGGTCGCGATGCCAAAATCACGCTGAAGGGCGGCAGCTGTAATCTCGCACTGCTCAATAATCAATTCCGGTGTCAGAGAGTTCATGACATCGCTTAGGGCGATATGGATGGTCAGCGGCACGACGCGAAGCTTGGAATTAGCCAGCATCATCACGGGTATTGTACCCGGTCCAGCGAGCTCGGCAAGGAACTCGGTATGACCCGGATGTTTGAAACCCGCCGCATATAGCGCACTTTTTTGAATTGGGTTGGTAACCACAGCACTCGCAGCACCATTGCGGGCGAGATCCACGGCCTTGGTGATACTTTCGATTACCACGTTCGCGGTGCTGGCCGAAGCAATACCGGTGACAGCCGGGCTTTCTACGTCAGCAATTGCAAGCACAGGTAATGCGTGATCAAAGACCGACGCGGTTTCAGCGATGTCTGAAATGACCTTAAGGGGAACGTCTTTGCTGTGTTCCCGGCAAGCATTCTCAAGAATGCCAAGCGGGGCAAGAACGCAAAAAGGTGCCAGTCCGTCATCATGACGACGCAGCCATGCCTTCAGGCTAAGCTCTGGTCCGATACCGCCAGGCTCACCGATGGTCAGGGCAATCGGCGCGATTTTGGTCATCTGGTTTCCGTCTTCGCAATGATCACATGCGGATGTCGATAAAGGCCTGTCGGCGCAATTCACGAAGCTTGCGACGGGCAAGAATGTCAAGGCGCTCCATCATCAGCCGGTTCTCGATATCCCTGCGGTCTGGCAAATTGCTTTCCTCGGTCTTGTTACAGATCATGACCAGAAGGGCTCCGCCATCAACCTGAACAATATTGGACGGTTGTCCGGGCTTGAGGTTTGTGATGGCCTGTGCGACCGGACCGGAAAGTTCGCTTGGAGAAATGCCTTTCATCTCACCGCTAAGGTCCGAGCCAAGATCAACGGCGACATTTGCCAGGGTCTGACAGCTATCCGCTGTTTCCCGGGTGTTTCTCAGCACAGCCAGCTTTGCATCAATCTGATCTTTGGGCATGTCAGCGCTCAGAGGTACGAACAACTGATAAAGATCAAGCCTGACATCTGTAACGGCGCCTTCGTCGCCAACCCGACGATCAAGCAGCTTGATGATGTAGTAGCCTCGGATCGTCTGTACCGGTGCACTGACTTTTCCCGGTTCAAGCTGGTTGACGACCTGTTGCAGGTCGCCTGAAAGCTCGCCTGCATACAACCAGCCAAGATCACCACCGGTGGCGGCACTTGCACTTGCCGAGAACTGGCGGGCAAGGGCACTGAAATCAGCTCCTTGGTTCAAAGCACCGAGAATTTCCTGGGCAGTCTGGTAAACACGTGTGCTGTCTTGCGGATTGTCGACCGGAAGAAATATCTCCTGAACGCGGTTACGCGGTTTTCCCTGATTGCTGATAATCCTTTCCAGGTTATCATCAATTTCCGCATCGGAAATTTCGATCTGACTGCGCATGGAGCCAAGCAGTTTTTGCCAGGCAACCTGTGGGCGGATCTGGTTTTCGATCGTGCCCGGTGCGATCCGGCGCTGTTCAAGGAAGGCATCAAGCTTTCCATCCGGAAGCCCGGCATTTTGCTCGATCATGGATTTACCGCGTGCGATATCAGCATCTGTAACCTCAATGCCGCGACGCTCTGCTTCCTGCATCTGCAGGGTCTCATTGATCAGCTGCTGCAGGATCTGGGGCGCGATCTCATTGCTTTTTTCAGGTGTCATCTGAATATTTGAGGACACGGCAACAAGCTTGATGCGCTCGACCAGATCAATGATCGAGATCGGGTCATCATTGACAACAGCTGCAACGCCGACAGGCGACTGGGCTTTGGCTGGTGTACCCAGAGCAAAACCCATGGACAGAACCAAAGTCGCGCAGACGTTTGCAAATTTGAAAATTGGAAGTTTGGAAATCATGTTTTCTTACAATCCGGCTGCGGAGGCGACTTCACCAAGGGTTTTGAATACCAGACGGAACAGGAATTCATCAGACTCGCCAAGATCCTGATCCTGATAGAATGTACGACGGATACGTCCATCAAAGATAAAGCATTCATCTTCATATACAAAACCGATGCCGTATTCCAGAGGGTCAGACTGATCAATGTCATAGCGGCTATAGGCCATTCCCGACCAGTAGTCAGAAAACTGCCTGTCTGCTCTGAAATAGAGCTCTTCACGTTCGTTAAATTCCTCGCTTCCGGCATCATCGGAGAAATGAATGTAAGTTGCATTGATACGCAATGTATCCAGAGATCCCGCCGTAGCTGTTACCTGATTGCGTCGGGAAGAGAGGTTCTCGTTATCTAGGCGGTAGCGATACGTGAGATCCAGATAGTTGCTAGGGGCAACTGTGACCCGGCCCACATAGTCAGACAAATGCTCATCAAGGCCGGAGCCTTTGGCAAATGTGTCGTTTTTATTTGCGCGGTAACTTTGCCCGAACATGGCGCTGGTATAACCACCATTCGGTCCATAGACTCCCCATTCGACACCGTAACTTGCTCTTAAGCCATCTTCTGCGCGGTCGATGCCACCGAAGCGGTCGTGGGAGAACAGATTAATGTCGTCAAATTCGAAAGACTGAGAATCCTCATTGGGAATTTCTCCGGGGTTTCCGCCGTTGGGGGACCAGGCAACCATGGCAATTGGTGTTATGACCTGATGATAAAGTCCCTGATCATTGACGAACGGCATCTGCCAATCAAGTGCTGCTAACGGAAGCACGCGTCCAGTGTATCCGCTGTAATTGTCTTGTCCGTTACGTTCGACATCGGAAACCATATAGCTATCACCACGAACAGATAAACTCAGTTTGGTGACATCTCCCATGGATCCAACATGAGGAAGTTCCCACCCGACTTTTGCGGACGCGCGATGAGAATTTGTACCTTCCTTACGTGTGAGTGACAGGCCATCCAGGTCAAGTGTCGTAAAACTGCCATATTTTGCCGGTTGGGTTTGCCCATGGAATTGCATGTGCGGCAGGACAACTGGTGTTGTGTCCCTGTCATCACTGGATTTCAAACCCTGAAAATAATAGCTGTCAATGCGTGTGTAGCTGGCGCCCCGGAAACCTTCTGTAAACAGGTTTGACGTCAATACCGACGGAGACTCAAAGCCATATCTGGAAAGATATGTCTTTTCACTTACTTGTTCAGCGTCAAAACCCCAGCGCCAGGTAGGATCAATGTCAAAACGCCCTTCGGCATCTATGTGCCCTTGCCAGTCATCATTGCTGTCTTGCGTGACGCTACCGAAAGCCTCCAACTCTCCTGAATCAAATCGTTGACGATACTCAGTAGCAAGCAGCGGTCCTTCATCTGCTGTATAGGTTGGTGTTAAGGTCATATCCTTGCTCTTATCAATCGCCCAGTAATAGGGTTGACTGAAATAGGAGCCAACATAGCTGGTGCTGCCAAAGGACGGAGCAAGTAGACCAGACTGACGTTTTACAGTTGGGTCAGGGTGTTCGAAATAAGGCGTGTACATGATTGGTACACCTGCTACCTCCAGCCGGGCATCCTTGTATTCTACCGTTTTGTTTTCAGCATCATGCAAAACACGTGCAGCCCTGATGCGCCATAACGGCGTGCCTGCTCGTCCATCGTCCTCCTGACAGACTTTGCAGGGGGAATAGACTGCTTTGGCGATTTCAGTGTAGTTGCCTGCACTTCGACGTGCACCGGTTCCTGCAATACGGGTGTTCTCATCAAGCAAAACATAGATATCTTTGACGATACCGTTTTTAAAGTCACCGCTAAGTTCAACATAGCTTGCAAACGTAACTTCCCCGGTTGGTTCGGTGATGCTGACATTGCCAGAGGCTGTCAGTACATCCTGACTTCGGTCGTAGTTGACGGTGTCAGCAAGAAGTATGCGACCGTCGCGTGAAATTTCGACATTGCCGCGTGCAGTCACAGTTTGCAGCTCGCGATTATAGTCGACTTCATCAGCACTAAACAGAATAGCTGGTTCCTGCTGCTCTGGTTGCTCTGAGGCTGCGCCCTGGGCATATGCGTAGTTGAGGCTGAAGTGCCCGGCCATCAAAAATACGCCACAACCCAGTATGGTGCTCGTTGCCAGTCTTTTTATCATTCCCCCCGCAATGGCCATCTGTCTAGCCATCCTCAAGATGTAGCAATGTCGAAATCCCCAGTAGCAAAGATATACCGGCAGGTGCCCAAGCGGACAATATTGGTGGAATGCCACCCGACACACCAAGTGCCGAGATGACATCTGTGCAGAAATAAAGAATGAACCCTGTCGTCACCCCACCACCGATAACAAGGGATGCCCGCCTGCGTCGAGAAAATTTAAGGCAGAAAGCCGCCGCAATGAGAACCATCGCACATAGAAGGAGAGGTCGTGATAGCAGGCTGTGGAAATGAATTCGGTGTCGGGTCGCGTTAAAGCCTGCACGCTCAAGCAAATTGATAAATGGTCTTAAATCCCAGAAAGACATGGTTTCAGGTGATGCAAAACTATCCTGAATCTTGCGCGCTGTCAGGTTGGTTGGAAGTTTCAGGTTGTTCGAGAATACGCTAGCCTTCCCCGGAGTGAATGTCCATGCATCATAAAAATGCCAGGTACCGGGCTCGAGAACTGCACGTGCAGCATCAATTCGTGTGGTGAAGTCATCAGAATTCTGGAAACGAAAAATGGTTACATTTCGCAGATCAATCTGGTCGCCTTGCTGACTGCGTACGGCCCGGGCATAAATGACGGCTTGCCCGTCCTGCGTGCCCTGACGCAGCCAAAGTCCGCTCGAAGACAGGTTCATCACATTGACGTTATTCTGCAAGTAGCGTGCTTCGAGCGTTTCATAGCGCTGTAGAAGGATCGATGACAGTGGATTAAGCGCTCCGACCTGAATGCTGCCAAGGATCAGGGCGCATAGGATCGGCGGCAATAAAAACTGCCAGGCCGAAACGCCGGCTGCACGTGTAACTACCAGTTCCTGATTGCCGGTAAGTTTCCAGAAGGAGAACATCGATCCGAACAGGACGGCAAAGGGCAGAACTTTTTCCGTCATGAAGGGAATGCGGCTGGTCGCCATTTGCAAAACGATGCCGACTGTCGCGTCCGGTTTGCCGCCAGCACGCCTTAGAAGTTCGATCGTGTCGCCAATCAGGATAAGGCCGATCAGAAGGGCCAGAATAGCGAGAACAGACAACAGAACATGCTTGCCGAAATACCATGTCAGAAGCGGTGAAATTCTCATGCTTCGGCCTCTTCTGCGGTCGCGCGTTTGGCGCGGATCTGAGGTCCGCGGAATGTCCAGTAAAGCCCCAGGATGATCGGCAGGAAAGCGTTGACATACATCAGGGGTATCAGTGCCGGGTTTTTAGCAGCAAGGTTTTTCATCGCAATACCAAGGGCCTGACAAAGCACCATTACACCGATCGCGATGAGCAACCGACCAGTCTGTCCGCGACGTGAAAAGCTGCTCGAGACCAGAACCGCAAGCGCAATGCTGGCAAAAGCAATGGCATTCAATGGCGATATCAAACGATCATGCCCTTCCGCCCGGAAAGCATCAATGTCGTTTGGATTAACATCGGGGGTCGTGGCCGTCAGGAGATTGTAGACGTCGCGCTCACGTGCTTCGCGATAACGCATTGCCGGGTCTTCCGAGCTTTGAGCGATATCGACGGCATAACGGTCGAAATACAGGATCGACATGGTGCCGTCTTCCGGGTTCACTTCCTGACGGTTGCCATCAAGGAGGACTATGCGCGGGCCATCATCTGTACGTAGCAGCGCGCCATGCTTGGCCATCATGGTTGTTTGGCGATCCGGATTGCGAGAATCATGAACCAGAATACCGAGCAATTCATTGTCACGGCCGACTTCGCGCACATAGACTGTCAGACCATCAAGTTCCGTGAAGCTGCCTTCCTGTAAAAGGACAGAAGAAAAGTCATTGCGGATCGAAAACTGCAACTCTTTGAATTGTTGATAGCTATAGGGCAGATAAAACAGCGTCAGGAAATAACAGACGGCTGTCGAAATCAACGCCACCATCAGTGCCGGTTTGGCCAACGCCCACTGGTTTAACCCGGCTGATCGCATGATAATCAGCTCGCGATCCTGAATAAGCTTGTTGTAGGTGAAGACAATCACGAAGAACAAGGAAATCGGGATGATGATCGTCAAAAAGCTTGGCAGCAACAACGAGGTTAGCTGCAAAAACACCGAGATCGACAGGCCCCGGTTCACGATCATTTCGACAAAACGCAGGCTTTGCGATAGCCAAATGACACAGAGAAGTCCCAGTGTCACAAACACCATCATAATCAGCTGCTGTTTAAGCATATATCGGGTTAAGCGATTCATCGGGCGGATTATAGAGAAGCAATCAAAAACCGAAACAGGAAATTATCGCCAAATAGGGACAAACCGTACGGAATTTCCGAATGTTGGCGTTTATGAACGCTTCGATGATGTGGGCCGATAGGTGAGGTAGAAAAGGGTGCGCCATCGTCATCTACAGAGAACAATGGCGCACGGCAATCTCGGCAAAGAGTTTGTCAAAATAGTGGCTGGGTTTCGTGCAACTCGATCGAAGTACAATTTTTAATCTGCGTTGCCATAAAGGTCGCTTCGGGAAGCAACTGGTCAAAGAAGAACTGACAACTTTTGAGTTTGGCAGCTTGGAAGCTGTCAGAAACACCGTTTTGTGACGCAACGCTCATGGCGCGTAACATCAACCATCCCGAAATACACAAAGCCGCCTGCCGAGCATATGGTGTAGCAAGCACCTGCATCATCCTGTCATCGGCACTGCACCTTTCAATGACGATGGCAGTGCTTTTTCCCAGCTCATCAAGCGCGTTCGAAAGCGTTCCTGCAGCCTGTTTGGCATCTCCGTTCGTCACATCGGCAATGGTTGCGCGCATGTCCGAGATCAGCGCGCCAAGTGCCCCTGCCTTGTCGCGCATGACCTTGCGTCCAATGAAATCAAGCGCTTGAATACCGTTGGTTCCCTCGTAAATCGGGGCTATGCGGGCGTCACGCAGATGTTGGGCTGCACCGGCTTCCTCGATAAAGCCCATGCCGCCATGCACCTGAACACCTAAAGACGCATTATCCACGCCAAGATCTGTTGACCATGCCTTGACCAGCGGGATTAGCAAATCAGCACGCGCCTGTGCGTTGGCACGTGCCTCGTCATCTTCCAGATGATGGGCAAGATCAAGCTGTGCTGCTGCATAAAGCGAAAGAGCACGTGCCGCCTCGGTCGAGGACCGCATGCGCATCAGCATACGCTGAACATCACCATGGATGATGATCGGCGCATCGTCGCCGGTTTGCGGATCGCGTCCCTGTTTGCGGTTGCGGGCATATTCAAGTGCCTGCTGGTAGGCGCGTTCTGATATGGCAACACCTTGCTGACCAACTGCCAGACGGGCATTGTTCATCATGGTGAACATATATGCCAGGCCCTTGCCTTCTTCCCCGATAAGGTAACCGGTGGCACCTCCCTGATCGCCAAATGATAAAACCGCTGTCGGGCTGGCATGAATGCCAAGCTTGTGTTCAAGCGAAACACAGGTGACATCATTGCGCGCACCGATTTCACCAGAGTCCGATACAATGAATTTCGGCACAATAAACAGCGAAATGCCCTTAACTCCGGCCGGGGCATCCGGTGTGCGGGCCAGGACAAGATGCACGATATTTTCGGTCATATCGTGGTCGCCATAGGTGATGAAAATCTTTTGTCCGGTGATTTTGTAGGTTCCGTCGCCAGTCGGCACTGCCATGCTGCGAACTTTTGAAAGATCCGACCCTGCCTGTGGTTCGGTCAGATTCATGGTGCCAGTCCATTCGCCACTGATCATGCGTGACAGATAAAGGACGCGCTGATCTTCCGAGCCATGTGCGCCAAGTGCCTCAATCGCACCGGCGGTGAGCATCGGACAAAGCGCAAAGGCCATGTTCGATGCTTGCCACATTTCGGCAACAGCGGCACCAAGAAGGATCGGAAGCCCCATGCCACCTTCGGCCTCGGGGGCGGAGATGCCCTGCCATCCGCCTTCGCAGAATTGCGCATAGGCCTCTTTCCAGCCAGATGCAGTGCGCACCGTGCCGTTTTCAAGAAGCCGGGCGCCTTCCTGATCGCCAATTCTGTTGATTGGCGCGAGAACTGAGGACGCAAACTTTCCTGCTTCTTCCAGGATGGCGTCGACAAGGTCAGGACTGGTTTCGGAAAAGGCCGGAAGGTCGGCAACCGTATCAAGGCCGATTACGTTATGAATCAAAAACCGAAAATCGGAAACTGGCGGCGTAAAATCGCTCATGAAAAAAGACGTCTCCCTGAATTGTGAGCCGCCCGCTCGGTGTAGTCGGCTTTGTGCCGACTTTGATTGTTTGGCCGCAGCATAACGCTGCAATGCACCAAGATCGAGTCTGTTTCGACCCGGTGATGAAAAAACCGTCTTCGACATTGGTTGAAGGCTGTTTGTGCTGCCCTACTGGCAAAACGCCCAAAAGCTTCCGATATGTGAGTTCAAACAAGATTGATCAGCAGTTGATCAAATTCCGTCGGGAAATCCGCGCCGAGGGGTCGCCAATCGCGAAAAGGCAGGCTAGACTTGCCGCAATCAAGTCGCATTCATATTCGATTAACGTCGAAAACAAGTGCACATGTACCATCGGGAAGAATGCGGGTTTCGATCCGGAACTGAAGTTGCAAGACAGGAGTAGGCTATTGCTGCGCAAAGGATTATTGCCAATTTTGTTTGCGGTATTGATTTCGTTTGCCGGAACGAGGTTGGTCGCCTGTGCCGGGCCTGCCTGGCCAAGTGATGAAGAACGCAAGTTTCTGGATGCCTACCGTGACAGCGTAACCGCCGGTGCGACAGACGAGCAATTTGCCCATGCAGACAAGCTTTATGTCGAGGCCCTTCAGGTTCTTTCCGAACAGTATGTCGAAAAAATCGATCGCGTTGCCTTTGTCGAAAACAGCATCGCAATGCTGGGTGATATCGAGACAGAGGATAAAACACCGGTCGGCATTGTCGGTGCGGTTCTTGATGACAGCTTGCACAATCTTGACCCCCACAGCGCCTATATGACGGACGACATGTTCCGTCGCCTGCAGGAAAGTACAGAAGGCAGCTTTGCCGGGGTCGGGATTGTCATTGCGCTTGATGATGAAAAACGCATCCGGATCGTATCGCCAATTGATGATACGCCCGCCGCGCGGGCCGGTTTGCGTCCCGATGATCGTATTACCCATATTGATGGGTATCAGATGACGGGTGAACCGATTTCCGAGGCCGTGCGCCGGATGCGCGGGCGGGTCGGGGATCCGGTTACCCTGACAATCCAGCGTGTCGAGGACAGCTTTGATGTCACCGTCAAACGCGCGCGGATCGAAGTGCCATCTGTCAGTGCCGGTATTATTGATCAGGATATCGGATATATCCGCGTATCGCGTTTTGACGCAACCACACTGGATCAGACACAGGAATATCTTGCCGAGCTTGAAGACAAGGTCGCCAATCCGCGCGGGATCATCGTCGATTTGCGACGCAATCCGGGCGGGTTGCTTGATAGCGCGGCCGATATTGCTGATCAGTTTCTGACCGACGGGCTGATCGTTGCGACCGAGGGCCGGGGAGAACGCAAATTACGCAGCTACGAAGCAGATCGGGCCGATTACTTTGAAAAGGTGCCGATGGCAATTCTGCTTGATCGCGGCTCGGCATCCGGGGCGGAGCTTATGGCGGCGGCCCTGCGTGAAAACGGACGCGGGGTGATCATCGGCGAACGTTCGTTTGGCAAGGGGTCGATGCAGCGGATCATGCCTCTGACATCGGGTGGTGGTCTTAAAATCACCACGGGATATTACACGACGCCCGAAAATCATATCGTTCAGGGCAATGGTGTGATCCCTGATATCGAAGTCAATCGTGCCGATGACGACGAATTCGAACGTGAAGTGGATCTTGCCAATGCCTTGCCATCGCGTCGTCGTGATCCGCGCCAGTCACTGGCAAAGCTTGATGCCAAAAGCTGTGAACAGGACATCGTGATTGAGCGGCTTGGCAAAAACAATCGCGAGAATCTTCAGGAAGAAATGCCAAAAGGCGATGACTCCTATCGGGATTCTGTCCTTGAATGTGCGGTCGGCTATTTCAATGATGGTCCGCTGGCATCCTATCGCAATCAGGTGGAGCCGCTGCTGCGCGCCGGTCTGTAAGGCAAGCGGGAGCCTGTGTATAAAAAAAGCGCGGCCCGAATGGGTCGCGCTTTTGTTTTTGGCTATGTCGATATGATTACCCGCGGGCAAGCAGATCAATCAGGCTTGATGTATCCCAGCGATTGCCGCCACGTTCCTGCACCTGTGCATAGAACTGATCGACAAGGGCCGTTACCGGCAGGCGTGCGCCATTGCGTTTGGATTCTTCAAGGCAAATTCCAAGGTCCTTGCGCATCCAGTCAACGGCAAAGCCGAAGTCGAATTTGTTTTGAACCATGGTGCTGCCACGGTTTTCCATCTGCCAGCTGCCTGCGGCACCCTTGGAAATCACATCAAGAACCTTTTCCATATCAAGACCGGCTTTCACACCGAAATTAACACCTTCTGAAAGGCCCTGAACCAGACCGGCGATGCAAATTTGGTTGACCATTTTGGTCAGCTGGCCAGCGCCACTTTCGCCCATCAGTTTGCAGGAACGGGCAAAGGCATCAATAACCGGGGCAGCCCGGTCAAAAGCCGCCTGATCGCCGCCGCACATGACGGTCAGAACTCCGTTCTCTGCGCCAGCCTGACCACCGGAAACCGGTGCGTCGATAAAGGAAATGCCCATTTCCTTTGCCGCGGTGTAAAGTTCGCGGGCAACGTCGGCTGACGCGGTGGTGTTGTCGATCAGAACCGCACCCTTGTCCATGCCGGCAAACATGCCGCCATCGCCCAGCATGACACTGCGCAGATCGTCATCATTGCCAACGCAGGAAAAGACGAATTCGGCCCCTTTGACCGCTTCGGCCGGGGTCGGGGCGGATGATCCGCCATATTCGGATACCCATTTTTCTGCCTTGGCTGCCGTACGGTTATAAACAGTTACGTCATGACCTGCTTTTTGCAGGTGACCGGCCATCGGGTATCCCATGACACCCAGACCGATAAATGCACATTTTGCCATTGTTTGCCTCCCAAATACTGATGGTCACCAGTAAAGGTTGCGAGGCGGGCAATGTCAATGAAGGCAAATGTTACCGCGACAATGTTTTCACGATCTGGAAGACCAGAGGCCGTGATAGCTTCTAGTCCTCGTCAAGCTCTTCGGCGACGCTATGGATGATGCGCCGGTCGTAGACCAGAATTTCTGGCCGCTTTCCGGGATAGTCGAACTGGGACAGATAAAATCGCATGGCATTGATGCGTGCGCGTTTCTTGTCGTCGGATTTGACAATGGTCCACGGGCTGTCGGTGGTTGATGTGTGGAAGAACATGTCGCGCTTGGCTTCGGTATAGGAGTCCCAAAGATTCTGGGATGCCAGATCAACCGGGCTGAGTTTCCATTGTTTCAACGGATCGTTCTTGCGCTGTTTGAACCGTTTGGCCTGTTCTTTTTTGCTGACCGAGAAATAGAATTTGGTCATGCGGATGTTCGACCGGATCAGCATTCTTTCAAGTTCAGGGACAGATTGCAGGAATTCACTGACATCAAACATGCTGCAAAAACCCATCACCCGTTCAACCATGGCCCGGTTGTACCAGGAACGGTCAAACAGCGCCATTTCGCCACCACTTGGCAGATGTTCAATGTAACGCTGGAAATACCATTGGGTCAGTTCCCGGTCGTTGGGTTTGCCAAGAGCGACAATGCGCGCACCGCGCGGGTTCAGGTGTTCGGTGAACCGTTTGATGGTGCCACCTTTTCCGGCGGCGTCACGTCCTTCGAAAATGATCAGGGATTTAAGGTTTTCGGCCTTGATCCAGTTTTGCAATTTCAGAAGTTCGATATGAAGAGGGGCGATCAGTTCAAGATATTGTTTGCCAGGCATCTTCTTGGCGCGTGCCATGGGATCAGCGCTGATATCAGGCGGGAGATCACCGTTGGGAGCCGTGATGACAAAGTCAGCCTTTGATGGTTTGTCATCGAGGCGGTCCATTGTCATGTTCTCGGCATCAAGCAAAAATCGATCCTTGGTTTCCTTGTCAAGCCCGGTAAGAGCGGCCGTCTTGTTGGCGGCAGCACGGCTTTTGCCTGTATGACGGGTTGCTGCGCGCACCGGCTCGGATTCATTTCTGTTCGAGGATGGCGTCGACTTTTGGTGGGTTTTTTTGCTCTCACTCATGTCCGGAAATCCAAAGTTCTTGATGACCACTTTGAAAAGTTTGCGGGATAAAGCAGTAACTTGCAATGAACTGGATCAATTTATCCGGGTGGGCCGTGTATCGTCTGATCACTAAAAAAAGAAACCCGGTCGATCAGGGGATCAACCGGGTCTTGGCGGATTGTGCTGGTGGCACGAAGGGCGGACCTGTTCTGACTGTGAAATCCGTGGGGGCGGAAGCAAAGCAGGTCCGACTGGTGTTAAAGCAGCCGGAAAGACTGCCGGTATTCTTCCTCGGCATCGGCGCGCGTCAGTCCGATATCAAGAAGTTGTGCGTCAGACAGCGACATAAGGGTTCTGCGTTGACGGCGGATTTCGACAAACCGGGAGTACCGGTCTGAGAGGCTGTTGAGGGCTGCGGTCAGATGCGATGGACGCAGCATGGTTGCAACGATTGAAAGCGTATTTTGCGCGTTCTGGTGAGACTCCCGTGACGCAGGAGCAGGGCAAGCCGTGTAAGCCATGATCTTCTCCATGAGTTAATATTGCTAATGCAATGTTTGCTGTGAAAACCATATTGCTGATATATTTGGTTGATGACAAACGACGATTTCTGATCAATCGGATTAGCTCAACTAATTCATGAATTCGGAGAAGCCAGATGCGACTTCCGCCATTGCAGTCCCTGCGTGCCTTTGATGCCGCTGCCCGCCATCTCAGCTTTACCAAAGCGGCCGAGGAGCTGTTTGTGACACAGGGTGCGATCAGCCAGCAGGTGCGCCAGCTTGAAGACTATCTTGGTTTCAAACTGTTTCACCGTTTGCCGCGTCAGATCTATCTGACTGAGGAAGGGGCACAGCTGGCCCATGCCACAACAGCCGGCTTTTCTCGAATTTCTGATGAAATCGAACGTTTGATGCTGGTCGAGGAAACCGGCGTGGTTACCGTCAGTGTTCTTCAAAGTTTTGCCGTGAAATGGCTGGTGCCCAGACTGGGATATTTCCGTGAAGCCTATCCCGACATCGATGTGCGTATTCATGCCGATGACCGGATGGTTGATTTGCGCACCGAGGGCATTGATCTTGCCGTGCGGTTTGGGAATGGCAAATATCCGAACCTGCATTGTGAAATGCTGATGCGCGATGAATCGTTTCCGGTATGCAGCCCGGCCTATCTTGCAAGCAATCCCGGCCTGAAAACCCCCAAGGACATTGCGGGCCATCAACTGCTTCATGACGCAACGGCGGTGCTTGACCATCCCCATGCCGCAGACTGGGAATTCTGGCTTGATGGAGTTGGCGTCAGCGGCGTGGATGTCAGTCGCGGCCTTCGATTTAATTCGGGAGACATGGTTATTCAGGCCGCACTGATGGGGCAGGGGATCGGCATGGCGCGGACAAGTCTTGCCGCCCTTGATCTTAAGGCCGGAAATCTTGTTCGGCCCTTTCCGCAAACAGTGGCGTCAAACGGGGCCTATTATCTGGTTTATCCGGAAGAACATCTGCGGCGGCCGCGTGTGCAGGCCTTTGTCAACTGGCTTAAGCAGGAAGTCGCAGCAACCCTGCGCGAGATTGACGATGACGGGGCCATGGCCCCGGTCTGAACGCCGAAAAGGGCGCGATCAAATCAAACCAAGATCTCGCAATTCGTCGGCCATGTCGTCGGGCAGGGTTTCGGTGCCGCCCCCCTGCTTGTCATCGGGCGGGCATTTGTCGGCGGTCAGATAGCGCCATCCCTGAAATGCGCGATGCGGATAGGGGCGGGTTTCAATCAGCTCGGGATCAAGCACGATGCGGCAATATTTCGTGCCTTCCTCATTGACGAACTCTTCCAGGTCGATGACGCGCTGACGGCATCGTATAGCCCCTTTGAAAACCCAATAGATCGATCCGCCATCAAGAATTTCGTCGCGGCGTTTCGGTGTCATCCGCGTGGTGTGATAAACCCGGCCATAAGCAGACTGGAACCATGTTTGCCATTCGCGCAAACCTTCGGGTGTTTCTGTTCCGACGCTGAGCTTGATGATGTGAAGGGGCATTTTTCAGGCTTCTTTTGAGGTCGTTTCATCGCGGGGCAATATTCTGTGTCCTGACCTAGAACCAGTACGATCAGGGGTCAAGGGTGGATTAATTAAACACATAAAATTGTGTAATTAAGTATATTTAACAAAAAAAACTTGACCATTTGAGGTTAATCAGACAAATTCTTGTGCAGAAAAGGTCCCGCCATAGGACCAAACCCGAGAGATATACAGGCTGAGAGAACCGAATGTCCCTGCAAGTTGTCACGGCAAACCGTCTGGGTGACGGGTTGGTGGTGTTCCTGACCGCTGATGGTGGTTGGAGCGAGAACATCAACGATGCCCGCGTTGCCGACGGAAAAGATGCCGCCGAGGCGATCCTTGCCCAGGCAAGCGCCCCTGAGCTCGACGTCGTGATCGTCGGGCCGTATCTGATTGATGTCGAACAGCAGGACGGTGGACTGGTTCCGACAAAATACCGCGAAGTTCTGCGCACCAAAGGCCCAAGTGTCCGTGAAGACCTTGGCTATCAGGCGGTATAAGGAGAGACCCCATGTATCGTTACGACGATTTTGACCGCCAGCTTGTTCAGGAACGCACCGAGCAGTTCCGTGAACAGGTAAAACGCCGTCTGGCCGGTGACATCACCGAAGAACAGTTCCGCCCGCTGCGTCTTATGAACGGTGTGTATCTTCAGCTGCACGCCTATATGCTGCGCGTGGCCATTCCCTATGGCACCCTGCGCGCCGATCAGCTGCGTGAGCTTGGTTCGATTGCGCGTAAATATGACAAGGGCTATGGCCATTTCACCACGCGCCAGAACATCCAGTACAACTGGCCGAAGCTCGATGAAATCCCGGATGCGCTGCTTGATCTTGCCAATGTCGAGATGCATGCGATCCAGACGTCGGGCAACTGCATTCGTAACACCACGACAGACCAGTATGCCGGTGCGGCAGCTGACGAGATCGAAGATCCGCGTCCCTATTGCGAACTGATCCGTCAGTGGTCGACCTTCCATCCGGAATTCACCTATCTGCCGCGTAAGTTCAAAATCGCTGTCACCGGTTCGCCCAATGACCGTGCAGCGGTGAAGGTGCACGATATCGGCCTTCGCATGCATCAGAACGAGGCTGGCGAGACCGGCTTTGAAGTGATCGTTGGTGGTGGCCTGGGCCGTACGCCATTTGTTGGCAAGACCATCCGTGACTTCATCGGCAAGAACGACCTGTTCTCGTATCTCGAAGCCATCCTGCGCGTTTATAACCGTTTTGGCCGTCGCGATAACAAGTACAAGGCACGGATCAAGATCCTCGTTCACGAGGAAGGCATCGATAAAATCCGCGATCTGGTCGAAGAGGAATGGGCACAGATCAGGGACGGATCGCTTCGTGTCAGTGACGAGGAAATTGCACATTACATCGCGCAGTTCACTCCGCCTGCCTTCGAAACCCTGTCTGATGATGACGCCGATTTTGAAGTTCACAAGGCTGCAAACCGTCGCTTCTTTAACTGGGTGCGTTCGAATGTGATCGAACACAAACAGCCGGGCTATGCGATTGCCAACGTATCGCTGAAACCGATTGGCGGTATTCCGGGTGACGCGACTGATAGCCAGATGGAACTGGTTGCCGATCTTTCGGAAAAATACAGCTTTGGCGATGTCCGCGTGACCCATGAACAGAACCTTGTTCTGCCGCATGTGAAGAAAGCCGATCTGTTTGCGCTTTGGACTGCACTTGATGCGGCGGGGCTTGGTACGGCAAACCTCGGTTACGTGACCGATATCATTTCCTGCCCGGGGCTTGATTACTGCGCCTTGGCAACCGCGCGGTCTATCCCGCTGTCACAGCGTATTTCCGAGCGTTTCGGCGATCTGGATCGTCAGCACGATATCGGCGAACTCAAGATCAAGATTTCTGGCTGCATCAATGCCTGTGGGCATCACCATGTGGGTCATATCGGTATTCTTGGCCTCGATAAACGCGGTAAGGAATTCTATCAGATCACTCTTGGCGGCGATGCCAGCGAAAATGCCGAGATCGGCAAGATCGCCGGTGCCGGTTTCTCCGAAGCCGAAGTCGTTGATGCCATCGAAAGTCTGGTGACCAAATATATTGATATCCGCGAAAGCGGCGAACGTTTCATCGACACCTATCGTCGTGTCGGCATGGACCCGTTCAAGGAGGTGCTTTATGGCGATCGTTAAGAATGACAGCGTGATCGAACAGGAATGGGTCACGGTTGATGCCGAGGGCGATCTGCCATCCAGCGATGAAAACCTGATTGTACCGATGGCACGTTTCATGGAAGAGCGTGACCACCTTTTGGGGCGCAATGGTGGTTTGGGCGTGCAGCTTAATCCCGGTGATACGCCCGAAGATCTGGCAGATGACCTTGATCGCCTCTCGATCATCACGGTGAACTTCCCCGCCTACACGGATGGACGCGGCTATTCATATGGTCGTGTGTTACGAGAACGGATGGGCTTTACAGGGGAGCTTCGTGCGATTGGCGACGTGCTTCGTGACCAAATTCTTTATATGCATCGCTGCGGCTTCGATTCCTATGACCTCAAGGTCGATGGGGAAACAGCCCTGACCAAGGTGCGCGCTGCCCTGAAGGAAATGTCTGTCTATTACCAGCCGACTGGCGATGGTCGCGTGACAGCACAGTCGCTGCGCGAACGTCGTCGTGTCGCATTGGATCAGAAAGCTTCCTGACCACTTGATCCCAGTAATCACGTCAAGGGCACCAAGGTTGGTGCCCTTTTTCATTGGCGGAGCTGCAATCTTTGGTTGTTGTGTTGTTTGATGGATGGCTCTTTGGTGTAATTCAGAGTTTGAGGTTGTGATATCGGTCACACATTTTGTGACGAGGCCTATGGTGCTGCTTATATTCAACTTATCGAAGTTTATTCTGATAACGTTGCTTGTCGGGGGCTTTTCATGATCGGGGCATTCAATAATCTTAAAATATCGACCAAGGTTTTCGGTGGCTTTGGCATGGTATTGCTTTTGCTTGCCGGTATCGCTTTGCTTGGTGTTTTGTCTATTGCCAGCGTCAGCGACGATTTCGTCCGTTATCGTCAGGTTGCCTTGCAATCAAATCAGGCAGGACGTGTACAAGCTAATCTTCTGGAGGCACGGGTTTCAGTCAAAGATTATCTGCTAACGGGCAGTTCGGCTTCCGCCGATAAGGTGAAGGAACGTCTTGCATCGACGCTGGCACTTAATGAAGAGCTCTTTGCTCACTTATCGGAGCCGGAGCGCAAGGCAGTCGTCGAGGACGCGGAAAAGAATCTCAAAATATATGCAGAGACCTTTGACAGGATCCTGTCCATGCCTGCTGACGATCCGAACCGTATTGATCTTGTAAACGGCACGCTGGATCGGGTTGGACCAATTATTGCTGCTGACCTTGAGAACCTGAAGCTTTCGGTGAAGGCCGAGCAGGATGAACTGGGGCCACATGCGACGAAGGCGGCCCTTCAGTCAGAACTGCTGACAACAATATTGTCAGTGATTGCTGTTGCTCTGGGGTGCTTTGCTGCCTGGTTGATCGGAGCTGGAATATCAAAGCCAATCCGCCTGATCACGGCGACCATGAATGACCTGGCCGGTGGGGATAAGCAAGCTGACATTCCCTGTCAGGATCGTGGAGATGAAATCGGCGAGATGTCCAGGGCCGTGCTGGTTTTCAAGGAAAACATGATCAAGGCCGATGAACTTGCGGCTCAGGAAGTTGAAGCGGCGCGTAAGCGCGAAGAACGTGCGCGCAAAATCAGCGAACTGACATCCGGGTTCGATGCCGATATCTCAGAGGTTCTTAAAACACTGGCATCGGCTGCTACTGAAATGCAGGCAACGGCAACCGGTATGAGCAGCACGGCGGAACAAACCAGCCGACAGTCGGGTATCGTTGCCGCCGCTGCAGAACAGGCATCGACCAATGTGCAGACGGTTGCCAGTGCGACCGAACAACTTAGTGCCTCCATTGCCGAGATCAATCAACAGGTTAGCCAATCGACCGCGGTGGCGGGGCGTGCGGTTGATGACGCTGAAAAAACCAATGCACAGGTCCGTGGACTGGCAGAGGCTGCGCAGAAAATTGGCGATGTTGTCGGATTGATCAGTGACATTGCCGAACAGACAAACCTGCTGGCGCTGAATGCGACGATTGAAGCCGCCCGTGCGGGTGATGCTGGCAAGGGCTTTGCGGTTGTTGCCGCCGAGGTCAAAAACCTTGCCACGGCAACATCACGTGCGACCGAGGATATAACTGCGCAGATCACCGGCATTCAGAATGAAACAGAGGGTGCGGTAACAGCCATCGCAGCGATTTCGACCACCATCGCCGAAATTAGCGAAATTTCATCTGCCATCGCCAGTGCAGTTGAGGAACAGGGGGCTGCAACCCTTGAAATCACCCGCAATGTTCAGGAAGCATCGGTGGGTACATCAGATGTCACGACAAACATCGTCAGTGTGAACGAAGCCGCCGGATCCACCGGTGTGGCTGCCGAACAGGTCCTGGGTGCGGCGGGGGAACTGTCAAAGGAATCCGAAATCCTGCGCACCAAGGTCGAACAATTCCTGAATTCGGTTCGCGCGGCCTGATCAGGATTGCTGATCAATTTGAATTGGATCGTCAGGGGGCTAGTGTCATTAAAAGGCACGGCCCCTTGGCGGTTTCATATTCGCGTCCGGCAACAAAGCCGATGGCCTCATAACAGCGAATGGCGCGTTCATTTTCCGGGTCCGGGTCAATGCCGATCATCGGCGCGCCGCGTTCAAACAGCATCCTTGTCAGCGTTTTTAAAAACATCTGACCATGCCCACATCCCATCATATCGGGCACCCCGATAAAGGCATCAAGACAACGGGTGTTTTCGGGCAGGGGATCGAAATGGGCTTGTGGCCATTGATGGGCGTCGTAATGCTGCACAAAGGCAAATGGCCGATTGCGGTATGACACAATCAGGGTCGCCATTTCAGGCAGTTCGACATCTTCGGAAATCAGTTCAATCTGCTCGGCCGGGTCGCCCCACCAGCGGACAACTTCCGGGACGTGTAACCAGCGGCCAATCATTGGCAGATCATTTGGGGTGGCCCGTCGGAAGCTGTAATTTGACGGGCCCATCAATTATTCCCCGGCAGTGGATCGTTTCGCCGCAAAGGCCAGATTAACCTTCGAAGCACTTGATCTTCCTATCTGATCACAAATCCAGCTTCCTGTCTCGGCCAGCTTTTCAAGATCGATGCCGGTGTCGATGCCAAGGCCGTTCAACATATAGACGACGTCCTCGGTTGCGACATTGCCACTCGCCCCCTTGGCATAGGGGCAGCCGCCAAGACCGGCAACCGAACTGTCAATGGTGGCAACACCCATCTGAAGCACGGCCAGCAAATTGGAGAGTGCCTGGCCATAGGTATCATGGAAGTGCGCAGCGAGTTTTTCGACCGGAACATGCTTGGCAACGGCGTCAATCATCGCCTGTGCCTTGGTCGGTGTGCCGGTTCCAATGGTGTCGCCCAGACTGATTTCATAGCAACCCATGTCATAAAGGGCCTTTGAAACCTCGGCGACCTTTGCAGGCGCAATTTCGCCTTCATAGGGGCAACCCAAAACACAGGATGCATAACCACGCACGGCAAGACCCGCTTCGCGTGCGGCATCGGTTACCGGACGAAAACGATCAAGGCTTTCGGCAATCGAACAGTTGATGTTCTTTTGCGAGAAGCTTTCTGATGCCGCACCAAATACCGCAACCTCGGTCGCGCCGCTGGCTATGGCGGCATCAAGCCCCTTAAGGTTTGGGGTCAGAACCGGATAGGTCACACCGGCCTTGCGGGTGATCTGTGCCATGACATCGGGTGCATCGGCCATTTGCGGGACCCATTTCGGGCTGACAAAGGCGGTGGCCTCGATCACGGACAAACCGGCATTATTAAGCCGGTTGATCAGTTCAACCTTGGTTGCCGTCGCGACCATGGTCTTTTCGTTCTGAAGCCCATCGCGTGGGCCGACTTCAACGATTTTGACCCGGCTGGGAAGATCGGAAATCGCGGCCATTATTCGGCCTCCTCGATCGCGATCAGTTCAGCGCCATCGTCAACCTGATCACCCACGGCAAAGAACACTTCCCTGACCGTGCCCGAAACAGGGGCGGAAATGGTGTGTTCCATCTTCATGGCTTCCATAACGACAAGCTTGTCCCCGGCGGTCACGGTTTGGCCTGTCGCGGCCATCACGGCGATGATTTTACCGGGCATCGGGGCGGTCAGGCCGCCACCGGCACCTTCATTGCCACCGGCTGCTGCCAGCGGATCAAAGATGTCGAGACGATCAAGACGACCGGTCCGGAATATTGTCATACGATTGCCATCGCGCAGGACGGTTGCCCGCTTGCGGACATTATCGAGCTTGGCAACAATCGCACCGTTTTCGTCATGTTCGGCAGATGCGATGACAGCGTTTCCGTCAGGCATGTCGATGACATAACCCTGGTCGCGGTAATGAACCTTGACCGCAATATCCGATCCTTCATGGCGCAGGATCAGATCATGGTGGTTATCGTCATTCAGACGGAAACCGGCAGTGCTGTTCCAGGGGGAATAGGGATCGTTGCTTTGCGCAGCGTGACGGGCGGCCTCGGCATCGCGGGTCAGCAGGATATCAAGGGCGGCAAATGCCAGTGCCTCGTTATCCGGGGTTGCCGGGGCCGGGATCAGGTCATCCTGATAATGCGGGATAAAGCCGGTTTCGACTTCACCGCGCTCAAAGGCCGGATGGCGGGCAATGTTGCCAAGGAAACCGGTATTGGTGGTGACACCAACGATCTGCACATCATCAAGGGCGGATGCCATACGACGCAGGGCCGATTTGCGATCCACATCCCAGGTGATCAGCTTGGCGATCATCGGGTCATAATGGATTGATACCTCGCCGCCTTCATAGACGCCGGTATCAACGCGAACATGTTCGGTTTCGCGCGGCATGCGCATATGAACAAGCTTGCCGGTGGCGGGCAGGAAATCATTCTGCGGATCTTCGGCATAAATGCGGACTTCAAAGGAATGCCCGTTGATCGACAGTTCTTCCTGTGCCTTGGGCAGTTTTTCACCGTCAGCCACACGCAACTGCCATTCCACAAGATCCTCGCCGGTGATTTTTTCGGTCACCGGATGTTCGACCTGAAGACGGGTATTCATTTCCATGAAATAGAAACTGCCCGACGCATCCAGAAGGAACTCAACCGTGCCAGCGCCTTGATAGCCAATGGCCTTCGCTGCATCGACGGCGGCCTGACCCATCTGGGCGCGCAATTCTTCGGTCATTCCGGGGGCAGGGGCTTCTTCGATCACCTTTTGATGGCGACGCTGAAGCGAACAGTCACGTTCAAAAAGATAGACCGCGTTGCCATGACTGTCGGCAAAGACCTGAATTTCGACATGGCGAGGTTTGACGATCAGCTTTTCAATCAGGCAATGGTCATCACCAAAGCTGCTGGCAGCTTCACGTTTGCAGCTGATCAGGGCATCCTTGAAATCAGACGCCTTTTCAACAGCACGCATGCCTTTGCCACCACCACCGGCCGATGCCTTGATCAGAACCGGATAGCCGATTTTATCGGCCTCTGCGGCCAAAAGGTCAGGGTCCTGATCTTCACCGTGATAACCGGGGACCAGTGGCACACCGGCCTTGCCCATGATTTTCTTGGCTTCGGATTTTGACCCCATGGCGCGAATGGCACTGGCTGGCGGACCAACAAAAACGCAGCCTGCCTTTTCAAGCGCATCAGCGAAACCGGCATTTTCCGAAAGAAAACCATAACCGGGATGAACCGCATCAGCCCCGGATTGCGCAATGACTTCAAGCAGACGGTCGGTGCGCAGATAGCTGTCCTTGGGGGCCGGAGCACCGATGTGATAGGCCTCGTCCGCATGTTTGACATGGAGCGCATCGGTATCCGCATCGGAATAAACAGCAACAGTCGCAATGCCCATGCGACGGGCTGTCTTGATCACGCGGCATGCAATTTCACCGCGGTTGGCGATCAATAGTTTACGGGGCATTATTTCTTGCTCCAGTTCGCGGGACGTTTTTCCAGAAAGGCACCAACGCCTTCGCGGCCTTCATCGCTTGCACGCTGATCGGCAATGCGGTGCGCGGTATCGTCAATGACGGCGTCCGAAATCGGTTTGTTGGCAACCGCATAGATCAGGTCTTTGGCGGCATGCATGGCAGCCGGACCGTTGGCCAGCAGAATATTTGCCATGTCATCGCCGCGTGCAGCCAATTCATCGCCGGAAACGATTTCGTGAACCAGTCCGATCTGTTTGGCGGTTTCGGCGTTAAACCGTTCGGCGGTCAGGAAATAACGGCGTGCCTGATTAACCCCGATGGCTTCGACCACATAGGGCGAAATGACAGCCGGGATCAGGCCAAGCTTGACTTCAGACAGGCAGAAACTTGCACGATCCGATGCAATCACGATGTCACAGCACGCAGCCAACCCAACCCCGCCGCCAAAGGCAGCCCCGTTGACCAGTGCGATGGTCGGTTTTGATGCGAAGTTCAAAACCTTCATCAGTTTTGCAAGGGCGCGTGAATCAGCAAGGTTTTCAGCATGGCTGTAACCGGCCATGCGTTTCATCCAGTTCAGATCGGCCCCGGCAGAGAAGCTTTTGCCTGCTCCGGTCAGGATGATCGCGCGTACCAGCGGATCGGCATCAAGGGTTTCGATCTTTGCTGTCAGGTCGGCAATCAGAACATCGTCAAAGGCGTTATGAATGTCAGGACGGTTGAGCGTGATGGTGGCAACGCCGTTTTCCGCAATTTCGCAGATGGCGGCATCAGAAATGTTATTGGTGTTTACATTGGTCATGACGGCCTCACATTCTGAACACGCCAAACCGGGTTTCTTCGACCGGTTTGTTCAGTGCTGCCGACAGGCCAAGGCCAAGAACCATGCGGGTATCAGCCGGATCAATCACGCCATCATCCCACAAGCGGGCAGAGGCGTAATAGGGATGGCCTTGTTCTTCATACTGATCGCGGATCGGGGCCTTGAATGCTTCCTGTTCGGCCTGGGGCCAGGTTTCCCCGCGTTTCTCGGCGGCATCGGCACGAATTTGGGTCAGAACATTTGCGGCCTGTTCGCCGCCCATCACAGAGATTCGGGCATTTGGCCACATCCACAGGAAGCGCGGGCTATAGGCACGACCACACATACCATAGTTGCCAGCACCAAATGATCCGCCGATCAGAACGGTGAATTTTGGCACATTGGCGGTGGCAACAGCGGTGACAAGCTTTGCGCCATCCTTGGCAATTCCGCCGCTTTCATATTTGCGGCCAATCATGAAGCCGGTAATATTTTGCAGAAACACCAGGGGAATGCCGCGCTGGGCGCAAAGTTCGATGAAATGCGCACCCTTAAGCGCGCTTTCGGAAAACAGGATGCCATTATTGGCAATGATCCCGACCGGATAGCCAAAGATACGGGCAAAACCGGTGACAAGGGTGGTGCCATATTGGGCCTTGAATTCATCAAAGTCCGAGCCATCAACGATGCGGGCAATGATTTCGCGCACGTCATAGGGTTTCTTGGTGTCGGTTGGTACCACGCCATAAATCTCGCGCGGGTCATAGGAGGGCGCACGGGGCTCGGTCAAAGTCAGGCCGGGGTTCTTGGTCCAGTTCAGGTTCTTGACGATATCGCGCGCAATCGAAAGCGCGTGATTGTCATCCTGTGCGTAATGATCGGTGACACCGGACGTTTTGCAATGCACATCCGCACCACCAAGGTCTTCGGCCGAAACAACTTCACCGGTTGCAGCCTTTACCAGCGGCGGACCACCCAGGAAGATGGTGCCCTGCTTGCGCACGATGATGCTTTCATCCGACATGGCCGGGACATAGGCACCGCCCGCGGTACAAGACCCCATAACAACCGCGATCTGCGGGATGCCCTTCGACGACATGGTTGCCTGATTAAAGAAGATGCGCCCGAAATGATCGCGATCAGGAAATACGTCATCCTGACGCGGCAGGTTGGCACCGCCACTATCAACCAGATAGATGCAGGGCAGATTGTTCTCAAGCGCGATTTCCTGAGCGCGAAGATGCTTTTTAACCGTCATCGGGTAGTAGGAACCACCCTTGACCGTCGCATCATTGGCAACAATCACGCATTCGATGCCGGAAACCCGCCCAATGCCGGTGATAATGCCAGCTGCCGGGACTTCCTCATCCCCATACATGCCATATGCTGCAAGCTGGGAGAGTTCGAGAAACGGCGATCCGATATCAAGAAGCTGGCGAATACGTTCGCGTGGCAGCAGCTTGCCGCGGCTTGTGTGACGCTCGCGGGCGCGTTCGCCGCCGCCCAGCTTTACCGTCGCGATCTGTTCACGAAGATCAGCAACCAGTTTTTCCATGTGTTCGGCATTGTTGCGGAATTCTTCGGAACGGGAATTCACCGCAGATTTCAGTACCGTCATTGTCCGTCTGCACCGTTTGTTATGGGCAATCGGTCGCCCGAGTGAGTGGTGTTTATGGCTGTTGTTATGGGTGAAGTTTACGTAAACGTCAATATTAAATCGGTATTTCAGTACCGGATTTGTATATATGAGGCGTGATCACGATTTATGCGCAGTATTCTGCGGTTTTATATGCTCTCTGGCGCTACCTGTTCCGTGCGAAAGCGTATCTGTTCGCATCAATATTCAGCCGGTTTTTGTCAAATCCGGCATCTGGAAAGGTCAATATGCAAAGATCACGGCTGGTTAGCCAGGCAGGCTGTTTGCTGTGCTTCGGCGCAGTGAAATCCACTGTTCGAGTTGATCAAGGCGATCATTCCCGAAAAACGGTTCGTCCTCGTAAAAGAAGAAGGGGGATCCGAATGCGCCAAGGGCAATGGCCTCGTCGGTGACCTCGCGGGTGCGGTCTTTCCAGCGTTGCGACTCAACGGCCAGACGCATTTCACCGGGATTGATCGAATGACGTGTGGCCGCTGCAAAAACGTTTTCCGGGTTTGCCATATCAAGCCCGTCGGCAAAATAGCCGCGATAGATGTCCTTGGCAAAGCGCCGGGCAAGGGCCGGGGACCGCGACTCAAGCCAGTAGAATGCTCGTGTTGGAACAAGTGCCGAATAGGGGAAGTTGTCGGGGATATTGAAGGGAGTACCTTGCAGGCGCGCACATCGTTCCATGTCGTGGCGGAAATATTTGCCACGAATCGGCTGGCTAAGCAGCGGGCTTTGTCCTGTCTGTTTGAAGGCAGCACCAATCATGAAGGGACGCCAGATGACCGTAACCCCGACACGCGATTCGAATTCTTCCATTCGCTCGGCAGCGAGATAACCGTAGGGTGAAGAAAAATCGAAATAGAAACTGACTTCTGACATTTTCCTGCGCCTACCTTGTTTGGTTTCTTTTGGGCAATAGCCGATCCTAACAGGTTTTCATCCTGTTTGAATTTCACGGATTGTGCGCATTAAGCTATTGCAAAGCAACCAAAAAACAGTCGATCAGGGGATCGTGATGCCCGGACGGACTTTTACTTCTTCCATGACGACATATGTATGAGTCTGGCTCACACCCTGCACAGATGACAGGCGTTCAAGAAACTCGCGATAGGCATACATGTCTTCAACTCGCAGTTTGGCGAGGTAATCGAAGCCGCCAGCAACCATATGACATTCTTCGATTTCCGGCAGCTTGCGAATGGCGGCGGCAAATACGTCAAAAACGTCCGGGGTGGTGCGATCCAGGGTGATTTCGACAAAGACGACCAGAGACTGGTTAAGCTTGCGCGGATCAAGGGTCGCCATATAGCCGGTAATAAAGCCGTGCTGTTCGAGGCGACGTACACGTTCAAGGCAGGGCGTCGGGCTGAGATTGACCCGGCGCGACAGCTCCACATTGGACATGCGTCCGTCGTTCTGGAGTTCCCGCAGGATCTGCTTGTCGATCTTGTCGAGGTTCTTTTGGTTCTTCTGCATAATAATAAACTAACCAGTGTTTGTGACTGCTTAAAGTCGAATTGTTTGGATGATATATCGTATTTTACCGAAAATTGGCAGCACATTTTTTGGGTGAAATAATAATGTCTGTCGTCATAGAGGTGCCATCAGGCTCTGAAAACAGCACTTTGTCCTGTGACGGAGCCCGTGAAAGTCAATACTGCAGGGAGAGGTCGAACTAGATGTTCCGCACTGAATTGCCCCAACCGAATGCCATCCGTAGCCAGATCCGTGATGCCTATCGTGCCGACGAAGAAGCCGCGGTCGAGCGCCTTATCGAAAAGGCGCGTCTGAGCCCCGAACAGACTGCACGTGTGCAGGCCAAGGCCTATCAGCTGGTTGCCAATGTCCGTAAGGCCGATAACGGCAAAAGCGGCATTGATGCGCTGCTGCACGAATACGAGCTTTCAAGCAAGGAAGGCGTCATTCTGATGTGTCTGGCCGAGGCGCTGCTGCGCGTGCCCGATGCGGTGACGGCTGACAAGCTTATTCAGGACAAGCTGTTCGACGCAAACTGGCAGAGCCATCTGGGACATTCAGACAGCTTCTTTGTGAATGCCTCGACCTGGGGGCTGATGCTGACCGGTAAGGTCATCAAGTTTGGCAAGGCGGAAAAGGCCGATCCGGGCCGTTTGCTGAAACGCATGATTGCGCGGTCGGGCGAGCCGGTCATTCGCAAGGCATTCAACCATGCCATGCGCATCATGGGGCGCCAGTTCGTTATGGGCCGCACCATTGACGAGGCCGCCGTTCGTGCCAAGGCGAACGAGGAAAAGGGCTATCGCTATTCCTACGACATGCTGGGCGAAGCAGCCCGCACGATGGAAGACGCAGATCGGTATTACAAGGCCTATGAAGATGCAATCAACGATATTGGCCGTGTCGCCAATGGTCGTGGTCCGATCAACAGCCCGGGGATCTCGGTCAAGCTGTCGGCGATCCATCCGCGTTATGATTTCGCCAATTATGACCGCGTCATGAATGAACTGACGCCGCGTCTGAAACAGCTCGCACTGCTTGCCAAGAAATATGACATCGGTTTCACCGTCGATGCCGAGGAAGCCAACCGTCTTGACCTGTCACTTGATGTGATTGGTGCGGTCTTTGCCGACCCTGAACTTGATGGCTGGGAAGGTTATGGTCTGGCGGTTCAGGCCTATCAGAAACGTGCATATTATGTGCTGGAATGGCTGGCAGACCTGTCGACCAAGGTCGGTCGCAAAATGATGGTGCGCCTTGTGAAGGGGGCCTATTGGGATACCGAAGTCAAATTCAGTCAGGAAAACGGTTTTGAAGGCTATCCGTGCTTCACGCGCAAGGCATCAACCGACGTTTCCTATCTGGCATGCGCCAAACTGATGCTGTCACGTCGCGATGCATTCTATTGCCAGTTCGCAAGCCACAATGCGCATACGGTTGCCTCCATCCTTGAAATGGCGGGCAATGACCGTACCTTTGAATTCCAGCGTTTGCACGGTATGGGCGAGGCCCTTTATGAGCAGATCGTCGACAAGGCTGGCGAAAATGTTCCGTGTCGCGTTTATGCACCCGTCGGCACACATGAAGACCTTCTGGCTTATCTGGTGCGTCGTCTTCTCGAAAACGGTGCGAATACCAGCTTCGTGAACCGTATTCAGGACGAACAGCTGCCGATCGAGGAAATGATCGCCGATCCGATTGAAAAGATGGCGGCACTTCCGCGTAAGGGCCACCCAAAGATCCCGGCACCGGTCGATCTTTATGGTGCAGGGCGCGTCAATTCGCGCGGTATTGACCTGACCGATACCAATATGTTGCTGCCGCTTAATGCCAAGCTTGCCGAAATTCAGGGCAAGACCTGGAACGCGGCCCCGCTGATCGACGGCAAACTGGTTTCCGGAACCCCGGTTGATGTCGTGAATCCGGCAAAACTGGCTGAGAAGGTCGGTAATCTGGTGCAGGCCACCAGTGATGACGTGGAAGCAGCAGTTGTTGCCGCTGTCAAAGGCTATGGCATCTGGAACAAAACACCGGCTACTGATCGTGCTGCAGCTCTGCGTCGTTTGGGCGATCTGCTTGAAGCGAATATGGACGAGTTCATCGCGCTGTGTCAGCGCGAAGCAGGCAAACTTTATTCCGATGGTGTTGCCGAAGTTCGCGAGGCCGTTGATTTCTGCCGTTACTATGCAAACCGTGCCGAGGAAACCTTCCGCGAGGGAACAGCACTTGAAGGCCGTGGTGTGATTGTCTGTATCAGCCCGTGGAACTTCCCGCTTGCGATCTTCCTTGGTCAGGTGACTGCCGCGCTGGCAGCAGGCAATGCTGTCATTGCCAAGCCGGCAGAGCAGACTTCGCTGGTTGCGGCCCGTGCCGCAGAACTGATCCTTGAAGCCGGTGTGCCCGGTGCTGCGTTCAATCTGGTTCCCGGACCGGGTCGGGTGATTGGTAATCAGCTGATCAATGATCCGCGGATTGCCGGTGTGGCCTTTACCGGTTCGACCGAGACCGCACAGGTCATCAATCAGGCGCTTGCGAAGCGTCCGGGTGTGCCCTTGCCGTTGATTGCGGAGACCGGTGGGCAGAATGCCATGATCGTTGACTCGACCGCGCTTCCCGAGCAGGTCGTTCAGGATGCGATCATTTCCGGCTTCCAGTCCGCTGGTCAGCGTTGCTCGGCCCTGCGTGTCCTGTTTGTTCAGGAAGATATCGCAGACAAGCTGTGCCACATGCTGGTCGGTGCGATGAAGGAACTGCGCGTTGGTGATCCGAAATTCCTTGATATCGATGTTGGGCCGGTCATTGACGAAAAATCGCGCAAGACGCTTGAAGCACATGCAGAGCGGATGAAGAAAGAAGCCAAGCTGCTTCATGCCTGTGACGTTCTGCCGGAATGCAAGGACGGTACTTTCTTTGCCCCGCATTGCTTTGAGATTCCGTCGATTGACGTTCTTGAACGCGAAGTGTTTGGTCCGGTCGTGCATGTGGTTCGCTACAAGGCCCGTGATCTCGACAAGATTCTTGATCAGATCAATGCATCTGGCTACGGCCTGACGATGGGGATTCATTCGCGTATCGACGGCACGGTTCGCCAGATTTCGCAGAAGCTGCGTGTCGGCAACTGCTATGTGAACCGTAACATGATCGGAGCCGTTGTCGGTGTTCAGCCGTTCGGTGGTCAGGGCAAGTCGGGTACCGGTCCGAAAGCCGGTGGGCCGCACTATGTCGAACGCTTTGCCAAGCCGATTGCTGTTGCAAATGGTGCGGCTCATGATGCCGTGCTTGAGGATCGTGCGCCGATCATCGTCAAGGATGTGATACCGACCGCCGAATATGCCGCGATGCTGTCTGCGCAGGAAGAGTGGCAGGCGGTTGATGGCAATGAACGCGTCCGCATTCTTGAAACGCTTGCGGCAAAGCTCAATGGGTCTGGCAAGGATGAACTGGTGGCAGGTGCAAACCATGTGGCCAGCTTTGCAGCCCTGTCGGAAAACGGATTTGTTGCCCCCAAACGGATGCCCGGGCCGACTGGTGAAACCAACGATCTTTATTGTCTGGGACGGGGTGTCTATCTGGTGCAGGTCGATAAGGATGCCGAGCCGACCCGTGTGATCCGTCATCTTGGTGCGGCATTGGCAGCAGGGAACTCTGTGATCCTTGCCGGTGATCTGAAATGGTTTGCTGACATTCCCGCGCTGGCGAACGAAGCCGGACTTCCGGCCAGGCTGGTGAAGGTTGTTGGTGCCAATACCGGTCTGGGCGCGATGTATGATGGCGATATTGCCGGTGTGTCCTGTATCGCGCCGCTTGATCGCGTCACATCGTTCAAACAGCTGCTTGCCAAGCGTGATGGCGCGATCCTGTCGCTGATTTCCGATAGCGGGGCTGAGGATGACGGTGCGCTTCCTGATGAAGCGTTCCTGCATCGCTTTGCCACCGAGAAAACCATCACCATCAACACCACGGCCGCAGGGGGTAACGCATCCCTGATGTCGATGGAGGAGAATTGAGTTCGAAGGAGCACGGCGTGTCCGGAAAGCCGGACGATGAGCCCCCGAGATGGCAATATCCAGACCTTGGACCGGAAAGAAATTTCCGGTCCATTTTTCTTTCATTCACTTTCTTTTATGTAAGATGCGTCGCTGCGCATTTGCGTCGGGCTTTTTTTTGTCAAAATTCACTGTAATAGATAAAGACAGGAACCGATCAGGATTTTGCGCGTTTGATCAGAAACACTGATGAAGCAGCGATAATTGCCGGTCGCCAAATATTTTGAACCATGCCAGACGGGCATGAAAAGGAGAACATTGATGATCAAGGTTAACCGAGGCTTGCGCAGTGTGTTCAAGACGCTTTCCATCTGTGCAGTTTTGGCAGCACCTCTTGCCGCATGCGGGCCGCTTCAAATGCCGCTTGAAGACCGCACAGGCAATGATCAGTGGCTTGATACGCAGATCAAGTCAGGCATCCTTGGCGAGTTTTCCAAAGTGGATCATACCTATTTGCTCGATGTGAATGTCGACATCTGGAAACAGAATGTCATGGTCACCGGTCTGGTTGATTCCAAAGGTAAATATTATGACGTCATGTCGCTGGTCAGACAGGATAACCGGATCAAGACCGTTTATGATCACCTTGTGATTGCCGATCAGGAAACCATTGACGCCTATCACCGGGCCGAAGACGAATATGGCAAGAATGCCGTGCCGGCGGATTCGGCGACCCAATCTGTTTCCGATGTCTGGATCGAAAGTCAGATCAAGGCATTGTTATTGGCCGAAAAAGGCGTGAGTTCGGTCAACTATCGTTGGCAGTCTGTTCAGAACATTGTCTACATCATGGGCGAAGCACAGACCGATGAGGAGCTCAATAAAGTGCTATCCATCGTGCGTCGTATCAAAGGTGTGGCAAAGGTTGTAAGTCACATAAGTCTTGCCTGATCTTCTTGTAAGTAAACAGCTTTCCCAAAATTCCCTGCAGAAATCCAAACCTGCAGGGGATTTTTTTTGATCTGGTGTTTGCAAAAGTGTTTGAAAACTATTCGCATTTATCCTACATCTGTGTGCACGTAATTAATAACTGATTGCAATCGCACCTATGTATGTCTGCATTTGTAATGCGTTAAGGGAAAAAGACGTTCGTCGTGCCGCCGAGGAAGGTGGTGCCACGCGTCCGGCGGAAGTATTCCGTTTCCATGGCTGTGCACCTCAATGCGGCAAATGTGCCTGTCACATGCGCGCCGAATTGCTTCAGTCGAAAACCTGCGGCAATTGCGATTGTGAAGATGCAGCGGCTGTGACCGCAAATGTTGCGCCAATCGCGGCAGAATAACCGTCTCTCTGATCTGACGGCATACAATCGGTTAAATGAAAAAGGCGAAGCCATGTGGGCCTCGCCTTTTTGTTTTTGTGGATTTTGTGGCCGTCAGGCTGCCTTGCGAACCAGGCCGAACCGTTCCTCGGCAAGGCGGTCGGCGACAAAGCCGGTCGACAGGTTTTGCTGTTTGGCGCGATCAAAGATTTCGCGCACGGTGCCAGCGATGCCTTCGATATGCTTGTTGGTCTCGGCAACCGGTTTGCCTTCGCGGCAATAATGAACCTCGACGACGCCACCGGCATTGATGACGTAGTCTGGCGCATAGAGAACACCTGCTTCGCGCAGCATGTCGCCATGCCGGTCGTGTTCAAGCTGGTTATTGGCCGCACCGGCAATAATGCCAGCACGGAGCTTTTCGATACTTCTGTCGTTGATCACCCCGCCAAGCGCACATGGGGCGAGAATGTCGGCATCGACTGACAGGATTTCATCCACAGACACCGCAGTTGCGCCAAACTCGTTCACAGCGGTCATCACGCTGTTCTTGTTGAGATCAGCGACAATAAGCTTGGCACCTGCCGCAAACAGCATCCGGCACAGATGATAGCCAACATGTCCCAGTCCCTGAACGGCAACGCGAAGGTCCTTAAGGTCGTCGGTGCCGTATTTGAAACGAGCAGCTTCCTTCAGGCCTATAAATACCCCATAGGCGGTGAAGGGGGACGGGTCACCTGTTCGGGCCGGGTCCGAGCCATCATTGATCCCGCCAACATGTTTGGTCTGGCTTGCAATCTGTTCCATGTCTTCGGGGCTGGTGCCGACATCTTCGGCGACGATGTAGCGGCCGCCAACCTGTTCGACAGCGCGGCCCATGGCGCGGAACAGTTCAGGAGTCTTCTGACTGCGCGGATCACCGATGATCACGGATTTCCCGCCGCCAAGCGGAAGATTGGCAAGAGCTGACTTGTAGGTCATGCCGCGCGACAGACGAAGCACATCATGAATGGCTTCCTGTTCGCTGGCATAGGGCCACATGCGGCACCCGCCAAGCGACGGACCAAGATTGGTATTGTGGACGGCGATGATGGTTTTCAGACCAGTGGCTTCGTCACTGGCAAACACGACCTGTTCATGGCCATCAAATGCGGTATCGGAAAAGACGTTCATCCTCTTGCAGCCTCCTGGCAGCATCATTGTTCTGATGCAGGCTGATGCCTGCTTATCCTTTTATGTTTGATGCATTGCTCGTCCGATCAATTTCAAATTCATCACATGCTTAAAAAAGAACGTTTCGGTTGGGGTGGGGGCGATAGTGTGGAATTTTATGATCACTGCAGAAAAGCTTTGTAATATTATTGCGCGACCTGTGCGCTGCAGCATAATCGCAAATGATCAAAATGCTGCAAAACCCTGGGCAGGATGATTCTTAATGCGTCTGTCGAGGATCGATAAAAGCAGCAACTTGGTATTGTGTGGCATTTAAAACAGAAGATTTATTTCACAGAATAGCGATCCGGGCGTGATTTGTGCTGACCGGCGTTTGCCGGTGATGCAGCTATGACAAATTCGCACTTGAAACCGGAGCAATTAATCTAGAAATACAAATTAACCGGACAATTTACGGCTCGTTAAGGCGCGAAACGTAAGCTGGAGGTTGGGTGTCTTGTGGTTGAGATTCCCGGTTCAGGACACGACGGCGTCTGGGCGGCGCCGCCGGACAAAAAGTAAGGAGATCGGCGGAAATGTCTGCATTCACAGACCATCGCCAGACCGTTTTCGAAGTTGAACTGCACAACCAAGCCGTTCGCGAATGTGTCAAAGAAAATCGTTCCCACGAGATTTTTGACGATCGCTGGGCAGATGTGCAGACCCATGAAGTCGCCGCAAGTGACGAGCATAAGGCCCTTGCCATGATCGAAAACACTTATCCGTCATCTGACGGGTTTGTTGTCGATCACGTCAAACGCCTTGGCTAGGGGAACAGGAATTCTGGTTTATTGATCTGATCAAAGACCAAAACGAACGGGGCGGGAAATTTTCCCGCCCCGTTCGTTTTAAGCAATCCGTTCAGTACTGTCGGGGCAGATCAGCCGAGTGCCCGGTCAACGAAATCGAGCCGGTCCTGGCCCCAGAACATCTCATTGCCGATAAAATAGGTCGGGACTCCGAAAATGTTGTGATCACGTGCGGACTGGGAATTGCCATCGTAAATATTGGCGATCTCGGGCAGGTCGGCATTTTCAAGGTATTCTGCGGACAGTCCGTTTGCGATCAGAGCTTCGCGTATGACGGCTGCATCTGCGATGTCGCGTTCTCGCAACCAGATATCACCCATCAGGGTTTCGGTCAGTTGCAATACATCCTTGCCATCTTCCTGAACCGCAATGATGGTCCGCGCTGCGCGTGTTTCATCAACCGGGAAATATTTGGGATGCAGGTTAATCGGAATGTTCAGGAATTCAGACCAGCGTTTGAGTTCGACCAGTCGATAGTCCTGACGGGGTTTGGGACGTTTGGCCAGCGGGACACCGCCACCATGTTCCCACACATCCGCTGCCCGGCAGGGTTTATGAATGATATCGACACCATGTTTGCGGGCAATTTCGACAACACGCCGAAATCCGAAGAATGACCAGGGTGACTGGACAAAGAAATAATGAATGATGGGCTCGGACAAGATGACCTCCTGTTTCTGCAGCGCAGATTGTCTTTTATCAATGAGCTACAGTGCCCAAGCACAGATAGGTCGTCAAATAACCAGTCATATGGTTGCTCGGGCATGTGATCATAAATTCGTGATGGTCGTGAGGAGATCTGACCGGGTCAGTAATCAAGCCACCAGGAATGTTCATCCAACCCACCCAGAAGGACACCGTCAAAGCCGAGTTTCATGACGCCGCCAAGGTAGCTTGCTTCGCTGCCATATATCAGGCTCTGCCATTTCGGTGTCCAGTAATGGACATGATGTTCCTGCCCCCAGCGGGCAAGTAAATTGCCTTCACCGATGAAATCGGGTGATCCGGTGCGCCAGTTGCTTTTCCAGTAATAACGATAGGTTTCGGCTGTGGCGATATTGATATAGGCCATCAGTGTCCGGGGTGTTCCGGTCTTCTTGTAGCGCAACCGTTTCATATCGTCATAGGTCAGCGGGATGGTGCCGCGGTGGAACGGATCAATGATCAACGTGTCGTAATTGGTTTCGGCCAGCGCATTGATATAGGCGTCTTTGGTGCCATAAGGAGAACTGTCGAGCACCATGGCAAAGTTCTTTGCCTGACGCAGATTGTCGATCACGTGCGGGTTTGACCCGATTGGCGTCCGCGGGACCTTGGCAAGGGTCGATAACTGCATTCCCGGTGGCGGGGCAGCATAGTAAATGGCATCAAGCCCGGAAAGTTGCTTGCGAGCTGCCTGCATGTTCTCGATCTTGTTGGTGTAATCGACGATCAGATATTTCAGGCCCTCAAGCTTCAGACGGTCGAGATAGCCAAGGATATATTTGCTTTCCTCGCCATTGGTTGGCTCGCCGTAATTCTCATAGCCGAAAAACGGGGCTTCGCTCAGGATGCCATCAAGGGCGCGCAGATAATCCCGTGCCGGCTCTGCCGTGCCGCGAGCAGCAAATAACGTGGTTTCCAGATACTCGGTCAACTCCAACCCGTTCATCGCGACGATGGAAAAGTCGCTGCGATAACTTTTCGCCCACCGGCTAAGCGCAATAACGTATTCCCGCATCTTGTCGGTAAAATCGACTTTGGGCTTGCTGCTATCGCTGCCAAGACCGCGTCCTGTGGTCAGACTGTTCGGTGCAAGAGTAAAGGGTTCAAGTTGCTGGGCATGAAGGGCAAGCGGGCTGGATGCCAGAACCGCACCGCCCAATCCCAGCATGCTGCCCGCAAGGAAACGTCGCCGCGACAGACCGCCAACTGATTGCGCGGGTTTGGGTGTCGCAATCTCGTTCTGGCTATGTGTCGTCATGTTGCGGCGTGACTTGGTCATGTTCCACTCGTCGCTGTTCTCAGAGAACGACATCAAGATGCCGCTTGAAAATTGCCCTGTTGCGTAATCAGGTCTGAAACGCGTTCTCCAATGGCTATGGATGCCGTCAGACCAGGTGATTCAATACCATAGAGCATTACAAGTCCATTAAGACCGTGCAGCTTTTCATCAGCAATCATGAAATCGCGTGCGGCTTCTCCCGGTGCCTGAATTTTGGGGCGAACGCCTGCATAGCCGGTCTGAAGCGCATCCTCATTGAGGTCGGGGTAATATTTGCGAATGGCTTGGGCAAAGGCCGCCCGGCGTTCCTCCGGGACGTCATAGTCGGGCTGGTCGACCCATGTTACGTCCGGACCAAAACGTGCCTGTCCCCCCAGATCAAGGGTCAGGTGAATCCCAAGGCCGGCCTGCTCAGGGGCGGGATAGATCAGGGTCGAAAATGGTGCCTTGCCCGACAGGGTAAAGTAACAACCGCGCGCGTAGTGTTGTGGCGGGACGGTATCTTGCGGCAAGCCCGCAAAGTTCCGGCCAAGGGTCTGGCTGTGAAGACCGCCTGCGACGACAAGTTCTGCGCAGGTCAGGCTCATTTCCTCGCCATCGGCGTCGCGGGTGGTGAGTGTGTAGAGACCGTTTGCGTGATCGACCGAGACGACCTTGGTGTTAAGGGCCAGTGTCGCGCCATTATTCTCGGCCTCGCCCAGCAAGGTCACCATCAACTGGTGAGAATCGACTATGCCGGTCGACGGGCTGTGCAATGCGCCAACACAGTTCAGTGCCGGTTCACGTTCCAGTGCTTCTTGCTGGCTTAGCCACACAAGATCGGTCACCCCGTTTTCACGTGCCTTGCTTTCGATGCCATGAAGAGCTTCGATTTGATCCTGTGCTGTTGCAACGATCAGTTTGCCGGTGCGTCTGTGGCTGATGCCGTTTTCGGCACAATAGCGATACAGCATTTCGCGACCGGAAACGCACAATTTGGCTTTCAGGCTGCCCTTCGGGTAGTAGATACCGGCATGGATGACTTCGCTATTGCGTGCGCTGGTTTCGGTGCCGATCGCATCATGTTGTTCAATGATCAGAACTTCTCGGCCGGTTCGGGAAAGCGAACGTGCGCATGCAAGTCCGACAACGCCTGCGCCAATTACAATGGTCTGGATATCTGCGGTCATATTCGTTTGATTCTTTGGGGCAAAATGAGTTGGGTTTTCGGTCGTTCGGGATCAGTTGGCCTGGCGGAAATAGACTGCCTGTCCCTGATTGTCCTGTCCGTCACCTGTAACGGTTGCAGTCGTTTCGCTGGTATAGTGACCGCGGGCAAAGCTGCTGTCATTGCAGTACACATACCAGCTGCCAAAGGGCAATGTGCCACTTTGATATGCACCGCCTTCGTGGCGCCAGATACCCTCGCAATGGCGTTGGTCGTCATCAAGGATCATGGTGCCTTCGCCAGATGGCTGATCAAAATGCAGTTTACCGGTGCCACGTACACCCTGCCAGTTGGTGGTGATTGCAATGCCATCAGCCGGTGCCGGGGCAACGGAATCTGTTGACACGGGTGTATCCACGGTTGCGGCAACCTCTGCCGTGACCGGTGAGTTTTCCGGCAGCTTAATTGCCAGGCGACTGAAGAAGGCAGCGGCAAATTCCTGGGCATCAATCACGGGAAGACTGTTTTGCGGGGATACTGCACCCGTTTGCGCTTGTAGTAGTGCGGGAGTGCAGTAATAGCCAAGAATTCGGCTGCCGCGCTGTGTTTGTGTTTGAGGGTTCCATTGCCCGACAAAGGCAATACATTGGGAACCCTGACGAACAAACGGGGTAAGGGCAACAGGGCCGAAGCGGGTATCCTGTACAAATCCCTGACCATTAATGCTGGTGCGGTCTTTCAAGCTTTGGAACATCTCAAGCAAATTTTCGGGGGCCATCGCGGTACTAAACCGAAAACCCGGAGCGGACGTCGTATAGACGGCTTCAAGATACAGGTCGCTTGCTGTGTTCTGTGGTTCCTTTTCAGTGCGCGGCGCAAACCAACGGGCGACAAAGACTGTGCTGTTATCGCGATATTGACGCAGGAACGCGCGCTGGCCATCAATGCGGGTTGTATATGAGACGGGGCTCTGATCGTCGGGAATCTGTTCAAACCCGGCTGCTTGCTGTGCAAAGGCCGTAGATGTGGCCATCATCATCAAACTGGCCAATATGCCGCCAACCGCCGCCGCCCGATACCTCACATTGCGTCCTTTCATCTTGTTTTCATGCGCATTTTGGTGCTGCGCTACCCTTATCTTTACCTTTGTGCTCATAGATTGGCTAGTGATCAGTCACACGACTTCAGTCAGATGGGTTTCTTTTACCTTGATTTTTACTGGTAAAGTGGCTCATTGGGGGAGATTGGTCATGGGGACACAACCAATAAGCCTGAATAACGGAGCAGACATTCATGACGGTGGACGAGACCAGCGCAAACGGGGACAGCGCAGGCCAGCAGACCGCGACGGAAAAACAGCCGTCGTCCAAACGCGCCCATGTGATCGTGATCGGTAACGAGAAGGGGGGATCAGGCAAATCGACAACGGCGATGCATCTGATTGTTTCCCTGATGAAGATGGGATTTCGGGTCGGATCGCTTGATATCGATGCGCGGCAGGGAACTTTGACCCGTTATGTCGAGAACCGGCAAGCATTCAACGAGAAAAAACGTCTTCAACTTCCTGTGCCCGATCATCGTCCGATCTATCGCAGTGAACTTCCCGATGCCAACGAGGCCAAGCTTGACGAGCGCGAACGCTTCACGACTGCGCTGGGTGAGATGGTGCTGGCGTGCGATTTCGTGGTGATGGATTGTCCGGGGAGTGACAATTATCTGTCGCGCCTTGCCCATGCCTGTGCCGATACGCTTATTACGCCGATCAATGACAGCTTCATTGATCTTGATATGCTTGCGCGGATTGATCCTGACAGCCTTGCGATCAAGGGGCCGAGTATTTATGCCGAAATGGTCTGGGATGCGCGCAAACGCCGTGCCGCCATCGATGGCGGCACAATTGACTGGATTGTCATGCGCAACCGCCTGTCGCATCTTGATGCCCGCAACAAGCGCGACATCGCTGAAATCGTTGAAAAACTGGGCGAGCGTATCCGTTTCCGTTCTGCGCCGGGCTTTGGCGAACGTGTCATTTATCGCGAACTTTTCCTCAAAGGTCTGACCCTTCTTGACTTGCGTGAAAAAGGGGTCGGCATTCCGATGAGCATGTCCCACATGGCTGCCCGTCAGGAAGTTCGATCCCTGCTTGAAGTGATCGGGTTCAAACCGGCCGAAGGTGAAGAGTTGCCGATCTGATTGCCTGCAGCCTATATCTTAAGGGGCGCTATTCGTGCTCACACAGTATATGAAGCAGGCAGGTTTTCTTGGGACGCAAAGACATCATCTCGGATACATCGAGCAGACAGGAAGTCGATGACTTCCTGCATCGTGCGCGTGGTCTTTCTGTGCGTGCGCCGACATCTGGTCCGGCAATGGGGCGACTGGTCTTTGCAATGGACGCGACAGCCAGTCGCCAGCCAAGCTGGGACCGGGCGGCCGAAATTCAGGCCGAGATGTTTGATGCGGTTGACGGAATAGGTGCGCTTGATATCCAGCTTGTGTTTTTTCGCGGGCTGTCCGAGTGCAAGGCAAGCGGTTGGTGCCGCAATGCCAAGGCGCTCCGCGATTATATCTCCAAGGTCAGTTGCCATGCCGGGCATACTCAGATCGAGCGTGTGCTGGCGCATGTCGAACGAGAAGCCAGCAGCAAAAAAATTGATGCACTGATTTATGTTGGTGATTGCATTGAAGAGAACCCCGATCATTTGGCGCCGATTGCAGGAAACCTTGCACTCAAAGGTGTTAAGGCCTTCATGTTTCAGGAGGGCTATGACAGGGATGCCAGCTTTGCCTTTGGCGAGATTGCACGCATAACTGGCGGCGCATTCATGCAATTTGATGCGAGTTCCGCATCCAGACTTCGGGATTTGCTCGGCGCGGTGGCGAGTTATGCGGTTGGTGGGGATAACGGTCTTTCCGTTTATCAACAGAAAACCGGATCGCAAGAAGTTTTGCGTCTTGGTCATCAATTGCGAAAGCCCCGGTAATGCAGTGGGTTCTGATCGGGATTGCGCTTTTTGTTGGTGTGGGCTTTTTCATCCGCTGGATGAGCGAGGCTGAACCGAAGGATGTCCGAAAAGTCGGATTGTTCCTTATTGTCGGCCTTCTGATCCTGTTGGCGTTGTGGCTTCTTTTGACTGGCAAAATTGCCGCAATGTCGGCGGCTTTGGCCGTAACATCGCCATTTTTAGTTCGGATGATGAAGCTTGGTTATTTATGGCCATTGTTTCGACGGGTGTTTGCCTATTCCCGCCGTCGTGCCCGGCCGGGCAACATGGGGGGGAGTTCAAATGGTTCTGCCGGTTCTGGCAGGACATCGGAAATTCGAACGGAAATTCTGCATATGCTGCTTGATCTTGAAACCGGACAAATGAAGGGCTCTGTCATAAGCGGAACCTATGCCGGTGCAGATTTGGACAGCTTGGGGGTTGACGACCTGCAGTTGCTTTTTGTTGACTGTTGTTACGCAACCGACCAAAGCCAGACGGTTCTTGAGGCTTATCTTGAACGTCGTCCCGACTGTAGGGGATGGCAGGAATGGTCCCGCAACGATACTGGCAGTCAGGATGCACATTCCGGAGGAAACGACCGCAACAATGGCGATAGGAACCATGGCAATAGCAGGAGCAAAAGCGCGGCTGACATGAGTGCGGAGGAAGCGCGAAAAATCCTTGGTGTGGATGCGAATGCATCACGCGAAGAGATTAATCGTGCTTACAAGATCCAGATCAAGGCGGTGCACCCCGATCATGGTGGATCAGATTATCTGGCCGCAAAACTCAACACCGCGCGCAGCCTTTTGTTACGGCTATGTAAAGATTAGCGTGAATAATTCTTACGCTCGCTTGATCGGAGTTCCGGAAATGTGGCAGAAGCATACATGCCGTACTTTCGATCAGACTGGGCGTGCAGCGGTTGAAAAGGGAAGTGTTTGAATGTCGAGAAAAATCAAGAAGGCTGTATTTCCGGTTGCAGGTATGGGGACACGCTTTTTGCCAGCAACCAAGGCAATGCCCAAGGAAATGCTTCCGGTTGTTGATAAGCCCCTTATCCAATACGCTGTCGAAGAGGCCATCGCTGCGGGGATTGAAGAATTCATTTTCGTAACCGGCCGTGGCAAAACTGCCATTGAAGATCATTTTGATCGCTCTGCCGAACTTGAAGCGATCCTGACCGAACGCGGAAAAACCGACGCGCTTGAGACGGCCCTTGCAATGATCCCGGAAAATGGTCGTGTGACCTATACCCGTCAGGGCAATCCGCTTGGCCTTGGTCATGCTGTTTTGTGTGCCAAATCGTTGGTCGGGGATGAGCCGTTTGTGGTTCTTCTGGCCGATGATCTTATTCAGGCAAAGACACCTTGCATGAAGCAGATGGTCGAAAGTTATGGTCGCACAGGCGGTAACATGGTTGCCGTCATGGATGTTCCGCGTGAAGAAACCCAGCGCTATGGCGTTCTTGAAGTCGAAGGCACCAATGGCCGTCTGGTCAGTGCGTGCGGGATGGTGGAAAAGCCAAAACCCGAAGAAGCACCCTCAACGCTGTCGGCGATTGGCCGATATATTCTGGATCCGGGCATCTTCGAAACTCTCGAAAATATTCCGCGTGGTGCGGGTAACGAAATTCAGCTGACCGATGCACTGGCTGCCATGATCGGCAAAGTTCCATTCTATGGGTATCGGTTTGAAGGTCGCCGTTTTGATTGCGGCAACAAGATCGGTTTTCTTCGGGCGACAATGGCATTTGCCCTGGCGCGCGAAGATATGCAGGACGATGTCCGCCAGCTCATTCACGAATTCGCCGAAGGCGAAGCAGCAGAATAATCATTTGATTTCAACGATAGCTGACCGAAATGGTTCGATGATCTGTTTTGGTCAGCACCCTCTTACTAGGATTAAACTTCCATGCGTGTAGCAATGATTGGGACCGGATATGTTGGACTCGTCTCCGGAGCCTGTTTTTCTGAGTTTGGCACAGACGTGATTTGTGTCGACAAGGATGTGGAAAAAATCGCCCGTCTTGAAGGCGGAATCATGCCAATCTACGAGCCAGGCTTAGATGTTCTGGTAGAGAACAATGTCAATGCAGGTCGTCTGACATTTACCACGGACCTCAAAGAAGGTGTCAGTGGCGCAGATGCAGTGTTTATCGCGGTTGGAACGCCGACCCGTCGTGGCGACGGTCATGCGGATCTCAGCTATGTCTATGCTGCTGCCGAAGAAATCGCAGAAGCAATGGAAGGTTTTACAGTCATTGTGACCAAATCGACGGTTCCGGTCGGAACCGGTCGTGAAGTTGAGCGCATTATTCGTGAAAAGCGTCCGGATGCCGAATTTGCAGTGGTTTCCAACCCGGAATTCCTGCGAGAAGGATCGGCGATTGGCGATTTCATGCGCCCGGATCGTGTCGTTATCGGTACGAGCGACGAGCGTGCCCGCGAAGTCATGTCTGATCTGTATCGTCCGCTTTATCTGATTGAAACACCGATTGTCTTCACCACGCGTGAAACCTCGGAAATGATCAAATATGCGGCTAATACATTCCTTGCTGCCAAGATTACCTTCATCAACGAGATCGCCGATCTCTGTGAGAAGGTCGGTGCAGACGTGCATGACGTTGCCCGCGGCATTGGTCTTGATGGCCGTATAGGCAAAAAATTCCTGCATCCCGGTCCGGGCTATGGCGGATCGTGCTTCCCGAAGGACACGCTTGCACTGGTGCGTACCGCACAGGAACATGGCAGCCCGCTTCGCATCATCGAGACGGTTGTTGACGTGAATGCCAAACGCAAGAAAGCCATGGCTGATCGTGTGATTTCTGCCTGTGGTGGTTCTGTGGCTGGTAAGACCATCGGTATCCTCGGTCTGGCATTCAAGCCAAACACCGATGACATGCGCGATGCACCGAGCTTAGATATCGTTCCGGCCCTGATTGCAGCGGGTGCAAAGATCAAGGCATTCGATCCCGAAGCCATGGGCGAGGCCAAAAAGCTTCTTGATGGCATCGAATATTGCGATGGCGCGTATGACGCGATTTCCGGTGCTGATGCCATGGTCGTTCTGACCGAATGGAACGAATTCCGCGGCATGGACCTTGATCGTATCAAGGATGCGCTGGTTCACCCGACCGTGGTTGATCTGCGTAATGTTTATGACCCGACCGAAATGGCTGAAAACGGTTTTAGCTATTCCTGCGTCGGACGTGCAACTATTGGAGGCTGACCCAGGCTATGACGAATTCCGCAGCACACAAGTTTGACAGTTCGGTATTGCGTGAATACGACGTACGCGGGGTTGTCGGGGATACCCTTCATGCCGCAGATGCCAATGCATTGGGCAAGGCGTTCGGGACCATGGTGCGTCGGTCAGGAGGCAAGCGCGTCGCTTTGGGGCGTGACGGGCGTCTGAGCTCGCCCGAACTTGCTTCGGCGCTGGCAGACGGCATTCTTTCGACCGGCTGTGATGTCGTGCTTGTCGGCCGCGGCCCGACCCCGATGCTTTACTTCACGGTTTATGACGAAAAAACCGATGCAGGTATCATGGTTACCGGATCGCATAACCCGTCAAACTATAACGGGTTCAAGATGCTCAATGCCGGCAAGTCTGTTTTTGGTGCCGCCATTCAGGAACTGGGTAAAATTGCCGCTGCCGGGGATTTCGAGACCGGGCAGGGAACCGCAACCGAAATTGATGTCGAGGACCGGTTTGTTGCCCGTCTTCTGGCGGAACTTGATTGTGACGTTCCCGATCCGATGACCATCGTCTGGGATTGTGGCAATGGTGCCGCCGGTGATGTTGTTCGCAAGCTGACAGCCCAACTTCCGGGAACGCATCATTTGTTGTTTGACGACATTGATGGCACTTTCCCCAACCACCATCCTGATCCGACGGTTGAAGCCAATCTGGTTGATCTCAAGGCCGCCGTGGCCAAGCATAATGCCGATTGGGGGGTTGCCTTTGATGGTGATGGCGACCGTATTGGTGTGATTGATGGCAAGGGCAATGTCCTTTGGGGGGATCAGTTGCTTCAAATCTATGCCGCTGATGTCCTTGAACGGCAGCCAGGCGCGTCGATTATTGCCGATGTCAAGGCAAGCCAGACCCTGTTTGACGAGGTTACCCGCCTTGGTGGCAATGCCATTATGTGGAAGACCGGTCACTCGTTGATCAAGACCAAAATGATCGAGGCAAAAGCCCCGATTGCAGGCGAAATGAGCGGCCATATCTTCTTTGCTGAGCGCTATTATGGCTATGATGACGCAACGTACGCGGCGGTTCGTCTGTACCGTATTCTGGTCCAAAGCGGTAAAAGTCTTGCGCAATGGCGCGAAGCCATGCCGGTTGCAGTCAATACACCGGAAACCAGGATTGATTGTCCTGATGATCGCAAATTTGCCCTGATCGAAGAAGTGCGTGCGCGCCTTGCCGAGGCTGGTGCAGAGGTTAGCGGCATTGATGGCGTACGTGTCAGTACTGTGGATGGCTGGTGGTTGCTGCGTGCCTCCAATACCCAGCCAGCCATCGTTGCGCGCTGCGAGGCAGCAGATAACGATGGACTGATCCGGCTCAAGGCCCAGGTAACAGATCAGCTGGTTAAAAGTGGACTGGCATCAGATGACTTCTTTGCCCCCGGTGGCGGGCATTGATCCGACCATAACCCCGACGGCTTGATGTCGACACGGGATTTTGGACAAAAACAAAGGCTGTCAGATTGCTCTGACAGCCTTTGTTGTATCTTGATATTGTGGGAGTTGTTTAACCAGCGCCGCCGGAATTAACCGGGATACACGCCAGTTTTTCACGGCGCAGTGCTGCGCAAGCGGCGCGGGCTTCGCTTTCACCGTCAAAACCAAGAAGACGTGCGCGGTAAACGACACCGGTTCCGCTTGCCTGCTGTTCAACAGCCGCGCGGGTCAAACGCAACACATCCGGCGCCGTACGGGCGGCTGCAAGAACAGCTTCCTGTGCCCGACGCTGATCGCTGAACGCACCAACCTGAATGGCCCAGCTTCCATTGGTTTCCGGCTTCATGCGGGTCACCACGGTCTGTGTATCAATGCGGCCGGGTTGCTCTGCTTCACGCATGGTTTCACGCTTGGCCATCAAAAGCTGGGCATCGGCGGGAAGAATTTTATCTTCCGGGCTGACGCGTGGACGCGGAACCCTTATTTCGCCTTCCTTCGTCAGTTCGACATAGGCGCTATCAAGGAGCTTTTTCATCTGATCGTCACGGGTACGGGCGGTTCTGCCACCAAACACGACGCCGATCAGGCGTTTGCCATTACGGTTGACCGATGCAACAAGGTTAAAGCCCGAAGCATTGATATAGCCGGTCTTGATCCCGTCGGTTCCGTAATAGGACGCCAGAAGGTTGTTGTGGTTGCCATAGGTGCGGTCACCGAAACGAAACTTCTGGGTGGCAAAATAGTGGTAGTAGCTGCCAAAATTCTTGCGAAGCGCAACTGCAAGCGTGATCATATCACGCGCTGTAGTCATCTGGCCGCGATTGGGCAGGCCAGATGCATTGCGGAAGGTCGTCCGTTTCATGCCAATGCGACGCGCTTCGGCCGTCATCATCTGGGCAAATTTGATTTCTGTGCCGCCAAGATGTTCAGCAACAACGACGGCAACATCGTTGGCCGACTTCGTTACCAGTGCAAGAATGGCGTCCTTGACCGAAATGGTATCACCGGGCTGAACACCCAGTTTGGACGGCGCCTGTCCCCATGCACGCTTGGATACTTTCATTGGAGTTGACAGCGATACCTTTCCGCTATCAAGGGCGTCAAACAGCATATAAAGCGTCATGATTTTGGTCAGGGACGCAGGGTACACTTTATGGTCTGCACGATATTCATGCAGTACGTCGCCCGTATCACCATCGATGACCATGGCGGTATAGGTTCGCGCCAGCGCCTTGTTCGGGACAAGGGTCGCAGAAAGCGTGATTGCTGTCAGACACAAAAACGCAGCCAAACAGGCACGCAGAAAACGGCTGCGTGTCAAAAGCGGTGTCTTGGCCAACGCATTTGGCCCGGAAGGGGTCATTAAACGCATTATTCGGGCTCGGCTTTCGGTAGTCCCCAAGAACTAAATATAACCAATCTGGCATCACAGACTTAAACAAATGTTTAAGACCGTCAATTTTCGGCTTTTCTAATCGCGGCCATTCTGTGACCATCTTTCTGCGCCAATGTCACTTTTATATCTCCTGATCGGCAAAAAATCGAGGATCGAATGGTGAAAAGAATTGCCCCACTTCTCAAAACGATAAGCATGAAACGTGCCAGTTTGGCAGGGGTGGGGGTGTTTACACTTGCTGCCGTAGGGCTGGCCGGGTGCGCTTTCACGGAAAATAGTGACGTCAGTAATCCGCTGGTGCGCAAGTCGGCCTGGTTTTCGTATTTGAACGCAGATGATTTGCGCACGGCCTGTTCTGCCGGTGATGCAGAGGGTCGGATTCGCATCATCTATAATGCCGACTACTATAAAGAAGTTCGTGTCTTCGAGCTTGAGCCCAAAGCTGGCAACCAGCAATTCGATCTGACAACGCGTGTGTTCGGACCTGCTCAGGTCAGTGAAATCAATGTCGAGATCAATGCGCCTTTGGGAGTGTTCGGGGGAGAGCAGAGCGTTGATGTGATCGGACGCGATGACTATCTCGCGGTCACCGATGCCTTGCAAAAGGACGGATTTGGAACCCAGCAGGGCCGCGATGGTGTCCGACTATATTCCGACGATTTTTACTGGGTCGCACTTGGGTGCTCATCTGGCTACGTAACGCTGGGGACATGGATGTCCGGCGTTGATGATTTGCGCGCACTTGGGTTCCCGGCCGTGTTAACGAATTTGTCGAGCATCGAAACAAAGCTGCCGGAGCCGCCAGCGAAGGATAAAGCGCGTTCGCAATCAGCGGCACAGCTTCAAACCATTCAAAATAGCGAGTCTGGTACATTTTACCGGACTGTGCGTGGAAATATGCTGCGCTAAGGCGTGGACCGGATTGGAAATGTCTTCAAACGGGGATGCATGGAGATGCATCCCCGTTTGCATTTATGCCGCATTGCGAAATCAAGTTTGTCGCTAGAACTTTGTTGCTGCTGATCTTTTGTCGGCGCAGCAACGTCCGGACACGAATTTGTAACGTTTCCAAATGCGGATGCTGTGATTGGGTCGCTGTTTTGTCACCAAACTGTGCTTGACCTTTGGGGGGAATTCCATCTAGGGTTATGTTGCGATGCAGCATGAATTTGGGGCGTCCGCCCCGGCAAGTATGAGGTTGGAGACAATGGCTGTTTCAAAACAAAAGACCTCTGGGAAATCAGGTAAAAAAGCACCTGCTCCCGCCAGGGCCACAGCGCCCGCAGCACCGGTGTCATCTGTGGCTTCCGGACAAGTATCAAAATCGACCGCCGGGACTGCTTCGACAGGTGCAGAGCTGCCAGCCAAGCGGGTGGTGATGACCTCGTCAGAGATAGAGGCCGCGGCAAAGCAGGTAGATGATGCTCCTGTGCCCAAAAGTGATGCCGTTGTGGAAGATGTTTCGACGTCAAAGAACGCCCCGGTAACGTCAAAGGATGGTGCTTCGGTATCGGGCACCACGATTGATGAGGCAGGGACGCCAGTGCCAGTCAAGCTGACTGAAAATGCTCCTTCTGTGCCCGAGCCCGCCGTGAAGGCTGCGCCGAGCAAGGTGGCAGCCTCAAAAGTAACGCCGGCGACCCAAAAGGTTGCCCCTGTGAAGGCTGCTCCCAAGTCGTCATCCAAGCCAGCGTCAAAACCAGCCGTTGTTCAAGCGAAATCTGATGTCAAACCGGTACCGGCTGCAACAGCCACCGCTGCATCCTCGTCCAAGCCGGTAACGTCTTCTGAAACTGAAAGGGCCAGCACCGTGACTACGACAAGCAAGTCCGTAACTGAGACCAAAAAAGCAACAGCCTCGATTGCCCCGAAAAAAGCCGCGGCCCCGAAAAAGGTTCCCGCAGAGGCCCCGTCTGTTGCAAAATCTGCTAGCAAGTCGGCTGAAAAGCCGGTTGCAAGCAAGGAGGAGGCGCCGAAGCAGGCTTCGAAACCCGCTGCGCCAAAAGGGGATGATCTGTTCGGGTTTGGTCCGATGTTCATGGCGCCCGATGCGATGGAAAGTTATCTGGAACTCTGGAAGGCGCCCGAAATTGACGCGATTGTCGAAGCCGGAAATGATGCGCTTGAAGAAAGCGTAGCTGTCGCAAACGATGCGTTTGCCAAGCTGTTTGATGCAATGACCGGGCAGTCGGACGTGATTTCTGATGCCGGATCGCGCATTGCGGCCCAATGTGAAGAATTGGTCGATATGCACCAGAAAAATCTGGAAGAAACCTGGCTGGCTTCCAAGACTGTGTTCGAGAAAACTGGTGGTATTGGTGCAGAGCTTGCAGCTTGGATGCAGCGCGAGATCGAGGCATCTCAGGACGATCTTGATGCGCTAACCAAGGCTGAAAGCCTGTCCGACATTCAGGAACTGCAATCGAAAATTCTGACGCGCTATGTCGAAAGCAGCGTTGCCGAGGGCGAAAAGATTCAGGAAATCATGTTCTCGGCAATGTCAGATAGCTTTAACGCAATGACCAAAGCCGCTAGTGCTGTCATGAAATGACGGCAGATCAACCGGTTTTTCGGACCTTGCTTTGAATATGGAAACGGGCATGACATTGGTTGTGCCCGTTTTCTTTTGGCGCGATGGCCGGTTTGTTCGGGTTTCGAGTGCCGCGATCACGCGGGTTCGCACGAAGTTTACAGATTGATCTTGCAGCGGCTCAATCGCAGCCTAAATGAATTGAAGATAGACGATAAATTAGTGACACGATTTTAAGCTGCGGCCTTTGAAAGAGCCTGGCAATGACCTATCATGAAGTTCATGCAGGAAATAAGGGTTCCGGTAAGTAAACAATGACTGAACAGGATAATGACGGCACTGATCTGCCGAACACGGGGATCGTAACAAAGACACGGCCCAAGACGAAAAAGCCGTCCATGTACAAGGTGCTGTTGCTGAATGACGACTACACTCCGATGGAGTTCGTTGTGCACGTATTGGAACGGTTTTTTGAAAAGGGCCGCGAAGAAGCCACCGAAATCATGCTTCAGGTTCACCGCAAGGGCGTTGGAGTATGTGGTGTGTTCACTTACGAAATTGCGGAAACCAAGGTTAACCAGGTCATGGACCTGGCCCGCCAGAATCAGCATCCGCTGCAGTGTACCTTAGAGAAGGAGTGACATATGCTATCGCGCAATCTTGAGGAAAGCCTGCACCGTGCGCTCGCATATGCGTCGGAGCGTCGGCACGAATATGCCACTCTTGAACATCTTCTGTTGTCCCTGACCGAAGATCAGGACGCGCTTGCTGTGCTTAAGGCATGCCGGGTCGATATTGATCGGTTGCGATCGGATTTGCTGGAATTTGCAGATAGTGAGCTGTCCGGCCTGATCAGCGCACGCTTGATTGATCCCAAACCAACTGCTGGGTTCCAGCGCGTTATCCAGCGTGCCGCAATCCATGTGCAATCGTCCGGCCGCGAAGAAGTCACCGGTGCGAATGTGCTGGTTGCCCTGTTCTCTGAGCGGGAATCGCATGCTGTCTATTATCTGCAACTTCAGGACATGACCCGTCTTGATGCGGTCAACTATATTTCGCATGGTATTGCCAAGGCGTCCGAGCTTAATGAACGTCGCATCCCGCGGGGGGCAGACGAAGAACCGGTTGCCGGTATTCCGCCAGAAGGTGATGACAGCGGCCCGGCCGAGGGTGAGGCGCTTAAGGCCTATTGTGTGAATCTCAATGTCAAAGCGCAAAAAGGCAAGATTGATCCGTTGATCGGGCGTCAAAGTGAAATTGAGCGCACGATCCAGGTTCTGTGTCGTCGTACCAAAAACAATCCGTTGTATGTTGGGGATCCCGGGGTTGGTAAAACCGCCATCGCCGAGGGTCTTGCACGTCGGATCAATGACGGTGATGTGCCTGAAGTTCTGGCCGATGCAACGATCTTTGCGCTTGATATGGGGGCGCTTCTGGCCGGAACCCGCTATCGCGGTGACTTTGAAGAACGTCTCAAGGCGGTGGTCAAGGAACTTGAAGAGTATGAAGGTGCTGTTCTGTTCATTGATGAAATCCACACTGTTATCGGTGCCGGGGCAACGTCAGGCGGGGCAATGGATGCCTCCAACCTGTTGAAACCGGCGCTGGCAAGTGGTTCGTTGCGGTGCATCGGGTCGACGACCTACAAGGAATTCCGTGGCCACTTTGAAAAGGACCGCGCCCTTGTGCGTCGCTTCCAGAAAATCGATGTCGAGGAACCGTCCGAAGAAGATACCGTGAAAATCCTCAAGGGTCTGAAGCCCTATTACGAGGACCATCACAAGGTCAAATACACCAACGAAGCTATTCGTTCGGCGGTCGAGCTTGCATCGCGCTACATCAATGACCGCAAACGTCCTGACAGTGCGATTGACGTGATCGACGAGGTCGGGGCATCGCGCATGTTGATGGCGCCAAGCAAGCGCAAACGCACGGTGGGCAAGCGCGATGTCGAGGAAATCGTCGCGAAAATTGCCCGTATACCCCCAAAATCGGTTTCGACCGATGATCGCAAGGCGCTGGCAAATCTTGAGCGTGACCTTAAAACCGTCGTGTTTGGCCAGGACAAGGCCATTGAGTCGGTCGCAAGTGCGATCAAACTCGCCCGTGCCGGTCTGCGCGAACCTGAAAAGCCGATTGGTAGCTATCTGTTCTCTGGTCCGACCGGGGTTGGTAAAACCGAGGTCACCAAACAGCTGGCAACCGTTATGGGTATCGAGTTCATCCGGTTCGATATGTCGGAATATATGGAACGCCACAGCGTTTCACGCCTGATCGGTGCCCCTCCGGGCTATGTCGGGTTTGACCAAGGTGGTCTTCTGACCGATGCCGTTGATCAGCATCCGCATGCGGTGGTTCTGCTTGATGAAATTGAAAAGGCCCATCCGGACCTGTTCAATATTCTGCTGCAGGTCATGGATCACGGCAAGCTGACCGACAATAACGGCAAGACGGTTGATTTCCGAAATGTTGTGCTGGTAATGACGACCAATGCCGGTGCATCTGACATGGCCAAGCCGCCAATCGGGTTCAAGCGCGAAATGCGTATCGGAGAAGACGAGGAGGCGATCAAACGCACTTTCTCGCCGGAGTTCCGCAACCGTCTGGATGCTGTTATTCCGTTTGCCAACCTGCAGCCGGAAGTGGTCAAGATGGTGGTCGACAAGTTCATCTTGCAGCTTGAGGTGCAGCTTGCTGACCGGAATGTGTCAATTGAATTGACCGAGGCGGCCCGTGCATGGCTTGCCGAGCGTGGCTACGATGCGGCCTTCGGGGCGCGTCCGCTTGGTCGTGTTATTCAGGAATATGTCAAGAAGCCGCTTGCCGAAGAACTTCTGTTTGGGAAGCTTTCCAAGGGTGGTGCGGTTCTTGTGGATATCGAGGATGACGTTGTTGTCTTCCGCTATCCCGAAGAGGATGGTGACAAGAAGCAGGCCAAAAAGAGCCCCGAGATGGTCGAAGGTTGATGTCTTGCCCCGGACTTGGGGTGTTGTTAATCATTGGCGGTTAGATTGTGCCCGGGGAGTTGTTCCCCGGGCACGATTTTAGAATAAGAACGCCAAAGCAAAATGAGCCAAGCAGCACAACGACAATATCGAACAGAGGTCGAGGAGTTTCTGTCCCGGCTTGAATTACGTGCGCGCAAGCTGGTTGCGCTGGCTGATAATATGGATAAGACCACGGACAAAATGGACGTGACCGGATATCGGCCATTCCGCGAGGAGGTTGATAATTTCAAGGCTCTGTCACTTGTGATTTCCGAGCGCCTCAAGAGGCTTGAAAAACATCCGAAAAAGGAAGAGCTGGAAGGACAGTTTCACAAGCTTCAGGTTCTGATGTTGCGTCTTGTCATCAAAACCAGTCTTAAGTTCTTCTTTGTCATGAGTGCCAAGGAACATCTGCCGCTTGGTGCGCGCGAAATGTTCCAGAGCGAACTTCGAACCCTGTACGAAGCCGAGCGCATGATCTCTGACCCGCGCTATATCAGTCAGCTTGACGAGACAGCGCGCGAGGATCTTGATACGGCAAAATCTATCCTGGAAGAGATCATTGAGAAGGCTCCCGCCTTGCTGAATTTCGGGGCGCGCAAGAAAAAGCGCCGCCAGTAAACCGGTTTTTGCGCAGGCCTTGGTCTTCTGACAGAATTGCAATTTGCAAAATGCAACACAGGATCTTTGCGTTTTGCAATTTTTTGCGTTTTGAAATGCAAAGATCATTTAAAGCTGTCTATTCGTTCAGGTTTTGGATTGGCTAAATCCCCTAAGAAAATATGGTTTTTCATGGATTTAAAAAGTTGGCACGCTTCCTGCTTATAGGATTGTGGACAGTTGTTCTTTGCAGGGGCGCTTTGCGCCTGGAACAACGTAATCTTCTGCAGTTTGCTCGTGTCCCAACCAAACTCAGCGGCGGTTTTACCGCCGCTTTTTTCTTTCCCGGATTTCAAATCATTCCAGTTGCGGTCTTGTTGCTGCGCGCGCAATCCACATATGAACCTGTGTGGAGCTGCCCTTGTGCGCTGCGGTCAAGGGTCTGTTTCTAAAATAAGTTGTATGGGAATTATTACTTTGGTATAAAAACCTATACTTTAAGTTAGTCCCCCTTGACGCAAGAAAAACAAAATTCGGGAGAGAGACCGATGATGTCCTGCAGAAGTAAGGTTTTGACGGGCTTTTTCGCGGCGGCTTTGTTTGCGGCACCGCATGCAGCAATGGCCAAGGCAGAGCTACCTGGTGATCCGAATGTCCTTATAACCGACAAGATGATCAAAGATATTCGGGAATGGCTTGCAAACCCTGTTGTTTCTTTGTCGATCAATTCCCAGAACCGTCTGAGAACAGATATGACACAGGATCAGATTGATGCAGCAGATGCGCAATGGCGGGCTGAGCGCGAAGCGGATGATCAGCCTCTTGTTGCAGCGATCCTGACCAACCCGTTATCGAGTTATCTGACACAGGTGCAGGCCCGTTCAGGCGGGCTGTATGCCGAGATTTTTGTCATGGATTCAAAGGGACTCAATGTCGGGCAAAGCTCGATTACATCGGACTTCTGGCAAGGAGATGAAGGCAAGTTCCAGAATACTTATCCCAACGGTCCCAACGCGGTTTTCATTGATGAAGCTGAATATAACGAGGATACGGATACCTGGCGATCGCAACTGAACATGACCATGAGCGATGAGAACCGGCAGCCCATCGGCGCCGTGACCATCGAGGTCAATTTGAATGAACTTGTGCGTCGTGGTGGCCAGTAGGGAGAAACGTCATGAACTTCTTTAAGAACCTTTCCATTCCTGCCAAGCTGACGACCTGCTTTGCGATCATGATCGCTGTGATCCTTATGGTTGCAGCGGCTGGCATGTTTGCGACGATGCAGGTCAAATCCGCAAACGAGCAACGCGACTACCTGTCAACCTTTGAGCGGGATTATCGAGACCTTGATCGCGCATATCTCATGGCACGTCAGGAACTGATCTATTTCCTGACAACCGGTGATCGTGCCGGTCTTGTGAGCTATGAAAAGTCGCTTGAGGAAATCGACACCCGCACGGACGTTATTAAAACCTATGCTTCAATCAACAGCGAAGTCGCCGGTCTGATTGAAGCAATGGACGGGGCAATTGATCGTTGGGAAGAAATCGCCGGTCAGCAGGCAAAGCTGATGCGCCATTATCTGACGGTCAACCATGCGCGTGCGATTGAAGCATCAGGTGAGCCCCGCGAACTCTCTGATCAGGTGAGTGCTCTTGCAAGCCAGCTGGCGCAAGTGATTGACCAAATGGTTCTGGATGTCGAAAGCAGGGTCGATCAGGCCATGCGGATTTTCCAGGTTACGCTCGGGGTTGGAGTGGTTTTGCTGATTGCGATGGCGGCCCTGTTCGGGGGCACTTTGTCACGAATGATCGCAACGCCAATCCGCAAGATGACTGAAGCGATGGGAAGCCTTGCCTCAGGTAATCTGGATATTGAAACCCTTGACATGAAGCGCAACGACGAAGTCGGTGCGATGGCCAAGTCGCTTGAGGTTTTCAAGGAAAATGCCCGTGAACGTGCCCGTATGGCCGAGCAGGAAAAAGTCGAGGCCGAACGCCAGGTCGCACGCAGTAAACGCATGGGGGTTCTGACCAAGGGATTTGATGAAAAAATCCAGGATGTTCTGACCTCGGTAAATGCCGCCCTTGATGAGGTCCGTTCTGCTTCGGAAACCCTGACATCGCATGCGGTTCGCGCCAATCAGGATGCCCAGTCCGTGGCCGAACAGGCACAGGAATCATCAAGTAATATCGAAACGGTGGCCTCGGCCACGGCACAGCTTTCGGCATCGATCTCGGAAATCTCGTCGCAGATCGCACGGGTTACCGAAATCACCCAGCTTGCTGTTGGTGAAACCGAACGGACCAATGAACGGGTCGAGAAGCTTAATGATGCGGCACAAAGTGTTGGCGAGGTTGTCAACCTGATCAGTGACATTGCCGATCAGACCAATCTTCTGGCGCTAAACGCAACCATTGAGTCTGCCCGTGCCGGCGAAGCGGGCAAAGGCTTTGCCGTTGTGGCTGGCGAGGTTAAAAATCTTGCCTCCCAGACGGTCAAGGCGACCGAACAGATCACGGCCAAGATCGCCGAAATGCAAAGCGAAACCGGTGCTGCGTCCGAAGCAGTTCGCGGCTTTGCCGAAACAATTCAGAAAATCGATGAATTGATGTCGGTGGTCGCAAGTGCGGTCGAAGAACAGGGCGCAGCAACCGAGGAAATCTCGCGCAGTGTTGAAGGTGCGGCAAACGGTAACGTCGCCATTTCAAATGCGGTCAAAAATGTTGCCGATGCGACAACTGAAAGCGGTGATCTTTCCAATGGCCAGCTTGACAGTGTTGGCAAGCTTGCCGCGGCCAATGACGAGTTGCGCAGCCATGTGAATGGCTTCCTTGATGACGTCCGTGCCGTCTGATTGCTGAAAACATCCAGAAAAAAGGCGCAAGGTATAAACCTTGCGCCTTTTTCATATCTGAACGGCCTGCCTACTTGTTTGGCTCTGCATTGCGGTAGGGGCTGTGTTCGGCAAGGATATAGTCGCGGTCTTGCGTGATATGGCTCTGTTCCTGCTTGAGAAACTGGGCAACGGCACGTCGCAGGCCTTCATCAGCAATCAGGTGGGCTGAATGTGTGATCACCGGTTCATAGCCGCGCTGGATCTTGTGTTCGCCCTGTGCCCCGGCCTCGACCGTTGCAAGACCATGGGCAATCGCAATATCAATCGCCTGATAATAGCAGGTCTCGAAATGCAGAAGCGGGGTGCGATCAATCGTCCCCCAGTTGCGCCCATAAAGCGTGTTTGATCCGATCAGATTCAAGGCACCCGCAACCATGTCCTCATCGCGAAATGCAGCGACCAGAACGGTTTTATCGCCGATCCGTTCATGGATAAGTTCAAAGAACTCACGCGTCAGATAGGCCTGTCCCCATTTTCGGTCGGATGTATCGCGATAGAACTGATAAAATCGGTCCCAGTGACGGGGTTTAAGGTCATCCCCGCGCAATGCTTCAAACCGGTAACCGGCGTCAAGAACCTCCTTGCGTTCCTTGCGCAGGTTCTTGCGTTTACGCGAATTCAAGGCCCCGAGGAAGTCATCAAAACTTTGATAGCCGCGATTATGCCAGTGATACTGGATGCCGGTTCGACGCAGGAAACCCGCATCCTCCATCAACCGGCTCTCGTCACTGCTGCAAAAGGTCACATGTAACGTCGCCATGCCGAGTTTTTCGGGCAGCATCGCCAGACCATCAATCAGGATACGACGCACACGATCAGGATCCGGGTGATCGTCTGCGACCAGAAGGCGCGGGCCGGGCACCGGGGAAAAGGGCACGGATGATTGCAGTTTGGGATAGTAACGCCCCCCGGCGCGCTCATATGCCTCTGCCCAGCTCCAGTCGAAAACATATTCGCCATAGGAATGGGCTTTGACATAAAGCGGCACAATGCCAACCGCCTGACCGGCGTCATCATTCAAAACCAGATGAAACGGTTGCCAGCCAGTCTGGGCGGTCGTCGATGCGCTGTCTTCCATTGCCGAAAGGAATGCGAAGCTGACAAAGGGATTGTCTGTGCCTGCGCATTTGTCCCATTGGGCTTGGCCGATTGCGTGGATATCGGTGACGGTCTTGATTTCGGCAGACAAGATTTTATCCCCTGAACAGGCAACGATCTGGCAGTGACCCCTTGGCGGGCCTTTGTTTTTGTACGCATTAGCCGGTATATGCGTTCAGAAGATAGGGGCAATGCATATTTACGCAAGGGAAAGCCTTTGACGGACGCGCTTCAAGGCCCTATTTCATTGGTCCACGGGCCGTTATGGAACGGCCTGACAAACGGCTCGGGGATGATCCCGTGTCGCCCTCGCGAAGAAAAGGATGGTGCGCCGTGAACAGCAAACTTTCGTTGGAGAAGGACAAGATCAAGATAGTCCTGCTCGAAGGAATCCATGAAAACGCTGTAAAGATGTTCAAAGAGGCCGGCTACTCTAATGTCGACCACTACCCAGCTGCGCTCGACGCGGACGAACTCAAGTCCGTTGTCTCCGATGCGCATTTCCTGGGCATCCGTTCCCGCACCAAACTGACCGAAGAAGTTATTGAAGCTGCTTCCAAGCTGACCTCGATTGGCTGTTTCTGCATCGGTACCAATCAGGTTGACCTGACGGCCGCGGCCATGCGTGGCATTCCGGTATTTAACGCACCGTATTCGAATACCCGTTCGGTTGCTGAACTGGTTCTTGGTCAGATCATCATGCTGCTTCGCGGTGTTCCGCAGCGTAGTGCCGCAGCACACAAGGGCGGATGGCTTAAAAATGCCAAGGGTTCATACGAAGCCCGCGGAAAGACCCTTGGTATTATCGGTTATGGTCATATCGGCTCGCAGCTGTCGGTTCTGGCGGAATCGCTTGGCATGAACGTCATTTACTTTGACGTGATCAACAAGCTTGCGATGGGCAATGCGACGGCCTGTGCATCAATGGATGAACTGCTTGCGAAATCCGATGTGGTGTCGCTGCATGTTCCGGCCAACGAGCAGACCAAAAACATGATCACCGCAGCCGAAATCGCCAAAATGAAAAAGGGTGCGCATCTGATCAATGCTGCACGTGGCAATGTCATCGTCATTGATGATCTGACCGCGGCCTTGGAAAACGGCCATCTGGCCGGTGCTGCCCTTGACGTGTTCCCGGTTGAACCGGCAGGCAAGGACGAAGAATTCGTAAGCCCGCTGCGTGGTATGGATAATGTCATCCTGACCCCGCATATCGGTGGTTCCACCCAGGAAGCACAGGAAAATATCGGGATCGAGGTTGCTGACAAGCTGATCACCTATTCCGATAACGGATCAACCCTCGGTGCGGTCAACTTCCCGGAAGTCTCGCTTCCGGTCAAGGATCGCTCGCACACCCGTTTCCTGCATATTCACCGCAACGTTCCGGGCGTGCTGTTGAAAATCAACGATGTCTTCGCATCGCGCGGCATCAATATCAGCGGTCAGTATCTGCGTTCTGAAGGTGGTGTTGGTTATGTCGTCGTCGAAGTCGACGAGGAAATCAAGCCGGGTGCCGGCGTTCGCAAGGAACTCGCGGCTATCGAGGGGACGCTGCGTGTCCGCTTCCTGTTCTGATTTTCAGAGCCGTTAGACAAAAAACATGAAAAGGGCGGGTGCCAGATGGTACCCGCCCTTGTTCTTTTCAGACTGAATGTCCTAGAGCTTGCGATACATCACCAGTGCGTCGGTTTCGCCCAGTTTGGGATGCATGAAAGCACCGGGCAGGCGTCCGACAATTTCAAAGCCTAGCGTTGGCCACAGATGCACGGCGGCTTCGTTGCTGGCAATTACGAAGTTGTATTGCATTGCGCGGTAGCCAAGTTCTCTGGCGCGCACAAACGAATCTTCGCCCATGCGTCGGGCTATGCCCCGTCCGGTTGCTTTGGGGGATGTCATATAACCGCAGTTACATACATGCGATCCGCCGCCGCCCTGATTTTTGCGGATGTAATAGGTGCCAACGATCTCGCCGTCTTCTTCGGCGACCAGCGTGACCTTGTCTGGCCCCATCCAGTAGGCGATGACCTGATCATCATCCATATTGCTGTCGATGGCATAGGTTTCACCGGCACGCAGGGTCGGGGCAACGATCTCAAGAATGGCCGGGATATCTTGCCTAGTGGCGGGGCGGATATTCATGATGCGGGTGGCTCGTTTGATATGTGGGGCAGGGGGTTTGCAGGTAAGCTGATTTCGCAAGGTGCGGGCAGCTTAACTATCGCCGCCTGAAAGAGTTTGTTCAAGGAATTCCGGTTCGACCTCGAACGGAAGATTTGCCCGCCCTGCCAAGGCCTTGGCAAGTTCGTTGCGATATCTTTCACGCGGGATTTCCAGAACGCCAAACTGCTTGAGATGATCATTCACAAACTGTGTATCAAGCAGGCTGAAGCCACCCTGACGCATCAGGGCAACCAGATGGACAAGGGCAACCTTGGACGCGTTGGTCGCGCGCGAAAACATGCTTTCGCCAAAGAATGCCTTGCCCAGACTGACACCATAAAGTCCGCCGACCAGTTCGCCGTCTTTCCATGCCTCTATCGAATGCGCGCAGCCCATTTTGTGAAGCGCGCAATAGGCTTCAAGGATATTGCTGTTGATCCATGTGTCATCGCGGGTTTCGGTTTGTTCTGCGCAGGCGCGGATGACATCGGGAAAGGCGCGATCTACATGGATTTTATAAGTACCTTTGCGCACAGCCTTTTTGAGGCTGCGCGGGACATGAAACCCGTCAAGCGGCAATACGCCCCGCCATTCCGGATCGATCCAGTACAGGGTTGGATCGTCATGGCTTTCGGCCATGGGAAACAGACCGACGGAATAAGCGCGGATCAAAAGATCAGGGGTCAGCTGGTTCGACATGATCGCAGTGATAATTGTTTCTGTCCTGTCTATCTGGAGACAATTTACATATGAGAACGCGGGCAAGCCAGACAAGGGATCTTGTCAAATCTAGACGCGCGATACCATCAGGTTAGGCCCGGATCGATTAATTTTTTGATGCTGATTTGATGAAATATGCAGACAAAAAAACGGGAACCCGAAGGTTCCCGTTTGAAATCTGTATCATTTGTGATCAGAGGGTCTTTCTCATGCCCATGAACTTTTCCAGCCAGTGGATATCATAATCCCCTTTCTGGATGTCAGGGTTGGCAAGAAGGGTCTGATGCAGCGGAATGGTGGTTTTGATCCCGCCAATCGCATATTCAGCCAGTGCACGGCGCAGGCGCATCATGCATTCTTCGCGATCACGACCATGAACGATCAGCTTGGCAATCATGCTGTCGTAATAGGGCGGGATCGAATAGCCGGTATAGATGCCACTGTCGACGCGTACGCCAAGGCCGCCCGGTGCATGGTATTCCTTGATCTTGCCCGGTGACGGGACAAAGGTCTGCGGATCTTCTGCGTTGATACGGCATTCAATGGCGTGACCGTGAATTTCAAGGTCTTCCTGTTTGAATGACAGTTCAAGGCCCGCAGCAACGCGGATTTGTTCACGCACAAGGTCAACGCCGGAAATCATTTCGGTGACCGGGTGTTCCACCTGAAGACGGGTGTTCATTTCAATGAAATAGAACTCGCCATTTTCATAGAGAAACTCGATGGTGCCGGCATTGCGATAGCCCATGCCGATCATGGCATTGGCAACCGTGGAGCCGATCCGCTGGCGTTCTTCGACCGTCAGGGTCGGAGATGGTGCTTCTTCGAGAACCTTCTGGTGACGACGTTGCAACGAACAATCGCGTTCAAACAGGTGAACAGCATTACCGTGACTGTCACCAATGACCTGCAATTCGATGTGACGCGGTTTGCCAAGGTACTTTTCCATGTAAACGGCAGCATTGCCAAAGTTCTGCAATGCTTCCTTACGGGTCATGGAGAAGGCTTCTGCAAGGTCTTCTTCGCGTTCAACGACTTTCATGCCACGGCCGCCGCCACCACCCGATGCCTTGATCAGGACCGGATAGCCGATTTCCTTGGCGCATGTGCGGGCTTCGTCAACGGTGGTGATTTCACCATCAGAGCCCGGAACGCACGGAATGCCAAGTTTTTCGGCGGTTTGTTTTGCCGTGATCTTGTCACCCATCATGCGGATATGTTCCGCGGTCGGGCCGATAAAGACAAAGCCGTGTTCTTCGACCATGGCTGCGAAATCGGCGTTTTCCGACAGGAAGCCGTAACCCGGATGGATGGCTTCGGCGCCGGTGATTTCAGCAGCCGAAAGAATGGCCGGGATATTCAGATAGCTGTCTTTGGATGCAGGCGGGCCGATGCAAACCGATTCGTCGGCCAGACGCACATGCATTGCGTCAGCATCGGCGGTGGAATGCACCGCAACAGTTTTGATGCCCATCTCACGGCAGGCGCGCTGAATACGGAGCGCGATTTCGCCGCGGTTGGCAATCAGGATTTTGTCGAACATGCGGTTCTTACCCCGGCTTATTCAATAATGATCAGCGGTTCGTCATATTCGACCGGATGGCCGTCGGTCGCCAGAATCTGGCTTACTTTGCCTGATTTCGGCGCACGGATCGGGTTGAAGGTTTTCATCGCCTCGATCAGCATCACGGTCTGACCTTCGGAAACACTCGACCCGACCGAGATGAACGGAGCAGCGCCCGGTTCCGGTGCGAAGTAAACAACACCGACCATCGGTGATTTTACAGCGCCCGGATGCGAAGCCGCATCAGACGGAGCCGCTGCAACAGAGGCAGCAACCGGTGCCGGAGCCGCCGCAACCGGGGCTGCAGGAGCCGCAGCAACCATGGTGCCCTGGCGGGCAACGCGAATGCGGTTGTCACCAGCGGCAACTTCAATTTCGGTCAGATTGGTGTCGTCCAGCAGCTCGGCGAGCTGGCGAATGGCGTCATTGTCGATGTTGAACTTGCTCATTTCGATATCTTTTATGATGGTGTGTGGATCAATTCGCGCATGGCATCCAGGGCGTGTTTATAACTCTGGGAGCCAAAGCCATAGATCATACCGTTTGCAGCTTTCGAGACGTTTGCTTCTAGTCTGAATGCGTCCCGCTTTTGAATATTGGACAGATGGACCTCGATCATCGGCATATCTGATGCCCCAATCGCATCGAGGATCGCAACCGATGTGTGCGTATATGCCCCAGCATTGCAAAGAATGCCAGACTCTTCTTGTCGGGTTTCCTGAAACCAGTCAACCAGTTCACCTTCTTTGTTGTCTTCATGGCAGATGGCCCTAAGGCGCTCAGCCGTGTCATTGACTTCACATCGATCGTTGATCACGTGCAATGTCATCTTACCTCAGACATCCATTCGGTTATCGCATCCGGTTCCGATCTGGCACCTTATGTCCAACTTTTGGTGTTGCGTTTATAACACGACCAAAGTCTGACGCAACTTTGCAATAGTCTTGGCAATGCAGCATTGCATAACCGGTTTGCCATTCTTCATCGTCTTCGGGATGACTTTCCGCACATGAATGCTTAAAAGCCTTGGATGACGACTTGCCTCAGGCCGGGTCGCTGCGCATACTGCGCGGCAATCATGAAGATTTTAATACCACAGGGATTGAACGAAAAAGATGCTTCTGACGATCAACGGTGAAGACCGCAATATCGAGAATGCCGTAAACGTTGCCGAATTGCTTGGCGAGCTGGGCATTGCTGCAACCAAGGTCGCGGTTGAACGCAATCTCGAAATCGTTCCCAAAACAGCCTATGGCGAGACGCCTCTTGTTGATGGTGACAAGCTCGAGATCGTCCATTTCATTGGTGGCGGTTCGCAGGAGGCTGGGCTTGCCGCAGCGGATGACGACGGGTTCTTCGTTGCGGGCAAAAAGTTCTCCTCGCGTCTTCTGGTCGGTACCGGAAAATACAAGGATTTTGATGAAACCAAAATCGCGATTGAGGCATCGGGGGCCGAAATCGTCACGGTTGCTGTGCGTCGTGTCAATCTGACCGATCCCAACCAGCCGATGTTGGTCGATTATGTCGATCCGAAAAAATACACCTATTTGCCCAATACGGCGGGCTGCTTTACAGCCGATGATGCTGTCCGGACCCTGCGCCTTGCGCGCGAAGCAGGTGGCTGGAACCTTGTAAAACTTGAAGTGCTCGGGGATCAGGCAACGCTTTATCCCAATATGCCCGAAACGCTCAAGGCGGCCGAAGCCCTGATCAAGGATGGCTTTGATGTCATGGTTTATTGCAGCGATGATCCCATTCAGGCCAAGATGCTTGAAGACATGGGGTGCTGCGCCATCATGCCGCTAGGATCACTGATCGGGTCGGGCATGGGGATTCTCAATCCGGTCAATATTGCCCTGATCAAGGAACATGCCAATGTGCCGGTTCTCGTCGATGCCGGAGTTGGTACGGCGTCTGATGCCGCTGTTGCCATGGAGCTTGGCTGTGACGGGGTTCTGATGAATACCGCGATTGCCGGGGCAAAGGATCCGATCCGCATGGCTCGCGCGATGAAGCATGCAATTATTGCGGGCCGTGAATCCTTCCTTGCTGGCCGGATGCCCAAGAAGAAATATGCCGACCCATCTTCACCCTTGGCAGGCATCATCTGATTTTCGAGTTTGGCAAATAGCACAAAGGCCCGTTTCGAAATCGAAACGGGCCTTTGTTTTTTGTTCGCAGACCGAAATGGCGTGACTACAAATGTAGTCCGTCTCTGTCGCGCGTGATCATTGCGAAAATCATGATGCCTCTTCGAGACCGGCTTTCACAAGCGCATTGACACGGTCCATATCCGCACCGGAGACCAGACTGCCATTGATGATAAAGGCCGGTGTGCCACTGATGCCAACGGTGCGTGCCATTGCGGCATACTGGGCAATCATGCCGCCGATTTCCGGCGATTTCATATCTTCGCGCATTTTGGTCACGTCGACGCCAGCACCAGCAGCAAGCTCGTCAATCCGGACATCATCAAGAAGACCACGGTTGCTCATGAAGGCTTCGTGGACTTCCATGTATTTTCCTTGCTTGTCGGCCGCCAGCGCAGCACGCGCGGCTGTGGCACTCTCTTCTCGCAGGATCGGGAATTCGACAAAAATCGTGCGAACCTTGCCGTCATGTTCCTTGGCAATGTCCATCACGCCATCGAATGCACTTTTGCAATATCCGCAATGATAGTCAAAGAACTCGATGACTGTAACGGGTGCATCAACCGGGCCGATAGACGGTACAGAACTGTCGGCAACCAGTGCATCCCAGACAGGGGTGATGGCCTCTGCCTGCTGGCGGGCTTTTTCGGTTGCCTGCCAGATCTGGACATTCTGAATGGCGCGCAGAAGAACTTCGGGATTCTTCATCAGGTAGTCTTCGATCACGCTTTCGACTTCGGCCTTCTGACCTGTATTAAGGGCTTCGTCAGCCTGCGCAATCGATGCACCAAACAGCATGGTCGTTGCAATCGCGCTGCAGCCAAGGAAGCGTTTAACAATCTGGGAATTCATCGGGAGTCCTTCTGTGACTGTGGCCGCTTATGGCCTTGGAATGAGTGTGTTGGTTCTGTGATACGTGATCAGGTGTCTAACGGGAAAGTAAAATTTGCGTCAGATAGGTGATCCCACTCACAGACGCCTTGTGGTCGCGACCAGGCACAATACCGATCCAGACCAGCCGGACTTCGTCACTTGGGGTATCCGGCCAGTAGTGGCGGTAAAGGGCTGAAAGGTCGAAGTATTCGCGCTGCCATTCTCCATATTGTACGGTGCTTTGACCAATCGGAATACGTACAAGTTGATCCATGAACGGTTTGCCCGATCCCAGATCGCTTTCATTCCAGTTGCCTTGATCCTGTTTACGAAAACCAAGCTCAAGCTCAATGTCCCCGACCTGTGCTGTGCTGTTGAACTGCCAGTCAAAAGACAAATAGGGTGAAGCCAGAACAACCACATTGGTTCTGCGTCCGATCTCGAATGATCCGACGCCCGGACGCACTGCCAAGGCGATATTCCCGTCCTTATCGACCCATTGAAGCGGTGTATCGGCGCTGGAAAGCTGTCCCGGGTTGATTTTCTGGCTGACGGTCCAGTAAGGCGGCGGACGGTCAAGCGAAAAGGGCGCATATAACAGTCTCAGATCACCTGCGGCATCAACCCCGGCATCGGGCAGCGAACATCCGGCGACTGATGCAGACACAAATATCGAGCATGATAAATATGTTATGCGTCTAAATGCCGTGAATCTTGCCAAAGATATTTTGAGTCCAGCGCGACGCAGCAGACGACCGATCACTTCGGCGCATCCCTGCCCGGTGTTCCGTCAGGATTGGTCGCCTGCAAGATATCCTGTGCGCGTAGCCAAGCTGCCGTTCCTTTTTCAAGTTTCCGGTCGGCCTGTACCGCGTGATAGCTTGCAGCCTGACGGTCACCGGTCAGAAGGCTGTATTCGGCCTGTGACAGGGATGCCTCGCCCTCATTACCAAGACGGCTTTCAACGATTGCACGGAAACGCCAGGCAGATGCATTGCCACGCTCTCGCGACAAAACGCCCATCAGGGTGGTTTTCGCTGGCTCAAGAAACGCATTATCACCGGTTTCGATCATCGCATGCGCCAGCAAAAGACGGATCAGAGGAGCACCGTTCGAAAGTTCGACCGATTTTTCAAGCGGCGCTATTGCGTCATTGGCGCGACCGAATTCCAGAAGAACCTGACCTTTGAGTTCCTCGAAATAGGGGTTGGACGGCTCAACCGCGATCAGTTTCTCAATGATCTCAAGTGCCGGATCCAGTTCGGAATTCCGGTAATAGGCAATGGCGCGCGCATATTGGCCGGCAATGCTGGTATCGCTTTCGGGATAGATGCGCAGCGTGTTCTGGATATGGTTGGTAAAGGCATAAAGTTTGGCGCGCATACGGGCATGGCGCTCGTAAAACTCGGCGCTGACCCTGGCATCTTTCAGTGATGAATTGGCAACGTAATTTTCCAGAAACTCGACACGTTCGGTGGTCAGCGGGTGACTGCGCATATACGGATCCTGACTTGCCGTGCTCAGCAATTCCTGACCTTCAAGCGTTTCCATGAATTCCATCATGCCACGCGCAGAGATGCCTGCTGCTGTCAGATATTTTACACCGGCCTGATCGGCACTGCTTTCCTGTGTACGGGAATAGGCCAGAAAGTTACGCGTCGCAATATTCTGACCGCCCAGAATCGCCGCCGTCCCCACATCGGATCTGCCCGCGGCAACACCGGCAGCAACACCGGCAATGGTCGACAGGATCGAGATTGCAGAGGCATTGCGCAGTTGATCATGCACGCGCGAAAGGTGGCCGCCGGTGATGTGACCGGTCTCGTGGGCCATGACCCCGATAACCTGTTCTGGAGTCTCTGCTTTTAACAACAGCCCAGTATTGATAAAAAGCTTTTGTCCACCGGCAACAAATGCGTTCAAGCTGTTGTCAGAAACGATATAAACAGACACACCGTTCGGATCGAGCCCCGCTGCCTTGAAGATAGGTGTGGCATAGAGACGAAGGGTATCCTCGATCTCGGTATCGCGGATAAAAGAACGACCCTGCGCCAAAACCATGCTAGGCAGGGCAACAAGGAAAATGGCAGTGAGAGTTAAAATGCGTCTGAGCAAAATGTGCGTTCCATATTTTCGTTCGACTGATGTCGGTTCCGTGCCGACGCGCAAGCCATCATGGCGGATCGCGTTTGCAATCGCAATGACTGCCGGACTTGCGGCCTGTGGTAGTACTAATACAGAAAATCTTGGTCAAATAGGGGCAGTTACCGGATATTTCGGTGGTGTTGTCGCCGATGAGCCGCGGGCAGTAAGGGTTGCGCGCGACGTCCTGTCTGCTGGCGGTACGGCTGCGGATGCTTCTGTCGCGCTGTATGCGACCATGACAGTAACCAAACCATCTGTTGCCGGAATTGGCGGCGGCGGTGTGTGTGTCGTTCACGAACGCGCAGGCAAAAAGGTCGAGGTTCTTGATTTCTGGCCGCGTCCGGGGACTCGAACCAGTGCAGGTCAAACCGCAACCACGATTCCGGCCGTTCCGCGTGGTCTATATGCACTTAGTGCGCGCTTTGGGCGCCTGCAATGGGCGTCACTTCTAAGTGCGGCTGAACAATATGCCCGCCTTGGTGTGCCGGTATCGCGCTCACTTGTGAACGATATTCAGGCCAACCGTGCGCGCATCGAAGCTAGCCCGGCCTTGCGCAAGACATTCATGCCCGACGGCAAGTTGCTTGAAGTTGGTGATCGTATCCGTTCGGTCAATCTTGCAGCACTGCTGACATCGCTGCGTGTCAAGGGACCGGGTGATTTCTATAACGGTGCGCTTGGTGCAGACATTGCCGCAGCCGTCCAGAATGCCGGTGGCACGCTTACGGCTGACGATTTGCGCAATTATCGTCCGGAATGGAAAGCGGCGACCGAAGTCAAACATGGCAATGAAATTGTCTATCTTGCCTATCCGCCGCGTTCTGCAAGCGGACCATCCGTCATTACCGATGGCAGTGATGTTGCCGAAATCCTGAACCGTTATCTTGCCGATATCGCGTCTGGGGATTTGTCCGGGCAGGCACTTTCGGGTCGCAGTGGCTTTGTTGTCGTCGATCGTGCTGCAAATGCTGTTGCCTGTATGATGACCATGAATACGCCGTTTGGTGCGGGCCTTGGTGCGGATGCTTTTGGTCTTAACCTTGCCGCTGGCGATGCCGCACAGGCGGCTACGCCGCTGATCGGCCCGGCCCTGATGGTGAACCCGTTTGTCTGGGAATATTATTATGGCATTGCCGGGACAGGCACACCGGCCGGTGCAACCAAACAGATTGCCACCATGGCCGAAGATCTGATTGGTGCCGGGGCGGCATCGGGAATTACCCTTAATTCCCAGGGTGCGTCTTCGGTCAATGTGATCCGCTGCCTTGAAGGCGTGCCCCCCCATCCGGAAAGTTGTCAGTTCGTGGCTGATCCGGCGGGCGGTGGCATGGCCGGTGTTCGCTAACAGGACATTTCAACAGGGCAGGGATCATCCTGCCCTGTTGCACTTGAAATCGTAGTTAAAACGAATTGGGACCCCACACAATGGCTTTGAAACAATCCCTGCGCGGCGCAATTTCGCCCTTTATCGTCATGGATGTGATGCGTGCAGCCAATGCGCGCGAGACCGAGGGAAAAGCTGTTTATCATCTTGAAGTCGGACAGCCGGGGACACCTGCCCCGCGCAAGGTCCGCGAAGCTGCTGCCAAGGCGCTTGAAGCCGACCTAATCGGCTATACCAACGCCATGGGCATCGATCCGCTACGCGAAGCCATTGCCGGACATTACAAAACAAAATTTGGTGTGTCGGTTGATCCGTCGCGCGTTTGCGTTGCCAGTGGATCGTCGTCGATCTTTGTACTGGCGTTCCTCGCGGCCTTTGATGCGGGCGACCGTGTTGCGATGGCAGCACCGGGATATCCGGCCTACCACAATATTCTAAGCGCGCTTGGTATTGATACGGTCAACCTGCCTGCGGGCCCGGAAAGCCATTACCAGCCGACCGTTCAGATGCTCCGTGATCTTGAAGAGCCGGTTGATGGCCTGATCGTTGCCAGCCCGTCCAATCCGGCAGGCAGCATGATCGATGTCGAAACCTATCGTGAGCTGGCAACCTATTGCCGCGAAAACGGCATTCGCCTGATCAGTGACGAGATTTATCAGGGTATCTCGTTCGGGGATGTCAAGGAATGCACCGCCCTTGAATTCGGGGATGACGCGATCATCATCAACAGTTTTTCGAAATATTTCTCGATGACCGGCTGGCGTCTGGGTTGGGCAATTGTCCCGCCTGATCTGATGCGCGCGGTGGAATGCTTACAGCAAAACCTGTTCATATCCGCCCCGGCTTTGTCGCAAATCGCAGCTGTCGCCGCCTTTGATTGCGAAGAAGAACTTCAGGCCAATATCGCAGCCTATGCGCGCAATCGTGAAATTCTGCTCGAAGGTCTGCCCAAGGCGGGCTTTACCAAATTCGCCCCGGCGGATGGTGCATTTTATCTCTATGCCGATGTCCGCGAGCTGACGAATGACAGCGAAGTTTTTTGTCGCCAGATGCTCGAGGAAACCGGTGTGGCCACCACACCGGGCACGGATTTTGACCGGATGCGTGGCAAGGGCTATGTGCGCTTCTCTTTCGCGCATAGCGAGGCAACCATGATCGGTGCCGTCAAGGCGTTGCAGAATTGGAAACGCTAGACGACGTTGCATTCCGCTGGTAGCGACCATCTAGTCCTTTTCTGTCGGCGTTTTCGACAACATCCTTGATGAGATACAGTGTGAGAGGTGTCTGTCGAACTTTGTCAGTCATCGAGTGGATGCCACGTCTGGAGAAAAACGCATAGAAGTGACTGTGCAGCACCGAACCCAAACACAAGAAAAGTGATGATAGCGTCGCAAAGACAAGAATTGTGATCGGTATCGAGAAGTTCTTGATGGTTGCTGCCGTCATTGAGAGCAAGCCATAGACAATGAGAGCGGCAGCGATGTCTAGGGCAACGATGATGCCGATAATCTTGCCCCATCGTCTGTAAGTCATCTGAGGATGGAATAGTTTTTTGCTCATTGTGACCGATCTGATCCCTCAACGCTGACAGTTATCATTGCTAAAACCTTTATAGGTTTAAACAAAAAAAGACCGCTGAATTTCAGCGGTCTTTTTCTTTTAGCGACTTTGATCGGGTTAGCGACCAAGGCTCCACCAGCCGCGTTTTTTCGACTTGGGCTTTTCGTCCTTTGCCGGTTCGGCTGCAGGGGCTGCTTCCGGTGCTGGGGCAGGGACCTCGGTTTTGGCCGGTTCAGCCGGTTTTGGTTCAGCCGGTTTTTCGACAGGTGCCTCAACCTTTGGTGCTTCTGCTTTCGGTGCCGGTGCTGCGACTTCTGCCGGGGCAGTTGCCGGTGCAGCAACGGTGGTTTCCGGTTTGCTTTCAGCAACGGCTTCCGGTGCCGGGCCGCTCTGGATCGGGATGTTTTTCACATCACCACGATCATTGCTGCCTTCAGGGCGATCCGAACGCGGATTGCGGTCACGGCGGTTGCGACGGTTGTCGTTGCGATCCCGACGCGGACGGGCCGGGGCCGGTGCGGTGGTGCTGCGGACACGACCTGCACGAACGCCTTCCTGATCAAAGCTGTCAGCATCCTGACCGTCGCTTTCGGCGTCGATCACGCTGTTTTCTTCTGAACCATCCGGTGCTTCGTGATCACGGTTGCGACGCGCAGACGTCAGCGCCGGATCATCATTGGGCGAACGGGTACGGTTGGCATCGAAATCCTGACGACGCGAACGGCGACGGCCACCACGTTTGCCACGACGGCGACGCTTGCGCTGGCTTTCTTCATCATCGTCATCAAGGTTGCCGTGATCCGAACCATCAGCATCTTCGGCGTCGGTATCTGCCGCTTCTTGCTGGGTATCGTTACGATCATCACGATCATCATTGCGACCGCGACGACGACGGCGACGACGGCGGCGTTTGCCACCCTGATCGTCATCATCACCACGAACAATGTCTTCATCTTCGTCTTCGTCGTCTTCAACCGGGCTTTCAATTGCCGTCAGCGACACGCTGTCGGTATTGAGAACCGGGCTTACCTCTTCCTGCTCGTCACCTTTTTTCGCGCGGGTGCGCTCGATACGGTGATCCGGGGAAATCAGGCTGTCATCGCCAAAGATCATCACGGTGAAGCCGTAACGCTGTTCGATTTCAGCAAGCGAATCACGTTTACGGTTCAGGATGTAAAGGGCGACTTCGCTGGCGACATGAACGGTGAGCGCACCAGATCGACGGCGCATGCCTTCTTCTTCGATGACACGCAGCAGATGAAGGGCTGCACTTTCTATCGAACGGACAAGGCCGACACCACGGCAATGCGAGCAAACCTCGAACGCGCTTTCAACAAGCGACGGACGCAGACGCTGACGCGACATTTCAAGCAGGCCAAACGGGCTGATACGGCCAATCTGCAAACGTGCACGGTCATTGCGCATCGCTTCTTTAAGCTTGCGTTCAACCGATGCCTGATTGCGGTGATCTTCCATGTCGATGAAGTCGACAACGATCAGACCGGCAAGGTCACGAAGGCGCAGCTGGCGTGCCAGTTCCTCGGCCGCTTCAAGGTTGGTCTTGTATGCGGTTTCTTCGATATTGCGCTCGCGGGTCGAGCGGCCGGAGTTCACGTCAATCGCGACCAGTGCTTCGGTCGGGTTGATGACGATATAACCACCGGATTTAAGCTGTACGACCGGGTTGAGCATCGCATCAAGCTGACTTTCCACCTGGAAACGGTGGAACAGTGGCACGCCCTGATCCTTATAGGGCTGCACGCGCTTGGCATGTGATGGCATCAGCATTTTCATGAAGTCTTTGGCGATCCGGTAACCTTCGTCACCTTCGACCAGAACTTCATCAACATCGCGTGCATAAAGGTCACGGATGGAACGCTTGATCAGATCGGCTTCTTCGTAAATCAGGCAGGGAGCCTGGCTCTGAAGGGTGGTTTCGCGGATACGATCCCACAGACGCATCAGATAGTCGAAGTCGCGTTTGATTTCGGCTTTGGTCCGTTCTGCACCGGCGGTGCGAACGATCACGGCCATGCCGTCCGGAATCTCCAGCTCGGCCAGAATGGATTTCAGACGCTTGCGATCCTGGGCATTGGTGATTTTGCGCGAAATGCCGCCACCACGCGGGGTGTTTGGCATCAGAACACAATAACGGCCCGCCAGCGACAGGAAGGTCGAAAGTGCCGCACCCTTGTTGCCGCGTTCTTCCTTGACGACCTGAACCAGAATGATCTGGCGGCGTTTGATCACTTCCTGAATTTTGTAGCGTTTCTGAAGCTGACGGCTGTGTGATTCGACGAATTCGTCGGCATCGTCGCCACCAAGGTCTTCGATTTCTTCTTCTTCGCCACCGGCATCCGCAGACGGTGCCCCGTCGTCATTGTCGTCGTCTTCACCGTCGGCATCAATGTCAACGGTCAGTTCTGCGACTTCTGCCGACATTGCGGCATTACCGCCGGTCGGGGTGTCGTCAGAACCGTTGTCGTCACCATCATTGCTTTCTGCGGCCGGGGCATCATCAGATGACGCTTCGGTTGCTGATGCTTCGACATCATCGGACTTTTTGCGACGATTGCGGGTGCGACGACGACGCGGTTTGGCGTCTTCTTCCTCGGAAGATGCCTGTGCATCGCTTGCGTCAGCAGCATCGGCCGGGGCTTCTGCCTCGGCACCTGCTTCGAGCTCGGCTGCGTCACCTTCGGTCGGTTCAGCCGTTTCGTCCTTGTCCTTTGCGCGCGGTTTGCGACGCGAACGTGAACGGGCAGGTTTCTTTTCTTTTTTCGGGCTGTCTTCGGTTTCGCCGATATTGTCTTCGACAATTTCAGCGTCCTTGACCTGTGCGCCGCCCTGACTCAGGGCTTCGCGGTCGGCAACCGGGATCTGGTAGTAGTCAGAGTGGATTTCGCTGAAGGCAAGAAAACCGTGGCGGTTTCCACCATAATCAACAAAGGCCGCCTGCAAAGAGGGTTCTACACGCGTCACTTTCGCGAGATAGATGTTTCCCTTGATTTGTTTTTTTGTCGAAGTCTCGACGTCGTATTCTTCTAGGCGATTTCCATTAATAACAACGACACGGCTTTCTTCCGCGTGCGTTGCATCGATAAGCATGCGTTTAACCATTCGGAACCTGTTCCTGGAGGCCCCGCCAGTTCAATGCTACGCGCATTACTGCGCTGATATGCAAACAAACCGGCGTGACCGGAGGCGCCGTCCAATAGGGTCGCGATATGTCCTGTTTGTCTCTGGTTCATCGCGTGTCGGCTGCTCTTCCGGTTCGGACCTGGTTTTGATGTTGAAACAAAATAGGTTGTGTATTTTCGAGCGCGCCAAGGCAGCCTTTTTAAGGAGGGCTCTATCGGGAGCGGGAATTGCCGCGTCACCGAGACACCGACCGTAAGAACTGATCTAGTCGCGTCCTCAGCCTGGTGGCGTTTTAGGTACATACCACAAAGCATAGGAATCTCGGGTGCAACATATCCGGTTTATTCGCCTGCGACAAACAGTTTTGTTACATCAGACGATGACTTTCTGACACCGGCCCGTCAAAAGGCGAAGATTTCCGCGAATTTTCGCCTATGACGATCAATTGCCGTCAAATATATGAAAAAGCAAAGCTTTTGCCCTGCTGGCTGTGTCGCGACCATTAAAGGCAGGTTGATCAGGAGCGTGTCTAACTTCTTGCTTTGGTCAATTGCCCGTTAACCAACGCGTTGTTATAACCTTTGATCTCAGCTCTGGCAGGGTAAACAGGCGCAAGCACGACAGATGAATTCACCGCATGCAACATCACATTCCAATATGCGACCTGCACCGTGGGTTACGGTGTATCGTAAATTGACAAGATTTGCGATCTCGCTGTTTTTGCTGCTTTTTTCTGCCCAGATGGTTGCGTCGACGGCCAATGCACAGGCCGCCAAGGTCCTAGGCGCGCGACTTGGCGTCTATCCCGATTATACGCGTTTCGTAATCGATCTTGATCGGGATGTGGACTTTACCTATTTCCTGCTGCCTGATCCGTATCGCATCATTATCGATATGCCGGAAATCGACTGGAGCGCCCCTCCGGGCAAGGTGACCTCGGGCGGGGGGCTGATTTCCGGGCTGCGCTATGGCCTGTTCAAGCCCGGTACATTCCGTGTCGTGCTTGATGTTGCCGAACCGTCGCTGGTGTCCAAGATATTTGCGTTACCGGCATCCGGCGGGAAGCCCAATCGTCTGGTTGTCGACCTTAAACCGGCAAAACGTCAGGCTTTTCTGGATGCATCGCGTGACAGCATGGCAGCCTATTCTGCACGCAGCCGCAATGATACCAGTGCCACAGAACAAAGTGTTGATGTCGGTGTAAAATCCGGCCGTGGCGGCGAGGAAAAGCCGCTGATCGCCATTGATGCCGGACATGGCGGCGTTGATCCCGGTGCCATCGGGGTTGGCAATGTCTATGAAAAGGACCTGACGCTGGCCGCAGCCCGTCAGCTTGCAGATACCCTGACCGCGTCAGGGCGTTATCGTGTGCTTCTGACACGCGACAAGGATGTATTCCTTAAATTGCGCCAGCGTGTTGAAATTGCGCGTAAAAACGGTGCCGATCTTTTCATCTCGCTGCATGCAGACTCTATTGCCAATCCGAAGCATCGCGGCGGATCGGTCTATACCCTGTCTGAAAACGCATCGGACAAGGAGGCCGCAGCCCTTGCTTCCAAGGAAAACAAGGCCGACGTCATTGCCGGTATTGATCTCTCTGATGAAAACTCGCTGGTACAAAGCATTCTGATCGACTTGGCTCAGCGCGAAACCATGAACCTGTCGGCAACACTGGCTGCCAACATGGTCAGCCAGTTGTCACAAAGCATCGAACTGCAACGCAGAACCCATCGCTTTGCCGGATTTGCGGTTCTCAAGGCGCCTGATATTCCGTCTGCCCTGTTTGAAATGGGGTATCTGTCCAATGCAACAGATACCAAGCTTTTGCAAAGCCCGGCCCATCGTAAAAAGATTGCCGAAGCAGTCTTGCGGGCAATTGATATCTATTTCGAGAAACACAAATTCTAGAACTGGAACGCAGCAAAGGATTTGCCCCGCATTTCCAATATTTGGGGCAGGGCATTTTGATGCGTATATTCGCACGGAATGAACAAAAAGATACGCGGCGTGCGTGTCGTCACAACCTTGTCACTTTTTTGCCGCTATAGTCGGCATAACTGCGGTAGATGGACCAGACAAGGTCGATAATCTGCTGGGACATTGCATTTCCGGTGATTGTGCATGAATATGCGCCCTCGTCGGATCAGGCCAACAAATCGAAAAAGACCTGCTTACATGCGCATTTTACTAAGTATTTTCGGCTTTCTGTTTTTGATGGGGATCGCAGGCGGTGCCGGTGTTCTGGCCATCTTCTGGCATTTTGGTCAGGACTTGCCCGACTATACCCAGCTTGAAAACTACGAACCCGAAGTCATGACGCGTGTTCATGCATCCGATGGCGCGCTGATTGCTGAATATGCCCGCGAGAAACGTGTATTCGTTCCGATCACTGCCATCCCGCACAAGGTGATTGATGCCTTTGTTGCGGCCGAGGACAAAAACTTTTTCTCCCATCCCGGGATTGATTTTGCGTCGGTTCTTCGTGCTGCAGTGACCAACGTGGTCAATCTTGGCACCGGACGTCGTCCGGTCGGGGCATCGACCATCACCCAGCAGGTCGCCAAGAACTTCCTTCTGACCAACGAAGTTTCCTATGAACGCAAGATCAAGGAAGCGATCCTGTCCTTCCGTATCGAGCGTGCATTCTCCAAGGAGCATATCCTTGAGCTTTACCTGAACGAGATTTACCTCGGCAGTGGCGCATACGGTGTTGCTGCCGCATCGCTGCGTTATTTCGACAAGTCGCTTGATGAACTTAACGTCGAAGAGGCAGCCTATCTTGCGGCCTTGCCAAAGGCCCCGTCGAACTATCATCCGGTCCGTAATCACGACGAAGCAAAGGCGCGCCGTAACTGGGTGATTGGCCGGATGCTCGAGGAAAAATACGTGACCGAGGCCGAAGCACAGGCCGCATGGTCAGCACCACTGGTTAGCAAATCGCGTGAGTCGGTTGATACCTATCAGGCCGATTTCTTTGCCGAGGAAGTCCGTCGTCAGCTGGTCGACCGTTACGGCGAAGGCATGCTTTATGATGGCGGTCTTTCGGTACGTTCAACCGTTGATCCGAACATGCAGACGGTTGCGGACAAGGCGCTGTTTGAAGGTCTGGTTGCCTATGACCGTCGCCACGGCTGGCGCGGCCCGGTCACACAGATTGACCTGAATGGCAACTGGCAGCAGAAACTGCGCGAAGTTGAAAAGCCCGGTGACATTCCATGGGATCTGGCTGTTGTACTTAAAACAGATGCCAACGAAGCGACCCTTGGATTGCAATCAGGCGAGCAGGGCCGTATTCCGCTGCGTTTCCTGACCTGGGCGCGTCCGTGGCAAAAGGGCCAGACACTGGGTGCGGTGGTGAACCGTCCGTCGGATGTGCTTAATCCGGGCGACGTTGTCTATATCAAACATTTCGCAGAACTTGATGGCGAGAAACTGCCACCAAACACCTATGGCCTGCGCCAGATTCCCAATGTGAATGGCGGTCTGGTGGCGATGGATCCGCATACGGGCCGTGTTCTTGCGATGTCTGGCGGTTTTTCGCACGATCTGTCGAAATTCAACCGCGCAACCCAGGCCCGCCGTCAACCGGGCTCGGCATTCAAGCCATTTGTCTATCTGGCCGCTCTTGATCAGGGCTTTACCCCTTCAACTCTGGTGCTTGATGCGCCTTTCGTGATTGATCAGGGACCGGGGCTTGGGAAATGGAAGCCGGGCAACTATAGCGGTCAGTTCTATGGCCCATCGACCATGCGCCTCGGGATCGAGAAGTCCCGTAACCTGATGACGGTGCGACTGGCACAGACCATCGGAATGCCTATTGTTGCCGATTATGCCGAGCGCTTTGGCATTGTTGATGAGCTGCCAGAAGTACTTTCGATGTCGCTTGGCGCTGCGGAAACGACCGTCATGCGCCTGACGGCGGCCTATGCCGAACTGGTCAATGGGGGCAAGAAAATCACACCGACCCTGATTGACCGTATTCAGGATCGTCGCGGTAATGTGATCTATCGTCGGGACGAGCGCGATTGCGCACAATGTCAGGATGTGGCGTTCCGCAATCAGATGCCGCCTGATCTTCCCGATACCCGCGAACAGCTGACCGATCCGGCCAGTGCCTTCCAGATGGTTCATATTATGGAAGGTGTGGTGTCACGCGGTACCGGCCGGACCATTGCCGAGCTTGGCTACCCGCTGGCAGGCAAGACGGGAACGACCAATGATTCACGTGATGCATGGTTTGTCGGTTTCTCGCCTGATCTGGCGGTCGGGGTTTATGTCGGCTTTGATGATAACAGATCGCTTGGCGACAAGGAGCAGGGTGCCAGTGCTGCGGCTCCGATCTGGAAAGAATTCATGCGTGGTGCCCTTGCAGGAACCAAAGCCATTCCGTTCCGTACTCCACCGGGCATTCGCATGGTCCGTGTCGAGGCCCGCACCGGTATTCCGGCCCGTCCGGGCGATAAGGACGTGATCTGGGAAGCCTTCAAACCCGGTACCATTCCGGCATCAAACGACAATGTTATTGATGGTGGATATAACGAGTTTGGCGGCTCTGACAGCGGAAATGGCGGTGCTGTTTCCGGACCGGGCGGGATTTACTGATCAACCCCGATATACTTGATTGCGATGATCCAAATATTGCAGTCCAAATGTGATAAAAGCCGGATGTAATCAGCATCCGGCTTTTTTTTGACCATGGGGTCTTTCATCTGAAACTTTCTGTTTTCAGATCAGGCCATTTGGAAAGATGATCTGTCATCAAACAGTGACAAAAGAATCAACGCGATGACATTGGTCTGTCATCGGAATTTGACATGATCTCCAGGGATTTATTTCATGCATTAAAGAGGTTCCAGAGATGTCATTTCGTCTTTCCCGCCGAAAGTTTCTTGCAACAGGTGCGACTGCCGGTGCCGCAACGGCCATGGGTGGTTTCTTCATGCCGTCAATCTCGCGTGCGGCTGACCGTCCGGTCATCACGCATGGTGTTCAAAGTGGTGATGTGACTGCCAACACGGCCTGCATCTGGGGGCGTGCAGATCGGGCTTCGCGCATGGTAACCGAAATCGCAACCACTGAAGGCTTCAGGAATTCGGTCCGTATTCCCCATGTCGATGTTCTGGCCCAGCGCGATTTTGCTGGCAAGCTCGCATTGAATGATCTTCCAGCCGGTCAGGATATTTTCTACAAGATCCATTTCGAGAACCTTGATGATGGTCGCGCGTCTTCCGAACCGGTGATCGGCCATTTCCGTACGGCACCTGCGGCGAAACGCAACATCCGCTTTGGCTGGTCCGGCGATACCGGTGGTCAGGGCTGGGGAATTGACGAAGATCGCGGCGGCATGAAAACCTATGCCACCATCACCAAACACAATCCTGATTTCTTCATTCATTCCGGCGATACGATTTATGCCGATGGACCGTTTGCCGAGACCAAGGAAACGCCCGACGGGCAAATCTGGAAAAACATCACCACCGAAGACACCGCCAAGGTTGCCGAGACGCTGGATGAGTTCCGTGGCAATTACAAATACAACATGCTTGATCAGCATGTGCGCGAATTCAACCGTCTGGTGCCTGTGTATTATCAGTGGGATGACCATGAAGTGACCAACAACTGGTATCCGGGCGAGATGTTGCTGGGCGATGACCGTTATACCGAAAAATCTGCATCCTTGCTGGCTGCACGTGCCAATCGCGCCTTTCGTGAAATGCTGCCGATTACCGAACATGCATCCGAGCCGGGGCGGGTGTATCGCAAGGTGTCATACGGGCCGTCTCTGGAAATCTTCTTCCTTGATATGCGGACCTATCGTGGCACCAACGATGCAAATAACAGCCCGTCACCGACGGACAACACGGATTTCCTTGGTCGTGCGCAGATGGAATGGCTCAAACGGGGGCTTTTGAATTCAAAGGCGACCTGGAAAGTCATTGCTGCTGACATGCCGATTGGCATGATTGTCTATGATGACTGGAAAAACAAAAGCACGTTTGAAAACCTCGCCAACGGTGATGGTGCGCCAGCCGGACGTGAGCTTGAAATCGTTGAACTGTTGCGTTTCATCAAGAACGCCAAAATCAACAATACGGTCTGGCTGACTGCGGACGTGCATTACACCGCAGCCCATTACTATGACCCGAACAAGGCACAGTTCCAGGACTTCGACCCGTTCTGGGAATTTGTTTCCGGTCCTCTCCACGCCGGAACGTTCGGTCCCAGCGAGATGGACAACACATTTGGTCCGCAGGTAAAATTCACCAAACACCCGACCAAGGAACAGGGCGTTAATCTGCCGCCATCCTTTGGTTTGCAGTTCTTTGGTCTGGTCGATATTGATGCCGAAACCGAACAGTTCCGGGTCTCGTTGCGCGACGTCGCTGACGATGAACTTTATACCGTGACACTCGATCCGGTATTTGAGTGACCCCTGAATTATCCTGCCTTATCTTTGATGCGAAACCCGGTAGCAACCCGCTGCCGGGTTTTTGCATGGTTGCAGGGGTTTCAACTGCGGCAAAAACTGCTATAAGCGGCGCCGAGTTTGCCGCAGTCAAACTGCGGCCACAAATTTCAGATGAATAACGGAGACATCAATGCGCGCCGAAGCACAGGCATTGGTCGATGAAATCAAGCAGTCGATGGTACTGCTGAGGAGGCATCTTTGACTGGGATAACGCTCTTAGACGCCTGGACGAACTGAACGCACTGGCCGAAGACCCGACCCTTTGGGACAACGCCGCCAATGCGCAGAAAGTCATGCGTGAACGTACCCAGCTTGATGATGCCATCAATGGTTATAAAAAGCTCGCCCAGGAGCTTGAAGACAACATTGAACTGATCGAACTTGGCGAAGCCGAGGGCGATGCAGAAACGGTTGCCGAGGCCGAAGAAGGCCTGCGCGCAATCCGCGAGATTGCCGCACAGCGCGAACTCGAAAGCCTGCTTTCGGGCGAAGCCGACGCCAACGATGCCTATCTTGAAATCCATGCCGGTGCCGGTGGTACCGAAGCACAGGACTGGGCATCGATGATGGCACGCATGTATTACCGTTGGGCAGAGTCCAAGGGTTACAAGCTTGAGATGCTCGAAGAAAGTGATGGCGAGGAAGCCGGTATCAAGTCGGTTACCTACAAAATCACCGGGCATAATGCCTATGGCTGGCTCAAGAACGAAGTGGGTGTGCATCGTCTGGTGCGTATTTCGCCCTATGACAGTTCTGCGCGCCGCCATACGAGCTTCTCGTCGGTCTGGGTCTATCCGGTCATTGATGACAATATCGAGATTGAAATCCTTGATAAGGATCTTCGTGTCGATACCTACCGTGCATCAGGTGCCGGTGGTCAGCACGTTAACCGGACGGATTCCGCTGTTCGTATTACCCATATTCCGACCGGCATCGTTGCCCAGTGTCAGAATGACCGTTCGCAGCATAAAAACCGCGATACGGCGATGAAGATGCTCAAAGCCCGCCTCTATGAGGCCGAGCTTAAAAAGCGCGAAGCCGAGGCACAGGCGGTTGAGGACAGCAAAACCGACATCGGTTGGGGGCATCAGATCCGTTCCTACGTTCTGCAGCCCTATCAGATGATCAAGGACCTGCGTACGGGGACCGAAACATCCGATACCCAGGGTGTTCTGAACGGCGATCTCGATGCCTTCATGGCAGCTGCATTGGCCGCAAAGGTTACCGGTTCGGCTGGCGAGATCGAAGACATTGATTGATCGGTTGCCGATAACTGCTTGAAATCTAGAACACCCCGCTGATTGTTCGGCGGGGTGTTTTGCTTCAATGTGCAAACAGGTGGGTAAAATAAACTTCCGAAAACCCCGGAAAAAGGCGGTTTGCCCCCAAAAGTCCCATTTCTGTCACACAATTGCCGGATAGCTTTGCCATGGTGAGGCCAAGCGAGACCTGCCAAGCAATAACAAACCCCAGACAATGGCTGGAGACTGGCAGGCTTGCCTCAGAGCAAACATCTTTTGTCAGGTAGTCCCAAATGGCCCAGAACTCTCTTGGTCCGGTCGCAGTCGGTGACCAGTTCAAACTCGCAACTCCGAATGGCCCGGTTTTCGAGGTCGTCAAAATCCGTCAGATGGCACCGGTCGATCATGCCCTGATCACCAAAGTGCGCGATACCAAATCCCCGACACTGATCGCGGTGACCACCCTTTTAAATCGCGACTTCTATCTTCCGGTTGCGCCGGAAAACCGCCAGATGCCCGACAATGACGGGATATTGCGCGGTATCTGATTGTAAAGCAGTGCAGCAGACTGTTTTGCAACCCGCGAGATGAAAAACAGGTTGGCATGGCGGCCCTGACACGGTGAAATGGTACAAACAAATATCAGTACTTCAGGGGCCGCCATCATGCCAGAGACCACCGCCAGCCCGAACCTTTTGGAAAAGCTGTTCTCCGTTCTGGAAAACGACATTCTTCCCAAAACGCGCGCAGGTGTTGCGGGTGGCAACAAGCTGTTCGGGGCAGCGATCCTTCGAAAATCCGATCATTCGCTGGTCATTGCCGAAACCAACAATGAAACCGAGAACCCGCTTTGGCATGGGGAAGTCCATTGTCTTAAGCGGTTTTATGAAATTCCTGCTGATCAGCGCCCGGCAACCTCGGAGCTGATATTCCTCTCAACCCATGAACCCTGTTCGATGTGCCTGTCGGCAATTACCTGGGCCGGGTTTGATAATTTCTATTATTTCTTTTCCTACGAAGATTCCCGCGATGCCTTTGCCATTCCCCATGATTTGAAAATCATGAAGGAGGTCTTCACACTTGATGATGGCGAATACAACAAGTCCAACGCATTCTGGGACAGTCATTCGATGATGGGCATGGTCGCCGAACTGCCGGAAGACACGCGGGCAGGGTACCTTGTCCGGGCCAAGGCGATATCCGACGAATATGATCGTCTGTCGGCGCAATATCAGGATGGTAAATCCGATAACGACATTCCCCTGAACTAGGGCAATCAGACGATTTTACGTTTGAGTCCGAATCTGGCGAGTTTTGATTGCCGGTTCTGGTAAACTGCCAGGCATGGAACAGCTCAATAACGATATATGCTATCAGGCACTCAAAACCCGGGACCGTCGGTTTGACGGGCGGTTTTATACCGCCGTTCTGACCACCGGGATTTTCTGTCGCCCGATTTGCCCAGCAGTCACGCCAAAACGTGCCAATGTGGAATTCTATCCCAGTGCGGAGGCGGCAATTGCCCATGGCTTCCGGCCGTGCCTGCGCTGTCGTCCCGAAGCTGCCCCCGGAAGTCCTGCCAGTGCCGGTGTTCATGCAACCGTGGCCCGTGCCGTACGCCTGATTGATCAGGGCGTGCTTGAAACCGGATCGATTGCCGATCTGGCCGAGCGGCTTGGTGTCGGGGATCGGCATCTGCGCCGTATCTTCAAGGAACATACCGGCGTCACCCCGCAGGAACACGCCAAGGCCAGACGCCTTTTGCGGGCGCGCCAGCTGATTGTGGACAGTAACCTCTCGATGATCGAGATTGCTGATATTGCCGGTTTCGGCAGCTTGCGGCGGTTCAACGATGCGATGAAGCAGGCCTATGGTCAGGCACCGACGGCATTCCGGCGCGGCGTAAAACCCAGAACGTCGAGCCCGGCAAAGGACGACGATCCATTTGCCCCGCGCAATGATGATCTTGTGTTGCGTCTGCGTGCCAGACAGCCGTTTGATGCGGAATATCTTCTGGCCTTTTTCCGGGCGCGCGCCATTCCGGGGCTGGAAGCAGTCCGTGATCGCATCTATGCGCGCGGATTTGCCATGGGCGATCAGGTCGGTTTGATGATCTGCCATTTCAGCCCGGATCAAAGCGGGGTGGAGGTGATCCTGCGCGGCCCGGCGCGTGAAGCCGTGCTTGAAATTGGTGCGCGTGTCCGGCGCCTGTTTGATCTTGATGCAGATGTTCCGTCCATCACGGCACAGTTTTCCGATGATGCGTTGCTTGCGCCACTGATTGAAAAACGCCCGGGCCTTCGTGTGCCGGGGTGTTGGGACCGGTTTGAACTGGCCATGCGCGCCGTTTTGGGACAGCAGGTATCGGTTGCTGCGGCCAGAACACTGGCAGGGCGTATTGTCGCCCGCTTTGGCAGGGCACTGCCCGATGACCTGGTTACCCGAACCGGTGTCACGCATCTGTTTCCCGCCCCGGCACAGCTTGCCAATCAGGAACTGATATCCATCGGGCTTACAACCCGCCGTGCGCAGACACTGGCCGATGTGACTGATCTTTTTGCCGATCCCGGTTGCGATCAGAAGGCGGGTGAAACCCTGATTGCCGATCTGACCGCGATCAAGGGAATAGGTCCATGGACATTGAACTATTTCGGCCTGCGTGGACTTGGCGACCCGGATGCCTTTCCGGCGGCCGATCTTGGCATCCTCAAGGCATCAAGCATGGGCGGCGGCCCGGACAAGGCCAAGGCACTTGATGCCCTGTCGGAAAGCTGGCGACCCTGGCGGGCCTATGCCGCGCAATATCTTTGGTCTGCATTGGAAGGAGAAGGATGATGACAACCACGATCAATGTGATCCGTTATCCAAGCCCGATTGGCAAACTGTCGCTTGCCTCGGTCGAAGGCAAGCTTGTGCATCTTGATTTTGAAGATAACGATGATCGTCTGAAAACCATTCAGACGCGGCGTTTTAAAAAGCTCGACTGGATGGAAGGTGGCTCTGCGCCCGGATCGGTGATTGACTGGCTTGATGCCTATTTCGAGGGCGCGGCGATCAAACCGCCGATAGATGCTCTTACCATGATCGGGACCGATTTTCAGAAATCTGTCTGGGATGCCCTGATTACCATTCCCAATGGCAAAAGCGTGTCCTATTCCGGACTGGCGGTTCAGCTTGGAAAGCCAAATGCCGTTCGCGCGGTTGCACGCGCCAATGCACTGAACCCGGTTTCGATCATTGTGCCATGCCACCGGGTGATCGGATCAAACGGAACATTGACCGGCTATGCCGGTGGGCTGGCGCGCAAGAAATGGTTGCTTGATCACGAAGCCGCCATTGCCGCAAGCACCTTCTGATCCTCTTAGCTACGGCCCATAAGCCCTGCGCGCGTGGGCTGCCCTAACGAAAATTCACGCAAAACCGGAGACTGCCAACTGACCAGCGTCTTGGTCAGAACGCCATTTCGTTGCCTTTTTGAAAGCAAGTACCATGAAGCTCTATGATTATCCCGGATCGCAAAATGCCTGGAAAGTTCGGCAACTATGCGCGCATTTGTCAATTGCATATGATGCGGAATGGCTGTCTATTTTTGAAGGGCAAAGCCACACCGATGCGTTCATTGAACGCAACCCGGCGGGCGCTGTGCCGGTGCTGGAACTTGAGGACGGGCGCTGTATTGCTGAATCCAACGCGATCATGATTTATCTGGCCGAGGGCAGTGCCTATTTTCCAGATGATCGCTATGAACGTGCCAAGGTCCACCAGTGGCTATTTTTCGAAGCCGATTACGTGCAATCAACAATCGCAACCCTGCGCTACTGGAACTTGACCGGAAAGAACGCGCGCAATCAGCATCAACTTGAAAAGCGACGGCTTGGCGCCATCGGGGTTCTGGGAAATCTGGATCGGTACCTCACTGATAAAAGCTTCCTTGTTGGTGATCGCTATACCATCGCTGATATCGCCGTTTATGCATATGTCCACCTGGCCCACGAGGCAGATATTGATATGGCACCGTACGCAGCGATTAGGCGCTGGATCGACCGGGTTCACACCATTGTCGGGAATGAGGTGCCAGTGCGCTATTACGCCGAAGATCCTCACAGCACAGATGATCTTTAGCGCCAAGAAAAAATTCCCTGTGTCTGAAGGCACATTTGAAACAGGCCTCGGACACAGGGAACAATATGCAAATCACGCAAAGCGAAAATCAGATCGACATCACGATGCGGCCATCGATCTTGCCGTCGCGCATGCGATCAAAGATCGAATTGATGTTTTCCATCGGTTCGGTGGTGAAGTGTGAATGCACCTTGCCATCGCCTGCGAATTCAAGGGCTTCTTGCAGATCGGCACGGGTGCCGACGATGGAACCGCGAATGGTTTTGCGCGACAGAACCGTATCAAAGATATCAAGCTCGAACGTTCCCGGTGGCAAACCGACCAGCGCCATGGTCCCGCCACGGCCCAGCATGCCAACGCCCTGTTTGAAGGCCGCGCGCGATACCGCCGTGACAAGCACGCCATTGGCGCCGCCCATCTGCTTTTGCACTTCGGATATGACATCGGTTTCGGCAGCGTTCAGTGTCCAGTCCGCGCCAAGATCACGGGCAAGTTTCAGTTTGTCCTCGGCGATATCGACCGCAATCACCTTCATGCCCATGGCCTTGGCATATTGCACGGCCATATGGCCCAGACCACCAATGCCCGAAATCACAACCGTTTCGCCCGGCTTGCATTCGGTTTCCTTAAGCCCCTTATAGACCGTTACCCCGGCACAGAGCACAGGGGCTGCATTGCCAAATTCAAGGGCGTTTGGCAGATGCCCGATATAGTTCGGGTCAGCCAGAACATATTCGGCAAAGCCGCCATTAACGGAGTAGCCGGTGTTGAGCTGTTCACCGCAAAGCGTTTCCCAGCCGGTAATGCAGTGATGACAATGCCCGCAGGCCGAATGCAGCCAGGGCACGCCAACCCGGTCGCCTTCCTTGACGGATGTGACACCTTCGCCAACCTTGGCAACAATGCCGACACCTTCATGGCCCGGAATGAAAGGCGGGTTTGGTTTGACCGGCCAGTCCCCCTCGGCGGCATGAAGATCGGTGTGGCAGACACCGGATGCCTCGATCTTTACAAGTATCTTGCCCGGTGAAACTTCGGGAACAGTGACTTCTTCGATGGAAAGCGGTTTGCCAAACTCGCGAACGACGGCGGCCTTCATAGTGCGTGGCATGATCGTGCCTCCTGACGGAATGCAAAAATAGCCGCCTTGTCGCGGCTGTCTCATTCTCGCAAAAGGAATAAACCTGTTTTCTTATGCACGCATTGCGGTGGGTCAAATTCGCTAAATCTGAATCAGCGTACCAAGCCTGAACGACTCAGAGGTCGTCGGCTTCTCCGGGAAGTTCCAGAACATAATCCTGATAGTAATCAGGCGGCATTCCGGCTTCATACCGGGCTTCGTCATTGAAGGGCGGTTTTAGCGGCCCGCGGAAATGTTTGCGCAGCATGTCATGCCAGGTGGTGTAATAGGGCAGGTCCCGCTGATCGCACACATATTCATAATATTTGCGGCCCGCTGCCACATGGGCGATTTCATCATGTGCAATGATTTTAAGGATGCGCGCACTTTCCGTATCGCCATGGGCCAGAAGTCGTTCGATGGTCGGCGGCGTGGCATCAAGGCCGCGGGCCTCAAACACCATCGGTACGACGGCAAGGCGCGGCAGGATGTCATAGGCCGTATCCATTGACGTCTGCCAAAGGCCGTCATGGGCAGGCAGATCACCATAGGTCGCACCCATTTCACCAAGACGCTTGTTGATCATCTTGAAATGGCGCGCCTCGTCATCGGCAACCTGAACCCAGGCATCATGGAAATCGCGCGGCATGTCTGCTTCGGGGAAGCGCACACACAAATCCCACGCCAGATCAATTGCATTAAGCTCGATATGGGCCAACGCATGCAAAAGCCCGATGCGGCCCTGAACGCTGCCCTTTTTGCGCTTGGGCATCTTGTTGGGGGCCAGCAATTCCGGCTTTGCCGGACGTCCGGGACGATCGGGCAGATCGGTTGATCCGACTTCGGTAATCTCGCCATTGCGCCACATTGCGGCGAGTTCGGCCGTGATATCGGCTTTCTCGGTGGCGTCTTCGGTCAAAAGCGCCCGTTTGGCGGCTTCGGCGAGGGTGAGCTTGGTCATGATTGTCCGGGTGGTTGTGAAGATGTCTGGTGCCTGTGTCTGCCATTTGCCGGGCCCCCGGTCAATGGGCAAGGAAAAGGGCGATCCGCCATAACATGCCTGATCGCCCTTTGGGATTTGAATATGCCCGGAAACGTTCGGTGTTCCGGACGCATCATCAGGTGATGTTAAATCGCGCCAGTGCCTCGGCCAGATCTTCGCCAAACGCATTGCCCTTGCGGATGATTGCCGTGCGGCATGGCAAATCCTGAAGAGACGGGTGGTTGGGGGCATCCGATGTCAGAACAGCGGTCGGAATGGCACGCGTTTTGGGCATCGCTTGCAATGCATTGGCCAGATCAACACCGCTGAGCTCATCAATGGTTTTGGCAACAATGATGAAATCCGGACGGGTGCGAACGGCAAGTTCAATCGCTTCGAAAGACGTTTGCGTAACCGAGCTGCGGTATCCGCAAGCCGCCAGTTCACGTTCAAGGATCGTTGCCATGGAGCGTTGCGGAATGACCAGCAATGCTTCGACATTAGCCTGTTTCAACCAGTTGGGATCGATGTCAGGTGCACGCTTTGAAGGCAATTCACGCACGAATTCGGCGGTATCCGTACCACCTGCCGTCATGTCGCCTTCAAGCAGGGTCTGGATTTTGTCGACAAAGGCCTGAATATCATCAATGGAACCTTCGTTCAGTTCCTTGCAGGTGGTGACGTAATCTGCCAGACGATGGCTGGTCAGATTGATCAGCGGCGCTGCAACCGACTTGCCTTTGTAACGCAGATTGAAAACTTCGCGCTGGATGGCGGTCAGATGGGCGGGGTCGCTTTTGCCTCGGGCATTTTGCAGATGGACATCAATCGAATTGATGATGTCATTTGCTTCATCGCGAAAGTCCGCAAGCATCTGATCGTCGAGATCAACAACATTCTTGTTCATTGCAATACCTGCTTTGCCGGCGTGCCGGTTTGTTTTGTCTTAACAGGTGAAAAGCCTCTTCACCCATACTCCCATATGTAAATTGTTATCCTGACATGTAACCCAAGGCAACAAATTCAATGCGTTGTTCAATGCGCATCGGTATGAAATTTTGAAGTCAGAAAATGCCAAAAAACAAAGGCCCGGCAAATACTTGCCGGGCCTGACATATGTTCTGAAAAATCAGTTTTCTGCGGCACTCAAAGCGCGCGTACTGCTTCAAGAACTTCGGCGACATGGCCTTTGACCTTGACCTTGCGCCATGCATTGCGGATTACGCCATCGCCATCAATGACAAAGGTCGATCGTTCGATCCCCATGAATTTCTTGCCATACATGCTTTTTTCCAGCCAGACACCGAAATCCTCGCAGACAGTGCCGTTCTCGTCGGATGCCAGAATGAAGTTCAGGTCGTGCTTGGCCTTGAATTTGTCGTGGCGACTGACGCTGTCTTTGGAAATGCCGATGATCTGGGCGTTGACGGCGCTGAAATCAGGTTCGGCGTCACGAAACTCGCAGGATTCCGTGGTGCAGCCCGGGGTCATGTCCTTGGGATAGAAATAGATCACCACCGGTTTTCCTGCCAGATCAGACAATTTGACACTGTTGTCACCATCGGTCGGCAGTTCGAAATCAGGGGCCTTGTCACCTACATTGAGGGTCATGTTCCATCCTTTATCTGTTCGGTTTGTCGTGCGATCCGTATCCGCGCTGAAAATACAATCCTTTATAAGGATGGCAAGGCCGCGTGGATCATTGGCACGAACACTTATTCGCTGTCTTGTCCGTTCGGGTTTTATGCTTCGGCTGGCGGGGCGACCTTTTCAGCCGGTTCGGCAATGATGCGGTCATAGATTGCCTTGATCCGGGTGGCGGTGGCTTCGATCTTTTCCTTCAGGCTGGCGAAATCGTCACATTTTCCGGCCCGGGCCAACATCTGCTGCAAATCCGTGCTTGCCCGTTCGGGATCAAACGGTCCCTCGGTCGTCAGGCGCAACATCGCCTGAAGGGCCAGCCAGAACGCCCCGGCATTGGCAAGAAATTCTGCCTCCTCTGCATCAAGAATGCCCGCAGTGCCAAGGCGTTTGAATACTTCACGCGTGGTCGGTGACAGGATTTCGGGATGTTCATGCGCGTGACGCAGCTGCAAATATTGCGCAATGAATTCCAGATCGACCAGTCCGCCACGGCGCATCTTGATGGCCCAGGGGTGATTGTCACCCTTGCCGGCATCCATGCGGTTTCGCATGTCAAATACTTCGCGGACCAGTTGGTCGGGGTCGCGTGGTTTGCGCAGGACGGCATTGGTTGTCGCAAGAACCTTGTCGCACAGCGATTGCGGACCATAGACCGCGCGCAGACGGGTCAGTGCCATATGCTCCCAGGTCCAGGCTTCATTATTCTGATAGGCCTCGAAACTTTTGAAATGGGTTGCAAGCGGGCCTTTAGATCCGCTTGGCCGCAGGCGCAGGTCTGTTTCAAACAGAACCCCCTCGGCCGTCGGGGCGGAAAGGGCGTTGATATAGCGCTGGCTGAGCCGGATGAAATAATGACCGGGCGAAAGTGGCCTTTCGCCATCTGACTCTTCGGCCTCTTCGGGAACATCATAGATAAAGACCATATCAAGGTCCGACCCCGGCGACAGTTCCTGACCGCCGTGTTTGCCAAGGGCAAACACGGCCAGTCCACCATCTGTGAACGTGCCATGCTTGGCGGCAAAATCATCGGCAATGCGCGGGAACAGGGCGCGGATCGCCACATCGGCCACATCGGCAAGGGCCCGGCCTGCTTCATGCGGGGTCTGGCGATTCTGGATGGTCTGAACATCGATCTGGAATTTCTGATCATTGGCCCAGCGCCGTGCGGCATCGAGCCAGTCTTCGACCATGTCTTCGCGCGACAGGCGGGCGTCAAGATCGGCAAGCATGGTTTCGGCATCGGGAAGCTGTTCGTGGAAGCCTGACATCAGAACGAAATCAAGAACCGATGCGTTGCGTCCGATATATTTCGCCATGCGTGGTGCCGTTCCGGCAATCTGTGCCAGCAATTCCAGCAATTCGGGATGGGCTGTAAACAGCGAGAACAACTGAACTCCGGCAGGCAGGCCTTTGAGGAATTCGTCGAAGGCACGGAATGCCATATCGGGGTTGGTGGTTTTGGAAAGTGCACCAAGCAATGTCGGCATCAGTTCGGTCAGGATTTCACGCGCACGGCGTGACCGGGTCGCACGATACCGCCCGTGATGCCATCCGCGTACTGTCACCGATACATTTTCGGCATTCTCAAACCCCATCTCGCGCAGGTTCGAAAGGGTATCGGGATCATCTTCGGTGCCGGTAAAGACAAGGTTGCCCGTCTTGCTGTCACCGGTTAGCGGTGTGTCGTCTTCAAACAGTTCGGCATAATTGTTTTCGACATTGCGCAGATGAAGCAGCAAATCGGCCCTGAAATCATCAAGGGTTGCATAGCCAAGGAAGGTGGCAAGGGCGTGCAATCCCTCGTCGGTTTCCGGCAATGTCTGGGTCTGCTGATCATTGATCATTTGCAGACGATGCTCGACCGTGCGCAGAAACGCATAGGCGGCAAGCATTTCGTCGCGGACTTTTTCTGAAACCTGCCCGAATTTGGTCAGCGTATGCAAGGTGTCGCAGGTTGCCTTGCCACGCAGGGCAACTTCACGTCCGCCCCAGATCAATTGCTGGGTCTGGGCAAAGAATTCGATTTCGCGGATGCCGCCACGACCGAGTTTGATGTTATGGCCCGGCACATTGATCTTGCTGCCGCCCTTATGGGCATTGATCTGGCGCTTGATCGAATGAATGTCCTGAATGGCCAGAAAATCAAGATGCTTGCGCCAAACAAACGGACGCAGAATTTCCAGAAATGCATTGCCGGCCGGGCGATCGCCTCCGACGATCCGGGCCTTGATCATGGCCGCACGTTCCCAGTTCTGCCCGACCGTCTCATAATAGGTTTCCGCTGCAATCATCGACAGGATCGGCGGGGTTGAGGCAGGGTCGGGGCGCAAACGCAAGTCGGTTCGAAAGACATAGCCATCGCCTGTGCGTTCTTCCATGACGCGCGTGATGTCACGGACCATCCGGACAAGATCCTGTTGCAGGCGATCCGGATCAAGATAGGTCACAACATCCTGATCATACAGGAAGATCAGATCGATATCGGACGAGTAGTTCAGCTCGCAAGCACCAAGCTTTCCCATGCCAATCGCAAAGATACCCGATCCGTCCAGCGGATTTTCCGGGTTGGGCAGGTCGTATTTGCGCTGACGCGCCATGGCTGACAGGCAATGGGCCATGGTGAAATCAAGGGTGCATTCGGCGGTTTCACTGATCGCAGCGGTAATCTTGGCCAGTGGCCATGCCTTGCAGATATCGGCAATCGCAATGACCAGTGCTGCACGGCGTTTGGCCTTGCGCACGATGGTCATGGTTGTTGCCTGATCGATATTGCGCGCTTCTGCACTGACCCTGACCGGATCAAGTGCCACACCAAAGGCATGATCAAGCCCGTTATCAAAGACATCACAGACAATATCGGGATCGCGCAAACACAGATTGGTCAGATAGGGGCTGTTGCCAAAAAGTGCCGCGAGAACGGTCCTGCTTTGGGGATCGGACGCAATGTCGCCAATTTTTGATGCAAGATTTTCGAATGCCGGACGTTCTCCTAATATGTTCCAGCGTTCAAACGCATTGCGAACACGTTCGGCATCAAAGGGTTGGGGCAGGTCCTGTGAAATCCAGGAAAGAGACACTTTTTGCGTTCCTTGTATTGCGAAACGGTAACGAAACGGGCTATGCACAGAACTGTGCGTGATCGCATACTTCCGGCAAGAACTTCGAAGCCCCGCTCAAAAGGGTGACGATCTATATTTAGCTTTTCTGTGATCGGACAAAAAGAGATTAGATCGGTAAGAGCCTGGTACTTTTGACCAAGTATGTGCTGTTCATATGGTCGATATGAATACCAGACTGCGCTGATTGTTGCTATTGCTGCATATGTTATCGGGAAGACAGGATAAATAAGAGTGCGCCTTGTTAAAACCTTCGCTGGATGGCTGGCGCTGACCTTATCGGCGGTCGTCCTGTTTGTTGGCGTATTTGCAGCAGTCACCATCTGGCGACTGTCACAGGAACCTGTGTCCCTGCACCGCATCACTCCCTATATCGTTGATCATTTGAACAAGTCGATGGGAGACAACCGGCTTGCGGTTGGTGATGTTGTTCTGCGCTGGCGCGGTTGGGCGGAAAAGTTTGATGTCGGGCTTCGCGATGTTGTCATCATCGGTGGTGATGACCGTGAATTGCTGCACATCCCCGAAGCCGACGTGGTGTTTTCCAGCAAGGCCTTGTTTGAAGGTGTCCTTGCCCTGCGCGAAATGAACCTGATCGGGGCACGTATTCGCCTTGAACGTCGCGCCGATGGTCAGATCGATATCGGTTATGTGACAGACAATGTTGCGTCCGGCGAGGCCGTATCAGATGACAACTCAGGTAATCCGCCTGACCAAATCTATGAGTCCGGGCGCGGTGCATCCGTAATCATTGATCTGCCAGCTGGTCAGAATGCCCAGCCATCTGCGCCAATTGAGCAAAATACCCCGGTAGCAACAGCGCGGTCTGACGGAAAGACTGGGCCAGAACAGGCGGGCGAGCCGATCGAACGATCCGGTAGCGAAATGCTGCGCGATGTTGTCTCAATCCTGTCGGGCGAACGGACGGACTTTCCGGCGGCAGCCTATTTTGAAAGCTTTGGCATCGTGAATGCCGACTTGCAGGTGCGCGACGAACAGCTTGGCGTTGTCTGGGCCGCACCACAGGCTGATATTCTGTTGTCGCGCAAGCCGCTTGGCATTGGTGCCGAGGCATCCTTGCAGGTCAGTGCAGGTGCCCTGTCAACGCGCGTCAATATCACCGGCGATTATAGCACCAGGACAGGTGAAATCGATCTTGAAGCGCGATTGGGCGAGGTCGAACTTTCAGATCTGGTCAGTATCTCCGATATCTTTGAGCCACTGCGCGATGCCTATGTGCCGGTGTCGGGTGCGATCAAGGCCAGATACGATGTCGATGGCACACTGGTCTCTGCGGCAACCGATCTTGTGGTCGGGAGCGGTGTGATTTCCTTCCCGGACGAGATGCGCGCAACCTATCGCGTGACCGACGGGCGCATTGTGACAAGCTTTGTGCCGGGCCGCTTCAGTGTTGATGACGTGACCCTGAATGTCGGCGACGCAACCGCGGCTGTTACCGGGGTGGTTCTTGATCCGTTCGGGCAATGGCGGGTCAGTCTTGACGCGCGGGCGACCGATGTTGCTACCAATGATCTTGATCGTCTGTGGCCGGAAAATGTCGGCATCGATGCGCGTACATGGGTTGTCACGAACCTGTCCGAAGGCATCGTCCATCAGGCAACCATGCATACCGAACTTCATCAGGATGAAGCAGGCGAGGTGGTTCTTGACGCGTTGGGTGGTCAAATGACCATGTCGGGTGTGACAGTGCATTATCTTGGTGACATGCCCGAGGTGCTTGACGCAGCCGGCCATGCCGAATTCGATGAAACCAGCTTCAGGATTTATGCTAATCGCGGACAGGCGGATGGCCTGACCGTGACCGATGCCAGTATCCTGTTTACCAAGCTTGATGAACCGGTTCCCTCGGCTGATATCGAGGTTGTTGCCAATGGTAGTGCGCGCAAGGCACTTGAACTGATCGAGGCACAGCCGCTTGGATTTGCCACCCGTCTTGGTATTGATCCCGCGCAGATTGAAGGGGAACAGGCAACCCGTGTTCGTTTGCATTTCCCGTTGCTTCGCGCTGTGACTTTCGATGATGTCGAGGTCGCCGCAGCATCGCGGATCGAGAAGGCCAGTATCACCAATGCATTCCGCGAGCTGGATGTCAAAAACGGCAGCTTCGAATTGCAGGTCAACACCAAGGGGCTTGAACTGAACGGTACGGCATCCGTTGGTAAGGGCAAGACGGCAATCAACTGGGTCGAAAGTTTCGATACCGCGGCCAGGGTCAGAAGCCATTACACCCTTTCGGGTGACCTTGACCTGGCCGTTCTGCCCGATGTCGAACTTGATGTGTCGCCATATCTTTCCGGAATGGGCAAGGGCAAACTTGATATCAGGGTCTTGCCCGACCAGGTAGAGCTTAAAGGCGATGTCGGCCTTAAGGGTGTCGCGATTTCGCTCCCGCTTGAGGAACTCGCCTATGTCAAACAGGCCGGGGCAGAGGCAAACGCAAAGTTCGATGCTGCAGTCCTCTATGAGGGGGGCGGGCAACTGAAATCCTTTGCGATCACGGCGCCGGCACTTGAGGCTTCCGGGCGCGGAAACTGGCGCGGCGATAACCCGATTGCCGATCAATGGGCGTTCGAGATCGAAGATACACGTTTTCGCGAAAATACCGGGCTCGAAGGCTCTATCCGCCTTGCCAATGATGACAAGCTGACGGTTGATCTTCGTGGCGCGCAGTTTGATCTGCGTCCCTTCGTTGAAAAGGACACATCATCCGAACCTGCTGTAGTGACAGGGGACGACAAGGCTGATCTGCGCAATGTTATTGTCACCCTGACAGGGGACAGTTTCTTGCTTAAGGGGGCCGACCCGCTTCTTAATGACGGCAAAGTCACATTCAATCAGGCGAATGACAGCCGCGAAATCGAAATTTCTGCACGTCAGCTGATTGCAACGCCCTGGATTGTCAATGATGAGACCGACAGTCCCAAATCCGGGGAAAGTGCGGCCCCCAATAGTGGCGGTATCGGTCAGCGCGCCAGCCGCGAGGGCGGTTCAACTGCAATCTTCCTGAATATCGAACAGTTGGTTATGGCCAATGGCGAGCTGTTCAGTGACGTCAAAGGATCGATCCATGTAGTCGGGCAGGAATGGGATCGTCTGGTGTTAAACGGGTCGCTGGCGGATCGCGCGACCGTTTTCGCACAGGTCAGCCGCGAAGATTTCGCGACCCGCAAAGTCATGCTGACCGCCGAAGATGCAGGCAAGTTCCTGCGCGCGCTTGATATGTATGACAACCTTCTGGGCGGCAACATGTCGATCGAAGGCACGGTCGATGAAAGCGACGTTGCACAACCCTTTGCCGGAAAGGTCAATATCACCGAATTCCGGGTTGTTAATGCCCCGATTGCCGCCCGTGTTCTTGGCGCAGCATCGCTATCGGGCCTGAACGACGTGCTGCAAGGCAATGGTATCGCCTTTGCCGAACTTAATGGTGACTTCACCTATGTGAATGACGTTTTGACCTTGGCCAAGGTCGCCGCAAATGGAACGGCAGTTGGCGTAACCGCAAACGGATCAATTGATCTGGCAAAATCGGAAATCCGTCTTGCCGGGTCTATTGTGCCGATCTATGCGATCAACTCGGCACTTGGGGTGATCCCGATCCTTGGTGATCTTCTGGTTGGTGAGGAAGGTGGCGGTATCTTTGCCCCGACCTACACGATTGAGGGTGATCTGGGCGAACCGGACGTCACGGTCAATCCGCTTTCGACCTTTGTGCCCGGCGTGTTTCGAAATCTGATCACCGGGGCCGAACCCGGCTAGTCATGCCTGTTATCGACAAACAAAAAGCCCCGCAGCATGAGCTGCGGGGCTCTTGTATTTGATAAGGGGCGACCTGATCAGACCGGTTTGATCAGTACGTGGCGCTTTTTGCCTGCGGAAACCTTGATGACGCCATCGGCATTCAGGGCGTCTGATGTGATATTGGCGTTTTCATCACTGACTTTCTCGTCATTGATTTTTGCGCCACCACCTTTAATCAGGCGACGGGCTTCGCCACCCGTATTGGCCAGCTCTGCACGGCGGAAAAGATCGAAGGCCGGGATACCGGCATCAAGTTCGGCCCTTGCGACTTCAACGGTCGGAAGGTCATCGGCCAGAACACCTTCTTCAAAGGTCTTGCGCGCCGTTTCGGCTGCGGCAAGGGCCGCTTCTTCGCCACGACACAGCTTGACGGCTTCGAATGCCAGAACCTTTTTGGCTTCGTTGATCTGCGATCCTTCAAGCTTGGCGAACGCGTCAATCTGCTCAAGCGACATTTCGGTAAACAGACGCATGAACTTGATAACGTCGGCGTCTTCGGTGTTGCGCCAGAACTGGTAATAGTCATAGGACGACAGGCGTTCCTCGTTCAGCCATACCGCACCGGCGGCGGTTTTGCCCATCTTGGCACCTGACGCGGTGGTCATGAGCGGTGTGGTCAGGCCAAACAGTGATTTCTCGTCAACGCGACGGCCAAGCTCAACACCATTAACGATATTGCCCCACTGATCCGAACCGCCCATCTGCAACATGCAGCCGTAATTGCGATTCAGTTCAACAAAGTCATAGGCCTGCAGGATCATATAGTTGAATTCAAGGAAGCTCAGCGACTGCTCACGTTCCAGACGCAGCTTGACCGAGTCAAAGCTCAGCATACGGTTGACCGAGAAATGGCGACCGAAATCACGCAGGAATTCGATATAGTTCAGCTTGTCGAGCCAGTCGGCATTGTTGACCATAACCGCATCGGTCGGGCCGTCGCCAAAAGTCAGGAACTGCTGGAAGACCTTTTTGATACCGGCCATGTTGGCTGCAATGACTTCATCGGTCAGAACCGGGCGGGCATCATCACGACCGGTCGGATCGCCAACGCGCGTCGTACCGGCGCCCATCAGAACAATCGGCTTGTGCCCGGTTTTCTGCAACCAGCGCAGCATCATGATCGAGACAAGCGATCCGACATGCAGGCTGTCTGCGGTGCAGTCATAACCGACATAGCACACCACCGTATTTTCCGATGCATAGGCATCAAGGCCTTCAAGATCAGTGCATTGGTGGATGTAACCGCGGTCATTCATGACGCGGAGAAAATCAGACTTCAGTTCAGTCATGGTTTTTGCGCTATGTTGGTTGTGATAGAAAATTCGGGCCGCATAATGTGCGGAGGCGATGATCTAGCACAGAAAACATGCGCTGGGCAACGCATCGGCGAACAGATATGCAATCAGGGTAACGATTTCGCCAGAATTTCGATCTAACCTGCTTTTCCAACCACAAAAAGATCAGGCGGAGCAAGATATGACGCAGGGCAGGACACCGGGCTGGATCACTGCAATTGGAATGATGAGCGGCACCTCGCTTGATGGCGTGGACGCGGCGCTGATTGAAACCGATGGTGTCGAGGTTAGGCGTCTGGATCAGTCTGTTTTTGTGCCTTATGCACCGGAATTACGCGAAAGAATGCGGGCCTGTTTTGGCAACCGCAGTGCGACCAACTCCGAACATGTGGTCGCCGATGATCTGACACAGGTTCATGTTGATGCTGTTAACATGCTGCTGGAGAAATCCGGCATGACGCCGGGTGACATCGGGGTGATCGGTTTTCATGGTCAGACCGTGTTTCACGAACCGGCGTCGGGCCTGACCCGTCAGATTGGCACGCCAGATATGCTGGCTGATAAAACCGGTATTCCGGTGGTCGCGGATTTTCGTCTTGCTGATGTTGCAGCAGGCGGCGAGGGCGCACCGCTGGCTCCGGTTTACCACGCAGCCCTGATGAAAAGTGCAGGAGTGGAAGTGCCTGTTGCTGTGCTTAATATCGGTGGTGTCTCGAACGTTACATGGATCGGCGAGGGCGATGATATCCTTGCCTTCGATTGCGGGCCGGGCAATGCACGTCTTGATGACTGGATGTTGCGCCATACCGGCAATCCGGTAGATCTGAACGGTGCAACGGCGGCGTCAGGCAAGGGGGATCTGATGGTCGAGGTCAAATTCCTTGAAGACCCGTATTTTGATCGTGTCCCGCCGAAATCACTTGATCGCGAAGACATGGCTGCCCGGATTGATGGTCTGGTGACCGAGGCAAAGCTTGGTGTTTCAGATGGGGCGGCAACCCTTGCCAATTGCACGGTCGCCGCCATTGTTGCCGGGGTGAACCATCTGCCGGTTGCACCCAAAAGCTGGTTTGTCTGCGGTGGCGGGCGACACAATCATTATGTCATGGAAACGCTGGCAAGCCGTCTTGGGGTTCCGGTGCATTCGGTTGATGAACTGGACTGGGACGGGGATGCGGTCGAGGCAGAATGTTTCGGCTATCTTGCCGTGCGTCACCTGCACGGCTTGCCACTAAGTTTTCCCGGGACGACGGGCGTGCCCGCGCCGTGTTGTGGTGGTAAATTATACACAACGAAAAAGGCCGCCTGATCAGGCGGCCTTTTTCGTGATTGTCTGACATGCTGGCGGGCAATTATGCGCCGCGCTTGTCCAGATAGGCGATCGAATGCTTGATCACGTCATCTTGCTGTTTGGCAAAATAGTGATCGGCACCATCAATCGTGCACATGTCAACTTCGATGCCTTTCTGGGCATTGAGTTTGTCTGCAAGCTTGTTGACTGATGATACCGGAATGTTGCTGTCCTGCGATCCGTGGATCAGGATACCCGATGACGGGCAGGGGGCAAGGAAGGTGAAGTCGTATTCACTTGCCGGTGCTGCAACCGAAATAAATCCGTCGATTTCCGGGCGGCGCATCAGAAGCTGCATGCCGATCCAGGAACCGAACGAGTAACCGGCAACCCAGGTTGCACGTGCATTGGCATTATAGGTCTGCATCCAGTCAAGCGCAGATGCCGCATCCGACAGTTCACCGATTCCCTGATCGTAAACGCCCTGCGAGCGACCGACACCGCGGAAGTTGAACCGCATGACAGAATAGCCACGATCCTTGAACATGTTGAACATGTTGAAGCACAACTTGTTGTTCATTGTGCCACCCTGTTGCGGGTTCGGATGGAGGATAAGTGCGATGGGCGAATCGTCAGCGCCGTTATGGTGGTAGCGACCTTCAAGGCGACCTTCGGGGCCGTTAAAAATGACCTCAGGCATGGATCAGACTGCTCCTGTCCACGAATGGAATGATGTGTGCAACAAAAATATCCGAGTGTTTTTGTAAGTTTTTTCGTGTTTGCGCATAAATTGCTTTGGGCAAATACTTGACCAAGTTACTCGGTTATCCTATATTCCGGCTAACCCGTTAGTGCCGACTTAACCCGATCTTGCAGGTGATGCAGGGCCGGGCGTGGACGTGGCTGCCGGGAATCGAAGCTACTAATTACACAGTGGACCGCCCCATGTTCAAGATAATTCGTCAGGAAATTGACGCGATGATTGCCCGCGACCCCGCGGCCCGATCCCGTTGGGAAGTCGTGATCAGTTATCCGGCGTTTCATGCGATCATGGGATACCGCGCAACACACTGGCTCTGGCAGCGTGGTTTTCGCATTACGGCACGCTTCTTTTCCCAGATTTTCCGCTGGTTGACCGGGATTGAAATTCACCCGGGTGCCAAGATCGGCAAGCGGTTCTTTATCGACCATGGCATGGGTGTCGTGATTGGTGAAACCGCCGAGATTGGCGACGATGTGACCCTGTATCAGGGGGTTACCCTTGGCGGAACATCGCCCAGCGTAAACAGCGATGGCCAGCGCGGCCTCAAACGCCATCCGACACTTGAAGATGGTGTGATCGTTGGTTCGGGCGCGCAGATCCTTGGTCCGTTCACCGTGCGTAAGAATGCCCGTGTCGGCGGCAATGCCGTTGTGCTTTCCGAAGTGCCCGAAGGGGCGACTGTGGTTGGCATCCCGGCCAAGATCGTTCGCCGTGAAACCGATGATCGTTTCTGTGCTTATGGTACGCCGCTTGGCGATCTGCCCGATCCGGTGGCGCGCGCTCTTGAAGAACTCGGTCGCGAAGTACAGACGCTGCGCAATCAGGTCACCGCACTTGAAGCCGAAAAGTCGGGTGCTGCAGGAAAGCCGGGCGGGGATGCGACGCCGGAAAAACCGCGTATCGTCGCATCATCGGAATAATTTGCGCGTATCGCGCAACTTGAATGAACAGCCCGCTGTCAGGTTCATGAGCAACAGAACCGAACCAGCAAGGCAGGAGGACGCACCGTGAAGCTGAGTACCAAAGGCCGCTATGCCGTTATGGCGATGGTCGATCTCGCTGAAAGCAGCAAGGACCGACCGGTCGCGCTTGCCGATATTGCGGACCGTCAGGAAATTTCGCTGTCTTATCTTGAGCAGCTGTTTGGCAAATTGCGCAAGGGCGGGCTTGTCCGTTCCGTGCGTGGCCCGGGTGGTGGATATCTGTTGGCAAGAACTGCCAGCGAAACCCGTGTGGCCGATGTCATTCTTGCTGTTGATGAACCGATCCGTGCAACCCGTTGCAAATCAGGTTCTCCCAAGGGCTGCAAGGCCAACAAGGGCCGCTGCCAGACCCATGAATTGTGGGAAGAACTGGGCAACCAGATCTATCTTTATCTGGCTTCTGTCAGCCTTGCCGATGTGGTGGATCGCAACGTGACCGGTTCTCTTCGGGTTTTTCCGGGTAAAACAACGCAAATAGAAGAACCGTCGCAGGTTGCGGCACAGTGAATGCTCCTCTATATCGAGGGTAGATGCGAATAAGGATGATTACAAACTGATGGCCGACCAGGTTTATCTCGACTACAACGCAAGCGCGCCGCTGTGCTCCGAAGCACGGCAGGCCATGATCGCTGCGATGGATGTTGCAGGTAATCCGTCATCGGTTCATGCCAGCGGCCGTGCTGCACGCAAGATTGTCGACCATGCACGTCGCACCATTGCCGAACTGGTCGGTGGTGATTCAGAACGGATCATCTTCACCAGTGGCGGTACCGAGGCCAACAACCTCGCGCTGAACGGTCTTGAAGACGTCACTGTCTTCACAAGCGCGGTTGAACATCCCTCGGTGATCGAAGGGCGCGTTGATGCAAAACGTATCCCGGTGGATGGCAACGGTGTGGTTGATCTCGATGCCCTTGAAGCGATGCTCAAGGAAGCATCGGACGCCGGGCAGAAGGTTCTGGTTTCGGTCATGCTGGCCAATAATGAAACCGGTGTGATCCAGCCGGTGGCCAAAGTGGCCCTGCTGGCCCGCGAATACGGGGCAAAGGTCCATTGTGATGCCGTTCAGGCATTGGGCCGGATGCCGGTGGATATGGGGCGCTTGCTGGTTGATATGGTGTCGATTTCGGCCCATAAGATCGGCGGACCCAAGGGAATTGGCGCACTTGCGATCGCGCCCGGCGTGATGCTGGTGCCGCAGATCCGCGGGGGCGGACAGGAAAAATACCGCCGTGGCGGCACCGAGAACGTTCTGGGCATTGCAGGCTTTGCCGCCGCAGCCGAACGGGCAGAGGCCAAAATGGCAAACATGGCGAATGTCGCAGCCTTGCGTGATCGCCTTGAAACAGAATTGGCATCAGAGGCGCCTGAGCTTCTGATCGCTGGTAAGGGAACGGAGCGACTGGTGAATACAAGTTGCCTGATCTTGCCGGGAATGCCAGGGGAAACCCAGGTTATGGCGCTGGATCTGGCAGGTGTTGCCATCAGTTCGGGATCAGCCTGTTCGTCAGGCAAGGTGCGTGAAAGCCACGTGCTCAGGGAAATGGGGGTTTCGGATGCCGGATCGGCCATCAGGGTCAGTCTGGGACTGGAAACCACCGACGAGGATATTGATACATTTATCCGTGTTTGGAGCCGGATGAGGGGCAATGCAGCGCGTAAGAAAGCGCGTCACGCTGCCTGACAAGAGAGTGAGTGAGGAAGCCTTTAATATGAACGAGCTTAAAGCAAAGCCGATCTATCTGGACTACCAGGCCACGACGCCGACCGACCCGCGTGTCGTCGAAGCGATGCTGCCGTATTTCACCGAGAAGTTCGGTAACCCGCATTCGCGTAACCACAGCTTTGGCTGGGAAGCCGAAGATGCGGTTGAAATTGCACGTGGTCAGGTTGCCAAGATCATTGGCGCATCGGCAAAAGAAATCATCTTTACCTCGGGTGCGACTGAATCGAACAACCTCGCACTCAAAGGTGTGATGAAGTTCTATGGCAAGAAAAAGCCGCATCTGATCACGGTCGTGACCGAGCATAAATGCGTGCTCGACAGTGCCCGTCACCTTGAGCAGGAAGGTTACAAAGTGACCTATCTTGGTGTTAAGGATAATGGCCTGATCGACCTTGAAGAACTTAAAGCTGCGATCACCGATGAAACCGCACTTGTTTCCGTCATGGGCGTGAACAACGAAATCGGTGTCATTCAGCCGCTTAAGGAAATCGGTGCCATTTGCCGCGAACGCAAGGTGTTCTTCCACACCGATTGCGCACAGGCTGTTGGCAAAATCGACCTTGATGTTGAAGACATGAATATCGACCTGATGTCGATTTCCGGCCACAAGATCTATGGCCCGAAAGGCATCGGTGCGCTGTTCGTCCGTCGTCGTCCGCGCGTTCGCGTTATCGCCCAGATCACCGGTGGTGGTCAGGAACGCGGTATGCGTTCGGGTACGCTCCCGACCCCGCTGATCGTGGGTCTTGGCAAGGCATGTGACATTCTGTCGAACGAAATGGCAGAAGAAAATGCACGCCTGACCGAACTGCGTGACTACACGCTGGCGCGTTTCCGCGATCGTCTTGACGACATCTATCTGAATGGTGATGAAGAAGCCCGCGTTTGCGGTAACCTCAATGTTTCCTTTGCCTATGTCGAAGGCGAAAGCCTTCTGATGGACATCAAGAACATTGCTGTTTCTTCGGGTTCGGCATGTACGTCGGCATCGCTTGAACCGTCTTACGTTCTGCGTGCGCTTGGTGTTGACGAAGAACTCGCACACACCTCGCTGCGTATCGGCCTTGGCCGTTTCACGACCAAGGAAGAACTCGACACCGCTGTAGATGCAATCTGCACCGCGGTGGAGCGTCTCCGCGAGATGAGCCCGCTTTGGGAAATGGCCCAGGAAGGCATCGACATCAAGTCGATCGAGTGGGCTGAGCACTAAGAAGCGCCTGAATTAACGTCATTGTCTCGCGAGAGACCAAAAGAATATTGGAGAGAAATCATGGCTTATAGTGAAAAGCTGATCGACCATTACGAAAACCCGCGCAACGTTGGTTCCATGGACAAAAACGAAATGTCCGTTGGTACCGGTCTTGTTGGTGCACCGGCTTGTGGCGACGTGATGAAGCTGCAGATCAAGGTCACCCCGGAAGGCATCATCGAAGACGCAAAGTTCAAGACCTTTGGTTGCGGTTCGGCGATTGCGTCAAGCTCGCTGATCACCGAATGGGTCAAGGGCAAGTCGCTTGATGAAGCCGGCTCGATCAAGAACTCGCAGATTGCCGAAGAACTGGCGCTTCCGCCGGTCAAGGTTCACTGCTCGATCCTCGCTGAAGACGCCATCAAGGCTGCTATCAGCGACTACAAATCCAAAAACGGTGTGGCGGACGCTGCTGAATAAGCAACGTCCCTACCGCTGCGTTTTCCGGAATTTGGGAGAATACCATGGCTCTACCGTCACCGATTTCTGTCACACCAGTTGCGCTTGATCATATCAAGGCGTTGCTCGATAGCCGCGGCAAACCGTCGCATGGCATTCGTCTGGGTGTGCGCAGTAAAGGGTGTTCGGGCCTGTCTTACACGCTTGAATATGCTGACGATGCCAGCGGCTTCGAAGAAGTTGTCGAGCTGGAAGACGGCGTGAAAATCCTGATCGACCCCAAAGCCATCATGTTCGTGCTCGGCACCGAGATGGATTACGAGGTCAATAAAATGGAAGAAGGTTTCGTTTTCCGGAACCCCAACGAAAAAGGTCGTTGTGGTTGCGGGGAATCCTTCCACGTCTGATCGGCCGGGCTTTCCCTGCTTTCTGATTGGTCATGGCCCCGGCTTCATCGCCGGGGCCATCGACTGAAAAGGGTGGTCTGATCGCATCAAGTCCGACTGCCTTGCTATTTGTTTTTTGATTTTAATCCTCGGAAGTGCACCGCGTGAGCAATACAGAACATCCGGCACACAAAGCTTGCTGGTCCTGCAAGGGGCCGGTTGAAGTCAGCGCACTGTTTTGTGACACCTGCAACGCCATTCAGGCCCCGGGTCAGCTCGACCATTTCAAACGGTTTGGTCTGGAACGGTCCTTTGTCGTTGATATTGACGCGATGGAGGCAACCTATCTCAAACAGCAGCAGCTGTTGCACCCCGACCGCTTCGCGTCGAAGTCTGGCCGTGAGCAGGCCCTGTCTTCGCAACAGGCTGCCAGCCTGAACGAGGCTTTCGAGACCCTTAAAAATCCGGTGGCGCGTGCCCATTACATGCTGCGTCTGGCCGGGATCGAACCCGAAGGTGGCGAAGGCCATACCGTCAATGATCCGGAACTTCTGATGGAAGCGATGGAAATGCGCGAAGCGCTTCATGATGCCGAAGACAAGGGCACCATTGATGCGATGATCAAGGATACCCGCAAGCAGGCCCGTGCCTGTGAAAAGGACCTTGGCGATGCGATTGACGGCAATGCCTTTGATTCGGCCAAAAAGCTTACCACCCGTCTGAGATATCTCATGAAAATGACCGAGGAAGCGCGCGCGAAGAAATCGCGCCTTGCCGCTGCCTGATCATTTCAAATAACCGATACGGATAGAATTCATGGCTCTGCTTAAAATCCACGAACCGGGCGAAACGCCGCTCCCCCATGAGGACGAGCGCCAGATCGCGGTTGGTATCGATCTTGGAACCACCAACTCGGTCGTTGCGATTTCACGCGATGAAAAGCCCGAAGTGCTCCGCGACAAATCCGGTGGCAACGCCATCGTGCCGTCGGTTGTCTATTATGGCGATGGTACTCCGGTGGTCGGCGAAGAAGCCCGCGAACATATCAATACCGATGCCAATCGCGTCGTATCCTCGGTCAAGCGCCTGATGGGCCGTGGTCTTGAGGATGTGAAATCGGTGGCCGGTACACTGCCCTATGACGTCGAAGTTCCCGAAGGTGCCGAAGACGGCACGGGCGAACCGATGATGGTGCGCCTTAATGTCGGGGATCGCGTTCTGACCCCGGTTGAAGTTTCGGCTGATATCCTGCGCGCATTGCGGGCACGTGCCGAGGAAAGCCTTGATAAGACGGTCGAAAAGGCCGTGATCACGGTTCCGGCCTATTTTGACGATGCGGCACGTACCGCGACCAAGGATGCGGCCAAGCTTGCCGGGATTGAAGTCCTGCGTCTGGTCAATGAACCGACTGCGGCTGCCCTTGCCTATGGCCTTGATAACGGGGCAGAAGGGCTTTACGCCGTGTACGATCTTGGCGGCGGAACCTTTGATATCTCGCTTCTGAAAATGCAAAAGGGCGTTTTCCAGGTCAAGGCAACCGGCGGTGATGCCGCCCTTGGCGGTGATGATTTCGATCATGCCATTGCCGAACATCTTCTGGCCGAGCGCAAGGATGGCGGGGCGGCTGATGCGATTGATGCATCCGATGCCAAGCGTCTTCTGAAAACCGCGCGCAAGGTCAAGGAAGGCCTGACCGATCAGGATGCGGTAGAAGTCGTTGTTGACCTGAATGGCAGCAAAACCACCCACACCGTCACGCGTTCCGCGTTCGAGGCGATGATCGCCAAGCTGGTATCGCGCACAACCGCGATCACCGAACAGGTTCTTGACGATGCCGATATCCTGCCCGAAGACGTCAAGGGCGTGGTGCTTGTCGGCGGTTCAACCCGTGTTCCGGCCGTGCGCAAGGCGGTGGCAGACCTGTTTGAACAGGAACCGCTGTCTGATATCGACCCGGACGAGGTCGTTGCCCTTGGTGCCGCCCTTCAGGCCGAGGCACTCACGGGTGGTTCTGACAACCTTCTTCTGGATGTCACGCCATTGTCGCTTGGTCTGGAAACCATGGGCGGGATTGTTGAAAAGGTCATTGACCGCAATACCCCGATCCCAGTCGCCAAGGCGCAGGAATTCACCACCTATCAGGATGGCCAGTCGGCCATGATGATCCATGTGGTGCAGGGCGAACGCGAAATGGTTGATCAGTGCAGATCGCTTGCCCGTTTTGTCCTGACCGGTATCCCGTCGATGGCCGCCGGGGCGGCCCGTATCCGCGTACAGTTCAATGTGGATGCGGATGGTCTTCTGACCGTCTCGGCCCGCGAGGAAACCACCGGCACCGAACAGGAAGTCGCCGTCAAGCCGACCTATGGCATCAACGAAGTCGATATGGCCAATATGCTGCGCGACAGTATGGTGCATGCCCGTGAAGATATGGAACTGCGCGTCCTGACCGAGGCACGTGTTGAAGCGCGGCGCAATATCCTGGCTGTAGGTGCGGCAATGGAAGCGGATCGGGCGTTACTGGCGCCTGAGGACGAGGAGAATATCAATAACGCCATTGCCGCCCTTGAATCTGCAATGGCGGGCGATGACCGTGATGCCATCAACGAGGCCGCCGAGGCCCTTGAAAATGCATCGCGTCCCTTCGCCGAAGCCCGAATGGATAGCCGGATCCGGCAGGCACTTGCCGGCCAGAATGTTGATGAAGTGAATTAATCGACACCGGTGGAATTGACAAACCGGTCATCTGCGGCGATTGTCCCGAACAACCGCCAAGGTCAGGGCCGGACGAATGTGTTGCTTTCGGGTATCCGGGGCAGCGCATCAAACAGAGATCGAACGAAAAGTATTACCGAGGAGAAAGGCACAGATGCCTAAGATCGTTTTTGTTGAGACCGATGGCACCGAAAAGGAATTCGAAGTTGCCGACGGCCTGTCCGTTCTGGAAGCTGCCCATAAGAACGGCATCGACCTTGAAGGTGCATGCGAAGGTTCGCTGGCTTGCTCGACCTGTCACGTCGTTCTGGACGAAGAATGGTTCGACAAACTGGACGAGCCGTCTGAAGACGAAGAAGACATGCTTGATCTTGCTTTCGGCCTGACCGAGACCTCGCGTCTTGGCTGCCAGATCATCATGAGCGACGAACTCGACGGCCTGCGCGTCAAGCTGCCGGCTGCGACCCGCAACATGATGGTCGACAAGTAAGTTTGACCTTCTGTTGTCCGGATGCTTTTGCATGCCGGGCGTCAAAGGAGACGAATATGCGTTGGACAGATATTCAGGACATCGCGATCGAGCTTGAGGAAGCACATCCTGACAAGGATAACCTCAACCTTCGCTTTACCGACCTGCATAAATGGGTTTGCGAGCTTGAAGGTTTCGAAGACGATCCCGAGAAATCGAACGAAAAGATTCTCGAAGCCATCCAGATGGCCTGGATCGACGAACGCGAAGACTGATTTCGGAAGGGTTGAGACGTGCGCCTTGCGGCCTGCACCCTGACCAGAAAAATGACGGACCAGCCTGCATCTGCGGGCTGGTCCGTTTTTGTTTGTGCCAAAACCGGCCTGCCAAAACCATAAAACGGGACGAAATATCCATGAGCCAGACCGCCACCTTTACCGACATCATTCCGGCCGACAGCCTGTTTGGCAAACTGCGCGCACGCGCAAGTGACGCCTGGGAAAGCTATGTCTGCCATTATTTCGTAAAACAGCTTGGCAATGGAACCCTGCCCGAGGCCGCCTTCAAGCATTACCTCATTCAGGATTACCTGTTTCTGATCCAGTTTTCGCGCGCCTATGCCCTTGCGGTCTACAAGGCCGAAGACCTGACCGCCATGCGCCAGTTTTCGGGCACCGTGCATGCCATCCTTGATATGGAAATGAGCCTGCATCTTGATTTCTGCAAAGGCTGGGGCTTGACTGAGGCCGACATCATCGCCGAACCCGAGGCGCGCGCCTGTGTGACCTATACCCGCTATGTGCTTGATCGCGGCGTGCAGGGCGATGTGGTTGATCTTCAGGTTGCCCTGATGCCCTGTATGGTTGGCTATGCCGAAATCGCAAACCGCCTGATGGCAAGTTCTGATACAAGGCTTGATAACAATCCGTACCGGGCATGGATTGAAATGTATGCGTCCGCCGAATTCCAAGACGTGGCCAGGGCCGAGATCGATTTGCTCGAACATACCGTTGCCAAACGTGGCGGTCATGATCGCATCGATGGTCTGGTGGATACCTTTGCCATGGCAAGCCGCCTTGAAGCCGATTTCTGGCAGATGGGACTTGATCTGGCAAAATAGGCCAACATCGCCTATATAAGCTCGAAATATAACGTGCGGGTGGCGGCAATGCCGCCCGTTGCTTTTTGGATCAACTTCTTGTCGCTGCGGCCTTGACCCGCAGATGGGTGGGAAAAATGAACTCTCTTGGCTTTGATAAGGCCCCCGAAGATACCCGCGTGGTTGTTGCCATGTCGGGCGGTGTGGATAGCTCCGCGGTCGCGGCCCTTCTGAAATCAGAAGGCTATGACGTGGTGGGCATCACCCTTCAGCTTTATGACATGGGTGCCAATGCGCCGACCCGTGCGAAATCCTGCTGTGCCGGGCGCGATATTTATGACGCGCGCAAAGTGGCCGAGGATATCGACATTCCCTATTACGTGCTTGATTACGAATCACGCTTCCGCGAAGAGGTGATCGATGATTTTGCCGACAGCTATATGCGCGGCGAAACTCCGATCCCGTGTGTGAAATGCAATCAGACCGTCAAATTCCGTGATCTGCTGGAAACCTCGCATGATCTTGGCGCGGATTGCATGGCGACCGGCCATTACGTGCAGCGCAAACTCGGTGCCGATGGCCGTGCCCAGTTGCACCGTGCCGCCGATCCGAACCGTGATCAAAGCTATTTCCTGTTCACCACCACCCAGGAACAGCTCGATTTCCTGCGCTTCCCGCTCGGCCATTTGATGAGCAAGGCCGAAACCCGTGCCCTTGCGGCCAAGTTCGGCCTTGAAGTCGCTGATAAACCCGACAGTCAGGACATCTGCTTTGTCCCGGATGGCAAATATGCCCGTCTGGTCGAACGCCTCCGGCCCGAGGCGGGCGAACCCGGCCAGATCGTTGATATCGATGGCAATGTCATGGGCGATCACCGTGGCCTGATCCATTACACGGTCGGGCAGCGTCGCGGGCTTAATATCGGTGGCACGGCAGAACCGCTTTATGTGGTCAAGCTGGTCCCGGAAAAACGTCAGGTCGTGGTTGGCCCCAAAGCCGCCCTTGCCAAGAAAATGGTCTATGTCAAAGACCTCAACTGGCTTGATGGCGACCAGATCGATGAAAAGGGTGTCGAGGTCGAAGTCAAACTGCGCTCGGCCATGCAGCCAACCACAGCAACCGTCTTCCCCGAAGCCCGCGGCGAAGCCCGGATCGAGCTTCACGATGCCCAGTTCGGGATCGCACCGGGGCAGGCGGGTGTGTTCTATCAGGGGGAACGTGTCCTTGGTGGCGGCTGGATCACCCGTGAAGAGCTTCTGGCCAATTCGGCGACTGCTGCCTAAGGTGGCCTGATCAATGAGTGTGGTGGGCGAGGGTGCATGTTCCTCGCCCGCTGGTTTTGTGGAAATCTTTTTTGATAAAAACGTCAAAAAGGCGCTTGACGGGGACGGCTCCCTGACTTAAAAACCGCCTCGTTCCGAACATTGCGGAACACCACAGAATATCCTGTGGCCGAGTAGCTCAGCTGGTTAGAGCAGCGGAATCATAATCCGCGTGTCGGGGGTTCAAGTCCCTCCTCGGCTACCAATTAAATAAGCCCTGCATCCCTGATGCAGGGCTTATTTCATTTGTATCCTTGGATCGGGCTTGCCCCCGTGGGTTCGCGAGAAAGCGAGGCACGCAGCTTTCGAGAGACATCGCCATCGGGCGATGGTCCGCAGGGCATTGCCCAAGGATAAAAAGCAGCCCAAAGGCTGATTTTTACAATTCCCTCCGGTTCGTTTCCTCAACAGTGATTTAGCCTGCTAAATGTACAATAACGTTACCATCGTTTTCACGTAAGGAAATGTGTGGTTTCGAAAATTAGTATATTTTATCAATTGTATAAAATTACGTGTAGGCACGGAGCATCATATTATGGGAAACGAGAGTGAGAAACTGAGCGATGAAGACCATTATGCGTTAGGTCGTGTTGACGCGATGCTAAACTTACGTCAAGGAATACTTGATAAGTTATACACATTCTCTAATGATGGAATTAAAGGACTAATTCTATTAAATGGCGGTACTATTCCCGTCTTGCCTACATTGAAAATCTTATCTCCTCAAACAGATATCGAAAACATAAGTCCAGCTATAGCATGTTTCTTGCTGGGCCTATTTGCGGCGCTTTTTGCCCAGCTCGCCATTTATCTGTCGGTGTCGTTAACGGTACGAGAGTACGATTCTGAACTGAATGACTTTATTGATAGATATAGAGAAAAGCGCCGAGCTCGAACTCAGACTGTCCGAACAAAAAGTGAAGTTTCCTCTGCGCAAGAGCATACAAAATATTCTGATCGAATTACGAAGTGGGAGAAAATTGCGCTCTACTCTGCATTAGCTTCAATGAGCTTGTTTATCATTGGAGGTGTAATCGCAATGATCGCGTTTTATCCTAGTGAGATCGATATCGCTTGCTTGATGCATATGAGCTAAAAAGGGAGCAGTCTCTTTTGGGCTGCTGTCCCCTTTTTGCACCTTTTCCCAGCGCCTACCGGCCCAATTTCAACAACAACTCATCCAGCCGTTCGAGCGTTGAGGCCAGGCCAGCCTCCATACCCATGTCAATGACCGTTTGCAGGTCTTTTGCAGAGTTATAGGCCACCACTGTCTCGGTAAGCGTATGTTCGCCCTGATCGGTGAAGGTCATGGTGACGTGAGAACGTGGCAAACTAGGATTTGCGATGCCGGTTTCATCGGTAAAGCTGTCATAGCCGGTATAGCCGTCAATCGGGGTGATTGTTTCGTAATCCGTGCGGCTCCAGTAATGGGGGCATTCGGGTCGATCTCCGCCAAATACTCAGCTGCAGCCTACGTCTGCAACGCTCGCCAAATCTCACCCAATACCCGCCCCATCGTCTGATCGCGCCGCCGGATCGCAAATACTTCGGTGTGCCGGGGGCGAAAACCTTCGACATTAAGTGCCACAAGCTCGCCGCTATTAAGCTCGTTCGTGATCATGTGTTCCGGAAGGCCGCCCCAGCCGTGACCATTCATGATGACGGATTTTTTGGTGGCGAAATCCGAGACGGTCCAGCGTCGTCCACCTGCAAGCACATCGCGCGACTGATCATAATCCGGGCCACCGGTGCCCGAGACGATGACTTGTACATAGCTTTGCATTTCCATGCGTGATCGCATGCCACTGCGCCCCGCGATGGCGAAGCTTTTATGGGCGACCGGGCGGATCACCACAGAGCCGACCGGCGTGGTTTCCACATGGTCGATATCAACCCCTTCCAGCCCCGCGATAATAAGATCAGTTTCGCCCTTCATCAGACGTGCCAACGGACCGCCCATCATTTCGGTTGCAACGGTGATATGGGTGTTGGGGAATTTGTCGCCAACTTCGCCAAGGATTTTCAGGATCGGCTCAAGCGACATGGTCGCGGTCAGCGCGATCCGCACCAGTGGTTCCTGTGTGCTGCGCAGTTCTTTGGCGGTGGCCTGAAGCTGGTGAAACTGGTCAAGCACGCGGGTGGCTTCGCGCAGGAAGACTTGGCCTTCTGATGACAGGCGCGGGCGATAATCCGCGCGTGAGAAGATGGCAAAGCCCAGTTCATCCTCAAGCTTGCGGATTTGATGGCTGATGGCTGATTGCGCCTTGTTCAGGCGCTCTGCAGCACCGCGAAAGGTGCCGGTGCTGACAACCGCATCAACCGCAATGAGTTGTTCCAGGTTCATCGGGTCCTCAGGATGATCTATATTATAGATCGTTATCATGAAAACTCGATATTATCAATTGCTCGTCCGGTTTGGCAAAAGGGGGCATACACCAAACCAAAGGAGCTACCCATGAAGCTTTATTATCTTCCCGGCGCATGTTCGCTCGCCAGCCATATCATGTTGCATGAAGTCGGTGCGCAGTTTGACATTGAAAGTGTGGACACCAAGGAAGGGCGCACGGAAAGCGGCCGTGCCTATCGCGAGATCAGCCCGAATGGCTATGTCCCCGCCCTTGAGATTGAAACAGGTGACTATCTGACCGAGGGGGTCGCGGTTCTTCAACATATCGCCGATACCCACCCCGAACGTGCCTTTTCCCCGAAACCGGGTTCAGTGGCGCGCGCACGTTTGCAGCAGTTTTTGAATTTTGCTGCGGCAGAGCTGCACAAATCCTGGGGGCCGCTGTTTACCGATGGCGCAAGCGCGGCAGAGCAGGCCGCGGCAAAGGCCAAGGTCGCGACAAAGTTCGACCATCTGGAAAGCGTGCTTTCAGACGGTCGTGATTATCTTGTCGAAAACCGGTTTTCGGTGGCGGACGCCTATACCTTCGTTCTGGTGAACTGGGCGAGTTTCAAGGAAATCGACCTTTCAAACTGGCCAAACCTTGCCGGGTTTGTTGCACGTATTCAGGCGCGCCCGGCGACGCTGGCCGCCATGAAGGCCGAGGGGCTTGTGTGATGAAATCTGCTGATGAGGTGGAAACTGATGGACTGATGGGGCGCTATTTCGATGGCCTCTATCATTCTGACAGCGGCGTCCTGCGCACGGTGTTTCACCCTGAACTTGCCTATGTCAATGCGACCGGCGGCAATCACGAGTTCATGGATCTGGAAGCCTATATGACGCGGATTGATAACCGTGAACCCCCGGCAGCGCGTGGCGAGAAGCGCAGCGAAAGCGTTGATCGGGTCACCCTGACAGGGCGTCAAATGGGGCTGGTCGAAGCCCGTATGACCATGATGGGGCGCGACTATCAGGACCTGCTGACGCTGATCCACACCGATGCGGGCTGGAAGATCATCACCAAGGTCTTTGCCTATCATGAACAGGAGGATTGAAACGTGCCTTACGTCAATATCAAGGTTACCCGCGAAGGCGGACCGGACGGAACCGGGCCAACGCCGGAGCAGAAAGTGCAACTGATCAAGGGCGTGACCGACCTGCTTCAGGATGTGCTGAACAAATCACCGGCGACAACCTTTGTTGTGATTGACGAGGTGTCTCTGGATGACTGGGGCATATCGGGGCAATCGGTGCGTGATATCAGGCCGACACAAAGCTGAGCATTGATTGCACATCATGCCGTTATGGCGACAGGCCCTGCATCCGGTGGTGCAGGGCCTGCGTCATTTGAGTGTTGGCAGATGAGTGCCTGGCACCTTTGATGTGGGCCTGTCAACGCCGTTACCGCAATCCTCTATTTTGTGACGCTGGCGCGGCCAAGGACCTCGTTATGGATGCAGGAGGCGTAAATCCAGTCAGAGTCCGTAACGCCCAATTTGTTACAAAGCGCCTGTGAGGACGGGTTATCAAGGCGCACACCGGTCATGAAACCCCGCGCTGTTTCTTTTTCCCACATGTGAATGATGGCCTTGGCGCCAAGGATCAAGCCGATCTTTTCACCGCGTCTGTCTTCGCGCGTGGCCAGCATCCCCCAAAACACGTCGTTTGGTCGCAGGCCTGACGCGTGATGCATGACAAATGATGATGCACTTGCAACCGGCACACCGGCCGCGTCAATTGCCACCAGATTTATGCCGCGTCGGGCTTGGCCGCGCATGATGGAACCCGGGACGGGCATGACATCACAGGATTGGCAAAGGGCCGCGACATCCGCGACCAGTTCTGTCGGGGACGTTTCGTCGAGTGCAATAATCGACAGGTCATCTGGCAGGGTATGCTTTTCAAGGATTTGACGACTGGCCTCATAGGCGGCTTCGCCACCCCAATAATGTTCGTGGCGGTCGCACGAAAAACCGCGTGCCTCCAGCTCCGCGAACAGTTTATCTGCCTTGAATTTGGGGAAGTAATAGGCAACTGATGCCCCAAGAAGGGTTGCGACAGAGGCCAGCACATCGGCGGTATCACCTTGCGGATCTGAAAGCGCAACCGTCCGGCCGTAATACGCAAATCTTGGATTGTATTGGATGAGTGTCCAAAGAGCCGCACTCCTCTTCATCAGGGCTATGCTGCTTTCTGTCCCGAAAAATTCCTGATGGTGATCCAACTCTGTCCCTTTTCATGCTTTGTCGATTTGCGAACCGTTTCTTGAGTTCGCTCAGCTGATTAAAGGTGGCGCGTACGATTGCGCCGTCTGGCTAGATGGGCACGGCTTTATCTGGAATTCACGTGTATTGGGTCACGCGGATGCCGGGGCACGCCTGCAAATGCCAGTCGGCCAGCTTATCCGATGGTACAGGATTTTTCATGCTTCTGCCAGCAAGGTCGGGCACCTGCACGATGCTTGCTGCCGAGGGGGTGCGGCTGGTCCCATGCTGATGTGTCTGTTCGTCAGGGGGGTATATCTCGTTCTTAAGGATAGATAGCCCAAAGGTCGGCTTTTAATTATACGGATGTATGTATATATCTTGCGCGACGAATTTACTCGGGAAACCCACGCCTACCGATGATCTATGCCGTTTCTTTTTCCATTTTCCTGGCGCTCCTTGCCGTTGGTGCATTGGCATATTCGATCCGTGCGCGCAGGCAGGCGCGGGCGCGGTTAACTATATGCGAAACCCTGATATCGAATATGTCAGACGGTGTGGTGACGCTGGGTGCCGATGGATCTTTTCAAAGCGTAAACGCCGCCGCGCAAAGCATGTTCGGCCGATCCGAAAGCGATTTGAAGGGGGCGGCCCTTGCGGCCCTTTTTCCAAATCTGCCTGCCGGTTACGATGAATCACAGAAAACCAGATACCAAATCGATGCCGTTCGGGCCAGTGGCGCGAAATTTCCGGTTGAGGTGACATTTGTCGGGCCGGGGTATCGGCATGACAAGACCCGCATGATGCTTGTGCGCGATCTTTCGTACGTGCGCGCCGAGACGACTGACGAAGAGCACCGTTTCAAACAAAGCCAGTATTTCGCGCGGATCGGAACTTGGGACTGGCGGGTCGATACTGAAGAACTTTATTGGTCTGACGCCATCTATGCCATGTTCGGATACAAACCGGGCGAGGTGACTCCAAGCTATTCCCTGTTCTGTAATGCCGTACATCCCGACGACCGTGAACGCGTGCGCCAGGGTGAAATCCGGTGTATCGAAACCGGGGAGAACCACGACGAAGAGTACCGGGTTGTCTGGCGGGACGGGCGTATTCGCTGGCTGCGTGAAACCGGAAACGTGATCAAGGATGATGCCGGTGAAACCGTCAAAATGATGGGGGTTGTCCGCGACATTACCGAAGAACGCGAGGCATCTGATCATATCCGCGAACTGGCGTTCAATGATCCCCTGACACGTTTGCCCAACAGGATCATTTTCGAAGACCGGCTGACAAAGGCCATCGACCGCGCCAAGCGTAACAAGAAACGCGTCGCCGTTGTCTTTATTGATCTCGACGGTTTCAAACAGATCAACGACCAGCGTGGCCACGCCGCCGGCGACCGCATTCTGATCGAAACCGGTCAACGTTTGATGAAGGCCGTACGGGCATCTGATACCGTGGCCCGCATCGGCGGTGACGAGTTCACTGTCGTGCTCGAAGATCTTGAAACAGATGCAGAGGTCCATGGCATTGCCGACAAGATCCTTGGTGCCGTATCCGCCCCGATGACCACGGACGACCGGACCTGCCGGGTGGGGGCCAGCCTTGGTATTTCGATCTATCCCGAACATGCCCGCACGCTTGATACCCTGATCCATCTGGCCGATCAGGCGATGTATGCCGCCAAGGCAGAAGGCACAAACCTGTACCGCATCGGTGCCATAGGGGCTGAATGATGAAGACAGCAATTGAAATCCGCCCGGTCGCACAAGCAGACCGCAAAATATGGGCCGCGTTGTTTTCCGACTATATGGCGTTTTATGGCTGTACGCCGGCTGATGCGGTGCTTGAAACCACCTGGCGCTGGATCCTTGATCCCGCTGGACCAATGGAATGCCTGGTTGCCGTCAAGGGCGGACAGGTCGTCGGGTTTGCGCAATACCGGGCCGTACCGGAAACCCTGACCGGTGCCTGGTTTGGCCAGCTCGACGACCTTTTCGTCGCGCCGACAGAACGCCGCCAAGGTGTCGCCGATGCCTTGCTGGCCCGTCTGGACAACATTGCCCATGAACGCGGTTGGTTCAAGCTTGTCTGGATCACCGCCCAAGACAATGCAACGGCGCGCAAGCTGTATGACCGGATCGGCAAGGCATCGAACTGGGTGGTCTATGAGCGACCACAAGGCGACTGACGGTTAAAAGGCGTTGCTGCGTTCAAAGGCGGCTACTGGTTCAGTTTCAGCAACAACTCATCCAGTCGTTCAAGCGTTGAGGTCAGGCCTTCTTCCATGCCCATATCAATGACCGTTTGCAGGTCTTTTGCAGAGTTATAGGTCACCACTGTTTCGGTAAGCGTATGTTTGCCCTGATCGGTGAAAGTCATCGCAAGGTGAGAACGTGGCAAATCAGGATTTGCGATACCGGTTTCATCGGTAAAGCTGTCATAGCCGGTATAGCCGTCAATCGGGGTGATTGTTTCGTAATCCGTGCGGCTCCAGTAATGGGTGCCATTCGGGTCGATCATGGCAAAGTGCCAGTGACCGCCTTCGCGAAAATCAAACGATTTGGTCTTTGTCGTCAGCGGCTTGGGCGCGTACCACTGATCGAGCAGTTCGCTCTTGGTGTAGCAATCCCAGACCAGTTGGCGAATGGCTGCAAACTCGCGGCGGACGGTAAGGGTGCTTTTTTGCATGTCCGCGATAAAATTGAAGCGCAAATCAGGTTTCATCGTTTCCTCCCTGTAGAGATGACAGCAAAGTATCGAGATTGTCGAAGCGGCTTGCCCAAAGGGCGCGTTGTTCATCGAACCACTTTTCTACCGCTTCGAGTTTGTCCGGATTGAAGCTGCAGGTGCGCACGCGGCCTTGCTTCTTTGAAGCAATCAACCCTGCTTCTTCCAGAACGTTGAGATGTTTCATGAAGGACGGCAGGGCCATGTCATATGGCTCTGCCAATTCCTTCACCGGCGCTGGCCCCTTTGCCAGACGCTGGACGACGGCCCTGCGGGTTGGATCTGCCAGGGCGTGAAAGATGGTGTCGAGTGATGTGCTATACTTATCCATGTGGCTAACTATAGATGAGGTCAATAGTTAGATCAATGGCTAAGTTTTATTATTTGTTTCGAGTACCTGTCGCAGCAATCAACCGCCCATCAATCACCGCCAACCCAACCCCGATCACACCCATGCCGATAATGTGCTGAACCAGCAGCGATTCCCCAAGGAAACCGACACCAAGCAGGATCGCGCTTACCGGGATCAGGAAGGTGACAAGCAGCAGGTTGGACGCCCCGGCGCGCTTGAGGATCGCGAAATAAAGAATATAGGCAAGCGACGTCGAAAGGGCGGCAATCCCGAAAACTGCCAGAATGGTGTCGGTCGAGGGGACGGGAAGTGCCCAGGGCTGATCAATGACGGCGGCAAGCGGGATCAGCATGATGCTTGATGCGCTGGTCATTCCGGCCGCGGTCAGGATCGGGTTCATCGCGCCAAACCGCTTGCCAAAGACCCCGGTACAGCCATAGCAAAATGTCGCAAGCAGAATGGCGAAGGGTGCAAGCGGGGCGAGGCCTGAGGTCGATCTGGTCGCACTTTGGGCAATGCCGTCCGATCCGGGCAGGCCGATGATGATCACCACACCGCCAAAGCCGGTCAGAACACCAAGCGCCTTGCGCAGATTAAGCTTTTCATTCTCGGTGGCGATATGGGCAATGACGATGGTGAAAAGCGGGGTGGTGGCATTCAGGATGGCGGCAAGGCCGCTTGCGATATGGGTCTGACCCCAGACAATGAGCGAGAAGGGCACAAGATTGTTAAACGCCCCCATGATCACAATCGCGCCCCAGAATTTCGGGTCCTGCGGGATCGGGATATGACGGAGCAACACCACCCACCATAGAATAACCGATGCAATCGTCACCCGCAGCAAAACCAGCGTAAAGGGTGGCAGATCGACAAGGGCGATCTTGGTAAAGAAAAACGATCCGCCCCAAAGTACGGAAAGGATCAGCAGCATCGCCCAGCTTGTGCCATCCATTTTAAGATCGGGTTTGGCAGACATGGGGCGGGTTTCCTTTTTGGATATGCTTGCATTATCCGTGGTGGCGGTGGCAAAGCGCTGCTGATAATCGCGCGCAGATACAGGTTTGCCGCAAAGCTGATTTTCTTCAAGTGCAAAGCGTTTGGGGGTGATTTCGGTGGGCAGCATGATCTTGTCCGTTCCTTGCTGATCTGGTGACCCGCAAAGATTAGGCGAGCAACATTTCTGCTGCTCGCCACTTTCGGACTTCAATGCTGACAGGGGGTGGGGGGGGGCGGGGCTAGCGCGCCTCGTTCACCGCGCTCAGAAATTGTCGGGTGCGTTCACGCTGCGGGTTCTCGAACACGTCGCTGGCCGAGCCCTGTTCCTCGATCTTTCCGTCATAGAAGAAACAGATGCGATCAGAAATATCGCGGGCAAACCCCATCTGGTGCGTCACCATCAGCATGGTCAGTTTATGATCGCTCACAAGGCGGCGGATCACGTTTGTCACTTCGCCAATGACCTCGGGATCTAGGGCCGACGTTACCTCGTCAAACAGCATGACTTTGGGGCGCATGGCAAGGGCGCGTGCGATGGCGACACGCTGTTGCTGTCCGCCCGAAAGGCGCGAGGGATGCTGGTCACGTTTGTCGGCGACGCCAACCATATCAAGCAGTTCAAGCGCGCGTTCCCGGGCTTCCTTTTTGTTCATGCCAAGGGAGTAGACCGGGCCTTCCATACAGTTTTCAAGGGCGGTCATATGCGGAAACAGATTGAAGTGCTGAAAACACATGCCGATATCCTTGCGCATGTGACGAAGATGCTGCTGGTTGGCCGGGACAAGCCGGTTGTCCCTGGTCATATGCGTTAGTGGCTTGCCATCAATATAAATGACGCCATCATCAATCGTCTCCAGGGTCATCAATACCCGCAGCACGGTGGTTTTCCCCGAGCCTGACGGGCCGATGATGCTGACCATTTCACCTTCACTGATATCAAGATCAAGCCCGTGCAAAACCGTCAGCCCGCCATACCGCTTGGAAACATTGCGAAATTGCACCATCGGGATGTCCGGGCCGTTAAGGCAAAGCGGATATTCCACCTGTGTATCCATAATCTTTTTGCTCCTTGCCACCTGCTGTCGGATGTGGCGATCACGAATTAAAACATGCTCCAGTCAGTCTGTGGGGTGAGAATTCAGGAAAGATCAATTTCAAGGTCGGATGCCGGATGTGCACAACATAAAAGGATCGATGATGTCGGTGGTGGCGACACATTTGGCGGATAGGCGACTTCACCGCGTCTGAGATCTGCTCGACAGGTCCGGCAAAGTCCGGACCGGCAAGCAGCAGGCGGGCGCAATTCGGTGTGGCTTTCGATCCAGTTTAAAAGGCTGCCATCTTTCTGGTTCCAGATGCCCTGATATCCGGTCGATGCGATGGTGATTTTGGCCTGCTTGATCCCGACGCGCGGCGGCAATGCAGGGCTGTCACTGGCAAACAGTTCGAAATGCAGGTGACTGGTCAAACGGTCCAGAGTGGTGTGAATGGTGCGCACGGCCTCGATCATCGGGGCGGGGCCACATACAAACAAATGACTGGTCTCATCCTGTGATGAAATGTGGCGCACAAGATCGGGATAGCCGCTTTGCCATGTGCCGGGGGCATCGACAGGAAGGTTTTCCTGCCGGGTCAGATAAAGCCGCAAGTCAAACTGTGCAAGGCTTTCGCCAAGCGCAATCACGTCATCCCGAAACGGTATGTGATTGCTGTCCGGTACAACGTAAATCAGCGTGACCGGGCCATCGAACCGCTGTCGGGCCAGTTCGCGAAGCTGGGCCAGAATAGGCGTGATACCAATTCCCCCGGCGATGAAGCTGATCCCCGCGGTCAGGTCGTCAGGCAGGGTGAAGTCCCCGGCAGGAGGAAACGCAAAACAGGTTGTGTCCATCCCGACCCGGTCATGGATCCAGTTGGAAACCGAAAATGTGCTCTCATCCACAGGTCTCCGTTTAACCGCAATGCGCCAGACAGGGCTGTCATCATTGTTGTCAGTGTCGGGGGTGAACGGGGCTTCGATCAGCGAATAGCAACGGAAATGCCGGTTTCCATCCTCGTCCTCGATCCCGAATGTCACGAATTGTCCGGGTTTTGGGGGCTGACCGGACGGGCATGACATGCGAAAGGCAACGGATATGACGTCATCGCATTCCTGTTTGCATTCCAGGATTTTGACCGTTTGCGCGCGGGGTTCGTTATCAAGGCCGAGCATGGTCATGCGTTCATTAATCTGAAGACGCAACGCATCAAATAATGCCGGGGATGATTTGACCCGTGCCAGCAGATCGGCCGCTGGTGCAGGCCCGGTCAGCACCATATTAAGCTCTGATATCAGGGCGTTGCGCGGATCTGACTTTGTGACGGTTAAGCTGTCGCCGGGTTTGATCACACCCGCCTCGATCACGCGGGCATAGATTCCGGTGCGCCCGGATGCGGAAAACAGGCTGGGAAAACCGGCCTCCGTCTGAAGGAAATGCGCCATTTTGTAACACGGGATACGCGGTATCGTCAGTTCGACAAGTGCCGTTCCGATGCGAATATGGTCGCCAATGCGCAGGCTGTTTTCATCGGGCCCGGTATAGGTAACGTTTTCTGCAAACTGACCGGGGTTGATCGGGCGTTTCAGGACGTCCTCGTAATGTCGGTAGTGATCGGCATGGAACAGATATATCGCATGATTGATCTTCCCCAGACGGCGTGCCGTGCCAAGCTCGTTTCCAACGATGCCGGACAGGTCGAGTTCGATCGAAGACACGTGCCCGGTGCGAGCAAATGCCGTCACCTCGGGGCGCCCGTCAATTTCAACGGGTTTGCTGTGTCCGACATAAAGGTCAAGAGCCTGTCCGGTGGTCGCCATTTCGTCCCTCTGTTCTCACTCGATTTATCAAGAGATATACATCTAACGATAAAAAACGGATTTAATGAAGAAAAAACTGCCAAAAATGGTCCTTTAAAGTTTTAGTTGTATCCATCATTGGGATTTTATACCATTCAGAACCTCAGCTCAGAAAACGGAGGGCACATCCGTCGGGCTGCATCAGGGAACCAACACTGGAGACAAGTATGAAAATGATCAAAAAGCTGGTGGGGGGCTTTGCGGTTACTGCTTCGCTCTTTGCTGCGACCACGGGTTTTGCTTCTGAAAATCCGCTTCTCGATAAATACCGCGCCGAAGGTGCAACTGTCGGCATCGCCGGTTATGCGCCATATGGCTACAAACAGCCCGATGGCAGTTTCACCGGCGAACAGGTTGAAATCGTCAAACATGTACTGAATCAGATGGGGGTCAGCGAACTGGAATTCGTTGCGATGGATTTCGGGGCCCTGATTCCGTCACTGGTTGCCGGGCGTATCGATGTGGCGGCGGCGGGCATCTATATTCGCCCGAAACGCTGTGAGCAAATCCTGTTTGCCGAACCGACCTGGGGGCAGGGGGCTGCGTATATTGTTAAAACCGGAAATCCTAAAAATCTGCACAATTTCAAGGATATCGCCAGCACACCGGATGCAAAACTGGCGGTGCTGGCCGGTGGAACCGAAGAAACCCTGGCCAAAAAGGACGGTGTTCCCGATGACAAGCTTTTGAAAGTCGGGGATAAGGCCGCGGGGATTTCAGCAGTGGTGTCCGGGCGTGCAGATGGCTTTGCGCTTTCGGCATTTGCGATCAATGACATCGTTCGAACGGCTGGCGAGCTGATCGGGGTCGAAAGTTCCGGCTCGATTACCGAAATTGCTGGCGAAAACTATCAGGGGCATGGCGCAATCGGTTTCCCGAAAGGTGAAGGAGATGCGCTTAAGGCTAATATGGCGTTCCGGGATGCATTCCAGCAGGAACTGGAAAAATGGATGGCAGGTGGCGGGTATCATGAAATGGCCGCCGCATGGGGCTTTGGTCCCAAAGATGCGCCATCCAAGAAAATGGCCGAGTTGTGTGGCGAAGGCCTGTGATTAACCGCGATCCCCGTTTCCGAGCCAATCAGGAACGGGGATCGACCATATTCAGGGCGGATTGATCAATGTCCATTCGTATGCTGGTCTGCATTCTTGTTGTGACGGTGGTGGCGGGGCTTGTCTATTTCTGGAACTCGCCATTTGTTGACAGTGCGGCGGTCTTTGTCGAAGCCGCACAGACGACGCTCGAACTTCTGATTGTGTCGGCACTGGTGACCCTTGCCATATCTATGGCAGCAGGGATTGGCCGGTTGTCGGAATTTTTGCCGGTGCGCTGGCTCAGTATTGCCTATATCGAGATTTTTCGGGGTACATCAGCACTGGTTCAGCTGTTCTGGCTGTTTTATGTCCTGCCGCTGTTTGGTCCGAAAATTGATCCGTTTACCGCCGGAGTGCTGGGCGTGTCACTGAATGTCGGGGCCTATGGCGCGATCATGGTCGAGGCATCCATTCGTGCAGTCCCCAGATCACAATATGAAGCGGCAATTGCCCTTAATCTCAGCCCGTTTAACCGGATGCGCCGGATCATTTTGCCACAGGCAATCCGGATCATGATCCCGCCCTTTGGCAATCTGGCGATCCAGCTGTTCAAACTGACCGCGCTTGTATCTTTCATCGGGATTTCGGATCTCACATATACCGCCTATCAGTTGAACCAGACCACCTATCGCACGGTCGAGGTCTTTACCATCATCCTGTTTATCTATTTTGCTATCGGGCTCAGCATTACCATCGGGATGCGATTGCTTGAACATCGTTACTCCCGTGGCATCCGTCTGGGAGGTGCACGATGAACTGGGATTGGGCTTATACATTTGAAATTTTGCCGCAAATGGCCGAGGCATCGCTGGTCACCCTTCAGGTCACAGCACTTGGTTTCGTTCTTGCTGCGGTTCTCGGACTGGTTTGGGGAATTATCGGACTTTTGGAAATCCCCGGTCTGACATTCTGTGTACGGTTGTTTGTCGAATTTGTCCGCACGACCCCGATGCTGATCCAGCTTTTTGCCATGTATTACTTCCTGCCGCAGTTCGGGATTCTGTTACCGGCAATGGTGTGTGGGGTTGTGACGCTGGGCATCCATTATTCGGCATATTGTTCCGAAGTTTACCGCTCAGGATTTGATCAGGTGGATCGTGGCCAGTGGGAAGCCGCAAAGGTCATCAATCTGACGACCTGGCAGACGCTAAAGCGCATCATTCTGCCACAGGCCATTCCGCCGATTATTTTGCCGCTGGGCAATTACTTTGTGACCATGTTCAAGGAAACGCCGGTTTTGCTGGCGATTACCGTAATCGAGCTGGTTGCAACGGCGCGCATCATCGGCAATGACACCTTTAAATATACCGAACCAATTACTTTGGCTGGCGTGTTTTTCCTGTTACTCAGTTTGGCTGCAGCCAAGCTGACACGCTATGTCAGTGAAAAAGCGGCCCTGCCAAGCCGATAAGAATATTGAGGAAACGACCAGATGCTCCTTGTGCGTAATCAGGCCAAAACCACTGCCCAGCAGCGGATTGTCTCCATTTACGAGCAGGTTCGCTATCGCATATGCACCAATCGGTATCCGCCCGAAACGGTTTTGCATGAAGAAGTTCTGGCACAGGAATATTCCGTCAGTCGGTCGCCGATCCGGCGGGTGTTTTCGATGCTTGAACATGAAGGTCTGGTCGAAATAAAACACGGCATCGGCACCATCGTCACCAGCATTGAACCCGATCAGCTGGCCGAGGTTTATGCCGTGCGTTTGATCCTTGCCGAATCAATGGGGCCGTCTATCAAGATCCCGTTTGATCCGCAAAAACGCGAGATTTTCGTGCAATGTGCCGATGATTTCAGGGCGCTGAGCCCCGGTGACACCATCGGCTTTGCCGAGGTCAATATTCGCTATATGACCGCAACGCTTGATCTTTCAAGCAATGCGACATTGAGCGAAATCCAGCAGAACCTGTTCTTCCAGACATCACGCATGTGGCTGATGTTGCTGCCTGAAATGCCGTGGGATGAAACCATTGCTGCGGTCTCCGACGAGCCGCTTGAAGTTGTACGGCGCATGGATATCGAAGATCCGGTCGGTCTGGCTTATGCCATCCGCAACCATATCTTCAAAGGTCAGCAATTATTGCTCAAGGCACTGCATCGCCGATCGTCATAGGGGCACGGCGATGCAGGTCTCGTACTTCTGACGCTTCGGTGTTATTTGACGGCCGCTGCACCACCCGGAAGCCGGAAGAATTTCGGCAGTTTGGCAAAGATCGTGATATTGCCCAGCAACACCATGGCAAGGCCGCTCGCACCAATCGGCGTCCAGACATAGCCTTCCAGGAAGGTTGAAACGGTCAATGCCACGACCGGGAACAGAACGGTGACATAGGCCGCGCGCCCTGCACCCACCCGGTTGACCAGTGCAAGATAGGCGATGAATGCCACCACCGATCCCGGAATGGCAAGATAAAGCAACCCGCCGATATAGAGCGGGTCGGTTGGCATGACCGGGCTCTGGCCACGCAGGGTGGCAAAGATAAACAGCAATACCGTGCCATAAATCATGCCGCGTGCGACCGCATCGCGGTTGGGAATGCCCATGCTGTGCAGCTTGACCGACACCATGTTGCCGCAACTGAAAACGGCCGTGCCGCACAGGGCCAGCAACATGCCGGTAATCGCATGGGGATTATGCGACAGCGCATAAATCTGGTTGGCAAACAGGCAGGCAATCCCGCCAAGGCCAAAACCCGCGCCAAAGACAAAGCGTATCCCTGGACGGTTGCCATAAAAGGCCCAGTTGCCGAGCGCATTGAAAATGGTCGAGGTGGTAAAGATCACCGCGACAATGCCGCTCGCGATATAGGCAGTCGCCGAATACATCAGGATAAAGTTGATGCCAAAAAGCCCGCAGCCCAGAAGCACGATCCAAGGATGGGCGCGCAAGGGAACCGGACGCCATTTGCGGGCAATCAGCAAAAATCCGCAAAGAACGACCGCCGCCAGGGCAAAGCGATAAAAGATGGAAATTTCAACCGGGATCGGGCCGATCTGAAGCTTGATCGCATACCAGGTAAATCCCCAGCAGAAGGTAACAATGGCAAACAGGAGGGCAGTCATTTCGGGGCTTTCAATATTGGCGCGAGGGGTGAAACCCGGTCACTGGTGGCGCGAGCGGGATCAGGTTGTGCACCGGATATGTGGGGCATATCCGATCTGATGATTAAGCCATAATCAACCCACGGCATCTTTCACGTTCTTGCGGTGTTTTTCACATTCTTGCGCAATTCGGGGCAGGGATGCGTTGAACATGCTTTGCAAGTTCGGGGGCTGGTGCGAATATGAACATCTGGAATTTCAGGAAATCTTGATGTCAGAATCGCATATGTCGCAATTTTCCCGGTCCGGCTTTCAGCCGAACGGGCGCTATCAGAAATTTGAAGTCTTCAGTCAGTTGATCGGGGACGCAAATCTGCTGCGCGCGGGGGATTTTGGCGACAGCATTTCGGCCGCACACTGGCGGCGCAAGGCCGATGTGATGACGCGCTATACCGATCCCGATCATCACACCATCAGTCTTTATGTGAATGGTGGAACCGGCATCCAGCGCCATGCCGGTGCCGATTCATTGACCGGTGGCGGGCCGGGGCGCTGTTGCCTGATGCCGGCTTTCATGACGTCGGACTGGCTGGTGCAGGGTGAGGTGGAACTGTTTCATCTTTACATCCCGCATGCCGCTTGGGAACGCGCCGTGGTCGAGGCTTTTGACATCGAACCCAATGCGGTCGAAGTACCTGAAAAGACCTTCTTCCTTGATCCCCTGATCGAACATACGGTGCGGCATGCCATGCTGCCCCTTGACTGGGATGTGGCGGCTGACCGGATGGCGATGTCCAATGCCGGACAGATGTTGATGGGGCATATGCTGCGCAGCTATTCGACGCGTCGTGATCTTGATTTCAAGGTGCGCGGTGGTCTGTCACCGATTGTCAAACGCCGCGTCATCGACTTTGTCGATGCCAATCTTGATCAGCCGCTGACGATTGAAGAACTGGCAGATGTGGCGGATTTGTCGACCTATCACTTTGCCCGGATGTTCCGCAAAACGCTTGGCGAGGCACCGCATAAATTTGTCCTGCGTCGCCGGATCGAACGGGCCATGGAAATGCTGCGCGGTGATCCGGCCTCGGTTGCCGAAATCGCCCTTGCTACCGGCTTTTCCAGTCAGGCCCATCTGACCACCCGGTTTGCCAGTTTTACCGGACTGACGCCAGCAAAATACAGAAGCGTCGCACAGTAAGGCGACGCTGCGTCTGTATCTGCACTTTTGCAGTCTGACCAAAACCCTCCCTGATCTTAATTCTGCGTGCATCCGTCACCTTGGGCCGTTTCGCGTGCCCGTTCCAGGCTTGGCTCAGTTGGCAGGTAACGGCCGGACAGGGGTTTCAATGTCCCGGTTGTTGCTCTGCAACTAGTTGTCACGACCGGTGATGGAAAATTGTGTTCTTGCTGCCGGAAATAGCGCCCGAAAAGTGGTCAATCTTGATGTGTCATGTCGGGCTGAAGCGGGCTCTGATTTTCAATTTCATCGGGGTCGGTTTTGCCATGTTTGCGCCCTGGTTGATTACAAGCGGAACGTGTGAAAATGAATTTTTCAGTTTAAGTCATTGTTTTTTATATAAATTAACAAGCTGAGAATTTCGTTGACAAGATTGGCAATTGATAATTAGGATTTCACAACAACTAAAATATCAATTTAGGCAAAATGCCAATCCAACGGGAGGATATCCAGATGAAACTAGCGGTAAAAACACTCGGACTCTGTGCTGTGCTGGCCGGGGCTGTGGCCCTGTCGGTGCCAGCAACGGCTGCAACCACGCTTCGGATCGGAACCGTCTTGTCACCCAATGATCCGATGGGGCAGGGGCTTGAGAAGTTCAAGGCGGACGTGGAAAAGGCGACCAATGGTGATGTGATCATCGAGGTCTTCCACAATTCCCAGCTTGGCGACACCACTGAAATGATCGATCAGGCCCGTGCCGGTGCTGCAATCGGCACCGTGACCGATGTTGCCCGCCTTTCAAGCTTCGTGCCGTCACTGGCCATCATGTCGGCGCCGTTCTTGTTCGATGCCTATGAGGAAGCCGACAAATTTGCGCTTTCGCCTGAATATATCGCCTGGGGGGATGAGTTACGCGAGAAGTCCGGCCTCGTGATGATTGCGTCAAACTGGTATCAGGGCGCACGCCATGCCTTGACCCAGAAGCCGATTTCAAGCCCGGCCGACCTTGCCGGTGTGCGCATGCGCACCATCGGTGCGCCGGTATGGATTGAAACCATCCGTGCAATGGGGGCCGAACCAACCCCGATTGCCTGGGGCGAAGTCTATACCGCCTTGCAGCTTGGCACGATTGATGGTGCCGAAGCCCAGCCGACTGCGATCTGGAATGCAAAACTTTATGAAGTGATCAAGAATGTCACCAAAACCGGTCACATTCAGCTGGTCACAGCCCTTGTTGTCGGCGCACAGGCCTGGGACGAAATTTCCCCCGAAAACCAGAAAATCGTTCGTGACCTTGCGGTTGAGGATGGCCGTTATGCGTCGCAGCTGACCATCGAACTTGGTGACAAGGCGCTGGCAGATGTGGCGGCAAGCGGTGTTACCGTCAGCGATGTCGATCTGGCCCCGTTCAAGGAAGCCGTTGCCCCGGTTTACCAGATGCTTGATCTCGAAGCAGAGGCCGCCATCGTCAAAAAGGTTCTCGGTCGTTAATCGACGGATTTGACCCACCTGCCGTGCCTTCGTGCGTTGCCTTGTTTGCAGGGCAACGCACATCAAACTTCAAAATGGAATGGAATACATGCTCAAGCGAATTGAGTTTGCCTGTGCCGGGGGGCTTCTGGTTGCGGTTGTTGTTCTTGTGGCAATCGCGTCTGTGGCGCGCGCAATGGGAACGCCGATCATCTGGTCGGTCGAAATGGCGCAGCTGATCTTTGCATGGCTTTGCATGCTGGCGGCCGACATTGCCATGCAGGAAGACCGGCATTTCGGCCTTCAGGTTCTTCAGGAAGTCTTTTCCGCACGGACCGTTGGCATGATCGAGATTTTCAACATTCTTGTCGTCATCAGTTTCCTTGCGTTTCTTCTCTATTACGCATGGGGCAACATGATCCTGATGCATCCGCGTCTTGTCGGTGCCGCACAGATTCATGCCTCCTACATTCACGCGTCGATGGTTGTCGGCATTCTTCTTATGTTGCGGACCATGGTGTCCCTGCTGATCCGGCGTATTCGAAACCGGGGGACCGTCTGATGCTGATCCTGATTGCCATTCTGTTTACGGTTTTCCTCATTATCGGCTTGCCGGTTGCCTTTGCACTCGGACTTGCATCCATTCCGGTCTTTGTTGTCAGCGGTGCGATGCCGCCGACCGTGGTCATCCAGAAAATGGTGACTGCAACCCAAAGCTTTCCGCTTTTGGCTGTGCCATTCTTTATCCTTGCCGGGAACCTGATGAATGTGACCGGCATTACCTATCGGCTTGTCAAATTTGCCCGTCTTCTGACCGGCTGGATGGCTGGCGGGTTGGCACAGGTATCAATTGTGCTGAGTTTCATGATGGGCGGCATTTCCGGCTCTGCGGTTGCCGATGCCTCGATGGAGGCACGCCTTCTTGGCCCCAGCATGATCAAACAGGGATTTTCCAAAGCATCGACTGCGGCGGTCCTGGCGTTTGGCTCCGTGATCACGGCGACCATTCCGCCCAGCATCGGGTTGATCCTGTTTGGTTTCGTCAATGAAGTTTCCATCGGTCGTCTGTTCCTTGCAGGGATCATTCCGGGCATTTGCCTGACCATTGTTTTGATGATCACGTCATGGTTTGTGGCAAAGAAAAATGGCTATCAGCCTGATCTGCCGCACATGCCCGCAGGCAAGGAACTGCTGAAAAGCTTTGGTGAAAGCATCTGGGCACTGGCCTTTCCGGTGATCCTGATTGTCGGGTTCCGTTTTGGTCTGTTTACGGCGACCGAGGCTGGCGCGTTTCTTGTCTTCTATGCGCTGGCGGTCGGGTTTTTTGCCTATCGTGAACTCGATTTCGCGAAGTTCAAAGAGGCCGTGACAAGCTCGGTATCCGATCTTGGCATGGTGATGTTGCTGATCATAATGGCGGCGGTTCTTGGTTATGCCATGACCATTGAACGTGCCCCGCAACAGATCACCGAATTTGTCACGACCCTGACGGAAAATCCGACCGCGATTCTGATGCTGGTTGTGGCGGTTCTGGTGATCAGTGGCATGTTCCTTGAAGGGGCGGCCAATATCTTGCTGGTGACGCCAATTGTCATGCCGGTCCTGGTCAATGCCGGGTATGACCCGGTTCATATGGGGATCCTGATCGTGACCTTGATCAATTTCGGCGGTCTTACACCGCCTGTCGGGGTCATCATGTTTACGGTTTGCGGTATTCTTGATGTCAAAACAGGGGCCTATACCAAGGCATCAATCCCGTTCTTCATCGCGATGGTGATCTTTTTCATCCTGATGGTCGCGGTCCCGAGTTTGACGTTGTTACTGCCCAATGCATTAATGTAATGAGTGATCTCAAGGATTTAGGCATTCATAGAATTGCCAGGGAGATAGATGAAAATGAATACATCTACGAGCGGACTGATTGGGATCTCTGATAGCGGGATCAAGGGCAATGCCCATGTTCCGGCCTCGGCACTGGTCTATGAAGATATCCGCAACCGGATCATTTCACTGGCGCTGCTGCCCGAAACAACACTTGTGCGCGCTGAACTTGCCGAAAGTTTCAAGGTTAGCCAGTCGCCCGTGCGCGAAGCCATCATGCGCCTTGAGCAGGACGGGCTTGTGGTTTCCTATCCGCAATCGCGCACTGTGGTGACCAAGATCGACGAAGCCCGCATTCGCGAAGAACATTTTCTTCGGGTTGCTGCGGAATGCGAGGTGGTGCGCCAGCTTGCCGAGATCAAGGAATCCCCGGCCGTCACCAAGGCCAAGGGGTTGTTGAAAATGCAGGAAGCGCTTGTCGGCGATATTGAACAGATTGATCTGTTCAAACAGCTTGATGACAGCTTCCATGCGGCTTTGTTCAACGGTGTGAACCAGTCCAACCTGCATTTGCAGATCACCGCGCGCAGCGGCCATCTTGCCCGTGTCAGGACGCTTGATCTGCCGCGTGCAGGCAAGATGGTTTCGGTCCTTGATGGCCACAAGGCGGTTATTGAGGCCATTCAGTCAGGGGACGGGGCAACAGCGGTTACCGAGATGCGCCATCACCTTTCTGGCACCATGGAGCGCCTGCCTCTGATTATCGAAGAAAACAGATCCCTGTTTACCTAGTGAAGACCTCCCTGTCCCCGGATAGGGTGTTGCTTGAACTGGTGCGTAGCGGCCTTACCGGCTACGCACCATTTTTTTATGCGCGTTTGGCAAGCCGCCATATCCCGCTTTTGGCAACGTCAGCTGCAAATTGCGTCAATGTGTTTGGCTGCCGTCCAAGGATTTTCTCGACATCGCTGGTCGGCGTACTGTTTCGACCATCCAGAACTTCGCGAAACAGATAGCCGATCAGGGCGCGGAAATCTTCGGGAACCCCGTCATTGGCCAGACCCCGATCAAGGTCTTCAAGGGTGATTGACACAAAATCAATCGGGCGGTTGCTTGCGGTGCTGATGATGGCGGTCACCTCGGCAAAGGTCAGTGCTTGCGAACCGGAAAGCTCATAGGTTTTGCCAATATGCACCGGATCGAGCAGGCAGGTTACCGCGCAATCGGCAATGTCATCGGCATCTATGAACGGTTCGGGGATGTTTCCTGCCGGAAGGGCAAGCGTGCCTGACTGAAGATAGGGCAGGAAAAGATCCTCGTTGAAATTCTGAAAGAACCAGTTGGCACGCAGGATCGTGGCATCTGCACCTGATTGCAAAAGTACTGCTTCTGCCTGATGTGCGGCTTCTTCGCCACGACCAGACAGCATCACAAGCCGTTTTGCACCGTGGGCGAGGGCGGTTTTGGCAAACTGCGCGATGACCTTGTCTGATCCGGGAACCGCAAGGTCGGGCTGGAATGTGATGTAAACGGCATCAACATCGTGCAGGCAATCATCCCAGCTTTCAGGCTTGGTCCAGTCAAAGGCCGGTGTCGTGCTGCGCGATACGGCTTTTACCTCGTAGCCACGGGATGCAAGTTTTCCGGCAACGCGACGGCCGGTTTTGGCCGTCGCGCCAAGAACAAGAAAACGCGGATTTGTGGGCATGGTGGTTCCTCCTGATGTGAGATTTCAAAATGTGAGTAATCCTCACATTTGCCAAATGTGATAAATCCTCGTATTTTGTTCGTCAAGAGAGTTTGGTCATCATCAACCTGTGTCAGGTGTCGAAAATTACCGGAGATCACAGGTGAAAACAGGGCGTAACCAATTGTCGGAAAACGCGAAAACAATGCGCAAGGCACCATCCCAAAAACGCAGTCGCGAGCGGGTCGAAAATATCCTCAAGGTCGCCTGCGAGCTGATTTCAGCGCAGGGAAGTGATGCCATGAAGATGGGGGAACTCGCAGAAAAGGCGGGAGTCTCTATCGGATCGCTCTATCAGTATTTCCCCGACAAGGCATCGATCATTCATGCCCTTGCCGACCGGTATAACGAGGAATCACAGCACTGCATCGAAGAGGCGCTGACACATGTCATGGATGCAAAGGGCTTTGTTGCGGCCTTTGAACAGCTGATCGATACCTACTATGAGCTGTTTCTGGCCGAACCGGTCATTTGCGATATCTGGATCGGAACACAGGCGGACAAGACGCTGCGCGATATGGAACTTGAAGTCAGTCGGGCGAATGCGGCCTTGCTGACCAAAACCATCCTGCGTATTCGCAACAATGATGGTGACCACAATGTACTTGCCGCCCGGTGTCTTCTGATCATGTATAATGGCGAGGCAACCATGCGGCTTGCGATCTCGGTGTCGACCCACGAGGGGCGCGAGATCATTAACAGCTACAAACGCATGGTGCGGCGGGAATTTGATGAAATGCTGCGGGTCTAGGGCCTTAAATCACGCAGGGTTTGCGACAAAAGGACCGTTTGCCGGACGGCCAAGCAGGAAACCCTGAACATAGTCGACATCATGTTCGATCAGGAAATCGAGTTCTTCCTGACGTTCGATCCCCTCGGCGATCACTTCAATTTCAAGCTGCTTTGCAAGCGCGATCAGTTTGCTGACGATGGCCTGTTTGTAATTGTCGTGATCGACATGGTCGACCAGCTCACGATCAATCTTGATGATATCCGGGCGTAATTCCGGCAGCAAATTAAGCGTTGAATACCCCGAGCCAACATCGTCAAGTGCGACCCGGAACCCCGAACTGCGATAGGATTCAAGGATGGCGCTCAGATGCGCTGTGCTGCGGACCTTTTCCGTTTCAATAACTTCAAAAACAACGTTTTTGCGATCGAGTTCGCATTCCTCGACAACCTCGATTGTTGAACGCAGGCAGGAATCCGGATCATAGATCGAGCTTGGCGTGAAGTTGATGAACAGGTTGCCGTTGATCCCGGCTTTGGTGGCATTTCGCACATTGGCGGCACGTGCGGCGCGATCAAGTTGAAACAGCAAGGTTGCTGACTGTGCCGCATCAAATAACTGACCCGGATTAATCACCGTTCCATCCGGCGCTGCGCCGCGAATAAGGCATTCATGCGCAAAAGGAACGTTGAAGTTATTGATCGGGAAAATCGGCTGAAACACCGAATTAAGCCGATTGTCGCGCAACAGATCGCCAAGCCATTCGGCCCCGATTGCAGCACGAATGGCATTGAGGCTGGTCAGACGCGCAATATCGTCAATCTCCGGGGTCCGGTTTTCGGGCATGATCAATGCCTTGGTATCAACAAGCTCCTCGGGCAGGAGGTCCTTTGCAATTGCATCAATCAGTGCGCGCAGGCCGGGGCGGCTATATTTGATGGCAAGTGTTGCGACCGACGGTGACTTTTCGACATCCAGACTGATCGACTTTGCCCCGGCCAGTATTTTTCCCGTCGTATGGGCAACAGGCGGCCACAGAAACAGCGTTCCGGTTTGGGGGGCAATTTCGGGTATGGAGTCACACTTTTCGCAATAGGTCATCACATCCTCCCCGGTTGTTTTCGCCTTACGACATCGTCACTTGCCGTTTTGTCGTACATTTGAATGTTGTGTTTTATAGCATACGGGACCGGGGTCCGAAAAGTTTGGCCGTATAATAAATATAATTATCAAGGCTATAGGTTGTCATGTCGCAATAAACGGCACGCAGACCAAGAAAGTTTCAGACGGGATTTGATGGGGTAACCTGCTGACGGGCAGGCGATTAATGCTGCTTGACGTCTCTTGGCTTGATATTGTTTTGTCAGGTTTGATGGGCAGCCAAGTACCGGTCAGATAGCGATCCAAGGATCAGAGAAAGTAATGCAATACAGTCTGCGGCAATATCGGGCGCAAGCCGAAAGCCACAGCCACAGTGACTTCCACCAGATCATTATCTCCGATCTCGGGCGGCTTGAGCTTGAGATCGAGGGGCGTGGCGGTGAAGTCTGTGGCCGTCAGATGGCATTTGTCGAAGCTGGCCGGACCCATGCATTCCGGGCCGAGGGGCTGAACCGTTTTCTTGTACTTGACGTCGATATTGATCTGGCCCGTCGAACCGGGATTGAGGCACTTTGGCAGAAAACTGCGCATGCATCGGCATATCTTGAAGTTCTGGCAGGACATCAGTCCGGGCTGCTTGGCTTGTTAAACGGTTATCAGGACTGCGATGTAATCGGTTTGTCAGGCAGGTCATTGAATGCGGCCAATGATGCGGGGAACGATATTGTCGTTCGTCTGCGTCAGATATTGTCTCATAGCCGACAGGTGCCGGGCGGCAGTTATTCGGCACTGGATGGTGTTCCGGCACGTCTTGTCCGCGTGGCCGCCTGGGCTGAAACGCGTTTGGGTGACAATATATCGATCTCAGATATGGCGCGGATTGCCGCACAGTCGGAAAGCAGCCTTTTCGTTGCATTTCAGCGGTATTTCGGGGCCAGTCCGATGCGCTGGCTTGCGGAGCAACGGTTGCAGACAGCGTGGGCGATGCTGCGCGACGCTGATATTGATCTGTCGATTGGCGACATTGCCAATTCCGTCGGATATCAGGATCAAAGTGCGTTTTCCCGTGCGTTTTCCCGGCGGTTTGGCTGTGCACCGGTTCTGGTGCGCAGTCAGAACCCCAATGCTGCCGATACCTGATTTCCCCGGCCTTTGGTCATTTCACAGTGTATGAAGCCCGAAATTCGGAGTTTGGGCAAAGACGGATTTGAAAATTCCCTGCATCTTCCGGTTCGCCTTGAACGAAATCCGGACGATGAAAATGACAAACGGGATTGAAAAACGAACGGCAACATTAATCGGTGTTCTGGCCGTCCTTTTATGGTCGTTGCTTGCGTTATTTACCACTGTGGTTGCCGCGATCCCGCCCTTTCAGCTCGTCAGTTTGTGCTTTTCGATCGCCAGTATCCTGAGCTGTATCTGGATTACCCTGCGTGGTGGCAGCGTTTTCAGGGCATTGCGACAGCCCGTCGGGGCTTGGATGCTTGGTGTGGCGGGGCTGTTTGGCTATCATTTTTTCTATTTTGTGGCACTGGCAAATGCGCCAGCTGTTGAAGCCAGCCTGATTGCCTATCTGTGGCCGCTTTTCATCGTTTTGTTCTCGGCACTCCTTCCGGGGGAAAAGCTGCGCTGGCATCATGTTGCCGGTGGCCTCCTGGGACTTTCGGGTGCGGTTTTGCTGGTCAGCAAGGGGCAGGGGCTATATTTCGATCCGGCTTTTGCGCTGGGTTATGGTGCGGCGATGGTCTGTTCATTCCTGTGGTCGGGTTATTCGGTTTTGAACCGGCGTTATCGTGACGTTCCTGTTAACGCGGTCTGCGGATTTTGTGCGGGGGCAGCGGTGCTTGGCTTTGTCACCCATGGCATGACAGAAGTCTGGGTCTCGCCGGATTTTTCCCAGTGGATGGCGATCCTTGGTCTCGGTCTTGGTCCGGTGGGGGCGGCATTCTTTGTCTGGGATTACGGCACCAAGCATGGTGATATCCAGATACTTGGTGTTGCATCCTACGGCGCACCGTTGCTGAGCACTTGCTTCCTGATCATCTTTGGCAAGGCGCTGGCAACGCCGGTTGTGATTGCGGGTTGCATCCTGATTGTTGCGGGTGCGGTCCTCGCATCCCGGGAACTTTTGTTTCGGTCAAAGAGCAGGACCAATTTTCAGCAACCTTGATTTTTAACCCGGTTTTGCAAGGCGTTCTGCTGTGGCTCCGCTTTCCGGAGCAACTAAAGGTGGAAAATGTATCTGCTGTTGCCATGTTGTCACATTTCCGTGATTTTCGACATGAGAGCGGCTATTTGTGCTGTGCAGCATTTGTAAATGAACTATAGTCGGTTTGTGCTTGGGGAGGGGGCGTGTAACTCAGATACGCATCCAGGGACAAACGAATGACGCAGCTACAAAACGATGTTGCCAGGGATCTGAAAAAGGCAATGTCTGCAGCCGAATTTGACGAGGCTGCCAGGATTGGTGTCCGCATTTTACGGAGCCATCCCAAACGGACTGACATCCAGATAATGACCGCTGTTAGCGAGTTGCAAGGTTCAAATCCTGCTGCCGCTGGTGCGCGTTTGCGCAAGCTGTTCCGAACTGTCCCGACAGATCACAAACTGTTTGGGGCTATTGCGCAGAATCTTTTGCAATATTCGTATATTTTAAATGACTTCTGTTCATTCGAGTCGCTTATTGAACAGCGCCTCCGTGCTGCGCCGCAAGACGATTTTCTGGCCTTTATGCTGGGTGATGTGATTTTCCGGGGAGAAGTTTCTACAAGTCCGGGAAAATGTATCGCGCCGAAATTTGATCGCGCTGTTGAAGTGCTGAAATCAATTTCCGGGCACAGCCATTATTTTGATGAAGCCCAGAAGTTGCTGGCACGCATTCACTTGCATCAGGAACGCCATGACCAGGCTTTCGAACTGCTTGAAAAGGCGGTCGATCGTGCCCCCGAGAATCTGGATTTGCAGATTTTTCTGGCGTCGAGCTATGCGATGGCTGGCAAGGTTGAACAGGCTGTCGCAAGAAGTCTGTCTGTCCTTGCGAAACGGCCGGGATATTGCGCGCAACCCTATGTGATTATCTCGTTCGTCCGTCCGCAAGCGATGCCTGCGGATGCGACGGCTCGGCTTGATGCGATCCTTGATGATCCGACGTCTGGTGGTGCCGAAAAATACGGGGCAGCTTATGCTTTGGCCAAGATTGCCGAGACTGGTGGCGATATGCAAAAGGCCTTTGACTATTACAGCAAGGGCCATGCCGCCAATCGCGCCGCACGTCCGTTTGATATGGATCGCGAATTGCGCGAAATGGAGGCATTGGTAGAGCTGGCTCATCTGGGGGCCGCTGATGATATAAGCATCGCAGATATTGCTGCGCTTGATTCCAAGGGACCCAAACCGATCTTTGTTCTTGGCATGCCCCGTTCGGGGACAACCCTGACCGAGCGTATTCTGGGGGCTCATCCCGATGTATATGCGGCGGGCGAAATCGGCGACTTTGCCAAGGCTGTTATCGAAACAGTTGGAACCGGTTCAATTTCCCAGCAGTTGTCACGCATCGATGACAAGGCCGCCCGAAAAATCAGAAAGCAATATCTTGATGCATTAAGAGTTTATGCACCAGACAAGGCTTTTGTGACAAACAAGACGCCAGCCAACTTTTTGCGTACCGAGATGATCCGGCGCATTTTCCCCGATGCACCGATTATTCATACCCATCGTCATCCCTTGGCAACCTGTCTGTCGATCTATACGACGCCATTCGCCATCCCGATGCGCTACTCGGACGATCTTGGTGAACTTGCCGATTACTATCGTGCTTATGTTGATCTGATGAATGTGTTCTTTGAAACAGATCGCACCGGCATGCTTTATGATCTGTCCTATGAGGATCTGGTGACAGACCCGGTTGCTGTTGCCAAGGACTGCCTTGCCCATTGTGGTCTGGATTGGCATCCCGGATGTCTTGAATTCTACAAGACAGACCGGACAGCCGCGACGGCAAGCATGATCCAGGTCCGTCGCCCGATCTTCAAGGACTCGCTGGGCAAATGGCAGCGGTTTGAACCCTATATCGGTGCGTTGGCCAAGCTTGCCGATGCGGGGGAAGATGCAAAGGTCAATACAGCCCGGAAATCATCGCGCAAAGCGGTTGCCGCGTGACCTGACGGGGGCTTCGGGGTAGAAGGTATTCTGATATAAAAAAGATACCGACAAAACCGGAGCACCCCATGACCCTGTCCATTCCAAAGGCCGAGCTTCATCTTCATCTTGAAGGTGCGCTGACCCCGGCACTGGTGCGAACCTTTGCCAAGCGCAATAACCTGACCCTGCCCGATGACATTTATGATGCGCAGGATCGTTATATTTGGGGTGACTTCCCGGAATTTCTCAAAAGCTTTGACAAGGCCAGTGCTGCAATCCGCACCAAGCAGGATTATTCGGATCTGACCTGTTTCTATCTGACTGAACAGGCCAAGGTTGGAGCACTTTATGTCGAACTGTTTTGCTCACCGACCCATGCGGCTGAATGCGGTTTGTCATATGATGAACATCTTGAAGCGGTGGTTGACGGCATTGACCGTGCCGAGAAAGAAACCGGCATCATTGGCCGGATCATCATGACCTGTGTGCGGCATGTCGGCGGCGATATCGCGGTCAAGGTCGCCAGGGAAACCGCAGATTGCGGGCATCCCTATATTGTCGGATTTGGCATGGGCGGGAATGAAAGCATGTTCTCGCAGGAGACATTCTATCCGGCCTTCAAAATCGCGGCGGATGCGGGGCTGGGCTGCACCACCCATGCGGGCGAGGTACAAGGCCCGCAAAGTGTCTGGGACGCGATTGACAAGCTTCCTGTGACCCGTATCGGACACGGGGTCCGTTCGATCGAGGATCCGAAACTTGTCGAAACACTGGCAAAGCGCGGCATCGTTCTGGAAGTTTGCCCGGGATCGAACATTTCATTGTCGGTTTATCCCGATTATGCGTCCCATCCGCTGCGCAAGTTCCATGATTCCGGTGTGAAGGTCACACTCGGGTCTGATGATCCGCCCTTCTTCCATACCAGTCTGGCCGAAGAATATCAGCGCGCCAAGGATGTATTCGGTTTTAGTGACGCCGAATTGCTCGGCGTGACCCGTACGGCAATTGAGGCTGCTTTTGTCGATGATGCCACCAAGGCGAAATTGCTCGCAAAGCTGTAGTTTTTCGTTCGTGCGCCTAATCAAAAAGAAAAGATCGCCCGCTGTGATCAACGGGCGATCTTGATGTTTTCAGGTGTCGCGTTTTACCAAGGCGTCTTACCCAGAATTTTCTCGCCAAGCGATGTCAGTTCGGCGCGTTCATAGCGGGTCTGTTCCCAGTTGCGCGGATCTCCGGGGAATGCATAGCCGCGGGCTGGAAGGCGCTCGGACCAGCTTCTAACACGCCAGTCCACAAGGTCCTGTTCTTCGGGGGTCGCAGGTGCCATTGAGATATATTGCGCAATGCGGGCCTGATCAGACCGGTTGGCGCGAATGCCGTGCGCCAGCAAGCTGTTGAAAATCACCAGATCACCGGCCTTCATGGCGATGCATTTGGGCTGATAGGGGATCGTGTCCATGTCCGGGCGGAACGGATCACGATCGGCCGGTGCGGATTCGCGCCATTCTTCGAAATTGGCGAAAAGGTCCGGGACACACTGGAAACCGCCCATGTCATCGGTGGTATCAACAAGTGACAGTACGCCCTGCACATTGATTGGCAGCGGGGCGGCACTGGTGTCTGCATCCCAGTGAATGAAACCGTCAAACGCGCGTGACCCTTTGTTCCGGGTGTTCAGATTGGCGCGGTCAATCGAAACCCAAAGGTCGGTGCGATCCCAGATATCGACAAACGCATCATAAACACGCTGGGTCTGGCGGTTATCCCAAAGTGTCTGGTGATTATAAATCTCGACCATGCCGGAATTGTTGAGTTCCTTCATTGCATTGTCGCGCATTTGCGGGCGATTCCAGCTTTCCGGATCATCGGGATCCATTTCCTGGAACTCCCACAAAAGATCGACCGTAGCGCGGACCTGTTTTGCAGGAACAGCATTGGGGACAACGACATAGCCATAAGTCTGCCAGTGGGCAAAGTCGTCTTCGGACAACACACGAAGCGGCAGTTTCTTTTCAAGGTCGCGCAATTGCGTGCCGCTGACTTCCCTGGTGGATGCATTTCCCGGGCGGTCGCTGTTGGGCGTCATCGTTGCGCTTGGCGTTGCGAGCATGGACATCAGGTTCCTCCGTCTTTCTGATTTGATCTGTTAAAATTAAAGCAGGAAGACCGTGTCCTGCACACTGACAGGACGGACAAAGAATGATACTATTCGGCCAGATTGTTAGATAATTTGTTCCGTAAAGACGTGGTGCCGGTCTGATGAAACTTCTGTTTGAACATGTCCAGATCGCGCCAGACCGGTCGTGGAAAGGCCTTTATCGTAATCTACTGGCGATCCCGTTTGAATGGCACTTTCACCCGGAATATGAATTGACCCTGACACTTGGCAGTTCGGGGCAGCGTTATGTTGGCGACCATATCGGCGATTATGGGGATGATGATCTGGTGCTCTTGGGCCCCAATTTGCCTCATACCTGGCATTCATCAAATGCGGCTCCGCCATCGGTCAGTCACGGCGGATTACGCGCCCATGAAGAAGCACTTCAGGTCAAGGGACGGGCAAAGGGCCATCAGGCGTTCGTATTCTGGTTTACCGCCGACTGGATCAATAGTGTCTGCAAGACCATGCCGGAACTCGCCGGGCTGGAAAAGGTTCTTGGTCTGTCCAAGCGTGGCGTGCAGTTTGACGCAGCAACTGCGCGCAAGGTCGCGGCATTTGCCCCGGCCTTTGACAAAGGCGCGCCAGCTGACCAGTTGCTGCTTTTGATCGAGGTGCTCAGAACGCTGCTTGATGCCACGAAACTTACGCCACTTGCGTCGGATCGTTTTGATGCAGCCATCCCCGATCATGATGATGCCAGCCGGTTGGGCAGGGTGCTTGATCTGCTTCATGGCAGCTATTTCGATGCACTCAGCAGTGCCGAGATTGCCCGTCACGCCGGTATGAGCGAACGCACCTTGCGCCGTTTTTTCCAGCGCCATATGGGATCGAACATTCAGGATTACCTGATGGGGTTGCGCCTTGGGCGGGCGGCCAGCCTGTTGCTGTCTTCTGACATGCCGGTCTATCAGGTGGCAGAGGAATCCGGTTTTCAGAATCTGTCACACTTCAATCGTCAATTCCGTCGTCACCGCAACGTTTCCCCCAGTGCATTCCGCAAGTCACGGTTTGAGGGGCAGGCTGTGCGTAATCCTGTGCCCGCGAACACCTGAGACGCGGAATACAGCAACGAACTAGCCGGGATAACGCGCCATATGGGCATCGAAGAACGCCCAGAACTGATCGCGAAAGATGTCTCTTTCCTGCAGGATTTCATGACGTGCTTCGGGAATTTCACGAATGGTTACATTCGGGTTTTTTCCAAAAAGATCTTCGGTCACCTTGTTTGAAACCACCTGATCATTCCCGGCAAGCACCATGGTAATGGGCGGCAAGTTCTGGCCGATATCGGTTTGTTCAAGGCGTAGAGCGATATCTGTCTGGGCGCGAAAACACGCATCAAGCCACCCGGCCGAGGTGCCGCCAACCACAAGGTCGGGAGTAGCTTCAAGGATGTTGCGGCTGCTTTCGTGACGATGCGGATCGGATGTCAGAATGTTTTCAGGATCGAAATCGGCAATCGGGCTATATCCGCGTTGTCCCGGAAGATACTGTTTGTCAAAACCGTATCGGCACATCTCGCCCGACAGGATCTGTGCGGCAATTGAAAACCACCGTGGCCCGCCCAGGCCAAAAAACGGGGCAACCATGACGGCACTTTTCCAAAGATCGGGTTGATCCAGCATCATGGACATTGCCACCAGCCCGCCGGTTGAGTGGGTCAGCAAACCGTCACAGACAATACCGTGCTGTTCCCTAATATGGTCCAGAACGTGGCGGGTGTCGGCTTTGTAATGCGTGATATCGCGAACATAGCCCATCGCAATATCAGGTGCCTCACGCGTAGATCCACCGTGGCCGCGAAAATCAAAGGTTACGGTGCCATATCCGCGTTTGGCCAGATCGCGGGCAGTTTCGCCATAGCGTTCAATGAACTCGCCACGTCCCTGAAGGATAAGAACATATCCCTTGGACGCACATGGCGGTGTAATACCGGCTCTGAGCGTGACCCCGTCAGGTGCAGTAAAGCGATCTATGGTAAAAGGCATGGGGCGGCTGTTCCGGATCAAACTGTTATCAAAGGCGACTTTATTGTGCAGCGGGGGTTTGACCGCCACCAAGCGATGCAACAATAAAAGCCGCCATCATTTCGATCATGTTGGGGAAATCCGGATTGAACGTCCCGCGTCGCAATGTGCCAGCGGTTGCAGATTGCAGCAGATTGCGTTCGCCATAGACGGTGTCGCTGCCTGTTTCGCAGGCTTCATGTTCTGCGGGATCATCATAATGACCGCAATCGCGAATGGTGCCGTTGAGGCCATAGACAGGGTTATCCGGGCTCATGGTTATCGCGGTATGGGCGTGATTGATGGTGCGCATGTCATCATTTGACGAACTGATAATGTCGATATTATCGCATCTCGGATGTCCGGAAAGCTCGTTGATCTCGCCCTGATACCAGATCATTTTTTTGATGCCGGAATTCACCTTGCTGCAGAAATAATCCACAGCGGCCAATGGATTGACTGTCTGATCATCGGAGCTGATGGCGATAAAGACCGGGGTCGTTGATGTGGGCAACGAACCATCCCGATAGGGTTCGGTAACCAGATGAAACTCTGCTGCTGCATTCATCGCCATGGAGCCATATTTGGCCGGATCGCTTTCGGGATCCTGACCGACCCAATCCTTGAAATAGCGCACATAGGGGGTGAGCCAGGCCATCTCGCTTTTGGCCTCAAAACCGGGAGACAGCATGATCATGGCACTGATGCGTTCATCCGTGCCACGGGCGGAAATGTCGCGCCCGATCAGGGCTGCCCCCATCGAATAGCCAATCGGAATGATATGTTCGATATCATCCCCGAAGGCGTCGATGCCAAATCGTACGGTATCAAGCCAGTCCTGATAGCTGACATCAATCAGATCGCCCGGGGTTGTTCCATGTCCGGGCAACAGCACGCCATTAAATGTTGCGCAAGGGAACCGCATGCGAAGCTGATCGCGAACGTCGCTCAGCCAGTAGGGGCTGTCGGTAAGGCCGTGAACGGCAAGAAAACCAACCTTCTCGCCATGAACAAGATCACCTCCTGCCGCATCACATGCAGCTTGATCCGGTGCGATACTATAGGGGCTTCGCATATCGACGACCTGATCAATGTCATAATCGCCAAATGGTTTGGTTTCCGATGCATAACGCCCTTTGGACAGAATATCGTAAAGCTGTGTGCGTGTTGATTGCACATAGGCGTCAAACGAGGTTCCCCTGACCGGAGCGCTTATCGCATTGCCCGATGGTGCATGCTGCGCATCCGATTCTGAACAGGCACCGATAGCCAACAGGGTGCCCAGTACAAAAGAAGTCAGTCCGGTACGGATTGTCCGTCGTGTGACCATGGGGAGGCTCCATATTGGTTGGTGCAAGGGATTGTATTCGATATCGTTTTGCGCGTGATGTTAGCGCGTGTGGTCCCGTGGTGCGAGCAACAAAAAAGCGGTCTGGCGACAGACCGCTTTTTCAAGCATACATCATGACCGGCCAAAGCCTGCGGGCTGCCAGTTTATTCGATCACTTCCCAGCTATGGGTTACTTCGGCAGCCTTTGAGAGCATGATCGAGGCCGAGCAATATTTCTCGGCCGAAAGTTCGACCGCGCGACCAACCTTGGTTTCATTAAGGTTTTCGCCCTTTACCTTGAAATGCAGGTGAATTTTGGTGAAGACCTTGGGATCGGTTTCCGCGCGTTCTGCCTTGACCTCTGTCTCAACATCCTGAACGTTCTCGCGGCCTTTTTGCAGAATGTGAACCACGTCGATCGATGAACAGCCGCCAAGCCCCAAAAGCAGCATCTCCATCGGACTTGGGCCAAAGCCGGTGTCCTTGTTGCCATCCATGACAACCCCGTGTCCGGTGCCGCTGGTGCCCGTGAAAGTAAGGTTTTCAAGCCACTTGACGCGTGCTTCCATGATCGAATTCCTGTGTTTGAAAAATCATTGCCTCATCCTCTAGCGCGGTTGACGCCTGCCTGCAAGTTGCGATCATGTTTCCGGGTAACTTGTGAATTTGTCGCATGGGCATTTCGGGTAGCAAACTGTTATAGGTGTTTTTACTTTCCCGCGTGATACTATCGTAAGAATTCAGTCCCTTATGGTGTAGGAGTAAAGGGCATGACACAGGATCAAAACCGCAGCAAAAGCCGTTTCATGATGGGCATGGAGCACGTCCTGCGCGAGATTAACCATGAAATCATCAGCCCGGCGATCCCGGATATGTCGGTTGAAAATGCCGTGCCGTTGATGATTACGGTTGCCCGCTTGCGTGCCGACTACCTGAAATACGCGTTCAAGCTAAGTGCGGATCGCACCGAACGACACCCGACCGAAGAAGAACTGGCAAAGCTCAAACATTTGCGTGAAACCTATCAGGAAATGCTTGCTGCGGCGCGCGAACTCGAACATTGCATTGATCGTGGTTATATCGATTTGCCGGTACCGGCGAAGTAACACACATAAACATCTGGGGGGAGGGGATTTTCAATCGCCGGTCATGTGAGAAAAATCATGACTTATCCTCAAGGATATGTAATTGCTGTTGCTCATATAAAACAAGACCGGTCAATCAGGTCTGATTTGGGACATCAATGATAACATAGCCAAGGGAGTGCACTGCAAAGCGGTGCGCGGGGTGTATTGTCTGTCAGTGTAGATGTTGTGGCGACCGCGGCGTTGTCGCGTGATAGCCTTGTCTTTCTAGATAAGAACGATCTGAAAATCGTTCATGTCAATCCGGCTGCAGAAAAGCAGTTTGCCGCGGCTAGGACGGTTTTACGCACCGGGACCGAGATCAAACAGTTTCTGGCCTATCTTGCAAAGAATGGCGAGTTTTCTGACGGGGATCCGGTTGGCGCTGTTCGTCAGGCGCTTGGGGCCATTTCATCCGGGACGCGGGCGGATTTGCCCGGTGTTCGACTTGAAAAGACCCTGTTTTCCTGGCATTGCGATGTCGGGCCTGGCGAGACCATCGCGCTGGTTCTGCGAGATAGTGGCAAGGCGCAGGAACTTGCCCGCGCGCTGGCCGACCACAAGATTTTTATCCAGCATCTGATCGACGTGCTGCCGATACCGGTCTATCTGAAAAATCTTGATGGCGTGATCACGCGCTGCAACGCTGTGTTTGCCGAACTTTTCGGCCATGCGGTCGGGGATGTGATTGGCAAGAAGCTGATCGAAATCGCCCCGGACAGTCTTGCCAAAACGATTTCCGCCCATGAAAAGCCGCTTCTGATTGCTGAAGGACAGGTGCGCGACGAGATCAGCTTTGTCCTTGATGACGAGGAACGATCAGCCCTGTTTGCCGTCTCGAGCCTTAAGGGACCAAGCGGCAGTATTGCAGGCACCATCGGATCGCTTGTTGATGTCACCAGTCTGAAAAAGGCCCAGGCCGAAGTTGCCGAAGCTGCGCAGCGCCTGACAGGGCTTCTGGAAAGTGCGCCTGTAGGAGTGGGGATTTCCAGTCGCGAAACAGGTGTCTTCCGGTTCTTTAACAGCACATTTGCCAAGATGCTCGACATCAAGGACGAAAAGGAACCAACGGATTCCATTTTGTTGTCGGAACGCTATCGCAAGCAGTCTCTTCAAGATATGGATATGATCGGCGAGCTCCATGATGTTGAAATCAGGCTGCGCCGCCCGAACATGGCCGAAGCGAAATGGCTCAAGACTTCGCTGGAACCGCTGTCGTTCGAGGGTGAAGACACCGTGTTGTGGTGGACGAGCGACATCACCAAACAAAAGCACGCCGCCCGCGAGCTGCAAAACAAGGCCAATAATGATGAGCTGACCGGATTGGCCAACCGGGCGCGTTTCATGCAAAAACTTGATCAGTGCGAAACGGTTCTGCGCGGGACCAATACGCCGGCCTCGATCTTCATTCTTGATCTGGACGGGTTCAAGAATCTCAATGATACCAAGGGGCATGCGGCAGGGGACTGGCTGCTGACGGAAACGTCAAAAAGGCTGAAGCGTGCAGGGCGCCGGGCCGAGGAAGTCGCCCGTCTTGGCGGCGACGAATTCACCATGCTGTTCATCAACAAGGGCGGTGCCAGGGAAATGGGTGAGATCGCCGATGCAATCCTCAGGGAGCTTAGCCAGCCCTTCCTCTGGAAAGGCGAAGATTGCGGGGTTTCGGCCTCCATCGGGGTTTCGGTCTTTGATGGTGGTAATTGCGATATGAGCGAGCAGCTCAGACGCGCTGACAAGGCAATGTATCAGGCCAAATCAGCAGGCAAGGCGCAATATTGCCTTTACACACCGGATCTGGAACCCGAACTTCATCAGGACGACTGATGCGCACCCGCATGTCCGGTCATTGCGGGCCGTTACGAAGGCAAATCCGGCCTAAAGGAAAGAAATTTCCTGAAGAATCAGTCAGGCTTTATGCCAAGCGCCTCGATTAGAGGGGCAAGTTCCTTCTGGTACGGGCGCCATCGTTCAACACTGCTTTGATAGACCGGTTGGCGCACTTCAAGGGCGCTATGGGTGCGCACTTCGCGTTTATTGTCATAGAATCTCAGGCACGCATCCTGCCATTCAAGATCAAGGAAATTGATCAGACGGCGGGCTTCGTGATCAAGGTCGGCGATGACCTTTTCATAGTCGATCGTAATCAATTGATCGGGGTGCAGCGTCTTTTCCCAGTGTGTCATCAGATCACGATAGGCGAGATAGAAATGCCCAATCTCGCGAAGGTCACAAAGATATTTGTGACCGTCACCAAAGAAATGGGTAAAGCACGAAAAACCGGTATCAAGCGGATCGCGCCGCGAATGGATGATCTTTGAATTGGGAAAAGCCATTGCGATCAACCCGACAGAAACAAAGTTCCCGAGCATCTTGTCGACGATATAGCGCGGGGGATTGCCATCGCGTATCGCTTCGGGAGGCAACATACGAAGAACTTCATCGCGGTAGGCCTTGGCAAACATCGCAAGGCGTTTGGGATCGGCCAGAAGCTTTTCATGGGCTGGCAGAGATGGAAAGGCATCGCCATAGGCGCGTTTCAACAGATTGGGAAGTGTCCGGATTTCACCAACCCCGAAGGCATCCGTGTGGCTGTCCAAAATCTGTTCAAGCAGGCTCGATCCGCTGCGCGGCATACCGACGATGAAGATGAATTGCTGCTCGTCCCCGGTTTCGCGCAGGGTGTTCCGCGCGATACTTTCGGGCGTAAAGAAATCTGGCAGTTTTTTGAGGAAACCAAGTGTGCTTTCCTCGTTATAGTCAATCTGTTCGCGTTGATACCGGTTGGCGGTGAAATAATGATCCATGGCGGTCTTGCCATCGCCACGCGTCATATAGGCCAGACCAAGTGCGTAATGCAGATGTTGGAGATCGGTCTTTGACAGCTTTGATTTTTCAGACCGGATCATCTTTTCAACGGCAGCAAAATCGTCATCCTCGAAGGCCTTGAGTGATGCCAGTTCCAACCATGCACGCGTGAAATATCGGGAATGACCAATGGCTGCACGAATAGTGGCCTCGCAGCCCTTTTTATCCCCGATGGTTTTGAGGTGGTCTGCCTTGTTGACAAGGATATTGGCCAAATCATGCGGGGATGGCACCAAGGTGACTTTGCTAGTGTCCGATGCAGTTTCAAGTGCCCGGTCATAAAGCTCCAATGCCTGCGCAGGGCGTTTCGAATTGGCAACCGAATAGGCAAACAGGTTCCATTTTTTCCAGTCGGACGGCGATTGTGACAGAGCATGACTGAAAAGCCTTGTTCCTTGATCAAAAAAGCCATTGAGTATCAAGATACTTGCAAGTTGTGCCTGTATCTCGGTATCAGCTGGATCGCGTTTCATCGCGATATTAAGAACATTCTGGGCTTCCAGATTCATGTTCCGTTTGATCAGGAGTTTTGCCAGATCAAGGAAGTATCGGTTTTGCGGATCAGGTGCCTTGCAGGCAAACTCCAGATGCTTTAGCGCGCCGAACTCGTTGCCCATGGCTTCCAGTACACCTGCAAAAAAGTACAGTAGCGGCCCGTGGCTGGGATTGCTGCGCAAGGATTGCGCGCAGATGTCATGGGCTTGCTTGTGTTTACCCTTCTCCCACAATGTTTGCGCCCGTTTCAGAACGTTATCGGGTGACAGGTCTGAGGTGGAATTCATCAAATCTCTCGGTCCTGATGTTCGATGCCAAGTGCATGCAATAATGGCTGAATATAAGGCGCATACGGTTTCCAGCGTTCAACACTGGTTTGATAAAGGTTCTGACGTACCTGCGTCGCACTGGCAGTACGAACCGACCGTTTTGCATTCTGGAAATCGAGAACAGTTTCGTCCCATGGTAAGCCCAGAAATTCGATCAAGCGACGGGATTGCGGCTCGGGGTCTGAAACCAGGTCTTCATAGTTGATCTCAATGAAGCGGTCCTTGGGGAGGACTTTACGCCAATGAGCCATCAGGTCTTCATAGGCCCGATAAAACTCGCCAAGCTCTGTTTGATTGCAGGTATAGACCTGCAAGTTGGCAAATCGCTTGGAATAGCATGACAGGCATGTATCAACCGGATTGCGTCGACAATGGATAATCTTGGCCCCAGGAATTGAAAGCAAGATCAAGCCGGCCCAGGAAAAGTTTCCGAGCATCTTGTCGATTACCACCTTTGTGTTGGGCGCAGACGGGTAAGTGCAAAGAACGTCATCGCGATATGCCGTATGCAACTGGTTCAGAAGTTCCCCGGATGCCAGTTTTGCATGGTCTTCCGGTTGGCTCGGGAACAGGGGGCCGAACAGCCGGTCCTTGAACTTTGGAAAGCTGCGCAATTCGCCGGTCGGCAGAGCTGCGGGATGGCTCGTCAGGATTTGTTCGGTCAATGTACTTCCCGAACGCGGCATGCCGACAATAAAGGCATGGTGTGGCACATTGCCAGTTTCCTCGGGAAGGTTTTCAAACAACGCGGCCGGGAAGAAATCGGCAATCGCGTTAACACGATCGCAGGTGGTCTTTGAATCATATCCGGATTTCTTGATCGGGTCATAGGCAAAGTCGGAACGTCGCAGGGCATTGGCTTGATCAAGATGTGCGATGGCCTGCTTTGGATCGCCAAAGTCCATATAGGCCTTGCCCAGGGCAAAGCCGATCATTTCCCTGTCCACTTTCGCCAGTGTCTTCGTCTTTTGCGACAGGATGCTGTTCATTGTGCTGATATCTGCCTCGTCATCGGGCGTGAACGTGATCACGTCAGAAAGGTCATGCCAGGCCCGTCCGGAATTCGGGTTGACCTCAAGCACCTTGCGGAAAAAATCAGCAGCACCTTTCAGGTCCCCCAAATGGCGTTTTGCTTCGCCTATTGAAATTAATGTGCGTTCCAGACATCCGGGATCATCTGCGGCGATTTTGGCGGCCTGCTCCAAGTATTCAAGTGCTTCCTCGTCCCGCCCTGTCTTGATGAGTGCCGAGCCAAGATTATGAAAGCTGGCCCAGTCATTCTTGTTAAACTGAACAGCCTTTCTAAGTATCTCGACCCCCTGACTGTCATATTCCCTTTGCACAAGAATGACGCCAAGTTCGCGATAGGTTGGTCCGTCGGTTGGAAAGCGACGCAAGGCGGCAAACAGGATCTGCTGGACCAGATCAAATTTCCCCAAAGCGCCAAGCACGCCAGCCAGCTCATGGAAATAGCCGACAATAGCATCCGGACTGTTGCAGGCGGTTTGCAGCAACCGCGCAGCTTCCGGGAGGTTATCAGTCGCGCGATTAATCCGCGCCATCACGAACAGGGCAGGCGCATGGTCCGGAACAACTCCAAGCGCCTGCTGGGCAGAGCCAAGTGCACTCGCAATGTTGCCAGCCGAAAGGGCTGTTTCGGCTGCGCGGGCAAGCTTGTCAGCTTTTTGCCTGTTTCGCTTTGCTGAGAAACTGTTGGTTGAGCTGTTTCCGGGCATTGGATTTGTTTTCTTCCCGCTCGTTTGGGTAGGGAGAGCCTAGTCTAACAAGGGTAATCAAACTGTTTAAACCCAAAAAAGAAAACGCCCGGCCAGAAGGCCGGGCGTTTCCGAATGCATCTTCCTTTCGGTGAAAGGAATTAGCCGCTGTAGTACATGTCGAATTCGACCGGATGCGGCGACTGTTCGAAGCGGATGACTTCTTCCATTTTCAGGGCGATGTATGCGTCGATCAGATCGTCGGTCATAACGTCGCCTTTTTTCAGGAAGTCGCGGTCTGCGTCGAGGTTGTCGAGAGCTTCGTGCAGCGAGCGGCAAACGGTCGGAACTTCTTTGAGCTCTTCCGGCGGAAGGTCATAGAGGTTCTTGTCCATTGCTTCGCCCGGATGGATCTTGTTCTCGATACCGTCAAGGCCAGCCATCAGCATTGCAGAGAATGCGAGATACGGGTTGGCAAGGGCATCCGGGAAGCGGATCTCGACGCGTTTGCCTTTCGGGGACGCGGTGTACGGGATACGGCAGGATGCAGAACGGTTACGTGCAGAGTAAGCCAGCAGAACCGGAGCTTCGAAGCCCGGGACCAGACGCTTGTAGGAGTTGGTCGTCGGGTTGGTGAAAGCGTTCAGTGCCTTGGCGTGCTTGATGATACCGCCAATGTAGTACAGAGCGGTTTCAGAAAGATCCGCATAGCCGTTACCAGCGAACAGCGGTTTGCCTTCGTGCCAGATCGACTGGTGGGTATGCATGCCCGAACCGTTGTCACCGAAGACCGGCTTCGGCATGAAGGTTGCGGTTTTGCCATACTGGTGTGCAACCATGTGGATGCAGTATTTGTAGATCTGAACAGCGTCGGCATGTTCGATCAGGGTGCCAAAAGCGATACCCAGTTCGTGCTGCGACGGAGCAACTTCGTGGTGGTGCTTTTCGCAACGCACGCCCATTTCGTTGATGTAGTTGACCATTTCGGCACGAATGTCGTTTGCCGAGTCAACCGGCTGTACCGGGAAGTAGCCGCCCTTCGGACCCGGACGGTGGCCGCGGTTGCCGCCTTCGAATTCGGTGCCGGTGTTGTACGGACCTTCTTCGGAGTCGAGCTGGTAGCCCATGCCTTCGCCAGCGGTGGTCCAGCGAACGTCGTCAAACATGAAGAATTCCGGCTCTGCGCCGAAATATGCGGTGTCGCCGATACCAGCGGATTTCATGTATGCCAGTGCGCGTTTCGCGGTCGAACGCGGGCAACGCTCGTAACCCTGGCCGGTGGCCGGTTCGATAACGTCACAAACGATGATCAGGGTCGGCTGTGCGGTGAACGGATCAACAACGGCGGTCGACGGATCCGGCATAAGGATCATGTCGGATTCGTTGATTTCTTTCCAGCCGGCGATCGACGAACCGTCGAACATGATGCCGTCAACAAAGACGTCCTCGTCGATCGTGCAGATATCCTGCGCGGTATGCTGCCATTTACCTTTGGAATCGGTAAAGCGCAGATCAACAAACTGGATGCCTTTTTCTTTGATCAGATTAAGTACAGAAGCAGCGTCAGACATGATGCAACCCTTTAAAACTCATAATTAGTTACCGTACGGTGTTCAATGACAGGCAAGACCGATCAGATCGCGTCGTTGCCCCGTTCACCGGTACGAATACGGATCGCGTCCTCAAGTGAGGAAACGAAAATTTTACCGTCGCCGATACGGCCGGTATGAGCGGCTTGCTGGATTGCCTCAATCGCACGCTCAACCAGCGTGTCCTCAACGACGATTTCCAGCTTTACCTTCGGCAAAAAGTCCACAACATACTCGGCGCCGCGATACAGCTCCGTGTGGCCTTTCTGACGTCCGAAACCTTTGGCTTCGGTAACGGTAATCCCTTTGAGGCCGATCTCTTGAAGGGCCTCTTTTACCTCGTCAAGCTTGAATGGCTTGATGATGGCTTCGATCTTTTTCATTAAGCGCCCTCTGCTTTTTGCGAGAGTTGCGTAGAACTCGGAAAGCGTAATGCTTCGCACGGTGTCTGTTGCACGGACCATGCCAAGTTTGATCCGCGATGGCATTCTAAGGATTCTTTGCGCGAAAACCCAGCAAAACCCATGAAACTTTTGAGATTTTCTGGGGCGAGGGTGATTGAGTTTTAGGCAAAATGATTAAAAATTATGCAAATGCGCTGCATTGAAGGCAGGCAGTGTGATCCGGATTGCTTCTGACCCTACGCTCAAAGGATCGCATGCGACAGAATTTGCTGCAAAAGAGTGATTTCGTTCGCAGATATTTGCCAAATGGGTGTGAATCGATCTGTTTGATTTATAGACTCGAACAAACCATGCCCGCGCGATTATAGTACGGCACAGATTTACAACAATATGGCCCAACGGGTCGGGGAAAAGCCGGAGGCCACCATCCGGTGAACGCATATAATATAAAGGACGCCTCATGACCGAATTTGTCGGCAACCCACTTTTCGCCTCGGGCGGGATCACGATCTTTGAAGTGATGAACGAACTGGCCCAGAAGCATCAGGCCATCAATCTGGGGCAGGGCGCACCCGATACGGACGGCCCGGCCGATATCCGCGAAGCGGCTGCCAAGGCAACCATGGAACTGTCCAACCAGTATCCGCCCCTTGCCGGTGTACCGGAACTGCTTCAGGCGGTTGCTGACCATAACAAGCGTTTCTATGGCATCGAGGTTGATCCCAAGAAAGAAGTGCTGGTTGCCGTTGGCGCGACCGAGGGGCTGGCGGATGTGATCCTTGGTCTGGTGGCGCCGGGCGACGAGGTCATCCTGATTGAACCGCTTTATGACAGCTATCTTCCCATGGTGAAGCTTGCGGGTGGTATTCCCAAACTGGTGCGCGTCACTCCGCCGCACTGGGAATTGCCGCGCGAGGAACTGGCCGCAGCGTTTAGCGAAAAGACCAAGCTGATCCTGATCAACTCGCCGCAGAATCCGTGTTCAAAGGTCTATGGTGATGACGAGCTGCAATTCATCGCAGATCTTTGCATCAAGCATGACGTGATCGCGCTGTGTGACGAGGTTTACGAGCATATTGTCTTTGACGGTCGCAAGCACAAACCGCTGATGACTTTCCCCGGCATGCATGATCGCACCGTGCGTATCGGATCGGCGGGCAAGACATTCTCGCTGACCGGCTGGAAAATCGGCTATATCACAGCCTGTGCAAAACTGATGGAGCCGATCAAGAAAGCGCATCAGTTCCTTGTCTTTACCGTGCCGCCGGCATTGCAGCATGGTGTGGCTTATGGCCTGAACAAGGATGACGAATATTTCGAAACCTTTACCGCGGAAATGCAGGCCAAGCGTGATTTCCTGATGAAGGGACTCAAGGAAGTCGGCTTTGATGTTCTCGATTCCCAGGGCACCTATTTCATTACCTGCGATTTCCGACCGCTTGGCTATGACTGCGACGATGTCGAGTTCTGCCAGATCATGATCAAGGAAGCAGGCGTGGTTGCCATCCCTGTTTCGGCCTTCTATCAGGGCGAAGATGGCGGTGTGCGTCATTTTGTGCGGTTCTGCTTCTGCAAGCAGGAAGAAAAAATGGCGGCTGCGATTGAACGCATGAAAAAGGCGTTTGCCAAATAAACTGGCCAGACCAGTTAACAAATATCCATGCCAAAACGGGCCGATACTGGATCGGCCCGTTTTGGTTTCAGGTTTTGTCCAGCGCGGGACAGGTCAGGCAGTGACTGCAAGCACGCCCTGACCCTGAAGCGGAAGACCGGCTTCGCGCCAATCCTGTTTGCCATCGTGATAATCACGAACATTGCTATAGCCCAGCTTGCTCAGAGCCATCTGGGCAATGCCGGAATTCTTGCACGGGCCGTTGGCGCAATAGACCACAATCGGTGCATCAGGATCGGGCAGGATGGTTTTGACATTTTCGTCAATGGCATCATGGGGAATGTTGATTGCACCGGGCAGATGCGCATCAACATAGTAACGCGCCGGAAGCGCTTCGATCAGGACCGGTGCGTTTGCACTGCCAAGCACGGCCTTGAGTTCATCACGGGTAATCGTTCTGGTCATCTTCCAATCTCCATCTGGAATATCGTTGACTGATGGGATCAGTATTGATGTGCAATGGTACGACGTAAATTTGGGAAAATTCGAACAATGTGTGCAATAATGCGAATGATTGGGTAGGGGCCAAGGGAGAGTTGTGCGAATGCTCGAATGGGATGACCTGAAACTGGTGCTGGCGATCGCGCGTGCGCGCAGCATTACGCAGGCTGCAAAGCAAACCGGCATCCATCATTCGACGCTGTTTCGCCGGATCGCCGATATTGAAACCCGGTTGGGGACACCGCTTTTTGAGCGTCTTCAGGGCGACTATCAACCCACCAGTACCGGACAGGCAGCGATTGAAACCGCTGAAACACTCGAAGCCGAAATGGCCGTACTGGCCCGCAAACTTGCCGGGCAGGATATCCGGCCGTCGGGGATTTTGCGCCTGACCACGACCGATACGCTGTTGCATGCGGTGCTGGCTGATGATCTTGCTGCCTTTGGGAAGGCTTATCCGGAAATCACCCTTCAGGTCGTTACCGATAACCGGTTCTATGATCTGAACCGCCATGATGCCGATATCGCGATCCGGCCCAGCAACGCGCCCAATGAAAATCTGGTCGGGCGCAAAATCGCCCCGATCCGCTCGGTGATCTGTGGTCCGTCGGGGCTGGATGATCCGGCCAAAGGTCCCTGGATTACCTGTGACGAGACGCTTGCCCATATCAAGGCTGCGCGCTGGCGCGACAAACATTTTGCGGATCAGCATGTCGCGTTGCGCAGCAACTCATTGCTGAATGTGGCGCGCCTCGTTGATGCCGGAGGCGGTTTTGCGGTTTTGCCTGCTTTTCTGGTTGCAGCATTTGCCAATATCGCTGTGATTGGCGATCCGGTAGACGGGCTTGATAACGATCTCTGGATGCTGATGCATCGCGATCTTAAGGCCACACCACGTGTGCGGGCCTTTAACGATTTTATGTTTCCGCGCCTGAAACAAAAGGCCCCCCTGTTTGCCGGGGCTTGAGAGGGGCATAAAGAAAAAGCCGGGTTTCCCCGGCTTTTGTCATCTTCTCTGATGGCCCATGCAGATCAGGCTTTGACCATTTCCCAACTGCCGGTCTTGGCCGAGCGCGTCAGGGCATCAAGGATTTGCATATTCATGATCGCATCCTCGATCGGATAATCGACCGGACTTTCCCCCTTAAAGATCGCAGTCGCCGCATCCCCCTGAAGGGTATAGTGATTGCAAAGCGGGAATTTGATCTCGCGGGCTTCGTCAAAGCCTGGCTGTTTCTGGCCAGCCACCCGGATGATCGCCGGATTTTCCGGGATCGGGTTGAACGGCATAATGATTTCGATGCGGCCTTCGGTGCCCAGAATATGAACGCGCTGTACGGCGGCCGACTGGGTGCCGCAGACAAAGCTTGCCTGTAACCCCGATCCGAAATCAAGCATGCCCGAAACAAGACGGTCGGTTCCGAATTTCGGGTCCTTGTCCATCAGGGATACAACACGAACCGGCTCCCTGCCTGTGACAAAGCGCGGGCCGACAATGCAGTAGCATCCGATATCAAGCAGCCCGCCGCCGCCAATATCTTTCTTGTTGCGCACATTGTTCGGGTCGGCATTGAAATAGGTAAAGATGGTCTGCACCGTGGTGATGTCACCGATCTGGCCGCTTTCAACGATCTTGCGGGCTTCAAGCCACTGAGGATGATGGCGCACCATAAAGGCTTCAAGAACCTGTTTGCCGCTTTTGTCCCGGGCGGCGATCAGGCGTTTGGCATCCTCGGTATCAAGACCGATCGGCTTCTCGCACAGGACATGTTTGCCTGCTTCAAGCGCCTTGATCGTCCATTCAACATGCAGATGGTTGGGCAGGGGATTGTAAACCGCCTCGATAGACGGGTCTGCCAGAAGTTCCTCATAGGAACCATAGGCGCGCGGAATACGCAAATTTTCGGCGACCTCACGGGTCTTTCCAAGATCGCGTCCGGCAATGGCAAGGATTTCAAGCTTGTCGCTTTCCTGCATGGCCGGGATGACCTTTTCCGTGCCGATCTTGGCGGTGCTGATGACGCCCCACTTCATTCCGATACTCCGTCTGTTTTTCTGTTTTGTGGCCCGCCAACCCGAAGTCAACCCTTGGGTGCGGGCAGTCCGCAATGACGTATATGCATGGTTTCGCACATTGTTTTGCGGTTCAGTTCCTGGTTCCGATTAATTAAGGCATGTGGCCCGACATGCAAGATGTTCAGACGGGTAGGTGAGTTAAATTATCATACAAATAACGCCATTGGTTTGGTGTCAAACCGCCCAAGCCCGCAAAATTCGGCGCTTTGAAGGGGTTGGGGAGATTCAGCGGAAAAAAGTGAAAATATGCGCTTGACGTTGCGGGCCACGGGCCATATAAACCGCGCCACACGATGGCGGGTGTAGCTCAGGTGGTTAGAGCACCAGATTGTGGCTCTGGGGGCCGTGGGTTCAAGTCCCATCACTCGCCCCATGTGAAAAGGTCAGGCAGAAATGCCTGGCCTTTTGTCTTTTCTGGTCACATTTCCCCCGCTTTGACATTCCCAATTCCCACCCAATCTGCTAGGTAACGCTCCATATTCCCAAACGGGGCTCAATGGTTGCCAGGAGATCGTCACATGTCGACACATCGCATTACCCTTCGCCGTCCGGATGACTGGCATTTGCATCTGCGTGATGGCGCGATGTTAAAAGGTGTGATTGGCGAGACTTCCGCGCATTTTGCCCGTGCGATCATCATGCCGAACCTTGTGCCGCCGGTGGTCAAGACCGCCGATGCCGTTGCCTATCGCGACCGCATCACGGCGGTCATTCCGCAAGGCCATGATTTCACCCCGCTGATGACCCTTTATCTGACCGAGGGCACCAATCCCGATGATATCGAGGAAGGTTACAAGGCCGGTGTGATCACCGCATTGAAGCTTTATCCGGCAGGGGCGACCACCAACTCCGATAGCGGGGTTCGCAATTTTGATAATGCGATGCCAGCGCTTGAGCGCATGGCAGAGCTTGGCATTCCGCTGTGTGTGCATGGCGAAGTCACTGATCATGATATCGATATCTTTGACCGTGAAGCGGTGTTTATCGACCGGGTTCTGGAGCCGCTGCGCAAGCGTTTGCCGGAACTGCGCGTGGTGATGGAACACATCACCACCGAAGACGGCGTTGAATATGTCAAAGCCAATGACAAAAATCTGGGTGCAACGATCACCACGCACCATTTGATCATTAACCGCAATGCCATTCTGGTGGGCGGCATTCATCCGCATATGTACTGCCTGCCGGTGGCCAAGCGTGAAAAGCACCGTCTGGCGCTGCGTGCCGCCGCCACATCGGGCGATGCGCGCTTCTTCCTCGGGACCGATTCCGCCCCGCATACGGACGAGCGCAAGGAAAGCCCGTGTGGTTGCGCCGGTATCTTTACCGCCAATAATACCGTGCAGCTTCTTGCCCACGTGTTCGAGCAGGAAAATGCCCTTGATAAGCTCGAAGCCTTTGCCTCGGTCAATGGCCCGCAATTCTATGGCTTGCCGTTGAACGGTGATCAGATCACGCTGGAAAAACGTGCGGAACCGGCGAAATTCGCCGCCAAGATCGAAACCGGCGAAGGCCCGGTCACGGTGTTTAATCCGGGCTTTGATATCTTCTGGCATTACGCCGACTAATATCGAGCTTCGGATCAGACAAAGCAAAAGCGGCTCCGTGCGGGCCGCTTTTTTGTTGGGTGAATGCAGCGGGAATTAGCCGCTAAGATCAATCGTACTTGGCGCAGCATTAAGGCCAAGGGTGATGCGATAGCTTTCTGCTGCGGCACTGGCCTGTGATGCGATCATGGCCGAGATGCTCATGGATGCGCCCTTGGCGACGTTAAAATCCGCAGCCGAGCTACCCGGAACCGACGCAGCACGTGAAATTGCAGCCTGATTGGCGATGGCGGCAATGCCATCAAGTCCCTGAAGGGGATGAATACTGACTTTCCCGCCCGTGGCGTAAAGTCGCCCGTCGGGACCTGCGGTATAGCTGTAACTGATCATGCCGGCATTGGCACCGGCCAGTGTCTGGTGGCTTTCTTCCTCGGTCCGGACGACCGCATCACGGGCGCGCAGTTGCTGAATGATTTCACGTTCGCTTGCGGTCAGAAGGGCCGGGTTGGATGTACGCGGGCGCGCGCTTTTGGGCGTGTCTTCGCGTTCCTGTTGCTGGCGTTCGGTCGGGGATCCGGTGTCGGTTTCAGGGGCAGCCGGTTCACCACTAATATCACGCGGATCGAGTTGCTGGATGATCGTGATGACCGACGCGGCACGATTGACCGGTGCGGTTTGCGCGGGCGGCGCTGGTGGCGGTGGCGTCTTTTCCGCTGTCGTCCCGGTGCTGTTTGATCTGGATGGTTCGGTGCGGGGGAGTGATCCGCTGGCAGGTTGCGATGTGCCTGAAAGCGGAACAAGCGCCACGGCGGCAGGCATGGTTTGCGGCGCAGACGCGCCCGTTCCGCCCGACCCGCTGGTCGGCGGCTGGCTCCCGGAACCTGGCAGGGCGCGTGTGGCTATGATCTGGCCAAGTTGCCCGCCACTTCCGGGGATAACCTGTATTGCACCTGCCTGTATCATGGTCGTTATTGTATCTCAACTCGGGGTTAAAAGTATATAAAACAGGTTTGCGTGATCACGCCGGTTTGATGAGGTCGTTTTGCCCCTATGCGGTTAACACTGATGATATGGTGCCTCACACTGATTTCTAAAACGGGTCTTCCCGGCTGGTACGTTACTTCGTCGCCCTGAAAAATGGTTTGCTGATCATGCGCGTGTTTCTGTCTGTTCTGATGCTTGTCCTGATATCGGCTTTTGCGCCGGTCGGGGCTTATGCCGCCCCCAAAGCCGATCTTTGGCCGGACTGGCAGGCGCATGATCCTGACAGCATGCAGAAAATTGATCATTCCGGCTGGCAGGCGGTGCTTGATCGGTTCGTTGCGCAGCCTGAACCCGGTGTCACCACCTTTGATTACAAGGCAGCACTTGATGATCGGGCCAACGGGATTGAGGCCGTGGCGGGCTATGTCGGGAAAATGGTCATGGTTCCGGTCAGCGACCTTAATCGCAATCAGCAACTGGCATACTGGATCAATCTTTATAATGCGCTGACCGTAAAGGTGGTGCTTGATCATTATCCGGTGGCATCAATCCGCGATATTGATATTTCGCCCGGTCTGTTCTCGCTGGGTCTGTTTTCATCGGGGCCATGGGACAAGAAGCTGATCACAGTCGAAGGGCGGACCTTGTCGCTTAATGATATCGAACATCGCATCCTGCGTCCGATCTGGATTGATCCGCGCATTCACTATGCGGTCAATTGTGCATCGGTCGGCTGTCCGGCACTCGCAGCCGAGGCCTATGATGCCGACCTGCTTGATGATCAGCTTGATCAGGCAGCACGTGATTTTATCAATCACCCACGCGCCATTCACAGTGACGGGGACGGCGGCTTTGTGATTTCAAGCCTGTATGACTGGTATCGGGAAGACTTTGGTGAGCGTGATGCGCAACTGGTTGCCCATCTTCTGACCTATGCCGGGCCGGAGCTGACCCGTCAGCTCGACAGCATCGGCCGGTTTGATGTGAGCGATGACGTCTATGACTGGTCGCTGAACGACGACCGGCCCTAAACAACATTACCTGTATGGGTTCCCGGCATAGGGCGCGGGATGGTGCTGGTGTCGGCTTTCAGGCGGCCTTGTGGCGCAACCTGTTGCCCTGTGCAGACTCGCTGCCCCAAGATATGTGGGTGTGATGGGTGCTGCCAAATTCGCCAAAGGCGGATTTTCCGGCACGGGTTTGAGTTACCTGTTCAATCGTGTGACGAACGTCACTGGCAGAAATGCCATCATAGCGCATTAATGTCTGCACGATCGGGTCGGCAAGCATGTCTTCAATCGACAGTTCCTGATCAACGTAGCTCATCTTTTCGTATCCCGGTTTTTATTGTTGTGCGTAATGTAATGCTATTGCAAATCATTCGCAACTAAAAACATGTGCTGATTGTGCTTTTTTCCACTTTTTCCATTTTGCTTCATTGATCTGCCTTATGGACGGCAGCACAATGAAGGTGGAATATCGGCTGTTTGGAGGATGATTATCCGCATCCAGGATCCCTCCGGTCGGTTGCGTGTCTTTCTGTCGACAGATGGTCCTGACCCGGAATGAAAGGACGGTCCGGGTTCTATTTTCTTGATTAATTGGTGCTTGGCCTCTAACGCTGACTGCTGGTTTGATCACGACTGTGATGAAGCCCAATAACTATGGCGAAAATAGGCTGGGAACATGACACGTCCGGGAATTCGTGAATATGGCTTGCTGTTGCTTCTTGCCATTATCTGGGGAAGCTCGTTTACCTTTATCAAGATCGGTGTGCATGCCTATTCCCCGCTTGTGGTGGCTGCAGGGCGGCTGACCTTTGCCGCAATCGTGCTGTGGTGTTTTGCATTGATGCGCAAATCCGAAATGCCCAAGGGCAGGCGGGCCTGGATTTCGACCTTTATGGTCGCACTGGTCGGCAATGCCATTCCGTTCTTTTTGATCAGTTATGGCGAAACCCGTGTTGATGCCGGGCTTGCCGCCATTCTGATGTCGACGGTGCCACTGACCACCGTGGTGCTTGCGCATTTCTTTACCCATGATGAAAAGCTGACAGCAGGTAAGGTGGTCGGGGTTGTTCTGGGAACGATTGGCGTGATTGTGCTGGTCGGGCCGGAAACCCTTTCGGGGCTGGGCGGGGAATTCCTGTTCCAGCTGGCCATTCTGGTTGCCGCTGTCGGTTATGCCATCTCGTCACTGGTGGCACGCAATCTGCGTGATCAGCCGCGCATCGGATCCACGGCAATTATCCTGACATTTGCATCCGTAATGCTGGTGCCCTTTACCCTGATCATCGATCAGCCCTGGACGATGACATGGGATCTGAAAGCGGCGGTGTCGATCATGTATCTGGGCATGTTCCCGACCGGGATTGCCATGTTCATGATCCTGCATCTGATTGCCGTTGCCGGGGCCAGCTTCCTTGTCTTTAACAATTACCTTGTTCCGGCGGTTGGTGTTCTGATCAGTTTCATTGTTCTGGGCGAAGTGCCCCAGCCCAATGCGCTGATCGCACTTGTGATCATTCTGGGCGGGATTGCCGCATCCCAGATGCGGTTTGGCCGTAAATCGGCATCACTCGAACCCAGGCTTGCAAAATCTGATCCGATGGCCCCGGTGCTCGACGTTCCAAAGAGCGAAAAAAGCAAGCCCCGACAGTAAGATCGGACCACGGATTGATGATAAATTCCGAACTTTCTTGCCCAACGCGGAATGATGGGATTTGTCAATATTGTTTGTGGTCGATAAACCTGATACTTTCCGCCTTTCTGGTCCGGCATGTGCTTGAAAATAGCTGCATGTCACGCCGATTGAATCATTTCTGATCAAGCGTTTAAGAGGTCACGGCCTTTGTCCACCCAAGAGACCAATTCCGAAAGCCGCGATATTTTCCCGGTTTCCATCGAACAAGAAATGCGCCGCAGCTACCTCGATTACGCAATGAGCGTGATTGTCAGCCGTGCGCTGCCTGACGTCCGGGACGGTTTGAAGCCTGTACATCGTCGTATTCTGTACGCGATGCATGAAAACGGTTTCGAATATAACAAGCCGTTCCGTAAATCGGCCCGTGTGGTCGGGGACGTGATGGGTAAATACCATCCGCACGGCGATAGCGCGATTTACGATGCGATGGTCCGTATGGCGCAGAACTTCTCCATGCGTCTGCCACTGATTGACGGGCAGGGGAACTTTGGTTCCATGGATGGCGATAAGGCCGCCGCCATGCGTTACACCGAAGCCCGCATGGCGAAATCAGCGCATTTCCTGCTTGATGATATTGACAAAGACACGATTGATTTTCGCGATAACTACGACGAAACCACCAAGGAACCATCGGTTCTTCCGGCACGTTTCCCGAACATGCTGGTCAATGGTGCGGGTGGTATTGCCGTGGGTATGGCGACCAATATTCCGCCGCATAACCTTGGCGAAGTTATCGATGGCTGCATGGCCTATGTCGATAACCCGGCAATCACCGTCGAAGGCCTGATGGAATTTGTACACGGTCCGGATTTCCCGACCGGTGCACTTATTCTGGGCCGTTCGGGTATCCATTCCGCGTTCAAGACCGGTCGTGGTTCTGTCGTCATGCGTGCCCGCACCCATGTCGAGGAAGTCCGTGCGAACCGTGAAGCCATCATTGTTACCGAAGTTCCCTATCAGGTGAACAAGGCGACCCTGATGGAAAAGATCGCTGAACTGGTGCGCGACAAGAAGCTTGAAGGCATTTCCGATCTGCGTGATGAGTCCGACCGTTCGGGCGTTCGCATGGTGATCGAGCTCAAGCGTGATGCGAACTCTGATGTTGTTCTTAATCAGCTGTTCCGCTTTACCGCCCTTCAGACCTCGTTTGGTGTGAACATGCTTGCGCTGAACCGTGGCAAGCCGGAACTGATGAACCTTAAGGACATCATTCAGGCCTTTGTCGAGTTCCGCGAAGAAGTCATTACCCGTCGTACCATCCACCTTCTGAAAAAGGCGCGCGAACGTGCGCATGTCGTGGTTGGTCTGGGGATTGCCGTTTCCAATATCGACGAAGTCATCAAGCTGATCCGCAATGCGGCCGATCCGACCATTGCGCGTGAACAGCTGATGGCACGCGACTGGGCAGCGGGTGATATCGTTCCGCTGATCGAACTGATTGCCGACCCGAACCAGATCGGTTCGACCGATGGCATGTATCGCCTGTCCGAAGCACAGGCCCGTGCGATCCTTGAACTGCGTCTGCATCGCCTGACCGGTCTCGAACGCGACAAGATCGCTGCCGAATTGACCGAATTGGGCGAGAAGATCAAAGACTTCCTTGATATCCTTGCCTCGCGTGAGCGCAAGCTGACGATCCTCAAGGATGAACTGACTGAAATGCGCAACGAGTTCGCCAACGAACGTCGCAGCGAAATTCAGGAAGCCGAATTCGAACATGACATCGAAGACCTGATTGCCCGCGAAGACATGGTCGTTACCGTGTCACACAGCGGATATATCCAGCGTGTTCCGTTGTCGACCTATCGCGCACAGCGTCGCGGTGGCAAAGGCCGTTCGGGCATGGCCACCCGCGAGGAAGATTTCGTTTCCAAGCTGTTCGTTGCCAATACCCATACCCCGGTTCTGTTCTTCAGCTCCGAGGGCATGGTCTATAAAATGAAGGTCTGGCGTCTGCCGGTCGGTACCCCGCAGTCACGCGGCAAGGCTCTTGTGAACCTGCTGCCGCTGTCCGAGGGCGAATATATCACAACCGTGCTGCCGCTTCCCGACGAGGAAGAATGGCCGAACCTGCATGTGATGTTTGCGACCTCGACCGGTAACGTCCGTCGTAACAGTCTTGCCGATTTCGTGAATGTGAAATCCAACGGCAAGATCGCCATGAAGCTTGAAGAAGATCGTGGTGACAAACTGATTGCGGTTCAGACCTGTACCGATGATGACGACATTCTTCTGACCACCCGTCAGGGCAAATGCATTCGTTTCCGTGTCAGTGACGTTCGCGTCTTTACCGGCCGTAACTCGGTTGGTGTGCGCGGCATTCGTCTGGCCGACGAAGATTCCGTCATCGCGATGTCGGTTCTGTTTGGCAATCATGTCTCGATGGAAGAACGCGATGAATACCTTTCGATCGCAGGTAAACTGCGCCGCGAGGAAATCACCGAAGACAGTCTGCCGCTTGAAATCCTTACGGCCGAGCGCCATCAGGAAATCAGGGATGGGGATCAGCTGATCCTGTCTGTGACCGAAAACGGCTATGGCAAGCGTACCTCTGCCTATGAATACCGTGTCACCGGTCGTGGCGGTCAGGGCTTTGCCAATATCGAGATGTCCGAACGTAACGGCAATGTCGCCGCATCCTTCGTGATCGAAGAGGGCGACGAACTGATGATGGTCACCAATGGTGGCAAGGTCATCCGTATGCCGACCCACGATATCCGTATTGCCGGTCGTAAGACGCAGGGCGTGACCTTGTTCCGTACTGCCGATGACGAACAGGTCGTGGCGGTCGAGCGACTAAGTAACCTTGGTGGTGACGACGAAGGCGAGGAAGGTGATATCGAGGGTGCCGAAGGTGCCGTTGATGGTGCTTCCGATGCCGGTGAAGCGATTGAAACCAGTGCTGTTGATGCCGGTGATGATGTACCGGAATCTGACGGCGCAGATAGCGACGAATAATTGGAAGTTCGATGACTGAGATGTCTTCTACCGTATCGCGCATCGGGATTTACCCGGGGACCTTTGACCCGGTAACCCAGGGGCATATGGATATTATTCGTCGTGCGACCCGCATTGTGGACCAGCTTATTGTCGGCGTTGCTATCAACGCCGGCAAAGGTCCGATGTTCGGGGTGGATGAACGCTGCAAGCTGGTGGAAGAGGCCCTGAAGGCTGCGGGTGGCGAAGTCGCTGCACGTACCTCAGTTAAGCCATTTTCATCGCTTCTGATGGAATTTGCCAAGGAAAACGGTTCAAGCACGATCATCCGTGGTCTTCGCGCGGTGTCGGACTTTGAATATGAATTCCAGATGGCTGGCATGAATGCCCGGCTGTCCCCGGAAGTCGAAACTGTCTTCCTTATGGCGTCGGACAAACAACAGTTTGTCTCGTCGCGCTTTGTTAAGGAAATCGCCCGGTTGGGCGGTAATGTTAGTGAATTTGTGCCGGCAAACGTGCTCAAACGCTTGCATGAAAAGCTGGCAGAAGAAAAGGAATAACGCAGGCCATGCGTCTTATTCGTCTGTTCTCAATAATTGCTCTCGTACTAGGAATTGTAACCATGTCCAATGGAAACGACGCTGTCGCTCAGGATTTGGAAAACACGCTTTATCTTGATCTGAAAGATGGCCGCGTTGTAATCCAGCTTCGCCCGGACCTTGCGCCGAATCATGTTGCCCGTATCAAGGAACTGACCCGTCAGGGCTTTTATGACGGTTTGAAGTTCCATCGTGTTATTGAAGGCTTCATGGCGCAGACCGGCGACCCCAAGGGCAATGGCACTGGTGGGTCAGGCCAGAAGCTTGATGCTGAATTCTCCAAGGAACATCACGGTCGCGGCACCGTTTCCATGGCCCGTTCGGCAAACCCGAACAGTGCTGATTCGCAGTTCTTCATCTGCTTTACCGACGCACCGCATCTTGATGGTCAATACACCATCTGGGGTCAGGTGTCTGAGGGCATGGAATATGTCGACATGATCAAGAAGGGTGCGCCGTGGGCCAATGGCACCGTCGCCGATCCTGACGTCATCGTCAAAATGCAGGTTGCAGCAGACGCGCAGTAATCGCGTCAGCCGATCATTTGCAACTGGAAGCCGTCCCTTTGTGGGGCGGCTTTCGCGTTTTAGGGCGTGAAACCGTAAAAAGACGGAAAATATGGAAAACAGGTGTTGACCAGCGCCCTGTCTGCCATTAAAACGCGCTTCACCAACGTTGAGGGCCCGTAGCTCAGTTGGTAGAGCAACTGACTTTTAATCAGTTGGCCACAGGTTCGAATCCTGTCGGGCTCACCAATAAGCCCCTGAAACCTTTCCGGTTTCGGGGGCTTTTTATTTGTCTGCATTTCCCCGAAATCTCAAATCTGACTGGTCGGGCTTCCGTAATCCGAAGGACGGGGAGCTGCGGGTTTTGATGACATTTTTTTAACGGGTCAAAACCGTGGTTTTCCGGGCTTCTGGTGCGAATTCATGGCAGATGTGCAAAATCGTGCAAAAAGGGGGGTTGACCGATGCCGCCAGTCCCATTAAAACGCCGCTCACCAACGTTGAGGGCCCGTAGCTCAGTTGGTAGAGCAACTGACTTTTAATCAGTTGGCCACAGGTTCGAATCCTGTCGGGCTCACCAATTCAAAACCCCCGGAACCCAGAAGTTCCGGGGGTTTTGCATATCCGGCTTTTGCCATCATTTCCCGGTCCGGTTTTCCTGTCATTCCATGAGCATCTCTGCCTGCGTTCTTTTGCAAGAAGCAGGGCTGTCATGCATCAAGACCCGTAGATTTTTCTGGTTGCGATTGCATCGCAATTCTATTTGCGGTAAAGAATGCAAATCAGTTTCAAATGCATCGGAGCAGGACGTCCGATGCGGATCGTTTGTGTGATCGGAAAAGTTAAATGCCTGAACCTGTAAATCCGTTGGGCGCATCTGTTGATGCGCAAAGCCCGCTTGCTTCCGATGGCGCACTCGCACCTGATGCGTCTGCGACCGGAACCCTGTCCGCAGACGGGACAGTGATGGTCGATCCTCACACCGGCCTTCCGGTGGATACGACGGGGATAACCCAGTCAAATACCCTGACCGATGCCTTTGTCGGGTTGCCGGTGATTGAGCAGGTCGACAAGGCGGGTGTGGTTGGCTGGGTTCTGGCCGCCATGGCGTTGATCGGGATTGTGCTGTTTTTCTATAAACTGGTCGGGTTCCTGCGCCGCGGCGTCTTTGCAGACGGTTTTGTAAAGGATGTCGAACGTCACCTGAGCGCAGGGGACGAAGCACAGGCGGCAAACCTTTTGTCGCGTCGTCGCCATCCGGCGGCCCGGATCGGGCTTTCGGGTCTTTCATTGTCTGTATCATCGGCTGATGACCGCGAAGCTGCGTCCGATCTGATTGCAGCACGTGCGCGCAAGGAAATTGACGACCTGAACGGTGGTCTTCGCGTCATGTCGGCGATTGCCGTCCTCAGCCCGCTGCTTGGTTTGCTTGGCACCGTGATGGGCATGATCGAGGCGTTTCAGAAAATGGAAGGTGCAGGAAGCCGTATTGATCCGTCTGTTTTGTCCGGCGGTATCTGGCTGGCACTTCTGACGACCGCGATCGGTCTTGTCGTCGCCATTCCGGCAACTGCCTTCCATATGTGGATGCAGGGCGTTATCAGCCGCGCAGCAGCTGTTATGGAAGATGTCTGCACCATGGTGGTCAATCGTGGCGAACTTGCCCACAAGGCCACTTTAAGGGCATCCAACGTATCCGAACTTCGCCACGCTGCCGAATAAACCAGATCCGTCGGAATACGTCTTATGCAATTGCGCGAACGAAATCGCGGTTCATCACCGATGATCGGTCTGACCCCGCTGATTGATGTTGTCTTCATTTTGCTGATTTTCTTCATGCTGGCATCAAGCTTCCTGGACTGGAAGGGTTTCGAGATGTCGGTCAGCATCACCGATGGCAAGGCCACCAGACAAAGCGATGTGCGGCCGGTCATGGTCAATGTCGATGCCAATGGCGGGCTTTCAATCAATGGCGAAGCTGTTTCACTGTCCGGGCTGGTTCCTGCCTTGCAAAGTGACTATGGCGGATCACCCGTTCGTTTGCGCCCGGTGAATGGTGCCAGTCTGCAACATCTGGTCGATGTGATGGATGCGCTCGGACAGGGTGGCGTAACCGATGTGGAGTTCATCGAATGAAACGCCGCATCCAGATTGCCGACGATACCCCGGTCCAGGAACCGATGTTGCCACTGATCAATATCGTCTTTCTGCTTCTGATCTTTTTCATGATTGCCGGAAGTCTGCAAAAACTCGGCCCCTTTGAAATCGACCCACCGGCAAGCCAGACAGCCGAAGCGCGCCCGGAAGAGACAATTGTTCTGTGGTTTGGCAAGAATGGCGATATCGGGATTGATGACCTCAAGGGCGGGCTTGACCGTCTGTCATCAATGCTGCCTGTCGATTATATCGGCCGCCCGGTCGAAATCCGCGCCGACCGCGAAACCGAGGGGGTGAAGGTCGTTGCCTTGCTCAAACGGTTGCAGGAACTCGGCGTAGATAAGGTCCAGCTGATGACTTCCATCGAAGCGGGACAGGATTGATATGTCAAAACGCATTGATTTCCTGATCGCAACCGGGCTTACAGGTATTCTTCTGACCGGGGGGATCGTTCTTGCCGTGCCTGATCCGCAGCCTTCGGGGTGGGGCGGGGCCGGATCGGTTCAAACTATCAGTATCTCGCTGGGGGCCGGGCATGCCGTCAGCGGCGAATCCGAAATTGATGAACAAAGCGCGGATTCTGTCGAAAGTCGTGCCGCCGAAGACCCTGTCGAGGTCACAGAGCCTGAACCGGAACCGGTTTCCGAGCCCGTCGTTGAACCGAATCCCGAAGACCTCGCCGAACCGGAAGAAATTGTCGAACCGGAACCTGTCCCCGAACCGGAACCGGAAATTGTCGCGCCCGAGCCGATACCCGAACCGGTCGTTCAGGAAGTCGCCGAAGTCGAGCCAGAACCTGAACCTGAACCTGAACCGGTTGTGGTTCAACAACTGGCCGAAGTGCTTCCGGTCCGGATGAAGCCAAAGCCGCCGGTGACCAAGGTCGAGGCATCCCAAAAGGTTGAAACCGCCGAGGTGGTCAAGAAAACCACCGAGCCTGTTCAACAACCAACGGGCCCGGTGGATTCAAGCCAGTCCGAGGGGACAGTGGGCGAAGTCGCCAAAAGTCAGGCCGCATCGGCATCAAATGGCAGTGGTGGTGGTGCGGCCAGCAAGGCGGCAATGGTCGATTACCAGTCCTCTGTCTTGCAGATGCTTAACCGCTATCGCGAATATCCGGATCGTGCCAAACGCCGCGGCATCGAGGGCCAGAACAGCATCTATATCGTGATTGCCCGGGATGGCATGGTGCTTGAGGCCAGAATGCTGTCTTCAAGCGGATCAAAGATTCTGGATCGTGAAACGGAACGCATGATCGAACGGGTGCGGCAATTTCCGCCTTTCCCCGATACCATGACCGAAGACAAGATCATGCTGACCGTCCCGGTGGTCTATAACCTGCGCTAGCCAAAGCACCCGCCCGACAAAAACGGCAGATGGTAGATGGCGAACCATCACCAAATCAAAACGGGCGCAGGAACAATGTTCGCGCGCCCGTTCGCTGAATGGATAAAGATCAGGATTGTGCAGTCAGTCTGGTGACGAATGTATCCACATCGGTGCGCAACCGTTCGGAATTCTGCTTTAGGGTTTTGGAGACTTCAAACACCTGGGATGCGACTGAACTGGTTTTGGTCGCGGTGTCGCTGACGGTGCCTAGGCTGAAATTCACATCCTGATTTGCAGATGATACCGCGTTGATATTGCCGCTGATTTCGGTGGTGGCGGCAGCCTGTTGTTCGACAGCGGCCGAAATGGCGGTAACGGAATCGACAATATTGCTGATTTGTCCTGCTACGGTCTGGATGGCTGAAACGGCTGCTGATGTACTTTGTTGCACCGCATTGATCTGTTCGGTGATGTCGCCTGTTGCCTTTGCCGTCTGGTTCGCAAGGTTCTTGACCTCGCTTGCGACAACAGCAAAGCCTTTGCCGGCTTCACCCGCGCGGGCGGCCTCGATAGTGGCGTTAAGGGCCAGCAGGTTGGTCTGGCTTGCGATTTTATCGATAAGATCAACAACCGTGCCGATCTGGTCTGCGGCGGTATTGAGGGTTTCGATGGTGTCCGAGGTGCGCCTGACGGATTCTTCGACTTCGTTCGAAATCGTTGATGCGCGTGATACCTGACTGGAAATCTCGCGGATCGAACCATCAAGCTGTTCCGCCGCCCCGGCAACTGTCGTTGCATTATCCGCAGAAAGTTCGGCTGCACTCAGGGCCTTTTGGACCTCGTCCTGGGTTTCGGTCATGCTGGAAATCAGGGTGTTGGATGCGCTCGTCATATCCTCGGCGGATGCTGAAACGGCCGATACAACCGTGCCAATGGTTTCCTCGAACTCCCTGGACATGGCTTGAAGCCTGTTATTATAGGTTATCTGGGTTTCTTCGTAATAAACGGTGATGGCCATTTCGACATCAATCAGAATGGCATTGATCGAGGCAACCACCATCAATGAAACCTGAGAATCTCGATGGAAGTGCCGGAACAGAAGTGCTGAAATCTCGCCCAGCATGAAGTTATAGGCAGACATATAGGATTCCGGCGTCAGGCCGATCCGTTCATGTGCCTTGCCGATACGCCGGACATCTTCATAGAATGAATCATCAAACGTTCCGTCAAACAGCTTGGCCCAGTGTTTGCTTTGCGCTTCCTTGAGGCGCGTAACATTGGACTGACTACCGACAATTTGTGCCAGTTCGGGACGGGCCATGACCCTTCGGTAAAATTCATCAAGAATAGGTGGAAGGCTTTTTTCAATGACAGGCCAGGCACGTCTGAGCTGTTTGGCCTTTGCATCGTCAAAACCAATAAACTCAAGGCGCCGACGAATTTCAGAATGCATAATATAGTCCCCAGGCAATGAATGAAGGTCGTATTTTTCTCAGTCTCGATAGGGGCGTAATTCATAGGTTGGTATTAGGTTTTTGGGAGATAACTATACAATTGGATATAATTAACTATCTGGAAGGGGTGAAACGCGGGGCGGTTGTGCACGTCGCCTGCTTTTTTGCGCATTAACTTCACACACAGTCGAATGACCCGTCACTGCTCTGTGTAGTCACAGATAGAACGGGGTGTGTCGTGCCGATTAACAGTGAACAGCTTCGAACCATGATTGTCCGGCCGGTTTTGGCCGCACTTGATCTTCCGGCATCGGATGTCGCAGAGAACCTGCTATTGGGAACAGCTGCCCATGAAAGTCATCTGGGCGACTATATCAAACAGGTCGGTGGTGGTCCCGCCATGGGCATCTATCAGATGGAACCGGCAACTCTTGATGATTGCTATGTCAATTATCTTGATTATTCGAGCCGCGCGGCACTCAAGGCAAAGGTCGACGCTTTTCTTGGGCCGCAACCGGCGGCAACCGATGGCTCCCCGGACAAGGCGGGCCAACTGGCAAGCAATCTTGCCTATGCAACCGCGATGTGTCGCATTCGCTATTACCGGGCACCCGGTGCATTGCCATCAGACCCCAATGACCTGAACAGCCTGGCGGCCTATTGGAAGCAATATTACAACACACCGCTGGGGGCGGGGACGGTTGAACAGTTTATCGCCGACTATAATCGTTATCTTGGCTAGATGAGGTTTCAGGGATCACCGACGGATACGCCAAAGTCAGTATGCCGTAGCGTCGGTGAAAAAATATTTCCTGCTTTTGGCAAAAATGGTGGAAACTGAAGCGCCTTTTAGCCAAAATCCCCTTCCGCAGGGTGGTGGTTGCGCAAAAAACCACCAAAACACAAGATTCTAGGGGGATCCCAATGAAACGTCGTCAGTTCCTTAAAGGAGCCGGTCTTGGCGCGGGTGTCGTTGCCGCATCTGTTGCTGCACCGGCTGTTGTTTCCGCACAGGAAAGCCTGAATTGGCGCATGGTGATGCCATGGCCAAAAGGAACGCCCGGCCTTGGCACCAATGCTGAAAAGTTCGCTGCCATGGTCAAGGAAATGTCGGGTGGCCGCCTGAACATTTCTGTCTTTGGTGCTGGCGAAATCGTTCCGCCGTTCGAATGCATGGATGCCGTCGAACAGGGCGTGGTCGAGATGGCCCACGGTACACCTTATTACTGGCAGGGTAAAAACCCGGCGCTGAACTTCTTCTCGACCATTCCGTTCGGTCTGACGGCCTGGGAACTTTCCGCCTGGCTGCGTTTTGGCGACGGTCAGAAACTTTGGGAAGAATCCTATGCCCAGTTCAATGTTGTACCGTTCTATGCCGGTAACTCCGGTATGCAGGCTGGTGGCTGGTTCAACAAGGAAATCAATTCGCTTGATGACCTCAAGGGCCTTAAAATGCGTTATGCCGGTCTTGGCGGCGAAGCCATGCGCCGTGCCGGTGCCAACGTCACCATGATCCCGCCGGGCGAGATCCTTCCGGCAATGCAGTCCGGTGCAATTGACGCAGCCGAGTGGGTTGGTCCCTGGAACGATATGGCGTTTGGCCTGTATCAGGTTGCCAAATATTACTACACCCCGGCATTCCACGAGCCCGGCCCGGGCCTTGAAATCTTTGTTGGCAAGGACAAGTTCGATGCCCTGTCAGCCGATTTGCAGGCGATCATCCGCTTTGCCGCACAGGCAATTTCGGAAAACACCCTGGCTGACTTTACCTTCAACAATATCCAGTCCTATCAGCCGCTGATCGACAAGGGTGTCGAAGTTCGTCAGTTCCCTGATGAAGTCATCATGACCCTGGCCGAGCATTCGAAGGCCGCTGTCAATGAAATCGCAGCCAAGGACGAACTGTCGGGGCGTATCGCGGCAAGCTATCTTGATCTCGTCAAGAAAGCCGCACGCTATGGCAAGGAATTCGAAGCAACCGGTCTTCTGCACCGTGCAAAGGTCTGGGGCTACTAGGACTGACCTTAATAATAGTGCCCCATTCGGGCACAAGGATCAGGGGCTGCCTTCGGGCGGCCCCTTTTTTCTGAACCTCAGGATGAAAATATATCAACGAAATGTAGATGTTATGCAGTTTGCGCGATGCAGCTACCCGCAAACATGAATTGTTGCATACGCCAAAAAACGTAACTTTGTTGCCAGCCAGAGTTACGAAATTACCTTCGTAGACTTTTAACGCAAAAAATCACCAATATTGATTGGGAGCCCCACAATGAAACGTCGTCAGTTTCTGAGCGGCGCAGGCGTTGCTGCCGGTGCCTTTGCTGCCGCTGCTACTGCGCCCGCCATCGTTAAAGCCGATGAAACCATCAATTGGCGTATGGTTATGCCCTGGCCAAAAGGAACACCGGGTCTTGGTGCCAATGGCGAACTGTTCGCCGAGCGCGTCAACAAGATGTCCGGTGGTCGTCTGAACATCACCGTTTACGGTGCAGGTGAACTTGTTCCAGCACTTGAATGCATGGATGCGGTCGAGCAGGGCGTTGCCGATCTCGCACACTCCACGCCCTATTACTGGTTTGGCAAGGACCCGGCTGTTTCGTTCTTCACCACCATTCCGTTTGGTCTGATGGCGTGGGAACTTTCGGGCTGGCTGCGCTTTGGCGGTGGTCAGGCGCTTTGGGACGAGCTTTATGCGCAGTTCAACGTCAAGCCGTTCCTCGCAGGCAATACCGGCCTTCAGGCTGGTGGCTGGTTCAATAAGGAAATCAATTCCGTTGACGACCTTAAAGGCCTGAAAGTCCGCTATGCAGGTATTGGTGGCGAAGCCATGCGTCGTCTGGGCGCAACCCCGTCGCTTCTGCCTGCTGCCGACATTCTGCCAAGCTTGCAGTCCGGTGCGATTGATGCCGCCGAGTGGGTCGGTCCGTGGAATGATTATGCCTTCGGTCTGGCATCGGTTGCCAAATATTACTACACCCCGGCATTCGCCGAACCGGGTTCGGGTATCGAAGTCTTTATCAACAAGGACAAGTTCGCCGAACTTCCAGAAGACCTTCAGGAAATCGTCGCCGTTGCCGCACAGGCCAATGTCGAACAGACCCTGTCTGATTTCACCTTCAACAACGTTCAGTCCTATCAGGCAATTCTCGCCAAGGGCACCGAGATCCGTCATTTCAATGATGATCTGATCAATGCCTTTGCCGGTGCTGCCCAGGAAGCGATTGAAGAAATCGCTGGCAAGAATGACCTCAATGGCCGCATCTATGCATCGCTGATGGACTTCGCCAAAAAGGCAGCCCCTTATGGCAAAGAGTTCGAAGCAACCGCACTGATCCAGCGCGCCAACGTATTTGCCAAACAGGCGTCGTAATTTCAAATCAGCCTGGCTGATTGATCTTGCAGAAATGACAAAGGCCGGCACCATCGGGTGTCGGCCTTTTTGCATTGGTGGTTCCGGGCGGGTTGCAGGTTCCCCGGTTAATCCATTTTGACGCCCTTAATCGGGAAAAATTCCCGAAAGTAGCGGCCATCCTCGATGCAACGGGCAAAGGACGGGCGCGCCATCAACCGGTCACGATAGGCGCGAAGGTTTTCAAAGCGCGGATCAATCGGATGGCTCCAGTGCGCATAAAAAAGATGCGGCCCTGCTGCGCAATCGGCCAGGGTGAAATCGTTGCCAATGGCCCAAGTCCGATCCTTCATCTTTTCATCAAGCCAGGCATAGGATGTTTCAAGCATCACCTTGGCTTTGGCAACACCATAAGGATCGTGCTCTCCTTCCGAGCGCATCGCATCAATCACCAGCTTCATCTGCGGTGTCGCAACATAATGGTCAAAAAATCGGTCCATGAACCGAACTTCAATCGCACGGTCGGCATCTTGCGGGATCAGGCGGAAGTCCCGGTGATAGCGTTCATCGACATATTCAACAATGATGCTGCTTTCGATAACTGTGCGGTCCTGATCGACAATTACCGGCATCTTCCTGATCGGCCACAGAGCACCGAGTTCCTGCATAATTTCGTCGTTCTGAAAATCGATCTCGCGGAATGTGTAGTCCAGTCCGTGTTCGTAAAACGCAATCAGCGCTTTCTGACAAAAGGACGAGAAGTAATGGCCATAGAATGTGATCGGCATGTGCGCCTCCTGCCGGGATGATGTGGAGATAAAACTGATTGCATAATGCAATCAGTTGTCTTTTAGCAAAACTGGTCCTATTTTGCAACCAGTGTGAAAAAGGATGCCAAGAATGGACCATCGTTCCGGTTGCCCGATTAATCTGACGCTTGAAATTCTGGGGGATCGCTGGAGCCTGATCGTCATTCGCGATGTGATGTTTGGCAATCGCCGTCATTTCCGCGAACTGCTTGGCGCCTCCGAAGAGGGCATTGCCTCAAACATCCTCTCGGCACGTCTGAAACGTCTGGTCGCAGAGGGACTTTTGTCCAAGCGTTCGGACCCGGACCACGCACAAAAATCGATCTATAGCCTGACCGGGCCCGCCATCGAACTGGTGCCGCTTCTTGTGCAGATGGGGGCGTGGGGGCGTCGGCATATGCCGGTATCGCGCGAACTGGCGATCCGTGCGCAATTGCTTGAAGAAGGCGGCCCGGCAATGTGGCAGGGCTTTATGGATGAGTTGCGCCATATCCATCTGGGGGAACCGGCCCCGGAAAAATCAGTCCTTGAAGAACTTCAGTCGGCCTATATGCGCGTTTTGGCCGAAGAAGCCGGGCCGTCTTGAGCTGCTGCAAAAGAAAAGGGTGCCAAGGCACCCTGATCAAACGTCCTGAAATTGTCTGCTGCTACCAGATCAATGCACCGTGGGGGCATTCGGGGTGGCGGGCAGGTCAAAGGTGAACCTGTCCTGATCCTTGAATTCCTCGTTCGCGGGGCGCTTGACCAGTTCGGCTGCCATGACAAGCGATGTTTCAATCGTCCATTTAAGCTGCTCGACCGCACCTTCGTTTCCGGCATTCAGTGCCTCGGGCAGGATGCGTTCCTGCAGGAACTTGGCAACACCGGCAAAGGCGCGCGCGGCACTTTCGCAATTGTCGCGTTCGATCATGAAGCGCCCTGATTGTTCGATGGCATCGGCAATCCCGGCCAGATGGCCCATCATGACGCGGATTTCGCGATCATCGGTTTCGGTTTTCTTTGCGACAAAACGCAAAATTCCGGCGTAAAAGCCATAATCAGAAGGCATCTGAACCACGCTTCCATTGATATTTCGTCTGAATTGAATTTGCGTCGTTTTAGACAATTCGTCCGCCGTGGTATAGTCCCCGATAAGAGAATATCCTAACCGCCTGAATTGGTGGTCATAATAAGGGCTATGCGCGGATGCTTCAGGGCGGACTGATCTTTATCGTTGCCATGACCTATATCGGTCTGTTGTTTGCCATTGCCCATTATGGTGACAAATATGCCGATAAATGGCGCGCATCCCGGCTTAAGCCGACGATCTATGCGCTTTCGATGGCGGTCTATTGCACCAGCTGGACCTTTTTCGGCTCGGTCGGGACGGCGGCAACGCGTGGCTGGGCGTTTCTTCCGATCTATATTGGTCCGCTGATTGTCATGATCCTTGGTTTTGGCATCATGACCAAGATCGCGCGCGTCTGCCACCAACAGAACATCACATCCATCGCCGACTTTCTGGGATCTCGCTATGGCAAAAGCCAAAGTCTGGCTGCCCTTGTTGCCCTGATCGCCGTGGTCGGCGTGCTTGCCTATATCTCGTTGCAGCTTAAAGCCGTGTCGCTGTCATTTGATGTGCTGATCGGCGAGCTGGGCGAACAGGTGGTGCGTCATTCCGCCGGGCACTTTTCCAAGGACACGGCCTTTTATGTCACGATCCTGATGGCGGTGTTCGCCATCCTGTTTGGTGTGCGCTACATCCATTCCTCCGAACATCATGACGGGCTTATTCTGGCCGTTGCCTTTGAAAGTCTGGTCAAGCTCGCAGCGCTTTTGCTGGTCGGGTTCTTTGTTGTCTATGGCCTGTTTGACGGCTTTGCCGATATCAATAAACGCGCACTGTCCGACCCCGCCGTCCGGCAACTTTTCAGCCCCGATACCTGGCTGACATCGCATTTCTTCATTGCGACCCTGCTTGCTGCCTTTGCGATGTTCTGTTTGCCGCGCCAGTTCCATGTGACCTTTGTTGAAAATGATGACAGCCGCAATCTTGTCAGCGCGCGCTGGCTGTTTCCGGCCTATCTGGTGGCGATCAATATCTTTGTTGTGCCGATTGCGGTGGCCGGATTGTTCATGTTTGGCGGCGATCCGCAGGTCAATCCCGATACATTCGTTCTGACCCTGCCGCTTCTGGGCGGGCAGGACTGGCTGGCGGTGGTTGCCTTTATCGGCGGGCTTTCGGCCAGTACCGGCATGGTGATCGTGTCCTGTGTGGCGGTATCGACCATGGTCTGTAACGACCTGATCATGCCGCTTTTGCTGCGCTCGGAAAAATTGCAAAACCGCATGGCGGGCGATGTCAGTCAGGTATTGCTGAAAATCCGCCGGGCTGCGGTGGTGTTGCTGCTGTTTCTGGCCTACGGGTTCTATCGGTTCCTGTCGGAAAAATATGCGCTGGCCGATATCGGCATGCTGTCCTTTGCCGCCATGGCGCAATTTGGTCCCGCTGTTCTGGCGGCGATCTATCTTAAGAACATTAACCGAACCGGGGTGCGACTTGGCCTGTTGTCGGGTTTTGTTCTGTGGGCCTATACGCTTTTGCTGCCGGTATTTGTCCAAGGCGAATTGCTTCCGGCATCCCTCCTGACCGACGGACCGTTCGGGATCGCCATCCTTAATCCACAGGCGCTTCTGGGCGTCGGGATTGCTGATCATCTGACCCACGGTGTTGTCTGGTCGCTTGGGGTGAATTTTGTTCTGATGTTTGTCGGCTCGGCGATTGGTGTGCAGGGCGTCACCCAGCGTCGGCAGGCCCAGGTTTTTGTCGATGTCTGGCGCAAGAATACCAAGGCGCGCAACGATACCTGGATGGGGCGCGTTACCCTTGGCGACCTCGAAGATTTGGCCGCACGCTTCCTTGGCAAACACTGGGCACAGCGCGCCTTTCGCAATTACCTGCAATCGCGCGGCGGTGAACCAAAGCGTTCCGACCTTGCCGATGTCGATGCCGCAAGCTTTACCGAACATCTTCTGTCAGGTGCGGTGGGGGCGGCATCGTCGCGCGTGGTGATGGCGTTGCTGTTGCCTGACAAGGCCGTGTCGCGCCGCGATGCGATGGAGCTTCTCGACGAGGCGTCCGAGGCCATCAAGTTCAATCGTGACCTGTTGCTCAATACCCTTGAAAACATCTCCCAGGGGGTCGGGGTGTTTGACCAGAACCTGCGCCTGGCGACATGGAACCATCGCTTCATTGATCTTCTGGGCATAGCCACCAATGATATTCAGGTGACCTTGCCGCTGTCCGAACTGGTGCGGATTTGCCGGGACAATGAAATGCGGTCGGTCGATATTGATATTCTTCTGGGCCGCAATGCAGCCCCCCAGATGCGCAGGCTTCCCCACACCTATGAACGCAAGCGGTCTGACGGCATGGTGCTTGAAATTCGCACCAACCCGATGCCCGATGGCGGCTTTGTGGCCACCATTGCCGATATCACCGCGCGCGTGCGCACCGAAGAAGCCCTTCGCGAAAGTGAACGCAACATTCGGATTTACACCGATAATATTCCGGTAATGATCGCCTATGCCGATAAAAACCAGCGTCTTCGTTTTACCAACCGCCCCTATGAGCGGATGTTTGGTTTGCGCCGGGTTGAGGCCCACGGCATGTCAGTCAGCGAGGCCGTCGGCGAGGAACGCTATGTCCATCTTGCCCCGATGATCGAGCTTGTCCTTAAGGGATATCGTCAAAGCTTTGAAATCGAGTTCCCGGCGATCACGCGCAACCGCAATGACGAACGCGGCATTCAGGGGGTGCGCGAAGGCCGCTATGCCGAGGGCACCTATATCCCGCACTTTGATGAAACCGGCGAAGTGCTGGGTTATTTCTGCATCTATCACGACATCACCGAACGCAAGACCGCCGAGCAGGCCCTTAAGGAAGCCAACGAGGGGCTTGAGGCCCGCGTGACCGAACGAACGCACGCGCTTGAAGTCCTCAATTCCGAGCTTTCCGTTGCCAAGGAACAGGCAGAAACCGCCAACGATACCAAAACCCGCTTCTTTGCCGCCGCCAGCCATGACCTGTTGCAGCCGCTTAATGCTGCGCGCCTGTTTACCGTGGCTCTGGGGGGTAAACAGGGACTGGCCGAGGATGTGCTTGATCTGGTGGGCAAGGTCGATCTGTCGCTTAAGGGGGTCGAGGAACTGCTGAACGAGCTTTTGGACATCTGCAAGCTTGATGCCGGCGCGATGCAACCGACCATCCGTGACTTTGCGATCAATGATGTTCTGGGCGCACTTGAAACCGAATTTGGCCCGATTGCCGAAAATGCGGGGCTAAGTTTCCGGGTGCATAAACGCGATCTTTGGGTGCGCAGTGATAGTCGATTGCTGCGTCGTATCCTGCAAAACTTCATCTCGAATGCCATGCGCTATACGCGCACTGGCGGGGCGGTGGTCGGGTGCCGTGTACGCGGTGATAAATTGCAGTTCGAAGTCTGGGATAGCGGGCCGGGCATCCCTGAAGACAAACTGAAAATCATCTTCCGCGAATTCCATCGCCTTGATGGCCCGGAAACCACGGATGTAAAGGGGCTTGGTCTTGGCCTTGCGATTGTCGATCGTCTGGGCAAGTCGCTTGGTCATCCGGTGTCGGTGCGCTCACGCCCCGGTCGTGGCACGGTCTTCTCGGTCGAAGTGCCGCTGGGTGTTGCCGATACAAGCCTTGTGCCCAAACCCAAACGCCGCATGGCGGGCGAGTTGGGTGGCTTGCGTGTGCTCTGTATCGATAACGAACCCGATATCCTTGATGGCATGAATGCGATGCTGGGCAACTGGGATTGCGTCGTGGCAACCGCACAGTCGGCCCGTGCCGCCGAAGACCTCCTGACCGGATCAGAACCGGGCAAGGGCATCTTCGTCCCCGATATCATCCTTGCTGATTACCACCTTGATTCCGGTCGGACCGGGCTTGAAGTCCTGATCCGGCTTCGCGATGTTCACGGCGTTAACGTTCCGGGCGTCATCATCACCGCCGACCGCTCCACCGAAACCGCCGACCTGATCCGCGAACAGGGGTTCTCATTGCTCAACAAACCGCTGCGTCCTGCGAAGCTGCGGGCGTTGATGACGCGAGCGTTGAACCGGTTGGGCAGTGATGCGGCGGAGTGATACTATGTATATTATGAAAATCTTATTGTCTGGGTGCATCTAAAAGTATAAATTTTTGCGCATTGATCTACTTAAGGGTGATTTATGCGCTGTGTCTTATTTCTGTTTCTGGTAATTGTTTCTGGTTGTTCAGCTCCCTTGTACGGGAATTTTTGTGGCCCCGGACATCCTGCTGATGATGGTGTGTTTAATGATCCAAACGCTATAACTAGTGCCGTAGATTGGTTGGACCGAATATGTTTTCAACATGATGTCTGCTATCTGGACAAGGGGTATGCAGATTGCAGTTGCGATCAGACGATGCTTTCGGAAATTTACAGGGAAATGCGTTCAGACTGGAACACTTTTCCCCCGGAAATGGAGGTGTCCCAACGGGATATAGCTAAAATAAGTGCGACATTGTTTGTGAGTTATTTTGAGACTACCGTTTGTGTTCCTAGGGATTTGCAAGGGCTAATCTCGGGAAACAATGCAGCGAAATTATATTTGCAGCATTTCTATGGCTGGTCATCCAATCCGGTAGGCTATGAGCAGGCTGTGCACAATCTGAGGAACCAATTAAAATGGTCAAAGCCAAGGCCTCGAGTGCGAAGGAATTGTAGTACTTGGGATTCCTTCAATACCGCTTGTGAAAGTAACAGTGCGTGGTGAAAACACTCTTAGCTTGGAGGGTTTATATAATAATTCTGGAGAATCATAGTGTTATATGCGGGTAGATGATTTTAGTGAGTTCCAAAACGCGTGTGCGGAAAGTGGGGGAAAGCAAAACATTCTGTGTACATATCGTCGTCATGAACATTAGGTCGAATAGAGTAATTAACGCGTTGTGAGTTATCTTTAGTATCTAAAGACTGATGCAAGACGGTGGATAAGAAGACAAACTGCATGGCATTGTGTAGAACAGTGACGTCGTTTATTCGCGATATGTAAGCATTAACTTTGCCCCCATCGCAACAAACGCCCCGGCAAACCCCTTGCCAATCCAGCTCATGACTTTCGGGCGTTCGATGATGTGGCTGCGCAATGCCCCTGCAAAGCACCCGTAAATCACAAACACCCCAAACGTCATTGCCATGAAGATCAGGCCAAGCAGGGTCATTTCCGCTGTGGTGTCGGGCGTATTCGCGCGCACAAACTGTGGCAGGAAGGCGAGGAAGAAGACCGACAGTTTGGGGTTGAGAAGGTTCAGCAAAATGCCGTCGCGGATGATTTTGGCGATGCCGGTTTTGGTCTCAACGGCGGTGACTTTCATCGCACCGGTCCCGTGCCACATGCCCCAGGCCATATACAGCAACCAAGCCACACCGAGATAGCGCACGATTTCAAAGGCAACCGCGCTGGCATGGAGCAGGGCGGCGAGGCCAAGGATGCTAGCGGCCATATGGGGCACGATGCCAAGGGTGCAGCCAAAAGCCGCCCAGATACTGGCCTTCATGCCGCGTCCCAATCCAAGGGCAAGGGTATAAATCACGCCGGTGCCGGGCAGGGCGACGATGATGAGCGATGTGATCAGGTAATCCAGGGTGATCATGGTGCGTCCATTTGTTTGACTGTGGTGCAGTCTAATTTACGGATGGCGCGGACAGCATTCTTGAACGGAATTGCAGGATGTTGGTTCGGCGTACAGTGCGGGTTTTAGTGCCGAAAATCGCAAATGTGAGCTTTCCTCAGTTTCCCCGAGCAGCACGGGCATAGCGGCCCGGTGTCAGGCCGTAAGCCCGGACAAAATGGCGGTTCAGGTGGCTTTGATCGGCAAAGCCAGCGCTGTGTGCAATATCGGCAAGCGGCTGACCCGCCCGGATCAGGTCGCGGGCAAGATCAATGCGCCGCTGGATCAGATAGGCATGCGGGGTCAGGCCGGTGGCACGGGTAAATTCGCGCAGGGTTTGAAAGCGGCTCAAGCCCGTGGCGTTTGAAAGATCATCAAGGCTGTGAGCCTGTTCAGGGCAATCATCAAGCAGGGACCGGGCCCGCTTGATCCGGACATTGGCGACCGCGCGGCGCGTTTCGTGACTGGATGTGACGGCATCTGGTGCAAGCAGGGCGTGATGAAGCAGCAGCACAAGCATTTCATCACGGCGGAGCTTTGTTGCGGCCTCTGTCCCGTGGGTGATCGCATCAAACAGGGCAGTAAAACAGGTTCGCACATGTGGCTGATCCATCACCGGGCGGCTGAATTCATAGCTGTCGCTTGTTCCGCCGGGCAGGTCCGATGCGGCTTGCGCAATCACCGATGGATCGAAATACAGCATGTTCCAGGAACGCGGCGCATCGCCAATCGGATGGCCGTCATGGATTTCGCGCGGATTGACCGTGATGATATTGCCAGCCCCGGCTTCGACCATGCCGCGCCCGGATGCGGATTTCTGGGCACCTGCAAACATCAGCCCGATCCCGAATGTTTCATGGCTGTGCTTGGCAAAGCTGTGGCGCGTGCTGGCGCGGACGGCTTCAACACCAAGGCAATCATGAATAAGGATTTCGACCTGATCTGACATTGGCAAAAGGTGGCAGCGATGCCCGCTTTTGGCAAGGGGCATCCGCATAGGCGCAATGCCATCATCTGTAAGCAGGATATCGGGAACCCGGTTTTTAGCCCGTGTGGGCCAGTGCATTGCCATTGCTGCCGTGATTGTGCGGGCCAAGCAATTCACGCAATCCGCCAAGCCCGTCAACATGATTGGCAATCACACGGGTCACGATCAAAAGTGGCACAGCCACCAGAATACCGACCACACCCCACATCCAGCCCCAAAATGCCACGGCAAGAATGATGGCAATCGAATTGATGCGAAGCCGATTGCCGACAAGGGCCGGTGTGATGATCTGACCTTCAAGGGCGGTACAGGCAAAATAAAGCGCCGGGGCCAAAAGCGCCTCGCCCGTGGTCTGCATTGATACCAGCCCGACAATGGCAACAATCGCAATCCCGGTCAGCGCACCAAGAATTGGCACATAATTCAGAACCGCGGCTGCAATTCCCCAAAGCACAGGATTGGGCAGGCCGATAATCGCCATCAGGCTGCCAACAAGGATGCCAAGCGTGATGTTGATCGCCGTGATCGTGGCAAGATAGCGCGATACCTCGCGTTCGATATCATGGGCAATGCGAAGCCCCTTGCGCCGGTCACCAAAGGTCGGAAGCGCACGGACAAGCTTTTCATAAACAAGATCCCCGGCCGACAGGATAAACAAAAGCAGCACCAGCATCATCGCAATACCTGCAAGGATATCGGGCGCACCTTCGGCGGCCTGACTGATCAGGTTAGGTTCGGTGACAACGACCTTCTGAACATTGTCGTCACCATCATTCTGGTCGGTGGCCTCTGTGACCTGTTGCTGGGCATCGCGGAGTTTATCAAGCGGCTCGCTCAGATCGGCAAGACGCAGGCGCAGCTGCTTTTCGATCTGTGGTGCTTCGTCGATCCAGCCTGATACCGGGCCGCTCAGGCCATAGATACCGGCAATGACCGATGCGCTCAGGCCAAGAACGATGGCAAATGCACTGATGCTGCGCGGGATACGAAACTGCGCCAGGGTGCGCACCAGTGGCGAGAAAACCAGTGACAGCAAAAAAGCCAGGATCACCGGCAGCAAAAGACTTTGCGCAACATAAAGACAGCCAAGCGCAAGAATGGCAAAGCTTCCAATCACCGATATCGTGCGTGCCCGGCGATAGACCAGTGCGCGCGCCTGTGTGGATGCGGTTCTGGTTGCTGGTCCGTCTGTGGTGGCATTGCGGCTGTTTCCGGTACTGGTGTCGTTTGATGTGTTTGCGGCACCTTGGGCGCTCATATGTTGCTCCGGCCTTGTTCTGCCGGGCGATATGCATGCGGCAGCTGTCCGTATCAATAACGTTCGATTATGCCGGGTTGTTCCATCAAAAAGGGCGCATCATCGATGGAATGATGCGCCCGGTTCGTATCAGGTCTGGTCTGTGTTCAGACCGATGGCATCAGCCATAAAAAGGTGACGCCATATCGATGCTGGCGGCCTCGGTCGGGGTGGCATCGAACACACGGGTATAGAAGGCGGCATTGAGTTGCTTTGTTTCCGTCGGAAAATAGTCAATCGCGAACTTCTTGGCATTTTCGATGGAATCAAAGGCATAGAAACCCCCGACCGTTCCGGTGTGAAGACCGCTCAGCCAGGTTTTTGCCATCAGGCCCGGCTGCTGCTTCAGGATCGGGTTGAATTTCCGCCATGGGCCATTGTCAAATGGCAGAACATTCAGCTGCACCTCGGTATAGACGAAGGCCGCGGGTTTCTGATCAAGGCGGGCACCATAATGCACCGAATTCATGTCGATGCTGGCTTCCTGTGTGGCAACGGCATCAAAGATACGCGTGGTCTGGGCAACACCAAAGCTGCGTGCTTCTGCCGGGAAATAGTCGGTGACGAATTTCTGGGCGTTCTCGATGGTGTCAAAGGCATAGATGCCACCAGCGGAATTGTTGCCAAGCCCCGATAGCCAGGTCTTGTTCATGAAACCCGGCAGGGCCTTGATCTTGTCATTGATCGCCTGCCAGGGAACCTGATCAAACGGGGCGGAAATCTGAAGTTCGGTATAGACAAAAGCGTTCTGGGTCATCGGGGTGGCTCCGTTTTTGGCATTGCTTGCAGCGTTCAAAAGGCCGGGGGTGAGAAGGGTGCTACCGGCAAGGGCGATGCCCGTGCCAGCCTGTTTCAGAAAGGCCCGCCGGTCGGGGTAATGACCGGGTTCAGGCATGAACAGCGAAGGTCGTTTCGGACCGATTGTCATGTTGGTTGATCCATGTGGTTAGTAAATATAACGATCGTTATATAAATGAGTGATCGACAATTGGGCCGCTGTCAATTAAAAATATAACGGTCGATATATTTTTGAGGATCGCATGGTCAAAAACCAGACGCGCAAGGAAGAAACCCGGCGAAACATTCTTGATGCTGCAAGCCGCAGTTTCCGGGAAAAGGGCTTTGCCGGGGTCGGGGTGGACGGCATTGCCAAGGCGGCCAATGCGACCTCGGGGGCGTTCTATGCCCATTTCGGATCAAAGGACGGGGCGTTTCGCGCGGCCCTTGATCTTGGTCTTGATGAAGTGATTGATGGCATCCCCCGATTCCAGCGTGATTTTGGCGATGGCTGGACCGATGCCTTTATCGAATATTATCTGGGCCGGGCGCACCGCGATGATCTGGCGTGCGGCTGTGCGATGACCAGCCTGTCACCGGAAATGGGACGGGCAGATGATGAAACGCGTGCGCTTTATGATCGAAAGATGCAAACAATTGCCGGACTGATTGCCGGGGGATTGCCGCAATTCCCGAAAGATCAGCGCCTTGAAAAGGCCTGGGCATTTTTGGGGGTCCTGATTGGCGGGCTGACGGTTGCGCGGGCACTAAGCGACGATGCCGCAATTGATGCAGTATCCGGTGCGATCAGGGCCACAGCCAAGGGGATTCTGATCCCCTGAGGGGATCAGCAAAGCTCCAAAATTGGCAGGGCAGGAGGCTTTGGGGGCAGGAAGATTTGGCGGTTAAGGCGGGTTTGCCTTACGCCTCGATTGCCGGTTCCTGAAGCTGCAATTCGCGGGCAATGATCACGGCCTGTGTGCGGCTATGGACCGAAAGCTTGCGCAGGATGGCTGATACATGGGCCTTGACCGTGGCTTCGGTCACATCAAGCTCATAGGCGATCTGTTTGTTGAGCTTGCCTTCGGTCAGCATGTTCAGAACACGAAGCTGCTGTGGGGTAAGCTGCCCGATTTTCTCGGCCAGACCGGTGGCCTCGTCATCGGCAGGTCCGTTTTCCATGGCTTCGCGGGCCCAGTCGGGCATCCACATGCCGCCATCCAGAACGGTTTTCACCGCAAGCCCGATCTGGTCGACCGGTGCTGACTTCGGGACAAAGGCCGAGGCGCCATATTCAATCGAACGGCGCACCACCGGAAGTTCCTGACTGGCAGATACGATGGAAACGGGAATATCGGGATAGGATGCGCGCAATGTGAACAGGCCGGTAAAACCGTTCATGCCGGGCATATGAAGATCAAGCAGGACAAGATCAATGTCGCCCTTATGGGCTTCGATCTGTTCAATCGCTTCAAACAGGCTTCCTGCCTCATAGACCGTAACGTTATCCAGTTCTGTTGATAATGCCTGTTTCAGGGCCCCGCGTACAAGCGGATGGTCATCAGCGATCAGAATCTGGAAAGTCTCGGTCATCGGCGAGTATCCCCTGGATGTTATTTCCCTGACAGGTCGCGATTATTCTATCCCGATCAATCGGAACTCACAAAGTGTTAGGTGAGAAAATGTTGGGATAATTTGATTTTGGTATGTCTGCGACCCGGAAAGCGACGTTCTGCAAGCAAGGATTATGCGCAGAAGGTTGAGGGAAACCAAAGATCACTCTCGCCCCACGAAATGTGAAACTTTGGCCCCCCTCGCGCCACCGTTTGGGATTATGCATACTAAAACAGGTGCCGTAAACTCCGCATTTGAGGAAAAATGAAATTTATCCTATCAGTTAAATGAATGACCGAAATTCAGTTCTGACAAACGACACTGCGCTGCAATATTGGCGATTTTATACAATCCGTTCCAAAACCGCGCAGCCCAAGGGAAAAAGGACTCACAAATGTCTGAACAGCCGCAAGTGATTCACCGTAAAGACTATAAAGAACCTGACTTTTTTGTAGAAAAGGTCGAACTGGTTTTTGATCTCGAACGGGACGTCACAAATGTCAAATCGCGGCTTTTTATTGCTGCGAATCCTGCGCGCGGCACCGGCAAGGGGGACGAGGTTTTCCTGCATGGCGAAGATATGAAACTGCTTTCGGTCGCCCTTGACGGGGTGCGACTGGCCTCAAGCGATTTTGGCGTCGATGCCGAAGGGCTGCGCTTTGCCGCACCGGGATCTAATTTCATCGCCGAAATCGAAACCCAGATTTCACCCGCCAACAATACCCGGCTTGAAGGCCTTTATGTTTCGCAAAGTGCCTTTTGCACCCAGTGCGAGGCCGAAGGTTTCCGTCGCATTACCTATTTCCCGGATCGTCCCGATGTCATGGCGACCTATAAGGTCACGATCAATGCAGACAAGACGAGCTGCCAGGTCTTGCTGTCAAACGGCAATCTGATCGATAGCGGTGATCTTGACGGTGGTCGTCACTTTGCCGTGTGGGAAGATCCGTTCCCCAAACCGTCCTATCTGTTTGCGCTGGTGGCTGGTGATCTTGCCTGTGTCGAAGACAGTTTTGTCACCATGTCGGGCCGCAAGGTCGCGCTGCGCATCTTTGTTGAACATGGCAATGAAGACCGTTGCGATTACGCGATGGACAGCCTGATCAGGTCGATGAAATGGGATGAAGAGGTCTATGGTCTGGAATATGACCTTGATCTGTTTAACATCGTTGCGGTTTCGGACTTCAATATGGGGGCGATGGAAAACAAAAGCCTTAATATTTTCAACGCCAAATATATTCTGGCCAAGCCCGATACCGCAACCGATATGGATTACGAACTGATCGAATCCATTGTGGCGCATGAATATTTCCATAACTGGTCGGGCAACCGTGTGACCTGTCGCGACTGGTTCCAGCTGTCGCTCAAGGAAGGTCTGACCGTTTTTCGTGATCAGGAATTCTCGGCTGATCAACGGTCCCGCCCGGTTCAGCGCATCAAGGATGTCGCCCAGCTTCGTGCCCGCCAGTTCCCCGAGGACGGCGGTCCGCTTGCCCATCCGGTGCGCCCGGACAGCTATATGGAAATCAACAATTTCTATACTGCCACGGTCTATGAAAAGGGTGCAGAGCTGATCCGCATGATGCATACGCTTCTGGGTCCGGATGGCTATCGTAAGGGCATTGATCTTTATTTTGACCGCCATGATGGTCAGGCCGTGACCTGTGATGATTTCGCCAAGGCAATGGAAGACGCCAACGGCATTGATTTCACACAGCTCAAACGCTGGTATTCACAGGCTGGTACGCCGGAACTGACCTGGAAAGGTAGCTATGACGCCGATGCCAGACAGTTCCGTCTGAGTGTTTCGCAAAAGACTGCACCGACCCCGGGACAGCCGGACAAACAGCCGCTCCATATGCCAATCGCCATTGGTCTTCTTGGTGCTGATGGTTCCGATCTGGTGGCACAGATGGTTGAGTTGACCAGCGATAGTCAGGAATTCGTCTTTGACGGTGTTTCCGAGAAGCCGGTAGTGTCCTTTAACCGGGGATTCTCGGCCCCGGTCAATGTCATGACCGATCAGCCTGATGAAGAACTGGTCTTCCTGATGGGCAATGATTCCGATGCCTTCAATCGCTGGGAAGCAGGCCAGAAATATGCAACCCGCCTGATGCTGTCGGCCATTACCGCATATGAGGAAAATGGTGGCGATGCCGATGCCGCCCTTGATGCGCAGGGCGACGGTGTCGCGTCCTTTATCGCGGCGATGGGCGCAACGCTTATGAATGATGACCTTGATAAGGCGTTTCGCGCCGATGCCGTGATGCTGCCCGGCGAGGAATTCCTGTCCGAGCAACGCAAACCGGCAAACCCCGAAGCCATCCATCAGGTCCGCAAGGCGCTTCGCAAGCGTATCGGTCTCGGTCTGATGGGCGATCTTGCCAACACTTACCATCAGAATGCCTCGAACGCGGCCTTTACCCCGGATGCAACCTCGGCAGGGCAGCGTGCGCTGCGTGCCGCCTCGCTTGCCTATCTGGTGGCAAGCGAGAAGGGCGAATATGCAGATCTTGCCGCAGAACAATATCGCACGGCTGACAACATGACCGATCAGATGGCCGCTCTTTCGGTGCTGAACAATCTTGATCATCCGGGCCGGGCAGAGGCGCTTGCCGATTTCGAGGAACGCTTTGCCAAGGATGGTGTGGTTCTTGATAAATGGTTTGCCCTTCAGGCCGTGTCATCACGCGACGATACGCTTGCACGTATCAAGGATCTGATGAGCCATCCGGCATTTACCATGCGCAACCCCAACAAGGTCCGTTCACTGATCGGCGCATTTGCCATGGGCAATCCGCGCGCCTTCCACGCCAAGGACGGATCGGGCTATGAATTCTATGCTGATCGTCTGATCGAACTTGATGACATCAACCCGCAGGTTGCCGCACGCCTGTGTGCACCGCTGGGCACATGGGCGAAATATGATGGTGAACGTGCGAGCTTGATGAAGGCGGCACTCGAACGCGTTCTGGCCAAGCCGGAAATCTCGCGCGATCTTTATGAAATTGCCTCGAAATCAATCGCAAGCTAGGCGCGCGATGTAATCACTGGCATTAATAGAAAAGGGCGGCTCTGATGGAGCCGCCCTTTTTGCCGGAACGATACCAGCCTCTGATCAGGTCAGCTTCATGCGTTCGCTAAATTCCCGCATCCGGTCAGAAAGGTTGCGCGCCATCTCGGAAAGCTGATGGCTTGCGGTATTAAGGTCCTGGGCATTGCGCCCGGTCCCCAATGCCCCTTCATTTACAAAGCGGATCATCTCATCCATCGAACCGGCACCCTCGGCAATGCGCTGAACGTTTTCGGAAATTTCGCTCGTTGCGCGGCGCTGTTCATCGACCGAATGCGTAATGGTCGACTGGATGTCATTGACCTGATGGATGACGTCTCCAACCGTACTGATCGACTGGGCGGCTTTCTGGACTTCCTGCTGGATTGCTGTGGTCAGATCGCCAATCTGCCCGGTCGCACTTGCAGTCTGATCGGCCAGCGATTTGACCTCGTTGGCCACGACGGCAAAGCCCTTGCCAAGTTCACCGGCACGTTCTGCCTCGATTGTCGCATTCAGCGACAGAAGCTTGGTGCGATGCGCGATATCGTTGATCAGATCAATGATCGAGCCGATCTCGGAACTGGCCTTTTCAAGCGATCCGATATTGCGCTGGCTTTCCTCGGCTTCCTTCTGTGCCCGTCCGGTCACATCGGATGCCTCGGATGCTTGACGGTTGATCTCGGCAATCGAGGATGAAAGTTCCTCGACCGCGGTGGCGACATTCTGGGTGTTTGATGCGGCTTCACGCGATACATCAAGCGCCCCGCCAGATTGCTGAACCGTATTTTGCGACTGGTCGGTCAACTCGCTGGCAAGTTCAAGAAGGCCTTCGGACTGCTCGGTTACCGATTGGGCAACACGGGCAACCTCGGCCATCATTTCGGTGACGGCGATCTTGCTTTCCTCACGTTCGGTCACCGCATTCCATGCCAGCATGGTGCCCAGTAGCGCATTATCCTTATCCCGAACCGGGGCTGCCAGAATTTCAAGATAATCGCGTTTGTTACGGATGATTTCGGTAAAGGGCAGGTTATCGGGATTGGACAGGCGGGACTGGAAGTCCGTTCCGAGTTCAAGGAAATCCCCCGAAACCGTGCTTGCCGTGCCACCAACATAGTCTTGGGCGCTGGCATTAAGGTATCCGACGTCGCCGTCTGGCGTGATCAATGCAGTCATGGTCGGGGTGTGTTCGACCATGTTTTGCAGGATCAATGCCTGACGTACCGAGGACCGCAGCGCAATCAGGGCTTTCTTCATCTCGCCGATTTCGTCACTGCCGACCTGTGGCAGACTGACATTGGTGTCGCCTTCGGAAATCGACGTCATGGCACGGGCAAAGGCCCGCAGATTGCGAAATACCGTCGTTCGCAACAGAACCCAGCCGGCAATCCATGCGGCAAGCAGCACTCCGATCAGGATTTCAATCGACAATGTCCGAAGATCATCTGTCTGGGCATAGAAGTCCGAAATATCGCGGTCAAACACCGCTTCGGCCCATATTCCGCCGCGACCGTCACTGATGGCAACGTCAACAGCCGCGCGGTGTGTTGCCGATATGCTGTCCTTGGCACCTTCAGATGTTCCGCTTTCAGGGGCAGCTATACCTTCCTGTGCATCTTCTGTTGCCGGAAGGGTCACACCGCCCTCATCGGCAGCACCGTCTTCAAGGCTTTCAAAAAGCACGGCACCGGATTTATCGAGAATCTGGAAATTCCCGCCCAGAACCTTGCCAATTCCTGCAAGTGTGGGCAGCGGATCGGTGATCACTTCAAGATAGCCAACCGCGCGGAAACCGCCGACCGGCAGGATCAGGCTGAAGACCGGGCGGCCTTCGGGCGTGGTCCACATGAAGCTTGCCGGTTTGCGGGCTTCACCCTTGTCTCGACCTGTCAAAAAGGCTTTGACGTCGGCATCATCTGTCGCGCTCGATCCCAGATTGGCCTTTGATGTGGCGAGCTGGTTGAAGTCCTGGTCATAGGCGATGGCGTCAATCAGATTGATATCGCCCTGAACCACCTCGCGCGCATTTGACAGAATATCGAGCTCTGCCTTCATGCGTGTCTGGTCATTTTCCTGATAGCTTTTCACCAGACTGCCAAGACGTGACCATTCATTGGCAATTGGTGTGATTTTGTCGGCATAGTCGGCCGCCACACGCGATCCGACAAAGAAATTGACCGTTCCGCTGACCGAGTTATTCAGCGTTTCAACAGCAAAATTGCGATAGGTATCTCCCGTCCAAAGCAGCATCCATGTAACAGCACCTGAAACCAGTAACCCCGTTACAAGCAAAATACGCCGTAACGTCAGAAGGCTGGTTGCACCTCCTGCAATAGCCGTCTTTGCGGCTTTATCTCCCGTCATATTCATCACTCCAGAGCAAACCGTTTTTTTCTTTTTGTCTTGTCTCGGTGTCTCGCTCCCACCTGGTCTACTTCTTGAGAGTAGTTTTCATGATCCAAACAGAGCTGAAATTGGAAAACAATCTTTTAGTTGAAAGAAACCGCTAAAACCTGCGGTAAATTCTGCAATTTTCATGTGTTTGAATGGGGGATGTTCTCTTTTAGATGGTGTCAATCAGGGCGCGAGAAAAGCCAATGGTTTGAAATTCAGGGAAAAAGTTTGCGAATGTGTGTGATAATCGTTTGCAATTGCATTTTGGATGCTCTATGACTGTTTTTGTCAAATGCAGACGGCGATGTCGTTTGCGACCGGTCATCAGGCTGACATGGCGTGCCTGATGACCATTATCTTCGGGACTCTCTCTCTCCCCGAAGGTCGATCTCTCTCACTTGTGGGGGCTGGTATCCGGTTTATTGTGCGGGACAATGCCGGGCTTAATACCAGCCCTCCTTTTTTTGCCATGATTTCCGATCCGTCTTTTCTTGCTGAATCCCTGACCGGGCCTGCCATAACTTTGCTCTATATAAAGTGCAGTGTTGGCGATTGAACGGCTTTAGCGTTTTATAAACGTGCTGGCGGTTACAAAACGATAGTCACAATGATGTCGTGAAGGATGGCCAAGTTCATGGTTGGCGAAGACCAAACCAACAAACCCGATTTGCATGCGACGCCCGAGCCGGATCAGCAACCTGAACCCGAGCAAAAGGACGCGCCGCTACCGGCCTTTATCTATGGCCGTGACGGGCATGGTGATGGCAACGGGCGCGCAGGACTTCGCGCTGGTGATCGGCAAAACTTTAATGCACGGATAGCTGATATGGATCGCAAAACCCTTCTTGGCCTTGTCACAGGGGCCGGTATGCTTGGTCTGGTCCTGTTCTTTGCCGGAATGCTGGTGGGCGCAGGACTGTTTATGGATTCCGATGAAGGCGCGCCAGGTGCCTCAATCGAAAAGGCGCCGGTTGAAATGCTTGCAACCGCCCCCGAAGAGCCCGCTGTGATTTCCGAACCGGTCCCGCAGACCGAACCTCCGGCACCTGCCGCCGAGATCGCCAATCAAAGCGATGACCCGGTTGGGGCTCTGATCGCCCAGCGTAGCGAAGCCCTCGACGATGCTGTCGATGAAGCACAAAAGGACGTCGCGGAAACAACCGGTGAAGCAGTTGATGCGGCATCTGAAATGACCGCATCTGCTAATCTGGAAGAGACGGGGACTCTTTCCGCTCCTGAAATTCGTGATGTCGCCGAATCCCGTGATGCAGGGGACGCGCCTGCTGCGCCGGTCGTCGAAGAAAAAACCGCGGCCACATCGGCCGAAGTCGGCCCAACACCTTTGGCACCCCCGGCGCCCCCGGCACCCAAGGCATCAGAGCCTGTGGCTGAAACGGCCAAGGCAGCCGAACCTGCGGCGGCACCGGCAAGTGCTGGTGAAGTTGCAACCAACGGTGAAACGCCGTTCTCGGTTCAGGTCGGTGCGTTCAAGGTGCACGAAAATGCCAGCCAGCGTGCAGAAGAACTGCGCAAGAAGGGGCTTTCGGTCGCGGTGGTCGTACGCGGGGCTGCTGATGACAGTGCCTGGTATTACGTGCGTATCGGCAAGTTCGCGACGCTGAAGGAAGCCCGTGATGACGCGGCCAAAATCAAGAAAGATCATGCCCTTGACGGGTTCCCGGTCCGGGCCGAGCCCAATGACCGCGAAGTCAACTAGACCCATACATATATAAAGTGATCTTTAAATGATCTGGCGGGGCGATGCAGAAATGTATCGCCCCGTTTTGTGTTTGTTCAAAACGTTCCGGGCGTGCGGTCTGGTTGGACAGATCGGGGGCAATGGCAATTTTGCCGTTAACGGGTTTGTTTTTGTCCCCTGTTTGCGGCATTCTACTTGCCATCACTGGACAAAGCCTTTAGGCGGTAGGCCCAGAGCTGAAATAATGCTGAAATACAGAGGCGGCCCCGAATGCGGATGGCTGCCGCCCAAGACAGGATGGCTGGCAAATATGAGCACGCACAAGGATTTCCCGAACCTTCACATTCTGGACCACCCGCTGATCCAGCATAAACTGACCCACATGCGCAAGGTCGAAACCTCGACCAAAACCTTCCGGCAATTGCTCAAGGAAATCGCGCTTCTGATGGGCTATGAAATTACCCGCGAACTTCCTGTGAGTTTCGAAGACATCCAGACGCCGATTTGCCCGATGAAGGCACCGATCATTCAGGGCCGCAAGCTCGCCGTTGTGCCGATCCTGCGTGCAGGTTCGGGGATGGCTGATGGCCTGATCGAACTGATGCCGTCGGCCCGTATCGGCCATATCGGTCTTTATCGTGACCCCGAAACCCATATGCCGGTCGAATATCTGGTCAAGCTGCCCGAAGTCGAAGGCCGTACCTTCATTCTGGTCGACCCGATGCTGGCAACCGGCAATTCGGCTGTGGCCGCGATCGATACGCTTAATAAATACGGTGTTGCCGACAAGGATATCCGCTTCATGGCGCTGGTTGCCGCCCCGGAAGGTGTCAAAGTCTTTCAGGATGCGCATCCTGATGTTCCGATCTATACCGCCGGCCTTGACGAGAAGCTTAATGAAAAAGCTTATATCGTGCCGGGACTGGGCGATGCGGGCGACCGTCTGTTCGGGACGCGCTAGGCGATCAGCAATCTGATGCGACCAGTAAAAAAGGGTGCCCGATGGCACCCTTTATTTTTTGCTGTTTTGCGATGTGCGGCTGATCAACCTTTCGGCGAAACCGTGATATCGACAACGGATCCAGCAAACGAACCGCCTGTAAGCTTGATGGTCGCAACGCGGTTTTCACGGTCATAGACCATGACCGAAATATCGGCACGTACCACGGTGACCTTGCTCCAGCCGAAATTCGGCATTTCGCGTTCATAGAAATCATACATCTGGGCCTGAGAGCCACCGGCATTGAGGACAAGGCGCCCATGCCAGGCATCGGATGCCCCGAAAATGATGCTTCGATCCATATCCAGTGACGAATTCGATGGCATCGGAATATCAGTGAACTGGGTGAAGGACGGTACAGGCTGTCCCCCTTTGCCCGAGTTGCTGCCATCGGACGTCGTATTGGGTACAAGGTTGTTACCGGAACATCCCGCCAGTGAAAGCCCTGCAATCGCAGCAGCACATATAAGATATTGTCGCAGTCTCATGATCTTCCCTCGGTCCCCTGATGCCCGTATTCCGTGATCGGGCATAGATGTCTGCGCCTATCATTACGGCATAATGTAAAGGAAAGGTTCACATATTCGCTTTTGCACCATTTTGTCGGTGTTACCTTTAACCTACTGCCTGCAGGGAGTTCGGGCGACATATATATGTATGTTCGGCTCCTGATTTTGGCACTGCATCAGAAGATATGTGGATGGTTTATGCGAATCACCATTGATTTCTGTGCCGGATGGGCAGGGGGTAAATCCCGTCTTTCGGGCTTGAAGCAGGCGTTCTAGCGCGTTTTTTCAACCAATGGTCCGTCTGCCGTGTGGTTCTGATTGTTGTGGTTGGATGGCGCGATATCTCTAATGGATTGAAAATCAACGTTATTTGTAAAAAAGACGATTAAATGCACTTTTTTCTCAAAAAGGTATTTACAGGTCTGTATTGGGGCCCTATAACCCGCCTCCACCGACGGGGTGCGGCGCTCTTGGAATGAGCGACACGGTCCGGACGGTTCAGGGCTTCGGT
>NZ_JAYMEA010000005.1:0-291870 GCF_037027285.1 Thalassospira sp. CH_XMU1448-2
CTCATTCCAAGAGCGCCGCACCCCGTCGGTGGAGGCGGGTTATAGGGCCCCAATACAGACCTGTAAATACCTTTTTGCAGAAAAATGACAGAAAATCGGAAAAGCATTCATTCCGGTCATTTTTCGGCAATTCTTTCACCCACCGGGCGTCATTTGAACGCGCTTTATATCCGTATTTGCGTATTTTCCCGATCAGAGACGCGTCACCCGTTAGCTAAAATCTCGAACGACGATAAAAACAGACCGGAAAAGATTCGGCAACGCGAGAGCTTTGGTCCACAGCCAAAATCAAATCGGGCCGCTCGATCTGTCATCTGGATATGAGATCTTCACTCAAACTGCGGAAACAGTATCGCGTTCTCCAGATACATATGCGCAACCAGATCCTCGATGAGTTTACCCGTGCCACTATATAATGCACGCCAGGAACCGCATACGCCTTGGGGGAGCTGACAATTATTTGTCAGCTTATGAAGTCGATGAACGGCCTCGGCATGATCATCATGCTCTTCTCGCATACAGTGGATCGGCAAAGCCAATGCGGCAGATATCGCACCATTTTTACGCATCTCACGCATTGCCGGGAAAAGAACAGCTTCTTCCTTCTTCATATGCAGATCAAGATTTTCGGCAATCGCACATAATTCGTCTGCCAGCCCAACCGGGGCTTCCGGATGATCACCGTGGACAGCTTCAACCTTGCGGGCCAGCACAATCAATTCAGGAAGTTCGTCCCGGTGTACCTGATGATATCGATCCAGAATGAAATTGATGAAGGCATCCGTATCATGCAGGTCAGGCAGATTTATCGGCCCTTTGGGAAGCTTGCAAAGTTCTTCTGCAACAAGATGGGCATTGATATCTTTCTTGTTGGCCAGTTCGGCTAATGTCTGCCCGGCATGACAGCAAAACCCGATATGGTGATGGCGAAAGACCAATGTTGCCCCCGGAAAACAGGCAACCAATGCACCTATCGTCTGATTGAGAAGATCATCTGGTGTAACGGGTGTTCCAGCATTACGTAAATCCGGCTGCATACGGTTTTCCTTCCCACTTGGCTGCCAATCAACCATCAGGAGTGTAATACCGGCACACGATGTCACGTTGACGATGGTCAAATTCCAGTTACGGCAAAAATTCCAAACTTTCTCTTTGAGAATCTTTCCCTGCCAACCAATGCCATGAACCATTGTTGAAAGTTGTAAAAATCCAAACCTGACGAGGATTTGACAGACATCAACCACAAACCCGAGAGCCCGCGCGATACTTCGGCCAACAAAAGTACCGGAGCATCACGTGTCAGGAAGTTATCCGTCTTTCACCCCTTTTCTGCTGGCCAGTCCGTTAATACGGAATGCTCCCAAAGCTCTGACTGAGCAAATCTGCCGCCATGCGATGGCAACAATGCACCGGCAACACAAAGCGGTGTTCGAACGGGTGGCGGAACGCGAAAGTTTCGCCTTGCTCATTGCTCCCACAGATCTTGATTTGAAGTTCTATCTGAAAATTGATCCGGAGCACCCTGAACTTCGCCCCGTCACAAACCAGACGCCAGAACCGGTTGCCGCCCGGATTTTCGGGCCCCTGCCTGCGTTACTGGAACTCCTTCAGGGCAAATCTGATGGCGACGCCCTGTTCTTTTCGCGCACCCTGCGCATTGAAGGGCGTACCGATCTGGTCGTGGCCCTGCGCAATGCCCTTGATGGTGAGGAAATTGATCTTCGTTCTGCAGTCAGTAACAGCTTTGGCATTGCCAACCCGGTTGCGCGCCTCATGCTTGGCCTTGCTGAAACACTTTATAAGCAACTGCAACACGATATGAATCGCACGGCCGCGACACTGACATCGTCAATCGAGAAACGCCTTGGCGGATTGGAGAAGCGTGCCAGTCAGCAAGCAGAGGCACTTGCCCGGCTCGAAAAATCCGTGCAGCGCAGCAGTCGCCGAACGCAATATTCCCCGGCGGTGTCCGCCAAAGACGACTTTGCCCTTCCCGATCACAAATAGCCTAAGCCAGTCAGAGGAACGATATGGAACTCGTTTGTCCGGCAGGGACACCTGCCAGTCTTCATGCCGCCGTCGATGCCGGTGCAGATGTTGTTTATTGCGGTTTCCGCGATGCGACGAATGCCCGCAACTTTCCGGGCCTGAATTTTTCGCGCGACGAACTTCGCAACGCTGTCGAACACGCCCACAAACATGATGTGCATGTTTACCTTGCCTGCAACACCTATCCGCAGGCCGGTATCGAACACATATGGCATGCTGCAATCGATGATGCTGTGGCAATTGGTGTTGACGCCATCATTCTCGCAGATATTGGCCTGTTGCGGTATGCGCGGGACCGCCATCCGGATGCCAGACTTCACCTTTCAGTTCAGGCATCGGCTTCAAATGAAGAGGCGATCAAATTCTACCATCGGGAGTTTGCTGTTCGCCGTGTCGTTTTGCCACGCGTTCTTTCACTTGAGGAAATCGCATATCTCAACAGCCGCATCCCGGTTGAGACAGAAGTCTTTGCCTTTGGTGGCATGTGTGTGATGGCGGAAGGTCGTTGTTCACTATCGTCATATGCGACCGGCGAAAGCCCGAATATGAATGGCGTATGTTCACCCGCCGCCCATGTCCGCTATGAGGAACGCGACGATATGACGGTTTCCCGACTGGGTGACTTTACAATCAATATTTACGATCAGGACGAGAAGGTCGGCTATCCGACCCTTTGCAAAGGCCGTTTTCGCGCCATGGACAAATCGGGATATCTGTTTGAGGAACCAACCAGTCTGGATGTCACCGGAATGCTGCCTGAACTGGCAAAGGCGGGTGTCACCGCCCTGAAGATTGAGGGGCGCCAACGCGGGAAGGCCTATATTTCCCAGGTTGTCAGTGCCTTTCGAGCATCTCTTGACCGGATTGCCCAAGGCAAGCTGGTCGAGCAAACAAGTCTGAATACCCTTAGCGAAGGACAAAGCGATACTACAGGCGCATACCGGAGAGGCTGGCAATGACAAAGTCACGACTTATTATGGGTCCCGTTCTCTTTCACTGGGACGAAAACCGGAAACGTGATTTTTATGCACAGATTGCCGATGAGACAGACATTGACACAGTCCATGTCGGAGAAGTTGTCTGCGCCAAACGCATGCCATTTTTTGACAAGCATCTGCCAGATGTTATTGAACGCCTCCAGCGGGCTGGCAAGGAGGTTGTTTTCTCAACACTTGCGCTGGTGATGAACAGTCGCGAAAACGCACTGATAAACGAAATCACCCAGATGCCGGATCTGCTTATTGAGGCCAATGATATTTCAGCAGCTGGCTTGCTTGCAGATCGTCCGCATGTCATCGGTCCCTATATCAATATCTATAACGAAAGCACGTTTTCATATTTCGAGAGCCGGGCGGCAAAGCGTATTTCGCTTCCCTGGGAGTTGCCTTTATCGTCAATCTCGCAACTGTGCGAAACGCGCAAATCTGCAGAAATTGAAGTTCAGGTGTTTGGTCGAATGCCTTTGGCTATTTCCGCGCGTTGTTATTCTGCGCGCGCGCAAGGCCTGCACAAGGACGGTTGCAGATATGTTTGCGGTGAACAGCTTGATGGCATGGAAGTCGCAACACTCGACGATACGCCATTTCTCGCAGTTAATGGCTTGCAGACATTATCCAACCACTATGTAGAACTCTCTGACAATATCGGAGAGTTGCAGGATGCCGGTGTCAGTGCATTCCGCCTGTCACCACATAGCCTGGACATGATGGAAGTTGCACAACTCTATCGTCAGTTGCTCGATCGTAAAATTGATGCTGGCGAGCTACGCCGGAACCTTCAGGAGATGCCTCTGCAGATGGCATTCTCTGACGGTTTCTTGCACGGTTTACCGGGTGCAGAATTGCGCAGCACATTGGGGCAACGCGCCGAATAACCACACCACCCCGACAAAAATCAAAAAAGAAGGGCTGCGACGGAAAGCGCAGCCCTACAATACATTGCAATTTCGGGGAGTCAGCAATTCAATGCATTGTTGTCGGGCCACTATATCGCAATCAAAGAAGCTGACCTTGACGATGGTCAACCCCAAGAATAATCTGACACGTTGCACATCCCGCTATCCCCCGATGATTAGTTGACTTGCTTTCTCGGCAATCATGACAACGGGCGCATGTGTGTTGCCCGAGACGATTGAAGGCATAACGGAGGCATCAACAACCCGTAAATTTTCCACCCCGCGCACACGAAGCTGATCATCAACGACCGCCATCGGATCATCTTTGGGGCCGATCTTTGCCGTGCCGACCGGGTGAAAGATCGTGGTTGCGACCTTGCCTGCTGCATCTGCCAAGGCCTCGTCAGAAGTAACTTCGGCACCTGGTGCAAACTCGACCGGGCAATATTGCGCCATACTCTTTGTTGCCATCAGGGCTCTGGCGTGACGGATTGATTGCACCGAGACTTCCCGATCCAGATCGGTACCAAGATAGTTCGGGGCAATGTGGGGAGCCGCATGCGGATCAGAAGAGGTCAGTGTCACGCGTCCCTTACTGGTTGGCCGCAGATTGCATACCGAAACCGTGATGGCCGGGAAGTCATGCAAAGGCGCACCGAACTTATCGAGCGATAAGGGCTGCACATGGTATTCGATATTGGGCGTTTCATAGCGCCCGTCGGATCGCGTAAAAATACCAAGCTGACTGGGTGCCATTGCCATCGGACCACGACGGCGTAGCGCGTAGTCCAATGCGATTTTGGCTTTGCCAACAAGGGTGGACTGCATTTCATTAAGTGTCTTTGCACCCGTTATCCGAAATGCTGTGCGTATTTGCAGGTGATCCTGAAGGTTCTCGCCAACGCCGGGCAAGTCGTGTTTGACCTCAATTCCATGATTGCGCAGCTCTTGTGTCGGCCCAATGCCCGAGACCTTCAGAATGTGCGGCGTTCCGATAGCACCCGCGCTCAGGATTACTTCACAATTTGCAGATGCAAACTCGGTTTTGCCACCACGTTCATACTGCACACCACGCACAACGGTGCCATCAAATTCAAGCCTGACAACAGTTGCCTTGGTCAAAACTGAAAGGTTCGGGCGATGCATCACCGGTTTCAGAAAAGCACGGGCAGCACTCCAGCGCACGCCGCGTTTCTGGGTCACATCGAAATATCCCGATCCTTCGTTACTGCCTCCGTTGAAGTCGTCCGTTTTTGGAATGCCGAGTTCCTCGGCACCATCACGCACAGCATCAAGCACGTCCCAACGCAGGCGTTGTTTTTCAACCCGCAACTCCCCGTCACTGCCATGAGCGTTTGACGGACTGTGATAATTCTCCGATTTGATGAAATAGGGCAGTACATCGTCCCAGCCCCAACCTGTTGCTCCCTCAACAACCCAGCGATCATAATCTGCGGCTTGGCCTCGCATATAGATCATGCCGTTGATGGACGAACATCCACCAAGAACCTTGCCACGCGGATAGGCAATCGACCGTCCCCCCAGTCCTTTTTCCGCCGCAGTTTCATAGAGCCAGTCTGTTCGGGGGTTTCCAATACAAAACAGATAACCCACCGGAATATGTATCCAGGGATAATTGTCTTTCCCCCCTGCCTCGATCAGCAGAACGCGGTTATTCGGATCTGCACTGAGCCGGTTGGCCAATACACATCCCGCGGATCCGGCACCGATAATGATGAAATCAAAAGAAGAATTATCGAAAGACATCTGTTGTCTCCGCAAAGGGACAGGCATGACGACGCCCCTGTTCATAAGTCAGAACAGTCTTTTGTCGAATTTTCAGGTGAAAGACCCCCTGTCACACACTGTCGCAACAGGGGGCTGAATATCTGAAATCAGGCGTTTGCCGCAGCAAACCGTGACCAGAATGGCAGCATCGCCGCTTCCAGATCACGCCACATTGCAAAGCGTTTGCGATAGATCTCGCTTGCTTCTAGGGCGGGGCTGTAATGACGGTCCATCCTGACCATGCTGTCTGCTGCCTGATCGTAGTCATGATACATACCAACACCAACAGCAGCAGCCATTGCCGCGCCGAGCGCACCTGTCTCCTGACATTTCGCAACACTGAGGGGCAGCTCAAGAATATCGGCAATAATTTGAGGCCAGATTGTACTGCGCGCTCCGCCACCCGACAGAATGATCTTGTCAAAATGAGCACCGGTCGCCCGTAACTTGTGCATATGTTGAAGATGCGCAAAGGTCACACCTTCGTAAATGGCACGCAACATATCGCCTCGCCCATGCCATCCACCGACACCAAAGAATCCTGCACGGGCTGTACCGTTGCATGGTGCACCATACAGATACGGATGGTAATAGGGGCCATCCAGACCAAATTTGCTTTGGGCAACCAGCTCATTGGCAAGGTCAAATGGTGATTTGCCATTTACGACTTCGGCATCATGCTCAAGATATTCCCGAACCAGCCATTCCAGATTAACCGCAGACGTCGCCGAACTCTCAATCGACATGAAGCGACCATCCGCATAACCAGATGACATGAAAATTTCGTTCTCACTCTGGAAATCGATATTCTCGAGGATGATCTGGTTAATGCTCCATGTGCCGACAATCATTGATGCCTGTCCCGGACGAGCAACACCCGATCCCAGTGCACTTGCAATCACGTCAAAGAAGCCTGCAACAACCGGGGTTCCGACACAAAGGCCGGTTTTAGCCGCCACCTCCGCCGTGACATGACCAACAATCTCGCTTGGATGCGCAAGACGCGGCAGTTTGTCCCGCGCATCAAGAATGCCAAAGGCATCAAGTAAATCATCGTCGTATATATTCTCGGGCATACGCAACATTCCGCATCCGCCCATGTCGGAAATATCACTGACCAGTACCCCGGTCAGCGCATGTGTCACCACGTCCTTGCACAACAAAACTGCGCGGGTGTCCCCATAAATATCCGGGCGTTCGCGCTTGACCCAGGCAAGCAAGGTCGGTGTCTGCGAGACCCAGGGACGCTGCCCGGAAATCGGATAACTTATATCCCCAACACCATCACGGGTCAGATCATCAACAAGCCCGTTTGCGCGTGTATCAAGGGACTGAACCCCTAAAAGCGCTTTGCCTTCCGCCCCCAGAAGATACAATCCATTGCCGTGCCCGGCGCTGCCGATTGCGGCAATATCGGATGTATTGACACCGGATTTCCTGATGACTTCCGCCACCACTTCCAAAAGGTCATTACGTAACTGGTCGATGTCACGTTCCACAAACCCCGGGGCAGGACAATGTGACACAGCCTCGCGGGAGGCATGGGCAACTTCTCTGCCAGCGGCATCAAACAGCACGGTTTTGACCACCGTATTGCCCGCATCAATTCCAAGAAAATAGCGCGCCATCAGCTTAACCTTCGAACCCGGAATAGATATCCCACGCCTTGGCCCCGTCGGCTCCGTCGTGAATCATCGCCATCAGGGCCGCGACGACCGCCTTGGGATTATCATGTTGATAGATGTTGCGACCATAAACCATGCCGTGAGCCCCTTGCGCCATCAGGGCCGCAGAATTGTCAAACACAGTTCGCAGATCGGCCTTGCCACCACCGCGGACCAGAACCGGACAACGCGCGGCCTGAACAACATGGTGGAAGTCCTCAGGATCGTCCGTCGGGTCCGCCTTGATGATATCGGCACCCATTTCACGGGCCAGACGTACCAGGGTCGTGACTTTTTCTGTATCTCCATCGACAAGATATCCGCCGCGTGCGCTGTTCGGCTGCATGACAAGCGGTTCGATCATCAATGGCATTCCATATTTTTCACAATCATTGCCAAGCTTCGAAATATTCTGCACACACTGACGGAACAGGTCTGGTTCGTCCGGAAGCATGAACAGATTGACCACGACACAGGCCGCGTCCATCCGCAATGCCGGCAGGATCGGATCACTTTCGTTCTGCATCACCGCCCACATCGAACGATGGCGTTCCTTGTTATATGGATTACCCATATCAACACGCATCACCAGTGCCGGGCGGTTTTCCCCCGGCAATGTCTGCAACAGGTCGGATTGCCCGTAATTCATCTGAATGGCATCGGGCCGCGCATCAACCAGTGTGTTAACCACCGACTGCACATCTTCGAGACCGAGCATGAAGCTGGGTTCATTACAAACACCATGGTCAATGGCGACATCAAGACAACGGCCGTTTTTCATCAAACGGTTCAAGCGCACTTTTTTCGATACGAACATGTTTCCTCCTCTGACCGGATTGCCCGGTTCATTCTTCAGACAATGCTGTGTTTTTTGCCGAGCTCTTCACCCAGCAACTGTTTGTGATGTTCAAGTTCGGATGCGGTCCAACCCAGCACGCCAGACATCAGCGTTCCGATTTCATCAATCAAAGGCTGTGTGATCCCACCTTCCAAACCGATGCCTGTGCGGCGTAACAAGATGTCGGAAAGGCTGCGCACTTTTTCATTACGGATCAGAAATTCGATCTCGCGACGGGAATATGCTGATGCTGCGACAAGTTGAGCATCCGGACCCGACTGGCAAAAACGCGCGATCTCTATAGCCCGGCTGCCATAACGTTCGGCAAGGCGTTCAAGGGTCGGGCGATCAATTGTCAGATCAATCAGTTCAGCCCCGACCCAGTCATCCAGATCGCTCTCGGAATTCGGAAAATCACGACCGCCTCCGATACGCAGATGGCTTGTGCTGCATTGGCGTTTGCGTCCCAGACGCTTCAAAACCACATCGGCAATTTCTTCGCCGAATACGCGAAATGTTGTCCACTTCCCGCCAATCAGACTGATGACCGGGAAATCACGTTTGTCATTAGGTTCCTGTTCGCGGTGCGAATGATCACGACTGATCCGGCCGGTAGCATCCGCATCACTGACGGGCAATGGCCGCACACCGGTAAAGACATGAACGATATCGTCCTGACTGATCTCGATTTCAGGAAAAACAAAACGCAACGCGTCAAGCATATAGTCCTTTTCGCTTTGTTCGCAGCGCGCGAGTTCGGGATCATCAATCAGGATATCTGTCGAACCGACCAGTGAGACACCAAGATAATTAAAGGCAATGCAGATCCGTCCGTCAGCATTCTCGTAGTAAACCATCTGATCATCCAAAGCAGCGGCCAGCTGCTTGTTACGGATCATCAGATGCGATCCCTTGGTCCCGCGGACAAAGCGTGGCGTGTCGTTTTCCTGTCCGCCAGATAAGGCCAGATTAGTGAAATCAACCCAGGCACCGGTTGCATTAACAACCAGATCGGGGGCAATCGTACCGGTCTCGCCGGTCAGGCGGTCGCGCCAGTGGATATTTTGACCTTCGACTTTTTCGACCGCGATATAGGAATGCGCACTGGCGTTCGGACAGGCTTCTTGCGTATCAAGGATCATCTCGACACCAAGACGTTCCGGATACTTGACCCAAGCATCATAATAGATCGCCCCGAACTTGGCGTCCGGCGAAAGATCAGGGGTCATCGCACGAAGTTTCTTGCGCGAGACGAATTGATGGGCTGGCATGGTGCGGCTTTTGCGCGACAACCAGTCATAAAGCATCAAGCCTATCTTGATCATCATCGCGGATCTCCGCGACGGCCCGCTTCCAAGACCAATGAAACGTTTCAGAGATGCCATTGACCCGTTAAAGACATCAAAAATCGGCACCAGCGTCGGCAACGGAAATACGTAGTGCGGTGCATTGCGTAACAGAAGGTCGCGTTCTTGCAGGGATTGCCGGACAAGCCGGAACTCGCCATTTTCCAGATAGCGCAATCCACCATGAACCATGCGCGAAAGTGCCGCACTTGCACCGGAACAGAAATCTCTCTGTTCCAGCAACACAACATCGATCCCCTGCAAGGCCAGATCACGGAACACACTGATCCCGTTGATCCCGCCCCCGACCACAACAACGGTGGCCCGTTTCGGGATTGTTTTATCCTGAGAATTCTGTGTCATCTTATTGTCAATCAGGCCGCACGTGCGACTGGGCCAAGATGGGCCGCAATTGCCTGGTCAATGATTGCAAGTTCATCAGAAGACAGCACGATTTCACCGGCGCGGGCATTTTCCAAGGCCTGCTGCGCATTTCGCGCGCCGCATAGCGAGAAGGTGATACCCTTTTGCGCAATCGTCCATGCGATCACAATTTGTCCCGGCTCGACATTATGCGCATCAGCAATCGGAAGCAGAACCTTCATGAAATCGGCAACCAGCTTGCGATTTTCGACCGAGAATTTCGGGTTGTCCCGGCGAAGATCATCGCCTTCAAACACGCGGTCCGGCCCGATCTTGCCCGATAGCAAACCAAGCGCCATCGAAGAATAACTCAGCACGGCCACATTGTTCTCAAGACAGAGCGGCACGAGTTCTTCTTCAAGCTGACGTTCGAGCATGTTGTAGCATTCCTGGATGCAATCAAGTTGCCCGGCGGCCAGATACTGTTTCATCTCGCCAGCATTCACATTACTGATCCCGATTGAGCGGATCTTGCCTTCACGTTTCAGATCAAGAAGGGCCCCCATTGTTTCGGCAATTGGTGTTGTTGGGTCCTGCCAATGGGTGATGTAAAGATCGATATAGTCTGTGCGCAGACGTTTGAGGCTGCTTTCAAGTTCGGCACGGACAGACTCTGCCCCCAGATAACGGTGGATTTTCTTGTCATGTTCATCGACGAAATAGTTGCCCTTGTCCGTATCCCAGACCATGCCGCACTTGGTCGCGATCACCACCTGGTCTCTGCGTCCCTCGATGGCCTGACCAACAAGTTCCTCGGCACGACCAAGACCATAGGCCGGTGCAGTATCAATCAGCGAGATACCTGCATCAATTGACGCCTGAATGGCTTTGATGGAGTTGGCATCATCATGTCCACCCCACATCCAGCCCCCCATCGCCCAGGTTCCAAGCCCAATTGCAGATGCCGATACACCGGATTTTCCAATTTCACGAATAAGCTGTGCCATCAGGCATCTCCTTTTAGTATGTCGCTGACCGCATAGGCGGTTTGTTCATCGATCGCCAAGGTTGTCAGGAAATCACCGCGCAAAATTGCTGCAATCGGCTCTGCCTTGTGTTGACCACTGGCAATGGCAAAGCGGTGCGGGATCTGACGCAATTCATCAAGGGTAAGGGCAACCACACGGTCATTGCCCGAATAGTCGCACGGGGCGCCATCCTTGCTGATCAGATGCGCCAGCAATTCACCACTTGCCCCGGCAGCGAGGACTTCGTCACGGTCGATATCGTCATCAAGAGACAGGTAGGTTGATGTGCTCTCGCGCACTGACCCGATACCCATCACGGCAATATCGGCCTTGCGGGCAATATCAAAAACGTCACGGATCGAACGGACATCCAGCAAAGTGTCACGTGCTTCTCGTGAACCCGCGATAATTGGTGCATGAAGCTGAAGCGCACGCCCCCCAAGCTTTTCGGCCATTGCCATCGAAACCTGATTGACATCCGTGTAATATTTTCCCTGAACCCCGCCGGTTCCCGGCACAACCGTCACGTCATATGTACGTTTTGGTTTCATTGCCTCGACAATCGCACTGACACCAACCCCGCCTGAGATTGCGATGGTCATGCCATCTTCAAGTTTTTCAAACAAAGCGGCTGCGGCCGCATCCGCCGTAGACTTGATCGTGATCTTGGGGTCGGTCGAGACTTCCGGCACCACAATCGCGTTTTCAATCCGTCCCGCTTCCGCGATCAGGGCCCCAAGATCCGTCATATTGCCAAAGGGTGACTTGACGGTAATCTCGACCAGTCCGCGCTCCTGGCCTTCCTTCACCAGCCGGTTAACTGTGGTGTGTGACAAACCTGTCAGTTCCGCAATTTTGGCTTGGGAAATGTTCTGTTCGTAGAACATCACCAGAACCTTGTGCAGGCGTCGCAGTCGCTCGAATTCTGTACTGTTGGTCATTCTTTTTGTTCCTGACGCGATTACGATTTGGCCGATGCGCTGCGTTTGCGGCGATTGAGCAGATGGTCTGCCGAAACCGCGACCAGAAGAATCAGACCGCGAATGATGTCCTGCCAGTAAACCGGCACATCAAGCAGGATCAGGGAACTTGTCACCAGTGACAGAAGAGCCGCACCAAGAACCGCACCAAAGATGGTTCCCGATCCACCATTCAGGCTGGCGCCGCCAATTACCGCGGCCGCAATCACGCTAAGCTCCATGCCAATACCGAACTGCGGCGTCGCGGCACCGAAACGCGCCATATAGACAACGCCGGCCACACCGGACAAAAGTCCGCAGAGGGTCGCGCATAAAATCTTGATACGCTTGGTCTTGATCCCTGAAAACAGCGCCGCCTTTTCGTTGCTGCCGGTGTAATAGACTTTGCGGAAGATGGTTGAATGGCGCAGCAAAAGGTCGAAAAAGACAACCAGCGCAAAGAACAGGATGATCACAAACGGCATTCCGGCAATATCACCCTGTCCGATAAATTTGAAACTTGGCGGCAGGGTAAACAGCGATTGCGGCGTCCCCTTTGTGATCAGCAATGAAAGGCCACGTGCGATGACCATGAAGGCCAGTGACACGATAAAGAAGTGAAGTCCTATGCGGGTTACACATTGCCCCATAAGGAAGCCGATAAAGCCGCATGCCAGAATTGCAATCAAACTTGCCGACCAGGGATCCATCCCCATCAGGAAAAGCTTGCCACCAATCACCATGGCCAGACACACGACCGAACCGACAGAAAGATCAATTCCGCCAACAATCAAAAGAATTGTCATCCCGACCACGACAATCCCCTCAATCGAGAAAGACAGCAACATGGCCCGGAAATTCTGCCAGGTCAGAAAATAGGGCGAGGCAAAGCTCATCGCGATGCAAATAATCAGGATGATGGCAACAAGCCCCGCTTCACGCGCTTTGAAAATTCCCAACATTCGGTTTTGCACACCCTTGTTCAACTGGGTTGCCTCCGCATTCTGTGTTTCGTTTTTCGTTTTGGTTTCTGGTTTCAAGGCCTTGACCGATGTCATGACACCAACTCCCGTTCCTTCACGACCGCGTTCTGGCGGGAAAGCCCCGAAGCCAGTTTCATGATTTTTTCTTCGGTCATATTTTCATCTTCGACTTCACCGGCAACTCTGCCTTCGTGAAGAACAATAATGCGATCGCAAAGACCAATCAGCTCAGGCATCTCGGATGAGATAACAAGAACCCCGACCCCCTTGGACGCCAGATTACGCAAGATGGTGTAAATCTCGCTCTTGGCACCAACATCAACACCGCGGGTCGGTTCATCAAAAATGATGATATCGGGGTGCACCGAAAGCATCTTGGCGATTGCCACCTTTTGCTGGTTTCCACCGCTGAGCGCAGATACCGGCTGACTGACATGAGCACAGCGCAACGAAAGCAGACGGCCGAGTTCCTCAGCCCGTTTTTCCTCTTCGCGCTGGAGCACAAATCCCTTTGAGCTGACATGCCGAAGATCAAGGGCCGTGATGTTTGCAGCAATCGACAGGTCAAGGAACACGCCTGACCCCTTACGATCTTCAGACAGATACACAAGCCCGTTCCGAATACTTTCGGCATAACTTTCGATATTCAGAGGTTTGCCGCGCATTGCCACGGATCCAGCGGTTTTGCGGCTTAGTCCGCAAATCGCATGTGCAAGTTCACTGCGTCCGGCACCTATCAAACCGCCGAGACCAAGAACCTCGCCCTCGCGCAAATCAAAGCTGATATCTTTCAGGAAACCGTCATCACTTAGTTCACGCACAGACATGACCGATGACATCCCACTTTTCAGATCAGGGTTCTTTGCCGGAAACTGATGAAGGATTTCGCGGCCAACCATTTTGGTTGCCACTTCATCAGGGCTGGTATCTTCCGTCATCAGGGTGTCAATGAAAGTCCCGTCCCGGAACACCGTGATCCGGTCAGAAATCGCAAAGATTTCTGCCATGCGATGACTGATATAGATGATGCCGATATTGCGCGCCTTCAGATCAGCAATGATCCGAAACAGGGCTTCGGCCTCACTATCTGTCAGTGCCGCAGTTGGCTCATCGAAAATCAGCACATCACAGTCAAGGGTCAGGGCCTTGGCAATCTCGACAATTTGTTGGCTGGCGATTGGCAGATTTCCGACTTTTTCATCAACGGGTATCGGCATCAGATCGGCCAGAACTTTTTTGGCACGTTCGCGCAATTCACGATCATTCATCAAAAATGAGGTACGCGCGTTGGTCGCTGCCATCAGGATATTTTCTGCAACGGAAATGTCCGGGCACAGGGCTATTTCCTGATGTACCAGACCGATGCCATGTGCCTGCGCTTTTGCCGGGTCGGAAAGAACTATGTCACGTCCCTTGAAATGGATACGTCCCTGGTCAGGCGGGAATACACCGCTGAGAATATTCATCAGCGTGGATTTTCCCGCACCATTTTCCCCCATAAGGGCATGGACCTCGCCGGGCATCAGCGACAGTTGAACACCGCGCAGGGCCTGCACCGGGCCGAAGGATTTATGAATGTCGTGAACTTCTAGAATGGGCTGCATAAAACCGGATGCCTTGCGATGAAAAGAAGGGCAGCCCTTCCTTTCGACCAATCAAAGTGGGAGGACCGAAAGGAAGGGTCTTCTGGTCGCCATGGGCATAGCGACCAGATCTAGATGTCCTTATTCTTCGATACCTTTGGTACCGCGACGTTTCAGATAATCTTCCCAATAGAAGTCATCGGCATTCTTTGCAGTCACGACCGCATAGCCATTATCGATGTAGGGAACCATCATCGGGTTGGCACCAGCCCGCATATAGTCATTCATCGGATCAATCAGATCCGGATGTGCTGCGAGGAACAGGGAAATGAAGCCCATGTAACCCTGAATACCCTGGTTAGGGTTAATTGAACCAAAGACCTCTCCTGCCTTGATCATATCAAGGATCTTGGCATTCACGTCAGCAGTCATCACCTTGATATCTGCCTTGGTCTCGATGGCCGCCTGCGCTGCACCCAGTGCACTGTTTGCCTCTGGCATAAAGACAGCGCCAAGGTTCGGGTGTGCCTGATGCATGGTCAGAACAGCGTTATAGGCCTTGGTCGGATCTTGGTTTGATGCCGCGCGAGCAACCAGCTTAATATCCGGGTATTTTTCTTCCATGCGGGCGATGAAGGCCGAAACGCGGCGATCATGGTTGTCCTGCCCGGGATTCTCCAGAACTGCATATTCACCGGATCCGCCCATAGCCTCGGCAATAGCATCAGCCGCAGCTGCTCCTTCGCGGTCATTGTTCGAGGTGATATAGGCCGAACGCTTTGAATTCGGAGAATCTGCGGCAAAGGTGACGACAGCCACGCCCTGCTCAACAGCACGATTGATCGGTGCGATGAACGGATCAGAGTTCATCGGATGAACCATGATGCCGGCTGGCTGACGCGCCAGAACCTGCTCAAAGGTCGCAATCTGCTTGTTCACATCATATTCCGGCGTGCCGGTATAAACCGTGTCACATCCCATCTGCTGCGCAGCCTGCTTGAACATTTCATAGACAGGGAACCAGTATTCGACACCGCTGACCATGACGTTCATGGCATAAAGCTCGCCGGGCTCACACTGGAATGCGCTTTTTTTAGTATCCTGCGCCATTGCCGAAGACGCAGTGAGAGTCAAGAAAGCAGCCGCTGCTGTTCCCAGCAGCATTGATTTGATTTTCATGTTATCCTCCCTAATGCGTAACCAGTTCCGGGCTTTCCAGGACACGGTGTGGTTCGCATAATGTTATTTATGGTAGATATTTCACATCTGGAAATATCTACCATTCATTTGGATTGATCCCGTTTCGGGAGTCAACATGAAATATATTTCAACCATAAATGTCGCCGCGTAAGCTTGCAAAACCAACGCTTTCCGCCCGCAAAGAAATTTTCAGAAGATCGTTTTCTGTCCGAATTTTCCTCGATATTTTTTGCTTAACCTTGCCACCTAGCCAGCGGGAAACGCCCGAAACACTCAACCTTGCTGGCCGCAAGGTATGACTGTGATCAATTTTTGACTTGGGTAATGGAAATTTATCGGGGCTGGAATCGCCCCCTGCGGCGTCTAACATCCCGGAAAATACAATTTTCCAAGCCGACATCACCAATGCAGCCTGAAGCTCTGCCGTGACGGACAGGTGGTTCGACAATGACAGGAAGATGATCTTGCGGCCCGTGACCTTTATCTGACACGCAACTTGAAACATGCCTGCGCGACATGACCACAAGCGATATCGAAGCGAACTATCGGAGCGTATTCCGATTTTGCTGCTTGCAAACGCCCGTTTACAACCCGGCAAAAAGACCGGCGGCATGTTTGATCACCTGGCCGCCGGTCCTCAAAGATCTGTGACATCAAGCAACAGGCTTAACGAATGGCGACCGGATTTATGATCATCTGGACGGCACCCTTAAGCTTTGCCTGACCAAGAACAAAAAGAAACTCGTACGCCCGATCTTCGGCCAGGTCCCTGGTGACGATATTCTCAAGAATATAAACACCGTTTTCCGCCAAAAGTTTTACGTGAACCGGGAAGAATGCCGTCGAATCTTCATGGGGAACGGCTTCCAGCCCCCACGTGTCGGCTCCGACAGCAACGACCCCTTTTTTTGCCAGCCATTCCGCGGCTTCCAAGCCGATGCCAGGCTCGGTCGAACCATAAAGTGCATTATCCTGTCCAACCAGATCAAGCCATCCGGTATGGACAAGAACCACGTCCCCCTTGCGAATTTCAGTTCCGGCCGCCTTTTGTGCTGCCAGTACATCATCAAGGGTAATGACATATCCACCCTCGAGCCGCCCGGTTCCTTTGATCGCAGCAACGTCGAGCAACACACCCCTCGTCGCCATTGGCGGAACATTCTCAATACCCAGTTTGGTCAGGCCCGTAGCTGCCACCATGTCTTCGGCATGGTTGTTATTGTAGTAAGTATGGTGATCACCAAGATGACCCAAACCGTCAATCTGCGTCCCCACACCAAGCCAACCGGTGAACATGTCGTCGTTATATGTCCCGGAATTGCTGCCAAGGGTCTTGTTACCACTTTGCCCCGGCGAGAAAACAGTTACAGCAACACCACGCGGCGCGAATGCCGGTGTATCACGTGAAATCTCCATACCAAGCGAGTAGACTTTCCCTTCGGATATCAACTTGCTCGCGGCAAGGGTAACTTCGGCAGTCAGATAGTTTGCGGCACCGATCTGGTCATCGGGCCCAAACGGCGACGTGAATCGTTCATCGGCAGAAGCAACGCAGGTTGCCCCGATAAAACCCAGCATCATGGAAGCCGTGACAAACATTTTTGCTTTTTGCATTTTTTCCTCCCTAAGTTGATAAGGAGTCAGAAAATTGCAATTATGATGCCAACAAAAAATGGCTGAAAACCGAGACTTTCAAGGGAAGTTTGAGCGGAATACGATCAACTACAACGTTGGAATGATCGGTTACCGCTCCGGCAAAACATACAAGGCGAAAACCAGACTCACATGAGCCTGCGGTTTTGCTAAATGTCATCTACCGGAAAAAAGCGATGGTGCCCCCGGGGAGAATCGAACTCCCACTCACTAGGTGAAACAGATTTTGAGTCTGCCGCGTCTACCAATTCCGCCACAGGGGCAGGCAATCTGGGTGCGTGATCGCACCCTCCATCGACGGGCGGGATAATAGCTGTAAATTTCGCGGGGTCAATGGGGCTTTGTGCAAAAATGTTGCTGATTTTGCGATCATCAACTGCATCATTGCGATTGGTCGCAAAATGCGCTTTGATCGCGCCGAGTTTCAAGGCCCTGCGCCATTCACCAGACCATAGCTAAACAAGATAAGGCGCGATTGCCGTGATCCGCAGTCTTTATGATTGGACCATGAACCTGGCGGGTCACCGTCATGCCGCTTGGGCATTGTTCTTTATTGCTGCGATTGAAAGCTCGGTCTTTCCGATCCCGCCAGATATCCTGTTGATCCCGATGATCATTGCAGCTCCGACCAAGGCCTGGCGTTATGCGCTGATCTGTCTTGTCGGATCGGTTCTGGGCGGTCTGATCGGGTACGGAATCGGGTTCTTCCTGTTTGAAACGGTCGGCCGTCCGGTGCTGGAGCTTTATGGCTATGGCGCAAAGTTCGATCAGTTCAAAGACTATTATAATGAATGGGGTGCCTGGGCTGTGCTGATCGCCGGCATCACTCCGTTCCCCTATAAGGTCATTACGATCCTGTCGGGTGTCACCGCACTTGATCCGGTGGTCTTTACCGTCGCTTCGATCTTTGCCCGTGGATTGCGGTTCTTTGTCATTGCGGCCCTGATCTGGAAATTCGGCCCGGCCATTCGTGATTTCATCGAAAAACGGCTGGGCCTCGTTTTCACCATATTTATCGTGGTTCTTGTCGGTGGGTTCGCCGCAATCAAACTGATCCCGCACGGGTGACCCCATGAGCACATTTCAAGGAAGACGAGATACGGATTTGCTGATGTTCAAAATGCTTCGCCCGCGCTATATCCCGGCCTTCGCACCGATTATCCTGTTCCTGGTCTCAAGCGGCAGCATCGGATTTGCTCTTTATGCGCAGTATGTTCAGAAACTACTGCCCTGCATTCTGTGCCTGTATCAGCGCAAGCCCTTCTATATCGTGATCGGCCTGTCTGTTCTGGCCCTGCTTCTGATCCGCTTCCCCAAGGCCGCACGTGCAATCGTCTATCTTTGCGGGTTGACCTTTGCGGTTGGCACCGGCATTGCCATTTATCACGTCGGCGTTCAGGAACTCTGGTGGCAGGGACCGGCGATGTGTGGCGGAGTGCAAAGTGGTGCAAGTTCGCTTGCCGAACTTAAGGCACAGCTTCTTGCCCAGCCGATTATTCGGTGCGACAAAATCGACTGGACCCTGTTTGGCATCACCATGCCCACGGTCAATGTCTTCTTCTCGGCAGCCCTTACCATTTTCTGCTTCATCGCACCGTCACGCTGGATGAAGAAAGAAGGCGAACACGGCCTCTAGAATCAAAAGACGCCCGGAACAAACGTCATCGTTCGTCCCATCAAACCCGCCCGCACTCCGGGCGGGTTTGTTTGTATCCGGCCACCCGCCAAACGTGATCAATTGACCGGTGAATGAACAATTCTGCTTTTGATAATGAGAATTGTTATTGTTTGCAGAATATTCCCGGCTATATTTGCCCTGCGATTCTCAAGAGAGTCCCTTTCAGAACCCGGACCAAAGGACTGACGCAGGATTGACCAAGATGACATTTCATCCACAAATGACCAGCAAGATCGAAGGTATTTCCCTTCTGGATGATTTGCGTTTCCGGCGCTGGAACGCAGCCATCACCGATCTGTGGCATGTCGAATGTGAACAGGAAGCGGGCGGCACCTATGTCTCGCGCGCACCGCGTCTGGTCGCCATTCTGGACTGTATCGGTGACGGGCGCGTCGAAGTCCGGGCTTCAAGTGACACAACTACCCGCAGCCATCGTGGGCAGGGATGCCTTTCCTATATCCCCGCGGGGATGGAGGTATCATCGGAAGTTCTTGGCAAATGCCGCCTGCGTCATCTTGATATTCATCTCGATGTCAAAGCCCTTGAACATTCAATGGGGAGCATCCTTGACCGGCGGGCACTTGAAACACCCCGGATCGGGTTCTGCGATCCGCGCATCAATGCGCTTGTGCGACTGCTTGCCGACGATCTTGAGACCGGTATGGCAGCCCCGCAGATTTACGGCGAAGGATTGGTAACAGCCCTGACTGCTGCCCTTCTTGGCCCGTCGCCAGCCACGGGACCACAGCGTAAGCGTGGCAAACTCGCCCCCTATCAGCTGCGCAAAACGGTTGATTACATCGAACAGAATTGCGGGCGGACCATCCGGCTTGATGAACTCGCCCAACTGACCGGCCTGTCTCAATCCTATTTCTGTTCTGCATTTCGTGAATCCACAGGCATGCCGCCCCAGCAATGGCAAATGAAAGCCCGTGTTGAACGGGCAAAAAAACTGCTGAAAAAAGGTGACACGCCACTGGCATCGGTTGCGGTTGGCGTCGGTTTTGCTGATCAGGCCCATCTGACCCGTGTCTTTCGCAAGATCGTCGGAACCACGCCGGGTGCCTGGCGCAAGGAACAGATCGCCTGAATTAAGCCAAATTCCGTTCAATCCGGACAAATCCGGTTCAATATTCCCCCCCGCGCGCGTGATATCGACAGGCCCATCATTCAAGATGGCCCGCCGGTTCCCGCCCAGCAGGTCGTCGCCAGAGACAACCGATAGGGATTCCCAAATGCGTTTTACAGGACAGAAACTGTCTTCGACCCTTTTGCTGGGGACTGCGATCGCATTGGTTTTTGCGGCGCCGAACTTTGCACGGGCGCAGTCGACCAATGATACGACGTCGAGCGAAACGGAAAACACCGGGTCAACCGAAACCCCGGCCATTGTCATCGAAGCTGATAGCAAAGCAGAACCGGGCGATCCGACCCCGCCCGTTTATGCCGGTGGTCAGGTGGCAACCGGTGGTCGCGCAGGCGTTCTTGGCAACAAGGATGTGATGGATACGCCCTTTAGTACAACGTCATATACCAGTGAGCTCATCGCAAACCAACAAGCTCAGGATGTTGCAGACGTCCTTTTGAATGACCCTTCGGTCGTCAATTCAACCGGCTATGGCAACTTCGCTGACCGGTTCAATATTCGCGGTTACGACCTGCAATCCGATGATATCTCGCTTGACGGGGTAAGTGGCACAGCACCACGTCAGAAAGCAATCATCGAGACTTATGAAAGGGTTGAACTCCTGAAAGGTGCCTCTGCGTTCCTCAACGGTATGCCTCCGGGGTCCAGCGGCATTGGTGGAACGGTTAACCTTGTTCCCAAACGGGCGACAGCTGATCCCGTGACAAGCCTTACCGGAAGTACGGAAAACGGTAAAACCTTTGGCTCCCATGTCGATATTGGGCGCAGGTTTGGCTCTGCGGACCAGTTTGGTGCAAGGGCCAACGCCGTTTATCGTGACGGGGAAACCGGCATTGATGACGAAGAAGTAACCGCGCGCCTTGCATCTCTTGCACTTGATTTCAACGGCGAGAATGCCCGCGTTACAATCGATGGCATCATCAACCAGCACTATATTTCCCAGGCTCGCCCGTCGGTCAATATCGGAAGCACCCTTACCAGTATCCCCAACGCGCCATCCGCAAGTCACAATTATGCCAGTGCATGGACCTATAGTGATCTGGAGGACTATATCGGTCAGGTACGTGGCGAATATGACCTTACCGATAGCACGATGGCCTATGTGGTTCTTGGCGGTCGTAATTCGGAAGAAGAAGGCGGTTATGCCACCCCCACCCTGAATAGCTCTGATGGAACAGCTTCATTTGGAAGTAGTGTCATCAACTTCCAGAATACCGATCTGAGCTCAATGGCTGGCATCCGGCAAAAGTTTGAAACAGGGCCTGTTAACCATGAAGTCAATCTCGGGATTTCCGGGATCTGGCAAAAGAATTATCAGGCCTATGAGTTCTATTCTAGTCAGACTGGCAGCATTTATGGCTCCGGTGCAGACAGCCACAGCTCGACGGTCACCTTCACCGGCGGCAACCTCAATGATCTTCCCTTGAGCAGCAAGAACACATTTGTCAGCTATTATATCGCCGACACCATGGGCTTCCTGAATGACCGGATTGAACTCACCGCGGGTATTCGCCATCAGGAGGTCAACACCAAGGGATATAATCTTGGCACAGGCGCACAGAACTCCTACTACGACTCACGTGCGGACTCACCAATGTTTGCCATCGTCGGCAAGGTGACGAATGAATGGTCGGTTTACGCCAACTACATTGAAGGCCTGTCAAAAGGCAAAACGGTCACCGATACCGGTGCGGCGAACTTCGGATCTGTTTTGGCACCTTATGTCTCCAAACAGTTTGAAACTGGCGTGAAAGCCGACTTTGGTACTTTTGGCGGCGGCATTGCACTTTTCCAAATTGAAAAGCCTTCTGTTTACAAGGACAGCACCACCAATATTGAAGACACTAACGGCGAACAGCAAAATCGCGGGATTGAGTTTACGGCCTTTGGCGAACCTGTTGAAGGCTTCCGTCTGCTTGGCGGCCTGACCTATATCGACTCAGAATTGCAGGACACCGATAACCGGACCAATGACGGCAAAAGGGCAAAGGGTGTTGCCGAATATCAGGCAACATTCGGTGTCGAATATGATCTGCCGTTCCTGCGGGGGGCGACATTAACAAGTCGGGTTATCCATAGCGGCCCGCAATTTGTTGATGACGAAAACACCCTGCAGCTCGACGAATGGACGCGCCTTGACGTTGGGGGGCGCTACAATACAACGCTGTATGGCTATCCGGTTACCTTCCGCGGCAATATCGAAAACCTGACCAACAACAATTATTGGGCAAGTGCCAGCACCGATAGCGAATACATCACGATGGGCGCACCATTGACGGCAAAGCTGGCCCTGACGGCCAATTTCTGAAAGTTACTGGCGATCTATTCACACAGAACAAAGCCGACGGATTTTCCGTCGGCTTTTCTGTTTTGCAGGTTCCGAGCAAGACCGGATCAGAAGTCGTATTCCAGTTCGGTATCCCAGTACAAAAAATCCCGCCAACTTTCATGGAGATAGTTCGGCGGGAAACGGCGTCCTGTTGACTGGAGTTCATGCATGGAGGGCTGCCCCGGCGTCCTGCGCAGTCGAAGGCCAGCTTCCCGGACCGATCGACTACCCTTGAACAGGTTACAGTCCGAACAGGCCGTGACGATATTTTCCCAGTTGGTACGTCCACCGCGCGCACGCGGGATCACATGGTCAAAGGTCAGCTCGTTGGTCGGCAGGCGATCCCCGCAATACTGGCAGGAGAACTCGTCACGCAAAAAGACGTTAAATCGTGTGAAGGCCGGACTGCTTTTGAGCGGAACATATTCCTTGAGCGAAATGACGCTCGGCAGCTTCATTTTAAAGGATGGGGAACGTACTTCGCGGTCGTATTCCGAAAGAACATCGACGCGTTCAAGAAAGACCGCCTTGAGCGTATCCTGCCAGGACCAAAGAGACAGCGGGAAGTAGCTCAACGGCCGAAAGTCGGCGTTAAGAACAAGTGCCGGACACGCATTGGGCGATAAATGCATACCATCCGCTCCACCGTGTTTACCGAGTCGCTTGCCTTGTTTAGCAGGTTCGGGAATCGCTGGTGATGAAGAAATCGTGACGTTTCACCAAACCGGGCGACGCGGCGACGTAAACCACTGATAGAGCAAAGTATAGACCATTTTCGCAAAAGCGCAAAGTCCGTCTGCCGCCGAGTCGCGTTTTGTCAAATCCGGATGCCCCGAAATCAGGCGACTCCGACCATCCGCCTATGCCGCAAGCCACAAAAAAAGCTGCCCATCAATGATGGTGCAGCTTGTCTTGTGGCTTGGAACCAAGCCCTGCGATCAGATAAACGAAAGGCCCGCCAGAAGCGAGCCTTCGTAAAATCTGTCTGTAAAGCAGAAGCCTGAATTAGGCAGCTTTTGCTTCAACAGCTTTGGCGACCTGGCGTTTGATTTTCACCAAATCTGCCGGCAGCTTTGCATTTGCAGTGCTGAGCAGATATGCATCCAGACCACCACGTTTTTCGATGGTGCGGACAGCATTGGTGGTCAGACGCAGACGCACCGAACGACCGAGCGACTCACTAAGCAGCGAGGTCGGCTGCAGGTTCGGGAGGAAACGACGTTTGGTACGATTGTGGGCGTGGCTCACATTCATGCCGACCAAAACGCCTTTGCCGGATACCGGGCAGCGACGTGCCATGACCTGATCTCCTGGTCTATAAATTCGCAAAAGGACGCTTGGCCTGAACATGCAGGCCCGCGCTTGGAGCCGGGTTATTACCGCCTCTGACCAATGTCGTCAAGCCTTCATCAACCGAAATCTGCGACAAAAACGCTTATCTGGCCCGTTTTGGCGGGAAACCGTGGTTTGGGTCGCATTTTACCCAACTCAACCGCACGGAATCTGCTCCTTTCCAAACCTGCGCGTCAGTATCAAAGTCTGCTTTGACAGGCAATTCCAAGAGCAGCGGTTGTGATCGTGACCGATTCTCGATTGAATGACGGAGATCCCGACAAGCATTCCCGACATACGGACCCGCTATCCACTATCTTTATAGATAGAGACCACGACTGACACGGGTCACTTAATCTATGACGATCATTGATACGGATCAAAACGCATGCGCGTAAAGAATGTTAACTTCAACACCATGAGTTAAAAAATCCGTTTCGGGAGCATGACGGGACATGAAAACAGATAGCAACGTATCCTTGCCGCTGTTGGGCATTCTACTGGTCGCAGTGATCGGTCTGGTACTTTATCTTGTCGGCTTTGTGCTGGCGCATTTAGGTGTCCCTGTCGCATCGTTCTGGATTTACGTTGCACTGGCACTTGTACCGGTCAGCTTCCTTGTACTGATTGATTTCAGCCGCTGATTCTGTCCCCCCATCAGAATGGCACTAGAACGGCCTGTCGCACCTGCGGTCAGGCCGTTTCTTTATGGTCCCAGCCATACTTCATATCCTGACCGGCACATCCGTTTGCCAATGGCACTCAACGCACGGAACAGCGCCCGGCCGGGCAAAATAATATCCCTGATAGGCATCAACACCCATGCCATCAAGCATGTTCCGCTGATGTTCGGTTTCAACCCCCTCGGCGATGACCTGCAAGCCAAAGCGGTGTGCAATCAGAATTGCACCTTCGATCACCACCCGTGCATTCTCATCCATCTTGAGAACAAAGGATTTGTCGATCTTGACCGCATCAATCTGGATTTGATGCAGACGCGACAGCGATGAATAGCCTGTTCCGAAATCATCAATGTGAATACCGATCCCCATATCAAACAGCTGATCAATCACATTCGCGATCAGGGCCCTTTGACGTTCTTCAAAGATTGATTCTGTCACTTCCAGCACAAGCCGGGTTGGCAAAAGTCCCGCCTCTTCAAGAATGCTTGAAACTATTTCCGGAAATCGCGGCGCGACCAGCTGGCGGATCGAGACATTGACCGCAATCCTGGTGTCATCTTCGGTCGAGGAACGAATCGTCTTGCACGCCTCGCGCAGGCACCATTCACCGATATCGACGATTAATGCACTTTCCTCTGCAATAGGAATGAATTCGTCGGGCGGCACAAGACCAAGCTCGTTGCTATTCCAGCGCAAAAGCGCTTCGTAGGAAACAATCGCCCCGCTTACCGCATCAATGACCGGCTGATATTCAATATAAAATTCGTCAGCGCCAAGGGCGCGACGCAAGGCCTGATTGATTGCCAGCCGCCGTTCCTGTTCGGTCAAAAGCGTGCGGTCATAACTGCGCACATTGCCACGTCCCGAACGCTTCACATCCGCCGCCGCCAGATCAGCCCAGTGGATCAATTCCGAAATTCCCGGATTACGTGCCGCCGCAAAGGCAACTCCGGTACTAAAGCCGATATGCAGGGAATGACCACAAATCAGGATTGGCTGACTGATCGACGCACGCGCCTGATCAATCGTGCTTTCAACAAGGTCATGCAGCTCATCATGGGGGGCTGCGAGAACCATCAGGAACTCGTCCCCACCCCAACGGCCAACCGCATGCTGATCATCGATATAGACCTTCAGTCGTTCACTGACGATGCGCAGAACCTCGTCGCCAATCGCGTGACTTAGCCCGTCATTGATCTGCTTGAAACGATCAAGGTCGATAAACAGGACCGCATAATCAAGATTGTCGGTCGACTGACGTTTTTTGTTAAACCAGGCAACAATCCCGTCGCGATTCAAAATCCCCGTCAGGGTATCGTGTTCAACAAGCTTTCTGAGCTCTTCTGTCCGCTCGGCCACCCGTGCTTCAAGGGTTGCGTTCCAGTTCTCTGTGATGCGGTTCTTCTGGCGCAAATCCTCGACCAGATCGACATTCTGATGTTTCAGCACCAGGGACCGGAACAACACCGCATGATTGTTTCGATGGGTCACCAGCATCACAATCAGGAAGATCAAAGACAGAAAAGCCAGAACATAGTTCGGCTCGGCCATCACTGTCAGGATCACGGCAGGCGGAAACAGCAATGCAACCAGATAAATCCGCCCGACAAGAAATACAGGTGCCAGAATCCCCGTCGCCCCGCCCGCCAGACCGGCGATAATGATCAGCGTCATGAACTGGCTTTCACCGCGCACGGTGGGAATTTCAAAAACACCGATCATCGACCACAGAAAACCGGCGATCAGGACCCCGACCACATACCGCCCATGCCAAAGCCGGTATGCGTCGGCATCAAGTTCATCAACAGAAGTACGGGCGCGCGCAAAAAGATAACCACCCCAAAGCCGGATCGCACAGAGGATGGTAACAAGTATCGCCCACCATGCCGTCACCCAGACCAGATCGCCCTGCAGCCACAATATCGCGACAAGCCCCGACGCTGCGGCAAGGTTCACCAGAATGTTTGCCCAGTTATTGCGATATGCCAGATCAAGAAGGTCACGCCGAACCTTCCCGGTAAGTTCATCACCGACCTTTATCGCTATTTGGGGATCAACAAATCGGCTTGCGATTTTCCTGACCAAACTGGCGTGCTTTTCCATCTGGCCTTGCTGCCTCTAACCTCATCGCATGAATAGATAATCCTATACATAGGTAATACTGAACACCAACGAGAATATCGAGTTTCACAAATATTAGGAAAACGCTTTCGTGATGTGCGCCAAAATGCAATCGGGGGAAAAGCAATCACCTTGCTTCTCCCCCGGAATGGTCATGTCAGAAGATCAAAATATTTCAAACACCTGCCCGGTCTGCAAACCTTCGACCGACTTGGCATAGCCAAGTGCGGCACGGGCAGCAGGCACCGGATCATGTCCACGGAAATAAGGCCCATAGCCGTCCATCGCCTCGGTAATCACACCGGGACTGACGGCATTGATGCGAAGACCGGGCTTCATTTCAATCGCGGCCGACTTAACAAACCCTTCTATCGCACCATTCACCATCGAGGCCGAACTGCCATACCGGATCGGGTCCTTGGCAAGGATACCGGTCGTCAGGGTAAAGGATGCCCGATCCGATACATATTCACGGCCAATCAGAACCAGATTGATCTGACCAAACAGCTTGTCATCAATCCCGATACGATATTTTTCCTCGTCCATTTCGGCAAAATCCCCGAAATGCACCTTGCCGGTGGTCGAAACCACGGCATCGACCGGACCAATCTTTTCAAACATCGCGCGAATGGATGCGATGTCTTTGAGATCGACATTCACATCGCCACTGGTGCGCGATGCGCGGATAATTTCGTGGCGCGGGGACAGTTCGGCATCGACACCTTTGCCGATGATCCCGGATGCGCCGATCAACAGAACTTTCATATCATCCTCCAATTCTGGAAATTTTGATGAATGTATGATTTCACAGAACAGTACAGCCGATAATCTGGATATTTACGAACCAGTCGTTTAGTATTTTAAACAATGAAGGATTATCTGAGCGAAATGCGCAGCTTTGCTGCCGTGATCAAACAGGGCAGTTTCACCGATGCCGCCCGCGCCACAGGCGTATCCAAAGGGCTGATCAGCCAGCATATCAAACGCCTTGAAGATGTGCTGGGCGCGCAATTGCTGTTTCGCTCAACCCGCAAACTGGAACTGACCGAAATCGGTGCGACCTTTCTGGGTTATTGCCAAAGCATCACGCAAAGTGCCGATGCCGCATTCGAAGCGGTCGAAGCCCTTCGCGGCGAACCGGTCGGGACCGTTCGCATCACCGTCCCGGTATCCTTTGGCGAGATGTTCCTGCACGACATCATCGTTGCGTTCCAACAGGTTCATCCGCGTATTCAGATTGAAATGGAGCTGGAAAATACATTCCGTGATTTGCAGTCAGCCCATATTGATATCGCGATACGGGCTGGCCTGACCGATGATCCTGATCAGGTTGCCATTCCGCTTGGTCAACTTTCCGAGCTGATCTGTGCCAGCCCGGCATACTGGAAAGCACACCCAAAACCACAAACGCCCGCCAACCTTGCCGATCACAATTGTCTGGTCAATTTCCAGTATTACAAGGATCGCAAGTGGGTGTTCTTTTCCGATGACGGTCCGACATCCATCACGGCCGAGGGCAATTTGCACCTCAATCATTATCCACTGATCCGCAATGCCACTGTTCAGGGACTTGGGGTGGCCCGACTGCCACGCTATATCGCCATGCCGGAAATCAGGGCCGGACGGATTGAAACCGCCCTTGAAGAATACAAGTCACCGTTGCGTCCGATCTATCTGGTTTATCCCTATCAGGGAAATCTTCCGATCAAGAACCGGCTGATGATTGATTTCATTCACAACTGGTTCACCGAACGCCCGGACCTGCTTGAAACCAGATCTCCATCGACAACCGACTAGCGTTCAGAACTGATCGGCAAGATCGCGCACGGCATCGGGCGTCATCCCCTCTTCGCGCATTGAACGCAGGGTTTTTGATTTGTCGCGCTTGGCAAAACGTTTGCCATCGGGCCCGGTCAAAAGACCATGGTGATGATATTCCGGCACGTCATATACCAGCAATTCCTGCATCAGCCGATGAAGATGACTGGCAAAGAACAAATCCTGCCCGCGTGTGATCAGACTGATCCCCTGAAGATGATCATCATGGGTAACGGAAATATGGTAACTGGTCGGCGTATCCTTGCGTGCCAGAACCACGTCACCGAAAATCTCGGGTGTTGCAACCTGCCGTCCGGCCGACCGGTCAAACCAGACAAGTTCCCGCCCGACACGCCCAATTGCTGCATCCATATCAAGACGCAGCGCATAGCTTTCGCCCGCGGCAATCCGGTCTGATCGCTCTTGCGCTGAACAATGACGACAGGTTCCGGGATAAAGTGCCCCATCCGGTCCATGCGGCGCATTGCCGATCCGCTCGATCTCGGCCTGAATATCCTTGCGGGTACAGAAACACGGATACAGCAACCCCATATCCGTCAGACGATCAAGTACCGCCTGATAATCGGTAAAATGTTCGGACTGCACCCGAACCGGTTGTTCCCAACCCAGCCCAAGCCAGGCAAGGTCTTCGTAAATCGCATCAAGATATTCCGGGCGACACCGGGTTTGGTCGATATCTTCTATGCGCAAAAGAAAACGGCCATGCGGCCCGGCCTGTTTCATTGAAAACAATGCCGAGGCCGCGTGGCCAAGATGCAGATATCCGGTCGGACTTGGTGCAAATCGGGTGATCACCGTCATCCTGAATGCACCCCGCTCTTACCAGCGGTCCCGATCGCCAGCCGCACGGTCGCGTGCCTGTCCGCCATCGGCGGGCACATGGCGCATCGGGCGTTTGGGCTGACGCGCACCCTGTTCGTCAAACAGGTCTGACAATTCGGCAAGCATCGTGCCACCGAGTTCTTCGGGATCGTTGATCGTAACCGCACGACGGTAATAACGCGTCACGTCATGGCCGATACCAATGGCCAGAAGTTCCACCGGTGATTTGGTTTCGATCCAGCCGATCACTTCGCGCAGATGGCGTTCCAGATAATTTCCGGAATTGACCGAAAGGGTCGAATCATCGACCGGCGCACCATCAGAAATAACCATCAGAATCCGGCGTTGCTCGGAACGGCCAAGCAGACGTTCATGTGCCCAAAGCAATGCTTCGCCGTCGATGTTTTCCTTAAGCAGCCCTTCACGCAGCATCAGACCAAGGTTCTTGCGCGCGCGACGCCACGGGGTGTCGGCGGCCTTGTAGATGATGTGACGCAGATCGTTCAAACGACCGGGCTTGGGCGGCTTGCCACTATCGACCCAGCGTTCGCGCGATTGACCACCTTTCCACTGGCGGGTGGTAAAGCCGAGAATTTCGACCTTCACCCCGCAACGTTCCAGCGTACGTGCCAGAATGTCGGCAGACAGGGCGGCAATGGTGATCGGACGCCCGCGCATGGACCCAGAATTGTCGATCAGCAGGGTCACAACCGTATCGCGGAAATTGGTGTCCTGTTCCTGTTTGAAGGACAGGGATGTCGACGGTGTTGAAACGATACGCGCCAGTTTGGCGGCATCAAGGATGCCTTCTTCAAGATCGAAGTCCCAGCCGCGGTTCTGTTGCGCCATCAGACGACGCTGCAAACGGTTGGCAAGACGCGACACCACGTTCTGAAGGTTCGCCAACTGCTTATCGAGCATCGCACGCAAGCGTGACAGTTCAAGGTTTTCGCACAGATCATCTGCGGTTACGACCTCGTCGAATTCACGCGTGAACGGCTCGTAGCCGCGTTCAATCGGCTCGTTGCGACCGTCAAATTCCGGCTGCTCACCTGGACCGGCAGGTTTTTCTTCCTGCGACATCGCTTCAAGCTGCTGATCGTCAATATCGCCTTCGCCTGCTTCGGCGTCTTCGGAACCGGCGTCCTGTTGCTGATCGCTGCCATCAGGTTCGGAATCGTCGTTCTGGCCTTGCTGGCCGCCCTGACTTTCCATGTCTTCCTGTTCAGGATCGGCTTCGCCTTCTTTTTCCTCGTCATCCTCGCCTTCCTGTTCGGGCGGAACATCATCAAGGTCATCTTCAAGCGACAGGTGATCAAGCAACCGGCGCATGCCGCGCGCAAAGGCATCCTGATCATCAAGAACTTCACGCAGATCAGAAAGGTCAGACCCGGCACTTTCTTCGATATGAGTGCGCCACAGATCAATCAGCGGACGCGCGCTTTCGGGCGCACGTTCACCGGTAAAGATTTCACGCGCCAGCATGCCGATGGCATCAGCAAACGGTGCATCTTCACGCGATGTCAGGCGATGATAATTCTTGGCGTGGCAATCCTGTTCGGCATGGTCGCGCAGGTTTTTGCGGACACCCGGGAAATAGCGCGATCCCACCGCTTCGCAGCGTGCTGTTTCAAGCGCATCGTAAACAGCCTGAGCCTCGGCTGTTTCGGGCATGCGTTTGGCATGCAGGGCCACGTCGTGGTGACGCATCTTGAGCGCCCAGCCATCCGCAATACCACGAAGGTCTGCGACTTCATCCTTGGGCAAGGCCGTTTTGGGCATCGGCAAACGCACATGTTCGCCATAGCCGCCCGGCCGCCCGCCTTTGACAAAGCCGACTTCCAGATCGTTGCGCCCGGCAAGCGCGCGAAACGTCGCTGCCGTGCCGCGCAAGAACCCGGAAAGAGCCTCATCATTCTTCATCGTACTACTCGCTTGTGGGATCAGCTCGCCAAGCTGCTTTAAAGACACGCCCTAGCGAACCATCACATTGATGGCTTCTTCGGGCAGCTCTTCACCAAAGCAACGCTGATAATATTCCGCCAGGATCGGACGTTCGACCTCATCGCAACGATTAAGGAACGTCACCCGGAAGGCATAGGAAATATCACCGAAAATCTTGGCGTTTTCAGCCAGCGTAATCACCGTACGCGGGCTCATCACGGTCGATATATCACCAGCAATGAAACCCTGACGGGTCAGATTGGCAAGTGCAACCATCGCTTCGATCTTCTGGCGGCCTTCGGCATTGTCAAATGCCGGAACCTTGGCAGCAACGATATTGGTTTCATCGGCAACCGACAGATAGTTCAGTGTGGCCACAATCGACCAGCGGTCCATCTGGGCCTGGTTGATCTGCTGGGTGCCGTGATAAAGACCGGTGGTATCACCAAGGCCCACGGTGTTTGACGTCGCAAACAGGCGGAAATGCGAATGCGGGTGGATGACCTTGTTCTGATCAAGAAGGGTCAGTTTACCATCAACTTCGAGAACACGCTGGATCACGAACATGACGTCCGGGCGACCGGCATCATATTCGTCAAAGACCATCGCCACCGGACGTTTCAGCGCCCAGGGCAAAATGCCTTCGCGGAATTCAGTGATCTGTTTGCCATCACGCAGAACAATCGCGTCCTTGCCGATCAGGTCGATACGGCTGATATGGCTATCAAGGTTCACGCGCACGCACGGCCAGTTCAGGCGTGAAGCAACCTGTTCAATATGGGTGGATTTACCCGTGCCGTGATAACCCTGAATCATCACACGGCGGTTATGGGCAAAGCCCGCAAGAATTGCCAGCGTGGTATCACGGTCAAAACGATAGGTCGGATCAGCGACCGGCACGTGTTCACTGCCCTGGCTAAATGCCGGGACTTCCATATCGATATCAATCCCGAACGTTTCGCGCACGGAAATGGTGATGTCAGGTGTATCAAGCGGATGTTCAGCCGCCGTACCTGTCGCTTCGTAACCTTGGCTCATAAGTACTCGCGCATTTCTCGGACCGGCACTGGTGACGCGGTCGTTTCGTTAAACTTGCTCATTAATAGCGGTTTAGTCGCATCACACAAAGGGAAGATGCGCAAAAAATCTCTATTCCCGCAAAAGGTTTGCTCAAAGAGCTTCTCTACATACTCTGGCACGGTACGCAAACCGCAGCCAGATTGACCAGATTTTTTGAAATTATCGGGGCGGCCTCTGTCAGATCAGAGGGTCACACGCGCCTCAAGATCGCGGATATAGCTCATCAGGGAACTATAGGCCGCGCTGATCTTCTTGAAGCGTTCTTCTGCCCCCTTGTCGCCGCCATTGGCGTCGGGATGGTACTTTTTTGAAAGCGCCTTGTATTTGGCCTTGAGCTCGTCACGGGTAAAGGGCCAGCCAAGGTCAAGCGTCGCCATGGCCTGCTGCTGTTCGCTTGGCATGCCAAGTGCCCCTGCGCGGCGCTGGGCTTCCTCGCTTTTGCGTCGGCGCTCCGCACCGGGATCGGCACCCGGACCATGATGGGTCTGATCACCGTCTTCGTTAAAGAAGCCGAACCCGTCCCTGAACTTGAAATTGAAGGGTTTCTTGGAACCACGAATATGGCCGAATTTCCATGTCGGGCGCTGCCAATGGGTATCGCGACGCATGTCGTTCTCGATATCCTCGGCCTTCATGCCTTCATAATAGTTCCAGGATTTGTTGTATTCGCGAACGTGATCAAGGCAGAACTTGTAATAGTCGCGCAGCTTGCGATCCTTGGGCGCACGGAACTCACCATGCCCCTCGCAGCCCGGCCAATCGCAATCGGGCAGGATGGGTTCATTGTGATACAGCGTCTTGCGCTTGTTGCGGTGTCCTCGGTTCATCTGCGTCTATATGTTCTGAAAAATCGATGCACGCAATATCATAGGGATCGTTTAAATGCGATAAAAGGCTTGAAAAACCGCCATCGCGTGCCAGAACCTAACGCAGCAATTCGTTTTTGCAGAAATTTGCAAATATCCCCAAGAAAATAGAGGCCCTTATCATGCAGGTAGCCAATCAGATCCGCGACATCCTGACCGAACAATTCGCCCCGACCGAATTGCAGATTATCGACGACTCTTCAAAACATGCCGGTCATTCGGGTGCCGACCCGCGTGGCGAGTCCCATTTTTCCGTTCTGGTTGTGTCTGAAAAATTCACCGGTGAAAACCGTGTCAATCGTCAACGGCTGGTCTATGGCGCACTTGATAGCCTTCTGAAGGACCGTGTCCATGCGCTGGCGTTGAAAACCATGACGCCTGGCGAATACAAATCGGCTCTGGAAAACAGAACCTGAAAATACATTTCCACATCGTGAAATCAACCTAGACGTTAATCCCGATTAGGCGCAATGCTTGTGACACAAGCCGTCCACAAGCATTGCAGGTACGGCACGGGTGCCGACAAATGGCACCCGCTACAATCGGGAGGACTACGTAATGACGAAACGCCTGCTTATGGCGAGCATTGCGCTTGCCATATCCGGAACCGCCCATGCGCAAGCACCAGCACCGGATAACCTCGAAAAGCTGTCGAATTTTCAATCTACCGGAACCACGGAATTCACCCTTATCGAACAGGGTGGCGATTACGCCGAGGGCATCAAAAAGACACTTGAACGCATCAAACTGCCCGACGGCTTCAAGATCGGGCTTTATGCCGTTGTGCCCGATGCCCGTCATATCGCGGTCGGGCCGCAGGGTGTTGTGACCTTTGTCGGCACCCGCAAGGACAAGGTCTGGTCGGTAACGGACCGCAACAAGGACCGTGTCGCCGACGAGGTCAAGGACTTTGCCCCGTCCCTGCGCTTTGCTATTCCCAATGGCCCCTGCTTCTCGCCCGACGGAATGCTTTATATCGCCGAACAGAACCGGGTTCTGACCTTCCCGGCGGCCGAGTTCTTCTATGAAAGCCCGGACGTTGCGGCATTCAATGTCGTCAAACAGGGTGATCTGATCCCGCCATCCGAGGAAAGCTACAACCACACCGCACGCGTCTGCAAAATCGGCCCGGATGGCAAGCTTTACATCTCGCTGGGCCAACCGTTTAACGTTGCGCCGGAAAACAAACTTGAGCTGTATCGCAAGCACGGTATTGGCGGCATCATTCGCATCAATACGGATGGCTCGGACCGCGAAGTCTATACCTACGGGGTGCGCAACTCTGTCGGGCATGATTTCCATCCAGAAACCGGTGAGCTGTGGTGGACCGATAACCAGGTCGACGGGATGGGCGATGACATCCCGCCCGGTGAAATCAACCACCAGACCGCAGCCGGTCAGCATTTCGGGCATCCATGGTATGGCGGCGGCGACGTTCGCACCAATGAATATGCCGGACAGGAAGTCCCCTATGACGTGGTGATGCCTGCGGTCGAAACCGTGGCCCATGCCGCCGATCTTGGCATGACCTTCTATACTGGCAAGATGTTCCCGGAAAAATACAGGAACGCCATCTTCTCGGCCCAGCACGGATCATGGAATCGCACGACACCGGTCGGCGCACGCGTGATGGTGACCTTCATTGATGCCGACGGCAATGCCGCCATCGAACCGTTTGCCGAAGGCTGGATCGACGAGAATGGTGAATATCTTGGCCGTCCGGTTGACGTTGCCCAGCTGCGTGACGGTTCGATCATTGTTTCTGATGATCTGGCCGGCGCACTTTATCGCATCTGGTATGAGGGCAACTGATGCGCATTTTCCGGATCGTACTTCTCGGCGGGCTTTTGCCCGCCGGGACCTTGTTCGCACAAGACGCCTCCAATCTTGAAGACGGGCGCAAGGTCGCTGGTATGTGTCGCACCTGTCACGGACTGGATGGCAAGGCCCGCATTCCGATTGCACCGCATATTGGCGGTGAATCGGTCGATTACCTGATCTCTCAGCTTCGGGCCTTCAAAACCGGCGCACGTGAGCATGAAATGATGACTGTTGTAGCAAGCGGGCTGTCAGACGAACAGATCACCAAGGTCGCCACATGGTTCAACCATTTCACCATCGAGGCCACCTTGCCCACTGGCAAAACCGAAGATGACGCACCACAATTATGTGTTGGCTGTCACGGGGCAAATGGCATTTCCGAATTAAAGGATGCCCCCAATCTGGCCGGTGAAACCAATATCTATATTGAAACCCAGCTTAAGGCATTCCGCACAGGAAAACGCACTCATGACATCATGTCCCCGATTGCCCGGGACCTGACAGAAACCGAAATGCAGGAAGCTTCTGACTGGTACAGCAAGATCACGATTGCGATTACAGACCCGACGAAGAAATGAGCATCAGCTTTCCGGACGCAAAGCGGCTGAAACATCAAGCCCGACGGTCAGAACCGCAAGGGTCTGACCACTGTCCGGATCAAGGATCGGCACCGTAATTTGCGACAAAAAAGCACGGGTTGATGCATCAAATCTGATGTCATCAATCAGGGCATGATCGCGATTGATGTTTTGTGCCATCTGATATTGCGGCTCGTCAGACTGGTCAAAATCCGACGTCAGACGGTTCATCCCGATGATCTGACCATAGACATCAAACACAAATGCCTCGGCAACCTGACCGCCACTTGTAAGCTGAAAGTTTCGCAAGAATTCCGATAATTGATTCCCCAGTACAGCACGGGCCTTCATGCTGGGTTCACCAAGACGCGCCATGGTTGTCCATTCTTCATCGACCAGACGGCGCTGATCAGCGGGCATCCTGTTTCTTTCCATTACCGCGCGCACATTTCGGATCAGGTCTGGCGACCGCGCCAATTGCCGAACAGCAGGTAAATGCACCCGTTCAATTGCGTCCCGTTCCCACGGTTCAAGACGCATAGGATTGGTTTCACAAAATTCCAGAACCGTATTCAGTCGATCAATCAGATCGGGAAACTTCGCCACATAGCGCTTTGAGAAATAGACAACAAGCGGCGCATACCGTTCAAACTGAACCAGAAACTGTTCGGCACCGATGCCCAGCTCGTTGCGAGCGATCTCGAAACTGTGTTTATCAATCAAGGCATAATCAACACGCCCCGCAGCAACCTGCCCGACCAGCGATGCAATCGACGGCACGCGCACCAGATCAGTATAGCCTTCCTCGCTGAGCCATTCGGCCTCGTTGGACCCCAGTATCGCACCGATTGTTGCCACACCATCGGGTTTTGGCACTTTGACATTGCTCGCTTCAACCGCCCGTCGGGACGGCGACACCCACACCCATTTTTCAAGTGCCAGCGGGTTTGACGCCACCGCATATTCATCCATGAACTGGCTGATCCGGGCCAGGAAAAATCCGTCTGCCTGCGCATTACGGACCAGTTCGCGGTTGCGCTGGCGCGGAGCAACGGCAAGACCGTATCCGACACCAATACGTTCAAACGCACAATTAAGCACTGAAACAGAATATCCACCCAGCGTCCCGTTATGAAGTTCCTGATAGGGCGGATGAAGATTGGTTTGCAGGATCAGGAAGTTCTCAATGCCATCATCGTCAGCTTGAGAAACTTCGTCCGACACTGATCCCCCGCCTGTTGCAGACACAGGTGAAACAGGGACCAACATCGAAATTGCAATCAAGCCCGCAGCCTGCGCAAACCGGTCAGTGTTGCGCAACAAACCATTTATGGCCTTGGTGATCTTTTTTGTTATTCCAGCACGGCATAGTACGGTCATGAAAAACCTGCAAAAACACGTGGCGGAGTGGCATTGATATTGGGCCTGACTTCAGAACTTGCAAGACTGCTCTGACAGTTCGTCGAAGGACGGCATTTTCTAAAAACTATTCATCCCCTGTGAAGAATTCAGGTGCGATACGTTTGACCGCTGGCCCGTCGCTTCGCCATCCGTGACAGGTATTGATCAACGGCATGCGACGACGTGGCGTTTCTTCGGATGATGTCTGTTCGGCTTTTCTTGCCACCAGAGATTCACGCGCAAGGATCGGGAAAACAGTTTGAAAAGCTGTTGTCGCAACCGGCCCCATCAGTTCGTTCAGATGTGTACAGCCATGTACACCGCCGACCCGTTCGCGGATCTGCTTGCGTAGCCCCGGCCCCAGTTTAAGACCAACCAGTTTCTCGTAGTTTGGCGCAATGGCATCACAGCCATTGAACGGCGCATAATCGGTGACTGCCTCGACCGCACGTATCACCAGATCGTTGCCAATGGTAACCCGTATCCACATTTCATGAACCGGCTCACCGGCTGGAATTTCGCCACGATCATCGTTGGTGAAGGCATATGTCTTGATATCAGTGATGTGACCTTCTATGTCCCACAGATCGTCTTTGCGACGGAAACCCTGACAGGTCACGGTGCGGGTATGAATATGTTCACGATCAACGGGGCGGGACAATGGCATGGGAAATCTCTCCTTTACGTAAACGTAAGGACATTCCCCTATGCGCTGTCAAGTATCAAAGCACGCCATTCACATGTAGCGGCCACATCACCCGCCTGATATTCGCGCCGAAACCCTGCATTTTCAAAGCCGCGATTGTTCCGGTTACAGCCAATACCCGAACGATCAACAAGGATCAGGCAACTCCGTAGTCAGACCCGAAAATGAACTTTTCACGTTCACGAACATCTTCTTCAAGTTGAGCCTTGACCACATTAAACAGATCGCGGATCGACACCATGCCAATGACGGTATCCCCGTCAACCACCGGAAGATGGCGGTAACGCCGCGCACTCATCAGATCAAGCGCATCCATTGCCGAATCATTTGGCGCAAGCGTATCGGGGTCGGCGGTCATCACCTTGGACAAAGGGACGGTTGCTGCGTCCAGCCCCTGGGCGACGACGCGGTTCACAAGGTCGCGTTCAGTAAAAATACCCGCAAGTCTTGCCGAATTATCAACGATGATCACGGCACCGATCTTGCGTTCGGACATCAGGTTCACGGCATCCATTACGGAATCAGCGGGATTAAGCGTTGCGAGGGATTGCTCCTTGACCACACCTGGTACGATTTTCGTATCCATTTATTTCTCTCTGCAGATTGCTGTTGCCACATGCCCAAACCCGACTGGATCATCTGGTTCTATGCTGCAAGTCATTGCAATACATAGGGGCCCTTATCTGCAAGTGGCCCTGCAATCCTTTGGGTCAAGACCTTGAAACAAGATTTTAACCCATAAGTGGAGAAACCTGAAACTGTTTACGCGAATAAGGTTTAGCTAACGTAACCTGATCAAGAAACCGTATGTGGCGCTATTCGTGAGAATCCCCGGCAAGATCGGTAACTTCATTCATCCGGACACGGGTGATCTGATTGCGGATACGGCGCAATATTTCGAACTCGAACCCGTGGAACCGGAATTGCTGCCCGACATCAGGAATACGACGGGTTTCATACAAAAGCAGACCTGCAACAGTGGCAGCTTCCTCGTCAGGCAGCCGCCAGCCAAACCGGCGGTTCAGGTCACGAATGGTGACATCCCCCCGGACAATGACCGATCCATCGGCCTGTGGCTGCACGCCAACAACTTCGACGTCGGTTTCATCTGCAATATCGCCGACGATTTCTTCGAGAATGTCCTCAAGCGAAACCACGCCTTCGAACGCACCATATTCGTCAACGACGATGGCAAAATGCTCATGCCGTTCCTTGAATGCCTTGAGCTGATCGGCAAGGGTGGTTGAATCCGGGATAAACCATGGTTCGGCGCTGAGTGCACGAACATCGGCGGCATTGGCCGGTTTGGCCCCACGTACAATTGCCTTGAGCACTTCACGGGCATGGAGAACACCGACGATATTGTCGGGATCTTCTTCATAGATCGGAATACGGGTGTGCGGACTTGCCAGTACCGTATCAAGAATTTCGTCCATCGGGCGGGTAATATCGATCATCTGCACCTTGCGGCGGTGAACCATGATTTCCCAGACCCCGACATCCTCAAGATCAAGAACCCCATGCAGCATGGTCCGTTCGGCGTGATGATTACCGACAACAACATCATCGGCATGAAGCTCAATCGCCCCGCGCAATTCGCGTTCACTATCCAGTCCGGGTCCCTCACCACTGCCAAACAGCCGCAAGGTTGCCTGCACGATGACCTGAATGCTCTGGGTGACCGGGGCAAAGATGACGACGAGAATGCTCATCGGGCGTGCGACACGCAACGCCATGGTATCGGCATGTTGCAACGCGTATGTCTTTGGCAGAATTTCCGAGAAGATCAGAACAAGTGCGGTCATCACCGCCGTTGCGTAAACAACGCCATTTTCCCCGAACAGCTCGATCATCACCGATGTCGCAAGGGCCGAGGCCAGAATGTTGACCATATTGTTGCCCAGCAAGATCGCACCAAGCAACCGTTCCTGATACTGGCGCAGCCTGTTAACGATCCCGGCCCGCTGGTCGCCATCCTGTTCCTTGTGATGCATCACCGGACGCGACGCAGCCGTCAGCGCGGTTTCCGAGCCAGAAAAGAATGCCGACAACATCAGCAGGAAAAAAATCACGATAATCGTGATTGTCATTCAGGGAAGTCTCCAAAGAGTGATCGCAACAGGATTACTTTGTCCTGTGTTCACCTATAAGGTCAATTGGCGTTAAACAAGTTAACGACATCACAAATCATAAAACCCGCTTTGAATACCCGTCACACAGTCATTACTGGTTCCGGGCATCCAAACGCAAATGATCAATCAGCCCCGGCAGGATCGCGTGACGGCAGCACGCATCTTTTCAACATCCATTGCCTTGGATGTAAATGCCTTGCCGATACCGCGCGTCATGACAAAGGTAATCTCGCCATCACGGACTTTTTTGTCACGAGACATGTGGCCGATCACCTTGTCGATATCCCAGTGCATGCCACTGACTTCCGATGCACTTACCGGAAGACCAACCGATTTCAGATGCGCAACAATACGGTCTTTTTCACCGGCGGGTGCCATTCCCATGGCACCACAGACATCATGGGCAATGACCATACCCATTGCGACGGCTTCGCCGTGCAAAAGTTTCTCGCCGTACCCGGTTTCCGCTTCAAACGCATGACCAAAGGTATGACCAAGATTAAGCAGCGCACGCTTGCCGCCTTCGCGTTCGTCTTCCGAGACGATACGTGCCTTGGCCGCACAGCTTTTGATAACAGCCTGACGCCGCTCCGCACCATCTTCGGCCAGAACCGCCTGCCCGTTTTCTTCAAGCCAGTCAAAGAATTCCGGGTCATCAATCAGGCCGTACTTGACGACCTCTGCATAGCCAGAACGCAATTCGCGTGCAGGCAGGGTATCAAGAACCGCAGTATCGGCCAAAACCAGACGCGGCTGATGAAACGCCCCGACAAGGTTCTTGCCCGATTTCGAGTTGATCCCGGTTTTTCCGCCGACAGAACTGTCGACCTGCGACAGGAGTGTCGTTGGAATCTGCACGAAATCAAGACCACGCAAAAGTGATGCTGCGACATAACCAGCCAGGTCACCGACAACACCACCACCCAGTGCGATAATCAGGGTAGACCGTTCAATTCCCATTGCCAGTATCTGTTCGACAACATCTTCGAACACGGCAAAGCTTTTGGATTTTTCACCCGACGGCACGATCACTTCGCGATGGGCGATATCGGCACCATCAAGGGAGTTCAGAACCATTGCAAGATGATGCCTGGCAACAACGGCATCACTGATCACGACAACACCGGCCTTTTTGACGAACGGTGCAATATATTTGGCGGTATCAGCCAAAAGGTTGCTGCCAACAAGGATGTCGTAGCTGCGCGCGCCAAGCTCGACGCGAAGGGTGTCGTGATTGCTCACTCTGTCAGGTTCCTGTCTTGATGAGGTGACCGTCATCATCAAAGGATTGCGCCAGCAATTCGAGAACAGCATCCCGCGTTGCTTCCTTTGAAGATTCATCACAGTCGAAAATAATGTCTGCTCCGGCATAGACCGGGTAACGCGTTTCGATCAGGTCGGCCAGAATCTGGCGCGGATCGCCGTTATTGAGCAACGGACGATGGGTACGCCCGCTCGTACGGTGCAACAGCAATTCCAGATCGGCGCGCAGCCAGACGGATACGGATTTTTCAAGAATAAGCTCGCGGGTGCGTTCACGAATAAACGCGCCGCCCCCCGTCGCCAATACAATCGGTTCGCCTTCAAGCAACCGGGCTATTACACGTTCCTCACCATCGCGAAATGCCTCTTCGCCATACAGCTTGAAGATATCGGCAATCGAGCAGCCAGCGGCTTCTTCGATTTCGCGGTCGGCATCGACAAAATCCAGTTTCAGTTCCTTGGCAACCATACGGCCGATGCAGCTTTTTCCAGCGCCCATAAGCCCGATGAAAACCAGGGTCCGGCCCTTAAGACCGTTCCGGATTTTGGCGATCACGTCTTCGTGCAAACCCGACTCGGCAATGTTGCTGTCCATGTTCGGTTTGCAGTCCTGTAGTTCATTCGGTTGATATACAAATTACCCAATTCTTTAGGGCAGCTGAGCCACGAACGCAAGCAAACCGCACATCATCGGCGACAAAAACCTGCACATATTTGCCAATCCCGGTCACATGAAACATTCCGACAACCTGATTTGACTAATCACGTTGCGGCGTTGGGTATTAACCCTCTGTGAGGAACAGCATCCTATACTGCCTTGAAGTTGCCGGATTGAAATGTCATCCACCGCCTTTGATCATGCCAAAACGCGGCATCATCAGGGTGGGGGCACCAGACTTGCTAGAAGCGCAAATGGTCGTTTGCAACAAATGACCAGGCCATGGGGTTTCCGTTTCTTGCATCTTTGGTTTTCGTGGCCATACTGGTAGCTGCGTCATTTGCTTAAACGCTTCGAAGTCTGGATTAAAATGAGAATCTTATCGCGCATCATCTTGTTGCTGGTCATCGCCGTCATTGTTGGCGGTGCGACGTTCCTTGTGACCTGGGATATCCCGGCACCGACCACCCAAATCGAAGAAACCATTCCGAATTCGAGGTTCAACTAAGATGACGTTGCGTTCCCGCCTGCTGATACAGACCTGTTTACTGGCAATGATGACGGGAACGGGCGCAATCGCCGTTCCTGCCAATGCACAGACATCGGCACCTGTACCGCTGTTTTTAAAACAGGAAGCAGAACGGGATGCAGAACAGCGATCCTCTGACACAAATACGGCCCCCGACAGCACCGGCGGCACGTTGTCACAGGGTGGATTTGGCGGCACAACCACCACTCCTTCGCAGTTCCCCTCCGATCCGAATGCGGTTCAGTCGCTGTCTCTTGGCGCAGTCGATGCCGAGGCTGTCGGAACCATTGACCGGTCGCGTGGCGGGCTGGGCATTGATATGTGGAATGGCACGACCCGTAAATCCGCAGCCCAGCTGATTTCGGAATTACCAGCCACACCAGCCACTCATGCGGCACGCGACCTTCAGGTTCGTTTGCTGCTTTCAGCCGCTGCCTTGCCGCAGGACTCACAGGATATCAGTCTCCTTGATGCCCGCGTGGCCAAGCTGATCAATATGGGGGCGCTCGACGAGGCGATCGGACTGGTCCGTGCAGCCCCGCAAGGATCGCGTGGCGAATTGCTTGCCGAGGCCGAAGTGAATGCACTTTTGATCGGCGCACAGATGGATGAAGCCTGTGCCGCAGTTGAAAGTTATGGCGCAAGCTATGATCAGTTGTTCTGGCTAAAGGCCGCTGCCATGTGTGCCTTCTATGCCAACGATCCGACAGCCGCGGCATTCTCGGTTGATCTGGTCCGTGAAATGGACGGCGAAAAGGATGCAACCTTCTTTGGTCTGGCCAGCGCCATTCGCAGCGGGACGGCCATTAAATCCGAACTTCTTGCCCAATTGCGCCCGATTGACATCGCTCTTCTGGCCATTGCCAAACAATCGATCCCGACCAGCCAGCTTGAATCAGACAATGCTGCGGCAATTATTGGCATCACCAATGCAAATGCCACCGCAACCGATATTCGCCTTGAAGCCGCGCGCAAGGCTGAGAAGCTTGGGCTGATTGATGCTGAAAAACTTGCCGGGATTTATGGCTCGGTAAACTTCGAGCCGTCCGCACTTGAAAATGCGCTTGATGATGGCGCCGAGGCCATTCAGGCCCGCCAATATGCCAAACTGTATCAGGCCGCCGCACAAAGTGATGTTCCTGCTGCGCGCGCCGAAATTCTGGCGGCCCTGTTTGAAGCAGCCCAGATCGAAGGCGATTTCATGCAGGCAGCGCGCCTGAGTGCGCCACTACTTGCCGATATTCCGGTCAATGGCGATTTTTCGTGGTTTGCGGTTGATGCCCTTAAGGGGTCGCTTGCTGCAAACAGTCTTGAGCGCGCCGAAAACTGGCTTCAGGTCGCCAAGAACGCATCGAATTCCGGCAATGATATAGCCTCGCGGCTGAGCCTTCTTTACCCGATTCTTGCCATTGCCGGTCTCGAAGAAACCGGTGCGGCAAAGCCGGTCAATCAGGTTGCGAACGCAACCGATAGCATGGGCACGGCTTTACCGGGACTTGCCCCGCAGATGCCTACGCAAAGTTTTGGTCTGGGTGGCGCGATCACGCCGAATACAAATAACGGCATGGCATCGGCGACCGTCATGCCCAATTCGACATCCCCCGAAGACATCCAGAAGGCCACCGATCAGGCTGCTGCGATTGCGCGTCATCGCGCCCGTATGACCGAGTGGCAGGAAATGCAGGCTGCGCGCGGTGATCAGGCCGCAGCAAAACGCTATGCAGAACTGACCTTTGCCCTGTTTGAAGGGTTCGGTATCGAAGTTCCCGCCGGTCTTTGGGACAGTCTTTTGACAGCACCCTATGCCGAGGATCGCCTGACGATCAGCAGTGCGGTTGCCCATAGCATGATGGCGTCCGCAGCTGCCCGCCAAAAAGCCAGAACCGTTGCCATGGCCATTCAGGCCCAGCAGATTGCAAATGCGGATAATGCCGATCCCAAGGCACTGGCAGATACGGTTGCCGCACTTGAGATGATTGGCCTTCACGATGATGCGCAGCATCTTGCGACTGAACTGTTGCTGTCATTTGATCAGTAATGGAAACCGGGCAATGGCCAAGGCACTGACAAGCTCGCTGATATCGGCTTTTCTTGAAATGATGGCCGCCGAGCGCGGGGCAAGTGCCCACACGCTTGATGCCTATCGCCGTGACCTTGAAGATTATGTGGCGTCGCTCCTTGCGGGGAAATCCGGTCCGGTCGATGCCACCGAAAAGGACCTTCGTCGCTATATGGCCGAGTTGGGTGCGGCGGGTCTTGCACCACGCACGCAGGCCCGACGCCTTTCAGCCCTGCGACAGTTTCACAAGTTTCTTTATTCCGACGGGTATCGCAATGACGACCCGTCGTCGAATATCGACAGCCCGCAACAGGGACAGACACTTCCCAAGTTCCTGTCGATTGACGAAATTGATCGTCTGATCACAACCGCTGCCAATCATTCTGGCATCAAGGGCAAGCGCCTGCTTGCCATGGTCGAGTTGATGTATGCCACCGGCATGCGTGTGTCCGAGCTGGTCGAACTGCCCTATGCCGCTGCGGCTCGCGATCCGCAAATGCTGATCGTACGAGGTAAAGGCAGCAAGGAACGGCTTGTCCCCCTGTCTGATCCGGCCCGTGATGCGCTTCGCGATTACCTTGATGTCCGCGATGCATTCATTCCCTCTGACAAATCAGACGGGCACGCTGATCGCCCCGGGCAATCCTCATACTTATTCCCATCACGCGGTAAAACCGGCCACCTGACACGCCAGATGTTTCTGAAAATGATCAAGGATCTGGCGATTGAGTCAGGCATCGCACCATCGCGCGTATCGCCCCATGTGCTCCGCCATTCCTTTGCCAGTCACCTTCTGGCCAATGGTGCGGATTTGCGCAGCTTACAGAAAATGCTGGGCCATTCCGATATTTCGACGACACAGATTTATACCCATGTTCTCGAGTCTCGCCTGCGCGGGCTGGTACAGGAACATCACCCGCTTGCGCGGATGGCCGGACACGGATCCTGACCACAGAATAATCAGATTTGTCTAATACCCCCGCATAGGTAAAAGTCGATAATTTGACATAAAAACGGACTTTTTCTGCGGATGTCATATATTCGTAATCTAACTGTCATCAAGTTGTTGTCGAACCTGAGCTACCAGCAAGATCGTAAATAATAGTTTCTCCTTATATCCGGGATTTCAGGCCATTTTTGAAGATCGGGGAACTGCATTGGCGTTTGATGCAGAAGATGAATTGATAGCGGACCGACCTGTAACCAAACCAGTCATGCTGCGGAACTGGCAGCAGGTCGTTGAAAAGGTCGACTTCGCATTCCAGCCCATTGTCAGCCCGCATACAGGCCATATTTTCGGCTATGAAGCGCTTTTGCGCCGCTGGGAGGATGCCGGCTTCACCTCCATTCAGGCCCTGTTTGATACCGCCTGGGATACAGGCAACCTGCATAGCGTCGATATGCTGCTGCGCGCCAAGGCAATTGAAAAATTCGCCCGGATGCCGGACGCAAAACGTCTGAAGCTGTTTTACAATTTCGACAATCGCGTTGTGAAGACCGAGGATTACCAGCCCGGTCAGACGGCAGCCCTTCTGGCCGATGCCGGGCTTGAGCGCGATACCATCTTTCTTGAGATTTCCGAACGTCACGACATCAGCAATGCCGACTATCTTAAAGACATTCTGGTGCGGTATCGCAGTCAGGGTTTCAAGATCGCCATTGATGATTATGGCAGTGGCTTTGCCCAGTTGCGCGCCCTTTATGAATGCGAACCTGACATCATCAAGATCGACCGGTTCTTCATTGATGGCATTGACCGTGACCGCCGCAAGGAACTGTTCGTCACCCAAATCACCGCCTTTGCCCATATGATTGCCGCCCAGGTGGTCGCCGAAGGTGTCGAAACCCGTGAGGAATTCCTGTGTTGCCGCCGGTTGGGATGCGATCTGGTACAGGGCTTTTTCATTGCCCGCCCGTCCATCGAATTGCCGGAACGGACCGACCTTGTTCAGGTTGCCGCCGACATTGCGGCTGATACCCGTCGGCAGTCGGATCGTGATGATGACGTGGTTCGATCCTACCTGCTTGATACCCCGGCCATTCCAAGTGATATCAACCCGGTTGATATCCTGACCTATTTTCAGCAGAACCCCGACATCACACTCGTTCCCGTCGTTAATCCGGATGGCGAGCCGATGGGCGTCGTTCGCGATTCCGAATTCAAGGCATTCATTTACACGCCATTCGGACGTGAATTGCTGCAAAACCCGGCAAACCGCGCCAATATCAAACGGTTCCTGCGCAGATGCCCGGTTGCAGACATTCGTACCAGTCTTTCGGAACTGCTTGAAACCTTTGTCGCGACCAATGCTCTTGATGGCGTGATCCTGACCGAAAACGGACGCTATCTTGGTGTGCTTGATCAAAGTGCGCTGCTGCGCGCGGTCAATGAACGCAACACGTTAAATGCGCGCGATGAAAACCCGCTGACCCGATTACCCGGAAACAGCGCGATTTATCGATATGCCGCACATGCCTTATCCCAACCGCGCAAACGTCGATTTGCCGTCTATTTTGACTTTGATAATTTCAAGCCGTTCAATGATCGCTACGGGTTTCGGCAAGGTGACCGTGCAATTCTTCTTTTCAAGGATATTCTGGGCAAGGCGCTGAGCCAGAATGACTGGTTTGTCGGCCATATCGGCGGCGATGATTTCTTTGCCTATGTCCAGTCGGTTGATTTCGAAGTGGCCGTCGAAGCCGTGCAGCGCGCACAGGCCATGTTCGATGCACAGATCAAAAGTTTCTATGATCAGGAAACCCGTGATCGCGGCTATCTGATCGGCAAGGGTCGCGATAACCAGGTGACAAAATTCGATCTGATGAGCGTCAGTGCCGCCCTTGTCCGCATCCCGCCCGAACGAACCGATATCACCCTTGACCATATTTCGGTCGAAGCTGCCAAGCTCAAGGCGATTGCCAAAAACAGCATAAACCGTTTTGCCAGCGGACTTTATGATGCGCCCTGTGCACCGCTTCCGATCAGTGGAAAATAAGTTTGCACCGGGATACGAAAACAAGTTTCTCGCAACCGCAAATTAACGCTTCAAATTATAGAATTGCTGGGTAATATTCCGACCAAAGACCAGAACAGCAACGATCTTTCACGAGCATTCTACAACGATGGTAAGCGTTTCCTCATCGTCCGATATTAAAACGGCAATCCCCGTTCGCCCGGCAAGTCCGATTGCGCAACGTCAGCAATCCGAACAGGAAATTCAACAACAAAACCAGTCTGTTGAACGGACCAGCCGCGTCTCCTTGACGACGGATCAGGAAATTGAACGTGCGGTTCAGGCCTTTCAGCGTGATCGCAACGAACAGCAGCGATTCGTCAAGGAAGGCACACAAGAAACCATTCTGGAAAACTATATCGACCAGTATGACCCGTCAGGCTACGGGCAGACCGGTACGACGAATTCTGCCAGTGCAAATAACGCCGCCGGTCGTGGTCAATATATCAACATCATTGTCTGATCCGGATCAGTCGGTCAGCCCGACAGCCCGTTTCCAGCCATCCCATTCCCAGATCAGTTCGGCCACCCGGTCATAACCGGCCTTGTCGGGGTGATACCCATCACCACGGCGCAATGCACGCTGCCATGTATCGTCCTTAAGCGTGGTGGCAAACAGATCAAGGTAAGGCACGTCAAAGCCATGCGCGGTTTCCAGATAAATCTGGTTTAACCCTTCCAGACGTTCATTGATTTCCTGACTGGATTTGCTGCCATCAATCACCGCCTGTGGCCCGATCCAGAGTGTCGGGGCAAGTCTGGATGCTTCCCCGATGATCTCGGCTGCATTTGCAGCCGACGTTGCAGGCGACACACGCATGGTGGTTTCTTCACCACGATCTTCGGCGTGGTTGGCATCATTGACGCCAAAGCTGAACATCAGGATGTTCGGAAATTCGGTGACCATGCGTAACTGAGCTTCAAGTTTCCAGCGGGCCTTAAGTCCCTCGGTGGTTTCTGCGCGGATGCCAAGATTGTATATCGTGGTTTCACGTTTGGCCTCTTCAAGCAACCTGCGCCCAAGGCGCATCGGCCAACCGCCCTTTTCCCCATCGCGGACACCATTGACCAGACTGTCTCCAAAACAGCAAATGCGATGCCCGATTGCGCCTGTGCTCATTCCGTCTCCTGTGCGCCAGCCGATAGCAGGCCGACAATATAAGTCTTCAGTTCGTTCTGATCGGGTTCAAACCCGTGATCAAGCCAATATTCTTCGGCCTGTTTCAACAATTCGCCAATTTTCGGCCCTGCCGGAGCCAACCCGGCCGCCAGAATGTCGCGACCTTGTATCGGCAATTTGACCGGTTGCCAATTTCTCGCCGCATCAATCAGGCTTTGCCATTGTTCATTTTCCTGCCGCGAACATCGTGGCGGGACAGCGGCCCGCGTGCTCCAGGCCAACAAAACAGCATCACGAAAGGCATCCGGTCCGATCCGATATAAATCGCGGCGAATATTGTCTGCCGACATTTCGGGATCAATCAGCGGCGCTTGTGCCACCATCGCGGCGAACCGGTCCGTCTGCTCGTTGGAAAGACGCAACGCACGCGCAAGCCGTTCTGCCGCGGCAAGGTTGTCATCCGTCCCGTCATCGCCGGTCTGGAACAATGCAGCCAGACGGCGCAAGGGATCAGGCGTGATCGCAGGATCGGCAAGGGCTGTACTATCAAGCCATTGCATGATGCGCAGGCAGTCCGTCCGCGCCAGTTGCGGCAAGATCACCGGCAGGATACCAAAGCCGATCATATCCCCGACGGTTCCCGCCGGGCTTCTGGACCGTAATAACTTGAACATCTCGTCGCGGATACGCTCGGCCGAAATATCGATCAGCCCATGCGCCCCCTTGCGACAGGCCTCTGCCCCGACAGGATCAACCGGCGGGCGGCCAAACCATGCCTGAAACCGGAAGAACCGCAGGATACGCAGGTAATCCTCGGCAATTCGGTTTTCCGCCACACCGATAAACCGCACCCGCCCTTCGCGAAGATCGGTTTCCCCGTCAAACGGATCATAAACGGTGCCGTCAGGGTCGCAGTAAATTGCATTAAAGGTAAAATCGCGGCGCTTGGCATCGGCAAGCCAACTGTCGGTAAAAGCCACCTCGGCATGACGTCCATCGGTTTCGACATCAACACGCAGGGTTGTGATTTCATAGGTGCCCGCGTCTGTTAACGCCGTGATCGTCCCGTGTTTGAGCCCGGTCGGCAGGACTCGAATACCCGCCTTTTCCAGCGCAGTTTGCGTTTCTTCGGGTGCAAGGTCGCATGCGATATCAACATCAACCAGATCGCGTTTAAGCAAGGCATCCCGGACAATACCGCCAACATAGCGCGCCTTGCCGCCATGCTGTGCGATGGCGGCAAACACGCGGGCGGTATCGTCGGCAACCATGATCCCGTATGGCTGCAATCTTCCGGTTGGTTCGAGTGCTGTCATTGCACGCTTGGCCTTAAACGCTTATCCGTCTGAACATAAACTTCGATATGTCATGCCAAGTTATTTTTTTGGCTCGAAATAGCCCGGCTCGACCACACCGTCACGCAGTACCGGGGCATGATAGATGGAATCAGGCGGTGCGCCAGTCCCAAGTGCCGTGAAAATCAGGATAGCGGCCGTCAGTGCAACACCGGCCCCGAACAGCAGCAGCCAGGGACCTTTATTCCATGGCGGAATAACGTCGTGACCTTCCCGGATCGCCTTGACGCGTGCCCATTTCAACCACAGCCCGTAAAGGACAAAGGGCAGGATCAGAGGCAGGCCGATCTGGATGATTTGTCGCAACATAAAGCTGAGTTCCTGACACTTGGTTTAAGGTTGGAAGGTCTGTGTATTGGCGCGGATGACTTCACTGAAGTTTACCAGCATTCCGGCTGTTGCCCCCCATATGTAATATTCCCGGTACGGAATGGCAAAATACCGCCGACGCATTCCCTCGAATGTAACGGTCTGGAGCTTCTGGTTTCTCGGATCGATGATAAAGTTAAGGGGTACTTCAAAAACCTCGGCCACCTCATGGTCATCTGGCGACAGATCAAAGGGGGGTGTCACCAGACCAATCACCGGGGTCACCTGATATCCGGTCACGGTATAATAATCGTCAATTCGCCCGACCAGATCGACATGCCGTCGCGACAGACCAATTTCTTCTTCCGTCTCTCGCAAGGCGGTTTCTTCGAGCGTCGCGTCCTCTTCTTCCTGACGGCCACCGGGAAAACTGATTTGACCGGCATGGTCACTAAGATGATCCGTTCTTCGGGTTAAAATGACATGCAAACCGGCTTCACGTTTTACCAATGGCACCAGAACGGCCGCAGGCCGTGACACCAGTTCGCCCTCGGCAAAGGCACGCGCGCGCGATTTCGACCCCGGATAGTCAACAGCATGATCACCCCGACGTTGCAAAATGTCGGTCTGGGGTGCCCTGAGGGCGGCAATGATATCATCCGGACTCATCAAACAGCCTCCATCCGGCCAATCTCGAAGAAGTGTCCATGACTATACACGCCAATACGTAACATATTGCTTTCGGGCTCAATAATTTCGTCCGCCAGTTCAACCAGCTGATAAAATACCGCCCGGTTCAGGCGCGCCTCAAGACCGCGTTCGAGGCTGATATAGGGGGATGGTTCGTCAGTTTCCGGATCATGTTCAACCCGCAAGGGATGGGACATATCAAGTTCCACCCATTGATCAATATTGGTCCGGAAACGAACGATCTGTTCCTGTCCGCTGCCTTCATTTTGCATCTCGACGGCAATGAAGGCGACGTCTTCAACCTCGATGCGGGCCATCTCGGCAGGCGTCACCAGCCAATGGCCGCCTTCATCGTCACGTTGCAGGACGGAAGAAAAAAGTTTCACCAGCTCAATTCGGCCAATCGGGCCACCTTGATAGAACCAGGTTCCATCCCGACCTATAGACATAGGAATATCGCCGCAGATTTGCGGATGCCGCCCACTACCCGGCTTTTGCCCGCGCAGGCGCGACCACAATTTTTCGGCAAGATCGACGGTTTGTTGGTTGTCACTCATGCTGTACAGTTGATCCTGAGCCAGACGTTTTCCCGTAATATTTATGTGAATCCATCTGCGTTCTTCAACCTGCTGGCATCCATGCTGCAACAAAGGAAGCAAAGTTTCGCATCATGACAAACGCGCCACGTTTCCCCGAAGAAATGGGATTTTCCCAAGATAGCAGTCTGGAACGCGACGCCGCTCGTTTAGACGAATGTGTCGCGCGGCTGGCCGAAGCCCGCAAAATGGTTTCATCTGTTATATTTGGGCAGAATGAAGCCGTAGAGCAAACACTTATCGGTATTTTATCAGGCGGTCACGTCCTGATGGTTGGTGCGCCGGGGCTTGGCAAATCATTGCTTGCCCATACGCTCGGCAAGGTTCTGGGGCTTCTGGACAAACGTGTTCAGTTCACCCCAGATCTGATGCCGGCCGATATCCTCGGCTCCGAAGTCCTTGAAGAAGGTGCCGACGGCAAGCGGGCATTTCGCTTTATCAAGGGTCCGGTCTTCTGCCAATTGTTGCTGGCTGACGAGATCAACCGTGCCAGCCCGCGCACCCAGTCCGCCCTGCTTCAGGCGATGCAGGAACGCGAAGTATCCGTCGCCGGATACAGTCACAAGCTTCCCGAACCGTTCCATGTTGTCGCAACCCAGAACCCGCTGGAACAGGAAGGGACATATCCCCTTCCAGAGGCACAGCTTGACCGTTTCCTTCTTGAAGTGCGCCTTGGCTATCCCGACGCAGACGAAGAACGCAAAATCGTAACCGAAACCACCGGGCGGTATCCGACCCGTCCGCGTCAGGTTCTTCAGGCAGATGATCTGGTCGAGGCACAGGATTTTGTCCGCCGCCTGCCGATGCCTGACCGGGTGCTTGATACCATCATTGCACTCTGTCGCGAATGCCGCCCGGAAAGCACATCGCTTTCCGATATCCGCGACAATGTTGCATGGGGTCCGGGGACGCGTGCAGCACAGGCGCTTTCGCTGGCATGCCGGGCACGTGCGATGCTGTTTGGACGTTTCGCCCCGTCGCTTGAGGATATCGAAGAACTCGCTGTCCCCGTCCTGCGTCATCGTTTCGGTCTGACCTATGGCGCGCGCGCCGAAGGGTTCACTGCCAAAGGCCTGATCACGGATGCCCTTGCCCACTTGCAGGAGAAAGCATAATTGGCCGTTCCCGCCGTGCATGATCATGTTGCCGCCGCACGCGCCCTTGCGGCACGGCTGCCCCAGCTGATTGATGAGTCCCGCAGAACGGCCATCAGTTTGCGAAGCGGTCTGCATGGCAATCGCAAGGTCGGCCCGGGCAGTGATTTCTGGCAATTCCGGCCCTATGTTCCCGGCGACCCGACCAACCAGATAGACTGGCGTCGGTCCGCACGCAGCGATCATACCTTTATCCGCCAGACCGAATGGCAAGCCAGCCACAATTACTGGATCTGGCCGGTCCTTTCGCCGTCCATGTACTGGTCATCCGATAGTTCCATTCCGTCCAAGGCCGAGCGCACCCTGATCATTTCCATCGCGCTGGCCGATCTTTTGATCCGCAATGGCGAGACCGTTGGCACCTTTGACGGGGAACGCACCCGGATCACGTCGGCCGAACATCTTGAAAAGCTGGCCCATGCGATGCTGGCAACACCGCAAAGCATCGCCGAACAAGGAAGCGGCATACATGCCGGGCGCAAGCAATCGGTCCTGCTATTGGGTGATTTTCTGGAATTTTCAGATCAGGCTGAAAAAAGCACCAATGTCATCCGGCGACTTGGCCAGTATCAGAATGACGGGGCACTGGTGCAAATTCTTGATCCGGCTGAAATATCCCCGCCATTTCGCGGACGCGTTGATCTGTTTGATACCGACGATCAGATGATCTATCGCAGCGAAAAGTTCGAAGACATTGCGGATGGCTTCAAACAGCGGGCCCGCAAATGGCGCGCAGCAGTGCGCGATGCTGCACGTCATAATGACTGGCTTTATGATCGTCATGTCACGTCCGAAAGTGCCAGCCCGACCCTGCTTGCGCTGTATCAGCATCTCAGCGAGCGGCAAAATCAAAGCGGATCAAACGGTCGCGGACGACCAAACTTGCATCGCCATAACCAGCAGGAGATGTCATGAGCCTGTCGGCCATCACATTCCTTTATCCTGCGATGCTGGCTGGCCTGATGGTTTTGCCGATTGTCTGGCTTTTGATCCGCTCGGCCCCGCGTGCGCCAAAGAATGTGATCTTTCCGGCCGCACGGCTATTACGCGGTCTGAAAAGCCAGCGCCGCGATATTCAGCGCGCCCCGATCTGGCAGACCATTCTGCGCTGTCTTATCCTGACATTACTGATCATTGCCGCCGCGCGTCCGGTGATGAACCGCAACGACTTTGCCCGGAATGAGGGGGCGCTTCTGATCATTGCCGATAACGGTTGGGAAAGTGCTGCCAACTGGTCGCAATATCGCGTCGCCTTGCAACAGATTGCCAATCAGGCGCGCTTTGACCTTCGGACCATCTATGTCGCGCACACCGCTCCCGAGGCCGCAGGCGCATCGACATGGAAACTGCCCGAGCTTGTTGGGCCGGTTTCCCCGCATGATACTGAAAACCTGATTGATCGCCTGCATCCGCGCCCGTGGAATTCCGACTATGCGGCCCTTTCTGATCTGATTTCCGAAAATCCGGAAATGAACAATGCAATCGGAAGTATCCTGTGGCTGACCGACAATATGGATGGCCCAGGCAAATCCGCACTTGCCACAGACCTTCAGGATATTGCCCCGATCACCGTCATTTCACCAACCCGGACCGACAGGATTGCCATCACGTCACTGACACGTTCACGCACCGGCATGGTTGTATCCATCGCCCATGACCGCAACGAGAATCCGCGTACAATCAACCTGCTGGCCCGTGGCGAACGGGGTTCCGTCCTGTTACGCCATACTGCCGAACTTGCCGCCAATAGTGACCAGAGCGAAATCGCCATCTTTTTACCAAGTGACATTGCCAATGCCATTCAGGCTGTCGGCGTTGAAGGTATCGAAAGTGCGGCAACGATGTATCAGACCGGGGCGCGCTGGCAACAGCGGCGCGTTGGCGTGATTGTCAGTTCAGGTGACAGTCCCGGTGTTCTGTCAGATCAGTATTTCTTCCTTGATCGTGCTATTTCACCCTATGCCGATGTGACCTATGCGCCGCTTGGTCAGCTTCTGGACAGGAAAGTCGACATTCTGGTCGCAACCGGCCCGATTTCCGGACTTGGCAGCCAGTTCGAAGCACTGGAACGCTGGGTCAATGACGGCGGAATGCTGGTGCGATTTGCCGGTGACAGTTCGACCGACATCGGCAATGAATTTTTGCCGGTGACGTTGCGTTTGGGCAACCGCGATTTTGGTGGTTCCATGTCATGGGAGAAGCCAAAGCGCCTGCTTGATTTCCCCGATAACAGTCCGTTTTACGGCATTGCCATTCCAGGCGACATCACCGTTAACCGCCAGCTTCTTGCCGAACCGGACCCAGATATTCTGAGCAAGACCTGGGCGCGACTGACCGATGGCACCCCCCTGATCACCAGTGCCACGCGCAATTCCGGCCGTATTGTTCTGTTCCATGTAACACCTTGGGCGGACTGGTCGAACCTTCCGATGTCGGGTCTGTTTGTCGAGCTGTGGCAAAAAATCCTGCCTCTTGCCAGCCCAAGCAACAATAGTGACGCCGAACTCAGCACCAGCCTGCCGCCGCAAGCAATTCTGGACGGGTTTGGACAAACCCATCAACCAGATGCGGTGATCCTGCCGGTACGAGCGCCACTTCCATCCCCGAACCCGCGCCACCCGCCGGGTATTTACGGGGAAAACGGACAGGCGGTTGCACTTAACCTTGGCCCGTCCCTTGGCAATATTGCCAATACCGTCAACTGGCCATCCGGGGTGAGTGTCCGCCAGATTACCCGTCATGACCAGGTCGATCTGGCAGCCCTTTGTCTGTTGGGGGCACTGTTGTTGCTGCTGTGTGATGCGCTGATCCTGCTTGCCATTCATCATGTGACGTTACGACGTAACCGGCGCAGCAATGCCTTTACCTCGATCCTGATGGTGATCGGAATTGCGGGGATGACCAGCGCCATCCTTATGGGATCGTCTGGAAGCAGTCATGCAGCCTCGCTACAGGAAGCCGCCCTGCAACCACGTCTGGCCTATTTGAAAACCGGCGTGGCACCGGTCGACCGGCTTAGTCAGGCCGGCATGACCGGTTTGACGGAATATCTGCGCCGTCGCAGTGCTGCGGACCTTAATACAGTAGATGGGATCGATCCTGAAACCGACGAGCTAAGTTTCTATCCCCTGATCTATTGGCCGCTTGTTGACGGACAGGCTGCGTTTTCAGAGCGCGCACGCGAACGGTTGAACCGCTATCTGAATAATGGCGGCATGATCCTGATCGACAGTCGTGACCGCGAAGTTCAGCCAGCCCGCCTGCGCCGTTTGCTGGCCGGGCTTGAAGTTCCGCTTCTTGATCGGGCACCGGGCGATCATATTCTGTTTCGCAGCTTCTATTTGCTTGATCATGCCTATGGCCGGTTTTCGGCCCCGCTTTGGCTTGATGCTCGCCCCAATCAGCGACTGGACGGTGTTGCCTCGGTTTTGTTTGGTGGCAATGACTGGGCATCGGCCTGGATGATCCCCGAAGGCCGCGATGAAATCCGCTCAGAGGACATCGCCCCACGTCAGCGCGAAATGGCGGTGCGCTTTGGCATCAATCTTGTGATGTATGCCCTGACCGGAAGTTACAAGGGCGATCAGGTCCACCTTCCAGCCATTCTGGAAAGGCTGGGACGATGAATCAGGGCTGGCAAAACCTTCAGATTTCCCCGCTGCTTGATATCACGATCCTTCAGGGCTTGGCGGTACTGTGTCTTGTGGCAATCATTCTGTTTACCTTGTTTAGACTGCGCGGAACGGTCTGGCGCGGGGGTGTGATGGTGCTTGTCCTGCTTGCGCTTCTGGCACCGCAATTCACTGACCGCGAAAGTGAGAAGCTGAGCGACATTGTGCTGGTTCTGGTCGACAGATCGGCAAGTCAGCGCATTGCCAACCGGACAGAGCAGACAGACAAGGCCATCGCCGAACTCAGGGATCGTTTTGCAGATGATCCATCGGTCGAGTTGCGGTTCGAAAATGTCAGCGGTGAGTCAGACACACGCATGTTTGCCGTTCTTGATCGGATGCTGGGCGGCATTCCGCGTGAACGTCTGGGCGGGGTGATGATGATCACCGACGGCCAGGTCCATGACGTTCCGACCCGCCTTGATCTTGGTGCGCCTTTGCATGTTCTGATCAGCGGCGCGCGCGATGAACGCGATCGCCGCCTTGTCATTCGCCAAAGTGCTGATTACGGCATTGTTGGCAAAAAGGCCGAATTCATGATCGAGGCGATTGATCATGACCTGCCGCCCGGTACCGCCATCCCGGTCAGGATGCTGCTTGAAGACGGCACTGAAAATGAAATCTTGCTGCCTGCCAACGAGCAGAGCCGGGTCAGCATTCCCGTACCCCATGCCGGATCGGTTCTGGCAGAATTGCGCATGGATGACGCGCCCGAGGAAACCGATAAAACCAATAATCGCCTGATCCTTGAAACCACCGGCGTTCGTGACCGGTTGCGGGTCTTGCTACTATCGGGGGAACCCCATCCGGGTGAACGGGCATGGCGCAATCTTTTGCGGGCTGATCCCGGTGTTGATCTGGTACATTTCACCATTTTGCGTCCGCCCGAAAAAGGCGATGACACACCGATCAATGAACTGGCCCTGATCCCGTTTCCGATCCGCGATCTTTTTGAAGTTCGCCTGCGTCAGTTCGATCTGATCATTTTTGACCGCTATCAGATGCGCGGGGTTTTGCCGCCGCACTATCTGGAAAAGGTTGTTGATTTTGTGCGCTGGGGCGGGGCTGCATTGGTGGTTGCCGGGCCGGAATATATCGGACCTGACGGGCTATCAAGCACCGCCCTTAACAGCCTGATGCCCGCCGAAGCAACCGGTCGCATCGTCGAACAACCATTTGTTCCGCGTGTGAATGCGGCTGGTCGACTGCATCCGGTGACCGCCGCAATTGCCGGATCACCAAACACACCACCGAAATGGGGGCGCTGGTATCGTCAGATCGAAACACGGGTTTCCGATCCCGATGCCATGACGCTTCTGACCGGGGCTGATGACATGCCGCTTCTGACCCTGCAACGGGTTGAGGAAGGCCGGGTCGCGATGCTCAGTTCCGACCAGATGTGGCTGTGGCAACGGGGTCATGACGGTGGTGGTCCGGTTGCCGAACTGTTGCGCCGCCTGTCACATTGGCTGATGAAGGAGCCTGCTCTTGACGAAAACACGGTTACGACGTCGCGCAGTGCCGACGGACAAAGCCTTATCCTGAACTGGCGCAAGATCGGAGCAGCACCGGATAGGGCAAGCGCCATCAATCCGGAAACCGGCGAGCAGATCAATGCCAGTTTCGAACAATTGCCCGACCAGTCGTGGCAGGCCGTCGTGCCGATTGCGGAACGCGGGCTGATCCGGGTCAGCGTTCTTGATCGCAATGAACGCCAGCAAACAGCCCTGCATGTCGATCGGGATGTTTTGACTGCAGAAACCCAGAACACCAACTCCACACCGGAACTTCTGGCCGGACTGGTGGCAGAAAATGGCGGTTATATAGGGCGGATCGAGGACGGTCTTCCGGATTTGCGCCATGTTCCCGATGATCGCATCTGGCATGGTGGCAATTGGGCAGGTTTCATTGAAACCGACAGCTACAAGACCGTGATTGGCGGTATCACCAACCTGCTGCCGATCCCGATCATTGCCCTGCTGATCGGGGCGATTTGCCTTCTTGGCTGGCGGGTGGAAAGCAAATAGCTTCTCTGTTGCGATGGACCAAAAACGCTAACAACCCTGTGCGAACACATATCAGGGGGCCAGACGCTGCCGCCCCCGACCTTCCTTGTATTCCTTGCAGGCAGCTTCGTGGAAATTGCAAAGCCCGCCACGGAATTTTTCGGCCAGAAAATCGATAAACACACGTACCTTGCTCGGCAGGTGGCGACGTTCCGGATATACCGCATAGATACCGCCATTATTGAGCGGATCATAATCCTTGAGAATGCGGACAAGCCTGCCTTCGCTGAGCGCCTCGGCAACGATGAATTCCGGCTCGCGCGCGATACCCAGCCCCCGGATGGCTGCAATTGATGTGAACTCACCGTTATTGCACGACATGACCGGATTGACCCGGACCGTGACCGGGCCGTCGGGACCTTCGAAATCCCAGATATTCGGGCTGGCAACGTTGGTATAGGCAAGCGTCTTGTGATCGGCCAGTTCCTGGGGTGTTTTCGGCTCGCCATGCTGTTCGAGATAAGCCGGTGCAGCAACGACGTGACCGGTAAAATCGGCCAGCTTGCGCGCAATCATGCTTGAATCCTTGAGACGGGTAATGCGGATCGCCATGTCGAACCCTTCGGCGACCAGATCAACCATATGATCGGCCAGATGAATATCGACATGCAGCCCCGGATACATTGCCATGAATTCCGTGACCAGTTGCGGCAAATACATTTGCCCGAACGTCAGGGGTGCCGAAATCCGAAGGGTACCACGCGGCGTCCCGCGCAAATCCGTCAGGGCATGTTCGGCTGTTTCGATCTCTTCGACGACACGTGCACAATGCTGATAAAAGGTCGACCCGGCATCGGTCAGACTAAGACGACGTGTCGTGCGGTTCAGGAGCCGGATGCCAAGACTGTCTTCAAGCTTGGTGACATGCTTGCTGACAGCGGATTTCGACATGCCGAGTTTGCGTGCAGCACCGGAAAAACTGGCTTCCTCAACCACGCGGGCAAAAACGGTCATACCGTCCAGATTACCGATCAACATCGTCGTTCTCCTGATCGCTTCGCAACACGACTGTTGCGCATTGGGAAACAAATAAATCTCACATCACCGGATTGTCTTCAACGCGGAAATCGCGACAATGAAAGAAACAGCATAATTACCGACCTGCCATGATCATCGTTAGGCGTGACGCGCAGGTCCGTGACGGAGGAACAAGATGGGTCAACTGGTAAATGGCGTATGGCAGACCGAAGCGCTGCTGGCCAAGAACAAAAACGGCAAGTTCAACCGGCAGGACTCGGTCTTTCGGCAATGGCTTTCTGCTGACCCCGATGCCGAATTCCCGGCCGAATCAGGTCGTTACCATCTTTATGTTTCCTATGCCTGCCCCTGGGCGCATCGCACCCTGATCTTCCGCTCCCTCAAAGGCCTTGAAGACATGATTTCGGTATCGGTCGTACATTGGCACATGGGTGACGATGGATGGCAATTCTCGCCCGATGAGGGGCTTGTTGATGACTTGGGCGGTCATGCCTTGCTGCATCAGGTCTATAGCGCGGCCAAATCCGATTACACCGGTCGCGTCACGGTTCCGGTCCTGTGGGACAAGAAAACAAGCCGGATCGTCAGCAACGAATCTTCTGACATCATCAGAATGTTAAATACCGCCTTTGACAGAGTTGGCGCCAAAGCGGGCGACTACTATCCCGAACATTTGCGTAGTGAAATTGATGCCGTTAACGAGCGTGTTTATCATGATGTGAATAACGGCGTTTACAAATCCGGGTTTGCCACCAGCCAGGAGGCCTATGAAGAGGCCGTTACGACCCTTTTTGACGCGCTGGACTGGCTTGAACACCGTTTGAGCAAACAGGCCTACCTGATTGGCGACACACTGACAGAAGCCGACTGGCGCCTGTTCCCGACCCTGTTGCGCTTTGATGCGGTCTATCACGGTCATTTCAAATGTAACCGCAAGATGATCCACGAATATCCCAATCTGTGGAACTACACCAAGGCGCTTTATCAGCATCCCGGTGTCAAACAGACCGTGCATTTCGATCACATCAAGAAACACTATTACCAAAGCCACCCGTCAGTGAACCCGTCGGGCGTTGTGCCGGTCGGGCCGGGCCTTGATTTTGACGGTGCCCATGATCGGGATCGTTTTTTACGTTAAGGCACGCCGGTTTGTCAGCCCCGACGAAATGACGAAGCAGGTTCCTGGCTGAACACAAACAAAAACCCCGCAAGCGATGCTTGCGGGGTTTTCAATTTCCGAAACCGGAAAATCTTAGTTCAGGCGAACTTTGATTTCCGCGATCGCGCCGTTCACCAACTCGTCTGCCTTGGCACCCGCGACCTTGTCAGTGACAAGGGCAGTGGTTGCCTTTGCTGCGATTTCGGCGACATGCGCACGAACTTCAGCAACAGCCTGGCTTTCCAGGTTGGAGATACGTTCCAGAGCCTGCTGCTCGCGGCGTTTAAGTGCCGCTTTCAGCTCAGCCTGGGCGCTTTCAAGCATACGATCGGCTTCCACCTTCGCATGTGCGCGGATCTCGTCAGCTTCCTTCAGGGCTTCGCGTTGTTTGGCCTGATAATTGGCCAGAAGCTCTTGAGCTTCTTCGCGAAGACGCTGAGCTTCGTCCAGCTCGTCAGAGATCTTCTGCGCACGTTTATCAAGTGCGCTCGAGATGCCTTTAACGGCCTTGAAACCGCCAAAACCGGCGACCAGGACGAAAGAAAGCGTAGTCCAGGTGTATGGATCGGTAAGGAAAGTAACCTCTTGGGTTGCCATTATCTTACTCTCCTACAATCGCCGAAACGGCCTTGTCGGCAGTTTTGGCCTGAACCTTGACACCGATAAGTTTTTCGGTTGCTTCGCGGGCAATTTCCGATGCTGCTTCTGCAACACCGCTCAGTGCATCCGTTTTGGCATCCGCAATTGCCTTCTCGGCATCAGATGTCTTTTTAGACAGCTTCTTGACCAGCGCTTCGGTTTTCTTGGCCTGCTCTGCAGCAGCCTTTTCCGAAGCTTCGCGAATGTCAGCCTGCGCGGCATCACGAGCTTCTGCCAGAGCAGCCTCGTATTTCGCGATGGCGGCATCGGTTTCGTCTTTCAACGCCCGGGCCTTGCCAAGGTTGTCTTCGATGGTTTTCTGACGGCGTTCAAGCACTTCACCAACTTTCGGCAGCGCGATTTTCGACATCAAGAAATACAAGACGGCGAAAATAACGAACAGCCAGAAGATCTGTGCTGAGAACGTCGCAATATCAAACTGCGGCATAGCCTACTCCCGAATTCAACGACACCGGCGAGGGTCTTCCTCGCCGGGCCGTGTATTCGCTCAAAAGGCGCCGATTAGACGAACAGAACGATCAGCGCAACGACGAGTGCGAACAGTGCAATAGCTTCGGTAACAGCAAAGCCGATCCAGCCATACAGTTCAACGTCGCCTTTTGCAGCCGGGTTACGGCCAACAGTCGCAATCAGGCTCGACCAGATGTTACCAACACCAATACCGGCACCAATCATGCCAATAGCAGCCAGGCCAGCACCGATCATCTTAGCAGCATCGAGTTCCATAACTTCACCCTTTCGAATTTCTTAAAGGCAATCAGAAGAGATCACACCAAACCACACACATTAGTGCATGTGGATTGCATCATGGAGATAGATGCAGGTGAGAATTGTGAACACATAAGCCTGAAGCGCAGCAATGCCGAACTCCAGAACAGTAATCCCCGTCAGCAGAGCGAACGGAAGCACGCCGAGAATGCCAATCAGGCCGACGAACCCACCGATAACTTTCAGCATGATGTGGCCGACGGTCATGTTTGCAAACAGTCGGATAGCCAGGCTGAACGGACGAGAGAAATAGGAGATGATTTCAATCGGGACCAGAATGATCGCAGTCGCAATCGGCGCACCTTCAGGGAAGAACATCCGAAGGTAATGCGTACCATGACGCATAAAGCCGATGACCGTCACACCGATGAAGATCACCAGAGCCAGCGCGAAGTTAACCGCGATGTGGCTCGTAAATGTAAAGCTGTGCGGGATCATGCCAAGCAGGTTCCCGAACATAACGAACATGAACAACGTAAAAATGAACGGGAAGTACTTGCGACCCGCGCTTCCAACGTTATCTTTGAGCATATTGGCGACGAATTCGTACATCACCTCGGCAGCACCCTGCCAGCGACCCGGGACCAATGCACCGCGACGCATGGACAGCGTCATGAAGCACGTTACGAGAACGGCTGCGATTACCATCCAAAGGGCGGAGTTGGTGAAGGAAATATCAATGCCACCAAGCGAAAGCTCGGCCAAGGGCTTGATTTCAAACTGCTCTAGCGGTCCAGCCACCGTAATCCTCGCTCAATATTATAAGGCTTCGGGGTTATTCCCCGTCCCCCTGCTTGTGCTCCCTTATCGCGCGACCAAGACCGACAGCACTGTCATAGCCTTTGGCAACACGATAAGCGTTCAAGCCTCCGGCACCTGCCCCGAGAAAAACGAACAGGACAAGAAGCCAAGGCGTCGTATCAAGCACCCGATCCAGCGCCCAGCCAATCAACAAGCCAACAAGAACAGCAGCGATCATTTCCGCCGAAATTCTCATGCCTAGTGCCATCCCTTGGGACGGTTTGCCAGTCGCCCGGTTCGGGCCGCGCGTCTCTTCGCGTTTGCCTGCTACAGCTGCCAGCTTGCTTTCCAGCTCTTCTAATGAAGCGCGATCTTTATCATCGCTCATTGTCGTGAACCCCGCTTTGGCAACCTCGCAAACGTCGCAAGGAAATGCGCGGGCAACATACTTAGCACCCCATGGGCTGTCAAGCTGTAAAACCCCGCCTCGCAAGCGGGATCAAAACAGGCATAAGTCTTTTTATAACAATATCTTATATTGAATAATGTGAAGGAAAACACTTTTACACTTAGGCAATAGTCGCAGACGATTAAGCTGCCATTTTTAGAAGCAGGTCGGCTGCAACCGGCAGTTTCCCTTGGTTATCATGGATTTGGCAGCAAAGAGAGCAACATATTACAATGTGATCTAATTTCACATGCACCTGCGATTTTCAGTGATTCTGGTCGATATTTTACGGTGTTGGCGTAGTTTTTCCCGACCAGTTGCACCACAGGTTGGTCGATTCACCCCGGGTCGCTCAAAACACAATTCACAAACGAGAATCTCGACGATCACAGCGTCAAAGTTTGCGGATGCTCAATCGACGTTCGCTTTCGGATTTTTGCCAGCCATCGGGACGGCTTGCCAGCATCCAGTCAAACTTGTGGAACAACGCCCAGACAGCTCCAAGCGTGTTGATGGCAATCGAATTCATATCGATGGGCTGTTTGACCAGAATCTCGTCACGCAGAATCCGGACCAGATCGGCCACCGTGTTCTTGCCATCAAACACCGATAACAATCGCGCCAGATCAGGACCGCCTGTCAGGTCAACGGCATTGCCACTGCCATCTTCGATCAGGACCGGCTTGCCTGCCAGGGCAACCAGATCATCAAAGAATGTGTCATCCGGTTTGACAAAGAAATATGGTGCAAGTTCCCCATCCGGCAGCATTTCTGCCACCTGCGCACGGTCTTCACGGGTCAGATAAAACGCATGGAGCGGCATGGCCCCGCTGTAACGTTCGCAAAATGCCTGCTGATCGCGGAGTGGCTTGGCCGAAAGTTCCCGCAACAAGACCGGATCTCGTACCAGATTACCAACCGCGTAATGCGCCTTGCCCGTCCCACCGAACCCGAAAAATCCGGTAAAGGCTGCAACATGCAAACCCGCTGATGCGGCAAAGTCATAGACCCCGTGAACGTCATAGGCACATTCGACAGGATGAAGCAGCAAATCAACAATTTCAGGATCGTTTTCAAGCAATCCTTTGATGAACCCCGGACCACCGCCCATCTTGAGCAGCATATTGTCGTCGGGCAGATTGCCCAGCAACGTGCGCGTCATGGCAAGTTGTTCGGACAAACTTTTGTTGACGAGAAGCGGTTCGATCATCTTGCGCCATTCGGTCACCGCAAGACGACCATGTTCGCCATACACCATAACGCCCATCGCCCCGTCAGGCTTCAAAACCGAAGTCAGATCACGAAGCCCTTCTGGCGGGTTTTCAAGATGGTGCAAAACGCCGGCGCAATTGATGTAGTCGAACGGTTCGGGCTTTGATCGCGCAAATTCGGCAATCGTCGCCTTAACATAGGTAACATTCGCAAGACCGCGCGCCTCGGCACGTGCACGTGCCACCCTGGTGCTGGCTTCGGACGGTTCAAGATATGTCACCGAGCCACCGACATCGCGGAGCTGTTCGGCAAGCCAGACCATGGCATCACCCGTACCGCCTCCGGCAACGAGGGCACGGAATGATCCGTCGATCCCCCCGGCTCCCCCAAAACAGTAGTGATTAACCCGGGACAGATTGTCGAGCGGCGGCATCAACAAACGGTCTTTTTCGTCCTGCGGGTCTCGCAGGGGATAAGGAAACTGTTCGTAAAGCTCACGCACTTTCTGGGACATCAATTCTTCACCGTCATTGAATTTCAATCTCGGTTTAACATTGAGCACCCTATCAGTTTATTAACTTCGGATAATCTAATCGCACCTGAAAACGCGACGGCGACCCTAGCTTGTAAAATCGAGCTCGGTCTGTTCTTTTTTGGAATAGACTTCGGCCTGATGAAGGTCGACCGATACCAGCGACGACACGCCACGTTCTGCCATTGTCACACCAAACAGACGGTTCATGCGGGCCATGGTCATACGGTGGTGGGTGATGACAAGGAAACGGGTATTGGCATGGCGCCCGATCGCTTCAAGCAGCTTGCAGAAGCGGTCAACGTTGGCGTCATCAAGCGGTGCATCGACCTCGTCAAGCACGCAGATCGGGGCTGGGTTGGTCAGGAACACTGCAAACAGCAGTGCGACCGCCGTCAAAGCCTGCTCCCCACCGGAAAGCAGGGAAAGATGCTGAAGCTTCTTGCCCGGCGGGGACGCCATGATTTCAAGTCCGGCTTCAAGCGGATCATCTGCATCGGTCAGCATAAGATGCGCGCCACCGCCACCAAACAGGCGCACAAACAGTTGCTGGAAATGTTTGTCGACCTCGTCAAACGCGGTTTTAAGGCGCGCACGAGCTTCGCGGTTGAGCTGATTGATGCCATTGCGCAGCTTGTCGATGGCAGCAATCAAATCATCGCGTTCAGACACCATCGTGTCTTTCTGTTCCTGCAATTCCGCCAGTTCGACTTCGGCACGCAAGTTAACCGCGCCAAGATTTTCGCGTTCGCGTGACTGGCGTTGCAGGCGCGCTTCGATATCGGTTTCGGACGGCAATTCCTTGGTCAGGTCAATCTGACCAAGTTCGACCAGTTGATCGGGCGTGGCATTGACGCGTTCGCGGATACGCTCGATCAAATCGCGGCGATGCTGTTCGGCCTGTTCGAGCAATGCTTCACACCGCACACGGCCTTCGCGGGCTTCGGCCAGCTTCTGTTCAGCTTCCTTAAGGTTCTGATCCGCTTCACGCTGGGCGTTTTCGGCCTTTTGCAGCTCATCTGCCGCGTCCTTGCGGGTCTGGTCAGACAGCTCGATCCGGTCAGACAGGATCGCCCTGCGTTCTTCGATTTCGTCGGGCTTAAGCTCAAGCTCCTCGATCTCCATGCGGGCTTCTTCCTGACGGTCGCGCAATTCGGCAACACGTTCACCCGCACCCGATGCACGTTCGTTCCAGGTGGCAATTTCGTTTTCAACAAACTCAAGCCGCTTGCGACGGCCTGACATCGCACTTTGCATGCGTTCAAGCAGACTTCTTGCTTCCATCTGATCTGCGCGCGCATCGGAAAGATTGGCACGCTGTTCGATCAGTTCGGCCTTGATTTCCATAAGGCCTTCGCTGCTTTCCTCAGGCAGGGCAGAGAGCTCTTCCTGTTCGGCGATGACTTCATCAAGGTCCTGTTTGGCGCGTTTTTCGGCCTCTTCGGCGTTTTGCAGACGGCTTTCGATGGCACTGGCATCGCGCTTGATATTGGCGATTTCCTCGCGGGCCCGCGACAGGGTGCCTTCTGCCTCACGCACAGCACGATGGGCTTCCTGTTCGGCAGTGCGCGCAGCTTCGATTTCTTCATCAAGCCGTTCGACATTTCCGCTGGCAATTTCGGACTGCTCAAGGGCAGCTTCGACAACGCCGTCGGCTTCTTCAAGTTCACCGCGCAGCTCATCAAGCCGGTTACGCTGACGCAAACGCACAGCCGCCGGAAGTTCGGCACCGGCCAGAATGCGATAGCCATCCCAACGCCAAAGCGCACCTTCGCGTGACACCAGTCGCTGACCGACTTTCAAATTCTTCGACAGGAAATTACCGGTCGCCTCGTCATCGACAATACCGATCTGCCACAGGCGACGGTTCAGAAGTGCCGGTGCCTCGACAAATTTGGCAAGGGCACTTACCCCGTCAGGCAAGGCCGGATCGTCGGTCGCCGGATCAATGGCCGACCAATGCATCGCGGCATCAGGTGCATCAGGCGCATCAAGGTCTTCGCCAAGGGCCGCTGCCATTGCCAGTTCAAGACCGCTTTGCACGGTGATGTCTTCGATCACGCCGGGATATTTATCGTCATCCCCGCCCTTAAGCAGACTTTCAAGCGCCTCGATCTCGGCCACCAGGCGCGCCTTGCGGCTTTCGGCATCACGCAGGGCATCGCGGGCGTCGCTTTCGGCGGTTTTCAGGCCGTCCTCGCGGTCGCGCATTTCTGCCAGACGCATCTCGGCTTCTTCGACCGCCATTTTGCGTTGCTCGCAAAGCTCTTCGCATTCTTCAAGATGCATGTTTGCTTCTTCAAGGGCCTCGGTAAAGTCGGCCTCGATGCGAATATCATCAAGCTTTGCAACCGCCTCGTCGTGACGTTCGGTCAACCGGTTGCGGCGGGTATTAAGCTCGCTTAAGCGCTGCTGGACGGATTTAAGACGGGCTTCTTCCTCGGCGACCTTGTTGGTCAGGGCATCGACCGCACCTTCAAGCTCTTCAACCCGGATGGCCTTTTCGGCGACCCTTTCCTTGGCTTCATCAAGCTCGTCATCCTCGCCACCCTGGGCTTCGCTGAGTTCTTCACGTTCACGTTTCAGCTTTTCAAGCGCACCCTGTGCATCGCTTGCCAGTTCAGCTTCACGCGCAAGGTCGGCATCAATCTGCTGGATGCGGGCGCGAAGCTGGCTCATCTGGGTTTCGATCTGGGCCTTGTCTTTATCAAGGCCTTCGCGTTCGATCAAAAGACGTTGTAGCGCTGCTGCGGCGTCGGCTTCTTTTTTGCGCAAATCCGGAAGGCTTGCCGCAATATGAGCCTGAACCGTTGTCGCCTCGGTCACCGAGGATGTCAGATCACGGACCGCACTTTCACCCGCCACCAGCAATTCACGCGCATCATTCTGACGTTTCTGCGCCTCGGTCCAGCGGATATGGAACAGTAATGCCTCGGTCTCGCGGATGCTGTCGGAAAGCTTGCGATACCGTTCGGCCTGACGGGCCTGTTTTTGTAAACTCGCAAGCTGCGCATCAAGCTGCACAAGAACGTCTTCAAGACGTTCCATATTCTGTTCTGCGTTTTTCAGGCGCAGCTCGGCCTCATGACGACGCGAATGCAGACCGGTAATGCCCGCGGCCTCTTCAAGAATCAGACGACGCTGGATCGGTTTGGCCCCGATCAGTGCACCAATCTTGCCCTGTGAGACCATGGCATTGGATCGTGCACCGGTCGCCGCATCGGCAAACAGCAACTGGACATCGCGCGCACGGACATCCTTGCCATTGACCTTGTAATTCGATCCGCCACCGCGCTCGATACGACGGGTAACTTCAAGAAGCTCGAAATCGTTGAACATGGCCGGGGCCTTGCGTTCGCTGTTATCGAGCGTCACAGAAACTTCGGCCACATTTCGGGCAGGACGGGACGATGTCCCGCCAAAGATAACGTCGGACATGTCAGAACCGCGCATCTGTTTGGCGGACGTTTCGCCCATCACCCAGCGCAGTGCTTCAACAAGATTGGATTTGCCACAGCCATTCGGGCCGACAACACCTGTCAGCCCGTCTTCAACCAGTAAGTCTGTTGAATCGACGAAGGATTTGAACCCCGTCAGCTTTAGCGATTTAAACTGGACCAATCATGTCCCCCGGTCCGACCTCTGCCCCTGATGCCGGACACCGTGACCACGGTATCCGGCAGATTTGTTTTATTTAGTCGATAAGGTCTTCGACTTTTTCGATGAAGAATTCAGCGTCACGCGAACCGGCAATGGTTTCACCATCAAGGACGAAACTCGGCGTCGAGGAAACATTGTATTCCTGTTCGCCTTTCATGCGCGAAGCAACGATTGCATCAATCATGTCCTGATCAGCCAGACACGCATCAACGGCATCCCCATTCATGCCACCGAAACGGACAACCTGCTTGATCCCGTCTATCGGGTCTTGTGAACGGGCCCAGGTCAGCTGCGATTTGAACAGCATGCTCAGCACACCGAAATAACGGTCATCGCCCGCACATTGCGCAACAGCTGCTGCACGCAGGGCAACCGCATCAAGCGGATAATCACGGAAAACCAGTTTAAGTTTTCCGGTATCAATCAGCTTTTCCTTGAGTTCGGGCAGAACTTCATTGTGAAAGGTCGCACAATGAGGGCAGGTCAAAGATGCATATTCAATCATCGTGACCGGTGCATTCTCATCACCCAGCACATGTTCTTTCCATTCTGTTGCATGTGCCTGTTGCGTACCAGCGACACCGATCGCAATCAGAAACGCACCTGCAAGAAACTTAACCGCCTTTAGCAAGGAAACCTCCGTTAAAACAAAGTTTTGTGATTACAAGCCTGTTGCAGCGCAGGAGTCAACACGCCCCCCAAAACTGCTATTGCACCAACGAGTCGCCAAGCTGCCGGGAAAATGCGGCAAGACCGTGTTCGTTCATTTCAGGAAACTGATTCGATAATCGCCCCCCAAAACAGGTGGCAATCAACGTCCGTCAGCAACACCAAAACACCGTGATTTGACGGACTTGCCCATATCCCCGGGGGACTATTTTTTGCCAGTGCCCGGCTTTGCAGCACCGTTGGCACCGGCGATGTGACGCCCCAGTCGGGTCAGGACTTCGCGCAGATGCGGGTCTTCGATCTTGTCGATATTGATCTGGCTGGCTTGGGTGATGTCGCCTTCGGGCACAATAGTCGGACGGTGAACGGTGCGTTCAGGACGGGAAATATCGCCCTGCATCATCTTGATCCGGTCAACCGCCCGATACCCGAAATAGGTATTCACCCGATCAATGATCTGGGGCATCCGGTGTTGCAGCTCGATTGCGACAGGTCCGGTTACGCGGATGACAAGCGTCCCGCCCCCGGCATTTTCGCCGCGTGGCGGGGAATATTTCACCGGCATCGTGAATTGTTCAAGATCACGTCCGACGATTTCCGCCCAATGCAGGATGATTTCCGTCTGGAAAAAGCCGCGCTTGCGCACCAGTGGACGCGTCAGGTTGCCAACCAAGGGGGCAACATTGCGCAAGCCCATCCGGCGTTCAGAACTGCCCATCGGGGTAATTTTCTGGCGCTTTTTGACCGCGTTTTTGGCGTCAACCGACGAGGATGTCTGATCCATCGCAGCAGCAGTTTTCGTACCAGTCATATCTTTTTGCTTGCTCACGCCCGGTTCTTTCGTAGGGTCGGTCTGACTTTACCCGTAAATCGTAATCACAACATAACACGGGAACGCCGTGCATTTCACCACTGACGATATCGCCCGCCTCGGTCAGACCATGCTTGAATGGTATGACCGACATCACCGCACATTACCGTGGCGCTCGGAACCGGGCGAAACGCCTAATCCCTATCACGTCTGGCTCAGCGAAATCATGCTGCAACAAACCACGGTACAAACCGTCGGTCCGTATTTCGCGGCCTTTCTGAAACGCTGGCCGACTGTGACCGATCTTGCCAGTGCCGAACTTGATGACGTGCTTCATGCCTGGCAAGGCCTAGGATATTACGCGCGAGCGCGCAATCTGCACAAATGCGCCAAAGTGGTCGCTAGCGACTATGCTGGCATTTTCCCCGATACCGAGGAAGGATTGCTGAAACTGCCCGGCATTGGTCCCTATACCGCCTGCGCGGTCGCAGCCATTGCCTTTAACCGGCATGCAAGTCCGGTGGATGGCAATATCGAACGGGTGATTTCACGCCTGTTTGCACTTGAAACGCCACTTCCTGACGTCAAACCGGAAATCAAGGAAAAGTCGGCAGCCCTGACACCGGCCAATCGGCCCGGTGACTATGCCCAGGCCCTGATGGATCTGGGCGCCACAGTGTGCACACCGCGCAATCCGGCTTGCGGCATCTGTCCCTGGCAGGCTGATTGCGAAGGCCGCAAATCGGGCATCGCACCAGATCTTCCGAAGAAGCGGAAGAAGGAAGCCAAGCCGACCCGTGTCGGATATGCCTTCTGGATCCGGCGCGAGGATGATGGACGTATTCTGATACGTCGACGCCCCGAAACGGGACTGCTGGGCGGCCTTTATGAAGTACCGGGGAGTGACTGGCGCGCAATCGAAACCCCCGATGACGTCATGTTGTCCGAAGCACCGATCTCGGCAAAATGGTCCGAACTTGACGGAACGGTCGGGCATACCTTTACCCACTTCCATCTCAATGTCAGTGTTCTTGCGACCACCGTTCCCGCCGATCAGGCAGACCGGATGAATGGCAGTTGGACCACCATTGACGGACTTGCCGATTTTGCCTTGCCGACAATCATGAAGAAAATTGTCCGCCACGCCCTGAAATACCGCTAAACCAGCGTTGACGTATTGCCCGCACGTGAAAAGGCCCGTGATTGCTCACGGGCCCTTTTTGTTTTTAACCTTGCTACGGTGCGATCAGGCGTAAATATCGATTACCTGTCCACGTCCCCCGGTCGGGGCCGGCGCTGCCTGCTGCGAGGTTTCTGTTTCTGCTGTTTGCTCAACCCGCTGTGTCGGCGGCGAATTCAGGTCATTGTTGCCCGCTTCAGCAATCGGGGCGGTCGCCTGCTGAATCTGAACCGGGTTGGGTGCGTATCCTGCACCGCCTACTGCGCCTGCTTGCATGGCCTACTCCATCTATCCTTGCGGATAATATTTGGTCTGCAAGTCATAGCAAGTTTTTGGGCAAAAAGCAAAAGCCGGTGCAATTTTTCAATCGCACCGGCCTATGGGCATCAATGATTTAATCGGTTTTTCCGATCAGAATCAGGCGGGGACCGGACCCATTTCCTTGCGCAGCTGGCTGCGCAAATTATCGATCGAAACCAGACGTCCGTCACACTTGTAATGCCAATAAGTCCAACCATTACAAGCCTGTGCGCCCTGGACATGTGCGCCGATCTGATGGATCGAACCCGCATTGTCCTTGTGGCTGATCGAGCCATCGGCACGGACCATCGCAGCCACATTGCCACGGTTGTCATAGATTTTGTCGCCCGGCGACAGCAGACCGCGTTCGATTACCGCACCGAACGGAATCCGCGGCAAAGAGCGTTTCGATTCGGTCAGTTCAAGGCTGTCGCCATCAAGCATCTGGACCTTGGCAATACGATCACGCGCGGCTTCGGCATAGGTTTCTTCGCGCTCAAGCCCGATGAAGTGACGGCCCAGACGACGTGCCGCAGCACCGGTCGTACCCGTCCCGAAGAACGGGTCAAGAACCACATCCCCCTGACGGGTGGTTGCCATCAGCACGCGCTGAAGAAGGGCTTCGGGTTTCTGGGTCGGGTGGACCTTTTTACCCTTTTCATCCTTGAGACGTTCCGAACCCGAGCAAATCGGCATCAGCCAGTCAGAACGCATCTGAAGGCCTTCATTCAGCTGTTTCATCGCTTCATAATTGAAGGTGATGGCTTTCTGCTCTTCGCTTTTCGAACACCACAGAAGCGTTTCATGCGCATTGCAGAAACGTTTGCCGCGGAAATTCGGCATCGGGTTGGTTTTACGCCAGACAATGTCGTTGAGGATCCAGTAACCGATGTCCTGGAGCATGTTACCAACGCGGTAAATGTTGTGATACGAACCGATCACCCAGATCGCGCCGGTATCCTTCAACACCCGGCGCGCAGCCGTCAGCCAGTCGCGGGTGAATTCGTCATAATGGCGGAAACTGTCAAACTGGTCCCAATGGTCGTCAACAGCGTCGACCTTGGAGTTGTTCGGACGCAGAAGATCGCCGCCAAGCTGAAGGTTATAGGGCGGATCGGCAAAAATCAGATCAACCGATTTTTCCGGCAAGCTGTTCATCAGCTCGATGCAATCGCCGACCAGAACCTGATCAAGTGGTAAAGTTGCTTTTTTAGTCATGATGCCTTCTAGGTTCCCCCTTGAAATCTTGAGGAAAGCATCAACCGAAATAGTTAATGAAAGGGTTAACCAGCTTCGAAATTTTTCTTTGGCGACTCCGAAATTTTTCAAGGATTCGCATTGTGTTAGAAAGTGTGTGATCTGTTTAGACAATATTAACCGGTCTGCTCCAAAAACCGGAAGATTTTGGGTCGGTAATCCACCCCGCCCCCAATTGCCCGATCACGCGGTCAGACCGGCCGGACTCCGCAGGGCTGCTTTCTGTTTGATCCCCCGAATGTCACACATCAAAAGCGCAAAATCACCTTTTGGGTGAATAAACAATAACTTATACACGCCAAAAGCCGGTTTTATTGCGCCAAAGGTCCGGTTTTCCGGGTAAAATAACAAAAACTGACCATTTGGACAGAACACCCTTTGCCTCATTTCTGATCGTGTATACAATCTGCCCACAATCTATGCACAAAAGTTGAACTTCGCATAACGGCAATAACCTTCAGGGGGACAAAATGAAGTCAGGCACTTTTAGCCTTTCCCGCCGTGCATTGCTTTCGGCCATGGCGGCCGCAGCAGCAGTGGTTTCCTTTGGCTTTGGCACGCCCGCACAGGCAGACCCGCTTAAAGTTTCGGCCATTTACACCGTTCCGGTCGAACAGCAATGGGTTTCGCGCATTCACAAGGCGCTGAATGCAGCCAAGGAACGTGGCGATATTTCCTATGAGTTTTCTGAAAACGTCGCCAATACCGACTATGAGCGCGTCATGCGCGAATATGCCGAAAACGAATCTGACCTGATTGTTGGTGAAGTCTTTGGCGTTGAACGCGCAGCCCGCAAGGTTGCTGCTGATTATCCGAAAACGGCCTTCCTGATGGGATCAAGCTTTGCCCCGGATGGCGACAATTTCTCGGTCTTTGACAACTTCATTCACGAACCGAGCTATCTTGTCGGCATGGCTGCCGGTGCGGCGACCAAATCGAACAAAATCGGCATGGTTGGCGGTTTTGCCATCCCGGAAGTCAACCGCCTGATGCATGCCTTCATGGAAGGTGCAAAATCGGTCAATCCGGATGTTGAATTCATGGTGACCTTCATCAACAGCTGGTACGACCCGCCCAAGGCCAAGGAAGCATCCTTTGCGATGATCGACAAGGGTGCGGACGTCATGTATGCGGAACGTTTCGGCGTATCTGATGCAGCCAAGGAACGCGGCATTCTGGCAGTTGGCAACGTAATCGACACGGCTGCTGATTATCCGGGCACCATTCTTGGTTCGGCGCTCTGGCACATGGAAGCAACCATTGATCACGCCATCGAAGCGGTCAAAGCTGGCAACTTCAAAGCCGAAGATTACGGCAAGTTCAGCTACATGGAATTTGGCGGCGGCAGCGTCGTTCTTGACGCAAGCCTCCTTCCGGAAGGCACTGTTGCCAAGGTCGAAGCCAAACAGGCTGAAATCCTTGGTGGCAAGTTCACCGTCACCGTGAATGACGAAGAACCGAAATCTTCGATGTAAGATTTGCTTAAAATGCGGGGGCAGTTCGGTGTAGAAGCCGGACTGCCCTTTGCCGTTTGACCCTGTTTCCCGGGTTTGAACCAATCGGGGCCGTCACCGCACCCCATCATGCCAGTGCTGTAAATCCGATGCAGACATCTTGTCGCCAAGCTTGCTCTTTGCGTTCGGGTCCCGCACCATCGGCACTTCGCCCTACAGCGTGACGCATAAAAACAAAACGGATTACCCGGATGTCATCTGCTGCGCAAACATCACCTGAAATATCCCAAGACCTGCTGCTTGCGCTTGCAGGCATTACCAAAAGATTTGGCCCGCTTATCGCCAATGACGCCATCGACCTGACGGTCCACAAGGGCGAAATTGTTGCCTTGCTTGGCGAAAATGGCGCGGGCAAGACCACGCTCATGAACATCCTGTTCGGTCACTATGTCGCAGACGAAGGCACCGTCACGGTTGCTGCGCGCGATGGAAACCTTGAACAGCTTGAACCGGGCGCCCCGCAGGCTGCCCTTGATGCCGGGATCGGCATGGTTCATCAGCATTTCACCCTGGCCGAAAACCTGACCGGTCTTGATAACATCGTTCTTGGCACCGAGCCGATTTTCCGGCTGCGCCGCGACCGCACCAAGGCACGCGCCAAACTGGCCGAATTGATGGCCGGTTCGGGCCTTAATGTTGACCTTGATCAGCCGGTTCACAAGCTGACCGTTGGTGAAAAGCAGCGCGTTGAGATCCTTAAGGCGCTTTATCGCGACGCACGACTTCTGGTTCTTGATGAACCAACTGCGGTTCTGACTCCGCAAGAAGCCGACAGCCTGTTTGCCATCCTGCGCAAACTGGCCCAGAACGGGCTGGCCGTCATCATTATCGCCCACAAACTGGCTGAAGTTCTGGCCGTATCGCACCGTATTGCTGTTCTGCGCGGCGGTAAAAAGGTCGGTGAAATGATGACAAGCGATGCTGATCATCGCTCGATTGCGGAACTGATGGTTGGTCGTGAAGTTCCGGTCAGCCGCCGCGTCGCGCACGAGCCGGGCAAACCAGTCATTACGCTAACCGATATCACGATTGATCGCGGGGATTCACGGCGGTCGCTTCATGGCGTTTCCATCATGGCCCGCGAAGGGGAAATTCTTGGGATTGCCGGCGTCTCGGGCAATGGGCAGGCTGCCCTTGCGCAACTGATTGCGGGCCTTGATAAACCCGATCAGGGTTCGGTCGAGATTTTCGGTGAAAAGGTCGAAAAATTCGACGCCCACAAATTTGCGCAAAACGGCATCGCCCGCATCCCCGAAGACCGCCATCATGATGGCATGGTCGGATCGATGACGGTGGCTGAAAACATCGCCATCGAAGATGTCCGTAATGCCGGTTACCAGAAATTCGGCTTCCTTGATTTCGACGCTATTCGCAAACGCGCTGAACACGCGATCAAGGATTATGATGTCCGCTGTCCCGGCCCGGATGCGCCAGCGCGCCTTTTGTCGGGCGGTAATATCCAGAAACTTATTCTGGCGCGTGTTCTGGAAAAATCACCCAAACTTATTCTGGCCAATCAGCCGTCGCGTGGCCTTGACGTTGGCGCGCAATCCGAAGTCCATCGCCGCCTGCTTGAAGCGCGTCAGAATGGTTCTGCCGTAATTCTGATTTCCGAAGATCTTGATGAACTTCTGACCATTTCAGATCAGATTGCCGTTATCCATGCCGGTCACGTCACACCGGCAATGGCAACCGACACCATTGATCGATCCGAACTGGGATTGATGATGGCCGGCCAAAAGAAAGTCCATCATGCCTCTACCAACGCACATTCGGGAGAAACGGCATGATCCGCTTTGAACCCCGCACCAATCCAGGCCCGGTTCTGACCTATGGCGTGCCGGTCATTGCGGCTGCCATTGCCATTTTGCTTGCCGCCATCCCGCTTGCCCTTGCCGATGCCCCGATTATCAAGGCCTATGGTCTTATGATCACGGGTGCCTATGGTTCGGTTTTCTCGATTTCGGAAATGCTGACACGCGCTACGCCCCTGATCCTGACGGGCCTTGCTGCTGCCATCGCATTTCGCGCCAAGCTTTGGAATATCGGTGCTGAAGGACAGCTTTACATGGGGGCCATGGCCGCCGTTGCCATCGGATCGGGTGCGATTGATGGCCCAAGCTGGGTCATGATCCCGATTATCATGATTGCCGGTGCAGTTGCCGGTGCGCTGATGCTGATCGGGCCGACATTGATGAAAACCCGTCTGGGTGTCGATGAAGTCGTCACCACGCTGCTTTTGAACTTCATCGTTCTGTTGTTTGTGCAAATGATGCTTGAAGGCGCGCTTAAAGATCCGATGTCGATGGGCTGGCCGCAGTCCGAACCGATCATTGACAGTGCCGTGTTCCCGCCACTTCTGGAACGGATGCGTGTTCACTTGGGTCTGATCATTGCACTGATTTCGGCGATTGCGCTTGCGATCTTTGTCAAACGCACCGTCTGGGGGTTTGAAATCCGTGCCGTGGGTGAAAACGCCGCCGCCGCCAGGTTTGCAGGCATCTCTGTCACCAAAACCATGATCCTTGTTGCCGCCCTTTCGGGGGGGCTGGCCGGACTTGCAGGTGTTGCCGAAGTTGCCGGAACGCGTGGGTATCTCGCAACCGATCTTTCGCCCGGATATGGCTATGCCGGAATTGTGGTTGCCATGCTTGCCCGTTTGTCGCCGGTTGGCGTCATTGCATCGGCGCTGTTTGTGGCATCGGTCTTTGTCGGTGCTGATTCCATGAGCCGTGCCATTGGTGTTTCAAGCTATCTCGCGGATCTGATCGTCGCGATGGCGTTGCTTTGTGTTTTGATTGGCGGCTTCTTGACCCGGTTTACGGTTCATTTTGATCGCAAGACGGCCGGTTAAGGGGAAAAGACATGGAAATCATTGATATTCTTCTTGCCGCCAGCTTCTGGGAAGCCGCCATTCGTATCGCGACCCCGCTGATATTCGGGGTTCTGGGCGCACTTGTGTGCGAACGCGCCGGGGTTCTTAACCTTGGCATCGAGGGTATTTTTACCGCCGGTGCCATGGCGGGCTGGATGGCGGTATGGCTAGGTGCCGGACTTTGGGGCGGTGTTCTTGTCGCAGCCCTTGCCGGGGGCTTCTTTGGCCTGATCCATGCGATCCTGACTGTGCCGTTGGGGCTAAGCCAGCATGTGTCGGGCATCGGGGTGACGTTGCTTGCGACCAGCCTTTCCTATTTCACCTATCGCACAGCCTTGCCTGATGTATCTTCGCCACCGCGCATCGAACCGTTCCGGCCGCTTGATATTCCGTTCCTGTCAGACTTGCCTTTCATCGGCCAGGCGCTGTTTTCGCAAACCGCAATGACGATGCTGGCCCTTGTTCTGGTGTTTGTCACCGGCTGGGTTCTGTATCGCACCCCGCTAGGTCTTGCCATCCGTGCAGTTGGCGACAATCCGTCCTCGGTCGAGGCACAGGGACTTTCGGTTTATGGTTTGCGCATCGGCGCCGTTGTTGTTGGATCATCGCTGATGGCCTTGGGCGGGGCTTTCCTGACCATGTCGGCCTTTGACGCTTTCTTCTTTGGCATGATCAATGGCCGTGGCTGGGTTTGCATTGCGCTGACCGTCTTTGCAAGCTGGCGCCCCGGAAAGGCATTGATCGGCGCCCTGTTGTTCGGGGCCTTTGATGCGTTTCAGGTTCGCCTGCAAACCGAAGTCGGGGCATTCCTGCCCTCACAGGTCTTCCTGATGATGCCCTATATCCTGTCGATCATCGCCCTGATTGTTGTTGCCCGTAAGGCCGATTACCCCAAGGCACTTCTGGTGCCATGGTTCAAGGGCCAGCGTTAAGTATCACTTCCAAACGTCTCTGATTTTGCGACCACCACACCAAGGATGACGCCATGCAAGCCGATCTGATTTTGAAAAATGCCAATATCGCCAATGGACAGGCGGGCGTTGATATCGCTTGTAGCAATGGAAAGATCGTCGAGATTGGCGAAAACCTGAACATCCCCGCGACCGAGGAAATCGATTGCGGCGGCATGCTGGTCAGCCCACCCTTTGTCGACAGTCACTTCCACATGGATGCGACCTTGTCCCTTGGTCTACCGCGCATGAATGAGTCGGGCACTCTGCTTGAAGGCATCGCCCTTTGGGGGGAGCTCAAACCACTTCTGACGCCGGAAGCCGTAATTGAACGTGCCCTTAAATATTGCGATCTCGCTGTGTCCAAGGGCCTGCTTGCAATCCGCAGTCACGTCGATGTTTGCGATGACCGTTTGCTGGCCGTTGATGCGTTGCTGGAAGTCAAGAAACAGGTCGCACCCTATATCGACCTGCAACTGGTTGCCTTCCCGCAAGATGGCTATTTCCGCAGTGCCACGGCCAAGGAAAACACCATTCGTGCGCTCGACAAGGGTGTCGATGTTGTTGGCGGTATTCCGCATTTCGAACGCACCATGGCCGATGGTGCACAAAGCATCAAGGAGCTTTGCGAAATGGCTGCGAACCGCGGCCTGATGGTTGATATGCATTGCGATGAATCGGATGATCCACTGTCGCGGCATATCGAAATGCTGACCTATGAGACCCAGCGTCTGGGTCTTCAGGGTCGCGTTGCCGGATCGCACCTGACATCCATGCATTCGATGGATAACTATTACGTCTCCAAGCTGATCGCCCTGATGGCCGAGGCCGAGGTTTCCGCCATCGCCAACCCGCTGATCAACATAACCCTTCAGGGCCGTCACGACACCTATCCGAAACGTCGCGGCATGACCCGTGTGCCGGAACTGCGCAAGGCGGGACTGACGATTGCCTTTGGTCATGATTGCGTTATGGATCCTTGGTATTCGATGGGATCGGGCGACATGCTTGAAGTCGCATCGATGGGACTTCATGTTGCACAAATGACCTCGCGTGATGATATCCGGGCCTGCTTTGACGCCGTAACGGTCGAACCTGCCAAAATCATGGGACTTGAAGGGTACGGGATCGAAATCGGTAACAATGCCGATTTTGTCATCCTGCAAGCCAGCGATACAATTGAAGCCATTCGCATGCGGGCAAACCGTCTGTTTGTCATTCGGCGCGGTAAAATCATTGCCGAAACCCCGATGACCCAGACCCGCCTGCATCTGGCTGATCGCCCGGACCATGTCCGCGAACATGAATACGCCCCCGGTCAGTAATCAACCTGACCGGGCATTGGATACATCACTACTGAACGGACGCTGCCATGTTCTATGAACCCGGAAAAACGCCACATAACCTGCCGCATGATCCGTTCAAGGCCTGTGTGGCGCCGCGTCCGATTGGCTGGGTTTCCACGCTGGATAAAAACGGGCGTCCGAACCTGGCGCCCTATTCGTTTTTCAATGCCGTGCATGGCAATCCGCCAATGGTGATGTTTTCATCCGGCGGATCCATCGACAGCCTCAGAAACGCGCGTGATACCGGCGAATTCGTTGTCGGTGTCGCTCCCAGGGCCATGCTGAAAGAGTTGAATTTCAGTTCGGCCCCGCTGCCGCCCGAAGACGATGAATTTGAGTATGCCGGTCTGGAAAAGCTCCCCGCCAAATGCGTGAAACCATACCTGATCAAAGGCGTTCCGATCCATATGGAATGTGAAGTGTTCCAGATTGTCGACCTGCCCAGTTCCAATCCGGAACGTCCGTGTGCCATGGTGATCGGAACCGTAATCGGGCTGCATATTGATGACGCCATCATTCGCGATGGTATGGTCGATATCACCCTGTTTGAACCGCTCGCGCGGCTCGGTTATCAGGAATATACCAGCGTATCGGAGACCTTTACGGTACGACGCGAAGATTTCTGGAAATAGAAAACCGTTAACCAACAGATCGGTTTCATCAAAACGACGCCCAAGCGCAAACAAACTGTCACAGAGACTCTCTAATGTGATCAGGAACACAGTTCGATCGAACATTTCCGGGCTTGAGCTGTGCCTTTTTTTACATTTTTCAGATTTTTCTGTGGGGGGAATCATTCCATGAAACGGACGTTTGCAGCGGGCGTCGCCGGCTTTGCGGCATTGCTGCTTGCCAGCTCGGCAATGGCTGGAGAAGCCAAGGTTTTCGAAACCAAAAGTGCGATCAACAATCTTTCGACCGTGATGGTTGAGGGTGGCAAGGCCCGTGACCTGACCGTTGGGCTGGGATCTGGTGCCTATCGCCGTCCGGGCGACCCCGCCAATATGTTCTATGCGGTTTCCGACCGTGGTCCGAACTTCGTTTGCGGTGACGTTCAGGATGTCCTTGGTGTATCCGAAGACGTCGTCTGCAAAGGCAAGAAAGTCCGTATCTATCCGACCCCGGATTATTCCCCGTCGATCTACACCATTTTCCTCAATGGCGATGGCAGCTTTGACATCAAGGATGTCATCACCATCAAGGATCAGAAAGGCGTTCCACTGAGCGGCCTGACCAACAAGCTGACCGTTGCCAAAACCGAAAAACCGGTTGATGCCAACGGCAATGCGCTTGAACAGTCAGTATCCTCGATTGACGCCGAAGGCATCATTCGCCTTTCGGATGGCTCCTACTGGATTGGTGAAGAAAACGGTCCGTCCGTACTTCATGTTGCTGCCGATGGTACCGTGATCGAACGCATCGTTCCGGCCGGTTCGGAAAAAGACTTCGAAGGCGCTGCATACAAAATCACCGGCGGTCTTCCGGCAATTCTGGTTACCCGTCAGACCAACCGTGGCATTGAATCCATGGCGGTTTCCCCTGATGAAACCAAACTGTATTTCATGGTTCAGAACCCGCTGGCCAACCCGAATGCCGATGCCTACAAGGCGGCCAAGAACACCCGCCTGTTCGTTTATGACCGCGTAGCCCAGAAGCTTGCCGGTGAATATATCTATCAGCTTGATGATCCGCAGACCTTCCGTAACGATCCGTCCAAAAAGCAGAATGCCCCGCGCATTTCCGAAGTTCTTGCTCTTGGCAATGATCGTCTTCTGGTTCTCGAACGCACCGACAAAACCACCAAGCTTCACGAAGTCAAGCTGGATGGCGCAACCAATATCCTCGCATCGCGCTGGGATGACATGTCCACCAGCCCGACACTTGAACAGGAAAACGATCTTTCCAGAATTGATCTGGTTGCTGTTTCCAAAACCCTGCGTTTTGACAGTGCTGATTATCCGGAGGCACCAAACAAGCTCGAAGGGCTTGCCATCATGGGTGACGGCGCGCTTGCGATGATCAATGACAATGACTTTGGCATCAAGGGCGACCCGACCAAGGTGATCCTGATCGATGGTCTGGTTCAGGCCGATAAATTCTGATTTGCCTTTTCCCGGATTGGCACATCAAAGCAGGAAAGCTGTTATGCAGCTTTCCTGCTTTTTTATTGCCTGAAATGGGCGTAAAAGCAGGCCCATGATGACAAACACACAGACATTCGACACCCCGGACGGCATTACCGCCGTCATCGAGCCCATGGATGCAACCGGCTATCTCGCCCCTGTCGGGTTCGAGGAGCAGTTGTATAACGAACTGGGCGACGTCATTGAGCGCCACGACCGGTTGATGTTCGCACCCGGTCCCGAACGGCGTGTTTTCTGGGCACAGAATGTCTGGCGCAATCCGGTTCGGATCGCCATTCCGTCGATCAAGGGTGCTGCCAAAATCCTGAAATTCAATCAGCGTAACTGGGCTCTGTTCAAGTTCGATCATTTTTCCCGCGCCAAACTGATCGAGGGGCATTTGCCCCATGTATCGGCGAAGCGTCAGGTATTTGGTGAACCGGCCCCGACCGCACCGCTCGGGTCCTGGACCCTGATTGATCCTGATACGATCATCGCATCGGCAGATTGCTCAAGCCCCTGGAAAAACGGCGAAATCGAGTTTGAGGAAGACAAGGTTACCCCGCCAAACCGCGCCTATCTGAAACTGTGGGAAGCCTTTACCCGTCTTGGTGCCGCGCCGCAGGCCGGTGATCGTACCATGGATCTGGGTGGCAGCCCCGGCGGCTGGACATGGGTGCTTCATGAGTTCGGCACCGATGTCATTTCCATCGACAAGGCGCGCCTTGACGCCAAGATCGCCAGTCTGCCACGTGTTGATTTCCGACAGGAAAGCGCCTTTGGCCTCAATCCGGAAGAAATCGGCTATATCGACTGGCTGTGCTCGGATGTGATCTGCTATCCGGATCGCCTGTTTACACTGGTCAATCAGTGGATGGATGCAGGCATGGCGACCAACTTTATCTGCACCATCAAATTGCAGGGCGATACAGATTATTCGGCGATCACCCAGTTTTCCGATATCCCCGGATCAAAGGTCGTGCATCTCTATAACAACAAGCACGAACTGACCTGGATGAAGGTGCCGGGCGTTACCGATCAGGATTGATCCAGCTGCCTGATCGTAGGATCAATCGGATAGTAATCGCCTTTGTCGGCACAGAAAATCTGCCCGGCTGTCCTGATTCCTCCGGTCTGGTCAAGCGTGCCGGGCATGACCGCCATATGCTCGGTACGCACAGGACGCCAGAACAGCCCGGTCCCGCATTCCTTGCAGAAGCCCCGGTCCGTCTTTTCAGACAGACGATACCAGCGTAATCCGTCATCACGCACCAGTTCGAGATCCTGCCGATCAAACCGCGCATAGGAACTGACATGACCGTGCAGCTTGCGACACAGATTGCAATGACACATCACGGTATCATTGATCGCTCCGTTGATTTCAAATCGAACCGAACCGCAATGACAACCGCCTTGATAGGTCGGTTTCTGTGTAGAATTTTGGGCCACCCTGACCTCCCCTGACCGGTGATGTGTGGTTCATCTTAATCTGTCTTGCCTTGCCCAAATTGCAAGCACAGCCGCAAACACGACCATCCGGACACCTGTTCAGCACGAATTCATCACACCATTTCAGACAAATATGTTTGAGATTGCCGAAAAGCAGTCCTATTCTGCGCGTCTGTTCGGAGCCAGATGATGACGCCACCGCGCCAGTTCCTGCCATCTGGCACCGCCCGAAAGTGATGGGATAAAATGTCCGAAAATTCTTTCCATTATGATGTGCTTGTCATCGGTAGTGGTGCTGCCGGTCTGTCCACCGCCCTTAAACTTGCCCCGCATGTAAAGGTCGCAGTCCTGTCCAAGGGCAAGATTGATGACGGCTCCACCAACTGGGCGCAGGGCGGGATTGCCGCCGTTCTTGATGCCACTGACAGCATTGAAAACCATGTCCGCGACACCCTGATTGCCGGGGCGGACCTGTGTAAACGCGAAACCGTCGAATTCGTCGCGGCCAATGCACCACGCGCGATTGCATGGCTTGATGAACTCGGGATTCAACTGACCCGCGATCCTGACGGGGATAACAGCCAGCCATTCCATCTGACACGCGAAGGCGGACACAGCCACCGACGCATCGTCCATGCCGCAGACGCCACCGGGCGCGCTGTGCAGACCACCTTGCAAAGTCAGGCGGTCAATCATCCCAACATCAAGATTTTTGAAAACTACCTTGCGATTGATCTGGTGACGGATCGCAAGTTTGGCGGCGAAGGTCGTCGCTGTATCGGTGCCTATGCCCTTGATCTCGATACCGGCACCGTCAAATCATTCAATGCCCGCACGGTCGTTCTGGCTACCGGTGGCGCAAGCAAGGTTTACCGTTTCACATCCAATCCGGATGGCTCCACCGGGGATGGCATCGCCATGGCATGGCGTGCAGGTTGCCGCGTAATGAATATGGAATTCAGCCAGTTCCACCCGACTTGCCTTTATCACCCGCAAGCCAAATCATTCCTGATTACCGAAGCCGTACGCGGCGAAGGTGGCAAGCTTTTGCTGCCTGATGGCACACGTTTCATGGACCGGTTTGATGAACGTGGCGAACTGGCACCGCGCGATATTGTTGCGCGCGCGATTGACCATGAAATGAAACGTCTGGGGGCCGATTGCGTTTATCTTGATATCACCCATAAGGGTGCGGATTTCATCAAGGAACATTTCCCGACCATTCATGAAACCTGTCTTGGTTATGGCATCGACATGACCAAACAGCCGATCCCGGTTGTCCCGGCGGCCCATTACACCTGTGGCGGGGTTCTGACCGATCTGCGCGGCCGGACTGACCTGACCGGGCTTTATGCCATCGGCGAATGTGCCGGTACCGGTTTGCACGGGGCAAACCGCCTTGCATCGAACTCGCTTCTTGAATGTCTGGTATTTGGCGAATCTGCCGCAAATGACATTATTGAAGCCCTCCCGGTCGAGGATCACTTCAAGCCGATCCCCGACTGGGATGAAACCGGCATCACCGATTCCGACGAGGAAGTCATTGTTGCCCATAACTGGGAACAGTTGCGCAACGTTATGTGGGACTTTGTCGGGATTGTCCGCACCACCAAGCGTGTTCAGCGCGCGCAACATCGCGTTGACTTGCTGCTGTCCGAAATCGATGAATATTACGGCAATTTCCGCGTCACCAATGACCTTCTTGAACTTCGCAACCTGTCCGTGGTTGCCAAGCTGATCATTCAATCCGCCTTGTGGCGTCGCGAAAGCCGTGGCCTGCATTACACCACGGACTATCCGGACCTTGATCAAAGCGGCTCGCCGCGCCAGACCATTCTGGTGCCTGAAAACTTTGCCGGTCGCTGGGTGATTTCCGGCCAGTGGAAGACCTGATCTGTCACAGCATTCGGGAAGAACCATGACTGTCAAAGCAGAACTGATCGGCATTGCCCGCAAGTCAAAATCGCGCGCGCCAATGGAATCACTTGATCAGGTTACGGCAAGCACAGATCTTGGCATTGACGGCGATTACCGGGGAAAGCTGCGTCGTCGTCAGGTGACAATATTGGCAGAAGAAGGCTGGCAGGCAGCCATCAATGAAATCAACAGACCTGATCTGTCATGGACAACCCGCCGGGCAAACCTTTTGGTGCGCGGAATTGATCTGCCACGTGAAAAGGGCAGTAAACTTGTGATTGGTACCGTAACTTTTGAAATCACCGGGGAAACCGATCCTTGCAGCCGGATGGATGACGCCGCTTCCGGGCTCATGGATGCCATGACGCCGGATTGGCGTGGCGGGGTGACCTGCCGGGTGATTGAAGGGGGGGAACTTCGCCTTGGCGACAGCGCCTTTGTTATTGAAACTACGGGCTAACTCACCTATCGCGGCTTTGCCGAAAGATACGTCGCAAGTTCGACCGGATTAAGCTCCACAAGGTTAGCCAGCGCGATATAGGGATCACCATCGATCTCCAGCAATTTTGCAAAGGCTGGTTCGGTTTTGACCCCGGTTTCCTTTAACGCACGCACGTCATCGGCAAACCCATCGCCCATCAGATGAAGAATACGCGCCTCCACCAGCATATGGACAAAGCCATATTGCAAGGTCGCCGGGCAGTCGGTTGCAAAGATCTCGACAGGCAAATCATCACATGTAAAGCGCACAACCAGCGCCGGCCGGACATTCCGCGTCGCTTGGCGTTCATAACATGTAAAGCCCGACATCGCCCCGAATGCGCGCAAGGCAAACTGTTCGAACGCAGTTAAATCAGATGCATGGCAAAGAATATCGATATCTGATTGCGCGGTATCAATGCTGATCGGCAATGTCCCCGCGATGACCGGATCAAATTCAGCCAATGTCTCCAGAATGCGATAATCGCGCAGAATTCCGGCGGCGGAGAGCCCCCGTGACGACGCCTGTTCCAGACCATCAAGACCACGGAAATGATCGATACACAGTTGGTCTGGCCAATTCATTACTGTTTGGTTCATTTACAAAACCATTCTGTTTCTTGACCCGATTGAACATTGCGGGGATATCTGATTGTTGCAGCCATTCCAACAAGATGGTTCTGACCCGCCACCTGCGCACTTCCTTGATCGCGCCAAACCCGAAAGCCCGTACGCCCCATGATTGATATTCTGGCGATCACGTCACCGATCTTCATGATTATCGCAATCGGATATTTCGCCGTCTATCGCAACATCGTTCCGCAAAGCATTACCCGCGGTATGGGGGCGTTTGTAATGAATTTTGCGTTGCCTTGCCTTCTGATTCGGGCATTGGCGCAACGCGATCTGACCGAAGTCATTGAACCGGTTTATCTTCTGGCTTATGGCGGTGGATCGCTTTTGGTTTTTGCCTTTGGATATCTTTATGCGCTTAAGGTCGCCGGGAAAGGACAGGCGAATGCCACCTTGCAGGGACTTGGCATGTCGATGTGCAACAGCGGCTTTGTCGGTTATCCCGTCGCGTCGCAGGTCTTTGGCCCGACCGCCGAAATTGCACTCGCCCTGTGCGTTATTATTGAAAACCTTGTGATGATGCCGCTTGTTCTGGTGTTGGGCGACAGTTCACAGAATAACGGCCAGACCCGCATGCAGGTTCTGGGCAAGGCATTCCTCAATCTTGGCCGTAATCCGATCATTATCGGTATCATGATCGGATTGGTAATTTCGCTTTCCGGGATCACGTTACCAACGCCGGTCTTCAAGGTTGTTGATATGCTGGCATCTGCGTCCGGGCCGGTTGCATTGTTTGTTATTGGCGGCGGCCTTGTCGGGCTTAAGCTTAAAGGTCTGCGTGCGGACATGGCCCGCATCGTCAGTGCGAAACTCGTCCTCCATCCAATTGCAGTCTTCGTTCTGGTTTACTTACTGCCCGGTTTCGACCCGACTTTGAGGATCGCGTGCGTCGCATTTGCCTGTTCCCCGATGCTGAGCATCTATCCGATTTTCGGCCAGCGTTATGGCCATGAAGGACTTTGTGCAGCGTCCCTTATGATGGCAACGTCCCTGTCCTTTATCACCATCAGCACGGCGTTGTGGTTGCTTGATACAACAAGTGTCTTTGGCCCGCTTCCCTAGGAAAATCGGCAATCAACAAGGGCGGTCAGAACATGCATGACCGCCCTTGTTGTTTAATGTCGTCCAAGTACCGGTTTTAACCCGGCCGCTGACCAAACGGAGGACGCTGTCCCGGGAAACCACCACCCGGAGGAGGGCCGCGACGACCATCTGGTCCACCGCCACCGGGACCTCCGCCGCCCGGGCCACCCGGCTGCATTCCGCCCGGTCCCTTGTCAAAGCTTGGATCTGGAATCCCTGCAAGCACGCGCGGAATGAACGGGAAGCTTTCAGTGACGAAATAGGCATAGGTGCCTTGCGGGTATTCCGGCGTCACGGTTTCACGCCCATTGGCTTCATCAAGATCGCCAAGGCCGGGGACAAATTCGAAATCCTCGCCATAGGTACCATCGTATTTCCCGCCCGGACCACCTTGGCGCGTTCCGTTCTTAACCCGCCATGAACTCCGCAAAGCGGTTACCGGCGATCCCGGATCATTGGGATTTGAATAGCCGAACATCGCATAGACCGGGAACCCGTCAGCCGCAAAACCGATGCGAATGGAATGCTGGCTTGGTGACCAGCTTGTGATCAGGCCTTTTGGCACACCATGATAGTGATAGGTCCCGTCGGGCTGCACATGGGCATTGTTCTGATCAAGGCCCAGATCAAGCGTGGGTGAAATCGCTTCGTAGCGCCAACCCGACTGACGATCACGGTTCCAGAACTCGCCCGTAAACGGATCAAACGGCACACCGTTCACAGCAACCCCGAAAAGATTGCGCGGATTGGGCATGAAACGTCCGCTGCGCTGCGGATTGATCGGCATACGGAATTCAAGTGACTGGGCCTTGATCGAATTGGGATTCCGGCGATTGGGAAAACTGCCCGTTGCGTGATCGGGGATCGCATTCGACGTGATATAGCGATACCGGCCATCTTCACGAACACTGATTTCGTTTGAAAGTGCCCAGGCTTGCCGCGTCGGGTTCAGGACCATGCCGGCAAGCGGCAACATTCCCAGTCCGACCAGAATGTTGCGGCGCATCCGGTCGACTTCTTCGCGCGTATCACCGGCATATTTGCCTTCATCCATCGGTTCATGATGATGGTGATGGTGGTGGTGGTGGTGGTGGTGGTGGTGGACATGTGCATGTCCAAGCTGTTGATCCTGAAGCGCATGAAGCTCGCTTCTTGTCATTTTCGGCACTGGACTTCCCCCCAAAAGTAATCGTGACGTTATCCCTTTTATCTGGCGATAACGTCACGATGTTCCAGAGAAAAATGCACCCGATCCAAATTAACCGGGAATTCCCCCCGCATGGGCAAGGATTTCCTCGGCCTCGCGGATTTCCTGTTGCTGTGCCCACATTTCGGAATAGAGACCTTCCATCGCCAGCAATTCCTGATGACGGCCGCGTTCGGCCACCTGACCATCACGCAGGACAATAATTTCATCAGCATCAATCACGGTCGACAGACGGTGGGCAATCACAAGGGTGGTGTGACCACGCGATACTTCGCGCAGGGCCTGCTGAATGTCTTTTTCCGTTCTTGTATCAAGGGCAGATGTGGCTTCGTCAAAGATCATGATCTTGGGCCGTTTCAGCAACATGCGCGCAATGGAAACACGCTGCTTTTCGCCACCTGACAATTTAAGGCCACGTTCCCCGACCATGGTTTTAAAACCGTCTGGCAAGGCCGCAACAAAACCATCGATGCTGGCAAGTTTCGCAGCATTTTCGATTTCGCTCTGCTCTGCGCCGGGGCGGCCATAGGAAATGTTATAGGCAATGGTGTCGTTAAACAGCACCGTGTCCTGCGGAACGATACCGATGCTTTGACGCAAGGAATTCTGGGTAACATCGCGGATATCCTGACCATCAATGGTGATCCGGCCACCCGACACATCATAGAACCGGAACATCAGTCGGGTCAGGGTCGATTTACCCGCCCCGCTTGGGCCGACAACGGCAACCGTCTTGCCCGCCGGAACGTCAAAGCTCACACCCTTAAGGATGTTGCGATCAGGATTATAGGAGAAATGCACATCCTCGAACCGGATCGCGGCATCCTGACAGGCCAGCGTATCGGCACCTTCCTTGTCTTCAACCTCCTTGTCGACATCCAGCAACGAGAACATCCGCTCCATATCGGTCAGGGATTGCTTGATCTGGCGATAGACAAAGCCAAGGAAGTTAAGCGGCATGTAAAGCTGCAACAAATAGGTATTCACCAGCACAAAGTCACCCACTGTCATGGTGCCGTCTTTGACACCCTGAGCCGCCAGCAGCATGTTCAGGACAAGCCCCACCGCAATAATCGCACCCTGCCCGACATTGAGCTTGGAAAGTGACACCTGTGACTGAACGGCGGCAACCTCATAGCCACGAAGGGCTGCGTCATAACGCTTGGATTCATGGGCTTCATTATTGAAATACTTGACCGTCTCGTAATTGATCAGGCTGTCGATGGCCTTGGTGTTTGCTTCGTCATCGCGCTTGTTCATTTCGCGACGGAACTTCATGCGCCATTCGGTCACGACCAGCGTAAAGACGATATAAATCACGATGGTGACAAAGGTAATCAGCGCAAACCAGACATCATAAAGTGCCCACAGAATCGCCGAGACCATGAAGATTTCAAGCAAGGTCGGCAGAATATTGAACAGCATAAAGGACAGAAGGAATTCGATGCCTTTAACACCGCGTTCAATCGCCCGCGAAAGTCCGCCCATCTGGCGGTCCAGATGGAACCGCAATGACAACCCGTGAAGATGTTCAAATACGCTAAGCGCCGATCTGCGAATGGCGCGCTGGGCCACCTTGGCAAAGACCGCATCGCGCATCTCGCCAAAGGCCGACACAAGAATACGCACAAGACCATATCCAATGATCAATGCCACCGGCACGACAATCAGGGATGTGGTATCGGTACCAGATGACTGGACCGCTGCCCCGGCCTTGTCTCCACCGCCAAGCGCATCGACCGCATATTTGTAAAGAACCGGGATGTAAACGTTTGCGACCTTGGCACCGACAAGAAACATCAGTGCAATAACAACACGCGCCTTAAGCTCGAACTCGCCACGCGGCCACAAATAGGGCAAGAATGTTTTGACGACGCCGAACTCTGCGCGTGCAGTCGGCTGATCGGAACCCATATTTTTCAATTTCTTATCCCCAAACAGGTACCGAACGGCATTGCGGGATGCGCGCGGTATATCTTTTCCTTCTGTCATCAACAGATGGACCGGGAAGCCGCGTTTGGCAAGCATCGTCGATTGTTTATCGACTTAAGGTCATTGCAGAGCGCGGGTTTGATGTCTATTTTGTCAATTTGTTGATAAAATCTCAAAACAACGGGTTTGAGACATGTGTGTTCAAATCATTTTCTAGGAACGGAATCAGGACCATGACGGCGCTTGCCAGTATCGAAAGCCAGGACATCGCTGCACTTATGCGCGAAATGGGTATGAATGCCCGCAAAGCTGCACTCGAACTTGCACAGGTCCCGGCCGAACCAAAAGTCGCTGCCCTCAAAGCGGCGGCTGCGAAACTGCGCGAAAACGCCGAAACCATCCTTGCTGCCAATGCCAAGGATATGGAAGCAGGCCGTGCAAAGGGCCTGACCGCCGCCCTTCTGGACCGTCTTGCCCTTGATGCAGGTCGCATTGAGGGTATTGCATCGGGTGTCGAAGCAGTCGCAGACCTTCCCGATCCTGTTGGTCGCGAACTGGCACGCTGGAGCCCCGAACATAACGGGCTTGATATTGCCCGCGTTTCCGTACCGCTTGGCGTGATCGGCATCATTTATGAAAGCCGCCCGAACGTTACCGCCGATGCCAGTGCGATGTGCATCAAATCGGGCAATGCTGCGATCCTGCGCGGCGGGTCGGAAAGCTTCCATTCCTCACGCGCAATCTTTGATTGCATGGTTGCAGGTATCATTGAGGCTGGCCTGCCTGAACATGCCATTCAGATGATTCCGATCACCGATCGCGCAGCCGTCGGTGAAATGCTGAAACTGTCCGATTATATCGATGTGATTGTTCCGCGCGGCGGGAAGTCACTGATTGCGCGCATCACTGATGAAAGCCGCATTCCGCTGTTCAAGCATCTGGAAGGCCTTTGCCACACATATGTTCATGCCAGCGCTGATCCGCAAAAGGCTGTCGATATTGTCGTCAATGCCAAGATGCGTCGCGTCGGGATTTGCGGTGCCACCGAAACCATCCTGATTGACAGTTCGGTTGCCGGACGCCTGTTGCCGCGTATTGCCGAGGCACTGGTCGCCAAGGGCTGTGAACTGCGTGGAGATGAAACAGCGCAGGCGGTTGATGGGCGGATCAAAGCTGCAACGTCAGAAGACTGGGTCACTGAATATCTTGATGCAATTGTGTCGATCAAGGTGGTTTCGGGCGTTGAAGAGGCCGTTAATCACATCAACACCTATGGCTCGCACCATACCGATGCGATCATTGCCGAAAATGCCGCCGCAACCACAACCTTCCTCAACGGAGTTGATTCGGGGATCGTGATTGTCAATGCCTCGACCCAGTTTGCCGATGGTGGTGAATTTGGCATGGGTGCGGAGATCGGCATTTCGACCGGGAAGCTTCATGCGCGCGGTCCGGTCGGAGTCGAACAGCTGACCAGCTATAAATACATCGTTCGCGGTCAGGGTCAGACCCGTCCATGACCTTACCTGCGCCAAGATCGCATGTGGCACCAAAACGCGTCGGATTGCTGGGCGGGTCGTTTAATCCCGCCCATGAAGGGCACCTGCATATCTCGCTGGAAGCCTTGAAACGCCTGCAGTTGGACGCGGTTTGGTGGCTGGTGTCACCGCAGAACCCGTTAAAGCCGACAACCGGTATGGCCGATCTTGCAGATCGCTTTGATTCTGCACTGATGATGGCAAAGCATCCCCGCATTGTTGTTTCTGCAATTGAAACCGAGCTCGGAACCCGCTATACGGCCGACACTCTTGCAGCCTTGCAGCGTCGTTTTACCCAAACACGGTTCGTTTGGCTGATGGGAGCAGACAACCTGGCCCAGTTCCATAAATGGAAATGGTGGGAAAGGTTGATTTTACGTGCTCCCATTGCGGTTATCGACCGTGAGGGGTATTCTAACAAGGCATTGTCCGGGACCGCTGCGCGCCGTATGGAACGCTGGCGTATTCCCATGGACAGGGCGGGTTTGCTGGCCGATCTGGATGTTCCGGCTTGGGTATACCTGCCAATCAAGCGCCATCCGGCTTCTTCGACCGCAATCCGCGCCGAAGGCAGATGGCAGGTGTAAGCAAACGGTGATCTGGGCATTCGGTTCAAACCGGTCCAGCACGTGGAACATTAAGGTGGCGACCATAGGTACCGCAAAACAAACTCTTCAGTCTGGCGAAATGCTTGCACTGATCAAGAGTACCCTCGAAGACGACAAGGCCGAAGACCTTGTCATCATTGATCTGACCGATAAAACCTCTCTTGCCGATCATATGATCATTGCAACTGGCTCGTCCTCGCGTCGCGTGGCTTCCATGGCAGAACATATTGTCGAGGCAATCAAGGATGCCGGTCAGGGCCGTGCAGCGGCAGAAGGCAAGGAACAGGGTGACTGGGTTCTGGTTGATACCGGCGACGTCATTGTCCATCTGTTCCGTCCGGAAGTCCGCGCCTTCTACAACATCGAAGAGATGTGGGGCGTTGAAAACCCGGCACTGAAACAGCAGGCAGCGCGACTGTACTAACAGTCCGCGCAGCCCGGCTGCGCCCGACTGATATCATTTCATTCGGGCGCATATCTGACCGATTGCAGCATAACGGCCAGGATCATAACCATGCAAATCACCCTTGCAGCCGTGGGCCGGATCAAAGCCGGGCCCGAAAAAGATCTGTTTGACCATTATGCTGCCCGACTGCGCTGGCCCTTTGTCGTGCGCGAAGTCGAGGAAAAGAAAAAGCTCCCGCCCAATCAGCTTAAAGACCGCGAAGCAGAATTGCTGCTTGGCGTCATTCCCGACAACGCCTTCCTGATCGCGCTTGACGAACATGGCAAGGAATATGGCTCCATCGAGTTTTCGCAAAAACTTGAAGGCTGGATGGATCAGTATGCCGGAAATATCGCCTTTGCCATTGGCGGGGCAGACGGCCATGGCGCGGCACTGAAATCCCGCGCCAACACGCTTTGGTCGCTTGGCAAGGCAACATGGCCCCATATGCTGGTCCGCGCATTGATCGCCGAACAGCTGTTTCGGGCCCACGCCATCCAGACCAATCATCCCTACCACCGCGAATAAGGTCTTTACGCTTCCCTGTTCGTGACCGGCCCTTCCAAAATTCAATGACAGCAACTGATGACCGAGTGAAGAAACAACTTCTCTCGTTTTTCGTGTATGTTGCCTTGCAACATAACGCCACACTCGCTAATCTTTCCCCATAAGAAAAAAACATTCCCAAAATCAAAAATACTCTTGGGTAGTGGCGAGGCTTTAAAAAATGGAACAGACCGTCCTTTCGGCACATCATGTCGCCGATGACGCAAACAGTAGCGTTGTGGCCAAAGCACAGATCAAAGATCTGATGCGCGGTATTTCAACCGCGCTTGATTACATCCAGCACCTTCTGGAATTTGCCAACACGGCTGGCGAAAGTCAGGATAGCCTGATGCGCGAGATCGATGTCCGGTCTAACAATCTGCGCGCCGGTCTTGATGAAACCCGTCGCGAAATTGCCAATAGTACCGACGTCGCCCGGGATATTCAGAACACCACGCGCTCTACCGTTGCCAGCAAGACCGAGGCCATCAGAAGCGACCTTGAACGCATCAGCGCGGAACTTGAAACCAAGGCCGAAGGTGCCAACAAGGTTCTGGGTGCAATTGAAGATATCGGCAAGGGTATCAAGCTTCTGGCTCTTAATGCCGCGATTGAGGCGGCGCGTGCCGGTGACCATGGCCGCGGCTTTGCAGTTGTCGCCAAGGAAGTCGGCAATCTGGCGCAAAGTACCATGCAACGCACCAACGAGGCCGTCGATCTGATCGACCTGTCCGATGTGACCCGTGCCTTACGCCAAAGCATGGCCAATATCGGTAGCGACCTTGACAGTCTGGGCAACGAGATCGAGGCATCCCTTGCCACCTTGCAGGAACGCTTTGCCAATATGTCAGATCGTCTGGCTGACATTTCCGAACATAATCAGGTGGTATTTGAACTGCTTGCGGGAAGCAAGGATGCGTCCGCACGAACCCGCAACAAGGTCACATGGGCCCGCACGGATACCAGAAACCTTGCCGGAAGCCTTACAGACACGGGCTCGGCTCAACAGAAACTCGCGAGCTTCCTTAAGACCAATCATCTTCATGATGACCCGACCTATGATCGGCTGGCCGACATCAAGGCACGTGGCAAAATCCGGATCGCCATTGAACCGGCCTTTGTCGGTCTGTCTTTCCGCCTGAAACCGGGTGACCCGCTGCGCGGTCTTGATGCCGATTATGCACGCGCACTGGCGAAATGGCTGGGCGTTGAGTGCGAATTCGTTGAACATCCGTGGGACTTGCTGACCGAACTTCTGTTTGTTGGCAGCAAACCCGGAACCCCGGCCGCCGATGTGGTCTGGAGCGCCCTTCCCCCAAGCGAGTTTTATAAGGGAGTGGCCTATTCGGATACCTATACATATCTGAATTTCGCTCTGTGTCGCCGGGCGGGAAATACCGGTATTAACCGGCTTTCCGATCTCAATGGCAAGGTACTTGGCATCATCAATGACCCGGTCGCCTTCATGGTGCTTGAAGAACAGGGGCTTCGCTGGGCAGGCAATGAAAACAAGCCCGGTGGCATTGCCAAACTTTCCAACCTGATCGCCTATAGCGACCAGACGCGCCTGCATGATGCACTGGCCGACGGGGCCGTTGATGCCTTTGCCGTTGATCAGCCGATCTTTCACTGGGCCGCAAACAATCCCGAAAGTCCCTGGCATGGCCGTATTGAGGTCCTGCCAGGCAGTATCCTGCCACTGCCATACTATTACACCGCCGCTGTCGCCGCCGATCCGGCTTCGTTCAATCTGCTTGGCGCGATCAATCAGTTCATCGCCGAATTCCGAAAAACGCCGGAAAGGGCCGAAATTGAAAAGCTTTGGCAGGGGCAGGCGATCACTCATCATCTGACCTACAAGGACGAGACCGGCAATCTGATCGGGGCTGATGAGCTTGCCAGCAGCTATCATGCACATTGCAGGAAATTCGGCCTCAATCCGGTCGATCCGTCATCATTGTAACGCATTAAGCCTCTGGCGCGATGAGGGTATCGGCACTATCATCGCGCCATGGCAGCAAACAAAAAATCCCTGCGACAACAACGCATTCTAGGCGAACTGGATCATGAACCGTCCTTGCGGATCATTGATCTGGCAGAACGTCTTGGTGTCTCGACCGAGACCATTCGTCGTGACTTTGACGAACTGACCCAGCAGGGATTGATCAACCGGACCTATGGCGGTGCGGTACGTCGGCAATCAAGCGAGCCGGGCCTGAATGAACGACACAAGCTTCACATTGCCGAACGCGAACTGATTGCCCGTCAGGCGATGCCGGTTCTGGCCGGTGCCCGCCATATCATGATCGGGTCCGGTGCAACCACGGTGCATGTCGCCAAGCGTCTGGCTGTGACCATGAATGATCTGACCGTGATCACGCATTCCTTCGGGGTCGCGACCGTGCTTGCGATCAATCCGACCATTCGCGTGATCATGGCACCCGGTCTTTATCACGCCCAGGAAGGTGCGATGCATGGTGCACAGACCATCCGGTTTCTGGAAAACTATCGGGTGGAATGGGCAATTCTTGGGGCCAGCGGCCTTGATGGTGACGGCGCAAGCGACGCCATGATTGATGCATCCGAGGTTTACGCCGTAATGATGGAACGCGCCACGCGCAGCATGATCGTCGCCGACCACACCAAATTCAATCAGTCCTTCCCGGCGCGCTATTGCGAATGGAATGGTGTGGATGTTCTGGTCAGTGACCAGAAGCCGTTGGGCGCACTGGGTGAAACCATTCGTGCCGCCGGTTGCGTGATCAAGGCCAAACAACCCGACTGAACACTCATCTAGCCACAGGCGCGAAGCGACTTGCCCAGTGCCTCGATAAAGAAATCGACTTCTGATCGTTTCAGGCAAAGGGGCGGACGAATTTTCAATGTCTGCCCATATTTTCCGGCCGCACCGATCAGAACGCGATGACGGCGCATCGCATTGATCACATCCCCGACCAGTTGCCCGCTTGGCTGTGCCGGGTCCCCGTTAGCCGACAGATCAACCCCCAGGAAAAGACCGGCACCGCGAATATCACTGATGCGACCATCAATCTCGGCCAGATGCTGCAACCCTTCGCGCAAATAGGCGCCGCACACGGTCGCATTGTTTTGCAAGTTCTCGTCACGAATGACGTCAAGCACGGCAAGCCCTGTGGCTGCGGCAACCGGACTTGCCGCAAAGGTGTTGAAATAACCGACATCCTCGCAAAAGGCGGTCAGCAATTCCGGCCTGACCGCAATGCCCGCCATCGGAAAACCATTGCCCATCGGCTTGCCCATACTAACGATATCGGGAACAACATCGTGACGCGCAAAACCCCAAAAGGCATCACCGGTCCGGCCAAATCCGGGCTGAACTTCATCTGCAATAAACAACCCGCCCGCACGATGGACAACCGCCACGGCCAGTCGCAAAAAGCCCTTGGGATTTGAAAAGACCCCGTCACTCGAAAAGATGCTGTCGACAATAAGGGCGGCAACACCGCAACCACGTTCTTTCAGCGTTTCAATCGCCGAATGCACAGCATCGGCAAAACCGGCCGCAATATTATCGCCATAGGCCTGCTTGCCAGGTGGCGGGATCGCAATCACGTGATCGGGCAACCCGCCGCGCTTGATCGCCGATGGTGATATCTCGGTCACGGCCGCAGTATTCCCGTGATAGGCGCTTTCGGTAACGATCATGCCCCGTGCCCCGGTCGTGCGTTGTGCTATCCGGATAGCAAGGTCATTGGCCTCGCTGCCACTGCATGTCAGAACAATATTTTCCAGATGATCAGGAAACGTCTCCTTGAGACGATCCAGATAGGTTTCCACCGTCTGATGCAGATAGCGGCTATTGATATTCAGGCGCGCGGCTTGGTCGGCCATTGCGCTGACCACCTGTGGATGACAATGCCCGACCGAGGGCACATTGTTATAGAAATCAAGATAGTTGGTGCCGTCTGCGGCAGTCATCCAGCATCCCGATGCGGATACCATTTCAATCGGGTCACGGTAAAACAGCACCGATGCCGCCCCGACATTACGCAACCGGCGACTTAAAAGATCAGGTCGCGCCGGGTCATTTCTGCCCGGGACAGAACTGTCATAGGCATTCATATCAAGGATGGGGCGCACCTCGGTCATGATATCCCCTCTGCCACAAGATAGGTTTCCGCCATCGCAAGGGTTCCGCTGGTGAAATCAGTTCCCATTTCCTGGGCCGTTGGTGTTTCCGGATGACTTGCAATCCATGCCGTCAGCAACAACCGTCTCAGCATCACGAAACTGTCGAGCATCTCGTGATCTGCTTTGGAAAATGGCGCGATGGTTCGATACCCCTCCACCCAGGCTTCCTTGAGCGCCGGAATGATCGGGTCCAGTTCGATAAAGCTGATGGCTGCGGCAAAGTCATAGCCAAACCAGCCAAAGCCACAATCGTCAAAATCAATGACACCAAGCCGGTCGCCATCGGCCAGCAAGTTGGCAAGACGCAAATCCGCATGGATCAGTCCAAACCGCTCACTCCCCATCCCGAAGGCCATAAGTTTCTGATCCAGATGGCGACAAACCTGTTCCAGACGAGCCAGCCCGTCCGGGTCCAGCCCCGGTGCAGCACGCCAGTCCCCCCAATGCGGTGTTGCGCCAAGGGTGGTGTCAAATGTCCAGCTTTTGCGCACAAAATTCACCGAACGCGACCATTTCCGGGCATGACCATGCAACCGGGCACTAATCGCACCCAGCTTGGAAAAACCGTCGATCAAGGCATCATCGGCGGATGGTTCATCGCCCTTCATGAAATCAAAGGCCACCACATGGCGGGTAACGCCATCCTGATCAAAACCGGCCACCAGTGATCCGTCACTGCGCAAGCGCGGTTTGGGCGTATCAACCACGTCAGCCGCGCGCAAGGCATTGATCCAGGCAAGTTCGGACTCGATTTCGGAACGGGTGTGATAACCGGGCCGGTGTACCCGCAAGATCATCCTGGCACTCGTATCCGGATCGGTCGCAAGAAAGGTGGCGTTTTCCGAAACCGTCAAAAGCGACACGATGCTGTCAGGCCCCATACCCCAGCCGCCCAAAACCGATATTGCACCAGCCTTAAGGGCAGCAATCAGCTCGTCATCGTAAATTCCGCCCAATATTGGCCTCCCTCATTCCCTAGCTGAAACCGTCTCGAAACCTGATCGGGTGACCGCCATCAAAGCCGTTGAAAACTGTCGGCATTGGCCCAAGGCATCCGTCACGCATTTCACCGGATAAGCCGTTTTAGACGGCCTTCTGTGAATATTGCGCTCTAAAATGTGTAACTTGCAACATTTTTTGTTGCATCACGGAAAAATTGCCCCGATCATCTGAAAAACATAACGCACTGCACAATCAGGGACGACGCACCCGTCAGACGCTTTTCAAATGCATCGACCGGCGTGCCGTGACTTCATGAAAGGATCCCTCATGCTGACTTCAATTTCCGGAAAAAGCGTCATCGTTACCGGTGGCTCCAAGGGCATTGGCAAGGGCATCGCCAGCGTCTTTGCAAAACAGGGCGCAAAGGTCATGGTTGTGGCCCGCACCGAAAAGGATGCGGTCGTAACGGTTGAGGAAATCAAGGCTGCCGGTGGTACAGCGGATATGTTTCTGTGTGATGTCGCAGATTGGGATCAGGTCATGGGCATGGCGGAATACACCGCAAAGACCTTTGGCGGGATTGATATCCTGTGCGCCAATGCCGGTATCTTCCCGCAGGTCAAAATGATTGAAATGGGTGCAGATGACTGGGATCAGGTCATGTCGACCAACCTCAAAAGCAGCTTTCTCTGCGTAAAGGCCTGCATTCCCTATTTCGAGAAAGCCGGCAAAGGCCGGGTCGTGATCACCTCGTCCATAACCGGTCCGGTCACCGGCTATCCCGGTTGGGCGCATTACGGTGCGTCCAAGGCTGGTCAGCTTGGTTTCATCCGGACTGCCGCAATGGAACTGTCGCGCTATAACACGACGATCAATGCCGTGATGCCGGGCAATATCATGACCGAAGGTCTGGCTGATCTTGGACAGGATTACCTGGACTCGATGGCGAACTCGATCCCGCTCAAACGTCTGGGCAGTGTCGAGGACATCGCCAATGCCGCCCTGTTCTTTGCATCCGACGAGGCCGCCTATATCACCGGCCAATCCATTATCGTCGATGGCGGACAAATCCTGCCTGAATCGCTTGATGCACTGGGCGAGATCTAAGCAAAAACGAGATACTCACCTAGGAAACACAATTTAAATTTGCATCCCCTTTCCCCTTTGGATACTGATATTTTCAGTATTCAGAGGGGATTTATCATGAAACTTCATCACCTTAAGATTCTCGCAGTGCTCGGCTGCGTTGCGTTCCTCGGGGCTTGCGCAACATCACGAAGTGTCGTTCAAATCGAACAACCAGACACCATTGAAAACCCCGCCGAAGGAACCGAGGTCAGAATTCTGGAAGTGAATGACAACCGTCAATTCCAGATTGACCCGCCCAGTCCGGATATCCCCTCGCTTGCCAATGACGAAATTGATAACAAGTCGATCACGTCCCGCGCCTATGCGCGTAAACGCAACACCTATGGCATGGCCTTGGGCGATGTGCTGATCCCCGAAGGCAAGACCGTCGCCGACGCCATTGCCAAAACGGTCGAAAACGGATTCCAGGCAGCCGGATACCGTGTTTTGACACCAGAAGATGCGAATTACGCCAGTGCCGCCGATGTCAAAGTTGATATTTCGGAATTCTGGTCATGGTTTGAACCCGGCTTCTGGCAAATCACCATACACAATCGCAGCGACATAACCTTAACTGCCGACAATATCACCCAGTCTGGCCCTATCAGGATCAAAGAGCAGTACAACGAGAACATGCAAATGGCGCTCGATAGCGATTGGCAGAAAAGTGCAATCAACGCTTTAAAGCAGGTTCGCGAAAAAATCACCGAACAGCTCTTGGCGCTTTCAGAAAAATGATCGGCCTTTAAGCCGAAACGTGGTGAACCAAAAACCGCGCCGTTTGGGCGCGGTTTTTGTCATTCAGATATCATGCAACCCATACTGGCTGCGGACCACGCCGGAACTATAGCGCTCTGACGCCAGAAGTCGGGGTTTGATGCCACCGGCATCGCGCCCGAACAGCGATATGCCATCGCCGAGCACTTCGGGAACCGTAAAGATATCAAGCTGGTCGGCAAAGCCGCCAAACAGGAACTGCGTCACCACGCTGCCCCCGCCAACAACCCAGATATCCCCGTCCCCGTTCCGACTGTCGCGAAGCTGATCGACAAGTTCGATAATGCTGCCGCCATAGGCCTCGATATTTGCCGGGCGGTCTTCGGGAAGATCGCGTGATGTCAGAACGATGGTGCGGCGAGCCTCGTACGGCCAGTCACCAAATTCCATGACCTGATCAAAGGTGTTTCTGCCAATGATCAATGTGCCAACGGAGTCCAGAAAGTCATCAAAGCCAAACTCGGCCGGATCATATTGATCCAGCCAGTCAACCGCGCCATTGGTGCGTGCAATGAAGCCATCCAGACTGACCGCGATATATATGCGGAACAGCTTTTTGCCCATGTCTATGTCCAACCTTTGATGGGGTCTTTGCCCCTTTTTTTGGTTCACCGATCATAGCAGATTATCAACCGGGAGTGACAAGAAAGCAGAAACCGGCACTGTTTCCATCACCACCCGATTGTCAGAAACCGCTGTTTTCCGCCCTATTCTTCCGAACAGGGGTTAACATTCGACAACGTTGACATTAACCGCAAGCCCGCCCTGACTGGTTTCCTTGTACTTGCTTTGCATGTCGAGTCCCGTCTGGCGCATGGTTTCGATCACACGATCAAGCGACACGGTGTGCTGTCCGTCGCCGCGCAATGCCAGACGTGCGGCATTGATCGCCTTGACCGCCCCCATTGTATTGCGTTCGATACAGGGCACCTGCACCAAACCGCCAATCGGATCGCAGGTCAGGCCAAGGTTATGCTCCATCCCGATCTCGGCGGCATTTTCGACCTGTTCGGGTGTGCCGCCCAGAACAGCACAAAGTGCGCCCGCTGCCATCGAACAGGCCACACCGACCTCGCCCTGGCATCCGACCTCGGCTGCCGAGATCGAGGCACGCTTCTTGTAGATCGAACCGATTGCAGCAGCGGTTAAAAGGAATTCGCGAATTTTGGCCTGACTGGCATTGGCCCCAAACCGTTCATAATAGCGAAGAACGGCCGGGATCACCCCGGCTGCCCCGTTGGTCGGAGCCGTCACGACGCGGCCGCCTGCGGCATTTTCCTCGTTCACGGCAAGGGCATAAAGATTGACCCAGTCAATCACGGTCAAAGGATCGCGAAGGCCCGCTTCGGGTTTATCCGTCAGTTCGTGATAAAGCTTGGATGCACGCCGTTTCACATTCAGCCCGCCGGGCAAAATACCGTCCGTTTTGCAGCCACGATCAATACAATCCATCATCGCCCGATGCACGCGATCGACAAATTCATATGTCTCGTCCGGGCTGCGCCAGCTTTGTTCATTTGCCATCATGATTTCGGCAATCGAACGCCCTTCGCGCTTGCAGATCGCCATCAATTCATCGGCTGATCCGAACGGATGGGGCAATGTGATGTTATCACCGGAATATTCCGCCCCGCGATCATCACCAGACACAATAAATCCGCCGCCAACTGAAAAATATTCCTGTTCGTGGATTTTCACCCCGTCACGATCAAAGGCGGTGATCCGCATGCCATTGGGATGTTGCGGCAAGGTCTCGGTGAAATGGAAAACAAGATTGGTCTCGCGGTTAAAGGCCACCGGATGCTGCCCGTAAAGTTGCAGCTCGGAACTGGCATCAATTGCCGCCATGGTCGGGGCCACATCATCGGGATCCACACTGCGCGGACGTTGCCCTGAAAGGCCCATGATCACAGCGGTATCGGTCGCATGTCCCTTACCCGTCAGGGCAAGCGATCCATAAAGATCGACGACCACGCTGCCGGTTCTGGTCAAAAGATTGCGAGCTTCAAGTTCAAGGCAGAAGCGGTAACCCGCCCGCATCGGACCAACCGTATGCGAACTCGATGGGCCAATCCCGATGGTATAAAGATCAACAACAGAAAGGTTTACGTCTTGCACAGATCCGTCTTGCGATCCCGAAGCGGGACCGGTGGCGGTATGGGTGGTCATAAGGGCCTCCTTCACGGCTCTTGAACGCGCGAAATCTCGCGCCGTTTGCGAACCGGTGTCTTGCCCCCTCTGTCCCTTGACCTGAGATTGTGCGCCTGCCTGCCAAAAACAATGTCAGCCAACAGGTTTTCATCCTTCGGTGGAAACCGGGTGTCGGGCACAATGAACATGCACGCCATCCGGTTTCTCTCTCCAGAGCCTCTATCCGCGACGGTCCATCTGCCTGAGAGTTTTATGGGGCTATTGCTCCTTCGGCGCCGGTCATGCGGATGACCGGGCTCTCCCGTCGTGGTGCGAAACGCCATTTCTGCCGTCTCTGAGGATCACCGTTGGAACGCAGAGTATCTGTGTCTGCAAACCCTGTCAAAAAGCAGCTTTGCACCTGCAAAAAATTCCCGGCACGGGTACTGTTTCGCGGCCACATTCATGCTAAATTGCCGGAATTACACATGTGCCTGTTGCGAGTAACGGTTGACCCACCCTGCCTGCGCAACAGGATTGATGGCGAACCGTCCCGTAAGTCACCATATTTACTGGTAATTATTTACGGGTAATTCAGCCTTTATCTCTATCAGTGGGGTTTATGAACGTGACTGTATCGAATTCCGTAAAGCGCCCGCGCCCGGTGGTGCTGTGCATTCTGGACGGCTGGGGTTATCGCGAAGAAACCAAGGACAACGCCGTTGCCTTGGCCAATACGCCTGTCTGGGATGCGCTTTATGCCAATAACCCGACCGGTTTCCTCAAGGCGTGCGGTCTGGATGTTGGCCTGCCCGAAGGCCAGATGGGCAATTCGGAAGTCGGTCACATGAATCTTGGGGCGGGCCGTGTGGTCATGCAGGAACTGCCCAAAATTGATGAAGCCGTCAAAACTGGCTCCATTGCCGATACCGACACCGTCAAAAAGATTATCGCGACCCTGAAAGACAGCAATGGCGTCTGCCACATTGCCGGTCTTCTGTCCGAAGGCGGCGTTCATTCCCATCAGGCCCATATGGCCGCCCTTGCGAAAATCATCGCGGGCGCTGGTGTACCGGTGAAAATTCACGCCTATCTTGATGGTCGCGACACGGCACCGAAAAGTGCTGCCAAATTCCTTGAGAAATTCCGCGCCCTGATCGGCGATGCCGACGTTGAAATCGTGACCGTTACCGGGCGCTATTACGCCATGGACCGCGACAACCGTTGGGAACGCGTCAGCCAGGCCTATTTCACGATGGTGCAGGGCAAAAATTACGCCGATGGCCGTACGGCTGAAAGTGCCGAAGCCGCCATTGCCAATGCCTATGCCAAAGACACCACCGATGAATTCGTTCTGCCGACAGTGATTGGTGATTTCGATGGCATCAAGGATGGCGATGGCCTGCTGATGACCAACTTCCGTGCCGATCGCGCCCGTGAAATCCTGGCAGCCCTGTGCGCTCCGGAATTCGATGGCTTTGATCGTGGCACGCCGGTCAAGTTCGCAATACAGGCTGGCATGGTCGAATATTCGTCCGAACATGCCAAATACATGGATGCGATCTATCCGCCCCAGACCCTGCCGAACATCTTTGGCGAAGTGGTTTCCAAAGCCGGTCTGAAGCAGCTTCGTATTGCCGAAACTGAAAAATACCCGCATGTCTCGTTCTTCTTTAACGGTGGCGAAGAACAGGTCTTCGAAGGCGAAGACCGTATTCTGGTCGCATCACCAAAAGTCGCGACCTATGACCTTCAGCCGGAAATGTCCGCCCCCGAAGTGACAGAAAAACTGGTTGCTGCGATCAAGTCGGAAAAATACGACGCGATCATCCTGAACTTTGCCAATCCCGACATGGTCGGCCATAGCGGCATTCTGTCTGCGGCCATGAAGGCGGCCGAGGCCGTTGATACCTGCCTTGGCAAAGTGATTGATGCGATCAAGTCGGTTGGTGGTGTCGCCTTTGTGACTGCCGATCACGGCAATTGCGAAGTCATGGTCGATCCTGAAACCGGCGAACCGCACACGGCACATACCCTTAATCTCGTTCCGACCATTCTTGTTAACGGTCCGGAAGGGGTAACATTGGAGAATGGGCGTCTTGCCGACGTTGCGCCGACCTTGCTGCAACTGCTTGGCGTCGCCCAGCCAGCCGAGATGACTGGCAAACCGTTGCTTAGGGGCCTGAAACAGAATGATGCGCTTCTTGCGAGCTAAATTTGCTTACAGGATAGCCCTGCCTGCGCTGACCGTTTTTGCGGTTCTTGCAGCAGGCGGGGCAGCGCCTTCTTTTGCCCAATCGCTGCAGAAAGTTGACAAGAAGCTTGATCAACTCGAAAGCCAGCTTTCCGAACAGCAAAAACAGGAAGAGTTCCTGTCGCGTAAATCGCGCGAACTCTGGACCGAGGAACAGGCCCTGCAATCCGAAGCCATTTCGGTTGCCCGGCGGACCCAGCGTCTGGAATCGACCCTGACCGAACTTGAAGATCAGCTTCAGACACTCGAAACCCGTGAAAAGGTTGCCGCGACCAGTCTCGAAGACAAGGCAGGGCAATATGCCCGCATCCTGATGGCGCTACAGCGTCTGTCAACAACACCGCCCGAAGCCGTCATTGCCCTGCCAACATCACCGCAGGATACCCTGCGTTCGGCGGTGTTGCTCAAAGCAGCGCTTCCCGGCGTGGAACAGCATGCGCGCGACCTGCGCAAGGAATTGTCTGAAATCGCCACACTTCGCGAAGATATCCGCGACCGTCGCGCCGATGTCGCCAAAGCGACCAAGGAATTACAGCAGGACCGCGCATCACTGGCCGCCCTGCTGGGTGAAAAACGCCGCTTGCGCACCGAGACCGAGGCCGAAGCACACGAAGCCGCCAAAGCCGTGAGCGCCCTTGCCGACGAGGCCAAATCACTTGGCGAGTTGCTGAGTACGCTTCGCAAGCGTGCCGAAGGCCTGCCAAAACCGCGTTCCCGCCCGGAAATTCAGCTTGCCAGCCGGACCGAACCGGACGCCGACACGCTTGGCGCAACGACCATTGCGCGCAACCCGCCGCCGGAACCCCCGGCGCGAAAAGATGACGCACCCAGCGCACCAGACAAAAAAGATGGCACCAGCGACGAGGAATTCGCTGTTGGCAGTTCAATTACGCTGGCACACGGGCATTTACGAATGCCCGCCAGTGGCAAAGTCGTCACACTGTTCGGGGAAAAATCACGTGGCCCGGACGGATTGACAGTCACAAGATCCAAAGGAATTGAGATCAGCACACGTGCAAATGCGCAGGTTGTCTCGCCCTTTGACGGCAAAGTTGTCTTTGCCGGACCCTTCCGCGGTTACGGCCGACTCTTGATTATCGAACACGGCGAAGGATACCATAGCCTTATCGCCGGTTTTGATCGGCTCGACAGTGTGGTAGGACAATATCTATTGGCGGGCGAACCTGTTGGTATTATGGGTGAAACGGCGCCTAAACTGTATCTGGAGATGCGCCAGGACGGAGAAGCGATTAATCCGCTTCCCTGGCTGGCCTCGAAAAACGGCAAGGTAAGTGGATGAAAACCTCTCGATTGGCAGTACTCGCACTCGCGACCGGCATGACTTTCGGCCTTGCGTCCCCAAGTCTGGCGCAATCTTCAACGTCCTCGGCTGAAACGTATCGCCTGCTGAATTTGTTTGGCGATGTCTTTGAACAGGTCAAAGCCAAATATGTCGAAGAAGTCGATGACAAGCAGCTGATCGAAGCTGCCATCAACGGCATGCTGACCTCGCTTGATCCGCATTCCTCCTATCTGAACATGGATAATTTCGAGGAAATGCAAGTCGATACCCGCGGCGAATTTGGCGGGCTTGGGATCGAAGTCACGATGGAAGACGGCTTTGTCAAAGTCATCTCGCCGATCTATGACACACCCGCGGAAAAGGCCGGCCTGCAACCGGGCGACTTCATCACCCATATTGATGGCACTGCCATTCGCGGCCTGACGCTTAACGACGCGGTCGAAATGATGCGTGGCAAGGTCAATACCGACATCGTCCTGACCATCATCCGCAAGGGTGAACAGGCGCCGTTTGATGTCACCCTGACCCGTGCAGTGATCAAGATCCAGTCGGTTCGCGCCGAGGTAAAGGAAGATATCGGTTACATCCGCATCACCAAATTCAACGAACAGACCTTTAGCGGCTTGCAGCGCGCCATTACCGACATGCGCGATCAGATCGGCCCGGAAATCAAGGGTCTGGTGATTGACCTTCGCAACAATCCGGGCGGTCTTCTTGATCAGGCGATTTCGGTTTCCGATGCCTTCCTTGATAAAGGCGAAATCGTATCGACCCGTCCGCGTGACACCCAGAATACCGAACGCTACAACGCCCGTTCCGGCGATCTGGCCGAAGGTCTTCCGATGATTGTTCTGATCAATGACGGTTCTGCATCGGCATCCGAAATCGTTGCCGGTGCGCTTCAGGATCACCGCCGGGCGATCATCATGGGCACGCGCAGCTTCGGCAAGGGATCGGTACAAACCATCCTTCCGATGCCGGGCAATGTCGCACTGCGTCTGACGACAGCGCGCTATTACACCCCGTCGGGCAAATCGATTCAGGAAGTCGGGATCGTTCCCGATATCATCGTGCCACAGGCCCGTGTCGAAAGCATCGAAGGTGACACCCGCCGTTCCGAAGCATCACTGAATGGTGCGCTTCGCAACGAGGACGCACACACCACCGATACCGAAAAGGATGCAAATTCCCGCCGGGATCAGGCCGAGCAGCTTGCGATTGACGATTACCAGCTGTCGCGTGCACTTGACATGATCCGGGGCATTTCCCTGTTTGGTTCTCGCCCGCAAGGGTAAGGACCAACCGGACACCGTGAGAGACTAGCTGTTCGTGTTCAGGAAAATCCTAAACTCCTTGCCATTCAGAAAGAAGAAGAATGGCGATCTCGACGAGGACATGGCTGGCGCGCTGGCTGACGACCTTGGCGACGGGATGTCTGACGCCGAACACGATGTTGATCTCGATGACCTGCCCTTCAATGAACTGCCCATCGATGTTCAGTTCAAAAGACTTCCCAAGCGGCCGAAATCAAGGCGCAGCTGGTTGTCAAAGCTTCTGATCATTACGCTGTTCCTGTCGCCCTTCGGGGCGACAGCTGTGGCCATGATCCCGGTTCTTGATCCCGAAACCGGCTGGCGACTGTTTCATACCGGCGGGCCCGAGGCACTGGTTGCCGTGCCGGGTTCTGAGCGCGAACTTCAGGAAGAGATTGCTCGCGGTGTGCGTGACATGCAGGAACGTGAACGCGCCCAGCAAAACACCAATATGCCAACCGACGGCACGAATAGCAGTCCCGAAGAAATCGCCAGTCAGCTATCGGGTATTTCCGATCTGATCGGGACACCCGAACAGGGTGATGGTGCAACTTCAGGGGACCAGCCATCCCCCGAAGAACTCGCAGCCCTGATCGCCGAGGAAGGATCGCTTGACGATCCCATCGAACCCGATCCCTTGCGACAGGCCCCGCTTCCCGGCCTTGACGAGGAAGGAAGCTTCGGACGTATTCCGCGTATTGCAGATGACGGGACAACCCCGTTTGATGCCTATAAACGCCCGTTCGAGAAAACCGACGGACAACCTTATGTCGCCATCATTCTGACCGGTGTTGGCTTGAATGATGAACGCACCCAGACCGCGATCAATGATCTTCCCTTGAACGTGTCATTGGCGATTTCGCCTTATGGGCGCGACATCAAATCGGTCGCCAGTCAGGCCCGTGCAATGGGACATGAAGTCTTCCTTGAACTGCCGATGGAACCCGTCGACTTCCCGCTGTCTGATCCCGGTCCGCGCGCACTTTTGACATCCCTGTCCGAGGGGGAAAACCTTGTGCGGCTTGAATGGTTACTTGCACAGTTCCCCGGCTATGCCGGACTGGTCAGTCACGAAGGATCAAAATTCGGCAGCCTTGATAGCGCCATCCGGCCGATCATCGAATTCATTTCCCGATCCGGTCTGATGTATGTCGAAGGCACACGCAGCGGCATGGCAAGCTACGGCGCACAACTGGCATCGAATGCCGGAACACCCAATGCAATCGGCAATGTCCTGATTGATGAAATCCCGAGCCGCCGCCAGATCGATGCGAGACTGACCGAACTGGTGAAACTTGCAAAGCGCAACGGCGCGGCAATCGGATTTGCCCAATCCTATCCGGTCACAATCCAGCGTCTGCGGAACTGGGCATTGCGTTTAAAACGTCAGGGGGTCGAACTGGCCCCGGTCAGTGCAATTTCCGGGATGCAAGTCACACCGCAATCCGTCGCCGAGGCCGAAGCATCGCGCCTTGAAGCTGAAAAACGCGAAATCGAAGCGATGGCGCAAGATGCTGCCAACAACACAGAACCCGCCGCCACCATCGAAGGTCAGTGACGGCAAGCCGCCAATTCCGGCCCCGGTCACGCAGGAGAAATCATGGCTGACAAATCCGCAAACCCGTCCGAAACCAAATCAAAGGTCCGTGCCGAAGACCTGCCATACCGTCCGTGCGTCGGCATTGCTCTTTTCAATGCGGATGGTCTGGTCTGGATGGGCAACCGTCTGGGCTTTGAAGGTGCCTGGCAGTTGCCACAGGGCGGTATCGATGATGGCGAAACACCGGTTGAGGCCGCCCTTCGCGAACTCAAGGAAGAAATCGGCACCGACAAGGCTGAAATCATCGCAGAAACACCTGACTGGCTGACCTATGACCTGCCCGACCATCTGGTCGGCAAAGCATTCAAGGGCAAGTATCGCGGCCAGAAACAGAAATGGTTCGCCATGCGCTTTACCGGTAAGGACAAGCACATCAAGATTGATGTTCCCAATCCGGAATTTGATGCCTGGCGATGGAATGATCTTGCCACACTGCCCGATCTGATCGTGCCGTTCAAACGGCCTGTTTATTTGCAAATTGCTGATGCGTTTCGTGATGTACCGCAAAGAATTCGTGAAATCAAACAGGCATAAGGCGACTATGCGGCTTGATCGCTGCGTTCTTTTCGCTAAATTTCAAGAATCAATAACACCTACGGCTTAGAGGAGTTCCAATATGGGTGCGGATCGGATTATCTTTGGTGTTTTGACCATTGCGGTCGGTATTTTGGGCCTGTTCTATGCATCTGGCTCACAAGACGGCTATTCCTATTTTGTCGGTTTGGCCCTTTTCATTGGCGCTGTGCTGTTCATGTTCCATCTGATCAAGGGTTATTATGATCAGCTCGAAGCAGCCGATCATTAATCAACCTTGTGCCTGACGCAGCCGTAACCGGCATCTAATGCTTTAAAAACACCCGAGAAAGCTCTAGGAATTGTCTATGAGCAATACATATTGGGACCCTGCCCGTTACGGTCTGTTTGGCAATGAGCGTTTGCGACCGGCCATTGATCTGATTACCCGCCTGCCCAAAGCAGCAAGCGGATTTTCACCCCGTCACATCGTTGATCTGGGCTGTGGCCCGGGATCGGTAACAGCTGTCCTTGCCGATGCATATGCGGATCAAGGCGACGATACCCCGCGAATTATAGGTGTTGATTCCTCTGACGAGATGCTTGAGACCGCACGCAAACGGTCGGAAAATATCCGTTGGCAAAAGGCCGATATCGCAATATGGCAGCCTGATGATCAGGTTGATTTGCTGTTTTCCAATGCCGCCCTTCAATGGGTCCCCGATCACTCACACCTGTTTCCGCGCCTGATGAGTTTTGTCCGCCCCGGCGGCATGATTGCCATTCAGGTGCCCAATAATTTCCTGGCCCCCAGCCATCAGCTGATCGGTGAAGCCGGGATCGAGTGGCGCAAGGAAGTCGCCGAAGCCATGCATGCCGCACGCATCATGCGACCTGGCGACTATTTTGATGTTCTTGCACCATCCTGCGACGAGATTGACCTCTGGCAGACACAATATTGCCATGTGCTCAATGGCCCGGACGCGGTTTATAACTGGACCAGCTCGACCATCCTGCGCCCGGTTATGGCAGCCCTTCCTGATGACGCGGCACGTGCGAGCTTTACCGCGAAATACAAGGAACGCCTTAATCAGGTTTACCCGATACGCGATGATGGACGCACATTGTTCCCATTCAATCGCCTGTTCATGATCGCCCGCAAACGGGCCAGCTAATCCCCGATCACTTCCCTGACAAGGAGCCTTCCCATGGCAGATTTTCGCGAACATTTCGTCAAATGCTGTGGGTATGAAATCCATGTCAGGGCATGGGGTGATCCAGCAAAACGCCCACTGATCATGATGCATGGTCTGGCGCGGCTTGCCGATGATTTTGATCATGTTGCCCCGCATTTCACCGATCAGTATTACGTACTCTGTCCAACCATGATCGGGCGTGGTTTTTCCGGCTGGGCCAAAGATCCGGACCGCGAATATACCGTCCCTTTCTATGTCGCCCAGATGTTTGAACTGCTTGACCATTTCGGGGTCAGCACCTGTGACTGGATCGGCACATCCATGGGCGGGCTGATTGGCCTTTATGCCACTGCCGAAGTCGCTGGACGGATCGAAAAGCTGGTCCTCAATGATATCGGGCCGGAACTTGATCCGAATGCGGTTGCCCGGATCAAATCCTATGTCGGGGCATCACCGGAATTCGAAACCATCGATGATGTTGAAAAGCTGGTCAGGCTGGTTTATGCCCCGTTTGGCGTTGCCGATGATGCCACCTGGGCATTTTTAGCTTCACGGTCCGTGCGACGCCTGCCGAATGGCAATTTCATGATGCATTACGACCCCGAAGTCATGCGCATCTTTGCCGAACACATTGATTCCTTTGATGCCTGGGATGTTTTTGATGCCCTGCCCTGTCCGGTAATGCTGATCAGCGGCGAACAATCTGATCTGATCCCCAAGGCCATTGTTGATAAAATGAAAAATAAAAAACCTGAAATGCCTGTTTTTGCAGTGGCGAACTGCGGACATGCTCCCCATCTGAATGACAAAGCGCAAATCAACGCAATCAGGGACTTTCTGGGAAGCACAAGCCAATAGGCCGCAATCGTCACGCGGTCCCATTGACGTCCCCCTTCTTCACAAGTGACCTGATCAGGTTCGATCCGCGAAAAATGCCACGCATAATGTGGCGGCGCGGACAATACATGGTTGGTATGGGACCGACACCGAAGACGTATATGACCTCCTACGCAGAGGTCCCAAATCCAATGCGCTGATTGCTGTGGCTCTGTGATCACCTGTGGGAACAGGCGGCATGATGAAACTGCATCTGGCAAACTTTTCGCTCTATAGCGCATTACTCGCTGCCCTCATCACTGTGGGCATGGGTCGGCTTTCTTCTGCCTATGCGCAATCAGATGACGTTCCTTCGATCAGTTCGGCACCGCGTCTTGCCTTTGGCAGTGATCTGGGGGCCGCGATCTTGCCGCCGGCGGGTCACAACGGTATCAGCCGGTATTTTTCCGGACGCACGCGCAGCAGTTTCCTGCTTGGCCCGGAACACGATGACACCGGACAAAGCAGCCAGTTCTGGCTTGAAATGGACGGGACCCGGAACACCCACAACGGGCTTAGCGCCCAGATCGGGCTGGGCTATTCACCGACACCGGGTCTTGGCATTGCCGTTGGACCGTTCCTTGATCTGAGCGCATCGAAATCGGAAAATATCGGCATATACCAGACGGGCGGCTATGCTTTTGAGCAACCACGCAGGCCACTTCTGTTATCTGAAAGCGACAATGACATAAACGATGCCGGTCTTGCCGCGTCGCTTTCCTACATGCCGCTTCAGGATATCTGGATCGGCTTGCATGGCAGTGTGTCGCGCAACCTGACGCCTTCCCAACCCGATCAAAGCGTCCTTGACGGTATTGATGCCATGCTGGGCCTGACCGCGCGCTATCGAATCGAATTCTGATCTGACCGATAGATATTTGCATTTACAGGCCGATGGGCAAATACCCTGTTGCACAGGACGGGCAGTCCTGTATGACTCTTTGAAAGGCAACCCAAAGGGACATATAGACGCGTATGAGCCATTCGCTCCCACCTGAAAATGCCGTACTTGGCGCACCGTTTAATGCCTGCAATGAACTTGCTGCGGCCAAAAACGCCAATCTTTATCGTGCGGCTATGCGTCTTTCCCCGGAACGCCAGCGCTTCTTTCTGGCAAGCTACGCCTCGATGCGCGTCATTGACGATATCGTCGATGACGGTTTTCTTGAGTTGCCCGACGCCGAACGCGATGCTCAGCGCGAAACAGTTATCGAAACCATCAATCAGTGGCAGGCACAAATCATCTCGGCCAAGGCCGGGGCGAAAAATCCGCTGCCCGAAACCGGACCGCTTAGCGGTGATGTCTATGAGGCACTTCGCCTGACCCTTGGCCGCAGTGATCTTGCAACCGATCCATGGATCGAACTGGCTGACGCCCTTCATCGCGACGTTGCCGAAGAACCGATGGATGAATGGGACGATTTCATCGCCTATTGCGAAGGCGCGACTGCTGCGCCTGCATCGATCTTTGTCTATCTGCTATCTGCGCGCTTTGACCCGGAAATCGGCTATACCTCGCCCCTGACCAATCCGCCGATCTATCACGCGCGGGACATGGCAATTTTCTGCTATATTATTCACATCCTGCGCGATCTGCCCGACGATATCAAAGGCCCCGACCGCCTTGTCACCATTCCGTCCGAAATGCTGATTGCAGCCGACATCACCCTTGGCGAAATTCGCAATGCCATCGGTCAGGGCAAGTATGAAGAGCTCGATTATCTCGGGAAAATCATGCTCGAACATGCCTGGGAGCATTTCGAAACCGGTCAGGCCCGGTCTGGCGAACTTTTGTCTGTCCTTGACACTGACGAGGCCGACACCCTGTCACGCCTGTTCACGGTTTATATCGAGTTGGGCGGGGCAATGATGGAAAACGGCTATGCCAATTTCCTCAAAGATCGCAAATCGATCATGGAAACCACCGCCCAGAACAGCCTGCCTGATGTCAGCAACGACTGACCATTCTTGATGGGCGCGACACCATCAAGGCAAAAGAAAACCCCGCCAAACTGGCGGGGTTTGTCATTTTCAGGTCGGACCTGATGGATATTATTTGGCGCTAAGGGCTGCAACACCCGGAAGGGTTTTGCCTTCAAGCCATTCAAGGAATGCGCCGCCCGCAGTCGAGACATAGGAAAATGCCTGATCAGAATCGGCGTGGCGCAATGCGGCAACCGTGTCACCGCCACCGGCAACCGACAGAAGCTTTCCTGCCTTAGTCAGAGCTGCTGCATGCTGGGCCACTGAAACCGTTGCCGTGTCAAACGGCGTGATTTCAAAGGCACCGAGCGGGCCGTTCCAGACCAGCGTTTCGCAGGTTTCAAGGCGCTTGTTCAGATCCTTGATGGTTTCCGGACCGGCATCCAGAATCATGCCATCACTTGCAACATCATTGATGTCGGAAACATCATGCGGTGCGTTGGCGGCAAATTCCTTGGCAACCAGACCATCAACCGGCAGAACGATTTCGCAATTGGCGGCTTCTGCCTTTTTGAAAATCTCGCGCGCGGTTTCAAGCAGGTCATGTTCGCACAGTGATTTGCCGACATTGACACCCTTGGCCGCAAGGAAGGTGTTGGCCATGCCACCACCAATCACCAGCTGATCAACCTTGGCAACCAGATTGCCCAGAAGATCAAGCTTGGTGGAAATCTTGGCACCACCAACAATCGCCATCACGGGATGTTTCGGTGCCTCAAGCGCGTTGCCAAGCGCTTCAAGCTCAGCCTGCATCAAACGCCCGGCATAGGCCGGAAGCGCACGTGCCAGACCTTCGGTCGAGGCGTGCGCACGGTGCGCGCATGAAAACGCGTCATTAACGTAAACATCACCCAGCTTGGCAAGTTCCGCGACAAAAGCCGGATCGTTCTTTTCTTCTTCTGCGTGATAACGCAGGTTTTCCAGAAGCGCGATCTCGCCATTTTCAAGGCTGTTGACAACGCTTGCTGCTGCTTCACCGATGCAATCATCGGCAAATTTCACCGGACGGCCAAGCTGCTTGGCAAGGGCCTCTGCCACCGGCTTAAGCGACATTTCGGGAACGCGCGCGCCTTTCGGGCGGCCGAAATGGGTGATCACCACAAGCTTCGCACCGGCATCGGCCAGTTCAATCAGGCCCGGAACGGTACGGTCGATACGAGTCGTATCACCAACCACACCATCCTTCATCGGAACGTTAAGATCAGCGCGCAGCAAAACGCGCTTGCCAGCGACATTGACACCGTCAAGCGTATTAAAGTCAGCCATTATCTGAACCTGCTTTTGAGTTTCACAAAAGACGGGAGGCGGGCGTCCCGACATGGATCGAACCAAATCCTGTTGGGCCCTGTTTTGCCTGATCAGGGCAATCGACGCAAGGCCCGAAGCGGTCCGTAAAAGTACCTGTAAAAAATAACCGGCCGGTCATGATCCTGACGGCCGGTTATCGAATTTCGATCAATGCTGTCCCAGAAGGGATGAATGCAAAAAGCCCTGGAAACTGGTCGCTACCGGCCCGGTCATCAAAACATGGTCATCTGGCAACCATTCGATGGTCAGTTTGCCACCATCCAGAATGATTTCGGTCTTGCGTCCGGTCAAACCGCGGCGCGCAGCTGCCACGCCAACGGCACAGGCCCCGGTCCCGCAAGCACGGGTTACGCCAACGCCACGCTCCCAGACACGCATCCGGATCTGGTTTTCGCCAACGATGCTGCAAACTTCGATATTGGCGCGTTCCGGAAACATCTCGTGATGTTCAAGAACCGGACCAAGCTTTTCGATATCAATCGCTTCGGCGTCCTCGACAAAGAACACCGCATGCGGGTTGCCAACATTGACCCCGACCGCATCGGAAAGCGGGCCAAGCGACAGCGGAATGTGGTTGGTATCAACTGCCTCGGCAAGCGGGATATCGCGCCAGTCAAGTTTGACCTGCCCCATATCGACCGTCACCAGACCATTGGTTGACGCATTGGCATCAAGCAATCCGACAACGGTTTCAATGATCGCATCATTGCGGCCAAGCTCGCCCATCACGATGCTGGCAACACAGCGCGCAGCATTGCCACATGCCTCGACTTCGCCGCCGTCATTATTGCGGATACGCATAAAGGCGTCCGCCATATCATCGCGGGCGGGTTCAATAACGATCAGCTGATCACAGCCAACACCGGTCTTGCGATCTGCAATCCGGGCGGCTGTTTCATCATCAAGATCAAGCACGGCGGGATCGCGTCGTCCGTCAAAGACAACGAAATCATTTCCCAGACCATGCATTTTGACAAAAGGAATACCGTTCATACCCGCCTTATAGTCCTGTTTCCAAAGCCAGTCCATATGTCGCTTACCCGGATGTAGCACGCCCGGAGCTTTGTGCAAGCTTGCGTTTTTGACGACGGTGATGACCGATCAGAACAAACCAGGAAATCCACAGCACGGCCGACACAGCCCCGGCTCCCCAGATTGCAGGCATCGGATCGACAAGTGAACTTTGTGCGCCGATCCAGGCACACACGATCACATATGGCACGGTGCCAACAAGATAGGCCGAAACGAAATGGACTAACCGCATACGGGTCACACCGGCAAGACAGCATGATACCTCGGGCAGGATCGGCATTGCCCGGCAAATCATCAGAACAACCACGCCATATCGGGCGAAGACGTCCTCCATCTCGCTCAACCGTGCTTCATCGGAAATGACTCGCCCCAGCACAGGTCGACCGAATTTCCGGCTCAGGACATATCCCGTACCGCCCGCCAGTATCATACCTGTTGCGGCCGCACATGCGCCAGCCACCGGCCCCAGAAAATATCCCGCCAGTATGGTGATGGTCATGGTCGGTACCGCGACAAACAGATCAGCAACCAGCAAAACAATCACAAGCCCCGCGACGAATGCCGGATCAATCTGTTGCGCGACTTCAAGCCAGTTTGTCACGTCCTCGCGCTGCAAAACGCCCAGAGCAACCAGAACAAAGAATGTAAGAGCAAAGCAGCTCGCCAGAATCAGGGCGATTTTCAAAAGGTCTTTCATGATTCTCGCCCTAGCCCCTGCGCAGGATTGATTTCATCAAGGCAGGCGACACCCGGTTCAGAACGGGAATCCATCGCGCCTTGCCGACAAAGATTTCGTCCCTGTTTTCGGTGATACCATCCCAAATCTCGCTGGCAGCCTGCAGCGCAGATATTTTGCGCATATCGCGGCCCTTGGTCATCGGCGTATCCACGACAGGCAGGAACACTTCGCTGATAGCAATGGGAAGACCGGCCTCTGAAATCTGGTAGCGCAGGCTTTGCGACAGGCTGCGCAGGGCGGCCTTGCTGGCGCAATAGACGGCACTTCCAGTCTTGGGAAAAAACGCCAGTCCGGACGATACGTTTACAATCCGAATCCGGTCTTTTGCAGTTCCGCCTGCCAACATTCCGTGCTGCTTCGCCAAACGGGACATCACCGCGTGACAAATGCAAAGCGGTGCAAGAAAGTTGATCGCCATTTCCCGATCCGCATCACATGGATCGCACGCGCTCTGCGTGATCATGCCCGGCATCTGAACCGCTGCGTTATTGATCACAAGGCTGATAGCTGGATGTGTCGCCAAAACACCATCCATCATCTGCTCGACAGCACCAAGGTCTGCCAGATCACAGAGCACGGTTTGCACGCCCGGAAACTGATCGACAAGGGTTGAAAGTTTTAGCTCTGATCGCCCGTGGGCAATGACCTGAAAGCCCTGATCGTAACAAAGACCGAGAAGTTCCCGCCCGATTCCCGATGTTGCACCGGTAATCAGGACAGATGACGTCCGATTGGTCATAATGATGGTTCCTTGCGCTTTCTGTTAATGACAGATCAGCGTTCAGTTGCCACCTTGCGGCACCCTTTTGCATTAACCCGGGTTTATCAGGCATGGATTTTTGCGGACTGATCAAGCGGCTCGAAAACGATCCGCATCTTGATGGACAAATACGAATTGCCCGTCATGCCAAAGGCACCCGGATCATTCAGCAGGGTGATATCTGTCGCGACGTGATTTTCCTGCGCAAGGGGCTGGCCCAGATGTCCTATGTCACGTTCGAGGGCAAGGAATGGATCAAAAGCTTCTTTGCCGAAAATTCAGTGATGGGATCACGACGCTGTCAGATCATGAACGCGCCAAGCCATTTTGCCATCACCTGTCTGGAAGACTGTGACATCACGGCATTTCCCTATGACGGGATCAGAAAGGCTGCGGCGGCTTCGCCGGAATTGATGGCGCAGTTTTTTGATTTCAACGAGCAGGTCAGCCTTCGCAAGGAAAAGCGCGAATACGAGTTCCTGTGTCTGTCAGCTCAGGATCGTTATTTGGGGTTTCTGGAAGACTACGCCGCCATCGTACCCCGCCTGACACAGGCCCAGATCGCAAGCTTTATCGGCATTACACCAATCGCGCTTTCACGTATCCGCAAACGTCTTGCTCAGGCAGAAATTTTGGGCGTGGCAGGCGCACAATAACGCACTTTGCTTGGCACGAAACCCGCCTTGGCAAAGTAATCGCGCAAACGCCCGTCAAGTTCGCCGATGGAAACATAGACATTTGCGCATTTGTGAACCTGTGCAAGCCGGGTCATGGCATCGCGCATGGCATCAAGAACATAGGCCCCGGCAACAATTTCAACCGCCATCACATTGTCCACATGCAAGACGAGGCCGTCTTTCATGTCATCACGGACATAATAGGAAAACAGGCCGTGGATATATCCGCGTTCGTTTGAAATCACGATAATGCCACGCTGTCGCTGCCACAGAATCTGGTCGGCATCCGATTTCCTGCCGGTTCCGGGAACCTTTTCGCAGTCTCCAACCGGCAGGCAGTATCTGCCAACAAATGCCCTCCAGTGATCAAAGGACATATCGACCTGCATCATCTGCACCAGCGGATAAGTCATATCCGCAGTATGTGATGTAAGGGGATGTGCCTGATAGGCTTCTGACATGATTGTTGTCCTCTGGAATTTACCTGATCATGCCGCAAATAAATCCGGTCAACCTTGATGTGCATCAACACCTTCGGGTGAGTTGAAGCGCATATATTGCCGCAACACTTGAGGCATCACTTTGCCACCTGTAAGGTTTTCCTTGATTGAATTTCTGCCGCGAATTGCGCGCCGATATTGACGTACATCAATGGCTTTTGGCCCGTCAAACCGCATACTCGCGACTATGATTGGAAAACCTCACCGGCATTGATGTGCTTCTGCTGATTTCAGAAGAAGCACCATGGGGTGAGGCTTCAAGTGCAGGTGAATAACCATTCCAATATCCGGTTATTCATGGGGACGGATGAGACTGTCCGAGAGGGTCTGGACAGTTGCCCCGAACACCTTGAACGGGAGTCAAGCATGGGCCAAGGGAGCATGGCACAGACAGCATCACCTTCTGTTGCTGTTAATTATAATATGGACGTTGTGCGCTGGGCCGCACTCGCGACCGTATTTTGGGGAGTAGTCGGATTTCTGGTGGGCGATGTCATTGCCTGGCAGCTCGCATTTCCGGTACTCAATTTCGATACCGAGTTTCTGAACTTTGGGCGTTTGCGCCCATTGCACACCTCGGCAGTTATTTTTGCCTTCGGCGGGAACGCCTTGTTGGCGACTTCCTTCTATGTGGTTCAACGCACCTGTCGCACCCCGCTTTATGGTGGCACGGCGTTGCCTGCATTTGTCTTCTGGGGGTATCAGCTTTTCATCGTGATGGCCGCAATCGGCTATGTCACCGGTGTTACGCAGGGCCGCGAATATGCTGAACCGGAATGGTTCGTTGACCTTTGGCTGACGATTGTCTGGGTCGGCTATCTCGCGATGTTTGTCGGCACCCTGCTGAAACGTCAGGAACCGCACATCTATGTTGCAAACTGGTTCTATCTGGCGTTCATCGTCACGATTGCGATGCTCCATCTTGGCAACAACCTTGCCATTCCGGTTTCATTGACCGGCGCAAAGTCCTATTCGCTGTTCTCGGGTGTTCAGGATGCCCTGACCCAGTGGTGGTACGGACATAACGCTGTTGGCTTCTTCCTGACAGCAGGCTTCCTCGGCATGATGTATTACTTCATTCCGAAACGTGCCGAACGCCCGGTCTATTCCTATCGCCTGTCGATCATTCACTTCTGGGCGCTGATCTTCCTCTATATCTGGGCTGGTCCGCACCATCTGCATTACACCTCGCTTCCTGACTGGGCGCAGACTCTGGGCATGACCTTCTCGATCATGCTGTGGATGCCGTCCTGGGGCGGGATGATCAACGGCCTGATGACCCTTTCGGGGGCATGGGACAAGCTGCGTACCGATCCGGTTCTGCGTTTCATGGTTGCCGCTGTCGGTTTCTATGGCATGTCGACCTTCGAAGGTCCGGTCATGTCAATCAAGGCGGTGAACGGTCTTTCGCACTATACCGACTGGACCATTGGTCACGTGCATTCCGGTGCGCTTGGCTGGGTTGCCTTCGTGTCGTTCGGTGCGATCTACTTCCTGATCCCGGTTCTGTGGAACCGCGAGCGCCTTTATTCGATGCGTCTGGTTTCCCACCACTTCTGGTTGGCAACCATCGGGATTGTTCTGTACATCACCTCGATGTGGGTTTCGGGGATCATGCAGGGCCTGATGTGGCGTGCCTATGACGAGTTGGGCTTCCTGCAATATTCCTTCATCGAAACCGTTGAGGCGATGCATCCCTACTACATCATTCGTGCAACCGGCGGCCTGCTGTTTGTTCTTGGTTCGCTGCTGATGGTCTGGAACGTCTACAAGACGATCAAGGGCGATCTGCGTAACGAAGCTCCGATCGGCACACCTGCCACCGTTGCAGCCGAATAAGGGGGGAACGAGATATGCTTCTTAAAAAACACCATATCGTTGAAAAGAACGTCTTTGTTCTGATCCTCGGCATTTTCCTGACCATCATTATCGGTGGTATTGTTGAAATCGTGCCTTTGTTCACGATGGAACAGACCATCGAGAAGGTTCAGGGGGTACGTCCCTATTCGCCGCTCGAACAGGCCGGCCGTAACATCTATATCCGTGAAGGGTGCTATAACTGCCATTCCCAGCAGATCCGTCCGTTCCGAGACGAGGTCGAACGTTATGGCCATTACAGCCTTGCTGCGGAATCGATGTATGACCATCCGTTCCAGTGGGGTTCGAAACGTACCGGTCCGGATCTGGCGCGTGTTGGCGGCAAATATTCCAACGCCTGGCACGTCGCCCATATGATTGACCCGCGCGCTGTTGTGCCGGAATCGATCATGCCGGGTTATCCGTTCCTTGCTGAACGCAAACTGAACTTTGACGATGCCCAGGCCCATCTCGAAACTCTCAAAATGGTTGGGGTTCCCTATACCGACGAGATGATCGAGGCCGCCAAGGCAGACCTTTACCTGCAGGCCAGCGAGGATGCGGCCTATGACGATGACTTCCTTGCACGTTACCCGAATGCGGCAACGGGTGATTTTGACGGCAAACCTGAACAGCTTACCGAAATGGATGCGTTGATTGCGTATCTGCAGGTGCTGGGCCGGATGGTCGACTTCACCACCTACAATCCGCAGATGAACCTGCGCTAGTCGCAAAGGGGAACGTCATGGAATTCTTTACGCAACTCGCTGACTTTTTCCGCCCGCTATGGGGTTTGTGGCTGATGCTGTTGTTCAGCGCGATTATTGCCTGGGTCATGTGGCCAAGCAAAAAGCGCAATCAGGACATGGAAGCACACGCCCGAATTCCGTTGCAGGATCAGGATTAAGGGGAGAACTGAGCAATGTCGACAAAAGTCGAGAAAGATCAAGTGTCCGGGCGTGAGACCACCGGCCACGAATGGGATGGCATCAAGGAGCTCAATACGCCTTTGCCATCATGGTGGGTCTATGTCTTCTGGGTCACCGTCATCTGGTCGATCGGTTACTGGGTAGTTTACCCGTCCTGGCCGACCGCCAACGACTATCTCAAGGGGATGTTTGGTACCACCAACCGTACCCAGCTGCATGAAACCATGAACAATGTTGCCGCAGAGCGCGCACCATACATGGAACGCCTTGCAGCACTGGATGTTTCGGAAGTCGTCAATGACGCCGAACTCCTGAATTTCTCCATGGCAGGCGGCAAGGCAATCTTTGCTGACAACTGCGCACCGTGTCACGGCACGGGTGGTTCGGGCAATCCGGGCTTCCCGTCCCTTCAGGATGATGCATGGCTTTGGGGTGGCTCGCTTGAAGCGATCAACGAAACCATCCATGTTGGTGTCCGCTGGGACGCCAATGAAGACACCCGCATCAATGACATGCCGGCTTTCGGACGTGACGAACTGCTTGAACGGGATCAGATTGACGATGTTGTTCAATATGTTCTGAACTTGACCAACAGTGCGACCGACAGTGCAGCTGCCCGTCGCGGTGCCGTTGTCTTCGAAGAAAACTGCGCATCTTGCCATGGTGATGATGCCAAAGGCATTCAGGAACTTGGTGCTCCGAACCTGACCGATGCGATCTGGCTGTATGGCGGCGACAAGGCCACCATCACCGAAACCGTAACCAATTCTCGTCGCGGCGTCATGCCCGCATGGGAAGGGCGTCTTGACGAAGAAACCATTAAGATGCTGACGGTTTATGTCCACTCACTGGGTGGCGGCCAGTAAGCCGATAAATATCTGCGAAAAAGGCCCGTGATCATTGATCACGGGCCTTTTTTCTTTCGTAATTGCAGCGGTAACCGCCCGGAATCGTCGGGAACAGAGGTTACACCGTCGCCTTTTGGCTCCTGGCCGCATGCACCGCCAGCTTTTGCAGCGTCTGCGCCCCGTATTCGACAGCGCCAAAGCCGATGACAATGGCTCTGCGCGATGCACTTGGATGAAGTTGCCGCAAAGTGACAACCGTTTTCCCGTTGTCCTGTTCATCAAACGTGGCAAGCAGCCGGAAACGATCCGGATCATCATCAATATCCGAACCATGGATCGCCTCGATCATGAATGGGGGCTCAATCCGTACAAATTCCATCCGGTTCGAATATCGCGTGCCATCCGGTGCAACCATGTCAAATCGCCAGACACCACCGCTTCGAATGTCGATTTCATGTGTTTCAAGGCGCATTCCATCCGGCCCGAACCATTTCACGATTTGCGCAGCATCAGACCATGCGCGAAAGGCAAGCTCCATTGAAGCATCAACAACCCGGGCCAGCACGATCTCCCGATCCAGAGGCCATCCTTGCCAGTCCGAAACGTCATCGGTTCTGCGTTCAGTCATCGGTCTGCTCCTTTTTCATTGTTTCAAGATGCGTCTCGAACCTGTCAAGCCGGGCTTCCCATTCCTTGCGATGTGAAGACAGCCAGTCCTCTGCCTCACGCAGCGTCGTCGGGTTGAGTGCGCAAATACGACTACGTCCCTCACGGTGCGACACAATCAATCTGGCATTTTCCAGAATCCCGAGATGCTGGGTAAAGGACGGCAAAGCCATTTCAAATGGTTTGGCGAGCTCCGACACAGATGCAGGTCCCTGACTAAGCGCCTGAATAACCGCACGCCTTGTTGGATCCGCAAGTGCATTGAAAGTTGTTTCGATAGCTGGATTGTCGTTCATCATGTCGCACACCATAGGAGAGTTCATTACTTAGGTAAATACCTAAGTAATGAACTCTCCACGCACACCCTGCCGGGACGACATTTCATCTAATATCGGAGCGCAAATTGATATGTGTCATGGTGTGATTTCCAAGCGTCTCGTATTTTTTTGCCTGAGATTTGAATAATTAGAGTTTGCTCTGCAAAGTTGCCGGAAACTGAAAACATCCTGACAACGGGAACAACTGGCGGCTCGCCGCACCGAGAGCAGTTGTCCAGGCACGAGCAATAACCAGGTAGCGAACGTGGCCATGTCCAATTTGCAGCATCCCGATGTCGATCCGGCCTATGTCATTGAAGACGATGATCGCGATCAACCGCTTTATAAAACACGCGACAAGGTCTATCCGAAACGCGTCTCCGGCCGGTTCAGAAACCTGAAATGGTTTGCGCTGGTCACCTTGCTGGCAATTTATTGGCTGATCCCCTGGATCCGCTGGGATCGTGGTCCGAGTGCCCCGGATCAGGCTGTGCTGATCGACATGGATCTTGGCCGTGCCTATTTCTTCTTCATCGAAATCTGGCCGCAGGAAGTCTATTACATCACCGGCATTCTGATCATGGCCGCCATCGGGCTGTTCTTGGCAACATCCCTGTTCGGACGTATCTGGTGCGGATATGGCTGTCCGCAAACCGTCTGGACCGACCTTTTCATGCTGGTCGAACGTTACATTCAGGGTGACCGCAATGCGCGCATGCGTCTTGATCAGTCAAAATGGACGTTCGAAAAACTCTGGAAAATCGGCGCAACCCATCTGGCCTGGATTGCCATTGCCATGGCAACCGGTGGTGCCTTTGTTCTTTATTTCAACGATGCCCCGACCGTGATCACCGACGTCTTTACCGGTCAGGCAAGCCTTGGCGTTTATGTCACCATCGCGTTTCTGACCGGCTCGACCTACCTTCTTGCCGGTTGGGCCCGCGAACAGGTTTGCACCTATATGTGCCCCTGGCCGCGTTTCCAGTCCGCTATGCTTGATGATGAAAGCATGATCGTCACATATGAAGGATGGCGCGGTGAAACCCGAGGCCCGCTCAAGCGTAAAAACCTGACCCGTGGGGAAGTTCCCGAGACAGGCCACTGCGTTGACTGCCATGCCTGTGTCAATGTCTGCCCGACAGGTATTGATATCCGCGACGGTTTGCAGATGGAATGCATTGGCTGCGGCCTGTGTATTGATGCCTGTAACGACATCATGGACAAGGTCGGGTTCCCGCGTGATCTGGTGCGGTTTGACTCGGTTCAGAACACCCAGCTTCGCGCCCAGGGCAAAGCCACCCGCGTTCGCATCATTCGCCCGCGCACCATTTTCTATACGATCATTCTGGCTCTGGTCGCATCGGTGATGGCCTTCGGGTTACTGAACCGCTCGGTTCTTGAACTCAATGTTCTGCGTGACCGCAACCCGCTTTATGTACCCTTGTCTGATGGCGATGTTCGCAACGGCTATACCGTCAAAGTGCTGAACAAGGAACAGGCCACCAAAACCTACCGGTTGACCGTGACCGGCCTTGATGTATCTGATTTCCAGGTCATTGGTCAGACACCCAATCAGCAGGGTACTTTCGATCTTGAAGTCGCCCCTGACCGGGTCGGCAGTTTCCGTGTGTTTCTTGCCGCGAGCCCGTCAGCCCTTGACGGCGAGGCCACACCGTTTGAATTCACCGTGACCGATCAGGAAACCGGAAATTCGGAAACATATGATACAGTATTCGCTGGCCCCAAAACCGGCCACTGATCGTGCAAATGCTTTGGCACAGGAAAGACACGCAATGGCAACGCATATGACCACGCCTTCTTCCACCCGGAATGGCCCGCGCAAGTCGGACCGCTGGATCCCATGGTATTTTGTTGGCGGCTTTGCCGTCATGCTGATTGCCAATATCTCGCTGATCACCTTTTCAATGACCAGCTGGAACGGACTTGTGACCAAGCATGCCTTTGAAGAAGGCAACAATTACAATGCCGCCATTTCCGGCGCAGCCCGTCAGGCCGAACTTGGCTGGCGGAGCAAACTGACCGTTGGTGGCGTCATCAATCAGGCGGGTACCGTCACAGTCCTTTTCCGCGACAAGGAATCCCGACCGATCAGCGGGGCCAGGATGTCGGTGGTCATGACCCGTCAGGATCGCGACGATTTGGACCAGACCGTACCCTTGGCTGAAATCGCACCGGGCGAATATCGCGCAAGCGTAGAAATCCCGGTTTATGGTCGCTGGCAAGTTCGGACCATTGCCCATGCGATGGGTGATGACTACCAGATGCTTGAGAACGTCGTCATCAATCCATGACCCAATCCGCCCTTTGCCGTCATTGTCAGGAACCGGTGACCGCCGCGTCACCGGCCGGTCCTGATTTTTGCTGTTCAGGCTGTGCAGGGGCTTATGAGCTTCTTGGCGAATTGGGGTTGTCTTCCTATTACAAACGCCGTGCAATCGATCCGAAAATCCGCGCTCTTCGCCCGGACGAGGAACCCGTTGGCAGTTTAGATTTTACCGAACTGACCAGCACCGACAATGAAGGCACCCATCATCTTAACCTGATGGTTGACGGCATTCATTGTGCGGCCTGTGTCTGGCTGATTGAAACCCTGCTTCAACGCAACGAGGCCGTGATCAGGGCGCGGGTCAATATGACAACCCGGCGCCTGCGACTGAGCTGGCAGGGCGACAAATCCGATATCGGTGCCATCGTCGCCCCGGTTCTTCAGATGGGCTATCGCCTGATCCCGTTTGACCCGGCCGCCCTTGAACAGGCAACAGTGTCACGCAACAAGGAATTGCTGCGTTGTCTGGCCGTTGCCGGGTTTGCAGCAGGCAATGTGATGTTGCTGTCGGTTTCGGTATGGGCCGGATATTTTCAGGGCATGGGCGGGGCCACCCGCGACCTGTTTCACTGGTTGTCCGCGTTAATTGCACTTCCGGCTGCCGCCTATGCCGGCATGCCGTTTTACCGTTCTGCAATCGGGGCGATCCGCAATCGCCGGGTCAATATGGATGTGCCGATCAGCCTTGGAGTGATCCTTGCACTGGGCATGAGCCTTGCCCAAACCATCCGAAGCGAACCGCATGCCTATTTCGATAGTGCCATCACGCTTTTGTTCTTCCTGCTGATCGGGCGGTATCTTGATGGTCGCGCCCGTGGACAGGCCCGGTCCGCCGCCGAACATCTGTTATCTCTTAATGCCCGGTCCATCACCGTGATTGATGATGATGGTACGCGACGTCTGATTGCCCCTCACAAGGCCGAACCGGGTATGGTTGTTCTGGCCGCAGCCGGCGAACGCATCGGCATCGACGGCGAAGTCATCGACGGCCAGTCCGATATCGACACCAGCGTCATTACTGGCGAAAGCATCCCTGTTCTGACCCGGCCGGGTAAAACGGTGTTTGCGGGCACCACCAACATTTCCGCACCATTGCGTATTCGTGTCACAGCAACCGGTGGCAATACCTTGCTGTCCGAGATTGTCCGACTGATGGAAAATGCCGAACAGGGGCGTGCGAAATATGTCGCCATTGCCGACCGGGTTGCCAAATCCTATGCACCGGTGGTTCATTTCCTGTCATTGGCGACCTTTGCCGGATGGTGGTTGATTGGCGGCCTGCCCTGGCAGGATGCCCTGATGAACGCGATTGCGGTTCTGATCATTACCTGTCCCTGTGCCCTTGCCCTTGCCGTTCCTGTGGTTCAGGTCATTGCAACCGGTCGATTGCTGCGTGCGGGTATTCTTGTCAAATCGGCAACCGCCCTTGAACGCCTGACCAAGATCACCGGTATCATCTTTGACAAGACCGGGACGCTTACCACCGGCAAACCCGAACTCGTCAGCCAGACCGATCCGGATGCGCTGGAACTTGCCGCCCAGATCGCCGCCAACAGCAACCATCCCCTGTCACGTGCACTGGTCCGCGCTGCTGGCAATGTAACACCTTGTCCCAATGTGACCGAACAGCCCGGCCTTGGCCTGACCGCGCAAGGCCCGTCGGGACCGGTCCTGCTGGGTAGCCGGACATTTTGCAACATTGCCGAAAATGCCGATTTGCCATCCGATATTACCGGCCCGGAATTGTGGCTTGCCGAACCGGGGAAATCACCGGCACGTTTTGTTTTCCGCGATACACCGCGCAATGATGCCGATAGCGTGATTGAAACCCTGCGTGCGCGCGGGTTTGATATGACATTGCTTTCGGGGGATCGCAGCAGCACGGTGCGCCAGCTGGCCGAAACACTTGGCCTGCGGGACTGGCATGCCCGTATGTCACCAACCGACAAAGCCGCCTTTGTTCAAGCCCGTGCCGATCACGGCAAACATGACCTTATGGTTGGCGATGGCATCAATGATGCCCCGGCCCTTGCCTGCGCCCATGCCTCGATGTCCCCTGCTACTGCGGCCGAGATTTCGCAAAATGCCGCAGATATTGTCTTTCAGGGGGACCGACTGGGTGCGGTGATCGAGGCCATTGATGTCGCGCGCAAGGCTGACCGTCTGGTCCGACAGAACTTTGCCCTGTCCTTTGCCTATAACCTGATCACGATTCCGCTGGCGGTTTCGGGATTTGTCACGCCATTGATTGCCGCAATCGCCATGTCGTCGTCTTCACTGATCGTGATTGCCAATGCCTTGCGCCTGCATGCAAAATCGTCCAAACCAGATGACCATGGGTTCAAGGTACACCCGCAAACATCCCAACAGGCAGGAGCCTAATGGCATGAGCAACCTTCTTCTTCTGATCCCGATCGCTTTGTTTCTGGGGCTTTTGGGCCTTGGTGCGTTCCTTTGGTCGCTGCGTTCGGGGCAGTTTGATGATATGGAAGGGGCTGCCAATCGCATCCTGTTTGACGACGATGATGAAGCACTGGCGCACAAATCCAAGAAACTCAAAAAAAATGATAGTTAGAATAGCTTGAAACACACCTATCTGTTCGCATAGATTAACCCGATATAATGTCTCGACTCACCAGCATCGGAGTCTGCGATGGCAGTCCGCCCCCAACTTTGCGAAGCCTGTTCTATCAAGGACTTGACCTTTTGCTCGTCATTGCACGGGGCTGAACATGATCAGTTGCGCCAACTGCTGACCCACGTCCAGTTTGATTCGCACAGCACCATCTTCCACGAAGCAGAGGAAGCCGACTACGTTTTCAACGTCACGTCCGGCTCTGTGAAGCTCTATAAATTGCTGGGTGATGGTCGCCGACAGATCACCGGCTTCCTGTTTGCCGGTGATTTTCTGGGATTGGCGCTGAATGCCAATTACAGCTACACCGCCGAGGCGATTGAACCGGTAACGGCCTGCCGTTTCCCGCGGACCAAGCTTGAAAAACTGTTTGATCAGTTCCCGCATCTGGAAAAACGCATGCTGGGCATGGCTGTGGACGAACTCGCCGCAGCCCAAGATCAGATGCTGTTGCTTGGTCGCAAGACCGCCAAGGAAAAGGTCGCATCCTTCTTGCTGATGCTGGCCCGCCGTCAGGAACATCGCGGTGAAAACACCGATATGATCAATGTCCCGATGAGCCGGTCCGACATTGCCGATTATCTGGGCCTGACCATTGAAACCGTGTCGCGCACCCTGACGCAATTGCGCAAGGAAGCAACGATTTCACTCAAGGATAACCGCCATATCGAGGCCGTCGGTCTTGATATGCTCGAAGACCTTGCCGAAGGCCTCTGAGCTTTTTGTGCAACCGCACAATAAGACCCTTAACGTGCCTGAATTCAGATACGGACAAAGCATGAATTCGGCCAATTGATAAACTATTGGCCGAATTGCTTATTTCGCGATTGCGAAAAAATATTTCCCGAATACCGTCATCATATTGTAAACATGACGGCACGCTCGACACAGATCGGGCAGCCAATTCCGGTCGAACCGGGGGAGAAACGTCATGAGTGCCACCACTAAAAAGATGGGCCGGACCTCCGTCCCTGAACTTCGTGCCCGCAAGGGTTCTGAACCCATTGTCTGCCTGACCGCTTACACCATGCCGATGGCTCAGCGTCTTGATGAACATTGCGACCTTTTGCTGGTCGGCGATTCATTGGGCATGGTTGTTTATGGCATGGACAGCACGCTTGCTGTGACCGTCGATATGATGATCAATCATGGCAAGGCGGTTATGCGCGGCTCGAAAAATGCCTGCGTTGTCGTTGACCTGCCGTTCGGCAGCTATCAGGAATCCAAGGAACAGGCCTTCCGTACGGCATCGCGCATTCTGGCCGAGACCGGCTGCGCTGCCGTCAAACTCGAAGGCGGTGCCGAGCTTGCCGAAACCATCGCATTCCTAAGCCAGCGCGGCGTTCCCGTCATGGCCCATATCGGCCTGATGCCCCAGCAGGTCAACACGATGGGCGGCTTCAAAAGCCAGGGTCGCGGTGATGAGGCTGCTGAAAAGGTCGTCAATGACGCCATCGCGGTTGCGAAGGCCGGTGCCTTTTCCGTCGTGATCGAAGGCACGGTTGAAGCAGTTGCTCGCCGTATTACCGAAACCATTGATATTCCGACCATCGGGATTGGTGCATCGGTGGCCTGCGATGGTCAGGTGCTTGTGACCGAGGACATTCTTGGCCTGTTTTCCGATTTCACACCGAAATTCGTCAAACGCTATGCCAATCTCGGGGATGCAATCTCCGAAGCTGTTGGCACCTATGCCAGCGAAGTGCGCAACCGTCAGTTCCCGGCGGATGAACATTGCTTTGGTGTCCCCAATAAGGGTAAGTTGCGCGCGGTCTGAGAACCATTGGTTCTGACCGCCGCGATTTCTTGAAATTTCGATACGACGATCACGATGTCCCTTACGACTGTTCACACCGTCGCAGATTTGCGCGCGACTGTTGCCGACTGGCGCGCACAAGGCCTGCGTGTTGCCTTGGTTCCAACCATGGGCGCGCTGCATGATGGCCATATCAGCCTGACGCACCTTGCCCGTGAACATGCGGATCGCGTGATCGTGTCGATTTTCGTCAATCCGACCCAGTTCGGACCGAACGAGGATTTCGGGGCCTATCCCCGCACCCTGCCTGACGATCAGAAGCTTCTTGATGCTGCCGGGGTCGAGCTTTGTTTTGCCCCCTCGGTCGAGGAAATGTATCCCGACGGCTTTGCCACCAAGGTCAGCGTCGATGGTGCCATGACCAATGTGCTTTGCGGCGCATCCCGTCCCGGTCACTTTGACGGGGTTGCGCAGATCGTTACCAAGCTGCTGCTGCAATCCCTGCCCGATTGCGCAATTTTCGGCCAGAAAGACTATCAGCAACTGATGGTCATCCGCCGGTTCGCAGCCGATCTCAACATCCCGGTCGACATCATTGGTGCCAAAATCCTGCGCGAAGAGGATGGTCTGGCCATGTCATCGCGCAACCGGTATCTGTTGCCCGAAGAACGCGCTGTCGCCCCGACCCTGAACCGGGTTCTGGCCGACATTACCGCACAGGCGGCAAAGGGTGCCGCCCTTGCCCCGCTTCTTGCCAAGGGGCGCGAAGATATCCTTGCTGCGGGCTTTGCACCGATCGATTATCTTGAAGTCCGGGATGCGGAAACGCTTGAACTGGTGAATGATACCGTCAAGAAACCGGCACGCATCTTTGTTGCTGCCCGTCTTGGCAAGGCACGCCTGATTGATAATCATGCGATTATTCCGGGTGGTTCCGCGGCCTAAACATCTGGTTGGGACCACCTTGCCCTCATCAGAATCAGCGATTGGGTGCGAATTGACTCGAAAAGCGCAGAACATCGCGCTTTTGCGCCCGATTGCGCTTGACTCCTTACCCCCGATCCAATAAACCCTCCTCACCAACGGTCGCCCAAGGGGTGACTCCCCCAGTCCTCGAGTTTTCGAGCACTGGGTTTTAGTTTTTTGTGCGTACTCGGTGGAAACACCGGCAACACAGACGGGATTTGGAATGTTTGAAGGACTAAGCGATCGCCTTGGCGGAGTTCTCGATAAGCTGCGCAAACGTGGCGCGCTGAAGGAATCCGACGTCAAGGAAGCCATGCGCGAAGTACGCGTCGCCCTGCTTGAGGCTGACGTTGCGCTGCCGGTCGTCAAAGCCTTTATTTCCAATGCCACCGAACGTGCGGTTGGTCAGGACGTTCTGCGCTCGGTCACCCCGGGCCAGATGGTCGTCAAGATCGTCCATGACGAACTGAAAAACATGCTGGGCGAAGGCGAAGACATCAATCTTGCCGCCACCCCGCCGGTTCCGATCCTGATGGTTGGTCTTCAGGGTTCGGGTAAGACCACCAGTTCTGCCAAGATCGCGCTGCACCTGACCAAGAAGCGCAACAAGAAAGTTCTCCTGGCATCGCTCGATATCTATCGTCCGGCCGCACAGCAGCAGCTGAAAATTCTGGCCGACGATAACGGTCTTGGCGTTCTGCCGATCGTTCTGGGTGAAAAGCCGGTTTCGATTGCCAAGCGCGCGATGGATACCGGTCGCAAGGAAGGCTATGACGCGGTCATCCTTGATACCGCCGGTCGTCTGCATATCGACATGGAACTGATGAGCGAAGTCGCCCAGATCCGCGATGCAGTCAACCCGGTCGAGACCCTTCTGGTCACCGATGCGATGACCGGTCAGGACTCGGTCAATGTGGCCAAGGAATTTGCCGACAAGGTCGGTATCACCGGTATCGTTCTGACCCGTATTGACGGTGATGCACGTGGTGGTGCGGCCCTGTCGATGCGTCAGATCACCGGCTGCCCGATCAAGATGATCGGTGTCGGCGAGAAAATCGACGAGATGGAAGCTTTCCATCCGGATCGTATTGCCAACCGTATTCTGGGCATGGGCGACGTTGTCAGCCTTGTCGAGAAGGCGGCTGAAACGATCAAGGCCGAAGACGCCGAGAAAATGGCGAAGAAGCTGCGTAAGGGTCAGTTCGACCTGAACGATCTTCTCGCACAGCTCAAGCAGCTTCAGAAGATGGGTGATCTTTCCGGCATCATGGGGATGCTGCCGGGCATGGGCGCGCTGAAAAAACAGATGTCGCAGACCAAGCTTGATCCGAAACTTCTGACACATCAGGAAGCGATCATCCTGTCGATGACGCCGAAGGAACGTGAAAACCCGGCCCTGATCAAGGCATCGCGCAAAAAGCGTATTGCTGCGGGTTGCGGGCTCAGCGTTCAGGATGTGAACAAGCTGCTCAAACAATACCAGACCATGTCCACCATGATCAAAAAGATGGGCAAGATGGGTAAAAAGGGTCTGTTTGGCGGTATGCCGAAAATGGATCCGGCAATGCTCGAGGGCGGCGATATGCCGGACCTTGGCAATCTGCCAAAAGGTTTCCCCGGTGGTGCAGGCGGCTTGCCGCCCGGTCTGCCGGGATTGGGAGGCGGCGGTGGCCTGCCTCCGGGATTCCCGGGGTTTGGCAAAAAGAAATAGCCAGATCCCAGGTTCTTAAACGGGTTCTCAAGAATTCCTCTTAGGAACCGAAACGGCCCACAAGGCCGGATGACTACAAGACTAAGCGAATAGGCCCCAAGGGGTCCTGATTTAAGACTACAAACCCAAGCTGAAAGGAACTTATCCGAATGGCTGTCAAGATTCGTCTTTCCCGTGGCGGTGCCAAAAAGCGTCCGTACTACCGTATCGTAGTTGCTGACGCCCGCGCTCCGCGTGACGGCAGCTTCATCGAGAAAGTCGGTACCTATGATCCGATGCTCCCGAAGGATGCTGGCAATCGCGTTACCTTCAAAGAAGAACGCATTAAATATTGGCTGTCTGTTGGCGCACAGCCGACCGATCGTGTTGCACGTTTCCTGGGCAAAGCTGGCCTGGCCGATGCGTTCAAACCGACCGAACAGCCGCAGAAGTCTGCTCCGAAAGCGAAAGCTCAGGAACGTCTTCGTGAGAAAGCTGAAAAAGCTGAAGCTGCTGCTGCCGCTGCTGCGGAAGCCGCTGCCGAAGCAGCAGCACCTGCTGAAGAAGCTGCAGGCGAGTAATTCGCTGAAAGCACGCTTTGATCAGATACCGGAAACTTGTGAACCGAAATGGCTGATACCCGCAAATCCAAGAACGACGAAGCTTATGTCTGCGTCGGCATGATCACCGCCCCGCACGGGGTGCGTGGTGCCGTGCGCGTCAAAAGCTATACCGTCGACCCGGATAACCTTGTCGGTTACGGCCCGTTGTTCGACGCAAAAGGGCATGTGAAATACAAGCTCTCGCCCGTTGGACATGTCCGCGACCAGCTGATCGCCAAGATCGAAGGTGTGGACGACCGGGACGCCGCCGAACGGCTGCGGGGAACCAAGCTTCATGTACCGCGGACGGCACTGCCCGAAACGGAAGATGACGACGAATTCTATCTTGCTGACCTTGTCGGTCTGAAAGCCTTCCACATTGATGGATCGCTGTTCGGGACCGTACGTGGTGTGGCTGATTTTGGCGCTGGCGACGTAATCGAAGTCGCGCTCGAAGAAGTCCGGGGCAAGGTTGTCGTGCTTCCGTTTACCAGGGAAGTTGTTCCCGATGTGGTTCTTTCGGAACGCAAACTGGTGGTAAATCCGCCCGAGGGGCTACTGCAGGACGAGGAAGGACCCGGCAATCGCAGCCGTCGTCCCAACAAACCCCGCAAGGACTCTCAGGCCGACCGCGATTCTGATGCCGTCACTGCCGATGCAGTAGGCGCGGAAACCGCGACCGGCAGCGGGAAGGAGGCCTGATCGATGTCTGTGTGGCAGGCAAAAGTTGCAACCCTGTTCCCGGAAATGTTTCCGGGCGTGCTTGGACAGTCTCTGGCTGGCCGTGCGCTTGAGAACGGGATCTGGTCGCTTGATGTCAAAGACATCCGCGATCATGCAACCGACCGCCACCGCACTGTAGACGACAATCCCTTCGGGGGCGGGGCCGGTATGGTCATGCGCCCGGATATTGTCGACGCCGCCCTGCGTGAGTTGCGTGCAGATGCACCGAACTTGCCGCTGATTTACCTCAGCCCGCGGGGAAAAGTGCTGAACCAGAAACGTTGCCGTGAACTGGCAGCAGGTCCTGGTGCCATCCTGCTTTGCGGTCGTTACGAAGGTATCGACCAGCGGGTTCTGGATGAACATCAGGCCGAGGAAATCAGCATCGGTGATTACATCCTCATGGGCGGCGAACTGCCGGCCATGGTCCTGATTGAATCGTGCATTCGCCTCATCGAGGGAACAGTCAACAAGACTGAATCCGTCGACGAGGAAAGCTTTGAAACCGGGTTGCTTGAATATCCGCATTACACGCGCCCGGCCAATTGGAACGGGCGTGACGTGCCGGAGATCTTGCTTTCCGGACATCATGCCAAGGTACAAGCCTGGCGGCATGCACAGGCAGAAGAAATTACTCGTGAGCGACGCCCGGACCTTTGGGACCAGTATGTCGCAAACGGGAACATCAAAGAGGGTTAAACCATGACCAACATCATCCAGCAGCTCGAGAATGAGCAGCTCGACAAAATCGTTGCGCAGCGCGAAGTTCCGGAATTCGACGCCGGTGATACCGTTCGTGTACACCTGAAAGTCGTTGAAGGTACCCGTGAGCGTATCCAGCAGTTCGAAGGCGTTTGCATCGCCAAGAAGAACCGCGGCCTGAACTCTTCCTTCACCGTGCGTAAAATCGCATCGGGCGAAGGCGTTGAGCGTATCTTCCAGTCGTACTCCCCGGCCATCGACAAAATCGAAGTCGTTCGCCGCGGTGACGTCCGTCGCGCGAAACTGTACTACCTGCGTGGTCGTACCGGTAAGTCTGCACGTATCGCCGAGCAGACCACTGGCCACAAAGGCAAACTGACCGCAGCAGAACGCGCGAAGAAGTAATTCTCCGCCGTTTGGCTATGTCAGACGAAAAGACGGGCTCACCTTCGGGTGGGCCCGTTTTCTTTTGTCTGTTCCGACAGGGTGCCAAGGGAAAGAAACAGGCAAATACACGCTATGATTGCATTATAGCGAATCGCCGAAAATCCGGACCGGCAATCCTGACCCGCAGAAACCATACCATATTCCGATCAGCTTTTTTTATATCAGATATCCCTAACCTATATCGATTTCCGGTGATTTGGCTACTCAGGGATGCTGTATTTTTTGTGATTCAATTTCCGGATGCAAATCCGGGAAAAACACGCGCCCCATGCCTTGCGATTTAAAGGCTTGAGTGTATAAAGGCACTCCCGCGGCACAAACAATCAAACCCGCGTGGTTCTGGATAATAAAATTTCGCAAATCGGGTCAAACCGGTTGCGCCGGAGAAACCGCCAAGCCCGCCCGCCGATACCGGCATCAAGACTTGCGCACATTTCTTCGCGAAACTCCGGACCACTCAGACGGACGGTTGTTGCTGCTCAAAAGATCGATGTTTTATGAGGAGGTCGAGATGGGTCAACCTAAAACCCTTTTTGACAAGATTTGGGAAAGTCATGTGGTCGATACGCAGGATGATGGCACCTGCCTGCTTTATATTGACCGTCATCTCGTCCACGAAGTAACCAGCCCGCAGGCGTTCGAAGGTCTTCGCAATTCCGGCCGCAAAGTGCGCCATCCCGAGCTGACCCTTGCGGTTCCGGATCACAACGTTCCGACGTCTGATCGTACCCAGGGCATCAAGGAAGAAGACAGCCGCATTCAGGTTGAAACCCTTGACCAGAACGCCCGCGACACCGGCATTCATTACTTCCCGATGAACGACCTGCGTCAGGGTATCGTTCACATTGTCGGTCCGGAAGAAGGTTTCACCCTGCCGGGTGTGACCATGGTTTGTGGTGATTCACATACTTCCACCCACGGGGCATTCGGTGCGCTGGCATTCGGTATCGGCACGTCCGAAGTCGAACATGTTCTGGCAACCCAGACCCTTGTTCAGAAACCGGCCAAGAACATGCTGGTCAAGGTCGAGGGCGATCTGCATCCGGGCGTGACCGCCAAGGACATCACTCTTGCCATCATCGGCCGCATCGGCACCGCTGGCGGTACCGGCTATGTCATCGAATATGCAGGCTCGGCAATCCGTTCACTGTCGGTCGAAGGCCGCATGACCGTTTGTAACATGTCGATCGAAGGCGGCGCACGTGCAGGCCTGATCGCACCGGACGAGAAAACCTTTGAATATATCAAGGGCCGTCCAATGGCACCCAAAGGTGCCGCATACGAACAGGCTGTTGAATACTGGAAGACCCTGCCGTCTGACGAAGGTGCTCATTACGACAAGATCGTCGAGATTGATGCCACCGAAATCGTCCCGCAGGTTACCTGGGGCACAAGCCCGGAAGACGTCGTCCCGGTTACCGGTGTTGTTCCGGCACCGACCGATGCCAAGGATCCGGGCAAGCAGAAAGCCATCGCGCGTTCGCTCGAATATATGGGTCTGACCGCTGGCACCCCGATCGAGGAAATCAAGATCGACCGCGTCTTTATCGGTTCTTGCACCAACGGTCGTATCGAAGACCTGCGCGCTGTTGCCGAAGTGGCCAAGGGCCGCAAGGTTGCCGCATCGGTCAATGCGATGATCGTACCGGGTTCTGGTCTGGTCAAGGAACAGGCCGAAGCCGAAGGTCTGCATGAGATCTTCATCGAAGCCGGTTTTGACTGGCGCGAACCGGGCTGCTCGATGTGTCTGGCGATGAACCCGGACCGTCTGGCACCGGGCGAGCGTTGCGCTTCGACCTCGAACCGTAACTTCGAAGGCCGTCAGGGCCGTGGTGGTCGTACCCACCTCGTCAGCCCGGCCATGGCAGCAGCTGCTGCTATCACCGGTCATCTGACCGACATTCGTAAACTCGGTTAAGGACAGTTCCCATGGCCGACACTGCATTCATCAATTTCCGCGAAAGCGCACCACGTCTGGGACGTGCCCCTGTGCTTGAGCAGCTCCTGCCGCAGCTGACCGGGATCAACCTTCCCGATTTCGTCGCGCAGGAACTCGATGCTACCGAAGAATTGATCGAAGCACTGGGTCTGGCCTGGGAAACTGGAAGCAAGGGATAAGACAATGGATAAATTCACCAAGCTCACCGGTGTTGCAGCACCGCTGCCGATGATCAATGTCGATACCGACATGATCATTCCCAAACAGTTCCTCAAAACCATCAAACGTTCGGGCCTTGGCAAGAACCTGTTTGATGAGATGCGTTACGACGACAATGGCAACGAGATCCCTGATTTCGTTCTCAACAAGCCGGCTTATCGCAATGCCCAGATCCTTGTATCTGGCGATAACTTTGGCTGCGGTTCGTCGCGTGAACACGCACCCTGGTCGCTGCTTGATTTCGGCATTCGCTGCGTAATCGCACCAAGCTTTGCCGACATTTTCTATAACAACTGCTTCAAGAACGGCATCCTTCCGATCCGTCTGCCGCACGAAGATGTCGACAAGCTGATGGCCGATGCAGAACGTGGTTCCAACGCCACCGTGACGATTGACCTTGAAAAACAGGAAATCACCGGTCCGGACGGCGGTTGCATCAAGTTTGAAGTCGAAGAATTCCGCAAACATTGCCTGCTGAACGGTCTCGACGATATCGGCCTGACCCTGCAGAAAGGCGATGCCATCAACGAATTTGAAGCCAAACGCGCGGCCTCGCAGCCCTGGCTGTCGCTCTAATTCAAAAAGGGGTGGCGAACGGTTGCGTTTGCCACCCCTTTTCTATCGTTACGGGGTGAGCGGCCCCGAAAATATCTGGGAAGGATTCTTTTATGACCACCACCAAAAAAGTACTGATGCTGCCGGGCGACGGAATTGGCCCGGAAGTCATGCGTCAGGTTCAGCGCGTCATGGACTGGATGGCCAAGAAGCGTGATGTGAACTTCGAAATCACCGAAGGCCTGATTGGCGGCGCATCGATCGATGCGCACAACAACCCGCTGACCGACGAAACCCTTGCCGATGCAATGGCAGCTGATGCGGTTCTGCTCGGTGCTGTTGGTGGTCCGAAATGGGACAACCTTCCGTTTGATATCAAACCGGAACGCGGTCTTCTGAAAATCCGCAAGGAAATGGGCCTGTTTGCCAACCTGCGTCCGGCACTGGTGTTTGATGCACTTGTTGGTGCATCAACCCTGAAAGAAGACGTGGTCAAGGGTCTGGATATCATGATCCTTCGCGAACTGACCGGCGGCATCTATTTCGGCCAGCCGCGTGGCATCGAAGAACGCGACGGCGTTCGTTATGGCTACAACACCCTGGTGTATTCCGAGCCCGAAGTAGAACGCATTGCGCGCGTTGCTTTTGACATGGCCATGAAACGTGACAAGCGTCTGTGCTCTGTCGACAAGGCCAACGTTCTGGAATCCACCGTTCTGTGGCGCGAAGTTGTTGAACGTGTTGCCAAGGACTTCCCGGAAGTCGAAATCAGCCATATGTATGTCGATAACGCTTCCATGCAGCTGGTTCGTAACCCGAAACAGTTCGACGTGATGGTCACCACCAACATGTTCGGCGACATTCTGTCTGATTGCGCGGCCATGCTGACCGGATCGCTTGGCATGCTTCCGTCTGCATCGCTTGGTGCAGCAGACGCTGACGGCAAACGCAAAGCCCTGTATGAGCCGGTACACGGTTCGGCTCCGGACATTGCCGGTCAGGACATTGCCAACCCGCTGGCAACCATCCTGTCCTTTGCCATGATGCTGCGTTACTCGTTCGATATGGGCGATGATGCAACCCTGATCGAAACCGCTGTTCAGAACGTCCTGAAGGGCGGGCTTCGCACCGGTGACATCATGCAGCCGGGCATGGCCAAAGTTTCGACCACCGTCATGGGTGAGTCGCTGATCAACGAACTCGACAAACTTGTCTGATCTGTCGTTCTGATCTCGAAATTGAAAAGGCCGGGGTTCATTCCCCGGCCTTTTTGTTTGTCAGATCAATCTCGGTTGCATCGGCAATCACCGCGTTGAACCGTTCGAGCTTGTCGGGATTTCGATGGACAAACAGATCAACAATCCGTCCGTCGCGCTCCGACGCGCTGATCCCGGTTACAATCATGTCGTTCAACTGCATCAGAAGCCAGCATTCACCCTCAATGGTGATATGGAACACACGTTCGCGCGGATCACGCTTGCCCCAAACCCCGACGAAGAACCGGGAAACATGATCAGCCCCGAATAACGGATTGGCGGTTGCCTGTGCCTTGCCACCACCATCGGAATGCAGGATCACATCCGGAGCCAGCTGACTGACCAGCTGACGGATATCACCCAGACTAAGTGCCTTGATAAAGGCTTCTATTTTCGGCTGTTCCCATATCCGCCCTGCCGGATCGGGGGTGGCATCGCGTTCGCTGTCGCGTTTCATCTTGCCGCGCGCCCGAAACAGGATTTGCCGTGTATTGTTGGCAGTCCGTTCGATCACAGGTGCGATATCGTCATGGGACCAGTCAAACACTTCATGCAGGACAAGTGCGACCCGCTCGATCGGTGTCAGACGTTCAAGCATCAATAAATAGGCCTGCCCCAACCCGTCCTGTTCAATCAGATTGGCTTCGGCCTTGGGGGGCTCGGACGGCATCCAGGGTTCGGGCAACCAGTTGCCGACATAATTTTCGCGTTGTCGCCGGGCCGATTTCAAAACATCGAGACAGATATTGCTACAGACCCGCACCAGCCAGCCGGTCGCATCACTGATGATGTCATGGTCCTGCTTGCGCCAGCGCAGCCAGACATCCTGAACTGCATCCTCGGCATCGGCATGACTGCCCAGCATCCGATAGGCCAGTGCCGTCAGTCGTGCCCGGTGCTGTTCAAAAATCTGATCCGACATTTTGGGTCCATCAAACGGGTAAAGCGGCACAGGTTCACCCTGTGCCGCGCAAAAAGGTTTCGTGGTGCTGTTCATCCTGCCCGATGGGCGATGATCTTGCAAAGAGGCGATATCATCATCGACCTCCTTGCGCAAAGGCCCCCGCATCATGCAAATTCGTGCTGGGCAATTCCCAGACGGTTCCAGGCATTCATGGTCGAAATGATGCAGGTCAGCTCGGAAACTGCATCCGCTTCAAAATGTTCGACAAGCTGACGATGGGTTTGCGCGATGCGTTCCTGACTTTCAACCCTGGTCAGGCATTCCGCCCAGTCCAGCGCTGCCCGTTCGGCATTGTCAAATCCCTCTGCTGCACGCCAGACCGGCAAAAGAGCCAGTTTCACCGAATCTCCGCCATGTTCGGCAAAGCTTTTTGAATGCATGCGCAGGCAATAGGAACATTGATTGATCTGCGACACACGACACTCGATCAGATCACGCAACACGGCCGGGATTTTGGCGTTGTCACCAAGCGCTGTCGCAAGGGCAAGCATCGGTTTGAACAGGGACGGGCTGGCTTCGGGGAATGAAAAGCGGCTCATGACAAATCTCCTTGTGGAATACGGGATCATCTCCCTTCTGCCCACAAGGACGAAACGCGGATGGACCGCGTTACACGACCACACGTTTTTTTCGATATTTTTTGTAACCGGCTACGTTCTGTTCTGAAAACCTAGACCAGACCAAGATTTTCCATGGCACCTGCCACCTGCTCATGCATCACCCAGTTCCAGTCCTCACCATCCGATTGCTTGCCATCTGCAAGGGTAAAGATCGCGGCAAGATAATCACTGACATCGGTTTGGCAGATCGGCAGTCCGGCAGCTGTCGATATCTTGGCTGCCAGACGACCATATTTCTTAAGCCCCATCCGGCATCCGAAATGCCCGACGGTTTCGGCCAGTTCAAGTCCGGTTATTTCCCGCCCCGGCGCCTTTGCATGGGCGCGCAGCATATCGCGTTCACAGCTTGAAAGTTCGATTGCGCTCAATGCGCGTATATAGTCCTCGACCTGACCGATATGCGTAGCACCCGTGATCACAGACACGTCACGGGCACGCTGATTACGATCGTCCCGGTCCATCACTTTAAGCATGTCGTTTCCTCCCGACAAAATGACCGGTTAGTCGTTTTTTACATCTGTCGTGCCGGTCGACCACGCGATGTATATTGGATTTTGATTTGGCTGTTAAAACCGCCAGGGCGGGAAACCTTCGTTTCCCGCCCTGTGACATCAGGCATATTCAAAGCCCGGCTTGGTAAAGACAAACTGGCCGACCCGCATGCCGCCACCGCCCTCGGAATCGTCAAAGGCATTTATGCAACCCGCCAGATAGAACTCCCACATCCGCCGGAATTCCTCATCATATTTGGTCGGGTCCAGTTCGTCGCGCACCGCCCGGAAGCGTTCCCGCCATTCGACAAGGGTCCGGGCATAGTTGCGACCGGGGTGGAAATGCGATGCTTCAACCATCAGCTTGGCATGTTCAGCCGCCTCAATCACTTCATGCACTGCCGGGATATAGCCACCCGGAAAGATATATTTATCAATCCAGGGCGATGTGAATTCCGCGCGCGGCTTGATGATGGTGTGAATGACCGCCCGCCCACCAACCTTAAGCAGTTCACCAACCTTTTCGAAATAGGTTTTGAACTGATGGCGCCCGACATGTTCGAACATGCCGACCGAAACCACGCGATCATATTTACCGGCATTGGCATCGGCAAACACCCGATAATCCAGCAGATGATAATCAAGCCCGGCCTTGGCATTGTCGCCCAGCTCTGCGCGCTTCTCCTGCGCCCAGTTATATTGCTCGGTCGATAATGTGATCCCGTGGACTTCGGCACCGGTTTCACGATGGATGAACCGGCTCAGTCCACCCCAACCACACCCGATATCGACAATCCGCAAACCCGGTTCGTTGATTTTCAGGCGCTGGGTGGTCAGGCTCATTTTGCGGTGCTGGGCTTCTTCAAGCGTCTGCGCACCATCATCCCAGAAGGCACATGAATATTGCATCTCCGGATCAAGAAACCGGGTGTAAAGATCATTACCGATATCATAATGATGGCGCACCCGCTTGGAGGCGGCCTTGACAGTGGTGAACTGTGCGATCTGGAATTTAAGCGCCTGCAGTTTTTCAATGAAGGTGCCAAAACCGCTTGAGGAATGCCCGCCTTCAAAATTCAGGCGCAACACCCGGATCAGGTCTTCCATTTCGCCGCTGACGACATCAAAGCCGCCATGCATATAGGCTTCGCCAAATCCCGGATCGGGACTTAGCGCCATTTTAAGGGTATTGGCCCAGTCGGGTACGGTCATCCCGGCCCTTGGCGGCGCGCCATCCCCCAAAACGACTTCATGCTTGTCATCGACGCGAAAAACCAGTGTTCCGCGCGTTACATGTTCCCGAAAGAAATCGAGAACCTTTTTTTGTGTCCAATCCAAACTCATCGGGTACGTCATCAGGCCGTCCTTTTTGCAAAAGTCGGAATATTGATCGCCCCATATGCAGTCACGCTGCATATCTGTATCGAACCCTGTTCAGGATCGCTCTATCTTGCCGTTCGGAAGGTCTTAGATGGTGGCTGCGGCTACGCGATGCGGACCAAGCCGAAAACAGGAATCAACCAAGCAGGATGCAAAACGATTCTGATTTCGGGTTCGACACATGAACCCCACTGACGATTTTGCCAGATTTTTTTGCGATCTCAAGTAGTAATCGCATCAGCCATATCAAGGATACGCTTGCGCAATTGCTTTGAAAGCCTTACATCTCGCCGCAGATTATCCGAAATTATCCACAGGCATGTGTCCTGCGCCGTCCGAACCATAACGCGGATTTTCCACGTCGGTCCGGGTCTGGCCACCATGCCCACAAGACTGAAAAGAGGCACCTGATGGGCTACAAGATTGCCGTTGTCGGCGCGACCGGAAATGTCGGGCGCGAAATGCTCAACACCCTTGCCGAACGTAAGTTCCCGGCCGATGAAGTCTTTGCACTGGCATCGTCGAAATCCATCGGGCGCACCGTCGGCTATGGCGAAGATGACGAGATCAGTGTTCTTGATGCCGCAACCTTTGATTTCTCGCGCGTCGATATCGCCCTGTTCTCGGCCGGTGGTGAAACCGCCAGGAAACTGGCCCCCAAGGCGGCCGAAGCAGGCTGCGTTGTCATCGACAATTCAAGCTATTGGCGCATGGAACCGGGTGTTCCGCTGGTCGTGCCCGAGGTCAATGGCGATGCACTGGCCGGATACGCCAAAAAGAACATCATCGCCAATCCGAACTGCTCGACCATTCAGATGGTTCTGGCCCTTAAACCGCTTCATGACATCGCCACGATCAAACGCATCGTTGTTGCGACCTATCAGTCCGTGTCGGGTGCCGGTCGTGCCGCCATGGACGAGCTGTTTAACCAGACCAAAGGCATCTATGTGAATGACCTTCCCAAAAAGGAAGAATTCACCAAACAGATCGCCTTTAACGTCATCCCGCATATCGACAATTTCATGGATGATGGCGCGACCCGCGAAGAATGGAAAATGTCGGTCGAAACCCGCAAAATCCTTGATCCGGAAATCGCCGTTCATGCGACCTGCGTTCGCGTCCCGGTCTTTGTCGGTCATGGCGAAGCGGTCAATATCGAGTTTGAAAAACCGATCACCGTCGAAGAAGCCCGCAAGGCAATGAAAGACTTCCCGGGCGTTTCGGTTGTCGATTACCGCCAGGACGAAGGCTATGTCACCCCGCAGGAAGTCCAGGGCGAAGACAATGTCTTTGTCTCGCGCGTGCGCAAGGACCCGACGGTCGAGAACGGCCTGTCGCTGTGGTGTGTTGGCGATAACCTGCGCAAGGGCGCGGCCCTGAACGCGGTTCAGATTGCCGAAAAACTGGTCGCGGAATTCCTGCCCAGGAAATAAGGCAGACCAACAGTTTCATCTTCAAAACCCGCCCGTCACAAGGCGGGTTTTGTCGTTTATAGACATATGGATGCTGGTAAGAGTTTCCAAAAGGCGCTAGGGAAAAGTATAAGACTTCAGGGAAAAATAATCCGTCACACACCGGCCATATCCGGGACGGGTGACGCGCAAAAAGACATATCGGGGGACTCGGATGGTAAAACGAACCCGCAAGGAAGCGGCCCGTCTGGATGAAGCAGCCCGCGCTGGCTGGCTTTATTATTGCGCCGGCAATACGCAGGACGAAATCGCCCACAAGCTTGGTGTTTCGCGCCCGACCGCGCAACGACTGGTCTCGGCTGCTGTCAGCGAGGGCCTTGTGAAGGTTCGTCTTGATCATCCGATCACCCGTTGCATGGAACTGGGCCGGGCCATCTGCGAGAAATACGGACTGGCCAATTGCGATGTCGTGCCGACCGATCCCTCTGCGCCCGAGGCAATGTTTGGCATGGCGCAGGCCGCGGCAAACTATCTTGAACGCACCTTGCAATCGACCGATCCCAAAATCATCGCCCTTGGCACCGGACGGGCCATGCGCGCCATGGTCGATGAAATCGGCCGGATTGACGGAAGCCATCACAAGATCGTCTCGCTGGTCGGCACCATCGCCCATGACGGGGCGGCAAGTTTCTATGATGCGGTCACCGATCTTGCCGACCGCACCCGCGCGCCGCACTATCCGCTGCCGATCCCGGTCATCATCGAAGACCCGAAAATGCGCGAACGCATGCAAAAGCAGCCGCCGATGGACAATATCCTAAAGCTCGCACGCGAAGCCGATATCCGCTTTATGGGTGTCGGGCATCTGGGCGATGACGCGCCGCTTCATATTGACGGGTTTATTTCAAAGGATGAACTGACCTCCCTGCGCGACAGCGGTGCGATTGGCGAAGTCATCAGCTGGTCCTTTGATCAGGACGGCAATATCCTTGATCATCCGGTGAATAATTGTGTGACCAGCGCGCCCGCCTGCCAGCCGGCAACCAACACCATCGCCGTTGCCAAAGGGGCCAAAAAGGTCGCAGCGATTCGGGGGGCCATGCGCGGAAAGCTGATTTCGACCCTGATCACCGACGAGGCAACAGCTGAATCTTTGCTGCGCTAGCACGCCTGCGCAAGTCTGCAACAATCCAGCATAAAACCACCCTGCCAGATCTTCTGGCAGGGTTTTGTTTTGTGCGCCGCAAAAACGATTTCGTTTGACAAGATGAGGTAAAATTGAGTGAATGCTCATTACCTGAACAAATGATCAAGACGGGCAACCCAAGTTGCCCAACGGGTAGACAGTCCTTTTGGGAGGAAATATGAAACGCGTAATGGGAGCAGCGCTATGTGCGCTGTTGGCTGGCGGTATCGCACACGCCAATGCCGAAACGAAACTGACCATCGCAACCGTCAATAACGGTGACATGATCCGCATGCAGAAGCTGACGGATGATTTCACCTCCAAAAATCCGGACATCTCGCTTGAATGGGTCACGCTGGAAGAAAACACCCTGCGTCAGCGCGTCACCACTGATATCGCCACCAAGGGCGGTCAGTATGACGTCATGACGATTGGCACCTATGAAGTGCCGATCTGGGCTGAAAAAGGCTGGCTGGCACCGCTCGATCAACTTGGCCCGGACTATGATGTTGATGACATCATGCCCGCCATCCGTTCCGCAGTATCCAAGGATGACGCACTCTATGCTGCACCGTTCTACGGTGAAAGCTCGATGATGATGTATCGCAAGGATCTGTTTGACGCGGCCGGCATCACCATCAATGGTCGCCTGACCTGGGATCAGACCCTTGAGATCGCCAAAAAACTCCACAAGCCCGACGAAGGTGTCTATGGCATCTGCCTGCGTGGCAAGGCTGGCTGGGGTGAAAACATGGCGCTGATCACCACCATGGGCAATGCCTATGGCGCGCGCCTGTTTGATGAAAACTGGAACCCGACCTTCGATAGTGCCGAGTGGAAAGCGGCCCTGGACATGTATACCAATATCCTTGGTAACTATGGTCCTCCGGGCGCGACCTCGAACGGCTTTAACGAAAACCTGTCGCTGTTCAACTCGGGCAAATGCGGCATGTGGATTGATGCAACGGTTGCGGCATCCTTCGTAACCAACCCCAAAGAGTCCAAAGTGGCCGACAAGGTCGGCTTCACCGAAGCTCCGTGTGCGGCAACCTGCACCGGCGCCAACTGGCTCTGGGCCTGGAACCTTGGCATTCCGATGGGGTCCCAGAAAGTCGAAGCCGCCCAGAAATTCATCGCTTGGGCGACCTCGAAAAACTATCTGGAACTGGTAGCGTCGAAAGAAGGCTGGGCGAACGTACCGCCGGGCACCCGTATGTCGCTGTATCAGAACCCGAAATATCTCGAAGCCGCACCGTTTGCTGACGAGACCCTTCTTGCCATCGATAGTGCAGACCCGATCAACTCGACCATGAAACCGAAGCCCTATGTTGGTGTCCAGTTCGCTGCGATCCCGGAATTCCAGGGCATCGGCACCACGGTCGGTCAGCAATTCTCTGCTGCTCTTGCCGGTCAGATGACTGTCGAACAGGCTCTTGCCGCTGCACAGTCCGGTACCGACCGCACCATGCGTAAGGCTGGTTACTACTGATGCACCTCAGGCCGGATTTCATTTTATCGCACATCTGAAATGATTTCTGGCCTGCGCCTCCTTGACCTGATGAACTTGGGGCGGTGGTTGCAAAACGCACCGCCCTCTTTCCATCTGGAATAGGATCAGCAACATCAATCTCGGGGAGCACATCATGTCGACACGGGCCTCGACCCTTACCGGGCGTATCATGTCCGCGCCGTCGATCATTGTCCTGTTTTTGTGGATGGCCGTCCCGCTGGGCATGACGATTTACTTCTCCTTCCTGCGCTACAACCTTTTGTCGCCGGGAATGGAAGAATGGATCGGTACACTTAATTACGAATTTTTCCTGACAGATCCGGCTTTCTTTGCATCGCTTGCAAACACCCTTTTGCTGGTGGGCTCTGTTCTTGTCATCACCGTGGTTGGCGGCATCCTGCTTGGCCTGATGCTTGATCAGCCGATCTTCGGACGCGGTATTCTGCGTCTGCTGGTGATCGCACCGTTCTTTATTATGCCGACCGTGAATGCACTGGTCTGGAAAAACCTTTTGATGGACCCGGTTTCGGGGATGTTTGCCTGGATCGCCAGTTTGCTTGGCCTGCCCGCGATTGACTGGTTCACCAATGCACCGCTGACCTCGATCATCATCATGGTGTCATGGCAATGGTTGCCTTTTGCTGTTCTGATTTTGCTCACAGCACTGCAATCGCTTGACCGTGACCAGAAAGAAGCCGCCCAGATGGATGGTGCCGGTCCGGTCGCGATATTTTTCTATATTACCCTGCCCCATCTCAGCCGCGCGATCACGGTTGTAATCCTGATCGAAACCATCTTCCTGCTGACCGTCTTTGCCGAAATCTTTGTGACCACCGGGGGTGGCCCGGGTCTGGCAACGACCAACATCGCCTTCCTCGTCTATACGCAGGCGCTGTTGCAGTTTGATGTTGGTGGTGCTTCGGCTGGCGGCATTGTCGCGGTCATTCTGGCCAATATCGTGGCGATCTTCCTGATCCGCCTTATCGGCAAAAACCTGGACAAGTAAGGGGCGCGACATGGAACATAAACAATCTCCCCTTGGCTATATCAGCTTTTCGGTATTTGCCTGGATCGTCGGGCTTCTGATCTTCTTCCCGATCTTCTGGATGGTCCTGACCAGCTTCAAATCCGAACTCGAAGCGGTTTCGATCCCGCCCAGCTTCATTTCCTTTGACTGGACGCTGGAAAACTACGCCGAGGTTCAGGAACGCTCTAACTATTTCAAGTTCGCCCTGAACTCGATCATCCTGTCTGTCGGGTCGACACTGGTTGGTCTGGTCTTTGCCGTGACCTGCGCATGGGCAATGGCCTTTAACCCGACCAAGCGGACCAAGGACGCGCTTCTGTGGATGCTGTCGACCAAGATGATGCCACCGGTTGGCGTGCTTGTGCCAATCTATCTGGTCTTCCGCGACTGGGGCCTGCTTGATACGCGCTTTGGTCTGATCATGGTGCTGTTCCTGATCAACCTGCCGATCATGGTCTGGATGCTCTACACCTATTTCAAGGAAATCCCGACCGACATTCTGGAAGCCGCGCGGATGGATGGCGCAACCCTGCCCAAGGAAATCATCTTTGTGCTGTTGCCCATGGCTGTTCCCGGCATTGCTTCGACCATGCTGCTCAACATCATCCTGGCCTGGAATGAAGCGTTCTGGACGCTCAACCTCACAACGTCTGATGCCGCCCCGCTGACGGCTTTCATCGCATCCTATTCCAGCCCCGAAGGGCTGTTCTGGGCCAAGCTTTCAGCCGCATCAACCTTGGCGGTTGCCCCAATTCTGGTCATCGGCTGGTTCTCTCAGAAACAGCTGGTACGTGGTCTGACATTCGGCGCGGTCAAGTAACCGCAAGCCCGTGAAAATAGAGAAAGAAGGAACACCAAAATGGGTGCTATCCGACTGGAAAAAGTCAAGAAAAGCTTCGGAACGCTGGATGTTATTCCCGGTGTTGATCTTGATATCAATGATGGTGAATTCGTTGTTTTTGTCGGTCCGTCAGGCTGCGGGAAATCAACCCTGCTGCGTCTGATTGCCGGTCTGGAAGATGTCACAGATGGCAAAATCCTGATCGACGGAACCGACGTTGCCAACGAGGCACCGGCCAAACGCGGCCTGTCGATGGTCTTTCAGTCCTATGCGCTCTATCCGCATATGACGGTCTATAACAATATTGCTTTTGGTCTGAAAATGGCGGGTGAAAGCAAGGATGTCATCGACCAGAAGGTCCAGTCTGCGGCCAAAATCCTCAACCTGACCGACTATCTCGAACGGCGTCCCGGCGCCCTTTCCGGTGGTCAGCGTCAACGTGTTGCCATTGGTCGCGCAATCGTGCGCAACCCGGCGGCCTTCCTGTTTGACGAACCGCTTTCAAACCTTGATGCCGCCCTTCGCGTCAATATGCGTCTTGAAATCACCGGGCTGCATCAGGAACTCAAAACCACCATGATCTATGTGACCCACGATCAGGTCGAAGCCATGACCATGGCCGACAAGATTGTGGTTCTTCAGGCTGGCCGTGTCGAACAGGTCGGCAAGCCGATGGAACTCTATAACAACCCCGCCAATAAATTTGTCGCCGGTTTCATCGGCTCGCCAAAAATGAACTTCCTGGGCGGGGAGCTTGCAGCAAAACACAATTGTCATGAAATCGGCATTCGTCCCGAACATCTGACGGTCAGCACTGAAAGTGGCGTCATCGCTGCAACAGTCAAAATCGCCGAACATCTCGGAGCTGAGACATATCTCCATGTCGAAGCCGATGGCCTTGGTCCGATGACGGTCCGTGCCACCGGCGAAATGCCACTTGGTGAACATGACAAGATCTTCCTGACACCTGAACAGGATCGCATCCACCGCTTTGACGCCCATGGTCTGGCGCTTGGCGCATCCTGATACGTGAACAAACCGGATCGCAAAGCCCTTGGCGGCTTGCGATCCCGCCTTACCAATCAAGCTAACTGTGAGTCCAAAATGTATCTTAAAAAGTTCGATCTTTCCGGGCGTCGCGCCTATGTCACCGGTGGCGGTCGCGCCATCGGCCTGTCCTGCTGCGAAGCACTGGCCGAGGCCGGTGCCCATGTTGTCATCGGCGATATCAGCGAAGCTGTTGCCGAAGAAGGCCGTGATTACCTGAAATCCAAGGGTTACACCGCCGATATCGACATCATGGATGTCACCAACACCGATCAGGTCCGTGCCAGTGCCGAAAAAATGGCCAAGCAGGGCGGCATCGATATTCTGGTCAACAATGCCGGTATTGCGCGTTCGGAAACCCCGGCAGAAACCGTGACCGATGAACATTGGCTTAATGTCATTGACGTCAATCTGAACGGGACGTTCTGGTGCTGCCGCGAGTTTGGCAAACAGATGCTGGCCAAGAAAAACGGCGTCATCGTCAATGTCGGCTCGATGTCGGGCTTCATCGTCAACAAGCCGCAGGAGCAGGCCTATTACAATGCCTCCAAGGCAGCGGTCCATCACCTGACCAAATCACTGGCTGCTGAATGGGGCGGGCGTGGTGTGCGCGTCAACGCGGTTGCACCGACCTATATTGCGACCCCGCTGAATGAATTCGTGAAATCCAAGCCGGAAATGTATGACGCATGGATCAATGGCACCCCGATGGCCCGCCTTGGCCTGACCGAAGAAATCGGATCGGTTGTGCTGTTCCTGGCATCCGATGCTTCCAGCCTGATGACCGGATCCATTGTTCTGGCTGATGGGGGTTACACCTGCTGGTAAGGCCAGGTGCAACTGTTGACCATAATGTCCTGAAGCTTTTTATGGTCAAAGTCGGAACAGTGGTAAAACGGGGCGCAGATGTGGGACCTGCGCCCCGTTTACCCTTTCAGGAAACCGGAACACTCGCCAGATAGCGCGAAAACGCATTATTCCCCACGACCTCAACACCATTTTCAAGGCCAAGGAACGTTGCAAGACGCTGCAAATGCGCCATCAACGGGCCTGCAACATTACCTTGGGCAAGCCCGTCTTCAAGATGCGCGCCTTGCACCAGAAGAACGCCTTTCTTGCGCTCGGACTTCAAATCGACACGCGCAACAAATTCGCCATTGAGCATGAATGGCAGGACGTAATAGCCGTATTGGCGTTTTTCGGCCGGAACATATATCTCGATCCGGTAGTTAAACCCGAATATCCGCTCGACCCGGTCACGTTCCCACATCACCGGATCAAATGGCACCATCAGACAGGTCGGCTTTGCCCGCGCCCGCGGATTGACGTTCGGGCACAGATATCCTGCCTGTTTCCAGCCTTCGACATCCGCGCGCAGCAACCGTCCCTCTTCGACCAGTTTGACCAGACAGTCCTTCACATCAGCCGTCGGCAAGCGGAAATATTTGCGCAAATCGGCTTCGGTGGCGATACCCATCGCCGCAATCCCCTTGCAGATCAGGTCTGATTGCGCCTCCAACCGGTCCGGTGCCGGATCATGGGCCGCATCCCCGATGATCCGGTGTGGCAAATCGTAAATCCGCTCGAAACTTGACCGGCGCTTTTGCGCCATCACCTGCCCGCTCCAGAACAGATATTCCATGGCGGTCTTGGTTTTCGACCATCCCCACCATTGCGAACTGCTTGCACCCTTTTCTTCAAGGTCACTTGAACCGACCGGGCCGTTGCGTTCGATGTGATCAAGGATGCCGGTGACCAGTTCGGGTCTCTCGTGCCGGATGCGGGCGATCCGCCCCCAGGTGCCCTTGCCCTGCTCGGCATCCTCCATCCGCCAGCGATAGAGCGGATAATCCTCAACCGGGATCATCGATGCTTCATGGCCCCAATATTCGAACAATTTCCGGTCGCGCGATTTGCCCCAGACAATGTCATCAAGCATCGCCGGGTCATAGACACCCAACCGGCTAAAAATCGGCATGTAATGGGCGCGGGTAAGCACATTGACGCTATCGACCTGCAACATATTGGTCTGGCGGATCGCCTTCATGATCCGGCGTTTGGTCACAGGCTTGCTGTCATTCTGATCAAATCCCTGCCCGCACAGGGCAAGATTACGCGCCTGCTTTATCGAAATCTCGACCGGGGCATCGGGCATGGAAATACTGTCAACTGGCATGATCACTCGGGAAAATTGGTAAATAAAAACAGCGTGATGCTAACATATCCTCCTGACAGATATGGCAGGAGCCTGCAACACCGCAAAATTCTGTTGATCGGACCCTTTTCAACCCTGACCCCGCGCGACTTCGCTTGACCGATCAGGCTGCCTCCCCCTACGCTTTGGAACAGAAAACCCGTCACAAAACAGGACCGGCACATATGGACAGCCCGCAAATCATGATCCTGACGGTTCTGGTCGGTACAGTCGCCCTGTTTCTGTGGGGACGCTGGCGTCATGACATGGTTGCGATGGCGTCCCTTCTGGTCTGTGTGGTGCTGGGACTTGTCCCGACTGACGCCGCCTTTGTCGGCTTTGGCCATCCGGCCGTGATCACGGTTGCCTGCATCCTGATCCTGTCATCGGCCCTGCAACAATCGGGCGCGGTCGATACGCTGACCCGCACCGTTCTTCCGCAATCGGCGGGACCCTTCATTACCCTTGCCGCACTCAGCCTTTTGGCTGCCCTTCTGTCGGCCTTCATGAATAATGTCGGGGCCCTCGCACTTTTGATGCCGGTTGCCCTTCAGATCGCCAACAAACAGGGCGTGCCACCGGGCAAGATCCTGATGCCGCTTGCCTTTGGCTCTATCCTTGGCGGCATGACGACCCTGATCGGGACGCCCCCCAACCTGATCGTATCGGGGTTCCGTGCCGGACTGACCGGCGATGGCTTTTCGATGTTTGATTACAGTCCCGTCGGCCTTGCCATCGCATTATCGGGTTTGGCCTTTGTCATTATTTTCGGGCGGTTTCTGGTACCGGCCCGCGAACGCGCCGGGGCCGAAGGATTTGAAACCGGCTCCTACCTGACCGAGGCCCGCATCACCGAGGGCAGCAAATCGGTTGGCATGTTGCTGCGCGATCTTAATACCGAGCTCGAAAAATCCGACGCACAGGTCATCGGCCTGATCCGCCATGAACGGCGAATTCCCGCCCCAAGCCCCTATCGCGAACTTCATCAGAACGACATTCTTCTGATCGAAGCCGAACCTGAAAGTCTGGCCTCTGTGCTTTCCGCCCTTGATCTGACCCTTGAGGCCGAATGGCGAAGTGCTGAGGCCGAACGCAAGGCTCAAGAGGCAAACGAAGCTCAGAAGGAGGCGAAAAAAGAAGCCCAGAAGGAAGCAAAGAAGGAAACTGGCAAGGAAACCGCCAAAGCCCAGAAGGCCAATAGTGCCGAAAAGAAAGTTGATCTTCCCGACGACGTAAAAGCCGACAGTAAAAGCACCGCCAAAACAGATCGCAAGAATGACGGATCAGATCAGGATGCAGAACATAAAAAGGCCCTGCAATCTGATGATGTGTCCCTGATCGAAGTTGTCGTTTTGCCCAATGCCGCCTTCATCGGACGGTCTGCTGCCGATATTCGCATCCGAAGCCGCTTTGGCATCAACCTGCTTGCCCTGTCTCGTCAGGGGCAGCGATCCATGACCCGGCTGCGCACCATGAAGATGCAGGCAGGCGACGTGCTTTTGATGCAAGGTTCGCCTGCCGCCATTGGCGAGTTTGGCAGCCGGATGGGCTGCGCCCCGCTTGCCGAACGCTCCCTGCATCTTGCCGACAAGTCCCAGGCATTCCGGGCCAGCGCCATTATGGGGATTGCCATTCTGCTCGCGGCCTTTGGCATCCTGCCTGCCGCCGTATCCTTTGCGCTCGGCGTTCTTGCCGCCATGCTGTTCGGGGTGGTGTCACCGCGCACGCTTTATGACGCGGTAGACTGGCCTGTCGTGGTGCTTCTCGCCGCCCTGATACCGGTTGCCAATGCGATGGAAAGTACCGGCAGTGCCGATCTGATCGCGCGCTTCCTGCTTGAAACAATCGCACAGGGCAATGCCGTCATTGCGGTCGGGCTGATCCTTGTCGTCACCATGACGCTATCGGATTTCATGAACAATGCCGCCACCGCAGCCGTCATGTGCCCGATTGCGATTGGCAGTGCCGCCCAGCTCGGTGCGAGCTCCGACCCGTTCCTGATGGCGGTCGCCATCGGCGCATCCTGCGCCTTCCTGACCCCCATCGGCCATCAAAACAACACGCTCATCCTCGGCCCCGGCGGCTTCCGCTTTGGCGACTACTGGAAACTCGGCCTGCCGATTGAAATCATCGTGGTGGCAGTTGGGGTGCCGATGTTGCTTTGGGTTTGGCCTTTATAGAATCTACTTATTCCGCGGGCACACCAGATTGTCCAACAGCTCTACTTAAGGAACTCTTCCGGAGATGGGCGAAACACCAAATCAGAGAGAATGTTGCGACATCGTGGTTCGCATTCTAGAGAGTATAGAAAATGATATTGGGCGGGACCAATATGCACCAGATGAACGTCAGCAAGAGACTAAGGCTGCCGACTGGCATGTCTCTATTGCAGGAAAACACTACTGGATTGAGCACACTCAAATTGAGCCATACGAAAAAGCGATCAAAAGCGATGCGAAGTACCTACAATTTCTTAAGAAACTGAAAGAAGCCAAATTTCTGTCTCTTCCCGATCATGTGGGCCTTACAGTAAGCGTATCTCACAACACGTATGACCTTCAAAACAGAGATATTGCGGAGACAGCTCGAAAAGCAGTTGTCGAAATAAACAAAAGAATTCCTAGCTTCACAAACCTCAATGATGACGAGTTTTCCAAGCAAATTCGCTTTGCAGTTGGCCCTATCGAATTTCGACTGCTCGCCACAACAAAGACTCCTCACCAAGGTATAGTCTGCTTCACACGACTTTCTCCATCCGATTTGGAAGCATTACGCTTTGCCCGAATAGAGAGAGCTCTATCGGAGAAGATAGAAAAATTTCGGACCGTCTCAGGAGATGGGAACAATACTGTGTTGGTGCTCGAATTTAAGGACCAAAGCATCTCGAATCATTCAGTCATTATCTCCAAAATAGAAAAAATTTGTGCCGATGGTTCAAACGTCCCCGATGAGCTCTTCTTGATCGATACTTCGCAAGGGCGTCGACAAATTTGGCACGTAATTAGCAACCGGAAGATCAAATCAGACAGATATCTGCGAGCTAGCCATTAAACGAAAAAGGGCAGCCATTGGCTGCCCTTCGCATTTCGAGATGGTCGTGTGGCTTAGCTGTCAAAACCAAGGTTCGGCGCGTCAAGGCCATTGGCACGGCAGGCCGAGATCAGGGTGTTGTTGAGCAGGCAGGCAATGGTCATCGGCCCGACTCCCCCCGGAACCGGGGTGATGGCACCGGCAACCTTGGCGGCACTTTCGAACTCGACATCGCCGACCAGCTTCATTTTGCCCTCGGCCCCTTCAACGCGGTTGATACCGACGTCAATCACCGTGGCACCCGGGGCAATCCAGTCACCCTTGACCATTTCCGGGCGGCCGACTGCGGCAACGACGATATCGGCACGACGGACTTCTTCGGGCAAATCGCGGGTACGCGAATGCGCAATGGTCACCGTGCAGCTTTCCTTCAGCAGGAGCTGCGCCATCGGCTTGCCAACGATGTTGGAACGGCCAACAACCACCGCACGTTTGCCCGACAGATCACCAAGGGTATCTTTCAGAAGCATCAGGCAGCCATACGGGGTGCAAGGGGCAAAGCCCTCTCCGCCCGTGGCCAGTGCACCGGCATTGACGACATGGAAGCCGTCAACATCCTTGGCCGGGTCAATCGCGGCAAGGATCGCCTGTTCGTCGATATGTTTGGGCACCGGAAGCTGGCAGAGGATACCATGGACGTTTTCGTCGGCATTGAGCTTGGCGATCAGGGCCAGAAGGTCTTCCTGGCTGGTATCGGCCGAGAGCTTGTGCTCATAGGAATTCATGCCGCATTCAAGGGTCTGTTTGCCCTTGTTGCGCACATATACCTGACTGGCCGGGTCTTCGCCCACCAGAATGACGGCAAGACCGGGGGTCACACCGTGGTCCGCTTTCAGCTTGGAAACTTCTGCGGTGATGTCTTCGCGCAGTTTGGCAGCGAATGCCTTGCCATCGATGATTTTTGCGTCACTCATGTGTCTGTCCGCCCGTAAGTTGGGTAATTTGCGCCGTCAGCTCTGCGGGATTGCCGGAAATCACCAGCACCTTGTTGCGGTCTGTATGCCCGGCAACGATCCCGACCGAGGATTTAGGCCATTTGGCCGCTTTTGCCAAAAGTTTTATCAGGGCCTGATTGGCTTTGCCGTTTTCCGGCACTGCGGTGACCGACACTTTAAGCTGTGTGCGGCCAGTCGCATCATTCATCAGACCATTGATCGCATTGCGCGAGGCTTTTGGCGTTAAACGCACAAACAGACGGATCCCGGTTTGGTCAGAGAGTATCTCGCAAACGGGATCAGTCATTGTCTAAATGAGACATCTAGTAACCTAAAAGAGCCATCCGCACATCGGTCTGGATCAGCATATTGGCAAATTGCAGAACCAGGATCAGAACAATCGGCGAAAGATCAATGCCGCCAAGGTCCGGCATGACGCGCCGGATCGGGCGCAGGGCCGGTTCGGTCACACGATAGAGGAAATCACCGACCATATAGACGAATCGGTTGCTGGTATTGATGACGTTGAATGCCACAAGCCATGACAGGATTGCAGAAGCAATCAGCATGAAAATGTAGATACCAACTACAGTATCAATAAGCCAAAAAATCGCCAGCATCGCCGCTCCTTACTATCGCCGGGGCATATTCGATTTTTGCCCGGTAAGATGTTTGCACGCTGCAAAACCTAGTCGGCAATGGCCGGTAACGCAAGCGCAGAGCGTTGATTTCACCCGTTACCGGGCCAAGTTTTCATCGTTTTGTGATCCCTGTCACCTGACAAGGTGGTGCGATTGACATCACCATACGCCGCCTGGTTGCATTGTGCCCTTGCCAGAAACTGTCAGGAGATGTCAGTCACATCTGCTTATCGACTTGCGGGCATGATCGCTTCTTGCCAACAATGCGCCTCGCGCCAACACGCCGTGCCATTGAAAGGAACCAGCATGCCCCACCACGATCATCCGCGCTGCGGCTGGGCAAACATCCATCTCGACAAGCCGTTTTACATTGATTACCACGATGCGGAATGGGGTGTTCCGGTCCATGATGACCGGCTTTTCTTTGAAATGCTGATCCTTGAAGGGGCGCAGGCGGGGTTAAGCTGGCTGACGGTTCTGGCACGGCGCGATACCTATCGCGCGGCCTTTGATAATTTCGATGTTCACAAGGTCGCGGCCTATGACGAAGCCAAACAGGAATCGCTGATGGCCGACCCGGGGATTATTAGAAATAAATTAAAAATCGCCGCGACTATTAAAAACGCCCAAACATTCATTGCCATCCAGAAAGAGTTCGGAAGCTTTGATTCCTATATCTGGAACTTCGTTGATGGCAAGCCGGTGATCAATCACTGGAAAACCATGGGTGACTGCCCGGTTTCGACCGAGCTTTCCGACCGGATTTCCAAGGATCTGAAAAAGCGCGGCATGAAGTTTGTCGGCACGACCATCATCTATGCCTTCCTTCAGGCCACCGGCCTTGTGATGGATCACACCACGGATTGTTACCGCTACCCGCAGCTTGCAAAATAGCCATCTGTTCTGATGGGCAAAGGCCTGCTATAGCCTTGGTATGGCAACCGTAATGCATATCATCAACGAACTCGACGCCGGGGGTGCTGAACGCGTCCTGACCCGGATTGCGTGTCATAACGCGCAAAATCCGGGGCCTGATATCCCGCGCCAGATCGTTGTTTCACTGATGGATAAAGGGGTATACGGCCCCGATCTGATGGCGGCCGGTGTTGAGTTGCATTGCCTTGGCATGGCATCGGGCATTCGCGATTTGCCCGGCGCGATCATCCGGCTTTCACGGCTGATGCGCCGCACGCAGCCCGACGCCATCATGTCATGGCTGTATCATTCCGATTTCATCTCCACCCTTGCTGCCATCCTGTCAGGACGCGGGACCAAAAGGCTGGTCTGGAATATCCGCTGTGCGGAAATGGATCTTGCACAATACGGACGTTCGACCCGCATTGTTCTGGGATTGCTGGCGAAACTGTCCGGTCGTCCAGCCGTGATTGCCGCGAATTCGCATGCCGGTCAGCGTCATCACATCAAATGCGGCTATCACCCCAAAAGATGGGCCTATCTGCCCAACGGTTTTGACACCGATGAATGGCACCCCGATCCCGGTGCTCGAAAAAGACTGTGCGCCGAACTTGGCATTGAACCGGCCAAACATTTGATTGGCATGGTCGCGCGCAAGGACCCGGCCAAGGATCACGATACCCTGTTTGAAGCGATCAGGCTGCTTCGCGCCAAAACCCATGATGCGCATCTGATCCTGATTGGTCACGATACCGAAAGCCTTGCCGTACCCGCGGAGCTCGCCCCACATGTTTCAGCCCTTGGACTAAGGCGCGATGTTGCCAAGATCGTGCCTGCCCTCGACATTGCGGTTCTGTCGTCAAGCTTTGGCGAAGGGTTTCCCAATGTCATCGGCGAGGCCATGGCATGTGGTGTACCGGCAATCGGCAATGATGTTGGTGATGTTGCAGAAATTCTGGGCGGTACTGGCAAGACTGTCCCGCTGCGCGCACCAGATAAACTTGCCAACGCCATCGAGGAACTTCTGACCGAAGATCGCGATAGCCGGACCTGTCGCAAGACCGCTGCGCGCAAACGGATCATTGATCATTACAGTCTGACAGCAATGAATGATCGTTATCTTGCCCTTTGGAACGGACTGGCAGGCAATCGCGCAATGCCGGATTTCAATTTCCCGAAGGATGGGAACTAGACGCTAGGCGGGTTTACTGGAACCGCGCAGCAACAGGGTGGTTTCAAGGGTGATGGTTTTACCGCCGCCGTCTGACAGGGCCATTTCCGCAGCCAAACGTCCCTTTTCAACTGAGTCCTGATACATGGTGGTTAGGGGCGGGTCGGTACGTTCACCCGCAGCAATACCGTCAATCCCGATCACCTTGAGATCGTCGGGCACCTTGCGGCCAGACGTGCGCGCGGCATCAATCGCCCCGATCGCAATCACATCCGACATGCCGAGAATGCCGTCGATTTCGGGATGCTGTGCCAGCAATTCCGTGGTCATTTTTGCGCTATGGCCTGACTGGTTGTCGCATTCGACATGGATAATGTCGGAGGCAGAAATCCCGGCTGCCTGCAGGGCATCGTGATAGCCCGCCAGACGTTCACGGACGACCCGGTGGCTGGCCGCCCCGATCCGGTTAGCATTCATCGGGCCGAAATGATCATGCTCGGTCGCCTGAAGCGACAGGATGCCAAAACGTTTTGCCCCGCAATCTAGAAGATGCCGGGCGGCATTTCTGGCCGCCCCGAAATCATCAAGCACCACAGATCCAGCCGCACCGGTAATGTCGGTATCGATGCTGATCAGCGGCTGGTTACGGCGCTGAATGGCGGCGATGATGTCATTATTGTCGGAATAGCAATGGACCAGAAAGGCATCAACAGCGGCATTATTGACCGCCTCGATTGCCTGTTGCTGATTTTGCGCAGAAATGATCATGACATTGACGCCATGCTGCGCACATTCGCGCCCGATCCCGCGCAGCAACTCAATCGCTGCCGGATCGCTAAAGGCATATTCAAGGTTATCGGGAAACACCACACCAAGCGCACCAGCCTTGCCCGTGCGCAGCATCCGGGCCATGACATGCGGCCCGCGATAGCCAAGTTCCCTGGCGGCAGCAAAAATGCGCTCGCGTACTTCGGGTCGGACCAGATCGGGTTTGCCAAAGGCATTTGACGCTGTTCCTTGCGAAACCCCGGCCGCCTTTGCGACATCCAGAAGTTTTACGCGTTTTGCCATGCGCCTGTTTTCCCCGAGCCCGTGTGTTTCACACTGATAGTGATTTGAAGCGGTTACACTATAGCCAAAAGCAATGTTTCGCTACCAGAAGACATTGAAGTTCATAAGCCTTATCTGTTTTCCGGCTGGGTATGGCGGAACGTCAGATTGATCCGCTCATTTACCTGACGGGCGGTTTTGGGAATTTGATGCAACCAGAAATGCTGGGTTTGCCCGGCCATGATCAGGGCCGAGTTATGCGGCAAATCGATGCTGATACGATCACCGGTTTTTTTATGCCGTAAATGAAAGCGCCGTTCCTCGCCAAAGGACAGGCTGGCAATGACCGGATTTTCCCCCAGCACGTCTTCGTCATCGGCATGCCAGGAAACACTGTCACGACCATCCCGGTAATAGTTCAGAAGAACAGTATTAAACGATGCACCGGAAAGGTCTTCGGCAAGTTTGCGCAAGGGTGCAATTACGGATGGAAACGGTGCCGCCGGATGATAGACGCCGCTATAGCGATAGGCGACCTCGCCATACCATGCGGTCAATCGGGGAACGGGGATTTCCTTGCCATGGATTTTGGCGATTTCCTGTTGCCAGACGATCCCGCTTTTCAGGCGCGAAAATGTCCGGTCCGCAACATCCGGGTCCATGATCTCGCGCAGCAGCAAAACTTCCCCGTCAAAGGGCAAAAGATTGCGTGGTGGTTCATTGGCAAACAGATCGCCGGTCATGATCATCCCCGGAAGTCATTCTGCCAAACACCTATGACGAACGGTTGCGAAACTCAAGCCACAGTTCGCTGATATATTTGTTTTCACAGAAAACCCGGGCCCGTTAGCCATTCACCAGAGTGACACCTTCCTGGGATGCATATCGTTCGACATCCTCGACACTCAGTCCCGCAGCGCTATAGAGATTGATGGTTTCAAGTTCGAGATCGGTTTCGGCATCGGCAAGCGATTGCAGGGAACCGGTCAGGCTGCGCTGGGAATCAAGCACGTCGAGAAAATCCGAAAGCCCCTGCACATAGCGGACCCTGGATTGTTCAAACGCATCACGGTGATATTGCACCGAGGCAATCAGGGAGTCCCGTTGCTGCATGGCACCGACATAGCCGTAAATCGCACTTTCGACTTCTTCAATCGCCGCAAGCAGGGTCTGGCGATAGGTCAGGAAAGCCTGTTCGGCCTCTTCTTCGGCCACGGTGATGTTCGCACGACGTTCACCACCATCATACAGCGTCGCGTCCAGAAGTGCTCCGATGGCCGCCATGGCTGTGCGGACAATCGGCCCGGTGCCATATCCGGTCGCCCCCAGTGCCAAAGACCCGCTGAGCGTCAGTTCCGGATAAAGTGTGGCGGTTTCGACCCCGATCTGCGAGGTCGCAGAAATCAGTGCCAGTTCCGCCGCGCGGACATCCGGCCTGCGACGGAGCAAGTCCGCAGGAATGCCAATCGGCGGACTGCTTTGGAATTCCGGCAAGGGCGAGACGTCAAGCAGCAGGTCGCGATGGGAGCCGGGCTGTGCACCGACAAGGATCGAGATTGCATTGATCGACCGGTCAATACTTGTCTGCAAGGTCGGGACGGTGGCCTCAAGATCGGCGACCTCGGCCCGCGCACGCGAAAGATCAAGCTCCGATCCCAGACCGGTCTGAAGCCGAACCTGTACGATGTTGCTGGTCTGGCGTTGCAGATCAAGGGAGTCCTGCAACAGGGCCAGCCGTTTCTGCGCGCCGCGCAGTTCGATATAGTTGCCGATAATGTCGGCTATCATGGTGCGATAGACATCTTCGCGCAGATAGACCTGACGCAGATAATCGGCCTTGGCGACTTCTTCCTCGCGGGTCTGTCCGCCCCAAAAATCCACCGTCCATGACAGGTCAATCCCCGCGCCAAAGCCAAGGTCATCGACATGATCGCCACTGGCCCGGCTTGAGGTTGACCGATCCGCCGAACTGTCAAGGGTTGCACCAACCGTCGGACCATTGGCCCCTTCGACACCGCGTGCGGTTGCAGCGGCGGCACGAATACGACTGATCGCAATTCTGAGATCAATATTGTTGGTGACACCCTCGTTGATCAGTCCCTGCAAGACCGGATCGGTTGTGCTTTCCCACCAGCGGCCGTGATCGGCCTGTGATGCGGTGATTACGGGGATTTCAGGGGTATAGGCCCCCACCAGGTCAAAACTCGGTGCCGTGTAATCAGGTCCGACAGACTGGCAGCCGCCAAGTGCGCCGAGCAAAGCGATTCCCGAAACTGCAAAAAGACGACGCGTATTCATGTTATTTCGCACTTCCTTCAATACCGCCCTTGGCATCTGATCCATGGGGGAGTTCGTCGGGAATCTCGCCCGTGTCGGGAATGGATTCTGCGGCGCGCAACTGGGTTTGCAGTTTCAAACCACCATCGGCACGTGCCGATACCAGTGGTGCCAGCAACAGATACAGTACCGGGGTCAGGAACAATGTAAATACGGTGGCAAAGCCAAGCCCGCCAAATACAACCCAACCGATTGCAGCACGGGCCTCTGCCCCGGCGCCGGAACCAAGCACGAGTGGCAAACCGCCCAGCACCGTCGAGATCATTGTCATCATGATCGGACGCAAACGCACCATCGCCGCATCATGAACGGCCTCGCGCACGGACCGGCCGGCATCGCGCAGCTGGTCGGCGAATTCGACAACCAGAATGCCGTTTTTGGCCATAAGCCCCACCAGCATCACAAGCCCGATCTGGCTATAGATATTGATCGAGGTACCACTGAGACTAAGTGCAAAGATCGCCGCGGCCAGACCAAATGGCACGGTCAGCACCACCACAAGGGCGGACATGAAACTTTCGAACTGGGCTGCCAGAACAAGAAGCACGACCAGAACCGCAATCAGGAAAGTGATCTGAACATCGTTTGATGTTTCACCCAAGGCCGCGGCATCGCCCAGGAACAAGACACCGACACCCGGCGGCAGGACCTTGTCGGCCGCAGTCGTGACGTCATTAACCGCATCGTCAAGCGTGTAGCCCGGCGCAAGGTTGGCAGAAATACCCACCGCACGTTGCTGACCTTCGCGTTCGAGTTCGGAAGCAACGGCTTCTTCGCTGAGCGTGATGACCGATGACAGTGGAAGAATACGGCCATTGGTTCCGGTGACAAACAGGTTCTCAAGATCGGACGGGTCATTGATGCTGCCAACTGCACTGCGCAGTTTGACCGGGATGCTTTGGTCATCGACATTGATGTCGGTGACTTCATATCCCTCGATCATCGCACGCAGCGTCGTATCAAGTTCGTCAATCTCGATGCCAAGATCAAAGGCGCGCTTGCGGTCGATATTGACCAGAAGCTGTGGCTGGGTGGTCTGGTAGGACACCCGGATACCGGTCAGTTTCGGATTGTTTGCTTCAAGTTCGGCCTGAAGGGCACGGGCATTGGCCGCAAGATTGCGATAGTTCGTTCCTGTCAGGGCAAATTGCAACCCTTCGCCGGTTCCGCCACGCAAACCAAGGCTGTTAGGTTGCCAGACAAAGGCCTGTACGCCCGGCAAGGCATTCAGCTTGCCCCGGATGCTGTTGGTGATTTCCTGCTGGCTGCGATCACGTTCATCCCACGGCACCAGCGGTGCGATCACCAATGCACGGTTGGGGTCCCAAAGACCAACGATGGTATAGATGTTATAGGCATCCCCGGCATCGACCACCGGTCGCAGAATGTTTTCGACCGCTTCGACCTGACGGTCCATATAATCGATACCGACCCCGTCCGGACCACGCAGGGATACCAGAATGCGTCCGCGATCCTCGTTGGGCAGCAATTCCTTGGTCACCGCGTTATAGGCACCGAACGCCAGACCACCGGCAACAATACAGATCATCAATGTGACGACCGGGTTGCGCAGTACCCATTCCAGAATGACGCGGTAAATCCCCGCAAAGAAAATGCCGACCCGTTCAAGCATATTGGGTTCGACATTTGCATCACCGTCATGGGGATCAATATGTTTGAGACGCGATGCCAGCATCGGACACAAAGTCAGTGCAACAAAGGATGACACCGCCACCGAGAAGGCCAGAACAAAACCGAATTCACGGAACAGACGACCGGCCGTACTGGGCAGGAAAGAAATCGGCACAAACACCGAAATCAGGGTCAGCGTGGTCGCAATTACGGCAAAGAACACCTGCCGGGTACCAAGCACCGCAGCCGCCATTGAGCCAAGCCCCTGATGACGGCGACGCTGAATGTTTTCAAGCACCACAATCGCATCATCAACGATCATCCCGGTCGCCAGAACCAGCGCCAGCAAGGTCAGGATATTGATCGAGAACCCCATCGCCCAGACAGCAGCAACTGTGCCGATCAGTGCAATCGGAATGGTTACCGTCGGGATCAGGGTTGCAGTAAAGGAGCGCAGGAAAAGATACAGCACACCAATCACGATGATGATCGCAAGTGCGAGGCTAAAGATCACTTCCCACAATGCACCTTCGATAAATACCGCATCGTCGGAGTTAACAAAGATTTCGATGCCATCGAACTGTTTGTTCAGACGGTCGACCGCGTCGCGCACACCATTGGAAATCGCAATGGTGTTTGATTGGGCCTGTCGCACAACGCCAAGCCCGATTACGGCCCGGCCATCAAGGCGAACATAGGACGTCGCATCATCGGGGCCGTAATAGATATCGGCAACATCGCCAAGCAGAATACCGTCACGTACCAGCATCTGATTGAGCTTTTCGACTTCCCAGACCGATGCATCGGCACGCACAAACAGTTTCTGATCAGCTGATTCAAAGCTGCCTGCCGGGATGTCGAACTGTGCTGTTCGCAAAACATCGGCAATATCCTTTACCGACAGTCCGTAACTTGCGATACGCAGCGGATCAACGCGGACATGAAGAACCTTTTCGCGATCGCCGTTGACCGTGATTTCCGCAACACCCGGAACGGCAAGCAAGGCCGGGGTGATCTGGTCATCGACAATATTGGCGAGTTCTTCCTCGGTCAGGCGGGTGGTGACAACCGCCATGCGCATGATCGCACTGGCATCTGCATCGGCCTTGACCACACGGACTTCCTCGACCTCGTCCGGAAGACTTCTGGTCGCGCGGCTGACGGCTTCGCGGATGTCACTGGCAGCATCATTGATTTCAACATCCGGATAGAATTCGATGCGAACCCGCGAGCTGCCTTCCTCGCTTTGGGAATTGATATTCTTGACGCCACTGACGCGCGAAGCAGCACTTTCAAGAACCGAGGTGACTTCGGCGTCAACGGTTTCCGGAGATGCGCCGCGATAGGTTGCGCTGATCGTCACAGTCGGCCGATCCACGTTCGGCAATTCGCGGATTTCCACGCCAAGCATCGCAGCCAGACCGGCCAAAATGATCAACAGGGCGACAACACAGACCAGCACCGGGCGACGGATACTAAGGGATGCAAGATCATTCTGATCCTGATTGCCGGAATGATCGGTCATGGTCAGGATCCCTCACCTGTACCCTCGCGGGCGGCGACACCGGGTTCGTCAATGGTGTTACGAATGGTTGCGTCAACCTTGCGGCCCGGACGCAGGCGCAAGACACCCTCGACAACAATAAGATCCCCCTTGGCGACCGGACCATCAATCAGGATACGGCCGTTGGTGCGTTTGACGACACGAACGGGAACACGCGATACCTCTTCATCGGCGATCCGCCAGACATAGGTGCCACCATCCCCCCAAAGGACGGAAATCTCGGGAACGGAGGGATATTGTTTGCCTTCAATATCGACGTAAACGGCAAAGGACATCCCGGCAAGCAAGCGACCATTCGGGTTGGGCACGCGCGCACGCACATTAAAGGTCCGGCTTTCCGGATCAATGCGGCTTCCGATTGATTCAACAACCCCGGTGAAAAGTTCGCCCGGAAGGCTCCATGTTTCAACGCGCAGCGACTGTCCGGGTTTGACATTGTCAAACCGGGTTTCGGCAACTTCGAAATCGACCAGAATGCTGTCGATATTATCAAGGGTCACAAGCATGGTGGAGCTGTCTACACGGTCACCGGCCTCGATCTGGGGAATGCCAATGATGCCGTCAAATGGCGCAAGAATGGTCCGATCAGCCAGATCAACCTCGGCCTGATCGAGTTGAATTCTTGCTTCGGCCAGCGCGGTCCGGGCGCTGTCGACCTCGCTTTCCGCAACCGCACCAAGCGGGCGGGCCTGCTCATAGCGGGCAAGAAGCTGTTCGGCATCCTTGACCTGAACGGCTGCAAGATTGCGGGCAAGGCGTTCGCGTTCGGAATTGAGAATGACAAGAACCTGACCCTTGGTGACCTTGTCGCCAGCACGGACCAGAACGTCTGCAACTTCGCCGGAAACTGCGGGATAAATCGAAACTCCAAGGGCAGATTTGCCCGTCCCCACGGACTCAACGACGGTTGTTTCATCCATCAGGCTGGCATATTCGGCAATCACCGGAAGCGCACGATCACTACCCCCGCCTGAGCCACCACCGCCACTGCGTTGCTGGCCCTGTTCGGATTGACCGCCCGACGATACGAGCGCGACAATTTCGTCTTTGGCAAAGATATAGGCAGATGCGGCGACTGCAAGGAGTGCGACACCTGCGATCAGAAGCGTTGATTTACGCGCCATCACATTGATACTTCCAAGTCGGGCAGATCACGTGACCTGCCCCAAGAGAGCCCTGTTCCCTACCGGGAAAATTTCTGTATTTCAGTTTCTTGCCCGCATCGGGAGATTGTTGTTTTTTGAAACACTTATACCGGGAAAGATATTGCAACCGGTTGGTCAGAACCACAGAAAAAGTGTATCAGAAACGTCGCAGTTTGTATCTTGATCCCGACAAGAACCGTGGTTTTATACGCACCCGGATCAGAAACAGACCGGCCCGCACATCTGTCATGATGCACGGGCCAGCAGAATGGCTATCGGGTCTGGTTGAAAAGCAGTCCTGCCGTCTGGTATCCCAGATCAGGCTGCCCCCAACATCGTGTTTTGCGGAAAGGCGACAAGATTATCCTTGCGCCAGTCTTCGATGACTTCCTCTGTGCCCGGCTCATCGGACAGGTCAGCCTTTTCGCCATCATCCGCAGCCGAGGCCACCGCACGATCAAGTGATGCCGTCAGTTCGGTCACATTGCGTTCAACCTCGTCCGCACGACGGTTCAGATCGAGGCTAAGCTTGCGGGTGACTTCGATATCGTTGGAAACCTCGACAATCGCCACACCGACATGGCGGACCGCATCGCCCGCGAGCGAGATGGCGCCGGTGATTTCCTCGGTCTCGCGGCGCTGGTGTTCGACGTCACCGGCGACCTCGTCAGAAATCGACATCATGGAACGAACTGTCACACCGACTTCCTCCATCGAGGCGACACAACGATCGGTTACAGCCCCCATCGCATTGACATGCTCGGTAATCTGTTCGGTTGCACGTTCGGTCTGACCGGCAAGGTTTTTGACCTCGGCAGCGACCACAGCAAAGCCCTTGCCGGCTTCGCCTGCACGCGCGGCCTCGATCGTGGCATTCAGGGCCAGAAGGTTGGTTTGACCGGCAATACCACGGATCAGATCGACAATCTGTTCGATGCTTTGAGCGACTTCGCGCAGATCATCAACCGCCTTGGCCGACTGTTCGGTCGAGCCGACGGCATTCTGGGCGATTTCGCGCTGATGTTCGACACGGTTGGCAATCGAACCGATGGCATCCGTCAGGCGGATGGCGGCATCGCTGATGGCATTTGAATGTGACTGGCTGTCATGGGCGGCACTGGTTGCGGCCTGTGTCTGGGTGGTGACACGTTCGGCGGCGGCGGCAACTTCGACCACAGCTTCACGCATGCGGGTAACCTGATGATTGACCGATTTGACAAGACCCGTGGTCTCGCCTTCGATGGTTTCGGCCATGGCTCCAAGGGATGCGCGGCGTTTTTCTTCCTCGATCCGCTGCAGGGTGATGCGTTCCTCGGCCATTTGTTCGATCTTCAGCGCATTTTCACGGAAGATCGCAACCGTGCGCGCCATCGCACCAAATTCGTCGCGGCGATCAGTATCGACCAGATCAATCTCGGTGTCATTTTCGCTCAGTCGCGTCATGTCACCATTCACCCGTCCGAGCGGACGCAGGATGCTCATGGCGATCCCCAATGCCAGGGCAAGGGCGACCACAACACCAATGGCGGCAACCAGAATATTGGTCAGTGCCGAGCTTTCAGATTCTGCATGTGCAGCATCCACCAGAAGGGTCTGGTTTTCCATGGCCTCGGCGCGGATATTCTGGGTGATGGTCTGGACTTCGCGGACGGCCGCCTTGAAGTCATCCATCGACTGACGGAAACCGCCAATCGATCCTTCAAGCTGGTTTGCCCCCTGTTTCAACAGATCATTGTCGCGCACGGCATAGGCAAACAGCTTTTTGTCATTACGCGACAATTTGCCAACCGCATTTTTGATTTCATCTTGCAGATCGGTCAGCGCAGATGTGTTGGAGCGCGCCTGATCAAGGGATTCCGGTGTGCGCAGGATTGAATATTGCAGGCTGTTGACGATGGCGGCCAGATTGGCCTCGCCCAGCTTGTCTGCATATTTGCTGGCGATCCCGGGATCGCGCTTGCCGATGAATTGTTCAAGCTTTGCGGCAGACTGGCCAAGCTGATTGGCACCAAGCAACATGGTATCGGATGCGGCGGTCAGGTTTTCCGCACGCAAGACAAGCGGTTCCAGAGTTGCGATATAATCGGCACTCAGGCTTTCGAGGGTATCGGCACGACCGGCATCACCCGATGCGCGCAGCGCCTCGACCAAGGTGGCACCGCTTTGCTCGGCCGATGCACGAATGGTTGCAATACCCTCGCGATCAAGCGGATCGACGGTTTGTGCAAACAACAGCACCTGATTTGAAAGACGTTCAAGCTTAAGCGCATAGTCATTGGCAAGCCCGACAAGGCCGGTACTTTTGGCGATGCGATCAGCATGCGCGCCAAAACCAAGCAGATAGGTCGAAGACAATGCGCTAAGCCCGACCAGCAGGACGACCAGCACAAAGAAGCCTGCGAAAATGCGCGAACCGATGCGAATTCGATCAAGAAACATGTAAGTTCCAAACAGAAAATGGGACGTTTGGCGCGATCCTTACAGCAGCGCAGGGCTCAGTTTTGTAACACTTAGATGAAATCCGCATTTGTCTAGATAAGCGTGACCGTTCCTTTTAATTTGCGCGCTCGAAACAACAACAATGACAGGATTAAATGTTCATATGAACATCACCCTATACATCTGTTGAGGATGATCTATGCCATCTGGAAAGCCGTCTTTTCCGCAATTTGCAGCCAGGCGCCGTCGAATCGTCTGTTTCTGTCACTTCTGACGTCACAGCTGTTGCAGCCATCGCGAAAATGTCACCATGACAATATTGTACAAGCCGGGTGCATTTTTGGCGCTATACTTGGGTTATGGGATCAGCATCGCCTCATAACACTGCGCCACGGCACCGAACATCTGCGGTCCGGCGCCCCCGCGAGATTGCCCGCCACTGGCGTGCAGCCGACGGAATTGATCTGTTTGAAGCCGATTACAAGAATTTCAGCTTTCCCAAGCACAGCCATGACTATTACGCGTTTGGCACCATCCTGAACGGCGCCGAACAATTCATGACGCGTGGCACCAATTATGTCGCCGCACGCGGACAGATTTTGATGATGAACCCGATGCAGGTTCATGACGGTCGTTCGGCATCCGATGATGGCTATCACTACCAGATCATGTTCATTGCGCCGGAAATCTTTGGCAATCTGGTCACCGAGCTGTCGCCCAACAGCACCGGCCTGCCATTCTTTGGCAATTGCGTGGTTGATGATCCGGCATTGCATCTGCAATTACAGCAGCTTCACCACATGTTCCGGCCCGATTGTGTGGCCTCTACCAGCTTGCTCGAACGCGACAGTACACTGCTTTACAGTGCGGCCCGTCTGGCGTTGCGCCATGCGGATGCCCCGCCCTTTATCTATCGTCCGGGGTCAGAGGACAAACGCGTGCAAGCCGTGATTGATTACATGGCGGCCCATCTGGACGAAAATATCGCGCTTGAAGATCTAGCGACGATTACCGGGCTTAGCCGGTTTCACTTGCTGCGCGTGTTTCGCGAGGCCACCGGTCTACCCCCGCATACCTATTTCAACCATATGCGGCTGCGCCGGGCCAAACGCATGCTGTTTGACGGGGCCAGTATTGCCGATGCGGCAGCCGCCACCGGCTTTGCCGATCAAAGCCACCTGCACCGGCATTTCAAAGCCATGTGGGGTGTCAGCCCCGGTGCCTTTATCGCAAGCCTTGATCACAAAGCCTGATCGAAACCAAGAAGACAGCCAGCCTGTCAGGAACAGATATTTCTCCCGCCCCGACAGGCCGGCAGCTCGTCCTATGCGGCCCCTTTGCGACGTTTAAGCGCGTCGGTCACCAGGCACAATTCTTCAAACAGTATCTGTGCGCCAACATGGGCAGTATTGGTTGTTGCGTCATATTGCGGAGCAACTTCGACGACATCCGCCCCCACAAAGTCCAGCCCCTTAAGCCCGCGCAAAATAGCCAGTGCCTCGCGCGAGGTCAGGCCACCGATTTCCGGCGTGCCGGTTCCCGGCGCAAAGGACGGATCAAGGCAATCAACATCAAAGGACAGATAGACCGGACCATCGCCAACCACTTCGCGGGCTTTGGCGATTACGGCTTCAACACCGATCTGCGGGACTTCTTCGGCATGAATAACGGTCATGCCGCTGTCATAGGAAAATTCCCACAGATATTCAGCACCCCCGCGAATGCCGATCTGAATGGTGCGTTCCGGATCCAGAACCCCGTCCATCACCGCTTGGCGGAACGGACCACCATGATGGAATTTGGCCCCTTCATATTCACCACTGGTATCGCAATGGGCATCAAGATGGATCATGCCGACCGGGCGATCCTTGCCAACCGCGCGCTGGATCGAATAGCTGATCGAGTGGTCCCCACCAACAGCAATCGGGATGACACCGGCATCAACGATTTTGGTGAAGTAGTCGACGATATCTTCGTGACAGCTTTCAAGCGAGAAGCGACTGCGGAACGGAACATCCCCGATATCGGCAACATTGCAATGGGCACCGGGCACCATGCGCAGGACATGTTCATAGGGGCCGATACGTTCAATATTGCGTACGGCGCGCGGTCCAAGGCGCGCCCCGGCCCGGTTGGTCACACCCAGATCCATCGGCACACCGACAAGGGCAACATCAAGGCCGTCAAAATTGGTTTTTGCAGCATCCGGCGCAAATGGTGCATCAAGGAATGTCGGCACCCCGGCAAAGGGCCATTTACGTTCACCACTTGATGAAAACTGTGTTTCAGCCACTTCCCTGAAATGCGGATCGAACATATCGCCGCCTTTGGCGTTGCCGTATTTTTCGCGCAGTTTTGCAAGCTTTTCACTATTCACGATGCTGGCCTCCTTGGACCCTTTTGGATATCGCTGATATCGGGGACGTCTGTGACGTTTCTGATTATTTGAACTATCGGGTTCAGGGTGCTGCATCTGTCCACATTGCAGGTGTGAAAGCAGGAAACTGCCCCAAACCCGGCCAATCCAGTCACAAATCTGCTGCCATGATACATGCAGGCCTGAAACCACCTGCACAGCAGATCAAATTGCGCGGGCTGGAAAAATCACGTAATGCTGAACTTTACTTTGGCATTTTCCAAAGTAAACAATACGGACCCCCGTGCCATGGCGATTGAACAAACCGATCTGAAGCTTTTGCGCATCTTTCTGACCATTGTCGAAGCTGGCGGATTTGCTGCGGCACAAAGCGATCTCAACCTGTCACTTTCCACGATTTCAAGTTATGTCACTGCCCTTGAGACAAGACTTGGATTTAGCCTGTGCAAACGCGGGCGCAGTGGATTTTCCCTTACCCGTGAAGGACAGGTCGTCTTTGAAGAAGCCCACCGCCTTTTTAAATCGGTCGCGCATTACGAGACCAAAATGCGGTCGCTTCGCGATAAGCTCAATGGCACATTGACCATCGGCCTGACCGACAACACCATCACCGATCCCGGCGCACGCCAGATCGAACGAACCATCGCGCGCTTTGTCCAAAAGGCCCCGGATGTAACATTGGATGTTGTCACCTATCCGCCCAATGATTTGCTGCGCGAAGTCGTGACCGGCGCCATTCAGGTCGGTATCTGTGCCTTTCCCAAAACGGTATTGGGGCTGAGCTACATTTCGCTTTATCCGGAAATGCACCGGTTTTATTGCGGGGTTGATCACCCGCTTTACACCCAGCCTGACAGCGAGATCGATATTGACGAAATCCGCCGGTTCCGGATTGTCGGACGGAAATTCTGGCTTGGTCGTGACCTTAAGGATTTCGCGATTGCCCGGCCCCATGCCATGGTTTCGGATATGGAAGCCGAAGCACGGCTGATCCTTTCGGGTGCCTTTTTGGGCTATTTGCCCGAACATTATGCCAAACAGTTTGTCGAGGCCGGTCGCATGCGCCCGATCCGTCCCGATCAGTTTTTTGTCGAGGCACTGTTTCAGGCAAGCTTTGATTCCAACAAGCAGCTTGATCCGGTCGCAGAGCTGTTTCTTGATCTTTTGATCGAGGATTTTGGCGCCAAACGCGACTAGGAAATCACCAATAGCAATATCGTCCAATACGCCCTATTTCCTGTGTCCCATATTGGAGCCTGTATGATCAGGCTCCTCGCCTACCACCAAAATTGCCGGTCGCCCCGAATGAACCGGCAAACAACCAACAGGAAACGTCGGAAATGTCACGCCCCGGACCTGCCCAAATCGGGCATTTCGACTCTGATACCATCAGACGCGGCGCACTTGCCTGTCTGCCGCTTTTGCCCAGCACCATCATCTTTGGTGCGGTGCTTGGTGTTCTTGCGTCCCAGCGCGGCTTGTCGCTGGGCGAACTTTTATTCATGAGCCTGACGGTCTTTGCCGGATCAGCGCAATTTGTATCGGTTGATCTGTGGCGCGAAACCATCCCGGCCGCGACCATCATCGTTGCCACGGCTGTGATCAATATGCGCTATATCCTGATTGGCGCATCGCTTCGCCCGGTTTTTAAAGGCCGTCCGCTTTGGGTCAAGATTTGCGGCATGCATATGGTTGCCGATGAAAACTGGGCCGTCTCAATGACCCAGGAAAATCTTGCCAATCCGGGATTTCTGCTCGGTGGCGGTATCTTCCTTGGTGTGGTCTGGGCGGCAGGCAACATGATCGGGTATCTTCTGGGCGGCGGCATTCCCGACCCGGAAGTCTATGCACTTGATTTCGCCTTCACCGCTGTTTTTGCGGCCCTGACCATTGGCATGTGGAAGGGCAAGGTTGACCTTCTGCCATGGGTGGCTGCCGCCATCGGATCGATCATCGGACATTACACCTTGCCCGGCACCTGGTCGATTTTGGCCGGTGCGGGTGCCGGTGTTGTCACCGCCGCCCTGACCTGGCGTCCGGATATGGATGACGACAGCCTTGAAGCCGAGATTGCGGTTGAAGGTCGCGATGCCTATGGCGCGCCAGAAGGTACTGGCACCACAGCTACGCTCAGCCCGGAGGCCGGCAAATGAACCAGTTCCCTGATCTGACAAGTTTCAGCCTTGAAGCCGTTCTGACCATCCTTGGCATGGCCGCCGTGACCTATGGCATGCGCCTTGGCGGGCTTTTGATGGCGGATCGTTTGCCACAACATGGTCGCTGGGCGCATGTGCTTGAACGTCTTCCCGGTGCGGTTCTGATTTCGGTCTGGGTGCCCAGTGCGCTGTCGGCAGGCGCCATCGGAATTGCCGGTGCGGCGGCAACAGTCGTTACCATGGCCCTTGCACGTAACCTGTTTGCCGCAATGGCAGTCGGGATGGTTCTGGTGGGACTTGGCCGATATTTCATCAGTTGATGGTCGTAGCCGTTACGCAGGCTGTTTGGCCAACCGGTTTAGCTTGAGGATAGAGAATATCTTTTCAAACAGCTGGTTGGCCCGTTTGCGCATGGTGCGATTTTCAAAGACGAAATACAGCATCATCGACAGAGCAAGCGTTCCGATCACAGCAATTGTAACGGCAAGTGCATCGCCAATTCCCGCATTGGTCGCCGCACGAATGATCAGCAGACCAATATTTTGATGAAGCAGATACCAGCTGTAAGAAATCAGACCAACCGGCCACAAGATGCTCAAAACCGGTAACCGTCGCGTTGCAATGACGATGATACCGACCAGCAACGTCACGGCGGCATATGGCACCACAACGTCATAAGCCCCGGTCGTAAAACTTGCGAGATACGCACAAACGGCAAGCAGGTAATAGGGGCGTTGTTGCGCACCTGAATTCTGCGTATGGGCAAAGAACAGCGCCGCCCCGATCAGGAACAGAATGATATGTTCCGGCCGGATAATCCGGTCGAAATGATCAATCCCGACCAAGCGCAATCCAAGTCCAAGCAAGAACAAGCCAACCATTCCGCCCAGAATGATCGATGGACGACGGCTGATGCAAAGCAGGAAGCCATAGATAAAGTAGAATTTGAGTTCGACGATCAGGCTCCAATAGACACCATCGACTGGTGGCATGGCGACAGCATTGAGAAAGAGCAGATTTCCCAAGGCCTGAAGAACGGTGACTTCCTTGCCAGGCAGACCGAAATAGCTGACCAGTGCAAAGGTCAGAAATACACCGGTGACATATGCCGGGTACAACCGCCCGAAACGCCGCCCCCAGAATGTCGCAAGTGATCCGGTCCGTTCGGCGGTCATGGCAATGCAATAGCCGCTGATCACAAAAAACAAATCAACGCCGAGCCAACCAAACTCGAACATCGGCGCGAATGACAATCCGGTATAGTCATTGGGCCAGCGACCCAGATAGTGGAATGCGACGACCATCAAAACAGCGATGGCGCGCAACCCGTCGATTGCCGCCATCCTGTTTTGGTGTGTCTGAACCGGCATGTTCATGCCTAGGCAGCGACCATATTCTGTTCGCGGGTGGCTTCGAATTTCAGGTTCGGCCAGTCGCGTTGCGTGGTTTCAAGATGCCAGGCGTTCCGCGCGATGAAGACAAGCGTCTGATCATGATCTTCAAAAAGGGCCGACTGGTTGGAATCGCGGAACTTTTTGATTTCAAGGGGATCATCACCGACGACCCAGCGCGCAGCATAGGCCGGGGTCTGTTCGAAATGCACCTTGATGCCATATTCGGCCGAGATGCGTTCTTTCAGAACTTCAAACTGAAGCTGACCGACCACGCCGACGATCCAGTCTGCGCCCATCATAGGCTTGAAGACCTGTGATGCGCCTTCTTCGGCAAGCTGTTCGAGTGCACGCTGAAGATGCTTGCCCTTGAGTGGATCATCAAGACGGACTTTCTGCAGCAATTCCGGGGCAAAGGCCGGAACACCGCGGAAGCGAAGATCTTCGCCCTCGGTCAGGGTATCGCCGATACGAAGCGTCCCGTGGTTTGGGATGCCGATAATGTCACCCGGCCAGGCTTCTTCCGCAATGTCACGTTCATTGGCAAAGAACAGCATCGGGTTATGCACCGCCATCTGTTTGCCTGCACGCACATGTTTAAGCTTCATGCCGCGCTTGAAATGACCGGAACACAGACGAATGAAGGCAATGCGGTCGCGATGGTTCGGGTCAATATTCGCCTGCACCTTGAACACAAAGCCCGCAACCTTTGGCTCGACCGCGTCAACCAGACGCGTTGCCGCTTCCTGCGGGCGCGGGGTCGGTGCGATTTCGCCAATTCCGCGCAACAGTTCACGCACGCCAAAGTTATTGACGGCCGAACCAAAGAAGACCGGCGTCAGATGCCCCTCGCGATAGCTTTGCAAATCAAATGGTGGGCAAATTTCGCGCACCATTTCGACTTCTTCGCGCAGCTTTTCCAGAAGGTAATCCGGGATCAGTTCATCAAGCTTGGGATCATCAAGACCTTTGATCGGAATGGCTTCCTTGACGACATTACCGCCTTTTTCCATGAACAGAAGCTGATCATTGACCAGATCGTAACAGCCATGGAAATCACGGCCCGAGCCAATCGGCCAGGTCACCGGCGACACATCAAGTGCCAGATCCTGTTCGATCTGATCAATCAGTTCGAACGAATCACGGGCTTCACGGTCAAGCTTGTTTACAAAGGTCGTGATCGGCACGTCACGCAGACGGCAGACCTCAAACAGCTTGCGCGTCTGGGCCTCGATGCCCTTCGCACCGTCAATCACCATGACGGCAGAATCAACTGCGGTCAGAACGCGATAGGTATCTTCGGAAAAGTCTTCGTGGCCCGGCGTATCAAGCAGGTTGAAGATGTTTTTTTCAAACTCGAAGGTCATCACAGCCGAAGACACGGAAATACCGCGATCCTGTTCGATCTTCATGAAGTCCGAACGTGCGCCACGCTGTTCCTTTTTCGCCTTCACCGCACCGGCCATCTGAATGGCCCCCCCGAACAGCAACAGCTTTTCGGTCAGGGTGGTTTTACCCGCATCCGGATGGGCAATGATGGCGAAGGTACGGCGACGCGATACCTGCTGGTCAATCATCGACATGGTTATCAACTTTAATCCGATATGAAATCTTGGCGCGCAATGTAGCGATTTTTACCGCTATTGCCACCGTGAATTCGTCATATCGGGCATGTATTGCCATGTTCAGGCCAGCCAAACCTGCGAAACAACCCCGATTGCAAACGATCCAGCCAGCGCATATGCCAGATAAAGGGCGAAAACCGGCTTCTTGACCAGCGCAAAGACCGCAATCGCCGCCGGGATCGACGAAACCCCGCCCGCCACCAGAAACGCCATTGCGGCCCCTGATTGCATACCCTGTGAAATCAGGCCCTGCATCACCGGAAGGGCGGCATAACCATTCAAATAGGCCGGAACACCAACAAGGGTTGCAATGGCAATCGGCCCGACACCTTCGCCACCAAGCAAACCGCTGACGCTTTCTGCCGGGATATAGGCAACCATCATGCTTTCAAGCAAAAAGGCAAAGGCCATCCATTTCCCCAGAAAGATTACATTGGCGATGGCCGATTTGCGGAACTTCATCACCCGTTCGCCATCCTGCCAGAATTTCCAGACGACATCCTTGGGGGCACGGACCTTCGCCCCGCCGCATCCGCCATTCCCGACCCCGTCGCGCAAGGGATCAGACAGGAAACCGCGTCCGACCAGCCACATGGTGACAAAGCCCCCCATCAGACCAAGGAAAATGGCAGAAACCAGCTTGATCACCGCAAAGTCGGTGCCCAATGTACCAGCGGTCAGAACGAACATCGCCGGGTCGATCACAGGCGACGCCAGCCAGAACGCCATAACCGGAGCAAGCGGAACCCCCATGGCCAACAGGGCAGCGATCAGCGGGATCACACCGCACGAACAGAATGGCGACAAAGCCCCGAAGGCCGCGGCGGTAAAGACCATCCGCACCGGATGCCCGGCAAAGGCGCGCGAAATCAGGTTATCCGCCCCGCTTGCCGTCGCATAGGCGGCGATCCCGATGGACAGCAGCAAATAGGGCGCGGTCCCGATAAAGGCATCAAGGGTAAAGGTGATACTGGGCACAAGCCGGGCGGGATCAAACAAATAGACCGCCAGCAATATGGCCAAGGCCGCCAACAGAACCCGGTCAATTTGACGGGCCGATACACCAATACGGCGAAGTTGCATGGTCAGGGCAGTCATATCTATATCCCTAGAAAATTGGTTATATTATCGCAAATGAAAGACCCGCGTCTGCAAGCCCCTGAATTACTGCTGGTTTATTCCGCCTCGGCGGCAGATGTCAGAACGGAAAGATCAACACCACTGCAACATTCATCAGCAATGAAGCCGACAATATTTTGCATCACATCAAAATCGGCGCGGTTGCGGGTTTCGCGGCCCTGCTTTTCCTGTGTCACCAGACCGGCCTGAACCAGCGTGCCCAGATGATGGGCCAGGGTAGATGCCGGAAGTCCGAGCAAACGACCGATTTCGCCAATATTCAATCCATCCCGCCCGGCCTTGACCAGTTGACGATAGATTTTCAGTCGGGCTTCATGACCCAGTGCGGCAAAGGCAGGTGCGATGTCTTTTTCTTTCATGCATTCATTATAACTATGCTTCTAGTTATTTAAAGATATTTTCCAGCATTCCTTAATGCACTGTATATATTGAATAATCCCCATACCTGTCTGTCGAGGACGGCGGATGACACAGAATTGTCACTTGTCTTTTCCCAGATATGTCGATATTTCCCGACATATGGACACAAATAACGCAATTACCGCGCTTGCCGCCTTGGCACAGGAACACAGACTGGCTGCTTTTCGACTGCTTGCCACGACCGGAGACACCGGCATGGCCGCAGGTGAACTGGCGCGCCAGATCGGTATCCCGCACAACACAATGTCTTCACACCTGGCGACATTGAGCAATGCCGGGCTGATCAGGGCGACACGTGACGGACGATCAATGATTTACCGGATCGTGCCCGAAGAAATGCGCGATCTGCTTGGGTTTCTGACAGATGACTGCTGTCAGGGGCGACCTGAACTGTGTGGGCTTTCTCCTGCGACCAAGGGCGATTGCTGTTAATCCAACCTGTCTTTGCAAAGGACGGAAACATGTCTGGCGGTACCTATAATGTGCTTTTCCTGTGCCGGGCCAATTCGGCACGCAGCATTCTGGCCGAAGCCATCCTGAAGAAGGAAGGGTACGACCACTTCTTTGGCTATAGCGCCGGATCCTATCCGCGTGGCGAGGTCCATCCCTATGCAAAGGAACTGCTGGCAAGTCTTGGCCATGACACGGATGCCTTTTCCTCCAAGGCGATGGAGGTCTATTCCGAACAGGACATCATCAAGTTTGATTTCGTGTTCACGGTCTGTGACGCCACCGCCAATGAGGATTGCCCGATCTTTCCGGGATCGCCGATGACGGCCCATTGGGGCGTGCCCGACCCGGCCGACGCCACCGGCAGCGAAGCCGAAAAACGTCTGGCCTTTGCCGATACCTATCGCATGCTGCGCAACCGGATTTCGGTCTTTACCAGCCTGCCATTCAAATCACTGGACCGGATGTCCTTGCAGCAGGAAATCGATAAAATTGGCCAGATATCAGATCATGAGGACGCATGAACAGCGCATCAGAGAAAAGCACCATGGGATTATTTGAACGCTATCTGACGGTCTGGGTCGCGGCCAGCATCGTTGTGGGCATTATTCTGGGCCAGCTTTTGCCAGATCAGTTTCAAGCGATTGGTAATCTGACCGCCTATGAGATCAACCTTCCTGTCACGATCCTGATCTGGTTGATGATCGTGCCGATGTTGATGAAGGTTGATTTCGGCGCCCTGCACGAAGTCCGCCAGCAATGGCGCGGCATTGGTGTGACGCTTGGCGTGAACTGGCTGATCAAGCCGTTCACCATGGCCGCTCTTGGCTGGTTGTTCATCGGGTTTCTGTTCCGCCCGCTTTTGCCCGAAGCCCAGATTGAAAGCTATATCGCCGGATTGATCTTGCTTGGTGCAGCACCCTGTACGGCAATGGTGTTTGTCTGGTCGCATCTGACCAAGGGGGATGCCAACTTCACCCTGACGCAGGTGGCATTGAATGACACGATCATGATCTTTGCCTTTGCCCCGATTGTTGCACTTTTGCTGGGCATCTCGGCGATTACCATTCCGTGGGAAACACTTACGATATCGGTCATCGCCTTTATCGTAATCCCTGTGATTTTCGGGCAGGCAATTCGCCGTCATCTGATGAAGGGCGGGATTGATCACTTCAACGCCTTTGATGCAAAGCTCAAACCGCTTTCGATGATTGCGCTGCTCAGCACGCTGGTCCTGCTGTTTGCCTTTCAGGGCCAGCAGATCATTGCACAGCCGATGATCATTGCCCTTCTGGCCGTGCCGATCATTTTGCAGACCTATTTCATTGCCGCAATCGCCTATGTCGCCAACAAGTTTCTGGGTGTTGAACACAGGATCGCCGCCCCGTCTGCGATGATTGGTGCATCGAACTTCTTTGAACTTGCTGTTGCCACCGCCATCGGACTTTTCGGGTTTTCATCGGGTGCCGCCCTTGCGACCGTGGTTGGTGTTCTGGTCGAGGTGCCGGTGATGCTGTCACTTGTCGCAATTGCCAACCGGTCGCGTGGCTGGTTCGCCCCGGCCAACCAGACCCCGAACATGTAACGGGCCATCAACAGCCTTGGAAATTTCAGGATAGTGATATGACCAGAAAAATTCGCGTTGGCATTAACGGTTTCGGGCGCATGGGACGGCTGGTTCTGCGTGCCGGATGGGGACACCCGAACCTTGATTTCGTTCATATTAATGAAATCAAGGGCGGCGCCAAAACAGCAGCCCATCTTCTGGAGTTTGATTCCGTTCACGGGCGCTGGACCAACCGGGTCGATTGTATCGATGATCAGGTGGTGATTGATCAGACCCACAGAATTTCATTTAGCGACAATCCGACACCGGGTGATACCGACTGGGCCGGAATGGGCTGCGACATCGTTCTGGAATGCAGCGGCAAGTTCAAAACACCCGAAACACTTCAGCCCTATTTTGATCAGGGAGTGAAGAAGGTGATTGTCGCCGCCCCGGTCAAGGAAGGCGCACTTAATATCGTCTATGGGATCAATGATGATCTTTATGATCCGGCGACCCATCATCTTTTGACGGCGGCAAGCTGCACGACCAACTGTCTGGCACCCGTCGTCAAGGTCATGCATGAAAAGCTTGGCATCGTGCATGGATCGATTACCACCATTCATGATGTGACCAACACCCAGACCATTGTCGATTTGCCACATAATGACCTGCGCCGGGCGCGCTCATGCCTGCAATCGCTGATCCCGACCAGCACCGGTTCAGCCACCGCAATCACCATGATCTATCCGGAGCTTGCGGGCAAACTGAACGGGATTGCCGTGCGTGTGCCGCTTTTGAACGCATCGCTGACCGATTGCGTGTTCGAGGTTGCGCGCGATACCGATGTTGAAACCGTCAATCGCCTTATGCGCGAGGCATCTGAAACCTATCTGGCCGGGATCCTTGGTTACGAGGAACGCCCGCTGGTCAGTGTTGATTACCTGAACGATTCCCGCTCATCGATCATTGATGCCGGATCAACCATGGTGATCGACAAACGGCAGGTCAAAATACTGGCCTGGTATGACAATGAGTGGGGATATGTCTGCCGGATGGCTGATCTCGCTGCCAAAGTCGCACAAGGCCTGTAAGGGGACAATTGATGTCGGCTGCAATCCGCAATTACGCGCTGGTGACCGGGGCCTATTGGGGCTTTACCCTGACCGACGGGGCGCTTCGGATGCTTGTCCTGCTGCATTTCCATGCGCTGGGCTATTCCGCGTTCGAGATCGCGCTTTTATTCATTCTTTATGAAGTCGCCGGGGTCGTTACCAATCTGGTCGGCGGTTGGGTAGCACAGGCACGCGGATTGCGCTTTACGCTTTATTGCGGTCTGGTTCTTCAGATCGCATCGCTTGTAGCCCTGTCGCTGACCAGTCCGGACTGGCTTCCGGCGGTTTCGGTCGCCTATGTCATGGGGCTTCAGGCCGCATCAGGTGTCGCCAAGGACCTGACAAAGATGTCGAGCAAATCGGCAATCAAGGTTCTGGTGCCTGCCAATGCCGAGGGGGCACTTTTCAAATGGGTTGCGCTTCTGACCGGATCGAAAAATGCCCTTAAGGGTGTCGGTTTTTTCATGGGTGGCGCCCTTTTATCCGGGCTTGGCTTTTCCGGTGCATTACTTGCCATGGCCGGTGGCCTTGCCATTACACTGATCGCGGTTGCGCTTTCGCTTGGCGATGCGATGGCAGGTCCGGCAGGCAAGATAAAGCCCAAATTCCGCGATGTTTTTTCCCGCGACCGCAAGATCAATGTCCTGTCAGCGGCACGGCTGTTCCTGTTCGGGTCACGCGATATCTGGTTTGTGGTCGGCCTTCCGGTCTTTCTGGCAGCCGAACTTGGCTGGAGCCACATCGAAGTCGGCAGTTACATGGCGCTTTGGGTTATCGGATATGGCTTCATTCAGGCCATCGCCCCAAAGATGCTGCGCGCGCAATCCCATGAACCCGATGGCAGAACCGCCCGGTTCTGGATTGCCGCCCTGATCGCGGTGACAACCGCAATTGCCGCCGCCATCGTTCAGGACTTCGCCCCGGAACTTGCCGTTCTTGGCGGCTTGCTGGTGTTCGGGATTGTCTTTGCGGTCAATTCGTCACTGCATTCCTATCTGATCCTTGCCTATGCCGAGGGGGACAAGGTCGCGATGAATGTCGGCTTCTATTATATGTCCAACGCCATCGGACGCCTGAGCGGCACCATTCTTTCGGGTATTGCCTATTACTATGGCGGACTGGTCGGGTGCCTTGTGACATCGATTGCGTTTTTGACCATCAGCTGGATCATCAGCGCGGCTCTTCCGACCAGAATGACCGCCACACCGCAGAGTTGAACAAAAAGTTCCTTCGCATATGCGGGATAAATATATGAAAAGACTCATTTTCCAGATTCACGAAAATTTAATCGCGCAAAAAATCGTGACAAGACACTGCATATAGGGGTACGATTCCAATTAACGGTCAATCACTGGACCGCAGGAGGAGTTCCCGAGTGCCGCGAAAAAGCGTCTTACAACGAGAATTTTCGCCCCCCGGATCGCACATGCAACATGCTGTGACCGGCGGAAACTCCTACCGCCACTTCCATCGCAAGATGAAAATTGAATGCGCGCCTTTCCATGACGGAATGGCGCGTTTTGCTTTTTTGGCACATTTGATGAGGTGATCGTCATGGGTAAGCGCGCAGCACGCCGTCGTAACCGTCCGCAACAGTCCGACAACAATGTCCATGAACTGTTCGATGAAAAGAACGCTGACTGGCACCCGCTTCAGGGGGAAGCCGCAGAACCGAAAGGACAACGCGATCAAAGCTACCGCCGCAACATCCGCCCGAAAAGTGAAAACCAGGCCGCACTGATGGAGGCCATTGATGCCTTCAACCTTGTTCTTGCCCTTGGCCCGGCCGGAACAGGTAAAACCTATATCGCAGTCTCCAAAGCTGTCGAAGCCCTTGATAAAGGCGATATCGGCCGCATCGTTCTGGCCCGCCCGGCTGTTGAAGCAGGTGAAAATATCGGCTTCCTGCCCGGTGACGTCGAAGCCAAGATGGCCCCGTATCTTCGCCCGCTTTATGACGCACTTAATGATCGCCTCGGAACCAAACGTCTGCGCACCTATCTTTCCGATGGCACCATCGAAATTGCACCAATCGGATATATGCGCGGCCGTACGCTTAACAATGCCTTCGTCGTCATCGACGAAGCCCAGAACTGCACATACGGACAGCTCAAGATGCTGGTCACGCGTCTTGGCTGGAATTCAACCATGATCCTGACCGGTGATCCCGATCAGACCGACCTTCTGCCGGAAATGTCGGGTCTTTCGGAAATGTCCGAACGACTTGAAAATGTTGAAGATGTCGCCTGCGTCCAGTTGCGTGACAAAGACATTGTTCGCCATCCGCTGGTTGCAAGCATGCTTACGGTTCTCTGAGTTCCGACACAGCAAACCAAAGAAGAAAAGGCGGGCCCGAAAGGGTCCGCCACTTTTTTGCGCCAGTGAAACTGCTATCGCCAACAAGGCAAACTCTTTGGCGCGTCCTAGCGCCCCATCGCGGCAATCTCGCCGCCCGAATTGGAAACGGGTATGTCATGCTGACCGGCACGCTTGGCGCGCCCGGTATGCCAGAATTCCGGATCCTCGGTATAGCCGCTGAATTCATCAAGATGGATGTCTTCGGGCGGCTCCGGGTGGATGGTGATATCAAGGTCAGGATATTCGGAACGGATGCTGTCCATCACCTGATGACAAATGGTGTGGGCTTCGCGCATCAACATGCCGCCATCCATGATCAGTTCGATCTCGGCAAAGCGATGCACACCTGATGAACGGGTCCGCAGACGATGAATGCCAATCACCGATGCATTTTTCATGGTCAGTTCAATGATGCGTTGGCTGTCGGAATCGGGCAATTCGGCATCCATCAGGACCTTGACCGAATTCCGCCCGACCTTGATCGCAGCATAAAGCAGGAAACTTGCCACCAGCGCGCCAATCGCCGGATCGGCCCAGGCAAAGCCCGATACTCCGGCAAAAAGTGCAATAATGACCGCAAGGTTTGCCAATATATCACTGCTGTAATGCATGGAATCGGCATCGACCGCGACGGAGCCCGACATACGGACAGCCTTGCGCTGCAACAGCACCAGACCGACGGTCATCACCAGTGAAACCGCCATGATCCACATGCCTTCAACGGCAAAGGAAATCGGTTTTGGCGCGCTCAGACGCGAAGCGGCTTCGGCCAGAACCAGAACAGCCGCCCCGATCATGAAGGCAGACTGGAAAAGGCCGGCAAGCGGTTCGGCCTTGCCATGCCCGAAACGATGGTCATGATCGGCAGGACGCCATGCAGAACGTACGGCCATGAAGTTGATCACAGACGTACCAACATCAAGCATACTATCAATCATGGACGAAAGGAGGCTTACTGAGTCGGTCAGGAACCAGCCAACAGCCTTGATCAGGATCAGAGTCGCAGCAATGACAATGGAAGCCGTCGTCGCGCGACGCGCCCAGGTTTCCTTCTGCGCTATGTCAATGACAGGACATTGACTCATACGTTGTTGACCTCTGGCCTACCAATCTGCCACCTGACAGCGGTTTTATAGCCTGTTTGAGCATAATATGTAATGACTATTGCCACATTTTTGCCCTGCGTTGTGCAGCAAATAGCGCATATTTGATATTCCGCAAGGTTTCAAAGCCTGTTTTCAGAGATTATATCTCGCAATCGGGCGCATGAGAGAGAACCTAATGATTGTAGAAATCGGACATTACGCATTGATCTTGTCACTGGTCATCGGACTTGCTCAGGCGACCTTGCCATTTTTGGCCGCCTCGCGCCGGGACCCTGTGCTTCTTGCGGTTGCGCCACGTTTGGCCATCACCTGTTTTGCTTTGGTCGCCACAAGTTTTCTGGCGCTGACCTATGCCTATGTCGCATCCGATTTCTCGGTTCTCAATGTGCTGTCAAACAGCCACACATCCAAGCCGATGATCTACAAGATCACCGGTGTCTGGGCCAATCACGAAGGGTCCATGCTGCTTTGGGTGCTGATCCTGACCCTGTTTGGCGGGGCGGTTGCCGCCTTTGGACGGAATCTTCCGCCGCCGCTTCTGGCGCGTGTGATTGGTGTCATGGGACTGATCGGGGTTGGCTTTATCCTGTTCATCGTTCTGACATCCAACCCGTTTGAACGGGTGATCAACCCGCCCCTTGATGGCGAGGGAATGAACCCGTTGCTTCAGGATCCGGGCATCGCCATTCATCCGCCCTTCCTGTATCTGGGCTATGTCGGCTTTTCGGTTGCCTTTGCCTTTGCGGTCGCTGCCCTGATTGAAGGCCGGGTTGATCCGGCATGGGCACGCTGGGTACGTCCATGGACGCTGGCGGCGTGGGTCTTTTTGACTGCGGGGATCGGGCTGGGTTCCTGGTGGGCCTATTATGAACTCGGCTGGGGCGGCTGGTGGTTCTGGGATCCGGTTGAAAACGCATCCTTCATGCCCTGGCTTGCGGGCACAGCGTTGCTGCATTCGGCCATCGTGGTTGAAAAGCGTGATGCGCTGAAAAGCTGGACCATCTTCCTGGCCATCCTTGCCTTTTCCTTCTCGCTTTTGGGAACCTTCCTTGTGCGGTCGGGCGCGCTGACATCTGTGCATGCCTTTGCCACCGATCCGACCCGCGGGGTCTTTATCCTGTTCCTGTTGTTCATTACGGTTGGCGGGTCGCTTTGCCTTTATGCATGGCGTGCACCCAGCCTTAAGGGCGGCGGATTGTTCCAGCCGATTTCGCGCGAAGGCGCGCTTGTTTTCAACAATGTGCTTCTGTCGATTGCCGCAGCCATGGTGTTGCTCGGAACGCTTTATCCGCTGTTGCTTGAAACCCTGAATGGCGAAAAGATTTCTGTTGGTGCACCATTCTTTAATTCGACCTTTGTGCCGATCATGACCCCGGTCATCATTGCCATGGCCTTTGGTCCGTTGATGCCGTGGAAACGCGCCGACCTTCTGGGCGTTTTCAACAAGCTCAAAATCGCATTGGCTGCCACAGTGGTCATCGTCCTGATTACGATGTGGCTGTCAGGCGGTCCGGCCTTTGCCCTGTTCGGGATGGGGCTTGCAGCATGGCTGTTTGTCGGATCAATCCTTGAATGGGCCGGACGGATCAAGCTCATGCGTGAGCCGCTTGGTGTCAGTTTGCGCCGGATGCGCAATCTTCCGCGCTCGGCGCATGGTACGATGCTGGCCCATGCCGGTGTTGCCATTGTGGTTGCCGGGATTACCGGGTCACAGGCGTGGACAAACGAAGCCGTTCAGTCCCTTGCCGTGGGTGAAAGTGCGCATGTCGCAGACCATACCTTTACCCTTTCTGATATCCGTGAATATCAGGGACCAAACTTTGTTGCCCGTCAGGCAACCGTCACAATTACCACCCCGGGCGAACGCACCCTTGTCCTGACACCGGAAAAACGTGTCTATACGGTCGAAGGGATGCCCACCACGGAGGCAGGCATTCATTCAAGTTTCACCGGCGATATCTATGCCGTGATTGGTGATCAGGATGAAAGCGGCAAATGGATCACGCGTTTCTATGTCAAACCGATGATCCCCTGGATGTGGGCAGGTGGACTTATCATGGTGTTTGGTGGTCTGATGTCACTGTCTGACCGACGCTACCGGATTGGCGCCCCCACCCGTTCCCCCAAAGCAGCGGCCAAGGCCGTTCCTGCAGAATAAGCGATACGACAGGAAACCTTATGACCATCTGGATTGTTCTTGCCGCCATTACGCTTCTTGTTGCGGGTTTTGTTCTCTGGCCTGTCTTGCGACAGCACCAATCAGCAACCGGGGCTTCTGGTTCCGAAGAAACCGGCAACATCGAGCTTGATCACGACCTTGCAGTCTATCGCGATCAGCTGGCCGAGATTGACCGCGATATCGAACGCGGTGTTTTAAGTACCGAACAGGCCAATGCTGCGCGCATCGAAGTACAGCGCCGCATCCTCAATGCGGATCAGCGCATCAAGACCAGAACCGAAAATGTAACGTCGGGACTGGTCGGGTCACCAATCCGGATTGTTTCCGTCATTGCCATTCTGGTGTTCCTGACCGGCGGTTTGGGAATTTATCTTGATCTTGGTCGGCCTGACCTGCCTGATCGCCCGATTGCCAGTCGTGCCGATGAAATCGACGCCATTCGTCATGCACAGGCAACCAACAGCGAACGCACCGATGTCCTGAACCGCGCGGTCAGCGACCTTTCGCAGAAGCTGATCAATGATCCGAAAAACCTTAAAGGCTGGGAACTTCTGGGGGCCAGCCTGATGGCGCTTGGGCGCCCGGTTGAAGCCCAGACCGCCTTCCTTGAAACCGTCAAGCTTTCGGATCGGGATGGCGATTATCTTGCCATGTATGCCGAAAGCCTGATCCGCGGGGACAATGGCCAGATCAATGCCACAGCACGTGGTGTTCTGAAAGAAGCTGACACCACCGATAGCCGGGACCCGCGCATCGGATATTATCTGGGCCTTGCCGATGCACAGGATGGCAACATCGCCCTTGCCGTTGATCGCTGGATTGAACTGGTCAATGCTGCACCTGGCGATGCCAACTGGGTTCCGATGGTGGTTGAGCGCATCAATGATGCAGCCCTCGCGCAGGGTATTGATATCGAGGGCCGTCTGAAAGTTGCCACAGCCCCGCAAATGGCTGGTCCCAGTCAGGACGACGTGGCAGCTGCCCAGGAAATGACCCCCGAAGATCGGCAGGAAATGATTAACGGGATGGTTGACCGTCTTGCCGAACGCCTCGAAAGCGAACCAAATGACCCGGATGGCTGGGCGCGTCTGATGCAGGCCTATATGGTTCTGGGCAAGACAGACGAAGCACAAACCACCTATCAGAAGGCTGCCGAATTCTTTGCCGACCAGCCTGAAATGGTTTTACGGTTTGATACTCTTGCCAGGGAAATCGGAATCGCAACCAACTAGTCGCCAGGCGGGACCAGACAACAGTCTTGCTTGTTGAAGATCCCTGCACATATCCTGTTGCACGGCAAATCTCCTGTGATGGCTGCGTCAAAATGATGCAGCCATTGCCATATCCGGACTTTATCGCGAACCGTTTGCACGTAAAAACCCGGAATCACCCCCCTTTTTGCATGAAAATTTTCTACCATTTACCCTTTCACCACCCCTTATGAGACATTATGTTTCATACGTAAGGATAATGATTTCTACTTTAATACGGCCTTATTGCATTGATTTTCGTGCCAAAGTATGAGAACCAGTCTTAAGGGTAGCTAAATTAGAAAAATGCTATTCGTTAATATGGGGTGTTAGCGGTGGTTGGGGAACCACTTCTATATTTTCTTATTATAATTCAAGCGTCTCACAAAGCAGGGAACAGGGACAGGGTATAAGATAAATGCCCACCCGATTGGATAATGGGTGCAATGTCGGCTCACGCAAATGGCATAACGAATAATCTGTTGTTGATTGAAGACAATCCGGGTGACGCACGCCTTGTGCGCGAAGCATTGCGGGAATTCAAACGCCCCGTCGAGCTTCACCACGTCAAGGATGCCATGTCAGCATTACAGTTCCTTCAACAGGATGGTCCATATCGCAACGCGCCACGACCGCGTCTGATCCTTCTGGATCTGAACATGCCGCGCAAGGATGGCCGCGAAATGCTGCGCGATATTCGCAACGATCCCAATTCGGCTTCAATCCCGGTTATCGTCCTGACTACTTCGGGGGCGGATCACGATGTCGATCTTTGCTATGCCGCCGGGGCAAACTGTTATTTGCGCAAGCCCGTGGATGTGACAGAATTCATCGACCTGATGAAAATGATCGAATCCTTCTGGCTGGGGTTGGCACTTACCCCGACGCCGTAACCCACCTGCCCGCGAGACTGCCGTGTCCCGCCTGACATCACCCTCTTTCCAAATCCGGCTTTATGCTGCGGGATTGTATTTCGCGCTCCGTCAATTGCGACGCCCGGGCAGTGGCATTGGTGCGTTATTTGGCACCCTGATCTTCGCAATCACCACGCTGTCGCTGACAGTCAATCTGACCCATTCGGTACGCGATGCAATGCGTCAGTCTGCCCAGCAGACCATTGGTGGCGATATTTCACTGCGTCTGTTTCATCGCCCACCAACCGATCAGGAAAAAGTCTTTCTGACAAAGTTTGGCACAGTTGCCATCACGGCCGAACAGCGCGTCATGATCCGGTCTTCGTTACAATCACCCGCTATTCTTTCGGAATTAAAGGCCATTGACCGGTCATATCCGCTTTATGGTGACCTTCTGCTATCCCCCGGCATCACAGCACAGAACGCGCTGGAAATCCGAGACGGAGTCGGCGGCGCGATTGTTGATCCGGGCTTTCTGGAACAGTCCGGCCTGGCACTGAATGATGAAATCACTATCGGTGATCAGACCTATCAGATCCGCGCGACCTTGCTGGCAGAACCCGAACGCAAGTTTCGTCTTTTTTCGCTGGGGCCGCGTGTTCTGGTGTCTCTTGATGCCTATGGGTTAAACGAACTTCTGTCATCGGATAAACAGATTTACTGGTATAGCCGCCTGAAACGGGCGCCCGACAGCAGCATGTCGAATGCCCGGGTCATTACCGACATCGAAGAGCAGTTTCCCGACAGCGGCTGGCGTATTGTGAATGCCGATGACGGTATTCCCGGCATTGAGCGTATTGGCGATTTTGCCTCTGCCTTTGCCAGCCTGATCGGAATTGCGATTTTTGCCATCACAATGACGGCAATCGGCAATGCCCTGCGCGCGGACCTGAGCGCGCGCAGCAGTGAATTTGCCCTGATGCGCGCCGTTGGTGTCAGGCCCTCTCAGCTGATTTTTACCATCGGCTGCATGGTGGGGCTTGTCACCCTTGCCGCCGTGATCGCGGCATTTGCTCTTAGCCATGTCATCACCATCGCCCTTGCCCCGATGGTCGCAACCCGGTTCGGAATTGTCATTGCACCGGGCCCCGGCAATGCACTCCTGATCTTTGGTTTTGTGGTCTGTTTTGTCACCCTGATCGCACTTGGGCCGATCCGCAAGGCATGTCAGGTCAATGCCGCATCGCTGTTTCGCGACCAGTCCTCGCAATCTGCGCCCCCCTTTGCGATATCGGGTCCGCTTCGTTCGCCGCACCTCCTTTTGGCGGCATTGCTGATACTTGCGACAACCGGCTTTGCGGTTCGGCTGATTGATCTTGGATGGTTTTCCGTTCTGTTGATCGCGGTACTTGGTTTGTGTCTGGCATGTTTTGTCGGATTGGGCTGGCTGGTGCGCAAAGGGTCCTCCATATTGGCCCGTGGAACCAATGGTTCGGCGGCATGGCGACTTGCCTTGCGCAATATTGCCCGCCCGTCGGCGCCGACCATCACCATTGCCGCATCTTTCGGACTGGCTGTCACATGCCTGCTTGCGGTGGTCCTGTTTGGAACCATTGCCGGTCATCACCTTAAATCCGTTTTACCAAGTCAAACACCCGATCTGGTATTCTTTGATCTGCCGCCAGAGCAAAGCGATGCTTTCCGCGCCGTCGCATCCGGTGATCCGGCAATTTCATCCCTTGCCCGGATGCCATTCCTGCACGGCCGGGTTACCCGTATTAACGGACGTCCGGTCAGTCTGTCCGAGATACCCAGACGCTACCACTGGTTCATACGCGGTGATCGCGGGTTGTCCTGGACCAATGCGCCAACATCATCGATAGCGCAAAGCCGGCTAATCGCCGGGGACTGGTGGACGCGCGATAGTGTGAATGAAAGACTGGCATCGCTTGATGCCGACATCGCCGCTGCCCTTGGCATTACCATCGGCGATCAGATTACGGTAAATATCCTGGGCGAACCGATCACAGTCAAAATCGCCAATCTGCGCAAGATTGACTGGACCCGGCTTGCGCTTGATTTTCCGATTGTCCTGTCCCCCATGGACCCGCCACCCCCGTATGGTGTGATCGCGACCCTGAGCCTGCATGAACCCGACCTGGTGGCCCACCAAACGGTCACAAAGGTCGCAGACCGGTTGCAGGGTCACTTCCCCCATGTTCCGATGATCCGGGTGGCAGGGGTCCTTGAACGATTATCCGGAATGTTTGATCAGGTGCGCGCCATCCTGATTGCCCAGACCGTGCTTGCCACTCTTGGTGCCGTGCTGGTGATTGTGACCGGCCTGATCGCCTTGCGCCAGCACGCGGCGGGGGAACTTGCGATGTTACGCGCCCTTGGTATCCAGCCCCGACAGATCATCCAGACCGGCGCACTTGAAACCGGCATCGTGGTAACGGTCAGCGGGATGCTTGGCATCGTCATGGGAACCGGCATTGCACTTGCCGCAAGCTTTGCGATTGGCTCGATCAATATCAGTCAGGTTGCGCCGCTTTTCACGTCAACGGGACTGTTTGCACTTGGCGTGATTGCGCTGTTTGGTTTTGGCGGCGGCTGGATTTTGCAAATGGCATCCTTGCGGTCCCAACCCGGCTGGCGCGGATAATCTCCAGATCAAACAGGAAAACCCCGGCACAATGGCGGCAGAATCCGGTTGCCCCCAATCCGTCCGCCGCGCGAGCAGACAACAAAAAAGGCCGCCCCGAAGGACGGCCTTTTTAAAATTTCCAACTGACGATTAGTTGGTCAGGGCAGCAATCTGTGCACGGGCAATGTCAAGCGCGCGCTCGGCATTTGCCTTGTCGTGGGCAGTGCTGGCTTCCTTGAGATCGGCAGTTGCCTTCTCAAGACGTGCCTGTGCTTCGTCAGCTTTCAGATCGGCAACCGGTACCGCTTCTTCTGCCAGAATGGTGCAACGCTCGGGATTAACCTCTGCAACACCGCCAGCAACGAAGATACGTTCGGAAACCTTACCACCTGCATAGATGTCGATGACACCCGGACGAATGGTCGAGATCATCGGCGAATGCTTGGGCAGCACACCAAAATTCCCGTCCGTGCCCGGAACAACGACCATCTCGACCGGCTCGGATTTGAGCAGGGCAGACGGCGAAACAAGTTCCAGTACAGTCGTATCAGTCATGACAATCCTCGCTCCTTAGCCGGAGGGGGACCGAAACTGCCTTAGGCAGCTTCGGCCATCTTCTTGGCTTTTTCGATGGCTTCTTCGATGGTGCCGACCATGTAGAATGCCTGTTCCGGCATATGGTCATATTCACCAGCGCAGATCGCTTTGAAAGCCTTGATGGTGTCTTCGAGCTGAACGAACACGCCCGGAGTACCGGTGAAGACTTCTGCAACGTGGAACGGCTGCGAAAGGAAACGCTGGATCTTACGGGCACGTGCCACAACCAGTTTGTCGTCTTCCGAAAGCTCGTCCATGCCGAGGATGGCGATGATGTCCTGAAGACCTTTGTAGGTCTGAAGGATACGCTGAACTTCACGAGCGGTCTCGTAGTGTTCCTTGCCAATCACGCCCGGATCGAGAGCACGCGAGGTGGAATCGAGTGGGTCAACTGCCGGATAGATGCCGAGCTCGGCGATCTGACGGTTCAGCGTGGTGGTTGCGTCAAGGTGAGCAAACGAGGTTGCCGGTGCCGGGTCAGTCAAGTCATCGGCCGGGACGTAAATTGCCTGAACCGAGGTAATGGAACCTTTTTTGGTCGAGGTAATACGTTCCTGCAGCGCACCCATGTCGGTTGCCAGCGTCGGCTGATAACCCACAGCAGACGGGATACGACCGAGAAGTGCGGACACTTCCGAACCAGCCTGGGTGAAGCGGAAGATGTTATCGACGAAGAACAGAACGTCCTGGCCTTCTTCATCACGGAAGTATTCCGCAAGGGTCAGACCGGTCAGAGCAACACGTGCACGAGCTCCCGGGGGTTCGTTCATCTGGCCATAGACCAGTGCGGCTTTGGATTCGCCTTCCGGATTGATAACGCCCGATTCCATCATCTCGTGATAGAGGTCGTTACCTTCACGGGTACGTTCACCAACACCAGCGAAAACAGAGTAACCGCCGTGGCCTTTGGCAACGTTGTTGATCAGCTCCATGATCAGAACGGTTTTACCAACGCCGGCACCACCGAACAGACCAATTTTACCACCTTTGGTGTACGGAGCGATAAGGTCGATAACCTTAATGCCGGTAACCAGAATTTCGGTGTCGGTTGCCTGATCGATGAAGTCAGGTGCTTCACGGTGGATCGGAGCGGTTCTGGTTGCGTTAACCGGACCACGTTCGTCAACCGGCTCACCGATAACGTTCAGAATACGACCAAGGGTTTCCGGACCAACCGGAACCGAGATCGCATCACCGGTATCGAGAACTTCCTGACCACGCTGCAGACCTTCGGTGGTGTCCATTGCGATCGTACGGACCGCATTTTCACCAAGGTGCTGTGCAACTTCGAGAACCAGACGCTGACCGTTGTTGTCAACATGCAGCGCGTTCAGAATGGGAGGCAGTTCGCCGTCGAATTTAACGTCGACGACGGCGCCCATTACCTGGGAAATTTTCCCCGCCTTCTTGTTCGCCATAGGTATTGTCTCCTGCTCGGACAAAGCTATCCGTTAACTTCCTGCGACCCGCTTACAAAGCCTCGGCGCCGGAAATGATTTCAATCAGTTCATTGGTGATCTGAGCCTGACGTGAGCGGTTGTACTGGATGCTCAGTCGGTCGATCATGTCGCCGGCATTGCGGGTTGCGTTATCCATTGCGGACATACGCGCACCGTGCTCGGATGCGCTGCTTTCAAGCATCGCACCGAAAATCTGGACACCAACGTTACGCGGCAGCAAATCAGCCAGAATGGCTTCTTCGGACGGTTCGTAATCATAAACCGCAGAAGTAGCAGCAGCTTCTTCCTGTTCAGCAGCTTCTTCACCGACAAACGGGATCAGCTGCTGTGCCGTTGCAACCTGCGAAATCGCGGACACGAACTTGTTATAGAAGATCGTGCAGACGTCGAATTCGCCTTCTTCATACAGTGCCAGAACTTTATCGCCAACGTCGGAAGCAGAAGAGAAGTCAATGCCCTTCTTGCCTTCGATGCCGGTATACCGGGCGACAATATTGTCACCAAATTCACGCTTGAGCGCATCTGCGCCTTTGCGGCCAACACAGATCAGCTTCACCGTCTTGCCTTCGGCAACAAGTGCCTTGGCTTTCAGACGGGTTGCTTTAACGATCGACGCGTTGAAACCACCGCAAAGGCCACGGTCTGCGGTGAAGACGACGAGCAGATGCACGTTGTCCTTACCGGTACCGGCCAGAAGCTTTGGAGCGCCTTCATTGCTACCGACGGCAGTTGCAAGACGACCGAGCATCGTCCCCATGCGTTCAGCATAGGGACGGGCTGCTTCGGCTGCATCCTGTGCACGACGGAGCTTGGAGGCTGCCACCATCTTCATCGCCGAGGTAATCTTCCTCGTCGATTTGACGCTGGCAATGCGCGAGCGCAGATCCTTCAAACTAGCCATTGCGTTTCCTCCTTCGCCTAAGTTTCAGTCTTACGCGAAGGTTTTCGCGAACTTGTCGAGGAACGCTTTAAGCTTGGTTTCGCTGTCATCCGACAGAACCTTCTCGGTGCGGATCGCATCGAGGATGTCAGCACCAGCGGAACGAATTTCCGACAGGAACTGATCTTCGAAGGCGCGAACTTTGTTCACTGCGATAGCGTCGAGATAACCTTTAACACCAGCATAAATCACAACGACCTGCTCTTCGACTTTGAGCGGCGAGTACTGCGGCTGCTTGAGCAGCTCGGTCAGACGTGCGCCACGTGCCAGAAGTTTCTGGGTCGCCGGATCAAGATCCGATGCGAACTGTGCGAATGCTTCCATCTCACGATACTGAGCGAGTTCCAGCTTGATCGAGCCGGCAACCTGCTTCATCGCTTTGATCTGTGCGGCAGAACCAACACGCGAAACCGACAGACCAACGTTCACAGCCGGGCGTACGCCTTTGTAGAACAGGTCGGTTTCAAGGAAGATCTGGCCGTCGGTGATCGAGATCACGTTGGTCGGAATAAACGCGGAAACGTCGTTACCCTGGGTTTCGATAACCGGCAGAGCGGTCAGCGAGCCAGCGCCGTTTTCGTCATTCATCTTCGCAGCGCGTTCCAGCAGACGGGAGTGCAGATAGAAGACGTCACCCGGGAATGCTTCACGTCCCGGCGGGCGGCGAAGCAGAAGGGACATCTGACGATATGCAACTGCCTGCTTGGACAGATCATCATAGAAGATGGTTGCGTGCATGCCGTTGTCACGGAAGTACTCGCCCATTGCGCAAGCAACGAACGGAGCCAGGAACTGCATCGGCGCCGGGTCGGACGCGGTAGCTGCAACGACGATGGTGTTTTCCATCGCGCCGCGCTCTTCGAGAACCTTAACAACCTGAGCAACGGTCGAACGTTTCTGACCAACTGCAACATAGATGGAGAACATCTTGTCGCTGTCGGTTTTCGCTGCGTCGTTCACCGGCTTCTGGTTCAGAATGGTGTCAACGATGATAGCGGTTTTACCGGTCTGACGGTCACCAATGATCAGCTCGCGCTGGCCACGGCCAATCGGGATCAGGGAGTCGATCGACTTGATACCGGTCTGTACCGGCTCATGAACCGATTTACGCGGGATGATGCCCGGAGCCTTGACGTCAGCAAGGCGACGTTCTTTGGCACCGAGGTCGCCTTTGCCGTCGATCGGGTTACCCAGCGCGTCGACAACGCGACCGAGAAGTTCTTTACCAACCGGAACGTCAACGATGGAGCCAGTACGTTTAACCTGGTCACCTTCCTTGATCGAACGGTCAGAACCGAAGATCACGACACCAACGTTGTCTTCTTCGAGGTTAAGGGCCATGCCCTTAATACCACCCGGGAAGTCAACGAGTTCACCAGCCTGAACATTGTCCAGACCGTAAACACGGGCAATACCATCACCGACGGACAGAACCTGACCGACTTCGGCAACTTCGGCTTCAGCGCCAAAATTGGCAATCTGATCCTTAAGAATAGCGGAGATTTCCGCGGCGCGGATTTCCATCACGCAACCCCTTTCATAGCGAGCTCGAGCTTCTGAAGTTTGGTACGAAGCGAGGCATCAAAAACCCGGGAACCGACCTTGACGACAAGACCGCCAAGAACCGCCGGATCAACTTTAAGGTCCACTTTGACAGTGGCGCCAACAACTTCTTTGAGAGCGCCGGTAACGGCTTCGATTTGCTCTTGTTTCAGCTCGGATGCCGAGGTGACCTGTGCGGTTACTTCGCCATTGTGAGCCGAGAGCATGGAAAGGTAGGAATCGATAACACCCGGCAGGGCAAACAGACGACGCTTCTGAGACAGAAGTCCAACGGTCTTCTTGGTCAACTCGGAAACGCCAAGCTTGTCCAGAAGAGCCGCCATCGCCTTGGCCTGCACGTCCCGGGAAATCACGGGACTGCGGAGTACATTCCGGAGGTCATCGCTGGTTGCGATGGCCTGGTCGAGCAATTCAAGATCGCTTTTGACAACATCAAGCTGCTTGGCCGATTTGGCCAAGTCAAACAGTGCTGTGGCGTAGCGCCCTTGGAGCCCGGTCGCGGCAGTATTTTGGGACACCGGTGAAAGCCCTCAATTCTGGTTATGAGAACGACTCGGATACGTATAAAAAAATGGTCTCCCGAAAGGGTCTCCTTCCGGGAAGCGAGCGTTTGGTATCACATGTCCATGGCATGGGCAACCCCCGCGCAAGCGCATTTGGGTGCTCTTTTTCATTCTTTGGCAAAGAAGGGCCAAAACACCGCAAAAACACCCTGTTTTCAGGAGGTCGTACGACTATTTTATAAGTCGCCCTTTATCAGCAGCCGGGTTCAGATCTGCCCGGTCACGGTATTTTTGCGACGAATCCCCCGATTTCGGCAGACATTCTTTTCACCCTTCCAACCGAAATCAGACAAAAACCCGTAAAAATGTAATCAAGTTCACACCAGATTGTTTTTTCCGAACGCCTCTGCGACAGACGCATCCCCATTCAACACATCTTTTTTTCAGTGGCAATTCGCACCCGGGTGTTTGTGACACCCTATATATATGTCAAATGTGTGATCCTGTTCCGTCCCCTTTTGAAGACCATGTCCGGGACCGGTTGATCGCCATTTTCGCATCAAGCTCGGCATCAAGATCGAGATCAAACTGACTCGCCAGACGATACAGCAGGATCATGACGTCGGCGGCTTCCTTGCCGATTTCTGAAAGATCTTGGTGGTCTACAGCTTCGCCAAGCTCCTGCATTTCGAGCAAGGCCCGGTTCCAAAGCGCCTTTGGATCTTGCACCGGACCAAAAGTTGCCTCTGCCCAGTCAGACATTGTTTGCTGGGTTTCCACTCTGACGTTATTGTTTTCGCAACGGTTTTTCACTTTAAATCCCTGATGACATCAAGTTGATTGCCGAGACTGACGCCCCACAACCGGACGGCAGAAATGATTAAGCCGAACGACACAAGCCTGCAAAGACATGCCATTTATCAAATGGGCTGCGTCTTTTTTGCGCTTTGTGTCCTGCTATTTTCCTATCACACGGCTGCGGCAAGGACACTCATCATAGAATGCCTGAACGAACCGCCCCTGAAATGGTCTTCGAACAACAAGCCGCTTGGCATTGATGTCGACATCATGACCGAAGTCCTTCGCGAGATGGGTATTACGGACTTCACATTCCGCTTCGTCGATACGGGCCGCCGGTTGCTGCACAACGCCAAACAGGGCGATTCCGATATTGTCCTTACCCTGTCACTGAATGACGAACGGGCGCGCTACCTTCTTTATCCCGACGAAGCGCATTTGTTGCTCGACTGGCGTTTTGCCATTCGCAAGGAAGACAAGAACCACATCCGTTTTTCCGATTTTTCCGACCTTGCCAATCTCAGAATCGGGGCGGCTGCCGGTTATTCCTACACGCAGGCCTTCTGGAATTCCGGACTTGATATTGAAACCGTTGCGCGGAACGACCTTTTGATCCCGATGCTGTTGCAACAACGCTTTGACGCCGTTCCGGTCAATTATCTCAGCACCGTCTTTGAAACCATCCAGTCCGGCGAGCGTTCCAGAATAGCGTTTCTGTATCCACCCCTGCGCCGGGCTGCCTATTACAACCCGTTTTCAAAAGCATCCGACTACCCGGACAAAAAGCAGTTCCTGAACGAATATGACAGGGTCATTCGCGAAATGCGTTCTGATGGTCGGTTGCTCGCGATTTTTGAACGCTACCTTGGTCCGGATGGTCTGGACTGGTGGCAATCCCAATACTCCCAATAGGCATTCGGTAACAGGCCTACATAAAGCTGTAGGGATCAATATCAACCTGAATCCGGACACTGCCCGGTGTCTTGACCTTGGACAGCCAGTCATGGATCAGGGCCTGCATCTTTACCCCCTTGTCCGCACGGATCAGAAAACGACGGCGATAGCGCCCGCGCAACAATGAAAGCGGGGCCGGGGCCGGTCCCAAAACCATCAATCCGTCACCCCGTGGGGCCACGCGACCGATCCGCCATGCGGCTTCATCGACTTCGTTTTCCTTTTTGCCACTTATTATAAGTGCGGCAAGTCGACCATGCGGCGGCATCCCGTGCGTCATACGCTGGGACAGTTCCACCTCGTTAAAGGCATCCCGATCCCCCGCCGCAATTGCCTTGATAACCCGGTTTGCCGGATCCGCCGTTTGCAGGATCACCGTGCCCGGTCGATCCCCACGCCCGGCACGCCCGGCAACCTGGGTCAGCAACTGATAGCTGCGCTCTGCTGCCCGCAAATCACCACCTGCCAGACCAAGATCGGCATCAACCACCCCGACAAGGGTCAGCATGGGAAAGTGATACCCCTTGGCGAGAATCTGGGTACCGATCAGAAGATCGACTTCATGATTATGAACGCGCCGGACCAATTCGGCTGCGGCCTTGGGTCCCATGATGTTGTCAGATGTCGCCACCTCGATCCGGATATCGGGAAAAGTTTCCACCGCCTCTTCAAACAGCCGCTCGACTCCCGGCCCGCACGGGGCAAGCTTGCCCTCTGCCCCGCATTCCGGGCAGGTATCTGGTGCCTTGGCCTGATATCCGCAATGGTGACATTGAAGCTTGCCCCAGGCCCGATGTTCCACCAGCCAGGCCGTGCAGTTCGGGCACTGGAACCGGTGCCCGCAGGCCCGACACAGCGTTAGCGGCGCATAACCGCGCCGGTTCAGGAACAGCATCGCCTGTTCGCCATTGGCAAAGGTTTCCACCAGCCGCTTTTTCAGGGTCGGTGTGATCCAGCGATTGCGTTCGGGTTTGTCCGAACGGATGTCGATGATTTCGACACTTGGCAGAACAGCCACGCCATGACGATTGCCAAGTTCCACGCGCTGATAGCGGCCTGCCTCGACATTGGCCAGTGTTTCAAGAGACGGGGTCGCCGATGCCAGCACCACCGGAATGCCGCCAAGATGGGCCCGCGTCACTGCCATGTCACGCGCATGATAAATCACGCCATCTTCCTGCTTGAAAGCATGTTCATGTTCCTCATCAACCACGATCAGACCAAGATCATGATAGGGCAGGAACAAGGCCGATCGCGCCCCGACCACAAGGCGTGCCGAACCATCAGCCACCGCACGCCAGGTATCACGACGGCGCGCCTGTCCGACTTCGGAATGCCACAAGGCGGGCTTCACACCGAACCGGTCACGGAAACGCTGCAACCATTGCGCAGAAAGGGCAATCTCGGGCAGCAGAACCACCACCTGTTTGCCTTGCGCAAGGGCCGCACGGATCGGTTCAAAGTAAACCTCGGTCTTGCCCGATCCGGTAATACCATCAAGAAGCGTGCAGGAAAAACCGCCCTCCTCGACCCCCGCGCACAGCGCATCGGCGGCTTCGGTCTGTTCATCGGACAGATCGGGACGCGGGATCGAAAGATCGGGCAAGTCAAACGGGGATGGCGGCGTCACCATCAGGCGCTGCACCGCACCGGCTTCGACCAGTCCCTTGACCACGCTGGCCCCGGCCCCGGTTTCACGCAGGATATCGCCCTGTTCCATCGGGGGATGGGTACCCAAGAACTCCAGAACGCGTTTGCGCGGCGGCGTCATGCGCAGCGACGCTACGTCAAAATCACGGTTCAGGGTGAATCTGAAAATCGGTTTTGGGGCTTCGAGTGCGTCGGGGACGCTCATCGCCATGCGTAACACCGCGCCTTGCGGGGCCATGGTATAGGCCGACACCCAGTCGACGAACCGGCGCGTGACATCGGCCATCGGTTCGGTCGGCAGGACACCATAAATCTCGCGCAGCTTCGACGACTCGACATCGCCCTTCGCCGGTCCCCAGACCACACCGCGCTGTGTTTGACGCCCCAAAGGGATTTCAACGAAATCTCCGGGGGCAACAGACAGACCTTCGGGCACCAGATAATCATATGGCCCCGCCAAAGGCAGAGGCGGCAGCACGGAAATGGTCTGTGCAGTTACCTGAAAGGCCGGATCATCAGCAAACAGATTTCCAGATGTGGCCTTTGCGGCACTCATATATTATAAACCCCGTGAGATTGCCTGTTGCGCCGAACCGGAATTGCCAGTTTCGAGCCGTCAGGCAAAGACAAAACGGTCCCACAGCAAAGGGTCTGGTCCCGTCATCAGATGGCTCTGACCCTAGCAGCTAACCGCATCATTGAACAACAGGTCCTAAACAGGAAATCCAATGAAGTTTTTCATCGATACCGCTGACATCGACGCAATCCGCGAACTCGCCATGTCCGGCCTCGTGGACGGTGTCACCACCAACCCGTCGCTGGTAGCAAAGTCTGGCCGACCGTTTCTCGAACTGATCAAGGAAATTTGTGACGTCGTCGACGGCCCGGTCAGCGCAGAAGTTGCAGCGACCGACTACGAGACCATGGTCGCAGAAGGCCGCAAGCTGGCAAAGATTGCTGACAATGTCGTCGTCAAGCTGCCGCTGACCGCCGATGGCCTCAAGGCTTGCCGCACCTTCACCGACGAAGGCATCCAGACCAACGTCACCCTTTGCTTCTCGGTTGGTCAGGCGATCCTGGCTGCCAAGGCCGGTGCGACTTATGTTTCGCCGTTCGTTGGCCGTCTTGATGACATTTCGTCTGATGGCATGCAGCTGATTGCCGACATCGTCGAGGTTTACAACAACTATCCGAACTGGACGACCGAGATCCTCGTTGCTTCGGCACGTGGTCCGCAGCACGTTGTCGATTCGGCACGCCTTGGTGCAGATGTTGTCACCATCCCGCCGCAGGTTCTTGGCCAGCTGACCAAACATCCGCTGACCGACAAGGGTCTTGAGACCTTCCTTGCTGACTGGGAAAAAACCGGCCAGTCCATTCTGTAATCAGGCCCAAAGCCCGAGAAACAGATAAAAACCGGACACAGCGCCGGTTTTTAACATGCATTTAACCCGGCTGCCCGCATTGTGGCAGCCGGGTTTTTTGTTTCTCATTTTTCAAGCCGGAACCGATGGAAAAGACAGCTTTGCGCGCCGACGATGTGATGGCCTACCTTACCGAACATCCTGATTTCTTCACAACGCGCCCCGACTTGCTTGAAAGTCTTGAATTGCCGGTTCGTGAACTGGGCAATGGTGTTGCCGACATGCAGCAATATGTCGTTGCCCGCCTGCGCGACGAACGCGAAAAGCTGCGCGGGGCGACCAGCGAGCTGATCAATATTTCGAAATCCAACCTCGAAACCCAAAGCCGTATTCACCGTGCGGTGCTGGCCTTGCTCAATGCGCGCGGATTTGAAACCTTTGTCGAGGCCTTGCAGGACCTGGTTCCGGAACTGCTTGATCTTGATGCGATTGCGCTGTGCTTTGAAGAATGTGACGAGGCCCCGGTGCCAAGCTGTGACGGGCGTGTGCGCCGTCTGGTCGTTGGAGCGGTTGATCAGGTTCTGGGTGAAGAACAGGATGTCTGGCTGTTGCCCGATGATGCCGGTGACGAGGCCATTTTTGGCCCGCGCGCCGAAGATATCCGCTCAGCCGCCATCGTCCGGCTTGCACCATTTTATGGCGATCCGGTCGGACTTGTGGCCTTTGGCGTCAAGGAACCGGGTTATTTCAGCCCGGCACAGGCTAATGACCTGATCATGTTCCTGGCATCAGTGATCGAATTTGGTGTGCGCAGATGGCTGACCCAAACGGTCTGACCGCCCTTACATTGCCCAATGACCTGCGCGAAGCCATTGCCGACTGGCGGGGATGGCTTTGCAACGAACGACGGGCATCGGATCACACCACGGAAAACTATCAGGCCGATCTTTATGCCTTTCTGGGTTTTGTCACCGGCCACCTTGGCGCGGTTCCCGATCTGAAAGATTTGCTGGGCCTGAACCCGCGCGATTTTCGAAGCTGGCTGGCCCGGCGCAGCATGGATGGCATGGCCAAAACGTCGACGGCGCGCGCCTTGTCCTCCTTGCGCAATTTTTACCGTTTTCTCGAACGGTCCGGGCGCGGGCAAAATGCCGCTGTGCAGTCGATCCGCAACCCGCGTCTGCCACAATCAACGCCGAAACCACTGGCACCCGATGATGCGATGGCGGTGCTTGATAATGCCGGTGTCTGGCAAGATGAACCGTGGCTCGCCAAGCGCAATCTGGCCCTTTTCACCCTGCTTTATGGTTGTGGACTTCGTATTTCCGAGGCACTCGACCTTAACGCCAGTCAGCGCCCAAGCGGCGATTCAATGGTAATTACGGGCAAAGGCAACAAGCAACGACTTGTGCCGGTTCTACCCATCGTGCGTGACGCGATCGAGGACTATGTGCGCGCTTGCCCCTTTGCCCCGGATGGCAAGGAACCGCTTTTTGTCGGCGCACGCGGCAAGCGGCTGGTTGCCCAGGTCGCACAACGCGAAATGCGCAAGGTACGTGAACTGCTGAACCTTCCCGATACCGCCACCCCGCATGCGCTGCGCCATTCCTTTGCGACCCATCTTCTGGCAGGTGGCGGGGATTTGCGCACCATTCAGGACTTGCTGGGGCACGCGTCTCTTTCGACCACCCAGCGCTATACCGCCGTCGATACGGAACAATTGATGGCGGTTTATAATGGCACCCACCCGCGGGCCCGACGCTAGGGCCCTGTTGCGCCGGGTGGTTTTGCTCCCGGATCGGTCATTTGAGAAAATTTCAGTTCCTCCGGCTTGCAGTTCCCCCTTACACTGCGCGCAACCAGTTGCCCCCATGGAGGAAAATCATGCTTCTGCGTTCCAGTGCCCCATCGCCGTTTGGCCGGAAAGTCAAAATCGCTGCCAAGATTCTCGGTGTCTATGATCTGCTGACCGTCGAGATGTCCAACACCAATGATCCGGCTGATACCCTGCGTCAGCAAAATCCTCTGGGCAAAATCCCGATCCTGATCCTTGATGATGGTCGCAAGATTTTTGATTCGCGCGTGATCTGTGAATATCTTGATGCACAGGCTGATGGCGTATCCCTGCATCCGACCGAAAGCGATGCCCGCTGGGAAGCCCTGACCCTTCAGGCACTGGGCGATGGCATCGTCGATGCTTCGATCCTTCAGGTATATGAAGCCCGGATGCGCCCGGAAGACAAACGCCACGATGACTGGCTGTCCTACCAGTCCGACAAGGTCAAACGATCCCTTGATCATCTGAGTGCAAACGCACCGTCGCTTGAGGGTGACCTTACCATCGGTCATGTCGCGATTGCCTGTGCGCTTGGTTATCTTGATCTGCGCTTTGACGGTAAATGGCGCGAAACGTACCCGACGCTGGTCAGCTGGCTTGATGCGTTCCGTGCGCGTGTTCCGGCCTTTGATGAAACCAAGTTTGAAGGCTGATTTTCAGCGCCTTGCGCATGATGACGTGTGCAAGACGTCAATCCGATCCAATAGCATTCCAGATTTTCAAAACCCGGAGCTTCACCCGTTATGTCACGTCTGAACAGCGTTATCCGCCGCCTGCAAGCCCAACGCGACTGCCTGAATGCCGCCGCCGACATGATCAAGGATTACGACGGTATCGTACTTGAAGTCGGGCTTGGCAATGGCCGGACGTTCGACCACCTGCGTGAAATCATGCCCGATCGCGAAATCTTTGTGTTTGACCGCCAGATCGCCGCCCATCCGAAATGCATTCCCGATGACGATCATCTTTTCCTTGGTGATATTTTCGAAACCCTGCCGATGGCTGTTGAACGGTTCAAGGGCAAGGTTGCCCTTGTGCATTCCGATGTCGGCACCGGGGATGAAGCCCTGAATGCCAGGATCGCAGCCTTCATCGGTCAAACCCTGCCACCGGCCCTGATGAAGGGCGCAATCGTCGCATCGGATCAGAAAATCGACGTGCCCGGCACCATTGCCGAACCGCTGCCCGAAGGCGTTCCGCAAGATCGCTATTTCTTCCGGCGCTATCAGGGGTAATAATCCCCCTGTAATTGACCAACGCCATACCACCATCAGGATGCCAAGTCGTGACCACCCATAACGCCACCTCGCCCAGCGGATCGCAGCTTTCCGAAGCACAGGAATTCCTGGCCAAATATCCGGATGTCGAGGCCATCGACATTATCCTGACCGATTTCCACGGCATTGGTCGCGGCAAGATGATCCGCCGTCACGAACTCGAAGGCGTTTATAAATCCGGGCGTGGCTTGCCAAGTTCCCTGTTCGGACAGGATGTGACAGGCGAGGATGTCGATGATTGCGGTCTGGTCCAGACCGGCGGCGGCGGCGATTGCCGGTGTTGGCCGGTTCCCGGCACGCTGGGCTATCTGCCCCATACCGGACGCGGGCAGCTTCTGATCAGCATGTATGAAGAAGACGGCACGCCCCATGACGTCGACCCGCGCAATGTCTTTGGCGCACAGGTCAAGCGCGCCGAAAAGCTTGGCTACCATCCGATGGGCGCGTTCGAGCTGGAATTTTATCTGGTGGATCGGACACCGGATGCATCGGGCCTTTATCAACCGGCCTCCTATGCGATGACCAAGCGGCGCTCTCCGCTTCGCAATACCATGTCGGTTGACGAGATTGACGAAATGTCGCCGCTGTTTGATGCGGTTTATGAAGGGGCCAAGCATCTTGATCTGACGCTTGAAACCCTGATTTCGGAATATGGTCCGGGCCAATATGAAATGACCATCCGGTATCGCGATCTGATGCGCGCCGCCGACGATGTAATTATTGCCAAACGCCTGATCCGCACCTGCGCCCGGCGCTTCGGGATGGAGGCCGTGTTTATGCCAAAACCATTCGGCAAAGAAGCCGGATCAGGTATGCATTTGCATCTGTCGCTGGCAGATGAAAACGGCAACAACCTGTTTGCCGATCAGGCCGACGGATCGCTCAGCCCGCTGATGCTTCATGCCATTGGCGGCATTCGTGGCACGATTGGCGAAACCATGTTGTTGCTGGCCCCGTTCATGAATTCATGGCGTCGCTTTGCATCCGCCATGTATTCACCGGCATCGGATGACTGGGGTGTTGAAAACCGCACTGTGGCCCTTCGCGTACCGGGCACACCGGGCAAGACCCGGCATTTTGAACATCGCATTGCCGGTGTTGATGCCAACCCGTATCTGGTCGCAGCCGTCACCCTTGGTGCCGCCCTTGATGGCATTGAAGGCAAGATTGATCCGGGCAAGCCCAGCGAAGATGAAATCGGCCACGCCAAGGCCCCGAATGATCTTCCGCGTCACTGGCTTGAAGCCATCGACCGGTTTGGCGCATCGGATTTCAACAAACGTACCCTAGGAGCCCGGTTCCACACTGCATTCACCAAAATCAAGCAGGCCGAATACGAGCATATGGCACTTAAGGTCAGCGCCGCCGAGTGGGAATATTACGGATTTTCGGTTTAAGGTGCCGTCCGGTCAGATCGCACTGACCGGAGTCACTTCAAGAGCAGGAATCTAGAAAACCCGCTTGGCACGATTGTTCGATTTGCGCGCCGAAAACGCGACTTGCGGGCGTGCATCCATTGTTTTCTGATCGCGCAGATATGCGACTTCAAGATCGCGCGGATCGACGCTCAGCACGCGTGAGGATTCCGGGCGGTCCGAATTCGTATAAAGGTGAATCTGCGTCGACACCCATTGCCAGGTGGGATAGGTCAGTTTTTCATCCTGCGTTTCCTCGGTAATGACCTTGTAAGAGCCAGCAGGAAGAACTTCTGCAAGGCCGCGCATACTGAACGGGCGTGCAAAATTCAGAACTTTCGAAGTGGTACGATTTGTCAAAAAAGGCTCCTTGCGCGGAAACGCACGTTGGGCAGGCCAAACGAGCAGGAACATTCCCGCTGTCAAACACTTGGCTTGGATTACAGACACGTCAGAGGTCTCGAATTAACAACGGCCACATGAATTCAGGCCGTCGAAACCTCGAATTTTCGAATAAATTTTTAGAATAATTCCGGATATTTTTGAAAAATCAAAAAACACATCCAGTTTTCACTGTATGAATATTTTTCATAAATTTACAAGTTCGTTATTTTTTATTTATTTAGGGAAAATAACTATCGGGAAATTCCCAATATTAAAAAATAATTATTCGGATATTTCTTGATTTTAACACACGAGAGGAAAGGTAAAGTTACATTCCAATCCCACTTTACTGCCTAAAAATCAGTATAGATCCGCATTTCGGCGCCATATTTGCCAGAGCTCAACTATCCGAATACGAACAACGGCCGCTGAATGCTTCAACGGCCGTGAGACGATCTAAAATTTTACGGTCTGCCCCTGCGAAGCTTTCCGGTTCGTCATTTCAGTCAAACAGGCAATCTCAACGCAGGTTTCAGTTTCAGTAGCTCAAGTCCAGACCGAGCATCCTGCTAAGAACCAGAACGAGGAGCCCCACGCCCGTTAACGCGAAAACGAAGCCTGCTGTAATCTTGATTCCAGCACGCAGTACCGCCTGCCGACCCAGCTTTTCCCCTTGATCGTAATGCCACTTGATGGCGAAGAACATGGCCGTGACCAAGGCAACAACCTTAAATGTACCAAAGGCTATAGGAACCCAATCCATATCTAAAGACTCTCATGTGCATTCGTTACGGGTGTTATGATCGCATCTTGGGCAGACGCACACTTCTGATTGTGCAACGCTGATATGTAAAAGCTGATAGCGGTTTTTCACCCCGTGAATGGGCCAGCACATCAGCACCCGATCAGACCAAAATACCGCCAAAGCATTTTGCCCCTTAAAGGACGTCATGCCCCGCCCATTTTAATAAACTGCCCCCGACATAGAATGGCACAGCCACCCCTTCACTGAGATTTATCAATCAGCTTACCATTTCTGATGCATGGCGGCTCTTTCTTGCCGCCCTATTCCTTGCCATCCCGGTCTAATGGCGATATTCAGGTTCCAAACTGTCATTAACTTGCAATGCCGGGCCCCGCGACTTATCTCCGGCTTGCAAACAGGCGAGATGAGACGACGCCATGAATGAAATGATCACCATTGCCGAAGCCTCGGCTGACGCAATGTCGGAAATGCAGATTGATCCGACCCTTGATCTGGAAGCTGAGATTCAGCGTCTGAAAAAGGAAAAGAACGCGATCATTCTGGCCCATTATTATCAGGATGGGGAAATTCAGGACCTTGCCGACTTTGTTGGCGATAGTCTGGACCTGTCGCGCAAGGCTGCCGAAACCGATGCCGATGTTATCGTGTTCTGCGGCGTGCGTTTCATGGCCGAGGTTGCCAAAATCCTCAGCCCGAACAAAACCGTTCTGCTGCCGGATTCGAAAGCGGGTTGCTCGCTCGAGGATTCGTGCCAGCCAGAACCGTTCCGCAAATTCCGCGAACAGCATCCTGATCACGTATCCATCACCTATATCAACTGCTCCGCAGAGGTGAAGGCCGCGTCCGATATTATTGTGACCTCGTCTAATGCGGCCGAGATCATTGACCAGATCCCGGCAGACAAACCGATCCTGTGGGCCCCTGACCGCCATCTTGGCACCTATCTTGCCAAGAAAACCGGTCGTGACATGACGCTTTGGAACGGCTCGTGCATCGTGCATGAACAGTTTTCCGAACGCGAACTGATCCGTCTGAAGACCCAGAACCCGGATGCCAAGATCGCAGCTCACCCGGAATGTCATGACGGTATTCTGAAACATGCCGATCATATCGGTTCGACCCGTGCGATCCTTGAATATGTGATCAATGGCCCGGATCAGAAATATCTGATCGCGACCGAGCCCCACATCATCCACCAGATGGAAAAGGCCGCCCCGCACAAGGAATTCATTCCGGTGCCCGGTGCCGACGGATCATGCGCGTGCAACAACTGCCCGTTCATGGAACTGAACACGCTTGAGAAGCTTTATCTGTGTCTGGTCAATAACGGTCCGCAGATCGTGATGCCCGAAGACCTGCGTGTTGCAGCGGTCAAGCCGCTTGAACGCATGCTCGAAATGTCAAAGAACATTCCGGTCAAAAAAGACACGGCGGCCTAGGCCAAATCACCTCACAGCCCCGCAAGATTTGCGGGGCTGTTTGCCATTCCCATCGCATTAAATACGGCACCCACCATGACCGTCCTGACCCAGGCTGAAATTTCGGAATTCATTGATCGCGCCTTCTCTGAGGATATCGGTACCGGCGACATCACATCTGATAACGTCGTGCCCGCCAATGCGCGCCTGCGCGTCGCGCTTGAAACCCGCGAGGATATCGTGGTGGCCGGGCTTGATATCGCGCTTGAGTGTTTCCGCAAGCTGGTCCCCGATGCCAAAATCGAAAAGCATTGCGAAGATGGTGATGCCATTGCGGCCAAGGACGTTCTGGCCGTGGTCGAGGGTAATGCACGCGGCATCCTGACCGCCGAGCGTACGGCGCTTAATACCCTGCAGCATCTTTCGGGCATTGCCACCACTACGCGGACCTATGTGGCGGCCATGGGCGAAACAACGGCAAAGCTTCTTGATACCCGCAAGACATTGCCGGGTTGGCGCAAGATGGAAAAATATGCAACCCGTATGGGCGGGGCACAAAACCATCGCATGGGTCTGTATGACGGGGTGATGATCAAGGACAACCATATCGGTGTTGTCGGATCGATCACCAAATGCGTCGAGGCCGCCCGTGCAGCCAATCTGCCCAAGATCGAAGTCGAATGCGACACCCTTGATCAGGTGGCAGAGGCTGCAATGGCCGGTGCTGATATCATCCTGCTGGATAACATGAGCCCGGACATACTCCGCGAAGCCGTTGCCATTGTTGATGGCCGCTGCAAGACCGAGGCATCTGGCGGTGTAAACCTTCAGACCATTGGTGCAATTGCGGCAACCGGCGTTGATTACGTCTCGGTCGGGCGCATCACCCAGTCGGCCCCGGCGGTCGATATCGGACTGGATGTGGCGATCCTGTAATCGCCCCTGATTGCCAAATGGAAGATCGCGATACAGACATCCCGACCCTCAAGGTCATTGAAACCGCCAACTGGATTTTGCGCGATGGCGACAAAATCCTGTCGGTGCGCAGTCATGGTCGTGACCGGTTTTATCTGCCCGGTGGCAAGATTGATCCGGGCGAAACCGCCCGTGAGGCCATCATCCGCGAAGTTGCCGAGGAACTTGGTGTCACACTGATTGACGACAGCATCCGCGAGATTGGCACCTTTAGCGGACGTGGGCACAATCAGCCTGACGGAGCGATTGTCCGCATGACCTGTTTTAGTGCCGATTATCATGGCACCCTTGCCCCGGCACGCGAAATCGCCGAGCTGCGCTGGCTGACCCAGCGCGAGCGCGATCTGATGGCCCCGATGGGCCAAAAGATCACAGCTGCACTTTTTGATATCTAGATATTACACGCCTAGCGCGGTGCATCCCCGTCCGGATCACCACCAGCATCAGGAATGTCACGCCCGGACGCATCGCGATCACGCGAAATGTCCTTGGCCGATGATGGCGGTGCCGCCTTTTGGTCCGCGCCATGCTCGATCTCGTCATCCGAGGTCGGTGTTTCGTCAGGGACCGAGGGCGCTGGCACCGGTTTGGATCGCACCGCCCCTTTACCCGCATCGCGAATGGCATCCGTCAGCTTGTCAATATCGCGCAGATTAAGATCACGCTGCGGGAACGGAATTTCGATGCCCTCATCGCGGAAGCGCTGCACAAGCTCAAAGCGGATCGAGCTTGCCACTGCAATCACATCGCCAATATCGCGCAGGAAATAGCGCAGTTCAAAATCAAGCGAACTGGCACCGAAATCCATAAAGATAACCTGCGGGGCAGGATAACTCAGAATTTCGCGACGCTTGTCGGCCATTTCGAGTAGGATTTCGCGAACCTTGTCGACATCGGCCCCATAAGATACCCCGATCCGGATAATCCCGCGGCCCGACCGTTCCTTGAGCGTCCAGTTCAGCACCCGGTTGGAAATCAGCTCCGAGTTCGGAATGACGATGGATGAACGGTCAAAGGTTTCGATTTCGGTTGCGCGCACGCGGATGTCCTTGACCAAACCCTGATCGGCGCCGACCACAATCCAGTCACCAACCTTGATCGGACGTTCCACCAAAAGGATCAGACCCGATACGAAGTTATTGACGATACTTTGCATGCCAAAACCGATACCAACCGAAATCGCACCGGCGATGATCGCAAGGTTGGACAAGTCCATCCCGGCCGCCGAAATGGCCAGAAGCACGGCAAGACAGATCCCTGCATAGCCAAAGATCGCCGAAACAGAATGCTGCAATCCCTGATCAAGCTTGGTGTTAGGCAGGACACGGGTGCTGAGCATCCGCTGGAAAAACCGCATCAGGCCCAGCACGATCACAAACATCAAAGCCGCAAGCAGGATCGAGCGCAGCGAGAAATGAATGCCGCCAACCTGAATGCCGACAAAGGCCTGCTGAACCGCAAGGATCAGATCCGTCCAGGCAATGTCGGTAAAGATCATCACCGCGACGGGCACGGCAATCGTCACCATCACCACATCGATCAGAACCCGGAGCCAGAAATACAGCGTGCCATGTACCGCATCTGTGGTTTTGCTGTCGTCACTGGGTTCCGGACGCACCAGATAGGTATGCATCAAGGCCCGGAAATAACCGCGCAGCAGCCAGTAACAGGTCAGAAATGCCAGCCCCATCATCAGGTTTTCAAGAATGAACCGCGCCAGCGCGACATATCCCAGCACCATCAGAACCGGCATCAGGATCGCGACGGCCTTAAGAACCCGGCGGCTGCGACGCTCCAGCTTGGGCCAGAATTCATGACGATCCTTCTCGTCATGGACCCAGAACGCCCCAAGTGACGAGATGAACAGCAGGACCGAGATCACCAGAACATTCGAGATGCTCTGCACAAGGGCGATTTCAAGTGACGTTCCAAGGGTGGTCGCCCCCTGGAGCAACACCATGTCCCAGGCAAAGATCACCGCAACGACAAGCGAAGAAATCCCGACAATTCGCGCCCCGCGCGGCGTTGTGCCCGCGCGGCGCAGTGCGGGTGAAAACGGGGAATGAACACTGCGGATCGCTGCCCCGACGAACAACAGGAAAAGGGCCGCTGCAAAACATTGATGGATGAAGTCACCCATCGCCCCCTTTAACAGGGCCTGACGGGAATCAAGAATGCCGTACGCGATCAAAAGGGCAATACCGGGCACCATCGCCGTAAACAGAAAACGGGTTCCCGAAATCAACGCCACCCGGTCTTCCTGTGGCACGGTTTTCCAGCCACCGGGCATATAGCGCAAGACAATGACTTCGCCACCAATCAGCGCAGCAATCACGATCACGGTCATAAGAACGAGACCCGGCGCAATTTCGGCCAGCTCGTCAGCAGCCTGTCCGTCGACCTCAAGATTGGCATATCGGGCCTGAACCATACTGGGCAGGCGCACAATTTCACTCCACGCCGTCAGCCAGACCCCCGGATCAAGCGGCACATCAACACGCCCGAGAATGCGTCTTGTAAAGCGTTCGCGCGCCAGTCCGGCCAGTTGGTCAGAAAGCTCTGTCGCACGGAAATCAACAAGTTCCAGTTGCTTGATCACGCCGGTCACGCGCGCGATATCCTGACCGATGCGTTCACGTTCACGCGCCACAGCCGGGACTTCTTCCTGTCCCTCGGCCGGGGGATCACCCAGTTTGCCAAGGGCCGTCTTGAAACGTTTCAGGCGTTCATCGGCACGGTCCCGAAGGGTCACGATGCCAAGATGGATTGCTTCAAGTTCATCACGCCCGTCATTGATAAAGCGATTGGTGACTTCGTCCCTGGTGATGGTCTGTTCAAGGTCATCAAGGGCCCCGTCCCATTCCGATATGCGGTTCTGGGCATTTTCCAGTTCGATTTTCTGAACGGCATCCGGCCCGTTATCGTTGCTTTGCGCCGTCACATTCTGTGCCGCCATTATCGCAAACAAACAGATAACAAAACCTGCGAACACGCGACGAAGTGAAGTCATGCCTGATGATCCATAATGATATCCAAAGACCGGTATTTGAACGTTTTTCGCGATTTGTAAACAGGTTACACTGAAGACTGTAACGAATCATCTAACGTTTCGTTCCCATGGATTGATGAAAACGTCATCAGCTGTTTGCCCGGACGATGTCAGGCAAGACAATCAAGGAGCCCCCAATGAGCAAACCGGCCCTGATCAACGCATTTGAGATCAGCCACACTGGCACTGCCAAACCGGTAGAATGGGCAAACCTGCAAGACAGCCTGCCGACCCCGGACGAGAATGCCTATTTGTGGGTGCATCTTGACTGGATGGGCGACGGGGTGCGTGACTGGCTGATTAATATTGTCGGAATTGATCCCACCATTGCCGATACGCTGGCCACCCGCGGGACGCGCCCGGCGGTATTCTTCTATGATCCGGGATATTCGCTGAACCTGCGCGGGGTGAACCTGAATGCCGAAAATGATCCGGCCGATATGATTTCGGTACGTTTCTGGGTGACGGCAAACATGGTGATAACACTGCGCAACCAGTCCCTTAAGGCCTTTGATGATATCCGGGCGGCAATTGCGGAAAACAACGCACCGCGCAGCATTGATGACTTCGTTCTGACCGTTGCCGAACGGCTGGTTTTCCGGCTTGAGAATCTTGTGCGCGGCATCGAGGAAGATGTCGATGCCGTCGAGGATGATCAGGAAACCGTAGCCGAGGGCAAAACGCTTCCGCTGCGCCGTCGCGGATCGGATATCCGCAACACGGTATCGCGTTTGCGTCGGCATATGGCGCCGCAGCGCGATGCACTTTCAAACTATGTCGAACAGAAACCGGCATGGTCGGACAAACGGTTCAAGCGGCGCGCCCGCGCGCTTACCGATAAAACTGTGCGACTGGTCGAGGAATTTGATTCCCTTCGCGAACGTCTTCAGATCGTCAATGAAAACCTGATGGCGATCGAAACCGAACAGATGAACCGCACCATGTACTGGCTGACCGTGATCGCCGGACTGTTTCTTCCGATCAGTTTCGTGACCGGGCTTCTCGGGATCAATGTCGGCGGCATTCCCGCCGCAGACAGTCCGTTTGGCTTTATCGGGGTGGTGGTTCTGCTCGCTGCCTTTACGGCGTTCGAGATCTGGCTGTTCAGGAAAATGCGCCTGATCTGACAACCCTTTTGTCAAAGTCTGCGCAATCCAGGGGGCTGAAATGCAAAGCCCCTTGTTGCATTGCAATGCGTCTTGGCGCTATGACAGTTCCCGTTCTGAAGATTCCTTTCACTGCATCCGAGATTTGTTGATGACCGACGGCCCGCTTTCCCGTTATCGCGCGAAAATCACCAATGGTGAGCTGTCTCATGATCCGATGCAGGAACTCTGCGCTGAAAAGCTGCAAAGTCTGAAAAACGCATTGTCGCATTATGAACCGGCAACCGGAACGGGTGGCTGGCGTGAACGGTTTGGTCTGACGCGCCGTCGCGATGAACCGACCCCGCCGCTTGGGCTTTATATTTACGGCGAAGTGGGCCGTGGCAAATCCATGCTGATGGATTTGTTCTATGAAACCATCGACATTGAAAAAAAGCGCCGGGTGCATTTCCACGACTTCATGCAGGATGTGCATGAACGCATGCACCGGTATCGCCAGACCAAAAAAAAGGATGATGCCGACCCGATCCCGCCCATCGCCAGGGACCTGGCCGATGGTGCCTGGTTGCTGTGCTTTGACGAAATGCAGGTCACCGATATCACCGATGCAATGATTCTCGGCCGCCTGTTCGAGCAACTGTTTGAACACGGCGTGGTCATTGTCACCACATCGAACCGTGTGCCCGATGATCTTTACAAGGATGGTCTGCAACGCCAGAACTTCCTGCCCTTCATTGACATGATCAAGCGCAAGCTCGACGTCCTTGAACTGGCCAGCCCGACCGATTACCGCATGCGCAATCTGACGGCAGCAGACGTGTTTGTTTATCCTGTGGCGCGCGATGAGGCCGCTAGAAAAATTGACGAAATGTTTGCGACCCTGACGCATGGGGCGCGGGTCGCCCCCGACAGCCTGACCATCAAGGGCCGCAAGATCGAAATTTCCGCAGCCGGTGCCGGTGTTGCCAAATTCACTTTTGATGAATTATGCACCCGCCCGCTGGGTCCGGGGGACTACATTGCCCTTGCCACCCATTTCCATACGATCGTGATCGATTTCATTCCGAAGCTGCCGGACTCGCGTCGCGACTGGGCCAAGCGTTTCGGCACGCTGGTCGATGCCATGTATGAACATAAGGCCAAACTGATCTGTGCCATCGAATGTGACCCGAAAGAGATTTACACTGACGGGGATTATTCATTCGAATTCCAGCGCACCGTGTCACGACTGACCGAAATGCGCAGTCAGGAATATCTCGATATGGCGCATTTGACCTGATTCTAGCTGTCTAGCAGCCGGTCTGTATCCTGTCATTGCGCCATGTCAAAAACGACTCCACCCACCAGAGTTTAAAACCGTCGCAATAATTCGCCGCATGGTCGCACTTCATCAGGCGATTCTTGCGTGAGGCATGTCACAAACGCAAAATCACGCAAAATTCGTCGTATTAGCGTTTTTTCGAATACGTGTGCATCGCATGGCTGATGGCAGTTTCATGCAATGCTGGGGTGGCATAATCATGATCGCACGCCCGAATTCGCAGCAAACGCCCAGACTGCCTTTCCTTTAGGCAGCCCGCAATCGCAAACAGGCTTTGGTTTTGCTGCGCATTCATGCGCGTTCGCAATCGCAACATGAACGGTTTTTAAGCGTTTAGACCATAGTTGCAATAAACCGCGAACCGGCGGTTTTCCTCGTAAAAACAGCGGGGTTTCCCCTTGTAAATCGGAGCGATTCAGTTTACGACACTCGATGTTTACGAACGATTATTTCGCGTTCGCAGGTTTAAATTTTCAATCGCGCTCCCAAGTTGAGTTTCGACCCCCAGGAAGCGTAATAGGGAAGAAGGTAACGGAATGGCCCGCAACAAGATCGCGCTCGTCGGTGCTGGCAATATTGGTGGTACGCTTGCTCACCTCGTCGGCCTGAAAGAGCTTGGCGACGTCGTCCTTTTCGACATCGTTGATGGCATGCCACAGGGCAAGTCGCTTGACATTGCTGAATCCTCCCCCGTCGACATGTTTGATGCCGACCTCAAGGGTACCAGTGACTATAAAGACATCGCAGGCGCTGATGTCGTCATCGTCACCGCAGGTGTTGCTCGTAAACCGGGCATGAGCCGTGATGATCTCATCGGCATCAACACCAAAGTCATGACCCAGGTTGGTCAGGGCATCAAGGAACATGCACCGAATGCATTCGTCATTGTAATCACCAACCCGCTTGATGCGATGGTCTGGGTGATGCAGCAGGCAACCGGCTTCGACCCGAAGAAAGTTGTCGGCATGGCAGGCGTTCTGGACTCGGCACGTTTCCGTTACTTCCTCGCAGAAGAATTCAAAGTATCGGTCAAAGACGTTACCGCATTCGTTCTTGGCGGCCACGGCGACACCATGGTCCCGTCCATCCGTTACTCGACCGTTGCCGGTATCCCGGTTCCTGACCTGATCAAAATGGGTTGGACCACGCAGGAGAAAATCGACGAGATCGTTCAGCGCACCCGCGATGGTGGTGCCGAGATCGTTGCCCTGCTCAAAACCGGTTCTGCTTTCTATGCCCCGGCAGCTTCGGCTGTTGCGATGGCAGAAAGCTATCTGAAAGACCAGAAACGCGTCATGCCGGTTGCTGCTTATCTGAGCGGTGAATACGGCGTTGATGGTATTTACGTCGGCGTCCCGGTTGTTCTGGGTGCTGGCGGTGTTGAGCGCATCGTCGAGATCAATCTTGACGAGTCCGAAAAAGCAAACTTCGACAATTCCGTGAACGCAGTTCGCGGTCTCGTTGAAGCTGCCAAGGGCATGCTCTAAGAACGCGAAGCGGGCTGGTCAGTGACCGGCCCGTTTTTCAATCATTGTTGTTTTTATAACTTCAGTGATCGCGGGCCTCGCAACAAAGTCCCTCCCGCATATACGGGGACATTGAAATCCCGATTTCTGACCCACCGGAAATCGTACGGAAGGCAAGAAAGCGACCGAACATGAATATTCATGAGTACCAGGCGAAAGAAATTCTTCGCAAATACGGTGTGACCGTGCCGAATGGCAAAGTTGCATATACCGCTCAGGAAGCCATCGAAGCTGCCCAGTCCCAGGCTGGTCCGGTTTACGTGGTGAAGTCCCAGATCCATGCAGGTGGCCGCGGTAAAGGCACCTTCAAGGAAGCCAAAGCAGGCGATAAAGGCGGCGTTCGCGTTGTCAAAAGCGTCGAAGAAGTTGGCGTTAACGCCGAACAGATGCTCGGTTCGACCCTGGTTACCCACCAGACCGGTCCGGAAGGCAAAGAAGTCAAACGCGTTTATATCGAAGAAGGCTGCGACATCGCACGCGAACTGTATCTTTCGGTTCTCGTCGACCGCGCTTGCTCGCGCGTGATCTTCATGGCGTCGACCGAAGGCGGTATGGATATTGAAGAAGTTGCAGAAGCAACCCCGGAAAAGATCGTCACCGTTGACATCGATCCGGCAGCTGGCTTCTCGGGCTTCCATGGCCGTAAACTGGCATTCGCCCTTGGCCTCGAAGGCAAGCAGGTTTCCAAAGCTGTCAAATTCATGTCGGCAATGTACCAGTGCTTCCTCGACACCGATGCAGCCATGGTTGAGATCAACCCGCTGGTCGTGACCGGCGAAGGCGATATCATCGCTCTCGATTGCAAAATGAACTTCGACGACAACGCGCTGTTCCGTCATCCGGACATCGAAAACCTGCGCGACGAAGACGAAGAGAACCCGGCCGAACTTGAAGCTGCAAAACACAGCCTCAACTACATCAAGCTCGATGGCACCATCGGCTGCATGGTTAACGGCGCAGGCCTTGCCATGGCAACCATGGACATCATCAAGCTTTATGGTGGCGCACCGGCCAACTTCCTTGACGTTGGTGGCGGCGCAACCAAAGAACGCGTTACCACTGCCTTCAAGCTGATCCTGTCTGACCCGAATGTCGAAGGCATCCTGGTCAACATCTTTGGTGGCATCATGCGTTGTGACGTGATTGCAGACGGCGTTGTGGCAGCAGCCCGCGAAGTCAGCCTGAACGTTCCGCTGGTCGTTCGCCTCGAAGGTACCAATGTCGAACTTGGCAAGAAGATCCTCGAAGAATCGGGTCTGCCGATTGTTTCGGCTGACAACCTTGCCGATGCCGCCGAGAAGGTGGTCAAAGCTGTGAAGGAGGCCGCGTAACTATGGCTGTTCTCGTTGATAAAAACACCAAAGTTATCTGCCAAGGTTTCACCGGTTCGCAGGGCACCTTCCACAGCGAACAGGCAATTGCCTATGGCACCAAGATGGTTGGTGGCGTAACCCCGGGTAAAGGCGGCACCAAGCACCTTGACCTGCCGGTCTTCAACACCGTTGAAGAAGCTGTTCATGTAACCGGCGCGAATGCTTCGGTTATCTATGTTCCGCCGCCCTTCGCAGCAGATGCAATCCTCGAAGCCATCGACGCCAAAGTCGAACTGGCTGTCTGCATCACCGAAGGTATTCCGGTTGCTGACATGGTTCGCGTCAAGCGCGCGCTCGAAGGTTCTTCGACCCGCCTGATCGGTCCGAACTGCCCGGGTATCATTACCCCGGATGAATGCAAAATCGGCATCATGCCGGGTCACATTCACCGTCGCGGTAAAATCGGTATCGTTTCGCGTTCCGGTACGCTCACCTACGAAGCAGTTGCACAGACCACGGCCGCTGGCCTCGGTCAGTCGACCTGTATCGGTATCGGTGGTGACCCGGTCAACGGCACCAACTTCATCGACTGCCTCGACCTGTTCCTGAAGGATCCGGAAACCGAAGGCATCATCATGATCGGTGAGATCGGTGGTTCGGCTGAAGAAGAAGCATGTGAATTCCTGCAGGCTTCCAAAGTCAAGAAACCGGTTGCCGGCTTCATCGCCGGTGTTACTGCGCCTCCGGGTAAACGCATGGGCCATGCCGGTGCGATCATCTCGGGCGGCAAAGGCACCGCGGATGCGAAAATGGAAGCCATGCGTAGTGCTGGCGTTCTTGTTGCCGATTCCCCGGCAAGCCTCGGCTCGACGATGCTGAAGGCTTTGAAGGGCTAATCTGGGTAGTCAGAGGAAAGGCAAGGGGGGGCGTGGTCCTGTCTTGAGGACCATGCCTTCCGACCACAAATGAAACCTCAAGATCTCGACACGATTCTTAACGAGTCGAACGCAACCTACATCGCTCAAATCTATGCCCGGTATCTGGAGAACCCGTCTGCGGTAGACCAGAGCTGGGCAGAGTTTTTTGACGGGTTGCAGGACGACGCCTCCGAACTTCTCGCAGAAATGCGCGGGCCGAGCTGGCAACCACGGGAAACCAAGGTTGTTGGCGGCATGGAGGGATACGACGTCTCACAGGGACATGCCGAACGCCCGGCCCAGGTGGCCTATGCTCCGGCAGCCCTCGCAGCACCTGCGGCTGGTACGGTAAATTCCGACGCCATTCGCGCTGCGGCCAATGATTCCATTCGCGCACTTATGCTGATCCGTTCGTTCCGTGTGCGCGGCCATCTGGAAGCAAATCTGGATCCGCTGGGCCTTGCCCCGCGTGAACCGCACCCGGAACTTGATCCCAAGACCTATGGCTTCACCGAAGCCGATCTTGATCGTCCGATTTTCATCGCGAACGTTCTGGGTCTTGAAACCGCGACCATCCGCCAGATCGTTTCGCTGGCACGCAAAACCTATTGCGGGTCGATCGGTATCGAATTCATGCACATTCAGGAACCTGAACAGAAGTCATGGATTCAGCAGCGGATCGAAAGCATCGGCAACCAGACGCAGTTTACTGCACGCGGCAAGGAAGCCATCCTTGAGCGCCTGGTCGAAGCCGAAGGCTTTGAAAACTATCTGCATACCAAATATGTCGGCACCAAACGTTTCGGCGTTGACGGTGGCGAAGCCCTGATTCCAGCACTCGAACAGATCCTCAAACGCGGCAGCCAGCTTGGTATCCGCGAGGTTGTCTTCGGGATGCCGCACCGTGGTCGTCTGAACGTTCTTGCCAACGTCATGAGCAAGCCGTTCCGTGCGATCTTCTCGGAATTCATGGGCAACCCGTCCAAGCCGGACGACGTGATGGGCTCGGGTGACGTTAAGTATCACCTTGGCACTTCTGCCGACCGCGAATTTGATGGCAATGTTGTTCACCTTTCGCTGACGGCAAACCCGTCGCATCTGGAAGCTGTGAACACCGTTGTCCTTGGTAAGGTCCGCGCAAAACAGTCCCAGCGCAAAGACGTCAATCGCGAGCAGGTTATGGGTATCCTCCTGCATGGTGATGCGGCCTTTGCCGGTCAGGGTCTTGTTGCAGAAACCTTCGATCTGTCGCACCTCAAAGGCTATCGTACCGGCGGTACGATCCACTTTGTTGTGAACAACCAGATCGGTTTCACGACCAAACCGACCGACTCCCGTTCCTCGCCTTATTGCTCGGACATTGCCAAAGTCGTTCAGGCTCCGATCCTGCACGTCAATGGTGACGATCCCGAAGCAGTGGTTCATGCCGCGCGCATCGCGACCGAATTCCGTCAGGAATTCAAACAGGATGTCGTTATCGACATGTTCTGCTATCGCCGCTTTGGCCACAACGAAAGCGACGAACCGGCCTTCACCCAGCCGATAATGTATGATGTGATTGGTAAGCATCCGACCACCAAAGACATCTATGCACAGCAGCTGATCAAAGAAGGCCTTCTGACCGAAGAACGCGCCAAGGAACTGGACAAGTCGTTCCAGGATTACCTTGACGAAGAGTTCAAGGCGTCAGAAAGCTATCGTCCGAACAAGGCAGACTGGCTTGAAGGTAAATGGTCTGGTCTTGCATCCTCGCATGGCGAAGATGCCGACTGGATCGGTCAGACCGGCGTTGACAATGACCTGTTGCAGGAAGTCGGCCGCGCACTGTCCACCCCGCCAAGTGACTTTGACATCAACCGCAAAATCCTTCGTCAGTTGAAGGCCAAAGCGAAGATGTTCGAAACCGGCGAGGGCCTTGACTGGGCGACCGCCGAGGCATTGGCGTTCGGAACCCTGATGTGCGAAGGCACCCCGGTCCGTCTTTCGGGTCAGGATTGCCAGCGCGGTACCTTCTCGCAGCGTCATGCCAAGCTGGTCGACCAGACCTCCGAGGCAAAATACACCCCGCTCAACAACATCCGTACCGGTCAGGCCGAGCTTGAAGTTCTCAACTCGCCGCTGTCCGAAGCCGGTGTTCTGGGCTTTGAATACGGGATCACCCTTGCAGAACCGCATTCGCTGGTTCTCTGGGAAGCCCAGTTCGGTGATTTTGCCAACGGTGCACAGGTCATCATTGACCAGTTCATCAGCTCGGGCGAGGCCAAATGGCTGCGTATGTCGGGTCTGGTGATGCTTCTGCCGCATGGTTACGAAGGCCAGGGTCCGGAACACAGTTCCGCCCGTCTGGAACGTTACCTGCAGCTTTGTGGTGAAAACAACATGCAGGTGGCGAACTGTACGACACCGGCAAACTATTACCACATCCTGCGCCGTCAGATCCGTCGCTCGTTCCGCAAGCCGCTGATTCTGATGACACCGAAGTCGCTTCTGCGTCACAAACAGGCTGTATCGAACCTGTCCGAATTTGCGGCAGGCACGACCTTCAAGCCCGTGATCGAGGAAACCGGCAAGCTGGTGGAAAACAAAAAGGTCAAACGCGTCGTTCTGTCGTCGGGCAAGGTCTATTACGATCTTCTCGCCGAACGCGAAAACCGTGGCATCGAAGATGTTGCGCTTGTGCGTGTCGAACAGCTTTATCCGTGGCCGGAAAAAGAACTGGCAACGGAACTGGCCAAATACCCGAATGCTGATGTCGTCTGGTGTCAGGAAGAGTCCGAGAACATGGGTTCCTGGTTCTTCGTCGATCGTCGTATCGAAGCCACCCTGTCGAACATCTCGCACAAGGCGGGTCGTCCGGTTTATGTCGGTCGCGCAGCATCTGCTTCGCCGGCAACGGGTCTTCTGAAGGCCCACCTGCGTGAGCAGGCTGAACTGGTCGATGCGGCACTAAGCGTCAAATAACTTTACCGGACGGGCGAGAGATCGCCCGTCCGATACGTTCATTAGAATTCATTCGCATCATGGCAGACCCACACTGCCTGATTGAAAAAACGGTCGAGGAAAAAATGGCGACTGAAGTTAAAGTTCCCGCGCTGGGCGAGTCTGTATCTGAAGCCACGGTGGCAAAATGGTACAAAAAAGTCGGTGATGCTGTTGCTGCCGATGAACCGATTGTCGAACTTGAAACCGACAAAGTAACCGTTGAAGTCAACGCACCGGTTGCCGGCGCGATTGCTGAACTGGTTGTTGGTGAAGGCGACGAAGTCGAAGTTGGTGCCCTGATCGCCATGATCAACGAAGGTGCAGAAGGTTCTGCTGCTGCCGCTCCGGCAGAAGAAAAAGCAGAAGCCGCACCGGCCAAGGAAGAAAAGGCAGCCCCGGCTGCTGCGCCGGCACCTGCTGCTGCCCCGGCTGCGGCAACTGCTGCCAATACCGATCATCCGCTGCCGCCGGCAGTTCGCAAACTGGTCGAAGACAACAATCTGAACCCGGCAGCCATCCCGGCAACCGGCAAAGATGGCCGTCTGACCAAGGGCGACGTCATGAACTATCTTGCTGGTGGCGCACCGGCACCGCGTGCAACTGCACCGGTCGCAAGCGCACCGGCAGCTCCGAAGCCGGAACGCGAACTGCGTGACGGTGAAGAGCGCGTCAAAATGTCCAAGCTGCGCCAGACCATTGCGCGCCGCCTGAAAGAAGCCCAGAACACTGCGGCCATGCTGACCACTTACAACGAAGTGGACATGACCAACCTTCTGGCTTGCCGTAATCAGTACAAAGACGGTTTCGAGAAGAAACACGGCGTGAAGCTTGGCTTCATGTCCTTCTTCATCAAGGCCTGCACCACGGCCCTGAAAGAATGGCCGGCTGTTAACGCCGAAATCGACGGCAACAGCTTCATCTACAAAAACTACTGCGACATCGGCGTTGCCGTTGGCACCCCGCAGGGTCTTGTTGTTCCGGTCATCCGTTCGGCAGAAGAAAAAACCTTTGCCGATCTGGAAAGCACCATTGTCGATTTCGGCAAGCGTGCCCGTGACGGCAAACTCGGCATGGACGAAATGACCGGCGGTTCCTTCACCATCTCCAACGGTGGTGTGTTTGGTTCCCTGCTGTCATCGCCGATCCTGAACGCTCCGCAGTCCGGTATCCTCGGCATGCATAAAACCCAGATGCGCCCGGTCGCAATCGACGGCAAAGTCGAAATCCGTCCGATGATGTATCTGGCACTGTCCTATGACCACCGTATCATTGACGGCCGTGAAGCCGTTTCCTTCCTGGTACGCGTCAAGGAATGCATCGAGAACCCGGAACGCATCCTGCTCGACATCTGATCAGACAAAAGGATCAAAGAACTCATGAGTGAGAACTACGACGTTGTCGTGATCGGTGGCGGTCCTGGCGGTTATGTTTGCGCCATCCGCGCCGCACAGCTTGGTCTTAAAGTTGCCTGCGTTGAAAAACGTGGTGCACTTGGCGGTACCTGCCTGAATGTCGGTTGCATTCCGTCCAAGGCCCTGCTGCATTCCTCGCACCTGTTCGAAGAAGCTTCGGAACATTTCGATACCCACGGCATCGAAGTTTCCAAGCCGAAGGTCAATCTTGAAAAGATGATGGCCCGTAAGGACAAGGTCGTTGACAGCAATGTCAAAGGCATCGAATTCCTGTTCAAAAAGAACAAGGTTACCTATGTCAAAGGCGCCGGCGAGATTACCTCGCCGACCTCGGTCAAGGTTGCCCTTCTTGATGGCGGCGAAGAAACCCTGAATGCCAAGAACATCGTCATTGCGACGGGTTCGGAAGTCACCCCGCTGCCGGGTGTTGAAATTGACGAGAAAAACATCGTCTCTTCGACCGGCGCGCTGACCCTTCCGAAAGTGCCGAAGAAGATGGTTGTCATTGGTGCTGGCGTCATCGGTCTGGAACTTGGTTCCGTCTGGCGTCGTCTGGGTGCCGAAGTCACCGTTGTTGAATTCCTTGACCGCATTCTGCCGGGCATGGATGGCGAGCTGGTCAAACAGACCCAGCGCATCTTTGCCAAGCAGGGCCTGGACTTCAAACTCGGTCACAAGGTTACCTCTGCCAAAACCACCAAGTCCGGTGTGACCCTGACTGTTGAACCGTCCAAGGGCGGCGAAGCAGAGGAACTCAAGGCCGACGTGGTTCTGGTTGCCATCGGTCGTCGTCCCTACACCACCGGCCTTGGCCTGGATAAAGTTGGCGTTGAACTCGACGAACGCGGTCGTGTCAAAACCGACGAATACTTCCAGACCAATATCGGCGGCATCTTTGCAATCGGCGATACCATCGTCGGTCCGATGCTGGCCCACAAGGCTGAAGAAGACGGCGTTGCCCTTGCAGAAATGATTGCCGGTGAAGAAGGCCATGTCGATTACGGCAAGGTCCCGGGTGTTGTTTACACCTGGCCGGAAGTTGCTTCTGTTGGCAAAACCGAAGAACAGCTTAAGGAAGAAGGCGTCGAGTACGCTGTCGGTAAATTCCCCTTCACCGCCAATGGCCGTGCGAAGGCAATGGAAAGCACCGATGGTTTCGTCAAGCTGCTTGAAGACCAGAAAACGCACCGTGTCGTCGGCGCGCATATTGTCGGTCCGGCTGCTGGCGATCTGATTGCCGAAGTGGTTCTGGCGATGGAATACGGCGCATCTGCCGAGGACATCGCACGCACCTGCCACGCCCATCCGGCCCTTGGCGAAACCGTCAAGGAAGCCGCACTGGATGCCGGCAAGCGCGCGATCCACATGTAATTGATCAGTTTTCTGATCTGCAAACGGCCGTCCCATTCACTTGGGGCGGCCGTTTTGTTTTGGGGCATCGCCAAGCCGCACAATATGGGCCAAGTCCCATTCCGGCAGGGCAGCTTTGCACATTTGTCCGATGATTGGCGCGTGACGCCAGACGGCATTGCGGATTAGTATGATAAATCAATGCCAAAGGCCGGGAGACCACAAATGACCTTATCCATCGGCGTCGTTGCCCATGATCGTCGCAAACGCGAAATGGCCGACTGGCTGGCCAAGCATCAGGCGAGCTTTGCCAATACCCGTATCTTTGCCACCGGCACCACCGGGCGCGTGTTGCAGGAACGGTTTCCGGACTTTGATATTCATCCGCTTAAAAGCGGGCCGTTTGGCGGTGATCAGCAATTGGGATCGATGATTGCCCATGGGCAGTTGCAGGCCATGTTCTTCTTTACCGATCCGATGACCCCACACCCCCATGATGTGGATGTGCGTGCCCTGATTCGTCTGGCAAACCTCTATGAGGTTCCGATTGCGTGCAACCAAAGCACGGCAGACCTTCTGATCAGCAATCCCCGGTTCGAGGAAATCTGCGAGCAATATCGCAATCATTCCCCCGAACAGGTCTTTGCCGATTACAACAATCGAAAAGTTTGAGGATTGCCGGGGAATATTCCCCCGATATCTGCCCACCCATTTCAGAGCGCCCCGTCCGTCATGCAACTTGCCTATGAACTGATCGCTGCGATCTTTCCGATTTTTGCTGCCATCCTCGTTGGGGCAGCACTAAAGCGCTATCTGATCAAGGGGTCTGACATCTGGGCGGGGATTGACCGGCTGACCTATTACCTGCTGTTGCCATCCCTTCTGATTGTCGAGATTTACCGGGCAGATTTTTCAAGTGGCAATGCCGGAACGGCTGTGGGTGTCACCCTTGCCGCGACGCTTGGAATGTCGGCAGCTTTGTTGCTGCTGCGCCCGTTGATCACACGTGACACGCCCCTGTTCACATCCATTTTTCAGGGATCGGTTCGCTATAACAGCTATGTCCTGCTTGCGGTTGCCGATGCACTTTACGGGGCCGAGGGACTGGCACTTGCCATTGTCTTTGTTGCAGTCATGGTGATTGCCACCAACATGCTCGGTGTTGTCGTCCTAAGCGCCTTTAGTGGCGGCAAAAGCAGCCTGACCCGGATCATCAACGGGATTGTCAAAAACCCGATCATCATTGCCGCCGGTGCGGGTGCGATCCTGAATGTGAGTAACATTCACGTTCCGCTGCCCATCGAAAATACCGCTGCTCTATTCAAGACCGCGGCCCTGCCGCTAAGCCTGCTTTCGGTTGGGGCGGGACTTCGATTTATCCTGAGCAAAAAGGCCATCTGGGCCATCACATTGGCCACCACCATCAAGCTTGCCATCCTGCCGCTGATTACCGGCATCTGCCTGCATCTGGCGGGCGTTGATGGCATGGTTCTGGCGATGGGGGTGTTTTATGCCGGAATGCCGTGCGCGGGGAATGCCTATATCCTTGCGCGTCAGCTTAATGGCGATCCCGATGCCATGGCATCGATCATCACGCTTGAGACATTACTCTCCGCCTTCAGCGTCGCTATCATCGCCGGTATATTGAGCATCAATTGAGCTCGCATGCGCGGCATAATCCCCGTCATAACCACAGGCCGAAAGCCCGGCCCGCATCAATTCGGGCGGCGGGGCATCAACCACGACCGGATCGCGATCAGCATGGAACGGCACGATGATCTGACGCGATAACAGCATCAGGGTCGGCGGCGCGCCGAAGATCGGCGGTTCATCCCCGCGCCCATAGAACGGATCCCCGACCACCGGATGCCCGATATGATCAAGATGAACACGCAACTGATGGGTCCGTCCGGTATGCGGGACGAGTTCGAGCCATGTAATGTCCTGACCATCGGCATCCTTGCCGCGTCCCAGTACCTTGTATTCGGTCTTTGAGGGCTGTCCGTCTTCGTGGACAACCATTTGCCAGCCGCTTTCATCATTGGTCTTGCCAATCGGCGCATCAATAAAGCCGTGATCGTCCTCCATCGCACCGCGCACAATCGCCCAATAGGTTTTGCCGATTTTCTTTTCGGTAAACAGGCGGGTAATTTTCTTGGACGATTTCGGATGACGGCACAGCAAAAGGCAGCCCGCCGTATCACGGTCAAGACGATGCGCCAAAGTCGGTTCAGACTGAATGCCGAATTTCAGATCCGGCAGATAGGCATCAACATGAAAATAGGTCTTTGGCCCGCCATGCGACGCCAGTCCCGGCGGCTTGTTCAAAACGATGACATTTGAATCGCGATGCAGGACATGCGCGATGAGGTCTTCGGCAATTGGATGGGGCATGGCTTGGCCTTTCATGTAAGCCCCTGCTTTACCCCATCGGACGGCCCCCGGCAATGCCGATGACGTTTGATCCGGCGATCAGCATTCTTCGTAACAAGAACATACAACCCGTTGTTCAACCCGTATCGATGCAACCCGGAATGCCCAAACAATGGACCAGATTCCCAAGCCTGTTCGATCCGCCCTTCTCGCGGCAAGCCTGATTTGTGCTGCGGGCTTTGCCATGCTGCCTGCATCGCAGGCCAGTCCGCTAACGCAAAAAGATGCGGAAAATCCAGCAGCAACGCCATCTGCGGCACGGGAAAATGATCGGTTGCGTAATGTCGCACTTTCAGATGCGTTCGAGCGTCCCGATACCTGTCGCGGGTTTGATCCGGTAAAACGGTATGGTCCTGAACTGCAATTCCAGATCCGCCGCAATGATGCCCCAGTCGGGCGCCATAGTGTGACCTTCAATCAGGGCCGTGACGGACTTCAGGTCATTGCCCAAAGCAATATCGATATCAGTTTCCTTGGCTTTAACGCCTATAGCTTTGCCTATCGATCCGAAAGCATGTGGCAGGGCAATCAATTGACCAGGCTGTCTGTTACCGTTGATGACGATGGCAAGAAAACATCGGTTCGTGCAACCCGAGATCAGGACCACCTGATTGTCGATGGTCCCGACGGGATACAAACAATGCTGGCGGGAATTTTCCCGACCGATCACTGGCATTGCGGGGTTCTGGCCGGGAAGTCGGTGCTCAATACCATCACGGGCAAGGCAAACGCGGTCGATATCACACCATATGGCAGCGAAATGCTGCGCACAACAAACGGGACGATTCAGGCAACGGAGTTTACCTATGACGGTGAGCTTGAAACCAATGCCTGGTACGACCATCAGGGTCGCTGGGTCGGATTGCAATTCAAGGCGCGCGATGGTTCAACCATCACCTATCGCTGCATGAATTGCCAGACCCGGACCGCCCGAAAGGATCAGGGATGACCAAGTCGTTCAAGACCATCTGGATTGTCGGGGCATCAGCAGGGATTGGTGCCGCATTGGCCCGTAAATTCCATGATGAACCGACATCAGACGGCCAAAAAATCATCATTTCGGCACGAAATTCGGACAAATTGCGTGATTTGGCGACCGAAATGCCCGGCATTACCCCCGTTTCGATTGATGTTACCGATCCGAATGCGGTTAAAACCGCCCTTAACACCATCGAACAGCAATTTGGCCTGCCTGATCTGGTTGTTCTGGCGGCCGGGATCTATTCCCCGATGAAGGTTTCGGGGTTCTCCGCAGAAACCATCCGAAGCCATATCGACACCAACTATATGGGGATCGTCAATTGTCTGGAGCCGCTTTTGGCCCGCATGCGGGTGCGCAAGTCGGGTGAAATTGCCGTGGTTGCCTCGGTTGCAGGATATCGCGGATTGCCCAATGCTGCGGCCTATGGCCCGACCAAGGCCGCACTTATCAATCTGTGTGAGACGCTTCATACCGAACTGACCGGTACTGGCGTTTTGCTGCGCGTGATCAATCCGGGATTTGTCAAAACGCGCCTTACAGACAAGAATGATTTCGAGATGCCCTATTTGCTAACACCCGAGCAGGCGGCAAACTTCATGTATCGGGATTTGTGCAAAAGCAATGATTTCGAAATTGCCTTTCCACCGCCCTTTGTCCGACAACTGAAACTGACGCGAATTCTACCCTATGGGCTGTTTTTCAAACTGATGCGCAAACTGGTGAAGGCATGAACGAGATCGCAAACAGGAAACGTCATTTGCTGGCTGCCTATGGCGCCTATTTTGAAAACCTGTCGCCTGATACGGTCGATGAATTGTCGAGCATGGTGACGGAGGATTTTACGTTTTCCGATCCCTTCACCACATTGCACGGGCCAGATAATGTGTGTGCCTATCTGGGCAAAACGTTCCGTGAAACCCAACACCCGAATTTTGTGGTTACCCATGAAGCACTTGACGGTGATCTGGGGTTCCTGCGCTGGCAATTTAGCGCAAAAATCCCGGTCATCGGTTTGTGGGAATTCACCGGCATGACCGAAGTCAGCTTTAATCAGGATGGCAGCCTTCTGGAATCCCATATTGATTACTGGGATTCGGGCCAGCATTTTTATGGCAAACTGCCTGTCCTTGGATGGATTATTCGGCGGCTTGCGCGACGTGTTGCGGCTTTCTGAAGAACAAAGTCACTTCGCCGATCTCCAAACCCCACTTCTTGACCCGCGCACGATTAACCAGAACCCCGTCCGGTTGCAGGAACATCCAGTCATTGAAACTGACCCGCCAGGTACCATCCCCAACCTTGAGATCCATGTCATATGTCCAGTTCAAGGCATTGCCATACTGGCTTCCGATGGCAGTACCGATAACGTCATCTGCGCGGCCCTCATAGGTGTGATCCGCCAATTTGGTGATCACCCAGACCCGACGATCCGTTTCGCCATCGTCATACAGAAAATCTTCCTGGAGAGTCAGAACACCGTCCGTCACTGTCCCGGTGATATCAACGGTAAACTGACGACGCAATTTGCCAAATCGATCTTCAAATATTCCCCAAGCGCGGCTGCTGCCTTCGAAATAATCGAATACATCGAAGACGGGTTCTTTTTGCGCAAAATCCTGCGGTTTCATTGACCCACATCCGGTTACAAGCAACAACAAACACAACGCGATTGTTTTACGCAGCACGAACTTGCTCCTGACTATCTGGCCCCAAGATCAAACAGTGCGGCGTGACAGGCGCCGACATATTGCAATCTGATGCGATGCCCCCAAAGGAAAGCGCCACATCATCCCGATTGCTCCTGATTTCAGTACGATGGGGATGACCGCATAGATCAAAACAAGCACGACCAATGCGCCGCTTTTTTGCCCCGCGTCATCCGTTAGTCCAAATGCCCCCAGAATTGGCAAGGCAATCCCGGCGGCAAGCGCCATGGCAAGCTTGTTGGTCATGTTCCAAAGGGCAAAAAGCAATGCGGTCCGTCGCGTCCCAAAACGGTAATGATCCCAGTCATCCACATCGGCCTGAATGGCCGGTGGCAGGGCAAGATCAGCCCCCAGTGCCGCACCTGTCACAAGACAGATCACCCCGAACCCGACCGCATCCCCAACCGAAAGGAACGGCACAAAGCCAAAGGCAATGATGGCGATTGCCATCGCAAGGCACCAGACGCGATGCTTTCCAAACCGGGCCGACAGAAAAGCCCAAAGCGGAATGGCGATGATTGCCGCAAGGAAATACAACAGGATCAGAACGTTTTCCGTGCCTTGATCAAGTTGCAGATAATAGCGTACGAAAAGCGGGAAACACACAGCTGGCAACCCGGCAGCAAGACCATTGATCATCCAGGCTGCAAGCAACCGCACAAAAAGCCGATTATCGCGCAAGCTGCGCAATCCGAGACGGATGGCAACTGTTGGCCTTGCAATGGCAATCGATTTTGGACGTTTACGCTGCGCAACAGGATCAGGCACCTGCCAGATCAGAAGCGCGACAAAGACGGCACCCAAAACAAGTGTGACGACCGCAAGCATCCTGATTTCATCAGCGCGATCCGTTGCATGGATCAGAACCGGAATACCACCGGCCAGAACGATACCAATCAACCCCGCCCCTTCACGCAGGGCCGTCAGAGATGTTCGGGTCTTGTAATCGCCAGACAGGTCCGCCCCCCAGGCCAGATAGGGCACCTGAAAAAGGGTCCATCCCAGAAACAGGACACTGGCCCAGACAAAAAGATAAACCGCATCCGGAATGTCGGGTGGCGTGAACAGATACCATAATCCGATACCGGCAAGCACGGCCCCGAAACCGACCCAGATTTTGCGCCTGCCCGTGACATCAGATAACCAGCCGATCAGCGGATCGGTTGCCATATCAATTACCCGCACCAGCAAAAGCACCGCACCCGTGATGGCAAGACCAAGACCGAGATCATCACCATAGTAGCTGGGCAATAATACATAGGCCGGGATGGTCGGCACGGCAGCCGCCATCGCCGGAAGGGCATAAAAGATTGCCGTGTGACGGGAAATATCAGGCTGGGGCATCGTTGGGATGTTCAATAACGAACAGACCCACATCGATCGAGCCGCACTCAAACCCGGTTTCGCAATAGGCGAGATAATATTCCCACATGCGTTTGAAGCGCGGATCAAATCCCTGTTTGGCAATTGCATCCCAGCCATGCTGGAACCGGCGCTGCCATTCGCCCAGCGTACGGGCATAGGATTTGCCGAAGAATTCACTATGCTGCAGCTTGAGCCCCGCTTCACTGACCGCCGCAGCAAGGGCTGTTGGCGATGGCAACATGCCACCGGGGAAGATGTAACGCTGAATGAAATCGGCACCCTTGCGATAGGTTTCAAACCGTTCATCGTCAATGGTGATGATCTGCAATACAGCCCGGCCACCCGGACGCAGACACTTGCGGATCATTTCGAAATAGGTCGGCCAGTGTTCTTCACCGACGGCTTCGAACATCTCGATGGAAACGATCTTGTCAAACTGTCCGTCCTGATGACGGTAATCGCGCAGAACAATGTTGGTGCGATCATTAAGCCCCTGCATCAGGAGACGCCGACGGGCATAGGCATGCTGTTCGCCCGACAATGTCAGGCCGGTCACATTGCAGCGATATTTTCCAGCCGACAGTTCGGCAAATCCGCCCCAGCCGCACCCGACCTCAAGAACCGTTTCGCCCGGCTGCAAGTCGGCCAGATCACAGATACGCTGATATTTTGCGGCCTGTGCGGATTCAAGCGTCATGTCAGAATGGCGATAATATCCCGATGAATAGGTCATGCCGGGATCAAGCCAGCCAGCATAGAAATCGTTACCGAGATCATAGTGATAGGAAATATTGCGTCTTGATCCTTCGAGCGTGTTGGCATTACGCAAATGCCCGATCCGCGCAATCGTGCGTGACAAAAGCCCCCCGGCAAGACGCGCCCGGACGATATTCTCGTTCAGCATCGCAACCCGCATCAGCCGGGTAATGTCAGGGCTGCTCCAGCTGCCATCCATATAGGCCTCGGCAAAGGCGACGTCACCGCCCGTGGCAAGCTTGCGAATGGCTTTCCAGTCATGGATATGGATCGCGGCCTGAAGATCATTTTCGTGGTTACCGACGAAATGAAGATTGTCTCCATCGGGCAGAACAAGGGTCAGCCTGCCGTAATGCAGATGCGACAAAACCCTGCGCAGCATGACTTTCAACAGGCTGCGATTTCCCGTCATGCTGCCCAGCAAGGGCACAAGACGATCGCGCATTGAAACAGACAATTCTGAAGCCGAAGAGTTGCGGTCTGGCATTTTTCTTATCTCTTTCCTGCTTGGGCCGCTGCAGTCCCGGTTTCCAGCACATAGGTTACCGCGTCTTGCGGGGGTGCCGGTCGTTTGTGGAATGTCATCCCCTTGCGCCAAAGATGAAGCGCCTCCCAGTGGATACCCGCGACGACCTTCAGGGTCATAAGCGGGTAGCGAATGAATGCTCCAAACAGTTTACGGTCGGAAAGTGCGTTTCGATCACCGACGAATGCCGCTGTTAGAAATGCGCCCTTGGCATCGGTTTCACGAATGGTCACCGCAACATTTTCACCGGGCACACGGATACGGAAATGATAGTCCGCCACCATGTCGATGAAGGGGGAAACATAAAACCCCTTGGCACAGGACTGGCGCAAAACTCCTTTGTCATCAAGGCCATGCTCCCCAACCGGGATCAGGTAGCTGTGCCGGTCACCAAAGGTGTTCGAGACCTCATAAAGGACTGCACCAATCGTCGCGTCGGCGCGATAACAGAAATAGACCGACAACGGATTGAACACGAAACCAAGCAGCCGCGGATAGCACAGCAACCGGATTTTGTGCGCACAATCACCCAAACCATGACGCCCCAACAATGTTTCCATACGGCGGCGCAAATTTGTATTTGCTCCGTCGGCATGATCGCGATCATGGAAGGAAAACAGATTGAACCGGTTGCGGCTAAACAGCCGAAGCCGGGATGACAAATCATCGATTTCATCAAGATCAAGCAGGAAGGAAAACACCGAATAACGCAGCTTGTGGCGTTTCGGACGCAGCCGATGATGGGTTACAACCCCTTCATACAGGGCCGAAGCCCAGTTTGCGCTGTGCGATGGTTGGCTCATGCGGCCTCGCTCGATTGCGATTTCGCGGAGTTGCGGACATGGATGCGACCGCTTTCATTTTCGACAGTCCAAGGACGGCGAACATTTCCAAGGGCCTCGGCCACTGCCAAGCCCGACTGAAGTCCGTCCTCGTGGAAGCCATATCCGAAATAGCTGCCGCAATACCAAAGATTGTCGACGCCCTGAATTGACCACAGATCCTTTTGGGCCGCCATCGCACCAGCATCAAAGAGCGGATGGTCATACAGGAATGAGCGGATCACGCTGCCGGTTTGGGGATGGCGCGGCGGATTGAGGGTCACAAATAGCGGGGTGCTGTCATCGAGATGCTGCAAACGGTTCATCCAGTAGGTAACGCAGACCTTTTGTTCACCATCCTGTTCTTCGGCCAGATAGTTCCAGCTTGACCAGACCTTCGCGTTTTTCGGCATCAGGCTTTGGTCACTATGCAAGATGGCAAGGTTGCGTTCATATTTAAAGGCCGACAGCAATTCTTTGACCCGCGCATCAGGATTTTCCTGAAGGCCAAGTGCCTGGTCACCGTGACAGGCCAGCACAACGTGATCATAAAGATCGCGCTTGCCATAACGGTCTTCGACATAGGCTCCGCCCGCCGGATTGCGTCCGACCTTTGCAATCGCACGATCAAGCATCACCCCGCCCGATATGCCCGCCGTCATGCGTTTTACATATTCGCGCGATCCGCCAACCACGGTACGCCATTGCGGACGATCCTTGATCTGTAACAGGCCATGGTTCTGACAGAACCGGACAAAGGCAGCCAACGGATAAGCCATCATGGTATCGACCGGCGTCGACCAGATTGCAGCCCCCATCGGCAAAAGATGATCATTGATGAAGGCCCTGGAATAGCGTTTGTCGCGCAAATAATCGCCAAGGCTTATATGTTCGGCGGTTCCGTCTTCGAGTGCGGCGGGCGCCTCGCGGTAGAAGCGCAAGATGTCGCGCACCATCTTCCAGAAGCGCAGACGAAACAGATTGCGTTTCTGTGCAAACAGGGATTTGAGGTCACCCCCACCATATTCAAGCCCGCCTTCATCCATCGACGCGGCAAAGGACATGTCGGTTGGTACGGTTTTGACACCGAGATGGTCAAACAATGCACAAAGGTTCGGGTAACAGCGGGTGTTATAGACAATAAATCCCGTATCGACCGGCGTCTGGCCAGCATCAACCGTGTTGGAATGCCCGCCGGGCCGGTCATCCTTTTCATAAAGCGTCACATTGTGGGACTGGCTCAATAGCCATGCGGCCGATAAACCGGAAATGCCGGAACCGACGACTGCGATGTTGAGTTTCCCCGATGTGACAACGTTCATATGAGCCCGGCCTGCTTGCAGTTATGATTTCAAAGCTACATATGAATACGCATCACAACAACATGCGGATCACTGAATATTATTTACCTGCTGACATTGTAAGTATCTGGCAGAAAACGTACAATTTCTTCTGATCCAAATGAACGCGGCCGCCGTAAGATATGTATGATGAACATGATCTTGGCGCGGCCCCAAAGGGGACCCGAAACCAGAATGAACGGCACCAAGCCCAAACGCCCCGGTCCGGTTGACCCGGTGGAGGCAAAAAAATGTGCCGATTGGATCGTTGCTGTTGCGATGACACGTGACCGCGAGGCGTTTGCGCAATTGTTTGCGCATTTTGCCCCGCGCGTTAAGGCCTATATGTTCCGGTTTGGCGGAAACGCCGAAACCGCCGAAGAACTCGCTCAGGAAGCAATGATGCAGGTGTGGCGCAAGGCGCACCTGTTTGATCCCTCCAAGGCCGCGGCAAGTACATGGATTTTTACGGTTGCCAGGAACCTTCGCATTGACCGGTTCCGGCAACGCAAACATATCGAGGTTGATGATTCCGACCCGACGCTGATTGTTGACGAAGACCCGCTGGCAGACGAAGTCGTCAGCCGCGATCAGGAAGCCGTTCTCGTCAAGGCAGCGATGGAAGAATTGCCAGCCGACCAGAAGGTGGTTGTTGAATTGTCGTTTTTTGAAGATTGCTCACACAGCGAAATTGCCGAGCGTCTGAATATCCCGCTGGGAACCGTGAAATCGCGGTTGCGACTTGCACTTGGCAAGTTACGCGGCGGACTGGAAGGTGTCGCATGAATATCAAACATCATCCAACAGACCAGACCCTGATGGATTATTCCAGCGGCGCATTGTCGCAGGCGATGGAACTTTTGGTGGCAACCCACATGACTGTCTGCCCGCAATGCCGCAGCAAGGTCAACGGGTTTGAAACCATGGGCGGTGCTGTGCTTGAAAATGCCGATAGCATGGAAATGACAGCCCACTCGCTCGATCACGTGATGGCCATGCTTGAACGTGAAGCCACCAACGAGAATATCGTCACGGAAAAGCTGCCATCCTTGCGGCGTATTGCGGTTGGCGAAAGCATTACGGGCAGCGCGATGGCGGCTTTGCCGCGCCCCTTGGCCGAATTGCTTCCGGAAAATGTCACGTCACTCGATGACATTCCCTGGAAAACGCTGGCACCGGGTGTAAAGCATTTTCAACTGAAATCGATTGAAAGCAAGGGCACTGTCCGTCTACTTAAAATCGCGCCGGGAATTTCCATTCCCGATCACGGCCATCATGGTCATGAGATGACGCTTTTGATCAAGGGATCATATATCGACGAGATCGGCCGGTTCCGTGCCGGTGACGTTGCCGATCTTGACGACGATGTCGATCATCAGCCGATTGCCGACACCGCCGAGGAATGCATCTGTCTGATCGCAACCGACGCGCCGATGAAATTCAATCGACTGCTGCCCAAATTGCTGCAGCCCTTCTTCGGGATCTGACTTCCCGCAAATGAGTACCACTGCGTCCCAACGCACCAAGCCCCGCTGACAACTTTGTCGCGGGGCTTGTTTTATTCGGCTGCAACCAGCCAGTGCACTGAATGCTTGGCCGGACCGGGGAGCTTGCATGTCTTTGCAAGCCAGTTTCCGATTTCATCAAGCTGCTGATCAAATTGCCAGGGCGGGTTGATCACAAGCAACCCGGTGCCACGCATCCGGCCCTTTGCCCCGCCATCGCGACTTGCAAGTTCCGCACACAGGACGCCCCCCGCTGACTTGATGGCGCCAAATGATCTGCGAAGGTCGGTATCAAAGCCGTCCTCAAGGATCGGATACCACAACATGAATGTCCCGGTTGGCCATTTGTCCCATGCCTGCCGGATGGCGGCCGCTGCTTTCTGATAGTCCTGTTTGACGTCGTAACTCGGATCCATCAGCACCAGACCGCGACGGATGGCAGGCGGCATCATGCCAACCAGACCTTCATATCCGTCACGTTTATGCAGGTGAATTCGGTCATCGCGCTTTACACGGTGATGCAGCGTTTCAAATTCGCGCGGATGAAGTTCCATCAGGACAAGCTGATCGTCCTCGCGCAGCATTTCGCGCACAATAAACGGCGAACCCGGATAAAACGGACCACGATATTCATCATCTTCGCGCACACCATAATCACGCCCCCTTGCCTTCGGGTCAAAACCGGCAACGTGATCAAGATATTGCTGCAACATTTCTGGTGGATTGGCACCGGCCTTGGCCAGCGCATAGCCGTCTTTCCATTCGCCGGTCTTGGCGGCCTGTTCACTGCCAAGATCATACCAGCCGGACCCAGCATGGGTATCAATTACGCAGAACGGCTTTTTCTTTTTGCGCAAATGCGACAGCACAAGCCAAAGAGCGGCATGTTTATGCATGTCCGCAAAGTTCCCGGCATGAAATCCGTGCAGATAACTTAACATGTCGGTCTATCCTTTCTTGGGGCGCGCACCGTTTCGCCCGCCTTTGACAGAATACGATTTCACACCGGAACGCCCCGACGAACGTTTACCGGGCTTTGCACTTCGGGAACCGCCCGTTTTGCTGCGCCCGGCTGAGGTCGCAGTCGTTGCTGCACGTTTACCTGAGGGGCCCTGATTTGACCGGTCTTGCCCTGACGGAGCCGGATCGGACCGGGCGTTTCGGTGACGGGCCGGTTTATACCCGCCTTTTCGGCGCGACGGTCGCGATGACGGTTCATGAGCAATATCCACCGCCGCAATCTTATCAAGCTCGTCACGCCGTGGCGGCTTTGCCGATCCGGGCAACAAGCGCCGATGGGTTGCGGGTGGTGCTTCGACTTCGATCACTTTCCATTCGCCGGGCGCCAGGCCATCAAGCGTCCAGTCACCGATGGCATGGCGGATCAGACGCAGGGTTGGAAAACCCACCGCCGCCGTCATTCGCCGCACCTGACGGTTGCGACCTTCGGTAATGCTAAGCTCAATCCAGCTGGTCGGGATTTCCTTGCGATAGCGTACCGGCGGATCACGTTCCCAGAGATTGGCGGGCGCATCGATCCGACGCACCCTGGCAGGAAGCGTCATACCGTCTTTCAGCTCAACCCCGTTACGCAGGGCATCAAGGGCCTCGTCCGTCGGTTCGCCATCGACCTGCACCAGATAGGTTTTGGGTTTTTTGTATTTCGGATGAGCAATCTGGGCATTGAGCGGCCCGTGATCGGTGAGTAACAGCAAACCTTCGCTGTCGCGATCAAGTCGGCCAGCGGCATAGACCCCGGGCAGATCAATATAGTCGGCCAAAGTCGCCCGACCGTTTTCACGGTCGGTAAACTGGGTCAAAACGCCATATGGTTTGTTAAACAGGATCAATTGCGCCATGGCGCGCATAAAACCAGCTTTGGCCTGACTGTCAACAGATCGGTGAGCAACTGACCCATACAACCTGCTTCCGGCCTTCGGGACAGTTAGTCCTTGATCAGATATTCCATGGTGGTCACAACCCGGACCGTTTTATTGATCTGACTGGAATCAGTCATGTTGGGTGCGCCATCACCGGCCAGAATTTGAAACAGTCCCTGGGTCGCCCGCCGGATACCGCCCAGCTGACCACCCGAGTCCGTTGCAAATTGCAGGGCGGCCTCGCGGGCATTGGCGGTTGCGGCTGCGATCATTTCGGGTTTGATGGCGTTAAGCCCGGTGAACAGATAACTCGGCCCCGGATTATAGCCCTGCCCGCCCAGAACGATCCCGCCCTGAAGCAGTTTGCCGATATCCTGCGAAGCTGCGATCACCGCATCGACATCATCGGTTCGGACCTGAATGGTCTGATTGACGATATAGCGGCTTTCGACCGGACCCGACCGATAGGCTTGGGCAAGCTGGTCGGTGACTTGCAGATTTTGCAGTTCAGTCTGTTCCCGTGGAATGCCGTGCGATGCCAGAAAGTCAAAAAGGGTTTTGGTATCGGCATCGATCTTGCCCTGGGCATTTTGCAGCACGTCATCGGTGGCAACATAGGTGATCGGCCAGACGGCCTTGTCGGCCTTCACGTCGCGCTCTGCCAATCCCTTGACGGTGACAAAGCGATCAAGCGATCGCATGTTTTCGATCCCCTGACCGATCATCCATCCGGATGCCGCGATGCCGCCTGCAACCAGAATTCCCGCGACCACATTTGCAAAGCCCGAAGATTGCGCCATGTTCTTGTCCCTTGATGCCACACCCACTGCGTGTGTTTTGTGTCTTGAAGAATACTTCTTATCTCAGTGTATGGACAGAAAAAGCGGCAATAGAGAGGCATCGTTTAACAGACACCGATCCCTGAAATCTGTTTCCAGCCCTGTTTTTGAATGCATTCAAAAACTATCGCTTTCTGATATCCGTCATGTTAAAACCGCGCCAACAGTTTAAGGGCCAGAACATTGTTCCAGTATCTGACCCATACCATCCATAAGCCACAAGAGGTCTTCCATGCTGCGTTCTGAAATCAATGCCTGCATCGAGCACGCCAAAGAGCTGTACGCATCCATCGCATTCAAACTGCCGGAATGGGCACATTACAGCCCGCAACAGTGGGACGCCGAACCTGATCTTGCGAAATGGTGCCGCGGCCATCAGATGGGCTGGGACGTGACCGATTATGGCGAAGGCAATTTTGACAAACGCGGCCTAATTCTTTTCTGCCTGCGCAACGGCATCCTGCGTCAGCCGGGCGAAGTCCCCTATGCCGAAAAGATCATGATTGTTGGCGAAAATCAGGAATGTCCATGGCATTACCACAAGGTCAAAATGGAAGACATCATTGTACGCGGTGGCGGCAATCTGGTGATCGAGCTTTGCAACCTGACCGAAGACGGCCAGATGGATCGCGTCAATGACGTTCATGTCCGCACCGATGGGAAGCTCAACATCCTTCCTGCCGGTGGCAAGGTGGTTCTTGAACCGGGACAGAGTGTCACGCTGCCGCGCACACTTGTTCATCGCTTCTATGGTCAGGAAGGCAAAGGCCCGGTCATTGTCGGCGAAGTATCGCAGGTCAATGACGATCTGACCGACAACTATTTCTTTGATTGCGATGCACGCTTCACCAAGATCGAAGAAGACGTCGCACCAATCCATCCGCTTTGGAACGAGCTGCCTTCCGCATAAGGCATCCGACCTTCAGATTGCAAAAAGCCCCGTAGCAAAACTGCGGGGCTTTTTCATTTTCGACGCGACCCGTATTACCCCGACACCTTGGGGTGTAAAATCATTCTGCGGGTTTCGCATCATTCTTGTCGCCAAGAATGTCCTCGAATTCCTTCATATCGCGAAGGGGTTCGAATTCTTCTTCGGTCCAGGCTGGTTGTCGCATTGATTCAGAAAGTTCCACCGCACGCTGCAGATCGGCAAGGGCTGCTTCGCGGAAGCCAAGACCGGCATTCGCACAAGCACGCTGATAGTATCCGTTGGCATTTTCCGGCGCCTCGGCCAGCAGCCTGTTGCACAGGCTGAGCGCCCAGTCACGATCCCCCAGTTGCAAGGCAGCGTCGGCCTTATAGGCCATGACTTCGGGATCGCCCGGTGCCAGTTCGAGAATCTTGTCATAGGTTTCGATTTTTGAGCGCGGGTTTGACAGCTGGTTGGCTTGCAGCCACAAGGCATGGATGGTCTGGGTCCGTTCAATTTCGTGCTGATGTTCGTTGATGACCCTGGATTTCAGGCGCAGTTCATCTTCAAGCGATGAAAGGCGCGCTTCGAATTCTTCGGACAGACGATGCAATTCCGTGTCGGCCAGATTTCGCACGCTTGATTTCAGTTCGCGCAAGGATTGCCAGCCCAGCATGGTCAGAAGCGCACCGACCGCTGCAACAAAATAGAAGAAATAGGTCACCGTATTGGACGAATAGGAAATTGCCTTGTCGATGGCTTCCAGCTGACGATTGACGACTTCACGCAAAAGTTCTGCGCGCATGCCCTGCATCTCGGTGCGCAGGTTTTTAAGTTCGTCGAGAACATAACGCTCCATCAATGGCGGCATGTTTGATCGTTCTGCCGGATCAAGTGGTCTGAAATCAATGCCATCAGGTGGCAGGGGGCTTTCCGTCTGTGACTTGCTATCGCCATCGGTCTGCGCAAAGGCGTGATGGTTTGCCCCGCCGATGAGCAACACGCCCGTCAGAAGAACAATCCTGATGACATCCCTGAATTTCGACATTGTTTGCATGCCCTTTGTTTCCTGCCCTTTGAATGATCTGAACATAGCTTTCCGGAATGAACAAACCATAAAACCCGGGCTCGTCACCTCCATAAGAAATCACTGATCCAAATCAAACCTGCACAACTGGAAAGAGAGTATTCTGCCCGTTCCGACACATAATCAGGAATATCTTCCAGGTTGGCCATGCACACATACGGTCTTCGTCACGAGAATGCCCAGCAACATTCCAAGAGTGCGCTTACCCTGATGGCGCAACTTGGTGTGGTTCCGCATCCTGACAATTTTCTGATCTTCTATTCCTACATCGCGGGTACCAACCCGGATATGAACCAGACTATCGATATTCTGCTTAGCAACAATTGCGAGTTTGACGAACTGCAATGCAAGGCGATCCATGACCGCTTTTTCGGTGCTGAACGTGAACGCAAGATCATTGGCAGGATTACCGAGGACTTACGCCTCCAGATCAATGATACCCTGTCAAACGTGCAGAAAATCGGTATCGATACCAGCAAATATGGCAAGGCCCTGGATCACTTCTGCGACTACATCGCCAGCCGAGATTTCAGCAATCTTGAAGACTCGCTTGACAGTCTTTTGGGAGCAACCCGGCAGATGGAAGGCGCAAATCACAGCTTTGAAAACAGCCTTGATCATAGCTCGACGGAGATTTCCCGTCTGCGTCAGGATCTGGCAAATATGAAGCGCGAAGCCATGACCGACGGGCTGACCGGCATTGCCAATCGCAAGGCGTTCGATCAGCAACTGCGTAAAGAAGCGATGTCTGCCATGGAGCATGGCAAGCCTATGAGCTTGCTGTTGCTTGATATTGATCACTTCAAAAACTTCAATGACAATCACGGCCATCAGGCCGGTGATCAGGTCATTCGTCTGATGGCTGAATCGCTTCAGCGCAATGTCAAGGGACAGGACCTTGCCGCTCGTTACGGAGGCGAGGAGTTTGCCATCATCCTTCCGGGAACCGGACTGGGATGCGCCAAACAGTTCGCCAATCTGCTGCGGCAAAGTGTTGAAACCCACAAAATCGTCAGTAGAACGACAAACAAGGTAATCGGCAGCGTTACCGTCTCTATCGGTGTTGCCACATTCAAGTTTGGCGAGCCACTTGTCCGCCTGATCGAGCGCGCGGATCAGGCCCTTTATCATGCGAAATCAAAGGGCCGTAATCAGGTTGCAAGCGAACGCGATATCGCAACAGACACCGCCGAATGCAGTCCCGACGTAACGCAGAACAAAAACGTCGACGGCAAAACAGCAAATCAGCGTTGCGCCTGAGAACGCTGACAACATCCTTATTTCCACGTATAAGGCTGGCCAACTCATCCAATTCAAACTGGTCTGGTTTACGTGAAAAAAATTGATGTTCTGATCATTGGCGCAGGTGCGGCTGGCCTGATGTGCGCGATCGAAGCTGGCAAGCGCGGGCGTTCTGTCGTCGTCGTTGATCATTCCGCCAAGCCCGCAGAGAAAATTCGTATTTCCGGCGGCGGGCGGTGCAATTTCACCAATGTCCATACCAGCCCGGAAAACTTCATTTCCGAGAACAAGCGGTTCTGTGTATCGGCACTTAAACGCTATACGCAGCATGATTTTCTGGATCTGGTGAACAGCTACAATATCACCTGGCACGAGAAAACGCTGGGGCAGCTGTTCTGCGATGAATCATCCTTCCAGATCATTGACATGCTGCTTGATGAATGTGATGCGGCAAATGTTGAAATCCGCCTCAATACCGAAATATCAAACATCATGCGGCGTGATGATGAAGGTTTTGACGTCACCACGCGCACCGGTGCGCAATGGACCTGTCAGTCCCTTGTCGTTGCCTGTGGCGGATTATCAATCCCGAAAATCGGTGCGACCGGGTTCGGGTATCAGATTGCCCGCCAGTTCGGGATCAATGTTATCCCGACCCGTGCGGCGCTTGTACCCTTTGTCTTTGACCCGGACCTGCGCGCCAGAACCGGTGAACTTTCAGGCATCTCGGTGGATGCGATTGTTGGCTGCAACAAAAAGCAGTTCCGCGAAGGATTGCTGTTTACCCATCGCGGTCTGTCTGGCCCGTCGATCTTGCAAATTTCGTCCTATTGGAACGAAGGTGACAGCATCTCGGTTAACCTGAACCCGGAAGAAGACGCGTTCGATCTTTTGAAATCGGCCAAGGCCGAAAATCCGAAACAGGCCGTTCATAATGTTCTGTCACGCATTCTGCCAAACCGGCTCGCACAGATGATTACTGCCCGCCACGGACTTGAACGCCCGATTGGCGAAACCGGGGACAAGGCGCTGCGCAAACTTGCCATGGATGTCAATCAATGGTCGGTTACGCCAAGCGGGACAGAAGGTTACCGCACTGCCGAGGTTACGGTTGGCGGGGTAGATACCAATGCCCTGTCATCCAAAACCATGGAAGCACGCGATGTGCCGGGCCTTTATTTCATCGGTGAGGTCGTTGATGTGACCGGCCATCTTGGCGGGTTCAATTTCCAGTGGGCCTGGTCATCGGGCTGGTCGGCCGGGCAGGTTGTCTGATCACTAATCTTTGCCCCTGATTGACAGCCAAGTTAAGCCATCAAGTTACCCCGCACGGGAACAACGGCGGTAATCAACCGTTTATCCTTCAGGCGCGGCCATGATCGCCGCAGCAATAATGATGAGGTTGGAACATGGTTGAGTATGGTGGAATTATTGGCCTGTTGGTTCTGATTGCCGACGTATGGGCCATCGTCAATGTGATGGGCAGCGGTGCCAGCACCGGATCGAAAGTCATCTGGACCGTGCTTATTCTGGTCTTGCCGGTACTTGGTCTGATCATCTGGCTGTTTGCCGGGCCGCGCAGTGGACGCGCATCCGCTTAGAAAACGCTTTTGAGCAAGAGCAAAACAAAAAGGTCGACAGGGTTCCCTGTCGACCTTTTGTCATTCAGATTCCCGCAGCAAAGATGGCTATGCCGCCAACTGCAACCAGTGCGGAACGTATCACTGCAGAGCGCGGCGAAATCAAACCAAACGATATGGCTGTCAAACCAACCGAGACCTTAAGCCCCGCGGCAATGGCCCAGACCGGATCATTGGCCAGATCAATCAGCGATGCGTTGGCGATCATCGCCAGTGGCACGATGTAAAGGCCGACACCAAGCGCCATCGCCGTTCCGGCAACCTTGAGCCAGTTTTCCTCGACCATGCCTGCGGCAATGAACACGGCCCCGCAGACCGGCGGCGTGATGGTTGAAAGCAGTGCAAACCAGAACACAAACAAATGTGCCTGAAGCGGTTCAAGCCCAAGCTCGATCAGGGCCGGTCCCGCAACCGACACGCAGATCACATAGGCCGCCGTCGTCGGGACTTCCATCCCAAGGATCAGACAGGCCAGTGCCGTGAGCAACAAGGCCGGCCACAACATGCCGCCTGATCCAGAAAGCAGAAGCGAGGTGATCTTGATCCCAAGCCCGGTCAGTCCCAGAACACCGATGACAATCGAGGCACACAGAATGATCGACCCGATCATTGCAACCTGACGTCCGGCATTCAGGCAAACATCGGTAAACCGGTCTTTTGCACGGTTGAGATCAAAGGTCAGTCCGGCATCAAAGAACAGCAATGCTGCACCGGCCATCAAAGCAAGACATGCAGCATATTGCGGTGTGTAACCCCCGCCAAACATCCCCCACAGCAAGATTGTAAAGGGGACGAGGAAGAAACAGGACGTAATGACAACCGCGCGCATTTGCGGGCGATCTTCCTCGGGAACGCCGGGAAGGTCATAGCGCTGGGCAAAGGCATTAATCCCGACCCAGACGGCCAGAAAATAAAGGATCGCCGGCAGGATCGCCGCCACCATGATATCGACATAGGGGCGTCCGGTCAGCTCGACCATCACAAAGGCACCTGCCCCCATCAGTGGCGGCATGATCTGGCCACCCGATGACGCAACGGCCTCGACCGCAGCTGCAAGACGTTTGGGATAACCAAGCCTGGTCATCGCAGGAAGGGTAATTGCCCCGGTCGATGCCACATTGGCCGATGCCGATCCCGATATGGACCCGAACAATGCCGATGACACCACCGATACCTTGGCCGCACCACCCTTAAGGCGTCCGGCCGCCGCACCGGCAACATTCATGAAGCCCTGCCCGGCTTCACCGGCATTCAGGACGGCACCAAAAATTACAAAGATCGCGACGATGCTGACCGAAACACCGGTCAGGCTGCCCCAAAGACCGCCTTCGGCAATGGTCAGAGTGCCAAGCATGCTTTCGACCGGAAGACCGGCATGACCGAACTCGCCGGGAATGTATTCGCCGTAAAGTGCGTAAATAAGAGCAATCGCAGCAACCAGCGGCAAGGGCCATCCAATCGCCCGGCGCGCCATTTCAAGCACGATAAGAAGAAGTGCCGAAGCCATCGCGATCTGGCCATTGCCCATCAGGAATCCGTACTGATCCCCAAGTGCGGACTGATTGAACACGATCCAGCCACAGCCAATCAATCCGGTCACGGTCAGAATGATGCCCGAAATCTTTTGTGCAGGTGTTTTCGCAACAAAGATCAGCGCCCATGGCAAGGCAAGCGCCATATGGATCGGTCGACTGACAAGGTTGGGAACAAGGCCGGAAAAAATCAGCCAGAGATGAAATGCAATCGAGATTGCACCAAGGGTAATCCAGAAGGGGCGAGAAATGGCCGACATGTTTATTCAGTACGTTTGATAAAGAATGGCCCGGCAAGACTGCCGGGCCTGTCATATGCGATAAAATCAGGTCCTAGCGCTGATCGTCACGGATCGGGAAGCCTGCCTCGGCATAGTAACGCAGGGCACCTGCGTGGATTTTGCCGGTAATATTGGCAAGCATTTCCGGTGCAACACCATTCCACCAGGAAGAGCTTTCACCCATTTTGGCTTTCTGTTCCCAGAAGGTCCGGGTTAGCTGATAGGCAGTATCGTCATCCATCTGGTCGGTTGCAAAGGCAACAACCGAAAGCGACGCCGTGGTGATGTCCTGATCCTGATTGGAATAGGTACCTGCCGGAATAACCGTCTTGTCGCGTTTGGTCAGGGCAAGCTGTTCGTCAGATAGCGACAGAACATTTACATCTGTGCCAGCCGCCGCTTCGATGACGTTCGGTGCAGGCCAGGAGCCCGCCGTGACGAAACCGTCAATCTGACCATTTTTAATCGCAGCAACGGCGTTCGACAGTTCGGCATCTGCCAGATTGACCTTGCCTTCAAGACCAAACAGCTTGAGGTATTTTTCACCTTCGCTTGCACCGAAGGATCCCTTGCCAAGCAGAATGGTTTTGCCCTCAAGACCCGGGAAATCGGTTACGCCGGAATCTGCGCGCATCACGAAATGCATGGTCAGGGACGGGATCGGGAACAGAGCACGGACACCAGCGAATTTTTCAGCCGGGCGGTCCTTGAACGGGCCTTTGGCAGCCTGTGCCAGACCGACCAGACCGGGCGGGGAGGTAAACACATAATTGCCCGGACGCACCATGGCTTCCATGACGTTCTGGACCGAACCCTGACTTTCTTCGACAGTGACGATCACATCACCGTTGGTGCCGACTTTCATTGCTTCGGCAAACTGGGCAGCCATCTGGTAATAAGACGACGCTGCCTTGGCCGATTTAAGGGTTACACGGGTTTCGGCCTGTGCCGCAGTCGCCATGGACAGTGCCATCACACCGGCGGCAATAGCGCCAAGAGTACGTTTCATTTTCAAGGTTTCCTCCCCTCGTATGGTGATCCACCGGTCGGCTTTGACTGCCGAACTTGAAGGTGAACCGTTTCGCTGGTGGCGAAATCGCGCAAAAACCAGCCCGGTTTCGGGATGGTTTTGGCAAAAAGAACCAAATTCCCGGTCATAGAAAGCATCAATCGCGTCAAGGTCAAGCAGCTTGTTGGCATGACGGTCCATTGATTGACCACCAAGCAGTCCGCATTTCACATGCCAGTTGCGCAAAACAGGCACTGTTCGCGGTTAGGCTTCGCGCTTAAAGGATGCGATGAATTTGCACGGGAACTTATTGTGCAAGCCAACGTTAGCTCCAAAATGGATGACAATCCTTTTGCCTCAACGGCTTGTTTGGATTGACATGCTTTGCACCCATACCGCAGGGTATCATTACCCCACAAAACTCAGACGAGGATGCCATGCCGCGCTCGCCGGTCGCACTGATCATTGCACTGTCAGCCACATTATTTGCGGCATTTGCGCTTAATAGTGGTGCGTCACTGCAATCATCACTTTTGGCTCTGCGCGCCTCGTCCGAAGGATTCGCACCGATCTTCACCGGTATCATCATGGCATCCTATTATATCGGGTTTGTTGCCGGAATCGTCTGGGGTGCCAGTCTTGTCAACCGGGTGGGACATATCAGGACATTTGCCGCACTGGCATCAACCGGGTCAGCTATTACATTGCTGCATGCAGTCATCGTTGATCCGATTACATGGTCGCTGTTTCGCGCCTTGACCGGTCTTTGTGTATCGGGCCTGTATCTGGTGATTGAAAGCTGGCTGAATGCACAGGCTGATAACACGTCACGCGGCGGCACAATTGCCATATACATGACGGTATCACTTGGCGGGCTTGCGATTGGTCAGTTGTTGCTCAATGTCTCGCCAATTGACAGCTTTGAGCTGTTTACCGTCGCCTCGGTCTTGCTGTCGCTGTCTTTGGTGCCGCTTGCCCTGACCCGTCAACCACCGCCGACCGCAGTCAGTGGCGAGCGCATGACATTCCGTCGCCTTTACAATATTTCCCCGCTTGGCTTTGTTGCCGCGTCGGGTGCTGGCGTCCTGTCGGGCGCGGTTTATGGTGTCGGTCCGGTCTTTGCCGCCGACCTTGGTCTGCCGACACAGGATGTTGCCTATTTCATGTTCTTTGTCATTCTGGGCGGCATGATCATGCAGTTCCCGATTGGCAAGATATCGGACATGGTGCCGCGCCAGTATGTGATGATCGTGGTTTTGCTCGGACTGGCGATTTGTGGTCTTCTGCCACTGGCAGCCCCGGAAATGATCAGAAACAACCTGACACTCTGGGGCGGGATCACCGGCGTCTTTATCATGCCGATCTATGGATTGGCTGTGGCCTATGTGAACGACTATCTCGAACCCGAGGATATCGTCCCGGCATCGGGTGGTCTTCTGATTATTTATGGTGCGTCGGCCGCCACCGGCCCACTTTTGGGTGCCAGTGCCATCGGGCAGATGGGCCCGTGGGCGCTTCCGGTATTCTTTGCAATCATCGGTGTCTGCGTCGCAAGTTTCGCGATCTATCGTGCCGGCTTTGGCCGTCGCATCAGTATCGAGGAACAGGGACAGTTCGTTGCCGTACCGCGCACAACGCCGATGGCGTTTGAATTATCCCCGATCACCGATGATCCGGGCCATATCGAACCGGATGGCAGCATACCGGGAAACCAGACGTTGGATGCCGATGAAATCGCCGGGATGATGACACCGGATGGCACCGCGCATCCTGATGACATCGGACAAGTACCGGTTGACGGACAAGTGCAAGCAACTGGTGTTGCAGATAAAAACGAGCAGGATGATACCGGTTCAGACAAACCGCGCGGCTGATGCCATCACCTGATATGATGTCTTTGATCCCGGCATGGATGCACAAATCCGTACCGGGTTTAATTCCATAATACGGAAAACATCCCAAAATAATAAAACCGACTGTGGACCCATCGGGGATTCAACCCATATGTTGTGGCAAATGAAAGCGCGGAGACGTGACGAGGATGTCGCCCATATTCGGACAGACACCCACACCCGCGGCGGTTCCAAGTCTGGTGAGAGAAAACATGACCCAACGTATTCAAAAAGGCGGCCTTCAGATTGCAACGGTTTTGCATGATCTGGTTGCCAATGAAATCATTCCCGGAACCGGGATCGATGCCGATCAGTTCTGGGCATCTTTTGAAAAACTCGTCACCGAGCTTGGCCCGCGCAACAAGGCTCTGCTGGCAAAGCGCGACGAACTTCAGGCAAAGATCGACGAATGGCACCTGTCACGTCAGGATCAGGCCCGCGACCCGGCCGCCTACAAGGAATTCCTGACCGAGATCGGTTATCTGCTTCCGGAAGGTGATGATTTCTATATCGGCACCACTAATGTTGATCCGGAAATTGCCCGCGTTGCTGGCCCGCAGCTTGTTGTGCCGGTGATGAATGCACGCTACGCACTCAATGCAGCCAATGCGCGCTGGGGCAGCCTTTATGATGCGCTCTATGGCACCGATGTGATCGATGATGCCGATGGCAAGGAAAAGACCAAGGGCTTTAACCCGAAACGTGGTGCTGCTGTTGTGGCCTATGCGGCGGACTTCCTCGACAAGGCAGTGCCGCTTGCCAGCGGAAAACATGCCGATGCCGCAAAATACGAAGTCCGCGAAGACGGATCGGGTTGGTGGACGCTGGTCGTGACCCTGACTGATGGCAGCGAAAGTGCGCTGGCACAGCCATCACAGTTCATTGGTTATAACGAAAAGAGTGGTGCGCTTGCGGAAATCCTTCTGCGCAATCACGGCCTTCACATCGAAATCCGCATTGATCCGACCCATCCGATTGGCAAGGAACATGCCGCGGGTGTTTGCGATGTCATTCTCGAATCTGCACTGACAACCATTCAGGATTGCGAGGATTCAGTCGCCGCCGTTGATGCCGAAGACAAGACCCTTGTCTATCGCAACTGGCTTGGCCTGATGAAAGGCACGCTTGAAGAAAAATTCGAAAAAGGTGGCAAGACAGTTACCCGTCGCCTGAATGCAGACCGTTCCTATCAGGGATTTGACGGCAACGAAGTCGTTCTTCCGGGACGCAGCCTTATGCTGGTGCGTAACGTCGGCCATCTGATGACCTCGGATGCGGTGCTTGATGCCAATGGCAATGAAATCCCCGAGGGGTTCCTTGATGCCATGATCACCGGCCTGATTTCCAAGCATGATGTGGAAGGCAAGAACGAGCTTTCCAACTCCCGCCATGGCAGCGTCTATATCGTAAAGCCGAAAATGCACGGCCCCGAGGAAGTCGCCCTGACCAATGATCTGTTTGCCTTTGTCGAAGGTGCGATCAATGTTCCGGAAAACACTCTTAAGGTCGGCATCATGGACGAGGAACGCCGCACGACGGTGAACCTCAAGGAATGCATCCGTGCTGCAAAAGACCGCGTTGTCTTCATCAATACCGGCTTCCTTGATCGTACCGGTGATGAAATCCACACCAGCATGGAAGCTGGTCCGGTTGTCCGCAAGGAAGCCATGAAAGACCAGTACTGGATTTCGGCTTATGAAAACTGGAACGTTGATGTCGGTCTGGAATGCGGCATGAAGGGCATTGCCCAGATCGGTAAAGGCATGTGGGCCAAGCCGGACCGTATGGCAGAAATGATGGTTGCCAAAATCGGCCATCCAAAAGCCGGTGCCAACTGTGCATGGGTTCCGTCGCCGACGGCCGCAACCCTGCATGTCATGCATTATCACCAGATTGATGTGCGCGCCGTACAGGACGAGATCGGCAAACGTGAACGCGCAAGCCTTGATGACATTCTGGCGATCCCGCGCATGGGTGACACCAAACCGATGCCACGCGAAATTCAGGAAGAACTGGATAACAACGCCCAGGGTATCCTTGGCTATGTTGTCCGCTGGATCGATAGCGGCGTGGGTTGCTCCAAGGTGCCAGATATCAATGATGTCGGCCTGATGGAAGACCGCGCGACGCTTCGTATTTCAAGCCAGCATATTGCAAACTGGCTCCATCATGGCCTGTGCACCGAAGAACAGGTGATGGAAACCATGAAGCGCATGGCAGCCGTCGTTGACAAACAGAATGCTGGCGATCCGACCTATCGCAACATGGCCCCGAACTTTGATGACAGTGTTGCCTTTGCAGCGGCCTGTGATCTGGTCTTCAAGGGTCGCGAACAGCCAAACGGCTATACCGAGCCTGTCCTGCATGCCCGCCGCCGCGAAGCCAAGGCGAAATACGGCGCATAAGCAACCCACTTATAGACCAACCAAAAACAAAAGCCGCCCGGATCATTCGGGCGGCTTTTTGCTGCAAAAGATGCTGCAACATGAATTGCAGCATTCCTGTCTCTCTTATCCGCCCAGCGTCATGATCTCATAGCCCTTATCGGTCACGACAAGGGTATGTTCATACTGAACAGTGGCATCGCCGGTATCGGCAAACAATGTCCAGCCGTCATCTCCGTCCAGCGCCCATTTCGCACCATAGGACAGGAACGGTTCGATTGTGATCACCTGCCCTTTTTTAAGCGAGCGGCGTTCCTTGGGATCATCCCAGGTCGGAATGGTATGGGGATGTTCATGCAGGGATTTGCCAATGCCATGGCTGGCAAGGTTACGGATCAGGGTATAGCCGCCCTTGCGGGCAAAGCTTTCGATCTTAAGACCGATTTCGCGGATCGGGGCCTTGTCGCGCACGACCTTGATGCCCGCCCACATTGCCTTTTTGCCATCTTCACACAGCTTGACGATTTCAGGCTTTGGCGTGCCGCAAATGAAGCTGGCACCGGTATCGGAAAAATATCCGTCAAGCGATGCCGATACGTCGATATTAACCAGATCGCCATCAGCCAGAACCTGATCACCAGGAATGCCGTGTGCCACGGCTTCGTTCACACTGATACAGGTCGCACCCGGAAACTTGTATTCGGCCTCAGGTGCGGAAACAGCGCCCGCATCTTCAAGGATTTTACGACCGATATGATCAAGTTCCGCGGTTGTAATACCGGGAACAACGGCGGCCCCCATCACGTCGCGGGCGCGCGCGCAAATTCGGCCGATCCGACGCAGATGGTCGAGATCTTTTTCTGATGAAACTGTCATGAAATGCTTATTACGACGCCCTGAACCAAAGTCAAGAAACCTGTTCTAGTTGCGTTGGCCGCAACCACCCGCGACCTTTAGACCAAACAGTCACTCGATTATGCGCAGGACGACGAATTGTCCGTCAGGTCTTCGATATCGGAAAACACGATGTATCCGTTCTTGCCCCGCGCCTTGGCGGCATAAAGTGCCGCATCGGCATGTTCCAGAAGCTGCTCAGGTTCGCGGTTGTCATTGGGATATAGTGCAATACCGATGCTCATACTGATCGAAACACGGTTCCCGCCGGTAATGAACGGCATCAGAATTTCATGAAGGATGCGCTCGGCCAGTATGGCGGCTTCCTCCTTGCCATTCTGGTCGATATGGCAAACCAGCACCATCTCGTCACCGCCCAGCCGTGCCACCAGATCACCACCGCGCACACAACGGCGCAGGCGTTTTGCGACCTCGCGCAGGACATCATCGCCTGCGGCGTGACCAAACCGGTCATTGATCGGCTTGAAGTCATCAAGATCAAGCATCAGAACCGCGATCTCGGCCCCCTTGCGGTCCGCACGAGCAACTGCATGCTCGAAATAGACATCAAGTGCCAACCGGTTGCCCAGACCGGTCAGTTTGTCATGGTGTGCGATACGTTTCATTTCACCAAGTGCGGCATCTTTTTCGGTCAGCTTGGTCAATAGTGCCTGCAGGTTTTTTGACAGAATGTTGATTTCCCGTGCCCCGCGCACATCGGGAAGATTGCTGATTTCGCCACGCTTCATGGCTTCGATGCCATCGACCATCTTGCCAATAGGCCCGACCAGAAATCCCGCAGCCCACCATGCAATGGCGCTAAAGACCAAAGCCAGAAGCAATCCCCACAACAGAATATCGCGGCGCAAGTCATAGACCGGCGCCAATGCGTCCTCGACATGCTGTCTAACAAGAATGGACCAGCTCAGCCCTTTGTAATCAAGATGCCCGTCTGCCGGGGCATAACCGGTCAGATATTCTTTCCCGTCAGACCAGGTGCTTATTTTCCAACCAATATGCTTACTCTGTGCTTCACTCAACGCATCCAGGGAAAGCTTGGAACCAACCAGATTGCCATCCCCCCCCAAAAGCACCGTCCCATCCTGCGAGATCACAAAGATATCGACATTCTGATGAATACCCTGTCCGCTAAACAGGGACTTGCGGACGGCATCGGCCCATTCCCAGCTTAGATGGGTGGCAAGAACACCGGTGAATTCGCCACTGTCATTAACAAGTGGAACGGCGATATCGACGAACTGGATCGGTTCGCCATTATAAAGCGGGAATTTTTCGGCAAGCAGTTTGGCATCGTGAACATCGCCGATGAACTGACCATTTTTGCCATATTGGAAAACCGGGCGCTGGGCGATATTGGCCCCAACCAGCAGATCATTCGTCGCGGCAACTACCGTGCCGTCGCGATCCAGCACACCGATCCAGGTAAATATAGGAATTTCATGGCGTAACCGGTTGATAATAGAACTGATTTCGCGGACGTCCTGCATCTCGCGCAATACGCGTAATGTGCTGAGAACAGAAACCTCGCCACGGTGTGTCCACATCGTACGGTCAAGCTCGTCAGCCATCTGAAGCGCAATATCAGAAACCCCGATGCCAATCTGGTTTTGCAAATCCGCCCCAGAGCGCTTGCTGATGACAAAGCTCATCAGCGCCGCCAAACCAACAACCAAAAGCGCGGTTGCCAGTGCAACTTGCACACGGATTCCGACCTCAAAGACCTTAGCCAAGGCTGATCCTCTCACTCTCCAAAACCGGGGTCTGTTTTTGTTGTCTGTCGGCCCTCGGTGCGACGGGTTGACCCACCACGTCAGCAATGTTGGGAATATAAGAATTGCAGATGCGGTTTTGAAGAAGAAGTTCCAACAAAAAATGGCAGCCATTGAGCATGACTGCCATTCCTTAAAATCAGCCAGAATGCCGGTTTAAACGCCCGTCAGACATCGAAAAACACGGTTTCGTTTTCACCCTGTAAAACAATATCGAACCGATAGACCGGCACAGGACCGCTATCATCACGGTTGGCAACCAGGGTTTTGCGTCGTTCGGTTTGCTCAATCAGGTTCAGGACCGGATCACTGGCATTTGCTTCCTGTTCATCGGCAAAATACATCCGGGTGTTCAACCCGATATTGATACCACGTGCGACAATCCAGAAATTGATATGCGGGGCCATATCCAGACCATTGCGCCCCGATACCACGCCGGGCTTGATGGTTTCAAACCGATAGACAGCGGTATCGAAATCGGTCCCTGCACGGCCCCAGCCACGGAAACCCTCGTCGATCTGGCCTTGCTTCTGACGGTCAAGTTCATGGTTATAGCGCCCGTCTGAATTGGCTTGCCAGATTTCCAGAAGCGCATCGCGAAGCGGCGTGCCTGTTCCGTCAATCACCCTGCCTTCGATGATGATCCGTTCGCCCCGGGTGTTTTCATCGGCCATGATATTGGTGAAGTTGTTTTCAAAAATATCAAAGCCGGCCTGTTTGGGGATCAGTCCGATATGAACATAGGGCCCCGCCGTCTGGGATGCGGTTTCTTTGAGATAATCAAGTGACTGCACCATGGATCAGTTCCCTTCCAGACGGTTTTCAAACAGGGTCGAACGGCGACCACGCAGAACGATGTCAAATTTGTAGGCAATGGTATCGAGCGGGATTGATCCGTTCAGATCAATCGGCGCGATCAGACGGTTGATCGCATCTTCATCCGGGATAACATGGACAATCGGGCATTCCTTGATCAGCGGATCACCTTCGAAATACATCTGGGTGATCAGACGCTGCGCAAAGCCGGACCCAAAGACCGAGAAATGGATATGGGCCGGACGCCAGCTATTGACGTAGTTGCGCCAGGGGTAAGGGCCCGGCTTGATGGTGCGGAAGAAATAATAGCCGTTCTCGTCGGTCAGCGCGCGACCACATCCGCCGAAATTCGGATCAATCGGGGCAAGATAGGTATCCTTCTTGTGGCGATAACGGCCACCGGCATTTGCCTGCCAGAATTCCACCAGCGTATGGGGAACCGGGCGGTTGTTTTCATCAAGAACCCGCCCATGCACAATAATACGCTCGCCAATCGGATCGCCATCCTTGGCATAGTTGCGGATCAGATCGTTATCAAGCGGCCCCAATTCATTCTGACCGAACACCGGGCCAGTGGTTTCCGACAGGGACCCCTGCAATGACAACATTGCCTGACGCGGGGACCGCGCTACCGATGTCTTGTAAATCGGGGTATAGCCCGCTGGCTGAAGCGTTCTGTCACGCTGATAGAATTCCATAGATCTTCCTCCGCAAAATGAACAAACCGGTTCTTGCCGGTCTTGTGATCATCCTGCGCAGCCAATTGCATAAAATAAATGCATGATTTATCATCTAACTCATGAGTAATTTCGATCATTTGGAACTGGACGGTCATGCTTTGCGACTGTTTCTTGCCGTCCTTGAAGAAGGATCGGTAACAGCAGCCGCCGAGCGGCTTGGCGTCACCCAATCAGCAGTCAGTCACAATCTGACCAAGCTGCGCCGGATCATGCGTGACCCGCTTTTCACCAAATCCGGACGCGGAATTGTTGCAACGGCTCATGCCCAAAGCCTGGCCGAGCAGGCACGCTTTCTTCTTGATCAGATGCAGGCCTTTGCCAGCGGGGCGGATTTCGATCCCGAAGCAGCCGAGATGACTTTGACGATTGCTGCAAATGATCTGCAGCGTGATCTTCTACTGCCAAGCCTGTTTTCACGCTTGCAAGGCCAGCTTGCCGACATTCGCATGACCGTGGTGCCGTCGCTTTTGCCGGGCCCCGCCTTGTTGCGCGAAAACCGCTGTGATCTTCTGATTTCGCCGCGCCCGCCCGAAGGTGTCGATATTGTTCAGAAACGGCTTCTGACCGACCATTATATGGTCTTTTATGACCCTGACATGCGCGAAGCCCCGACCAGTCAGGATGACTATTTGTCAGCGCGCCATATCACCGTCAGATATGGCAATAACCGCACACTTGAATTCGATGATCTTCTTGAAAATCAGGGGATTGATCGTAACATCGTATTGCGGGTGCCGAATTTCACGGCCATTGCCGAATTTCTGCGGGGCAGTCAGATGATCGCAACATTGCCAAGCCTGCTAAAGCAACATGCCCTGCGTGACTTTGCCCGCAGCCAGGTTCCTTTATCAACACTTCGGGCCGGTACGATTGATCTGCCGATCTATATGTGCTGGCATCAACGCTATCAGCATGATCCGTCGCATCGATGGCTGCGCAACCAGCTTGAAGACGTGGTTGCTGCCAGGTTGCGCACACCGACCAAAAGCCCGCTTCCGCAACAGACAAGCTAGACAGGACGTCATGACCATTACCCAGATTATCTATTGGCTTGAATTGGCGGGGGTTGCGGTTTTTGCAATCACCGGCGCGCTGGAAGCATCCCGGCGTCAGATGGATGTTGTCGGTTTCATTCTGATTGCGACATTTACCGGGATCGGGGGCGGTACGGTACGCGATGTGATTACCGGGGCAACGCCGGTTTTCTGGATCCGCGATCCGGCCTGGGTGGTGACGTGCATCGGGGCTGCGGTGTTTACCTATTTCACTGCACATCTTGTTGAACGACGTTATGTCGCCCTGATCTGGCTTGATGCGCTGGGTCTTGCCATGTTTGGTGTTACAGGTGCAGCAATCGGGCTTAATCTTGGGGTTTCGCCGCTTGTCGCGATCATTCTGGGTATGATTTCCGCGACCTTTGGCGGCATGGTTCGCGACGTGGTCTGTAACGAAATCCCGCTGATCTTGCGTCCGGAAATCTATATCAGCTGCGCACTTCTGGGCGCGAGCATCTATGTCGTGGGCACAGCCCTTCTTGATTTGCCACGCGGCCCCGTTGCCTTCATCGCATTTTTCTGTGCGTTCATGCTGCGGGCCTGCGCCATCAAATTCAAGCTCAGCTTCCCGGTCTATAAAGCCCGTCCCGGTCGGGAATATTGACGCGTATATGCATTATCGACGGTCGTTGAAACTACTATCCCGGAGATAGTTAGTTAACTCACTTTTATTCTCTGCGCCTTGCGGGCAGGGACTGAAAGGCACGATTATTCGACAATCAATTGCACGCGATCACTCGAAAAGGCCGTCACACCATATTCAATCGGCACCCCGGCTGAATCGATATCGACACTTTCGGTCGAGATAACCGGTCGGTTCTTGGCCTGTTTTAGCAGGCTTGCCACACGCGATGATGGCAAGGTTGCCGAAATGCGGGTCGTCTTGCGGCTGTAATCATCAATCCCGAACCGTTTCAGGGCCTCGGTCAGGGATTTGGTCTGGGCGAATATTTCGACAATCCCGTCAAAGCGCGCCGCCGGAAGATAGCTTGTCGCCACCGCAAGCGGCACACCATCGGCCTCCGATACCGAAAACAGCTCGATCACGCGCGTGCCCGGTTTGACATCAAGAAACTGCGCGACCGTGACACTGGCCTTCAGGACTTCTGAAGAGATCAGTCGTTTGTCGGGCAGGCGATGACGCCCCGAGACAATCTGCGAGAAACGGGTTTTTGATCCCAACGGATAATCAAGAATTTGTTCCTGAACGAAGGCACCACGTCCCTGTTCAACGCGGACCACATTGGTATCGACAAGTGCCGCCATTGCACGGCGCACTGTATGGCGATTCACTCCGAAACGACGGACAAGTTCCATCTCGGTCGGCATCTTGTCGCCCGGTGAAAACACACCTTCCGCGATATCGGCAAGAAGCTGTTTTTCAATTTGCTTCCAGATAGATAGCCCCGGCTCCCAATCCATCTCATTTCCCATTCACAAAACTTTCACCGCAAGACCTTTGCCAAAGTCGATAAATCATCTTATAACGTGAATATGTATAGACGTCTAGACAAATTTTAAATTTGTCGACATGCTTGAAAAAGGATCAGACAGATGACGGCGCAAACTGCCCAGACCGCTGGGCCCGGCCAGGATCACAATCCATTGAATCCCCCCCAGACAAAGGCCGTTGATGGTGTGACTGCCGCAAGGCAGCGCTGGATGTCGGTTCTTGCCCGCACGCCGCGTACGGTGCTGGAAACAAAATGGGCTGATACCTATAGCGACGTGAAATGGTCCCATTTGCGCGAACCACAAATCGGCATGGTCATGGTACGCGGTCGCGCTGGCGGTGCCGGACAGCGCTTCAATCTGGGTGAAATGACTGTCACGCGCTGTGCCGTGACCCTGTCTGACGGCACCGTCGGCCATTCCTATGTCAAAGGCCGCGACCGGTTGCAGGCACAATATGCCGCCCTGTTTGATGCAATCATGCTGCGCGATGGATCAGCCTGCGATTTCATTGATGATCTTGCCGCCGCACAGGCCAATGCCAAACACGAACATGCGCGCAAGGTCGCGGCCACCAAAGTTGATTTCTTTACCCTTGTCCGCGGAGAAGACGAATGACCCTGCAATCCCAGACAAGCGAGCTGCTGCCGGGCTTTGACCATGCCGCATTTGATTCCAATGCGGTTTTTCGTGTTCTGCTAGATGCCCTGTCCCGTCCGGGGCGCATTTATGATGTGCCCGTTTCGGTGGCGACACCCGATGGCCTGAATGCAACCACCACCGCCACCCTTCTTGCCATGGCCGATATGGACACCACCATATGGTTATCGCCAACCTGCGTGACCAAGGCCGCAACGGATCATCTGAAATTCCATTGCGGTTGCCCGATCAGCGATGACGTTGCCAAGGCCGATTTCGCAGTCGCCCGCATTGATGATGATCTTTCCTTCATCACCCACCTTTCGGTTGGCAATGCTGAATATCCTGATCAATCGGCAACCCTGATCCTGATGGTTGATGAGATTTCCAACGCCCCGGCCATGAAACTGACCGGACCGGGGATCAAGGACAGCCATGATCTTGATATCAAAAAACTGCCCGCAAGCTTCCACGCATGGCGTGCGGAAAACCATCACATGTTCCCGTGCGGGGTTGATGTGATTTTCGCAAGCCCGACCAAGATTGCCGCCCTTTCGCGCACCACCCGGATTGAGGTCATTTAACCATGTATGTTGCCGTTAAAGGTGGCGAACGCGCCATCAACAATGCCCACCGGCTGCTTGCCGAACAGCGCCGTGGCGACAAGAAAATTGCCGAGATCGAAACCGATCAGATCGAACAGCAATTGTCGCTGTCCGTCACCCGGGTCATGGCCGAAGGATCGCTTTATGACCGCGATCTGGCCGCCCTTGCCATCAAGCAGGGACGCGGTGATTTGATCGAGGCGATCTTTTTGATGCGCGCCTATCGCACGACATTGCCGCGTTTTGCCTTTTCCAAACCGATCAGGACCGCGGATATGGATGTGTCCCGCCGAATTTCGGCAACTTTCAAAGACCTTCCGGGCGGTCAGATTTTGGGCCCGACCTTTGACTATACGCATCGCCTTCTCGATTTCACCCTGATGGCAAATGGTGAAGACCCGCTTGATGCACCAAGTGGCGAACGTCCGGTCGATGAAAACATGCCGCGCGTTCTGGATGACATCCTGAATTACGAAGGCCTTATTCAGGATGAACCGGTACCGGTCGATGACACCGCGCCGGTCGCCGACCTGACACGCGAACCGATCAAGTTCCCGGCTGGTCGCGACCTTCGTTTGCAGAACCTGACCCGCGGCGATGAGGGCTTTGTCCTTGCCCTTGGCTATTCAACCCAGCGCGGCTACGCCAACAGCCACGCCTTTGTCGGTGAAATCCGCTATGGCACCGTATCGGTTGAGATCGAACCCGAAGAACTCGGCTTTGCCATTGATATCGGCGATATCGAACTGACCGAATGTGAAACGGTCAACAAGTTCAAGGGATCGAAGACGAAGCTTCCGCAATTTACCCGTGGCTATGGCCTTGTCTTTGGCCAGAACGAGCGCAAGGCGATTTCCATGGCGCTGGTTGATCGCGCCATGCGCGCCGATGAAATGGGCGAACAGATCATGGGCCCGGCACAGGACAGCGAGTTCGTCATGGAACACAGCGACAATGTCCAGTCGACCGGTTTCGTCGAACATATCAAGCTGCCGCATTACGTCGATTTCCAGGGCGAACTTGAACTTGTCCGTCGCATGCGGGCCGAAGTCGAAGAAAGACTGGCCAAGCTTGAAGCCGATGAAGCGAAATCCCAACCCGAAGCCGCGGAGTAATTCCATGGAACAACTTGCGAATAATCCGGCGGATGGGGCAACGGCCTATAATTTCGCCTATCTTGATGAACAAACCAAACGGATGATCCGGCGTGCCCTTCTTAAGGCCGTCGCAATTCCGGGCTATCAGGTCCCGTTTGCCGGTCGTGAAATGCCGATGCCTTATGGCTGGGGCACGGGCGGCGTGCAGGTGACTGCAGCGGTCATTGGCCCGAATGATACCCTTAAAGTCATTGATCAGGGGGCGGATGACACCACCAATGCGGTTTCGATCCGTCAGTTCTTTGCCAAGACGGCAAAAGTCGCAACGACCGAAAAGACCGCCGAGGCATCGATCATTCAGACCCGCCACCGCATCCCGGAAAAGGAACTGCGCGAAGATCAGGTTCTTGTCTATCAGGTACCGATCCCCGAGCCACTTCGTTTCCTTGAACCGCGCGAAACCGAAACACGCAAGATGCATGCGCTTGAAGAATACGGCCTGATGCATGTGAAACTTTATGAAGATATTGCACGCCATGGCCACATCGCCACCACCTATGCCTATCCGGTGATGGTCGATGATCGCTATGTGATGGACCCATCACCAACGCCGAAGTTCGATAATCCGAAAATGAACAATATGGCGGCCCTTCAGCTGTTTGGGGCCGGGCGCGAAAAACGCATCTATGCCCTGCCGCCCTACACCAAGGTCAAAAGCCTCGATTTCGAGGACCACCCGTTCGAAGTCCAGACATGGAAAGACGAATGCGGCATGTGTGGTGCACATGACAGTTACCTTGATGAAGTCATTCTCGATGATCAGGGCAACCGGATGTTTGTCTGTTCGGACACCGATTACTGTGCCGAGCGACAGGAAGCAGGCCATCGCGGCCCGCAACATCACGACCAACCTCTTGGCAATGCATCACGCGAAAAGGCAGCAGAATAATGACCCAGATGACTGATCCGCTTTTGCGCGTTGACAACCTGACCATGATGTATGGCGACCGGGTTGGTTGCAAGGATGTCAGCTTTGAACTGCGCCCCGGTGAAGTACTTGGCATTGTGGGGGAATCCGGATCGGGAAAATCCACTTTGCTGCGCAGCATTTCCGCCCAGCAGGAACCGACCAAGGGGACAGTGGAATACCACACCCGCATTGATGGCGTGCGCGATGTTTACCAGATGTCTGAAGCCCAGCGTCGTCTGTTGATGCGCACCGACTGGGCATTTGTTCACCAGAACCCGCGTGACGGGTTGCGCATGAATGTCAGTGCCGGGGCCAATATTGGCGAACGCCTGATGGCAATCGGGGATCGTCATTACGGCAACATCCGCAGCAACGCCGACAGCTGGCTTGGCAAGGTCGAAATTGCATCCGAGCGCCTTGATGATCTGCCATCAACCTTTTCGGGCGGCATGCAGCAACGTCTGCAAATTGCCCGTAACCTCGTAACCAGCCCGCGCCTCGTCTTCATGGACGAACCCACGGGTGGCCTTGATGTCTCTGTTCAGGCCAGATTGCTCGATCTGCTGCGCGGGCTGGTTCACGACCTTAATCTTGCGGTGATCATCGTCACCCATGATCTGGCAGTTGCGAGGCTTCTTTCGCACCGGCTGATGGTGATGCAGCAGGGCAAGGTGATTGAACACGGCCTGACCGATCAGGTTCTTGATGACCCGCAGCATCCCTATACCCAGCTGCTTGTTTCTTCCATTCTTCAGAACTGACCGGGGCGAGAAAATGTCTGAAATGCTTCATGCTCAAAACGTTGGCAAAAGCTTTACGCTCCATACCCAGGGCAGCGTGACCATTCCGGTTTTTCAAGGCGTGGAATTCACCCTGTCAGCCGGAGAATGCATCGCACTGACCGGTGAATCGGGTTCGGGGAAAAGTACCTTTATGCGCATGCTTTATGCCAATTACACATGTTCAGAAGGGTCCATCAAGGTGTTCCATGATGGTGACTGGCTGGACATCACCACGGCCAGCCCGCATTCGATCCTTGAGGTGCGTAAACGCACGATGGGTTATGTCAGCCAGTTCCTGCGCGTGATCCCGCGCGTTCCGACACTTGAAATCGTCGCCGAACCGCTTGTTGCACTGGGCACCGCCCGCGAGATTGCGATGGACAAGGCGCGCGATCTTTTGACCCGGCTTCGTATTCCTGAACGCCTGTGGCAGCTTTCACCGCTGACCTTTTCCGGGGGCGAGCAACAACGCGTGAATATTGCGCGCGGCTTTATTGCCGATTATCCGGTCATGCTGCTTGATGAACCGACCGCATCGCTTGACGCCCAAAATCGCGCCACTGTTTTGGCGTTGATTGAAGAAGCCAAGGGACGCGGTGCCGCAATTGCCGGTATCTTCCATGACCATGAAACCCGCGATGCGGTCTGCACCGGGTCGTTTGATGTGACTTCGTTTAAAGTTGGGGCCAATGACTGAACAGATTTTTACCAATGCCAAACTCGTTCTGGCAAATGAGGTCATTGATGGTGCCATCCAGATAAAGGACGGAATGATTGTTGATGTGTCTGATCGGCCATCAAACATTCCGGGAGCCGAAAACATGGATGGCGATTACCTGATGCCCGGCCTGGTCGAACTTCATACCGACAACCTTGAAAAGCATCTGACCCCGCGCCCGAAAACCCGCTGGCCGGCCACAGCGGCCGTTATCGCCCACGACAATCAGGTTGCCAGTGCCGGGATCACCACGGTTTTTGATGCGATTTCGGTTGGCGATGTAACTGACGGTTCAGAACGTATCGAACGTCTGATTGAATCGGTCACCGCCCTTGAGCATGCCCTTGAAAACAAGTTGCTGCGTGCAGATCACAAACTGCATCTGCGGTGTGAAACGTCCTATGGCGGCTTGATCGAGGCACTTGATAATCTGGTTGATCTGCCTTTGGTCAAGATGCTCTCGGTGATGGATCACACCCCGGGTCAGCGCCAGTTCGTCAGCCTTGATGCCTATTACACCTATTATCAGGGCAAATACGGCATGAGCGACGAAGAAATGCGCAAGTTCATCGCATCGCGCAAACGCGATTCCGAACTTTATTCCGTCAAGCATCGTCGTCATGTCGTGGATCTGGCGCACGCCAGGAACCTTGCCCTTGCAAGCCATGATGACGCAACCGTCGAACATGTCGCCGAGGCCGTTCAGGACAAGATGACCGTGGCCGAATTCCCGACCACGCTTGAAGCCGCCAGGGCTTCGCACGAAGCCGGTCTTGGTGTGATGATGGGCGGACCGAACCTTGTACGTGGCGGGTCACATAGCGGCAATGTCGCGGCGGGCGATCTGGCAAAGAATGGCTATCTTGACATCATTTCAAGTGACTATGTCCCGCACAGCTTGCTGCATGGGGCGATGAAACTGTTTGATGATTTTGATGGCTATGATCTGCCGCGTGCCATTCGCACCGTTTCGCTTAATCCGGCAACGCAAGTTGGCCTGACGGATCGTGGTGAAATTGCCACCGGAAAACGTGGCGACCTGATCCGGGTGCATCATTCACCACACCACCCGATTGTGCGTGGTGTCTGGCGTGAAGGTGTGCGCGTGTCATGACCGATCGCCATGCACAGGATGGCATCGCAAAAACCGGACTTCTTGTCCTTGTCGTCGGCCCAAGTGGCGTTGGCAAGGACACCCTTCTTGATGCAGCACGCGAACGTCTTAAGGGCGTTGGTCATATCTGCTTTCCACGGCGCTGCATCACCCGTCCGGCCGGATCGGTTGGCGAGATCCATATTCCGGTCCGGTCCGAGGATTTCAGCCAGATGGCCCGACAGGGGGCATTCCTTTTAAGCTGGAAGGCACATGATCTTTGCTATGGCATACCGCGCCATGTGCAGGATGATGTCGCACATGGCAAAACCGTGATCGTCAATGTGTCACGCAGTGTGATTGATGATGCCTGTGCATTGCTTGGACATGATCATGTTCGGGTTCTGAACATTCGGGCCAATCGCGATGTGTTGCGCAAGCGCCTTGAAGCACGTGGCCGCGAAGATGCCCTTGATATCGAACGTCGCCTTGCGCGTGCATCGGCCTATCAGGTTGATGGCAACAATATCGTTCATGTCGATAATGATGCCGACCTTGAAACCGGTATCGCCCGCTTCATTGCCGCGATCGAGATTGATCAGGCAATCGCCACTCGGGCATAGATCCTTCCGCGACGTACTGAACTTGCACAAAATGCTGCAGTTTTTGCTGCAGCATTTTTGTTATCCCCCAAGCGAAAATCTTTTAAGGAAACGGAACGGTTTTCCATCACCCGGATCGCCAAACAGGCAGATATCGGAAACGATAAACGGGTCCTGACAAAGCGGGGCAACGACGGGCCGCAAGGCTGTTTCAAATCTTTGCGCCTGCTCCGCATCAAGTTTGTTGGTCAGGGTCAGATGGAAGCGGAATTCCTCCATCACATAGGGATAGCCCCACTGCACCAGACAGGCTTCCTGCCGATCCGTAAGCCCAACCGCACGACGCTTGTTCATCGCCGCTTCGTCTTCGGGCTCGCGGAAGTCATCAAGGACCCGCACCAGTGACGCCGCAAGTTTGCCAAGTTCCCCAACCGGTTCCGTTGGAACCAGCGCCAGAAACCGGCCAATTGCTTTCAGGGTCAATGGTCCGCAGCGAACCGGCGTGAGCCGCACGGCAAGATCGTTGATCGCGACCTCAAGACCAGATCGGGTTTGTCCATCCTTCAGCGCAAAGGGCGGCTTGAGCGTTCCATGAAATCCGTACCGCACTGGCGAGGTTGTTGCGGCAACGATCTCGCCCCCGTCCAGTCCTTCTATTGCAAGACGCGCAATGTCATTCCCCGTCTCCGCATCACGCCCCAGCCAGGCATCCCCGAACCGCCCAAGCGCACTTTGTGACGACGGAGCATAGTAAAGTGCGTAACGCTGATAATCAGACATGATTTCTCTTTGATAGAATGCGGGGCCAAGCCCCATCTTGGAAACAGTTACGACGCAGCGCAATATCAAGTTTCACGAAAAAGCGCCGAAGAATTCCTTCCCGGCGCGATCTCAAGTTTTCCTGACTTTGCAACGTCAGACCGTATCGTATTTCAGACAAAAATCGCGCACCGGAAGTGTTCGGAAATCGCTTAGTCGTTCACGCAACATCTCATGGGACCAGTCCCACCATTGAATGCGCAAAAGAGCATCAACGATATCGGCTTCGAACCTAGGGCGCAGTGGACTGGCCGGAATGCCGGTCACGATGGTGTATGGTGCAACATCCTTGGTCACCACCGCACCTGATCCGACAACGGACCCGATGCCAATTGTGACACCTCCCTGAACAATCGCCCCATGCCCGATCCAGACATCATGTTCAAGTCTGACGTGCCTTTCACGGCGCCAGTCAAAGAAGGCCGGATCATCATCGCCAAGCTCATAGGCGCTTGATCGATACTGAAAATGATGCATCGACGCGCGGTCCATCGGATGCTGTCCGGGGTTGATCCGGGTATGGGCCGCGATATTCACGAACTTCCCGATATCGGAATAGATGATCTCGCTATCATTCACGACATAGGAGTAATCATCCATTTTCGTTTCGCGCATGGATGTCCGTGGGCCAACTTCGGTCCAGACACCCATTTCGCAATCCACAACTGTCGCACTGGCATCAATCGTCGGCGTTTCCGACAGGGACTTCATGGCAGGCTTGGCCTGCGAAATTTGAAATCTCATTTATTCAGGTCACCAGTTTGCGCAGACGCTGGGAAACCATATCAAGCAGACTGACCGAAATGATGATGATGATCATGACCGCAGCCGTTTCCGCATAATAGAAGCCGCGGATATATTCCCACAGCACCATACCGATGCCACCGGCGCCAACAATCCCCAGAACAGTGGCCGAGCGTACATTGGATTCAAAACGGTACAGCGAATAGGAAATCCAGAGCGGAAGCACCTGCGGGATCACCCCGAAAATAACTTCCTGCAGTGCATTGGCACCCGTTGCGCGAATGCCCTCGACCGGTTCGGGATCAATCGCCTCAACCGCCTCGGAGAACAATTTGGCAAGAACACCGGTCGTATGAATCCACAGCGCAAGCACACCGGCAAACGGCCCCAGACCAACCGCAACAACGAACAACATGGCAAAGACCATTTCGTTGATCGCACGGAAGGAATCCATCAGGCGACGCACAGGCTGATACACCCAGACCGGTACGATATTCTCAGAAGACAGAATTCCAAACGGGATGGAACAGACGATGGATAGCGCCGTCCCCCAGATCGCGATCTGGATCGTGATCCACATTTCTTCGACATAGGTCTTCCACATCAGGAAGTCCGGTGGAAAGAACCCCTCGGCAAAATCGACCATATTGCCACTGTTTTCAAACAGGGCCATGGGACGCATATCCGCACCTTCCCACGACATGGCCAGAAGACCAAGAATAACGGCCCAAAGCAGGAAGCTTGACGCAGACCTTTTCAAATCCCGCGGCGGGATGGCCGTCGCGACAGATGATGCGGAAGAAATGCTGCTGTTCATCGTGTTAATCCCGGATGGTAAATGCAAACAGGGAGCACACTTTGCGCGTGCTCCCTGTCAAAAGGCCGATTACTCGTAGGAAACGAGGATATCGAGTTCTGCCAGTTTCTTGTCGATTTCAGCAACGCGGGCTGCTTTCTCGTCAGCGGACAGTTCTTCGGTGTTCTGGATTTTCAGCTTGTCTTTGTACAGTGCCAGCTGACGGATCGGGTAAAGCTGTGCATTCGAGCTTTCCATGAATTTGCCCATACCGTCCTGGATACCAGCCAGAACCTTGTTGGCACCTTCAACGTCACCCATACGACCGTAGCCAAGGAAGAACGCCTTGATTTCGGATTTCAGTTCGCGTGACAGGTCCTTGCGATAAACCATCGGATCAGACGGGATCAGCGGCGAGGTCCAGATGACTTTGACCTTGTCGGTGATTTCCGGCTTGTTCATGTTGGTACGGGCAAGCTGTTCGGAGTTGTTGGCAGCAACATCAACCTGTTTGTTGGCCGTCGCCATCAGATTGGTTTCATGGTTCGCATTACGAACGGTCTTGAAGCAATCTTTCGGATCGACACCGTTCTGGGCAAAAACGTAATAAGTCGGAACCAGGAAGCCCGAAGTCGAGTTCGGATCACCGATACCGAAATTCAGCGAACCATCACATTTCAGCATATCGGCAAGCGTATTGAGCTTGTCGTTATCTGCCTGGGTGATGATGTGGGAATAATAACCATTGGTGCCATCGGATTTCGAGGTCTGAACGAAAACTTCGCCACCCGCACGATCAACGGCTTCCATTGCCGACTTGTTACCGAACCAGCCAACATGAACCTTGCCAAAACGCATGCCTTCGATGATGCCAGCATAATCCGGCGCAAAGAATGCCTCGATCTCCTTGCCGAGTGCTTTTTCCATGTCGTCGATCATCGGCTGCCACTGGGCTTTGAGGTTGGAGCTCGACTCAGTCGAGATGAAACCGAATACCAGTTTCTCCGGGTCCTGTTCGAGCGGCTTGTACTCAACATCAGCCGCTGCAATACCGGATGCAAGCAAGGTTGCAGCCAGAGCTGCGGATGCAATTGTCTTACGGATCATAGGAAGTCCCCTGTCAGATATGAATTGGACGTGTTTCGATGAGGTAAGGCAGTCATAAGGTGACCCGGCTAGCTTTGCGCCACAGCCAGATCCTTTTTCGCAACCGGCTCAGCCGCTGGACGTTGTTCGTCCCCGGAACCATCTGCAAAAAGCTCGGAAGAATATTCGCCGTAAAGTTCGCGCAGGAATTCCGGCGTCAACTGGGTCGAAGGTCCGTCAAAAACGACAACACCATCGCGCATGGCGATGGTGCGTTTACAATAATCCTTGGCGTAGTCGACCTGATGAAGCGATACGATCACGGTGACATTGTCTTCGCGATTAACGCGATCAAGCGTGTTCATCACCTTGCGCGACGAGGCCGGATCAAGTGACGCAATCGGCTCGTCGGCAAGGATCAGGCGCGCACCTTGTGTGATTGTGCGTGCAATTGCTGCACGCTGTTGCTGGCCACCGGAAAGATTGCGGGCTTTTTTGGTCGCATGTGCATCAATGCCGACACGATGCAAAGCTGCCATGGCGCGCATTTTTTCGGATTTGGTAAACAGACCAAGCGACCCGCGCCAGGCCGGCACCCGCCCCAAAAGCCCCATCAGCACATTGGTTAAAACCGACAGTCGGCTAACAAGGTTGAATTGCTGAAAGACAACGCCGATTTCTGCACGCACCTTGCGCGCACCGCGCGAAATCTTGCCATTTTCCTGAATGGTTTCGCCAAACACGACGATTTTGCCGCCATCGCGATCTCCGCGCAGCAAACCGGCGATGTGACGGATGAGTGTCGATTTTCCTGAACCCGATGCGCCAATCAGCGCCACCATTTCGCCTTCGCGTACCTGCAACCTGACGTCGCTTAGCGCGCGCTTGTCACGGGTAAAGCTTTTGTTCAGTCCAGAGATGTCTACAACCAGCATCAAGAAATCGCCTGCATGTGTTTCGCTGGATGAAGAAACTACGCATGAACGGCGACTCTACAGTGACACTGATGTTACAGTTCGATGATTACGAGGGCTAATTCCCGCCAACAACAATCAAACTTGTCTATACATCAAATATTAAATCAAATTATCGCGTCATAACTAAAAATAAATACCGTCATAAATTGTGAAAATTTAAAAATAGAATTATCCAAAACAAGATCAGACGAAAATATTTTTCATTTTCACCGTGATAAAATTCGTAAAATTCACAAATTAATCGTCTGATTCCAACAGTATTATTTTATGTCATTGATCGCTGAAATCACGTCATCTTCGATTTCCAGGCCTTCGGTCTGGGCTGAAAGCTGTGCCAACTTGCCGCGACGCCCCGGAAGACGAACGCCATCTTCGGCCGCGATCTCGTTTGCAATCTCGGCAAGATGATCAATAACCCCAACACCGCCGGTTGTGATCGGGTCTATTGCGATAATCATCTGCCCAAGTGCTGGTGGCTTGCCCTTGTCATCAAACAGTGATGAAGACTGGTGACCAAACTGCGCCCCGGTCAAACCGGCGGCCAACAGTTCCACCATCATGGCAAGGGCCGCCCCTTTGACCCCGCCCGCCGGAACCATCGTACCGTCAAGTGCCTTGACCGGATCAGTTGTCGGGTTGCCATCAGGGTCGAGCGCCCAGTCATCGGGAATCTCGACACCTTTTTGTTTGGCCGCCATGATCTTGCCGCGTGCCACCTTTGACAATGCCAGATCAATGATGATCGGATCACCTGCATCCCCGACCGGGATACCAAAGGCGATCGGGTTGGTGCCAAACATCGGACGACGCCCGCCCCAGGCGGCCATTGCCGCCGGCGCATTGGCAAACATCATTGCGGCCAGGCCCTGCTCTGCGAGCCGTTCGACCGTCAGTCCCATCACCCCGGCATGATGGGACTTGTGAATAGAGGCAATAGCTATTCCCTGTGAGCGCACCATGTCCGGCAAATGATCCATCATCAGATCAAGTGCGGGATAGGCAAACCCGTATTGGGCATCAATCCGCAGCACCCCGGGTGCCGTTTTCTCCATAACCGGTGTCGCCTGTCCGTCGACCTTGCCTGCACGGGCTTGTGCCGAATAGGCCGGAACACGTCTGAAACCATGCCCGCCCTGCCCGGACGCCTCGGCATTGACCAATGCAGTGGCAACCGATGCTGCATTTTTTTCAGCAACATTGCAGCGTATCAAAGTCGTACGAACAAGGGTGTGGGCATCTGCGAGTGATATCTTCATCGGTATCTGGACCTTGGATTACGGCTTGAGCAGCCAGTGGCGGGTACCCTGACAATAGTCGCAAGCCCCGCCCTCAGGCAAAGAAGTTTTAACGGATGATCTTCGCCCTGGCCCATTTTCTGTGGCTTATAAATATCTGACTTTGTGCTAAAATCTTGCCGCAAACGTGTTTCAGACTTCCCGAATAACGTGAATATTTACATTCCAGCCGTTCCTGTAACGGGCACAGTTCATTGACATGCAATGACACGGGACAACGATCAACACAGGATACCGAACATGCGCAACATCAAACCAATCATGTTTTCTTCCATGGCTGTGGCCGCGACATTGTTCCTGTCGGCCTGCAACACAACCGGACAAACCGACATGACAGCCGATTGGTCGAATGTAACCGGCAAGAACTGGCAACTGACCATGCTGACAAACGGGGACAAGACCCTGACCCCGACAGCCCCGATCCAGCCAAGTGCGCTGTTTGCGGCTGACGGCAAGGTAAGTGGATCGTCGGGCTGCAACAATTACTTCGGAACATACACCCAAACGGCGGATCAGCTGACTTTCTCCCCGCTGGGGGCAACCCGAAAGATGTGCATCAATGGTGCGATGGAAATCGAAACCGCATTTAATGCTGCAACCGGGCGGGTAGCGAGCTGGACCCTTTCAGACGGCAATCTTGTTCTGCTTGATGGCAGCGGAAAAGCCGTAATGACATTTGCGCCGACGGCCCCCTGAGCCAATCAGCTTGGCGACGGTTTGTCGTTCATCATCCCCAAAAAGAAGGGCGCCATTTGGCGCCCTTCTACGTTGACTGGCAAGATCACCCAAACGAGACGGTCCTAGTCTTCGCTTGGAGTTGCCTCGGACTTGGGTCCGACCGCATGCGGCTCGCTTCGTAAGCCCTGAATAATCGAATAACAGGCCAGAAGCAGCACAATCGCAAACGGAAAGCCCGTTGACACAGCCATCGCCTGCAAGGAACCAAGCCCGCCGCCCAGCAACAATGCAATCGCCACCAGCCCTTCAAAGGTGCACCAGAAAACGCGCTGGGGCACCGGGGCATCCACCTTGCCGCCTGCTGTGATGGTATCAATCACAAGCGATCCGGAATCTGATGACGTCACAAAGAAAACAATCACCAGAACGATGCCAAGAAACGAGGTGATTGCATGCATCGGCAATTGTTCAAGCATCGTGAACAGCTTGATCGGAAGGCCCGCCTCGGCAATTGCGGTGACACCTTCACTGACCATATGAACCGCTGTTCCGCCAAAAGCGGTCATCCAGAACACACACACCAACGACGGAATGATCAGGACGCAGGTGATAAACTCACGCACCGTGCGCCCGCGCGAGACACGGGCAATGAACATGCCGACAAACGGCGACCAGGAAATCCACCATGCCCAGTAAAATGATGTCCAGCCCTGGCTGAAATTGGCATCCGTCCGCCCGACCGGATTTGAAAGGGCGGGCAAATATTCAACATAGGCCACAAGGGAGGTGAAGAACCCCTTGATAATATCCATCGTCGGACCAACCAGAACAACAAACACCAGCAGCAGCGCGGCCAGCACCATATTGATTTCTGACAGCCGTTTGACCCCGGCATCGAGCCCCGCCAGAACTGAAATCAGGGCGACACCCGTGATCGCGATAATCAGAAAGACCTTTGATCCATCCGTAACCGGAATGCCAAACAGGAAATCAAGCCCGGCATTGGCCTGTTCTGCCCCGAAACCAAGCGATGTTGCCAGACCAAACAAAGTGGCAAACACCGCAAGAATGTCGATCACATGACCGGTCCATCCCCAAACACGCTCGCCAAAGATCGGATAGAATACCGACCGCATGGTCAATGGCAGCCCCTTGTTAAACGAAAACAGCGCCAGCGCCAGTGCAACGGTTGCATAAATTGCCCAGGGATGAAGTCCCCAATGGAAAATGGTTGCCGCCATACCCAGATCAAAGGCCGCATCCGGATCACCAGCCGCCGCCCCCAATGGGGCCCAGTCGGTACGCAAGCCCTCATCGCCAACCGCAACCCCACCCATCGAAGAGGTGAAATGCGAGATCGGCTCGGAAACGCCATAGAACATCAGACCAATGCCCATGCCAGCTGCGAACAGCATCGCAAACCAGCCGGAATAGGAATAATCGGGTACCGCATCTGCGCCGCCAAGACGCACACGTCCAAGCGGCGAAACAATCAGAAACAGACACAAAATCACAAAAACATTGGCTGCTGACAGGAAGAACCAGTCAAAAGTCGATGTCAGCCAACCGCGCAGTTCATTAAACATCGGCCCGACACTGCTCTGAAAGGCCAGAGTCAGGAAAACGAATGCGACAATGGCCAACCCGGAAACAAGAAATACCGGGTTATGCACATCAAGACCAAATGGTCCGATTTCGGTCTGAATATTGTCTTGCCCGATTTCATAATCGGTATCGATCGGGTTCGCTGCACCATCCGGGCTTTCAATGCCCGTATCAGCTTCTGACCCCATTTCAAACTCCCTAGATTGGTGAAGAAACAGCTACCCCTAGCCGTCTTTGCACAAAGGCTCGGTTGTTTAACGCACGAGGAACACAGAATGATCCGAGTGCGATGCGACATATCCGCCATGCGATGAAAAAATATGATCCGCAACACCTGGCACATGTGATGCCATCACAATGACATCCGCCCCCAATTCATCGGCCTTGCTGACGAGTATCTTGCCAAGGTCAACGGCCGGATCATGCGCGATTTCAGCCACAGCCGAGGTTGCAATACCCGACTTGCGGCTCACATCTTCTGCAAAGACCGAGATCTTCTGTTCAAATTCTTTGGGATTATGGGCAACCTCGGACGGGGTATTCGTCCCCACGGCAAGAAAGCAAATTTCTGCCTTGTAATGCGCTGCCAGATCAGTGGCCGTTTTTACGGCCTTGTCGAGTTTCTCGATATGGGCCAGATCAACAGGCACCAGCATCTTCTGATACATTCATTCCTCCGTTGTGCGCGCGCCAATATTGGCAAATGGCCTTCGGTCGAAATTACAGTCCAGAGATGATAGCAGCTCGTTGAAAATAAATCAAAAACCCTCAAAATTCATGAGAATTTGGTAAAACTCTAAAAATACCCCGCCAGAGAACGGAATATAAAAGACATCTTTACCCCCGTTTATTTATCAAACATCCCGATGAAATCTTGCACAAATAATCCATTAACCTGAAAGAAGCCGACAAAAAATTCCCTAACACCCAAAACATAAAAAAAGACCGGCTTTCCGGTCCTTGTCTATTGTCGTGTTTCATTGCCTGAAAGATCAGCCTTGCGCCGCCATGGTCTGGATGGCTGCGCATAATCTGCTAAACGCGTCTTTTGCTCCGGCACTCATTTTTCGGGCCCGAAGCCAGCCATGAACCATTTGCGGCTCCTCGCGATATTGCACTGAAATCCCAGCACGGGCCAGTCTGGCCGCATATTCCCGCCCGTCATCACGCAACGGGTCAAAATAGGCCGCCGTAATGTATGTTGCGGGCAGTCCGCGCAAATCATCCACCGACAGGGCATGGGCATACGGATCATCCATCGGCGCCTTAAGCACATCACGGTAATAGATGACGTCATCCGTGCTCAGCCCCGGCGCATTGGCCATCTGGCCATAGCTTGGCCAGTTCAAATCCCCACCCAATGCCGGATAAATCAGGACCTGCCCCAGAACCCGATCACCAAAGCCATCCTCACGGGCACGGACAGCCAGTCCTGCGGCCAGCATGCCGCCGGCACTATCCCCGACAAGAACAATCTTCCTGCCCGCCATCAGAGAGCTTTGCATCACCCGATGACAATCTTCGTGCTGGGCCGGCCAGACATATTCCGGCGCCAGTCGATATTCGACCGATGTCAGCTCTGCCTCTGCGGCTTGGGCAATGTCGGCACAGATTGCATCATGACTGTCGCGGGAACCAACGACAAAGCCGCCACCATGCATATAAAGAATTCGATGCTCCGATGTGACCCTGGCCGGACGATAATGACGCACCGGAACATCCCCGATCTCATCATCCTCAACCTGCATGCCATCGGGATGAGGAAATGCAAATTGCGCGCATAGCGCGCCATACCACATCCGTTGCTGCTCTATACCGGCGGCAACTGCATCAGGCGGGAAAAAGCTGTCACATTTGGCAATGAATGCCCGAATGCCGTCTTCTTCGGGCATCGGGTCATAACTGATATCAAATGAAACCGGGCCGGATTCCGACATCGGGAAACCTTTGCGAGTTGGGACACCTCAAAACTAGCGCGGATGCCCGATCATTAAAAGGTTTCTGTCTCCCTAAAGTGCAATGCTCTCGACTGAGCCTTTCAAAAGCCGTGCACTTTTTACCAGTCCTGCATGCTCGTCATCATTCAGATCGGGCATCAGATCGGCACAGATGCCATCTGCCCCAATCACACGCGGGATCGACAAGGCAACATCCCTGACCTCGCCGACCTCATCCGTCACGCAGGATACCGTCAGGACATCACGCTGATCGCGCGCGATCGCCTTGACGATACGCGCAAGCCCCGCACCGATGCCGTAATAGGTCGCCCCCTTGCCCTTGATGATCTTATAGGCCGCATTGCGCACACCATCATCAACCAACGCCCTGACATCCTGGGTGATGGGGGCACCAACCTGTGCAGCAATCTCGGCCAGTGACAACGACCCTACCTTGGCATTGGACCAGGCCAGCACTTCGCTATCACCATGTTCGCCCAGTACATAGGCATGAACCGATTGCGGTGAAATCCCAAGATGCCGTCCCAAAAGACTTCTGAACCGCGCAGTATCAAGGATCGTCCCGGATCCGATCACCCGCCCTGCGGGCAATCCGGAAATGCGCTGGGTGATCTGGGTCATGATATCGACGGGATTGGACGCAATCAGAAGGATCGCATCAGGCGCGACACTCAACACCTTGCCAACCACATCCTTGAAGACAGCCGCATTGCGCTCAAGCAACGCCAGACGGGTTTCACCGGGTTTCTGACTGACACCCGCGGCAAGGATCACAATCTTTGCACCGACCAGACCGTCATAATCTGAGGCCTCGACAATTGTGGAAGACATGAAGGGCACGGCATGGGCAATATCCTGCGCCTGTGCAACGGCAAGATCATGGTTCTGATCAACCAGCACAACCGAACTGGCAAGCCCCATCAATGCCAGCGCATATCCGGCCGAACTTCCCACCATCCCGGCCCCGACAATCCCGACTCTCATCACCTGCGCTCCTGATTCCCGATTTCTATCAATAACATAATGCCATTCTGCTCCTGAGGGGTCAAAAGAAGGGCAGGTTTCCTTGTTGGTTGTGGAGGAGTGCAATTAGCCCCTCCCCTTACATAACCGATATATGGTCTACAGTTTCCTATGTTCAGGAAACAAGCCCCGCTCCAACTATCTGGCTGACAACAATTCCGCTCTTATCGTTAAATCAAAAGAATATGCCAAAATCTGCAAAGATATAAAAAAGGCAGGAACAGCACTTCTGCCATTCCTGCCTTCATCATTCAGGAGCCGCCGGGAGGCCACAGCTCCCTCACTGAACTATCGGCAATTCCTTGCGGTCGCCCTCAAGCGTCCATTCCGCGGGATCAAGGGTGCGACCTTCGGCTAACACAACGCCGTCCTGGTGGAACAGCACCGTGCCATATTGCGCATCTTCAATACGATATGTGCCGTTGGTATCGACGTGAACGCTGAGATCGTGATTTGCGGCAAACTTTGCCAAATCACGGGCATGCCCCAATCGAACAACCCATGTTCCATCACGGCCGGAAAGACGCAACTCGTGTCCGGCCGATCCGCCTGTTTTCACAAGCTCCAATGCCCCCGAAGCCGATACAAGTAACGCTCCGTCGCCCGAGCGTGCCCACGCACGATGTCCGTCAAGGTGCCATTCATCAAAGGCCAATGTGGGGAACCATGCATGGGTAAAATCGGGTTGCGGTGCAACCCCTTCAAACCGGACTATCGCAAGATCACGATATTGTTGAACACGTGGAACACTTGCTGATCCCCCCCAGAAAGACGGCCGTCCAAAACCGGACTGAACAATTTCGCCGGGATGGTTGATGAATATCTGGGCACCCGGTTCACGTCCGATCCGGGCCTGAAGAAGCGTTTCCTGATATCCCCAGTCCCCCCAGCGATAAAGTGCCGCACTACCCATCGCTGTTTCACTGGTTTTGTAGTGATACAGCCGGCAAAACGCATTTTCGCCTTGCCAGAAAGTCCATTCCTGAGCGGTATCGCTTTTCTCCCAGCATGCAATATCGGCAAGATCTGGCAACTCAAGCCCGTGATCCCGCAATGCCAAAGCCATCTGGGCCAGACAATTCACATGTGCCCCAAACTGACCTTTTCCCCACAGCAATCTGGCAAGCCCGTTCAACTCCAAAGTATCAGCAACACAAAGTGAATGCTCATAACTTCGGCCTTGCGCCGCGGTAATAACGCCATGATGGGCCGAGTTGGCAATCATGGTGACCAGTCGCGTAATGGCTTCGGATGCCCGGTTTCGAATGACATCGTCAGGTGCAAGCGCAAACAGGGCTGCCAATCCTTTAAGGTCAATCGGGAAATAGGTTCCGGAATTGAATTCCGCCATTTCCGCCGCTTCGAAGTGATCGAACCACGCCATCAAGCGTTCAAGTCCGGCCTGTTTCTGTGCGATGCCGTTACGGTCAGCGCGCCTGAAATGAGACTGCGGCAACAGATCGCCGGCCAGATAGGCAGAAGTATGGAACAACAATGCATGGTTTTCCGAGAAGTACCATTGAACATCGTTCCCCGGTTCATCCATCCAATAACGGAATTCCAGAATGGCGGCATCGATACGCTCAATCAAAGCGTCCGACAACCGGTCTGTAAAAACAATGCGGGTCCACAAAAGTGGAACAAGTGCAAAATCAGCACAATCAAAGCACTGCTCGATCCCGGGCAAAGCTTCTTCAATGATAGCCTCGGCGCGCGCCAAAGACATCTCATCCCCGACAGCAGCACAGGCAAGTGCGGTCTCGGTATCGGTTTCACCGTTCTTTGCAATCCATGCAAGGCTCTCGGCAATGCGCGCCTCAAGGCTTTCAGGTGCAGGCCCCGTCACAGAACGCCAACTGACCTCCGCGCCAAGCCGCGCTTCGGACTCAAAACCGCCGCATTGGAACGAAAATCCAAAATACCGATAATCGACCGGAAAATTACTTGAAGACGCCAGCCGCACGCGATTGGCCCCCGCAGGAATTTCAAACGTCACATCATCATGATCATGCGACATGAAATGACCGGCAACCCTGACCCGGCAGCAAACCTTGTCAGGAAACGGCACTGGCATGACAAGCCAAATGTCATCGTTGTCATAGAATTTTCGATCAAGATGCATGACATCAACAGCTGCCTCGACCGCAGACACGGTATCAGCTGCAGCCGGAAAACAATTTCCAGCCTCGGCCTTTGGTCCGCTAATCCAGACAAGGGCAATGCGAATAACCGCATCTCGCTCGCACAGGTCTTCAAACTGAACCGCAATCTCGTTATGGCCCTGAATCAGATCGGCCTCGAACTCGATCTCGTCCATTGCGTTACGGCTGGCAGGTGAAAGCCAGGCGACAGCCTGTCCATTCACATAAACACGCGCGGCCCCGCAAATTCCCAAGCGCAACCTGGCGGATCCCGCATCAATGGCATTGATCGCCGTTCTGGCCCAACCCTGAATATGAGTTGCTCGAAACCAAAAACCCGAAAGATCAAGGAACGGTGATCCTCCTGGTAAAATGTTTCTCGCCTTCCGCCAGTCAGGAAAAGGTAATTCCACAATCTCTTTCCCCCGGCGTTCGGCAATATAAGCCGTCCGGCAAGGATAGGTATGCGGGATGAAATTCTTCTCCTTTGTGAGGAAGAATGTTGAATCCATCTCGCCTTCCATCGGCATGTCCGCCACATCATATGCCCGTTCCTCAAGTGACGTGACCTGCCAGTAAGGAACAGATGCCCCGGATTTAAGCAGCATGACTTAACGCAGCTCCTTAATGGCAACCGGCGAAACATCCGTATATTCCTGATTTTCTCCGGTCATGCCCCACACGAAACCATAAGGTCCTGTACCGGCGCCCATGTGAATAGACCAGGCCGGAGACAAGACAACATCGCCATTAGCTACAACCAGATGGCGGGTATTATCAGGGCGCCCCATAAAGTGCATAACCCGATCTTCATCCGAAAGATCGAAATAGCAATATGCCTCCATACGACGCTCATGCAGGTGCGGCGGCATCGTGTTCCAGACAGAACCCTTTGCGGGATCGGTAATCCCCATCAGCAGCAGGCAGGATGGTGCGACCTCTGGATGAATATACATCGCCAGAGAACGGCGATTACTTTGCTCTGCATCCCCCATCTCAAGGACTTTGGCTTCGGCACGGGTGATCAGACGCGTCGGCACAGAGTGCCCGGCCGGGACAGAGTTCACGTAAAAGCGCGCCGGACTTTTTGCATCAATACTCCCCATCGTCACGACTTCCACGCCGCGACCAACATATAAAACATCGCGGTTCCCAAGGTCATAGCGCATTCCATCGACTTCGACCCAGCCTGCACCGCCAAGATTTGCGATCCCCATTTCACGTGCATCAAAGAACAAGTTCGTTCCGACATCTTTGCCATCACCAAAGCTAAGCGCCTTCTCTGTGGGCACGGCACCACCAACAACCATCCGATCAAAATGAGTATACGCAAAGCTGATCTGTCCCGGCGTAAAGAGCCGCTCGACCATAAAATTCTCGCGTAACTGGGTCGTGTTCATTCCATTGATCTGATCGGGACCGGCACCATAGCGTTGTTCCATAGCCACGAGATATCTCCTAAGGATGTTCCTGCACGTTCAGCCACTGTTTTTCTCAGCGGCGCACTTATGAATTAGAAGAAACAGGAAGGTGGCTTCCTGCTCCATACAAGAAAAAAACATCACACCAAGAAATTTTTCGTGCAATATGTAAATAAATTCCACAAACTGATGGAAATCAGGAAAGGAAAGAACATGGCAGTCAGTGGACGCACCAAAATCAGTGACATCGCCTCGCGTCTTGGGGTTTCTACGGCAACTGTCTCACGCGCCCTAAGCGGCAACGGCTACGTCAGGGAACATCTCGCCTCCAGAATCCGCGCAGCTGCCATTGAAATGAACTATGCCGTTTCCAGCACTGCTGCCGGACAAAAAGTCCTTATTGTCTCCTCACAAGAGGCGATGATCGACTTCAAGCGCAGCCAATTCACCATGTATGTTCTCGAAGGGGTACGGGAACGCGCCGAAAGCCGGGATATACGGATAGAATCTTACATCTATCAGCCCAATCAACCCTTCGAAGATCTCTACAAGGCGGCGCAGGCTCCTGATTTGATTGGTCTGTTACTCGTCTCGGTCGATGACGCGACACTCGATTTTGTGCGCGTATCGGATATGCCCGCCGTATTGGTCAACGGTGATGATCCGGAAATGCAGCTAAGCTCGGTCACACCATGCAACCGATCTGCGGCATCTTTGGCAACCAAACATCTGATTAATCAGGGGCACCGCCATATCCTGTTTCTCAACCGTCCCGGCAGACGCACGATTCAGCGCCGCTTTGAAGGATGGCGCGATGCTATGGCCGAACATTACAATCCCGCCTATGTGATCGATATCGATGACTGGACCGCCGAAGCCGCAAGCCAACGCATTGCCGAGGTCATTGAGACCAACCTGTCCTTCAGTGCCATTGTCGCAGCAGGCGATATTCTGGCCGTGGGCGCTGTTTCCGCCCTGCAAGCCAAAGGTTACAACGTCCCCAAAGATGTTTCAGTGGTCGGCATTGATGGCCTGCCGCAAGGCCAGTACATGTCACCCGCACTGACATCTGTCAAAATTCCGATGCAATCAGTCGGTGCCCTGTCTTTGGACTTGCTAATTGAAACCTGCCGACTGACCAACGCCGATATTGATATGCCCGCACGCCGGATTGAACTGGCATGCGAACTGATCAGCCGCGAAAGCGTATGCCCGCCACCGGCAAAACTACGCTGACTGAGATGTTAGGTTAACCGCGATCAGCGCTGCAAACCGCACTAACGTGCAAGCCAACCGCCATCAACATTCAGGATTGCGCCCGAAACATAGTCTGATGCGGAGGCCGCCAGATAAACTGCGGTTTCCGCAATATCATCAGGACGCCCCCAACGACCAGCTGGAATACGATCCAAAATAGCCGCTGACCGCTGGGGATCGTCACGCAATGCTTGTGTATTGCTTGTGGCGATATAACCCGGCGCAATCGCGTTGACATTGATGCCGCGCGCGGTCCACTCGTTTGCAAGAATGCGAGTCAAACCGGCTACGCCGTGCTTGGACGTGGTATAGGACGGAACCCGAATGCCGCCCTGAAACGACAGAAGCGACGCGATATTCACAATCTTGCCCTGCCCTTCTCGCGCAAATATCTCTTTGGCGAACGCCTGCGAGGTAAAGAAGACAGCCTTGGCATTTACATCCATGACCGCATCCCAGTCCTCTTCCGTAAAATCGATACAATCGGCACGGCGGATGATGCCTGCATTATTGACCAGAATGTCGATATTGGCCCCTTCAAACAGGGCTGCACCTGCCATGGGATCCGCAAAATCGACAACAACCTCGCTTGCGACACCGCCCGCATCGCGAACCACCGAGACCGTTTCGCCACAGGTTCGCCGTCCCGCGCAGACAACTTCGGCGCCAGCGCGTGCCATTGCAACGGCAATAGCCTGCCCTATTCCAGCATTGGCACCGGTTACCAAAGCTTTTCGACCGCTCAGCGAGAACGCATTCATGATATAACTCCGCTTGAATAGGATTAGGGTTGGGTGAAGCGTCACATCAGCCCGAGGAAACGCGGCAATGCCAATGTGATCCACGGGACATACGTGGTCAGAAGCAAGGCTGCAGATGTCGCAAAGAAGAACGGCAAGATCGGCCTTACCACCTGATCAATTCTCAGATTGGCAACAGCGCATCCGACAAAAAGTACGCTACCGACCGGCGGTGTCATCGATCCAACCCCAAGGTTAAATATCATGATGATCCCCAAATGCACCGGATGAATGCCAATCTCGGTCGCAATCGGTAAAAAGATCGGGGTAAAAATCAACACTGCCGGTGTCAGGTCCATAAAGAATCCGATGATCAGCAGGCAGATATTCATCACCAGCAAGATCACGATGGGATTATCAAAAGTCAGAATGGCTTCTGCAATAACATTGGGAATACCGGCAATCGTCATGACATAGGACATTATGCCCGATGCCGCGATCAGAAACAGGATTGAGCAACTGGTAACCGCCGACGATTTCAAAGCTTCCAGATATTCCTGCAAGCTTGCCATCCGGTACATTAGCGACAAAACAAATGAATACAGAACTGCAACCGCGGCACCTTCTGTGGCGGTGAAAGCTCCTATCGCAATGCCACCAATGACTAGGATAATCATCAACAGTGGCGGCAGAGCCTGCCATATCACTTGCAGGACTTCCGACCAACTGACACTGCCTTCCGTGCGATAACCGCGGCGCACGGCAAAAAAGGTAATGACCATCATAACCGACAGTCCCATCAAGATTCCCGGAAGATACCCTCCAAGAAACAGGGCAGAAATCGACGTGCCCCCCGACACCAAGGAAAACAGGATCAACGGTCCGCTCGGCGGAATCAGAATGCCCGTCGGAGCCGATGCAATATTCACCGCTGCAGAAAAAGCAGGGTCATAACCCTCTTTTCGCTGCAAAGGTCCCATAACGCCGCCAACAGCGGCCGCAGCTGCAATAGAAGATCCGGAAATCGATCCAAACAGCATATTGGCCAACACATTCGTATGGGCCAATGCACCGGGCATACGCCCGCCCAGCAATTTCGCCAAATTGATCAATCGGATGGCAATGCCACCCTTGTTCATGATGTTACCTGCCAACACAAAAAACGGGATTGCCAAAAGCGTGAAACTGTCGATGCCCGAGAACATCTTTTGAGCACTGACAAAACTGATAACGCTCGACGGCAGATAGGCAAATCCCGTCACGACCGACGAAACACCGATCGCAATCGAAATCGGCGTACCCAAGGCTAAGAGACCGAAAAACAGAACAAACAGGACAATTGCCGCGCCCGCAGGATCAAGCATGAAATCAACAAGGACATCCATTTCAAACTGTCTCCTGCACGTCTTCAACCGGCGCCAGTTGCCCCAGACCGATCAGAACAATATTAAGGGCCTGCAACAAAATTATCAGCCCCGCCGATACCGGAACAGCAAGGTAAACCATCCCCATCGGGACCTGCATGATCGGTGAGAGCTGTGCCATCGCCGACATGCTTGCCCCCCAGCCGCCGATCAGCATCGTAAAACTGGCAAATGCAATGGAAATGATCCCATTCAGCATTGCCAATCCTTTACGCCACCACATCGGCCCCAGAAAAACCAACAGATCAAGTGACAAATGTTTACGGCTGCCAAAACAGTACGCCGACCCCAGAAGCGCCATCCAGATCATTGTAAACCGAAGCGTTTCTTCCGTGAACAAGGCGGGCGTTGCCAGCACATAGCGGGTAAAAACCTGCCACAGCATCAGGACCACCATGCAGCACAGCGTGATTGAAATAATCACCAGCAGCAGGCGCTCAATACCATGCTTGAGAGATTGCAACACTTCGCGTTTCCTCCGTCGAAGTTACCTGGCGCACGTTCAGGTATTATTTTTATTTCGATTATCTCGAGACCATGCGATGTGAAAAAAGAATCTGCAATCTGAAAATTATTTTCACACCCAACTCATTGCCGGGTTCACACTTTAAAACTGGATGATACAAGAGCATCCAAGAAACCATTACGCCCACCATCACATTCACAACACGATGTAACTGCCTCAAATTTGCAGTCACAAAGATATTGGCGAGCTGCAGCCCATAAATTCGAATGCTGACTGCCGTTCTGAGCTGCTTCAATGCACCTCCTAGCACGCTCCAAAAATGAAAATTTATTACATATAGAAATTTTATTTTCATAGTGACAGCTTTATCCACATGCCATCGATGAAACGCGCTGGCATTTTCGTCACCGCCATTCAGGCGGAAAGAAGCCTAAGGGAGGAAAACAATGAAATATCAAAAACTTGCTCTTGCCTTAACCGCAGTCGCAACCCTTGTGACCGCCCAGGCAGAAGCCAAAACCCGCCTGACTCTGGCCAACTCGCTATCGGCAGACCATCCAACCAGCACGGCCCTGCAGCAATTCGCTGATGAAGTCAAAGAACGCACAGATGGCGAAGTAACCATCCAGCTGTTTTTGAACGCGGTTCTGGGTTCCGAGCGTGAGGTTCTTGAACAGCTTCAGAACGGTGCAGTTGACATGACCCGTGTCAGCGCCGGCAACCTCGAAAACTTCGATCCGGTATTCAAGGCATTCACCCTTCCCTATATCTTCAAGGGCGAAGACCATTTCTACCGGGTCATGACAGGACCGGTTGCAGATGAGGTCTATAACGCCACAAAAAGCAACGGCTTTGTCGGCCTGACCTTCTTCGACAGCGGCGCACGTTCCTTCTATACCGTCGACAAGCCGATCAACACGCCAGAGGACCTCGCCGGTCAGAAAATCCGGGTTCTGAACTCCAACAGCTCGATCCGCATGGTTGAAATGATGGGCGGCACGCCCACTCCAATGCCCTATGCCGAAATCTATACTGCCCTGCAGATGAGCGTGATCGATGGCGCGGAAAACAACGTCACGGCACTGACTATCGGACGTCACGGCGAAGTTGCAAAATTCTATTCACAAGACGAACATCTTCGCATTCCGGATTTCCTGGTGATCTCCAAAGCGGCAGCCGAAAAACTCACCGATGAACAGAATTCCATCGTCAAGGAAGCTGCTCTTCACGCAACAGAGTCCTTCCGTGCGATCTGGGGCCAAGCCGTCAAAGACGCTTCGGCAGAAGCCGAAAAAATGGGCGTCACCTTTGTCTCACCGGATCAGGCACCTTTCCGCGAAAAAGTCATGCCGTTGCTTGACGAGTATCGCAACGATCCAGATTTCGGCAGCCTCCTGACCCAGATCCTCGAAACAGAATAATTTTCCGCTCCGCGCCGACCAAATTCCTCAAAAAAAGCGAGACACAATAATGGGAACCGATACCGTCAGCCTTCGCGACGAATTGAAAGAGAAAATCTCTCAGATAGTGACAGGCTTGCGTAACCTGCGAGACGAAGGACAGTTCAACGAGCCGAACCTTGATGGAACAGCCGGTGATTATGTCAGTTTCGATAGTTGGGAATGGCCACAGGGTGTCGGTCTGTACGGAATTGCGCAACTCTGGCTCCAGACCGGAGATGAAGAGGCGCGGAGCATTCTGGAAAATTGGTACGAAAAACAACTTTCCCTAGGTCTGCCGTCCCAGAATGTGAACACGACGGCCCCCATGCTGGCGCTTTCCATTCTATGGCATAAGACCCGGGATCCTCGCTGGGAACCCGTGCTTGACGATTGGGCCAACCGGCTGATTGCGGAAGCCCCGCGCACCACATCAGGCGGTTTCCAACATGACGTTTCGGACAAGATCAACGATGGGGAACTTTGGGACGATACCCTGTTCATGCTCGCCCTGTTTCTGGCGTCCTACGGTCAGGCTTCCGGTCGAAAAGATCTGGTCGAAGAAGCCAAATTCCAGTTTCTGGTGCACACTCACTATCTTTGCGAACCCGAAACCGGATTATGGTTCCATGGCTGGACCTTCGATGGACATCACAATTTCGCCCGAGCCCGCTGGGCACGTGGGAATTCTTGGATTTCCGCCGGAATACTGGATCTGATTGATCTTGCCGATCTCGATGCAGCAACACGCCGCTATCTACTCTGGGTTGTTAAGGCCCAACTATCGAGCCTGATAGAATATCAGACGGAAAACGGCACATGGCATACTTTGGTCGATGACCCGAGCTCCTACGAGGAGATTTCTGCGACCTCTGCAATCGGCTATGCACTGCTCAAAGGATATAGGCTGGGTCTCGGGCCTCAAAGTTGGAAAACAGCCGGCCAGAAGGCTCTGCATGCTGTGCTGGACAACATCGACGGTAATGGTGTCGTGCAACAAGTCTCTTATGGTACCCGTATGGGGCATGATCTTGAATTCTACAAAAATATCCCGTTGCACCCGACCGGTTACGGACAGTCGATGGCACTTCTATGCCTCGTCGAAGCGCTCAATCACTGACGGCATGAACAAGCCCTGGCCCCTTGATGGAACCAGGCGCCTTATCTGAAGGAAACGGGTTTCAACAGAACTTTGCGCCTGTTGCCCCTGCACCACATATTCAGGTTGCCGAGGTGGTAGTTTCCTCTCTAGACGACTTGACACGTTTACAGATCACCCATTCTGCAAGACCGGCATAGTCATCGGCGTAATCAGGATTTTGGGACATTGGTACAATCAGACGACAGGTCGCACTTGGCAAGGCAGCCGGATTTCGACGGTAAGACCGGGTTGGTTGGCCAGGAATATCAACGCATCACCCCCATGCGCCTGTGCGATGGCCTTGACAATCGACAAGCCCAAGCCGGAGCCGCCGCTGCTACGTCCCCGCGAATCATCTGCACGCCAGAACCGCTCGAAGGCACGCGCGCGGCTCTCTTTGGAAAGGCCTAGCCCTGTATCCGTACAGCGGAAGAAGACATGCTTCTCGTCCATGCCGGTCTCGACATGAACCGTGCTTTGCGGTGCGTAACGGCAGCCGTTTTCAAGAACCGCCACGAAAGCCTGCCGCAACCGCGCGCGATCAGCACTCAGAACGGCACTGGATAATTGTCGCGTTACTGTAATCCCGGCTGCATCGAAATGCCCCTCAAGCGAAGCAAGTGCCGCCTCGGCCTCCGTCGCAATGTCCAGAGATGAATACTGCAGATCCAGCTGTCCCGCGTTACTCAGCGCCAGTGTTCGCAACTCCTCTACGATGGCCGACAGGTCATCCACATGGTTAATCAAACGACCATACAGTTCGGAACTGGGTGTAAAGGCGCCATCGAGCAATCCCTGTAACCTCCCGCGCAAAATGGTCAAGGGTGTTCGCAATTCATGTGCTATTGCCGAGTTCGAGTATTTCAACTCGGCTTCTGCCCGCTGCAGTCGCCCTGCCATCTGATTGAAGTCATCGACGAGGTCGCTCGCCTCTCCAAAGTTGCCCCGCCTCAATGAAGCGCGTGCCGAAAAATCTCCGTTCGCAACCTTGCGCGCAGCCGCAGCAACGGATTTCAGTGGATCGGCAATCCGTCGCGCAAGTACCCATCCCATCAATGAGGCGGTAAATAAACCGATCCCCAGCAGGAGGCCCAAGGTGACAATATCACCGGTGCGCAATACATCGTCGTCAGTAAATTCGGGATAAAGCCATTCATAAATGAAGAAAAAATATGCAATCAGCCCGAAATAAACGACGGCAAAAGCAAGCAGGGTAAGCATAATCATCGCGCGAACGATGCGGGAGTTCAGACTATTGGCCATGTGCGTTGTCCAGTCTGTAACCGACACCACGAACACCTACAAGCATGCCATCAGCCCCGGCAGCAGCCAGTTTGCGTCGAAGATTGCTTACATGGCTGTCCACTGTTCGATCGAGAGCCTCGCCCTCCGGCAAGCAAGCATCGACCAGTTCCGAGCGCTCGAACACTCGACCTATCCTCAATGCCATAAACGCCAGAATACGAAATTCGGTTCTGGTAAGGCCAAGTGTAACCGCGCCGTCCGCGCTTTCGACCTCGACCCGATAGGCTTGCGGATCGATGGTTAACGGTCCAACGCGCAACATCTGCCCGGTATCGCGGGCGATGGTTCGCCGCAAGACCGCCTTTACGCGTGCGACAACCTCAAGCGGGTTGAACGGCTTAACCACATAATCGTCTGCACCAATGCGTAGTGCTTGTAACTTGTCGAGATCCTCCGCGAGCGCCGTGACCATGATGACGGGCGTATCGCCCCGGCGGCGTATCGTCGCAAGCACCTCATAACCGTCCTGCCCCGGCAGCTTGATGTCCAACACCACAAGGTCTGGTCGCAAGCGCTGGTGATGAGCAAGCCCGACAGTGCCATCACCAGCGGTGACCACCCGGAAACCTTCGCGTGACAGATACGTCCCGATAATTTCGGCAATCTCGGGTTCGTCTTCGATGATCAGGATTAAGGCATTGTTCATGACCATATTTTCAATCTTTGGCTTTCGACTCACAAGAATTCAATTGATTGAGGTGCGTTTCATTTCAAGGTTTTTGGCGTTGATACGATAAATTCTCTGTCTTGAAGAATGCACTTCATCACCGTGCCGCCGCAACCTCGTCATTAGCGACTGCTGTACTCCCCCCCAAGAGCGCGATACAGGGTTGATGCGTTCACGAACTGCGCAAGCCGAACGTCGGCGAGAGCCACTTCAGCGGACCGACGACGTTCCTGTGCATCAAGCCAGATGCGCAGGGTTATCGCGCCTGCCCGATAACGTATCTCGGTCAGCTTCTCGACTCCCTTCGCGGCCTCATAGGCACTATTCAACCGACGTGACTGCTCGGCATAGTTTGAGCGCGCACCCAGCGTATTGGCAACGTCTGCAAACGCATTGAGCAAGGTGGTTCGAAACGTAGAGACAGCCTCTTCATATTGTGTTTGCGAAACCGCAATCGTCAGATTCATGTCCTTCAGGTTCAGGAAGGACAGAACAGTCCCTGCCCCCAGTGTCGCGACCGGGTTAGAGATGAAAGATATGAGCTGATCGCTGCTCGTCCCCAAGCCACCAGTCAACGATATCCCCGGATAGAAGCTGGTCCGCGTCGCATCCACATTCTTCAACGCCCCCTTCAACCGTGCTTCTGCCGCGCGAAGATCTGGACGGCGGGCAAGAAGATCAGCAGGCAAACCTGGCGTGATCTCTGGCAACTTCTGCCGTGGCAATCTGTGTAGTTCGGGAACCGGATTTGGCCCACCGTTCAAAAGAACCGTAAGCACATTTCGCAAAACAAGGCGTGCCTGCTGCAACTCGGATACGCGCGCAGCCTGTGTCTCGACAGTCTGTTCAACTTCCCAAAGCTCAAGTTCGGAAACCCCGCCAACAGCCATCTGTTTTCGGACGAGGTCGTGTATTTGCCTGACATAGTCAAGGCTGCTTTCGGCCGACGCAATCGCTTCATTCGCGTGAGCAATACGAAAATAGGTCTCGACGGTCATGCCGATAATTGCAAGGCGAGCCGCCTCATAATCCTCACGTGTTGCCTCGGCCTCAAAGCTCGAACTATCTCGCTGCGCTGCAAGTTTCCCCCATAAGTCAACTTCATAAGAGAGCCCGATTGACGCAGACGAGGATGAGGTTGCAGCGACATTTCCATCGAGAGGCTTTGCTCTGGAACTGTTAAGATTCCCGCTCAATTTCGGGAACAGGGCATTCGCCGCAAGATCAGCTTGCAAGAGCGCTCTGCGCGCCCGAAGGGTTGCGGTGAAAATGTCATTGTTGCGAGCGACCACCTCTTGGATCAGCGTGGTGAGTTCCCGATCTCCGAAAGCGATCCACCACTGATCTGTACTTACTTTGGCAGTGTCTGAGGAGATCGGGGCAGACCATGTCGGCCCTTCTGGCAAATCCGGGCGCAGATAGGCTGTCGACTGGCTCGTACAACCGACAAGAACAATAAAAAGACAAGGGATAATCAATCTGACGAAAACCATGACTACTCTCTGGAAAGCGCATCGACCGGATCGAGGCGTGAGGCATTGCGGGCTGGCAGAAAACCGAAAACGAGACCGATGAGAAGCGCAACCAGACAGGCTGAAAGGATGGCGTCGAAAGAGATGATCATCGGGAACTGGCTGCCCTGTCCACCAAACGCAATGGCTGCACCAAGTGCCAGCCCAACACCGAGGAAAGAACCCGCAATACAAATCGTGACGGCCTCAATCAGGAATTGAAGCATGATGTCGATACGACGAGCACCGACTGCCATCCGCAGACCTATTTCACGGGTACGCTCGGTGACGGAAACCAGCATGATGTTCATGACGCCAATGCCACCGACGATCAGAGAGATCACCGCGACAGACGAAATCAGCAGCGTCATGGTCTGCGACGTCTTTTCCATGATCCGGCGCAACTGGTCACTATTGAACACGAAGAAGTCCTGCGTACCGTGACGGCGTGTCAGCAGGCCGACGATTGCACGTTCGGCAACGATTGTGTCGACATCGTCAGAGATACGAACAGTCAGCCCGGCAAGGCTTGTTGCCGCCCCAAGCAACCTGCCGGTCACGGCAGTATAGGGAAGGTAGATTTGCAGGGTTTTGCCGGACATCCCGGACCGCTGCGCAACCGTGCCAATGATCACCACCGGCACCCGATCGATCATGATAACCTTGCCAAGCGGAGATTCATCTCCCGGAAAAAGCGTAGATGCGGCTCTTTCCTCGATAACGGCCTCCTGCCGGCGTTCAGCGATACTGTCGGCCGAGAAGCCGGTGCCCAGCACGATTCTGAGGCCGTTCACCCGAAAGTAATCCTCACCAACACCGTCAACATTAGCTGACATGGTCGTGCGACCGAGCCGAATGCGTGTACTCGTCGACACCAGAGGTGTGACGCTGTCGATATAGTTTTGCGCAGACAAAACCTCGGCGTCGGCCACAACCAGAGAGGTGATGCTTTCGGCACGTTCATCGTCCCAGCCATGTCCGGGAAAAATCGAAAGTGTGCTGGCACCAAGTTCGCTGATCTCGGCAAGCACCCTCTGGCGCGTTCCCTCGCCCAAACCAACGACTGAAACCACGGCAGCAATGCCAATGATGATCCCGAGCATGGTAAGGAATGTGCGAACCCGATGTGCCGCCATGGAGCGCACCGCCATGGGAAAAGCTTCCGCAACCCGTCGATGGAAACCTGCCAGAACACCAACAGAATCTGAGTTTAAAAAGGAAGGTAAAGGCGCATCAACGACCGGTTCGCGGCACCGCTTGTCAGACAGAACAAGGCCGTCACGGATTTCTACAATACGATCGGCGTGGGAGGCGACCTCCATATCATGGGTAACCATAATGACTGTATGGCCGTCCCGATGAAGCTCCTTGAGGATCTCGAGAACAGTTTCACCGCTTTTACTATCCAGCGCACCGGTCGGTTCGTCGGCAAGGATGATACGCCCGCCATTCATAAGCGCGCGCGCAATGGACACGCGCTGCTGCTGACCACCGGAAAGCTGACCTGGACGGTGATCTATACGTTCACCAAGGCCGAGGCGCTCCAGAAGTAAATTTGCCCTCTCTCGTCGGGTCACAGAATCAATGCCTGCATAAACAGCCGGCATCGCCACATTATCGGCCGAGTTGAGCGTGCCTAGCAAATGGTAGCGCTGGAAGATGAAGCCGAAGTGCTCTCTTCGCAATGCCGCCAGTTCGTCAGCGCTCAAACCGGCCACACTGTGGCCTCCGACACGGTAATCACCCGCAGTCGGCTGATCGAGGCAGCCAAGAATATTCATAAGCGTCGACTTGCCTGATCCGCTGGCACCCACAATCGCAACAAGCTCGCCGCTGTCGATACGAAGGTTTATCCCCTTGAGGGCGGAAACCGTCTCTTCGCCGGTTTGAAACAGCCGCGTGACGTTCTCTATTTCCAGTAAAGAGCTCACATCATCTCCATAGCGTTTGCGTTTGAGTCTGACGCCTGACCGTCGGCCGGAATGACAACTTCCTCGCCAATCTCAAGACCATCAATCACTTGCGCTTTGATCCGGTCCGTCAGTCCTACTGAGACAAGGCGTTCTGAAATTTCACCGGAAGAAGAGCGCACTTGAACATGATAGCGACCGTTCTGATCACGCTCGGTCAGTGCTGACCAGGGTACAAGCGGGACGTCCTCTGCATGCCCCACCACAATGGTTACAAGAGTTGTCATCATTGGGCGCAGTCGGCCATCAGGATTTGGTGTTGTAAATAATCCGTTGAAATAAACAGCCTGTGCCACCTGCCCACCGGTTGTGGAGGCGGTCGCGGAATCCGTCGCGATCGATGTCGGGGCAGGCGCAATCTGCTCCAATCTGCCAACTGTCGGAGAATGGGTTTCGCCCATTATTGTGAAACGCACCGTCTGACCGGGTTTTACGCGGGTGATATCGGCCTCTGATATCCTTACCTTAACCTGCATCACGTTCAGCTGAGCCAGCACAATGATCGTCGGTACGGCCAGATTGGAGTTCAGGGTTTGGCCAGCCTTGGTCACGACCGCAACCACCACACCATCCATTGGTGCGACAACCTTCGTGTAGCCAAGGTTGGCTTTTGCATTCTCAACCTCCACCGCGGCTTGGGCGATCTGCGCTTCCAATGCCTCAATATCAGCCGCCAGAACATTGGACGCCGCCTCCGCCGTCTCAAGCTCAGCCACAGACGCAGCACGCTGAAGAGCCATACTCTTCTGTCTGTTATAGGCTTGCTTGGCGCGTTTGAATTCAAAGCCGCGGGCCTTGCGCTGGGCCTTGACGTTGGCAAGCGCTGCCTCTGCGATGCGCAGGGCGTATGCCTGCGCTGTCGGATCAATCTCGGCGATCAGGTCTCCGGCCTTGATTTTCTGGCCCAATTCAACGTGTAGCGCTTTCAACTGGCCCGAAACCTGTGCACCAACGCTTACGACCCGGACAGGTTCGAGTTCTCCGTTCGCAAGAACCGTTTCCTCGATCGTGCCGCGCGAGACACGTTCGGTAAGCACAGATGCCTGCGGCTCTTCTTCGAAAACACCACTGGCCGACGCAATTGCGACCAGTGCTACAACAATTATGCCTCCGATGATCAGAGGTCGACCAATGCTATCCAACAGTTTCATTCTTGCTGTTACCAACCGAAGTTTATTTACCAGGGAAAATGCCCATCGCCCCATCAGCTCCACTCTCGCCACGACGTGACTGATATGGCCAACTGTGGACGGGTCCTTTGCAAGATTTAAAAGTTCCCGCGAAGATGATCACTTTCTTCACGCACCATCCCACGCCGCAGTGAAAGTTAGGTCGACGTTGTGTGGAGATTTGGTGGACGCGCACTTATTCGCCCCGCCCACCAACTCCCAGGCTGGTGTCCTCAGGCGAAGAACCCAGGGTTTGGTCGACAACATTTGATGATCAATGTGCGGAGGAGAGGGCTTCAAGATTGAGAATATCCTGACGAGACCTGATATCTCGCGTCGTGGCAGACGCACCCGAAACTCAAACAGAGTAAGTGATGATGTTTACGAGCTGTGCCGCAAGCGCTGTTCAGATATCGATAGGCCCCTACTCTCGCAGACGAGAGCCCACACTTACACGTACAGGCACAGACATTTAAACCCCGCAACGAGGGCGAGCTGGCAACGGCTAGATATCTTGATGCCTCACGACCGCAGTCTGCGCGCGGCTGTCGCCGTGCTCGACCTTCGAGCTAAAAAGGTGCCACTGGCACCTTTTTCATACGCTCTCAGCCTTCAGTTATGAGCACAGGCTCAGAACACAGGAAGACCGAAGGTTCAAAGACTGTTCCTGCGGGCAATAAAAAACCCTGCCACCGGAGGTGACAGGGTCTTTTTATTGGTTGCGGGGGCAGGATTTGAACCTGCGGCCTTCAGGTTATGAGCCTGACGAGCTACCGGGCTGCTCCA
>NZ_JAYMEA010000006.1:0-265068 GCF_037027285.1 Thalassospira sp. CH_XMU1448-2
ACACGACCAGTGCCGGAACGCCAACCTGACGTGCAAGCAGGATGTGCTCGCGGGTCTGCGGCATCGGGCCATCTGCTGCCGAAACAACCAGGATGCCACCGTCCATCTGTGCCGCACCAGTGATCATGTTCTTGACATAGTCAGCGTGGCCCGGGCAGTCGACGTGCGCATAGTGGCGGTTTTCGGTTTCATATTCGACGTGCGCGGTCGAGATCGTGATACCACGAGCTTTCTCTTCCGGTGCCTTGTCGATCATGCTGTAGTCCTGGAACGAAGCGCCACCCTGTTCTGCAAGAACTTTGGTGATCGCTGCGGTCAGCGTGGTTTTACCGTGGTCAACGTGGCCGACGGTGCCAACGTTAACGTGCGGTTTTGTACGCTCAAACTTTTCCTTGGCCATTGCCCTCAGATCCTATATCCGAACCAAAAAAACACGTAGTAACCCACCGCACGAGCCGACGGGTTGCATAATAAAATTGGAGCGGGTGAAGGGAATCGAACCCTCGTCGTAAGCTTGGAAGGCTTCTGCTCTACCATTGAGCTACACCCGCATATTTCTATCTGCGAGCTCTCGCGAGGGCGAGAGAGTGGTGGAGGGGGCAGGATTCGAACCTGCGTAGACTAAGTCGGCGGATTTACAGTCCGCTGCATTTGACCGCTCTGCCACCCCTCCATCAGGGTCTTAACGCCGTCCGGGTTTTGAGCCCGGCCTCGTTGCGGCGAGGGAGGGAATACGGTGGAGGGGCATGTGTTGTCAACAGCAAAAAAAACACGAAATCGTATTTCCTTTCCTATATGTTCCCCAAGCTCTGCTTTCAGAGTCAAACAAAGTGCATTCAGTTCCTTACGGCCCGGAGGTTTCCGCCATTATGTCGCGTCGCAACAAATCACGTTCAGGAAATCGTCACCCCGGTGACGTCGGGCAGGACAACCTCCCGCAAAGCGATGAAAACCGCGAAGGTAATTCGCGCCGTGGACGAAAGCGCGGTCGCGACAGCGGACCGTCGGGCGGAAATTCACGCCTGATTCTCTTCGGCCGCCACCCGGTAATGATGGCAATTGCCAATCCGCAACGCACGATTCACAAAATCTGGGCGACCGAAAATGTGCGCGACGAGATTAACGCAGCCCTCGCCGATGCCGAACGCACCGACGTCGCCGTTGATTCCGCCGGGCGTACCGACCTTGACGAGATGTTGCCGCCGGGCACCGTCCATCAGGGCATGGCCATTCATTGTGCCCCCCTGCCCCAGCTGTCGGTCGAAGAACTGATCGCTGACCACCGGGATTCGGAACAGTGTACGGTACTTATCCTTGATCAGGTAACCGACCCGCATAACGTGGGCGCGATTCTTCGAAGTGCAGCCGCCTTTGGCGCGTCAGCCGTTATCGTACCGGACCGTCACGCACCGCCTGAAACCGGTGTCCTCGCCAAGTCGGCCAGTGGTGCACTTGAAACCGTTCCCTATATTCACGCAGGCAACCTCAACCAGACGCTTGAAAAACTTAAAGCAGCCCATTTCTGGCTTGCCGGGATGGACGGATATGCCGAACAGACTCTGGCCGAGGCCAAGCTTCGTGGTCGCGTGGGAATCGTCATGGGGTCCGAGGGTGAAGGCCTGCGTCGTCTGACGCGCGAAAGCTGTGACTTCCTGGTCAAGCTTCCGATGTCTGATCGCATCGAAAGTCTCAACGTTTCCAACGCCGCCGCGGTTGCCCTTTACGAGCTTTATCGCAAGTAAACAGCACCCCGATTTGCCCCGAAGCAGGGGGATGTAAATTTCCCTGCTTCAAAGTCTTGCAATCATCTGCGGCCCGGATTATGTTTCGCGCCGCTCGAGCCGGCATAGCTATAATTGGTAGAGCAGCTGATTTGTAATCAGAAGGTTGGGAGTTCGAGTCTCTCTGCCGGCACCATTTAAAGAAAACCCCGCAAGCCGATGGCTGCGGGGTTTTCTTTTGGCTTCGATAAATCTCAGCTATCCGGGCATTCCCGCCACCTTTGTGACCCGTTCAAGCCCATCATCCCAGTTGGCCTTGCTGCCCGTCATGATGTGCGCATCAGGCACATTGGTGACCGGGGTATCAAGGCTTCCTGCTGGCACTACAACCAGTTTGCCGCCCATCTGTTCGCCTGGAACCGCAGAGCCACACGCCGAACAGAATGATTTCGCATGACGGGTTCCGGGCAAGGTGAAGGATGTAACCTTGTCTTTTCCGGTAAGCCAGCTGAGCTTCGCGCCTTGTGAAAACAGGTTGGCCGCATGCGCGGAACCCGTGTCTTTCTGGCAATATTTACAGTGGCACAGGAAAAAGGCATCAAAAGTGCCTGTTACCTCAAATGTCACCTGCCCGCACAGGCAGCTTCCGCTGTGTTTCTCGCTCATGATTTCCCTGCTTCGATCTGCCCTGCCCAATAGCCACAGGGTTGTTCTTTTCTTGTCGCCAACAACAACCGGTGATCGACATTTTAAGACATCACTTAGTGACTTGGTATCCCCTTCCCCTGCCCGCTATGCGGCAAGAAAGACCGTTCCAGTCATAAGTGTGCTCCGGATTCGTTAAAACGGCGCTGGCGGTCCATACAAACGCTCAGGGCGACGCAATCCTTCCGGTGCGTCGCCCTGAAACATTCATTCAGTCTGCGTGCCTAACCGTCGCGACGCGACGAAGCATAGCGTTCCGATTCTTCATAATATTCGTCGAACCCGATACGATTGCGCAGATCAGCCCAGTTCATCAGCTTGTCATCACGCGGTTGCCCTGCCTTCATGGTCTGCAAGGTTTCAACCATCGCCTTCATCGCTGCTGCCATCAAAGACAGAGGATAAGCCGCGATCTGATACCCGATTTCCTTAAGCTCTGCGGGTGACAGATCCGGGGTTTCTCCACCTTCGACGATATTGGCCATTTTCGGCCCCGGTAGCTCGGCGCAAAGGGTACGCATTTCATCAACAGTCTTCGGCGCTTCGACAAACAGAATGTCGGCCCCCAGTTCCTTGAACTTTGCCGCACGGTCAATTGCCTCGGACAGGCCGTGCTGATGACGGGCATCGGTGCGCGCAAGGATCAGGATATCTGCCCCGGCTTCGCGGGCATCAACGGCGGCACGAATCCGGTCGAACGCCTCGTCACGGCCGACCACTTCCTTGCCCTTGGTATGACCGCAGCGTTTTGGAGCCAGTTGATCCTCGATCATCACCGCGGCACAGCCTGCCTTGGCAAAGCCGGTAACCGTGCGTCTGACATTCATGGCATTGCCATAACCGGTATCGCCATCGCCAATCAGCGGAATCGAGATGGCATCAGTAATGTTGCGGGCCTGGTCAAGAACCTCGCCATAGGACATCAGGCCAAGGTCGGGCGCACCGATCCGGGCCGCAGATGTCGCGAATCCTGACATGAAGGTCAGAGCAAACCCTTCCTGTTCGATCAGCTTGGCAGAAAGCGCATCAAAACAGCATGGCATGGTGATCAGATCGCCGGTGGCCAGCAGCGCACGCAAACGATCCGCAGGTGTCATTATATGTGTCATCAGTCTTTACAGTTTGAACGGAATATAGAGTGCAAGGTCGTGCCAGACATAAAGAATGGCCGCACACAGGAACATCAGCATCAGGAACGGTGCCACACCACTCGCGACCTCACCCAAGCGGGCCTTGGCCACAGACTGGATGACATAAAGATTCAGGCCGACGGGCGGTGTAATCAGGGCACATTCGACCATGATCACCATATAGACGCCAAACCAGATCGGATCGAAACCAAGCGCAAGGGCCGCTGGCAACAGAACCGGCGTCATGATCAGAACCATTGATAATGCTTCGAACACAAGCCCCATCACCAGAAGAACAGCAGTTACAACCAGAATGAAGCCAAGGTCGGTATCTATGCCCTGCGTGATCATCATCGAGATGTCTTGAGGGATTCGATAGAGCGTGATCGCCTTGCCAAAGATTTTTGCCCCGGCAATGATCAGAATGATCGCAACCGTGGTTGCCATACTGTCAAACACTGCCTTTTTAAGCGCATCCCATGTCAGAACCCGCATGATCGGGCCGGTAATGATCAGCGACGCGGCAAATCCGATTGCGGCGGCTTCGGTTGGCGTAAAGGCGCCTGAATAGATCCCCGAAATAATCAGAACCGCAAGAATGACAGACGGCAAAGCCTTAAGCGTTGCACGACGACGTTCTGCCCAGCCCTGTTTGGGTTCGCTTTCCTGTCCGCCCATACGGGCATAGATCATCGAGAAAATAATAAAGAAGACCAGCAACGCGATCCCCGGCCCGATTCCGGCAAGGAACAGCGAGATCACCGATTCTTCGGTCACAAAACCATAAATGATCATCGGAATCGATGGCGGGATCAGAATGCCAAGCGTGCCACCCGCAGCCAGAAGACCATAAACGAACTTCTTGTTGTAGCCGCGATTGATCATTTCCGGAATGGCGACCGTCCCGATGGTCGCAGCGGTCGCAACCGACGAGCCCGAAATAGCCGCAAACACGCCACAAGACAGAATGGTTGCAACCGCAAGCCCGCCCGGCCAATGCCCAACCCAGGCACTCACCGCCGCAAACAGGTCATTGCCGACCCCCGCACGCAGCAGGATGTTCGACATCAACAGAAACAGCGGCACCGCCAGAAGGATAAAGCCATCAAGGGTGGAAAGAACGGCTTGCGGGGCCATCAGTGGCGAAAAGCCGCCCAGCAGCAACATCGCAAGACCAAGGCCGCCAAGGGCAAAGGCAACAGGCACGCGCATCAGCAAAAGCGCGAACATTGCTGCAAGGGTCAGAAGAATGGTCATTCATGTGCCCCTTTCGGAATTTCCTTGCCGCGCAGAAGGCCGACAATTTCAATAACGGACTGCACTGCGAGTAACGCAAATCCAAGTGCCACCGGCAGCTCTGCCACCCAAGCCGGAAGATCAAGCATCGTGCCACTGGTCCGGCCGCGCTCGTAACTTTCGTAAAAGATTTCCCAGCCCTTGAAAGTCACCATTACCGAAAAGGCAAAGATGCAGGCCATGGCGGCAATTTCGATGCCACGCTGAACCGGTTCGGAAAACAGTCGGGTGACAGCATCCACCGAAATATGGCGACGTGCTGCCAAGGCCCAGGGCATACCAAGCAACGCGCCCCAGATCAGGCAAAGTTGCGAAAGCTCTGCCGCCCAGATCGTCGGACGGACAAAGAAATAGCGCGCAATAACTTCATAGGTCAGCATGCAGCCAGCCAGCACAAACAGGATGGCCGCGACCCATGCCAGACACAGCATTAATCGATCAAACATCTTAAAAACGAATGCCGTTGCTCAGGTGCAAATGATTGTGCGGCCCGACAACAGTCATCTCCTGATCTCAAAGGGGGCGGAAAATCATCATCGTCCCAACCGGCCGGGCGACACTTGGCCGGAAATATGGCCTTGAAGCCCGGGATCAGGACGATGATGCGATCAGATCAAAGGCGATCATCGGGTCATCACACGTCAAACCTGTGATGACCCTTTTGATGATCAGAATTTCTGGGCAGCTTCGAAGACCTGTTTGCCGAGGTCACCGGTATGGGCAAGGAATGCCTCGTAAACCGGTTTGGCAGCTTCGCGCCACGCAGCCATTTCTTCCGCAGTCGGATTGTAAATGGTCATGCCGTTCGCTTTGGCTTCTTCATATGCAGCAGCCTCAATTGCCGTCATGCGATCACGAACATCATTTTCGGCATTCACTGCCGCGGTCGAGATGATGTCACGCTGTGCATCGGTCAGGCCGTTCCAGAAATCGGTATTCACAACCACGATGAATTCAATGTCAGCGTCGTTGGTGGTGGTGACGGTGTCCATGACTTCCCAAAGCTGACGGGATTTGACACCCGACATGCCGGTCATGCCAACATCAACCGTGCCGCGCTGATAAGCGATATACTGCTCGGATCCGGAAATCAGGGTCGGTGCACCGCCAGCTGCAGAGATGAAATCACCCTGCGTTTTGGAGAAGACGCGAACTTTTTGACCTTTAAGGCCATCCGGGCCTTTGATCGGGCCGCCATTCGACAGCATGATCGACCCGCCATAAGCCTGCCACCACAAAACCGTCGCACCGGTTTCAGCAATCGCGGCATCAAGCGGCGCGCGGACCGGAGAATCCGGGGAAACGGCCTTGCGGACCTTTTCTTCGTTATCAAGAAGGAACGGCTGATAGAAAACGTCAACAGCCGGAACATCACCAACATAGCGGGTCAGCGACGCCACACCCATTTCAATGGCACCCGAACCGACAGCAGCGGGCACTTCCTTGTCTTTGTAAAGCTGGGCTGAGTCGTAAATCTGAACTTCGATGTCGCCGTTCGATTTCTGCTCGACCTCGTTCTTGAACATCAAAAGGTTCTGGCCAAGGTGGCTTTTCATTGGCAGCTGCAGCGAAATGCGCAGGGTCAGATCAGCCGCGTGAACCGCACCGGAAAAGCCGACAGCCGTCATCAGGGCCGCCGCAAGGGCAAATTTCTTCATAATGAGCTTCCTCCAGGAACTTTTATTCTAATTCTTTATGCCGGACGGCAAAGATGCGCCTATTTTCCGTTGGCATTCAACATCTTTTGCGTTCGACAGTGCTCCTATCAGAAAACCCTTAGTGCAACGCACAAGACCCTGAAGCATGGGAATTAAAAGGAATATCGGGAAAGAATTCAGAAATTTGTCGCAATGCAAAATTGCGAATTCTACCGGCAACTTACCTGCATCCTTTGGCCCTGGCATGCCAGAACCGGCATATTGGATACAATTTCGGGAATCGCCCGTAGTATCAAAAGGCTAGTCTTTCAGGCGCTTAAACATAATTGTGGTTGCGCTGAGCTTGTCGGAAAACGGATCGCGGGCATAGTCCGGGATCACCCCGGCAGTTTCAAAACCAAGGGACGTATAAAGCCGTTCGGCACTGTCCCCTGTGCGGGTGTCGAGTGTCAGCAAACTGCGTCCCAGCTCCCGGGCACGATCTTCTGCCGCCAGCATCAATTCCCTCGCGATCCCGCGACGCCGGCAATCGGGGCGCACCATCAATTTGCTGATATCGCCACGATGGGCCTGATTGGGCATGGTGTCGCAGTCAAGCTGTACGGTGCCGACAATCCGGTCATCGTCAAGGGCCGCAAAAAGTGTTCGTCTGCCACCGGCCATGGCCGGAAGAGTCCGGTAGCGCCAGAACGCCACGGCTTCGCTGATCGGGAACGGCTCAATAAAGCCGATACTCGCCCCGTCATGAACGCAGGCATGGAGCATCTCGCCAAACTGATCAAGACGAGCCTCAAGCGTGTCTGCATTCAGGCGCACAATCAACGGGGCATCAGTAATTTCAGATTTGGTCATGGTGGCGGACTTCCCGGATGGTCATTCGACAATAAACAGGTGATAGCGGGCACCGGAATGCCTGGGGGTCTGGAACACATTGCCACCGCGCAACTGATAGCGCAGGCAATCCCCGGCCTCCAGATTGTGGCTCTGGTGATTGACCTCCATGATCAATTGGCCCTCAAGCATCACCAAATGATGTTCCAGCCCGTCACGTGGCGTCCCGGCATATTCGATCCGCGTATCCGCATCGATTTCGACTTCAAGCACCTCGCCCGACAGATTGCGCGATGTGGGTGAAACCAGACGGCGACGATATCCGGTTTCCGGATCGGTCCAGACCTCCTGACGGGCGCGTGTGATCAGCGGGATAAAATCCTCTTCGACCATTTGCATCAATCGCGACAGAGTGACACCAAAGGCAACGCAAAGCTTGCCAAGAACACTTGCCGTCGGACTGACCTCGCCATTTTCGATGCGTGATAGACTGGCACGGCTAACGCTGCTGCGTTTTGCCAGCTCATCAAGCGACCATCCCCGTTCCGAGCGCAGGGATGACAGGCGTGCGGCAAGTCGTTTTTCGATGTCGTCCATCTTTCATCTTTGATCTCAATAACGGGATATTTTTCCATTTACGAGAAATCGTCAAGGTAAAAAAACCGGCCCCGCCTTATCAATACGGGGCCGGTTCACGCATTGGTCCGTCTTGTTTCGATGCAGTCAGATTGCCCAATCAGGCATTTGACGCGGGAATGCGGGCGATCACCTTGATTTCGAAATCAAAGCCGGCAAGCCAGTTCACGCCAACTGCCGTCCAGTTCGGATACGGGGCCTTGTCAAAGACAGCCCCTTTTACATCCATGATATCTGCAAACTGGTTTTCCGGATCGGTATGAAAGCTTGTGACATCAATGATGTCCGCAAGACCGCATCCGGCAGCGGCAAGGATGGCCTTGAGGTTTTCAAATGCCAGCGCGACCTGTTTTTTAAAATCGGGCTCAGGCGTGCCGTCTTCACGACTGCCAACCTGACCCGAGACGAAAAGCAAGTCACCGGATCGGATGGCCGGGGAATAACCGTGTGCGTCGTAAAGCGCATGACAGTTTGGCGGAAAGATTGCTTCATTTGCGAGGGTCATGAGGACCTCCTTTTCAGGAAAATTCAGAGTGTATGGTGTTTTGATCTCATTTCAGATACGCTACGTATGTGAAATGAGAGATACTCACATACGCAGCGTATGTCAATTAATATACGCCGCGTATGTCAAACTCGGAGTGCCTGATGGCTGCCAAAACCCGTGCTGAAAAAATGGAAGAAACCCGCGTCAAGCTGATCGCCGCAGGACGCAAGGCCTTTGCCGAAAAGGGATATGTGAGCGCATCAATGGATGAACTGACTGCAACGGCCGGTCTGACGCGTGGCGCGCTTTATCATAATTTTGGGGACAAGCTCGGACTGCTTGGGGCCGTGGTCGATGAAATAGACTCGGCCATGGCCCAAAAGGCCAAGGACGCGGGTGAAGCAGCAGGTGGCGGCTGGAACGGGCTTATTGCCGAAGGCCGCACCTATATTGAATTGGCACTTGATCCCGAAATACAGCGCATCGTTCTTCGCGATGGCCCGGCGTTTCTGGGGGATCCGTCACAGTGGCCAAGCCAAAACCGCTGTTTGCAGGCAACAATCAAAACCCTGAACGAGCTGGCAAAGAACGGCGCAATCAAACCGGTTGATATAGAAGCACTCGCCAGACTGCTGAATGGCGTTGCTCTTAATGCTGCACTTTGGGTCGGGACAAGCGAAGATCCGCAAGACACACTTCACAAGGCCATTGCGGCCTTTGAGTGCCTTGCATCAGGTGTCTTGGTAAAGCCTGCCTCAGAATGACGCCGGCCTGAAACGGGGCGGGAAATTCGGGGCGGTCACGTCACATTCCACCCCCTGCCCCGTCAAAAGAACGGCAGGCTTATTTGCCGCCCTCAAGATCAAACCCGGCACGCACCCAACTTTGAATGCCCCCCTTAAGGTTGCTGACCGCGCAATCGACATGGGCCAGAACGGCATTGGCCGCCCCAAACGAGCGTTGCCCCACCGCGCAGACAAAAACCAGATCGGTGTCCTGTTCGTCGGTCAGATCAACAAGGGCCGCAATATCAAAATTCGAGGTCGGCATATTGATTGCGGTTTCGATATGGCCGGTTGCAAATTCATCGGGCTCACGGACATCGATCACGGTCACACTTTCCTGCCCGATCATAAGATCGAGTTCATGCGGTTCGACAAACTTTACGGCACCGTCGGTCATTTCATTTTCCCTGTCTGGCGGTCCTCGCCGCCACTGTTCTGACATTCCTGATCAGGGGCAGTGATAGCGCCGGGCAATCGGCTTGTGCAAATGCAAAATAATTTTGCCTCCGCGCATGACGGGCAAGCTCCTTGCTGACAGCCTGCCTTGGTCACTCAACCGTGATCAATCTGGCGGAAATTCCTTGGATAATACTTATGTCTTACCTTGCGGAACCGATTGCAGCTTCCCAAGTCAATTATAAGAACATTTTACAGTGGCGACGATCATGGTCATCCCGACAGGTTGGCGCCCGTTCAGGTCTTAAGTTGATCGAAAGGGTTGCCGCAACGGGGCCCAAATACCGCAACCCAAAGTAGCAAATATTCAATTGTGAAATGGCAAAGACAACAGCTTCAAACTCTTGGCATCTTCTGCCGCACATTAACCTTAAGCTAAATACAGTTCGTTAGAATATTTACTGTCAGGCAAATGCATCGAAACGACTTTTGCTGACGTACACAGAATCAGGCGGCCGCAATCAGGTCTGCTGCACCGCAAAACACGCAGGACAGGAAACGATAGTTCGACACCAGAGAGATAACGTTTGAAAGGAGACCGCGCCATGGCTGAAGAGAAGGATATCTTCGAGCTGTATGCGGAAGGATATGACGGAAAGCAAGAAACCGAACTGACCATCCGTGACTACCTCAATCTCTGTCGCGAAGATCCAACGGCCTATGCCTCGGCCGCTGAACGCATGATCGCAGCGATTGGCGAGCCGGAACTGATCGACACGTCGACAGATTCCCGTCTTGGCCGCATTTTCCTAAACCGAACCATCAAACGTTACCCGGCTTTTGCCGATTTCTTCGGAATGGAAGAAACGGTCGAACGCATTGTCGGATTCTTTAAATACGCGGCCCAGGGGCTTGAGGAACGCAAACAGGTTCTCTATCTGCTTGGCCCGGTTGGCGGGGGCAAAAGTTCACTGGCCGAACGTCTCAAGGAACTGATGGAACGAGAACCCATCTATGTTTTGAAGGCCGGTGATCAGATCAGCCCGGTTTTCGAAAGCCCGCTTGGCCTGTTCAACCCCGCAAAAATGGGCGATGCCATCGAAGACAAATACGGCATTCCCAAACGTCGCCTCACGGGGCTTATGTCGCCCTGGGCTGTTAAGCGCCTTGACGAATTTGGCGGTGATTTGACCAAATTCTCGGTCGTCAAACTGATCCCGTCACGTCTGCGCCAGATTGCCATCGCCAAAACCGAACCGGGTGATGAAAACAATCAGGATATCTCGTCGCTGGTCGGCAAGGTCGACATCCGCAAGCTTGAATATTACAGCCAAAATGACCCGGATGCGTATAGCTATTCCGGTGGTTTGAACCGCGCCAACCAGGGCATTCTTGAATTCGTCGAGATGTTCAAGGCGCCGATCAAAATGCTGCATCCATTGCTGACTGCAACGCAGGAAAGCAACTATATCGGCACGGAAAACCTCGGCGCGATCCCCTTCCAGGGTCTTATCCTTGCGCACTCAAACGAATCAGAATGGCAGACATTCAAGGCCAACAAGAATAACGAGGCCTTCATTGACCGTATCTCGGTGATCAAGGTGCCCTATTGCCTGCGGGTCACCGAAGAAACCATGATCTATGAGAAGCTGCTTCAGGGATCAGAGCTTGAACAAGGGGCCTGTGCGCCCGGAACGCTCAAGATGCTGGCACAGTTTTCCGTCCTGTCGCGGTTGCAGGAACATGAAAACTCGAACCTTTATTCCAAGATGCGTGTCTATGACGGCGAAACATTGAAAGATGTCGACCCCAAAGCCAAATCCATGCAGGAATACCGCGATACGGCCGGTGTGGATGAAGGCATGGATGGTATTTCAACCCGCTTTGCCTTCAAGGTGCTTTCGGAAACCTTCAACCATGACACCCTTGAGGTCGCAGCCGACCCCGTCCATCTGATGTATGTCCTTGAACAGGCGATCCGGCGTGAACAATATCCGGAAGAACGTGAAAAGGACTATATGGACTTCATCAAGTCCGAACTGGCCCCGCGTTATGCCGAGTTTATCGGGGCGGAAATCCAGAAGGCCTATCTCGAAAGCTATTCCGATTACGGGCAGAACCTGTTTGATCGTTACGTATCCTATGCTGATGCATGGATCGAGGATCAGGACTTCAAGGATCCCGATACGGGTCAGCTTCTTGATCGCAAGATCATTGATCAGGAACTTTCGAAAATCGAAAAACCGGCGGGCATCGCCAATCCGAAGGACTTCCGTAACGAGGTCGTCAAATTTGCCCTGCGCGCACGCGCCAATAACAAGGGCAAAAACCCGGCATGGACGTCTTATGAAAAACTGCGCGATGTCATCGAAAAACGCATGTTCAGTCAGGTCGAAGACCTGCTGCCGGTGATTTCGTTCGGCTCGAAAAAAGACAGCGATACCGAAAAGAAACACAACGAGTTCGTCAAACGCATGATCGATCGGAGCTATACCGAACGTCAGACCCGTCGTCTGGTTGAATGGTATATGCGCGTGAACAAGGCCGGATAAGCCACGCCCTCGGCTTTCCGACCCTGCCGGGCGGTTTCTCCCTTGTCCGCCCGGTCTTTATCCCGTCACAGGATGGGCAAAACCGGCCCACCCTGTGACGCCCAAGGCCCGGACGACCTGCATTTTGCACCATAAAACCCGTTGCAGGGATGCGCCCCGGTCCATGGACGAGATCGCCAAGGATGTGACTGCCCATGCTTTATATCGTTGACCGCCGCAAGAACCCGACAGGCAAAAGTCTTGGCAACCGACAGCGTTTCATGCGCCGGGCCAAGGCTCAGATCAAAAAAGCTGTCGAAAACACCATCCGGTCGCGTGGCATTACCGATATCACCAGCGGCGATCAGGTCACCATTCCCGGAAAGACCCTTAAGGAACCCGGTTTCCACCATGCCGGACGTGGCGGCAATCGCAACTATGTCCTGCCCGGTAACAAGAAATTCGTTCAGGGCGATCGCATTGCGCGCCCGCAAGGCGGGGATTCCGGGGCTGGCGGATCGCAGGCAAGCCCGGATGGCGATGGCGAGGATGATTTCCAGTTCACACTTACCCGTGACGAGTTCCTTGATATCTTTTTCGAAGACCTCGAACTGCCGGACCTTTTGAAAAAGAGCCTGAAACAGACCACCGCATTTCGCAATGCGCGCGCGGGATTTTCGGTCGAAGGAACCCCGGCCAATCTCAGCCTTGTGCGCACCATGCGCAATTCACTTGCCCGGCGGATTGGCCTGAGACGCCCCAAAACTGCCGAAGTCCGCGAACTGGAAGAAAAGATTTCCGCCCTTCAGGACAAGGCCGAAAAGCGCCCCTCAGGCAAACTGACCAAGGCTGATGAAGATACATTGCATGGATTGCTGGCCGATCTGGAAGAAGCCAAACGCCGCATGAAGGCAATCCCGTTCATTGATCCCATCGACACCCGCTATAATCAGTTTCAGCAAATCCCCGATCCCAACACGCAGGCTGTGATGTTCTGTTTGATGGATGTTTCGGGTTCGATGTCCGAACAGATGAAGGAACTGGCAAAGCGGTTCTTCATGCTGCTGCATCTGTTCCTGCATCGCCGCTATGAACATGTCGAAGTGGTGTTCATTCGCCATACATCGCGCGCGTCCGAGGTGGACGAGGAAACGTTTTTCTATTCGCGCGAAACCGGCGGCACCATCGTTTCCACCGCGCTGGAAGAAATGAAAAAGGTCCTTAAGGATCGCTATCCGACCGATCAATGGAACATCTATGCCGCACAGGCATCCGATGGTGACAACTATTCCAATGACGGGGTGAAATGCACCACCCTGCTGGCCGAAGACCTTCTGCCGAAATGCCAGTATTACGCCTATATCGAAATCACTGACGAACGCGAGGCCGAGATTTTCGCTGCCGCCGAAGGCGAAACCGCGCTTTGGAAGGCCTATGCCCCGCTTGCCAGTCACAATCCGCGCTTTGCACTTAAGCGCGTGACCAAGGCATCCGACATCTTCCCGGTATTTCGGGAACTCTTTGCCAAAAACCGCACGGAGGCCCGGGTATGAGCACCAAAGCCAAAACCAACGACACCCCGGCACCAGATACCAGCAAACTTCTCTTCACCAGTGCGGACTGGGATTTCGAAACGCTGAAATCGACCTATGACGCGATCGAGGAAATCGCGCTGAGTGAACTCAAACTGGATGTCTATCCCAATCAGGTCGAAGTCATCACATCCGAACAGATGTTGGATGCCTATTCATCGATTGGCATGCCGCTGATGTATCACCACTGGTCATTTGGCAAACGGTTCGTGCGCGATGATGTCATGTATCGCAAGGGTTATCAGGGACTGGCCTATGAGATCGTGATCAATTCCAATCCCTGCATTTCCTACGTGATGGAAGAAAACACCATCGTCATGCAGGCTTTGGTCATCGCCCATGCCGCGTTCGGGCATAACCACTTCTTCAAGAACAACTATCTGTTCAAACAATGGACCGATGCTGAAGGCATTCTGGATTACCTGCAATTTGCCAAGAGCTATATCGCCAAATGCGAGGACCGTTATGGCTTTGATGCGGTCGAGCGGGTTCTTGATGCAGCCCACGCCCTGATGGAACAGGGTGTGAACCGCTATTCGCACCCGGAAAAACCCAATCTTGCGGTCGAGCTTGAACGCGAACGCGAACGGGCGAAATACGAAGACGAGACCTATAACGATCTGTGGCGCACTCTGCCCCAGCCTGATCAGGGCGATCAGGATATGGACGAGCTCAAACGCAAAATGCGGATCGAGGAACGGCGTGCGCAGTTCGGCCTGCCGGAAGAAAACCTTTTATATTTCCTCGAAAAGAACGCGCCGTCCCTGCATGCGTGGGAACGTGAAATCATCCGCATCGTGCGCAATATCGGCCAGTATTTCTATCCGCAGAAACAGACCAAGATGATGAATGAAGGCTGCGCGTGCTATGTGCATTACGCGATCATGAACAGCCTGTATGACAAGGGCCTGATTTCCGAGGGTGCTATGATGGAATTCATCGACTATCATTCCCGCGTGGTGTTTCAGGCCGATTTTGACGATCCGCGCTATTCGGGTTTCAACCCCTATGCGCTGGGCTTTGCCATGATGCAGGATATCCACCGCATCTGCATTGACCCGACCGAGGAAGATCGTAAATGGTTCCCCGATATTGCGGGCAATAATGAACCTGTGGAAACGCTCAAGGAAGCCTGGGCGCATTACCGCGATGAAAGCTTCATCCTTCAATTCCTCTCGCCCAAGCTGATGCGTGACATGCGGATGTTCATGATCGACGATCAGAACACCACGCCGCATCTGGAAGTCGCCGCCATCCATGATGACAATGGCTATCGCAAGGTCCGCCGGTCGCTTGCCAGAATGCATGACATTTCAGTGCGCGAACCCGACATGCAGGTTGTCGATGTTGATATTCGCGGCAACCGCCAACTTTATATCCAGCACACCGAGCATGACGGCATCCGTCTTGAAAAATCCGACGCCCAGATGACGCTTGGCTATATCGGGCAGCTTTGGGGATATGGTGTTACCCTTCAGGCGGTCGATTACGAAACCGGCGAAATCCTTCATGAGATGAGTTACACACCAGAAGATCTGGCCGGTAACTGATATTCGTCTTTCACACAGCTCAAACGAAAAGAGCCGCCCTTGGGCGGCTCTTGGTCATTGAAAACGGCGTCTCTGGATGTGATCACTTCACGGTGGTCAAATCCACACCAAACCATTTCTCCGAAAGCACCTTAAGCGTTCCATCGGTCCGCATGGCATCAACAATCTCGGTAATTTTTGCGGAAAATTCCGGGTCGCCCTTGTCCACTGCAACTGCCAGCGGTTCATAAACAAGCGGTTCGCCCACCATACGGAACGGCATGTTGTTTTCAATCGCCGCCGTTGCGGTCGGAATGTTCGAAAGAACCGCATCGACACGCACCCCATCGCCAAGACGCAAATCGTCAAAGGCCATGCCATCAGACTCATAGGTCTGAATACGACCCGGCGTGACTTCATATTCGAACGGTGGCACACCTTCGACATCCATCACCAGCTTGTGGTTCAGATAGTCTTCATAGGAACAGGCTGCACAAGCGCCAACAACCTTGCCGTCAAGATCCGATGCCTTCTGGTAGGTGGCATTGTCCTTGTGCGCGACGAGGATGGCCGGGGTGTAATAATAGACCGCCGGGAAATCGAGAACTTCGGCGCGGGCCTTGGTCGGGGTCATAGAACCAACTGCAATATCCCAACGACCGGCCCAGTTACCGGCAACCTGTGCTTCCCATGACGGCGTGACAGGTTTGAATTCCGCGCCAAGCCGTTTGGCAATTTCGCGGGCAACTTCGACATCAAAACCGGTCAGCTGGTTATTTTCATCGGTAAAGGCGACTGGCGGGTAACCGTCTGCCGTTGCACCGATCAGTGTTTTGGTTTCCATGACCCGGTCAAGCGTTTCACCGGCATGCGCAGGTACAAGCGGTGCCACAACCATCGCCATTCCTGCCAGAAGCATCTTTGTTGCGTTAAAGTTCATTTCACTTGGCTCACTTTTTGTGTAGTTCTGTCGATCTTGTATACAATTTAATGAAATTTGTCAGCGCCGATGAATATGCCCGTGTCCGAAATGCAACCGACCCCGCCGATGCCCCATAAACCGGGCTGGCCGCTTGGCCTGTTTTCGGGAATATGTGCCACAATCCTTCTTTCGGCGCGCCCCGGCCTGTGGTTCGGCTTCGACAGCTACGGGGCAGATATCGCACTTGCCATCGTGGGCGGCATCATTCTGTGGACGCATTTCAGGCTTTTGCACCGCCTTAACTTCAAGCTGCAAACAACCATCATCTGGGCAGAGCTGCTGGCACTTTTCGCCACCTTCTTTCTAAGCTTCGATCTCAGCTTTGAGTTCATCGGGTCGCGCATTCCCTATTTGCTTGGCTTGCAACTTCAGGGGGATTTCATTCAGGGCGCGGTCCTGACCCTGTTCATTTCCCTGATTTCAATTTTCTGCGCCACCCTGCTTGCGCTGTTTGCAGCGCTTGGCAGATTGTCAAAAAGTGGTGTGTTTTTTGGTCTTTCGACCTTTTACACCTCGTTCTTTCGCGGAACGCCGCTGTTGCTTCAGGTCATGCTGATCTATCTTGGCCTGCCACAGATCGGGATTGTCCTGTCGGCGGTGCCTGCAGGCATCATTGCGCTGTCGTTATGTTATGGCGCCTATATGGCCGAAATTTTCCGCGCCGGCATCGAAAGTGTCCCCGAAGGCCAGACAGAAGCAGCCCTGTCACTGGGATTGAAGCCCTGGCAGGTGATGCGTCTGGTTGTTTTGCCACAGGCCTTGCGCCTTGTGATCCCGCCCACCGGCAACCAGTTCATTTCGATGCTGAAAGATTCCTCGCTCGTCTCTATCATGGGTGTTTGGGAGCTGATGTATCTTGCTCGCACCCACGGACGATCCGAATTCAAATATATGGAAATGCTGATTTCGGCAGCCATAATCTATTGGGCTATGTCGGGAATATTTGAGTATATCCAAAGCCGGATCGAGAAAAAACTGGGCAAGGGTGTGCGCGTCTAACCCGCTGTTTGATCCGTGATGGTCATCCGGAAATCCGCATCAACTACAGTCGCGGATTTTTCGTTACGCATGCGGAATTCATCTATTGCGGTCAGACGATTATCCCTAATTGGATCAAACTACCGTCTCGCAGGTCGCCTGTTCGCTCTGAAATGGTAGGCGAGATATAAACTTAACAAACAAACCCCAACCATTGATTGATAGATTGACCAAAATGGCTAAAATGTTTTTGGTTCGATTTTAAGAATAATTGTTCTAAATCAGCCCGCTGTGACAGCTGCCACAGCGCACAACAGCGAAGGTTTATATCTTCGTACAAGAACCAGCCCTCAATCGCAGGGCCAAGAATAATTCGGGCATGAAGCAAACCGGTTCCCGAATACAGCCGGCTTGTTGAGGGAGACAATAAATGGTCACGCGTCGCGGACTCTTGAAGGGGTCGGCCGCAGCAACCCTTGCTGCTGGCATTGGACCTTTGCCATGGCTGGTATCGCCATCCAGCGCCATGGAAACAGTTACAAGCAAATCACCAGTCGGCATTTCGGATGATCTGGCAAATCCGATGGAAATTCATTCGGTTAATGGCCGCCTGAAAGCCGATTTTTATATGGAGGCAACCGATTACACGTTGCCCAGCGGCCCGACCAAACTTCGCATATTCAATGCATCCCTGCCCGGTCCTACCTTGCGTCTTAAACCGGGCGATACTTTGGAGCTGGCATTTGAAAACCGCATGCCGCCCAACAAGGATGCCCGCAAACCGGTCGTAACCAATGTGCCCAACCGGTTCAACACAACCAATGTCCATTATCACGGTTTCCATGTCAGTCCGCGCGGGAACAGTGACAATGTCTATCTTCAGATTGAACCGGGTCAGAGCTTCAACTATGTCGTTCAGCTACCGGTCGATCATCCTGCCGGTAACTACTGGTATCATCCTCACCGCCATGGATCGGTTTCAGCCCAGATCGCATCGGGTGCAGCGGGCATGGCCATCATCACCGGAACCCTTGATGATGTGCCCGAAATTGCCGATGCCATTGAACGTGTTTTGGTGCTTCAGGCGCCAATCGCCGGAATTGACGGATTGCTTGAAAGCGAAAAGCCGATCTGGCCGCTTGATGCCGAACGTGATTTTCTGGTCAATGGCCAATACCGTCCGAAAATCTATATCCGCGAAGGTGAAGTTCAGCATTGGCGCATCCTTAATGCCGGGGATGCGCAGTTCATACCTTTGCGAGCGGACGGACTAGAAATGCATCTGGTCGGCCTTGATGGCAATCCATTGCCAATGGCCCAACAGACCGATGAATTCACCCTTGCACCGGGCAACCGCGCCAACCTTTTGATCAAGGCCCCCAAGACAGGCACCTACGCCCTTAAACGCCCAGCCTTCATGCAGGGCAAGGCCAGCCTGCCAGAAGAACATCTTGCCGATATCATTGTTGTTGCCGCAAACGATCCGCGCATCGCACCGGGCATCAAATTCGGCAAGGAGATTCCAACCGGCGAACTGCCCAAAAATGAAATCCTGACGGATATCAGTGCCGATGAAGTCACCGTGAAGCGGAAATTCGTTCTGGGTGTCAAGGATGTCTCGGGCTTCTTTGATGACACCGAATTTACCATCAATGGTCGGGGATTTGATCCGCGCCGTGACGATGTGGTGGCAAAACTGGGCGCGGTCGAAGAATGGACTTTGATCAATACAACGCCCTTCCCCCACCCGCTGCACATTCACGTCAATCCGTTTCAGGTCATCGACATCAACGGCGAACCCGATACCCGCAAACCGTGGATGGATACGATTGCCGTGCCTGCGGCAGGCACCGTTACCTTCCGCACCCGGTTTGTCGATTTCACCGGGCGCTATGTCATGCATTGCCACATCCTGCCCCATGAAGACACCGGCATGATGATCAACGTCAATATCGAGGTATGATGATGCGATCCCTTATTCACCGCACCAAAGGTGCAGCAGCCATCGTGATCGCATGCTCGGTCTTTGGCATCACATCGGCCAAAGCCGATGACAGCAAGAAAGCCGAAATGCCGGTGGCGGCGTCACAATGCCTGTCGTGCCATGGCACCAATGGCAACCCGGCACTCAAGGATGTTCCGATCCTTCTCGGCCAGCAGCCGCTTTATCTCGAAAACGCCATTCGCGCCTATCAGGAAGGCCGCCGCACCGGTGGTCAGGCGCTGGTTATGCATGAAATCGTAAAAGATCTGAGCGATGCCGATGTAAAGGCCATCGCAACCTGGTTCGGAGGGACTCAATAATGAAACGCGTTATTCTGCCTGCCCTTGCGGGCCTCATGATGATCACCCCGCTGGCATTTGCCAATGCAGACGAACTGATCTATCTGACCGATGCCAAGGGCACCGAGATTTTCAAGGATGCCGAATTCACTGGTCCTTATTTCGAACTGGCAAGCTATCTTGAAAGCGAACATATCCTGACTTTCTGTGGCCCGGCGAGTATCGCTGCCACCATGAACAGTCTGGGTGTTAAGCGTCCGCAGCCCTATCGCCTTTATCCTTGGGGCTTCTTTACGCAGGAAACGGTTTTCACCCCTGAAAACCAGAAGGTCAAATCCTATGCCATGGTCGAACATGACGGCCTGATCCTGAGCCAGATTGCGACCTTCTTCGAAAATCTTGGCGTGAAGGCCAAATACCACCACGCCAATAATTTCGACGAAGCATGGCTGCGCGATACGATCAAGGCAACGCTTGCCGATCCAAACAAGCGTCTGGTTGCCAACTATTCACGCAAACCGATCGGTCAGGTCGGTGACGGTCATGTATCGCCGATTGCCGCCTATGACGAAGACACCGACCGTGCACTGGTACTGGATGTTGCCAAATATAAATATCCGCCCGTCTGGATGACGATTGCTGATCTGCGCACCGCGATGGCAACGATTGACGATGGCTCCAACAAGGCCCGTGGTCTGGTCGTGGTAAGCAAATGAATATTTCGCGCCGCGCCCTGCTGGGATCGATTTCGTTGCTGCCTCTTGCGCCGGTTGCCGCCCGCGCGCAAGGGTTCGGTGGCAATGCAGCCTTTTATGACATCGTCCGTCAGATCGGCGGGATTGCCGATATCTCCGACCATCTGATGGACGCTGCCAATACCGAGTTTGTCGCAACTTACGGTGAACTTGCGCAGCGTAACTTTGTCTATGCCCTGCGCACCGGTTCGGTTTCTGATCGCATCAAACAGGCAAGTCCTGCAATTCAGGAACAGGCCGCCTTCATCGCCCGCCTGCTTTATACCGGCGAAGTCATGCGCGATGGTGCCTATAAGGCGGTTTATTATCCGTGGTGTCTTGGATGGAAGTCCCTGACATTTGCCACCGCACCGGGAACGTGCGGCGGACCGGCCTTTGGTCACTGGGCCCATCATCCGGTTGCGGGGGACATGTGATGGAAGCAACTGTCGTCATTATCGGATCGGGCATGGCAGGATCGCATCTGGCCTTTAGCCTTGTGCAGAAAGGCATTGATGTCATCATGCTTGAGGCCGGGCCTAAACGCAGCCGGGCCGAAAACCTCAAGACCTTCTATGAAAACCCGGTCAAGGGGCCGCAATCGCCCTATCCGTCACAGCCTTATGCGCCACACCCCGAAGACGGGAAATATAACGATTTCTACGTTCAGGGCGGACCCGATCAGTTCATCGGGGCCTATTTGCGCCTGTTTGGCGGGACGACCTGGCACTGGACCGGCTTTGCCGACCGCCTGCGCCCGCATGACTTCAAGATGAAATCGACCTATGGCGTGTCACGTGACTGGCCGATTGATTACGATCTTCTGGTTCCCTATTACGTCGAGGCTGAAAAACGCTGGGGCGTTGCGGGCGATCCGGATTATCCATGGGGTGCTCCGCGCGATGGTGCGCCCTATCAGATGCAGCCGATCCCGATGAGCTATATGGATCAACAGGTCACAAAGGCGCTTGATAAGCTGGGACTGCATTCCGCACCGTTTTCCCATGCCCGCAATTCCGAGATTTATGACAATCGACCGGTGTGTTGTGGCAACAATACTTGCGTTCCGATCTGTCCGATTGGCGCAAAATATGATGCATCTGTTCATGCTCAAAAGGCCGAGGACCTTGGCGTACGCGTCGAGACAGAAGCCCTTGTGACCTTTATCGAGGTTGGCGCGAACAAGAAAATCACCCGCGTAAAAGTCCGCAAACCGGACGGATCGGAATTCTGGGTCAGTGGCAAATATTTTGCCGTCTGCTGCCACGCAATTGAAAACCCGCGTCTTCTTTTGAATTCGGCACAGGAAACAGCCCCCAACGGGGTTGCCAACAGTTCCGATGCGGTTGGCCGCAATCTTTTGACACAGGCCAATCAGGACAGTTGGGGCATTCTTGATGAACCGATTTTCCCCTATCGCGGCCCGCAACAGACCGGTGGTCTGGTGGAACTGCGCGACGGTGCATTCCGGTCGGACTATGCTGCGGTTGGTACCAGCTTCATGAATGATGGCTGGTCGGGTAATTCCGATGCGACCAATCTGGCCAAGGATCTGATCAAGAAAGGCATGTTTGGTCAGGAACTGGCCAAAACCATTAATGACCAGATATCGCGTCACTTGCGTCTTAACAGCTCGGCCGAGGTGCTGGCCAACTGGAACAACCGGGTTGAACTGGCCGATGAAAAGGACAGTTCGGGTATTCCACGCCCCAAAGTCACTTTCACGTTGGATGACTATACCAAAAAGGGTCTGGCAAACGCGCTTGAGGTCAACCGCAAGATTTTTGCAGCCCTTGGCGTGAATGACATGCAAACCGATACGCCGTATCTGTCCAACGCGATTATTGGCGGCACCACGATCATGGGAACCGATCCGAAGACCTCGGTCGTATCGCCCGATCTGGTGACCTATGATCACGACAATCTCTATATCATCGGGACAAGTACCCATGTCACAACCCCGGTCAATGCTCCGTCCTTGACCATCGCGGCACTGGCAATCCGTGCTGCCGATCATATGGCCGACGCATTGACCAAATGACTTCACCACTCAAGCAACTGGTACTGATTGAAACGGCACTTCTGGGCCTTTTCATTCTTCTGGGTAACGGACTTCGGTCCGTTGCTACCATGACGGTTTCTGTTTCTCAGGGCGAATTTGCCAGCTTCCTGAACATATCGGTCGAACGCACCGACATCCTGATCGAGGTTCTGATTGGCGGGGCGGTCATGGCGCTTGCCATTGCCCCGTTTGTAATCAGCAGCAAGACCGCACGTCGCGTTTGCATTGCGACAGCTTCGCTGGCAAGTGCCTGCTATGCCGCCGTCGGTTTGACCATGCATTGGGACCCGACACTATCGGTGCGCGAGATCATTATTCTTGCAAGCTTCTGTCTGGGCGGCTTTGCCATTTCGTTCTTCGCCCCGCTGGCACAGCTTGCCATCAGTCAGGCGAAAACCGACCGGGAAAAGTCCCTGCTGACAACAATCTGGACTGCGGCCCAGCCGATTGCCTTTTTGATCGCCCCGCAGCTTGTCAAATATGTCGCCTTTGATGTCGGAACCGGAAACTATTTCCTGATCCTTGCGGCATTACCCATGCTGTTCCTTGTCATCATGCCCGTCGTGATGAAGGCGGCAGATCATCATGCGCCAGACGAAACCACGCCAAAGCCCAAGACAAACTGGAAACCGGTTATCCTGTTTCTGCTTGTAGTGATTTCGTTCGAAGCCTGGACAACAGCCAACAGCTTTGCCGGTGTCGAGAGCATGCTGGGTCTTGGCCTTATGGCTGTATTCCTTGCCTTTGCCATCTGTCTTTATCTCGGCGCACGTTCATGGATCCCGCGCGATGCCAATCTGCCCTCGGATGCAATTTTCCTGCTGGCGGTTTTGTTCATTCTCGAAATCCCGACCACCGGCGTCTATGACACCGCCTATCTTGTCCGGCATCTGTGCACGTCATCACTGATTGATGACCGCGCCACACTCGGTGCTGCAAGTCAGGTATTGATGGTTTTTGGGGCCGGGGCCTTGATTGCACGCAATCCGCATTGGCGGGAACGGCTTTGGCTGATTGCCATTCCATGTCTGATCATCTCGTCGATTGCGACAATCTTCTATCCTTATCCGGCAACCGATGCGCTTCTGTTTTATTGGACCAAGATGCTTTCGAGCATCGGCATAGGGATTGCCACCACGCTTGTCGTCAGTGCCGTGATTGCATCGGCGAATGGTAACAAGCTGATCACCCTGGCTCCGGCCTTTGTGATCATGTTCGGAACCGAAGTCGGGATCGAACTTCTGGAAATCACCTTCCAGGTTTCAAAGCTTGCCGGACTTGATGTCACCAAAGCCTATCAGATGGTGTTTGTCGTACAGGTCGCTGCCGTGTTGCTGGCAACGGTTCTATTGATCTGGCGGCACTTTGCGCCCATGACCAGACCGGCGGCTGCCGCCTGATACATCTTGGTATTGGTTCATTTCGGTCGATGATTATGGCCGGGCTTGGCGGAAAAAGTCGCCACCCGGTCATTTTCCCCTTGACCAAATGTTATGATATAACATAACAAACATTAACTCATCCCTCCTGCAATGAACCGGATTGAACACATGCCCTCCTTCCCCCTTGCGCTTCGTCGTTTCCTTTTGGCTGCCCCGCTGATTGCGGCCGCCCCGATGGCAATGACCTATATCCCGTCTGCTGCGGCTCATGGCGATGACGCGCCAAAGGTTGTGACATCCATCAAACCGATCCACGCCATCACCAGCGCCATCATGAAAGATATTGGCGAGCCGCTTCTTCTTCTTGATGGTGCATCCTCTCCGCATTCCTATTCCCTGCGCCCAAGCGAGGCCCGAGCACTGAGCGAGGCCGATCTGGTGGTTTATGTTTCTCACAGCCTTGAAGGTTTCCTGGAAAAACCGCTTGAGACTCTTTCAAAGAACAGCCATCAGCTTGAACTGATTGCGACCGAGGGCCTTGCCCTTCGCAAGATGCGTGAAGGCGGCACGTGGGAAAATCATGGTCATGACGATCACGACGAAGATCACGGCCATGACGACGATCATGGTCACGATGAACATGCACATGATGAAGACCACGATCAGGATCACGATGCGCACGGTGAAGAAGATCACCATCATGAACATGGTGGTATTGATCCGCATATCTGGATGGATCCAGCCAATGGTGCAAGCATTGCAACGGCAATTACAGATGAACTTGCCGAAATCGATCCCGAGCATGCCGATGACTATCGTGCCAATCTGAAAACGTTACTTGCAAGCCTGACGTCACTTGGCAATGATCTACGCCAACAGATCGCCCCGATCCAGAGCAAGCCCTATGTCGTGTTTCATGATGCCTATCAGTATCTCGAAACCGGATTTGGCTTGAATGCGGTCGGGTCGATCACGGTATCGCCTGATCAGAAGCCCGGAGCCAAGCGCCTGCATGAAATCGAAGACAAAATCCGTGACACCGGTGCCGTCTGCATCTTTGCCGAACCGCAATTCCGCCCGGCAGTTGTGCAGGCCGTTGTTTCCGATACCGGTATTCGCAGCGGAACCCTTGACCCGCTTGGCGCGGAAATTGCTGCCGGACCCGATGCCTATCAGGAAATCCTTCGTCAGAATGTCGGCGCCCTTGTCGACTGCCTTGGCAACGCTTCGTAAATCCTGCGCGACAGTGCTGGTTGCCGGCTTCGCTTTGCTGGCAACCAGCGTTTCGGCGTTTGCCCATCCCCATGTCTGGATTGATGCCAGCGCCGAATTCCTGTTCGAGAAAGACCAGATCACAGGCATTCGCATTCATTGGGTGTTTGATGATCTGTTCAGCATGACGCTGATGGACGAGTTCGACCAGAACCACGACACGCGGTTCTTTGGCGATGAAAACACCAATCTGCGCGATAATGCCTTTGCCGCACTGGCAGAAGTTTCCTGGCTGACACATCTGCGCCGCAATGAAGAGCTGGTGCCATTTTCCGGCGCATCGGACTTCAAGGCCGATGTTACCGATGACCGGCGTGTCAGCTATGACTTCAAGCTGGACCTTGAAAGCCCGCTTGATCCGAAAAAGGACACAATCAGCCTGTCTGTCTATGACGCTGAATATTATATTGATGTCGCTTTCACACAGGTCGACCCCATCCTGTTTTCCGGGGTCAAGAATCTCTCCTGCCATTTCGAGATGAGCGAAGATGAAAAGAATCGCATCTATTTTGACCTTGTTGCGCCGATCCGCGCCGATCTTGTTTGCGCGGGCAAGGTGGCAGATGGCGGCAATGCTGGCAGCCTTGCTCCTGGTGATTTCGTTCGGGTCGATTAATCCGGCCAATGCGCAGTCGGCCAATCTTCTGGGTCGCGGCAGCAATGATAGCACCAACACAGCTCAAAACCCGTCATCTCCCGCGCAAGATGAAAGCCTGATTTCCCTGCCCGGCTGGCTGTCTGATCTTGTTGGTCAGACAATTGTCATTCAGACCAAACTCAACCGCGAAATCACCGCCACCCTGCGTGATGCCAAATCTGATCGCAGTATCTGGCCGGGACTGATGATCATTGCCCTTTCCTTTGCCTATGGCGTGTTTCACGCCGCGGGGCCCGGTCATGGCAAGATGATTACCACCACCTATTTCCTGTCACGCGATGCCGGATGGAGACAGGGGGTTGCCATGGGCAGTCTTATCGCAGGCGTACAGGCGGTAACCGCCATCGTGCTGGTTGGTGGCTTGACCCTGATCCTTAATCTTGGCCCGGCGGCAATCACCCAAAACGGTCTGGTCCTTGAGGCTGTTTCATATGCCCTGATTGCGGGTCTTGGCGCGTTGATGTGCCTGCGCATTCTGCAGGGACGGGATGATTGCTGTGATCACGGCGAACACACCCACCATGACCATCATCACCACGCGCATGAACATCAGCACGATCATCAAGACACCGGGCACCATCATGCCCACAGCACCGCTGCACCGGCTCAAACGCGCTGGCAGATGATTGCAAGCGGGATCGTTGTTGGCCTGCGCCCCTGCACGGGCTCTATACTTGTGCTGCTCTTTACGATGGCAAACGGGATGTTTCTGATCGGCATCGGGTCGGCCTTCGCCATGGCCCTTGGCGTTGCCCTTACCATCAGCCTGATCGGACTTGCCGCCATTGGCATCCGGACCGGAACCCGGCATCTGTTTCATCTTTCTGACGGGGCAGCGGGGATCATCCGGCGCGCCGTCGGCTTTGGCGGGGCTTTGATGATCACATTGTTCGGGGTGATGCTGTTGCTGGCATCAGCAAGGCAACTGGGCTGGCTTTAAACGATAACAGCCCGCACGGTTGACACCATGCGGGCTGCTGGCATTCCTGAGCGGATGCGTTACCGGGCGCTGACAACCTTCATCACCAGTTTGCCGTCCGGCTTGATCGGCCCATCTTCCTTCGCACCGAGGGTATATTCAAACACACCGGTTTTCATGCCACCGGCCTCGGAATGAACCATCAGCATCAGCATCTCGCCGGATTTGACCGGCTCCTGCAGAATGGCCGCGACGTCCATATTCTCGCCCTTCTTGATCGGGGCATAACCCACAACCGGTCCCGGCTTCATGTCGCTATCGGTGCGGTGAACAACCAGCCAGCCATTTTCACCAGCCATGATTTTTGACGCGGTGACAGTGCCGCCCGACATGTCCTGATCCATGGCATCGACCATCGGCCCCATCGCAAATGCTGCCGAACTTCCGGCAAAAACAACCCCGGCACCAAGCAGCATGGCACCAGCAAACCCCGTCGCCTTACGTTTGAACGTCATGTGAAGTCTCCTTTGCTTTTGAATGTGAACACGCCTTTTGCGGTTCGCTCGTCTGGTGCGTTGATCGCACACACAAGAAGCTACGCAGACAATTCAATCGGGTTTCAAAAAGGTGATTTTTAATGCGCGACCGGGATCAGATGTCCGTGAATGGCCGGTCCGGTCGGAAGTCCGGTCGGCGATCCCCCGACCGGTTCAAGACTGATCCCGAAGGTCGCCTTGCGCAGCATCGCCGGGGCGAACTGACCAAGTTGCTTGGTGGTCGGGTTTGCAACATTTTCCAGAAGTCCAAGCGATTGTGGCTGTGGCCCGGTTTCATCGGTAACGATCCACAGCTGATAGGTTTTGCCCTCGGGAACGGTTGCCTCGACCGGACGAATGGTGACCTCGCGGGTATCAAGATCGACACTCATGACAAAGGCCGGCTGGGTGTCATCACGATGGAACACGGCGACAAACTTGCCATCGGCAACGGGCAAGACCGGATCGGATGTGAACACCGTTATCAGAAGCCCGGCTGCTATCGCAGCAGAACCCAAAGCACCGAGACGCCAGATCGCAAGTTTGCGTTTAAGAGCCGCGAAATCGGCAATCCCCGGCACAGTTCGGGCAATCTCAATCCCCTCTGCATCAATCCGGCTTCGAATATTCGCAAACAAATTTGCCGAGGGTGCGACAGCTTCGTAATGGGTGTTAAGTGGTGACAACCGGCTTTCCCAAGCAATAATTGCCGCCTCAAGATCAGGTTCATTGCCCCGGCGCGCATTCACGGCATCGCGTTGCCGGGCGTCAAGCGTCCCGAGCACATATTCCGCCGCCAGCATGTCCTTGTCTTCGTGATCGGTCATGATCCGAGGCATTCCTTTAATTGTCGCAGGCTGCGATGCAGCCAGGTCTTGATCGTTCCCACTGGCTGGGCAAACCGTTCAGCAAGTTCGGCGCGCGACCAGCCTTCAAGATAAGCCAGTTTGACCATTTGCTGACGATCATCTTCCAAGCCGCCCAGACAATGTTCAAGTCGACGGACTTCACCGGCCCGCGCGACTTCTTCAAAAACGGTATCTGTCGAAGCAAGTGTATCAACATCCACTTCGTCAATGTCGGCTTCCGGACGTTGGCGCCTGACAATATCAATTGCCCGATTGCGGGCAATCGTCGCCATCCATGTGATCACCGATGCGCGTCCCGGTTCAAAGTCGCCCGCCTTCTGCCAGATGCGGACATAAATATCCTGAAGAGCATCCTCGCTTTGGGCGCGGTTTCTCAAGATACGCAGAACGATGCCAAAAAGTTTCGCGGAGGTGGCATGATAAAGCTGCTCGAAAGCATCCCTGTCGCCATTAAACGACAGCTTAAGGAGGTTTTCCAGATCCCGGGTTGTCGTCATAACCACCCCCTGCAACATGCGATAGACCGGATCTCAACGCATGATCAAAGACAAACCGGGACAAAATCCCGGAACTGCCTTGTCTTACGCTGATTTGCAGGAACCTGATCAATTCAGGCAGGAACAAACTTGATCTTCAGGATTTAAACTCTGCCGGGATGTTTTCGGTTGCCCTGATGAGGGCATCCATCACCATGCGAACGCCGGGCGATCTGCGCATATCGGGATGTACCACAAGCCAGACCGGCTTGCTGACTTCACCCAGTTTGTCGTCAAAGATCATCTCAAGGCGATCATCAGAATCGGCCATATAGCGCGGCAACAATCCAAGGCCGTGCCCCGCAGCCACAAAGGCAAGGACTGTTTGCGTGTCATCAGCCTTTACACGCATGGGAAGCTTGGCATCAATCGTTTCCCAGACCCAGCCTTGCTGATAATCGCCAAAGGTATTGCGCCCGTCACTGCAAAATTCCCAATCCTTGCGGGCGACCCGGCTCGTATAGCCCTTGGCAGCGTAAATGGCAAAACGCAGATTTGTCAGCTTGCGCACGATCAGGCCACTTTGGTCGGGCGTTGCCATGCGGACCGCCACATCGGCCTCACGCCGGGCCAGATTGGCAATCACGCTGGATCCCAGAATTTCATATTCGAGATTTTTTTGATCGCGCAGCAATTCGGCCAGGCGCGGCGCAAACAATAGCCTTCCGGCCGCTGGCGGCACCGCAATCCGGACCACACCATGTGCGGTTTCATCCCCGCGTGCCTGACGTTCAAAGGCCAGAACATCTTCCTCGATGCGGCCAGCCACGGGGACAAGGTTTTCCCCGGCATCGGTCAATTGCCAGCCGGTAGCCAAACGGTCGAAAAGACGGGCACCAAGATCGGCTTCAAGGGCCTCGATCCGTCGGGCGACGGTTGTGTGATCCTTCCCCAGACGGCGTGCTGCCCCGGAAAGGGTGCCAGCCTGCGCAACGGCGACAAAAAACCGCAAGTCGTTCCAGTTCATTTATCACCCCTTACAAGCAGTCAATCGAACAATCTCACGCATGACCGCCTTCCCTATCGCCCGGAGAGCATCAGAACAACTGCGCAAATTTGCACAACTATAGCGCATTTTATCGGAGTTCCATCGCGTTTTTGCGCATGCCATTGTCACTTCATCAAAACAGCCCACACGATCAAGGAGCGTCAGAATGGCTATTTCAAACCAGATCGATTGCAATCCCGTCGTTGGTTGCGTTTCGACAAAATCCATGCCCGAGATGACGGCGCAATGCCACACATCCCCGTCCTCGCGCCCCAACACCACCAAGGGTATTGGCGCTATCATCCGGAGCATTCTTGATGCCGTCATATCATCCTACAAACGCCATCAGAGCCGGGCGGACCTGAACCGTCTGAGCGACGATCAACTGCGCGATATCGGTTTGGAACGCGAGCATGATGGCCATATCATCCAGTCGCGTTTCTAAGCAGATCAAAGCGGCCAAAGGTCCGATCCCTGGTAATTACTTGCTAGTTCCCGGGTGTTTCCCTGGCAATCGACACGCTTTGATAACCGTCATCATGCCGATAGGGGTATCGACATGATGACATGTGCCTCCCTCAGGCATGAAAAGGCTCCCGTCCTGCGGGGGCCTTTTACCTGTTTGATCCGGATGACTAGACCTGAAATTCTTCGGATATTTCGTCAGCGGCCTTGATCAGCGCATCCATCACAAGCCGCACCCCCGGCGATCTGCGCATATCAGGATGAACCACCATCCAGCCGGTTTCACGGCTTTTACCATCAATATCGGCATGGATCAGTTCAAGTTGTTGATCCCTGTCGCCAAGATATCTGGGCAAAACGCCAACGCCGTGACCCGCAGCAATAAACTGGCGAACTGTTTCGGTATCATCTGCGCGAAACCGGCATGGTAATTCCCGGCCCAGAACATGGCGTACCCATTCCTTTTTCGAGGCGCCATAAGCGGTATCCTCATAGCCACAGAATTCCCAGTCACGCTTGGGAACCCGGTCGCGATAACCCACGGCGCCATAAAGCCCGACACCAAGTTCCACCAGTTTGCGGGTGATCAATCCCGGTTCGCGCGGGGTGACCATGCGTACGGCAATATCGGCTTCACGCCGGGCAAGGTTGACGATATTGGCCGCCCCGATGATTTCAAATTCCAGACCCTTATGCGCTGTTAGCAGCCGGGCAAGACGCGGGGCAAACAACACACGCCCTGCAACCGGCGGCACCGATATGCGCACCACCCCGTGGGCAGCTTCATCGCCTTTGGCCTGTCGTTCAAAGGCAAGAGCCTCTTCCTCGACCCGTTCGGCAACCGGCACAAGGTTCTGTCCCGCTGTTGTCAGTTGCCAGCCGCGCGGCAGCCGGTCAAACAGTTTGGTTCCAACATCAAGCTCAAGGGCCTCGATCCGGCGGGCAACGGTCGTATGTTCCTTACGCAACCGGCGTGCCGCCCCGGAAAGACTGCCCTCGTCGGCAAGAACAAGGAAATAGCGCAGATCATTCCAGTTCATCTTTGCACCTTATCTGTCGTCGGCTTTTGAGTTCTGATTATTTTTGCACATTAAATCTGCAAAACAACCGAATTCCTGTTTTATTTTGCATATGACAGGATCGAACCATCAAAGATGCAACTCAACCAGAAATATCAGGAGGCCATCATGGCTCATCAGATTTCTGCACATTCTGCCCGGTTCGATATTGCAACAGACCCCATTGCCAAACGGATGCCGTTCGGCGCGCTGTTCAACCGGATTGTCAAATATTCGGTTGAAGCCCGCAAACGCAAGAACCAGCGCGAAGTTCTCAGCACCCTGAGTGATGCACAGCTTCTTGATGTCGGTCTGGAACGCAAATTTGATGGTGAACGCTGGTATGTTGACCGGATTTCAAAAGAGCTCCCCGCCCGCAAAATCCGCTAACCGCCTCGCTGCCACCAGCAAAAAAAGGGACCCGTTCGGGTCCCTTTTTATGTGTATAATTTAGATCAAACTATGCAGAAAAAACAATCAGGGGAAAAATTTGAACACCGTAGATTTATCCGTACCTCAGTACGACGAAGTAGTCGAAAAACACAACATCGAAATTTTAAAGGCACCTGGAGACCTCGTCGTCAGGAATGGAGACCTAGCAACTACGGCTTGGGGTGACCTAATGTTGAACAACGAATACTACAGTTCATATTTCAAGTTTGTTCAAGAATGGAGATTTAATTACCCAACTCAACGCCTTTTATTTTCAAACGTTATCTCTACCACTGAGACGGAAAACATAGAAAAGCAACTTGAGTCCGCCCTTCACGATATCCATCAGGCAAAAAGAGCCAACAGATTTGCAGAGGATATCAAATATGACAAATGGCACAGCACTTCAGAGATGCAAACTGCATTGTTTGCTTCGAGAAACATATATGCGGGAGCGATCATCCTTTCATTGGATAAGTTCTTACAAGCGTTACGTAAAAATATTAATGCGACCTACTATGAATGGGTAACATCTGGACCACAATTCAACGGCCACTCGATTGGAGAAGCATTTCAAGCTTCTGCTAATAACTTAAGGCACAATGAGGAATGGCAGGTAACTCGACCGCCAACCAACCGGCAACTTACATCCATAAAAATTTTGTCTGATATACTGCAAGAACCGCTAAACGAGGAGAATGGTTATCAGCACCGCCTTAGTCGAGACATATCTTCTGAGATACTTTTGACTGTCAGTGAAGGAGATTTCGACATATTGGAACAGCATCTCTTCTCGTTCACCAATCAGCTTGTCGACAACGCTTATCAGCGCAATCTCAGCGATGAAAAGGCCTAGCTATTAATATCCAAACGGCAAGCAAAGCGATCAACTAAGAACCACCCTCCGACAAAAAAGGGCCCCCTGATTAGAGCCCCTTTCTAAGATATCTGTACTGGTATCAGAAATCACCCGCGCAGGGCATTGACTCGGTCGGTTGCTTCCTGCGCCAGCCGGGTGATGGTTGCCCAGTCACCGGCCTTGACCGCATCCTTGGGCGCGACCCACGAACCGCCCACCGTGATGATGTTTGGCAGGGCCAGATAATCGGCCAGATTGGACAGCGACACACCACCGGTCGGGCAGAATTTAACCTGTGGCAGCGGACCTGAAATCGCCTTGAGCATTGAAACACCGCCCTGCTGTTCTGCCGGGAAGAACTTCAATGTGTCATAGCCATGATCCATCAGGTTCATGATTTCGGACGGCGTCCCGGCACCGGGAAGCAACGGACATCCGGTATCCGCAGCAGCCTTGAGCAAGCTTTCCGTATGGCCCGGCGAAACAGCAAAGGCACAACCGATTTCGGCCATGCGTTCCATCTGTTTGGCATTGACCACGGTTCCGGCACCGGTGATGGCATCAGGGACTTCGGCGATGATGCGTTTTATGCTTTCCTCGGCTGCGTCGGAACGCAAGGTGATTTCAAGCACCGGCAGACCACCGCCAACCAGTGCCTTGGCGAGCGGCACGGCATCGTTAACATCTTCGATCACCAGAACCGGCACCACCGGGGCTTTGGACAGAATTTCACGCGATGAAAGGCTCATAAACTATTCCTCCAGTTTCCCGGTCAGGCCGTCAAAATCTTGGCGCAACCGAGCAGGGCCGGGTATTTCGCCGTCATCAGGCGCACCGGCACATCATTCATCAAATCATGGAAACGGCCCTTGGCGATCATGCGCTCTTTCAGGCCGCTTTGTTTCATATAGTCGGCAATGCGCGGGCCGATGCCGCCACCGATAAAGACCCCGTCAAAGGCACCAAGCGTCAGGACAAGATCCCCTGCAACCCCGCCCATGAACAGGCAGAACCGTTCCAGCACCTTAAGGCAAAGCGGGTCACCATCCATAAGCGCACCATCGACAACCTCGGCTGCGGTTTTGGGGACCACCGTAACACCATCAATCGCCGCCAATGCACGATACAGGTTTTCAATCCCCATGCCCGACAGGATACGTTCGGCCGACACACGGCCCAGTTCCCCGGTCAGGAATTTGACGATCTCATAATCAAGATCGTCAACCGCAGGCAGGGACACATGTCCGCCTTCGCCCTGAATTGGCAACCAGTGCCCTTCATGGGGCAGCAATCCCGACACACCAAGCCCGGTTCCGGCCCCGATCACTGCCAATGGTAATCCCGGGCGTCCGGGGCCATCAAACAGCGTGATCAGGTCTTCGTCGCCCAGATACGGTACCGACATGGCAAGACCGGTGAAATCATTGACCACAACAAGGCGGTCCAGATTGAATTCGGCCTTGAGTGCCTTTTTGGAAAACACCCACGGGTTATTGGTGAACTTGATCGTATCGGCCATGGCAGGGCATGCCACCGCGACAGCAAATTCACGCAAATCCGAACAGTCGGTCTTGACCATAAAGTCCCGCATGGCATCGCCGATGGTTGCATATTCGCGCACCGGCAATGTCATCGGTGTATGGGGATTGCCGGCCTCGTCCAGCCAGGCAAAGCGGGCATTGGTCCCGCCGATATCACCAACCAGCATCATTACGCGACTTCAGCCTCCCCCGGGAAGGCGGCACTGGCACCCAATTCTGCCAGACCAACATGTTCGCGGAACACACCGAACATTTCACGGCCAAAGCCGTCCTGATGTTCGGCCTTGTTGTCAAAGGTCGCGAAATCACGCTTTGCCAATTCGGCCTCGGTCACGTTCAAAAGCAACTCGCCGGTTTCAGCATCCAGACGGATGATATCGCCGTCTTTGACCTTGGCAATCGGGCCATTCATCATGGCTTCGGGCGTCACATGAATGGCAGCCGGAACTTTGCCCGATGCACCAGACATACGGCCATCGGTAACCAGAGCCACCTTGTAGCCAAGATCCTGAAGCACGCCCAGCGGCGGGGTGAGTTTATGCAGTTCCGGCATACCATTGGCTTTCGGCCCCTGGAAACGCACGACACAAACCACGTCACGATGCAGCTTACCTTCCTTGAAGGCATCCATCATCGCTTCCTGGGATGTGAACACCGCTGCTGGCGCTTCGATCACGCGGTTTTCCGGCTTAACAGCAGATACCTTGATCACCGAACGGCCAAGATTGCCCGAAAGCATACGCAGACCGCCATCGGCACTGAATGCCTTTTCGGTCGGACGCAGGATTTCTTCATCATGGCTGTTTGCCGGGGCATCTCGCCATGCAAGCTTGCCATTATCAAGATACGGCTCGGTCCCATATGCGGCCATGCCACCGTTATGGATGGTTTCGAGATCCGGATGCAGGATGCCGTTTTTCAGAAGATCGGAAATCACAAAGCCCATGCCACCCGCAGCGTGGAAATGGTTCACATCGGCCTGACCGTTCGGATAAACACGGCACAGAAGCGGCACAATACGTGACAGTTCGTCAAAATCGTCCCAGCGCAGTTCGATACCGGCCGCCCGCGCCATGGCGGGCAGATGCAGGGTATGGTTGGTCGAACCACCGGTCGCAAGCAGACCGACGATGCCGTTCACAAAGGCCTTTTCGTCAAGAATCTTGCCAATCGGGCGGTAATCGTTGCCAAGCTTGGTGATCTGAAGGGCGCGACGTGCGGCCTCTTCGGTAAGCGCATCACGCAGTTCGGTATTCGGATTGACAAATGCCGCACCGGGAAGATGCAAGCCCATGACTTCCATCAGCATCTGGTTGGAGTTTGCCGTACCATAGAAAGTACAGGTGCCCGGGCTGTGATAGGATGCGGTTTCGGCCTCCAACAGTTCCTTGCGACCAACCTTGCCCTGAGCATAAAGCTGACGAATGCGGGCCTTTTCATTGTTTGGAAGCCCCGATGGCATCGGACCGGCCGGGACAAACACCGCCGGAATATGGCCATAGGAAAGCGCGCCCATGACAAGCCCCGGCACGATCTTGTCGCAAACACCAAGATACAGCGCGCCATCAAAGACGTCGTGAGACAGGGAAACCGCCGTCGACATCGCGATCACGTCGCGCGAGAACAGGCTAAGTTCCATGCCCGGACGGCCCTGTGTCACGCCGTCACACATGGCCGGAACGCCACCGGCAACCTGTGCGGTTGCGCCAGCTTCAAACACGGCCTTTTTGATCAGGTCCGGATAGACACCAAGCGGCTGATGGGCCGAAAGCATGTCATTATAGGACGTCACGATACCAAGATTGGCACCCTCGTCCCCATTGATGCGGGCCTTTTCCGCCGCACCACAGCCTGCCGAGGCATGGGCAAGGTTACCACAAGACAGCGAAGAGCGATGCGGGCGATCAGAAGCTGCTGCTTCGATCTTGGCAAGATAGGCTTCGCGGGTTGGTTTGGAACGCTCGATAATGCGTTTTGTAATCTGTTCTATTTCACGTTTCATGGGGCTCAGCCTTTCGGGTTCTCGGCGCTCCACCACAGATCGACGGGGACGTCAGTCTGCTGCAAAATTGCGCGAACTGGCATCTCTTCGATATCTGTGCCGTTTTTCGCGGTTTCAAAGGTCGACCATTTGGACTGTCCGGTAATATGGATACCTATATACCGGGCGTTAAGGATGGCGGGTAAAGTCATGCTGATGCGCGGGACCGGGGATACGGTCGGGCGTGCCGCAGCGACCACCTCGCCATGTTCGGGATAAAGCCCCTTGCGCAGGGCTTCGGGCGTTGAGGACGGGAAAAGTGATGCGGTATGACCGTCGTCCCCCATCCCCAAAAAGACAATATCAAGCGGCCAGTGCATTTCGGTGCGCAGACGGGCGCTAACCGTTGCAATTGCGTCTTCGGGGTTGCTGTCGGATGTTTTCAGCGACACAAAGCGCGCATTCTGGGCTTCGTTGATAAACAGGTTATCGCGCACCAGCTTCTCATTGGACTGGTCATCGTCAAGCCCCACCCAGCGATCATCGCCAAGGGTGACGGTTACCTTTGACCAGTCAAGGCGCGCGGTTGAAAGGGTCTGGAAAAGCGGCTTGGGGAACCGGCCACCGGCAACAGCAATGCTGGCATGGCCACGGGTGGCAATGGCAAATTCCAGCCGCTCGATGGTTTCCTTGACCATTGCCGCAAGCATGTCATCGCCGCTTTTGAAAATGCGTTCGTTAATCATGTTCTCTTCCCGAATTGGGGTCATGGGGAATATGTGGCACCCCGGCATCAAAGCCGGGGCAACATCATTCCTAGAACCCGGCTTCTTCGTTCCAGGTCCGTCCATCACGTTCAATCAGCGCAATGGCTGCTGACGGGCCCCACGTTCCAGAAGTGTAGCCTTTGGGCGTAACATGGTTGTTCTGCCAGGCTTCCTGAATGGCATCGACCCACTGCCAGGCGATGTCCTGTTCGTCACGACGCACAAACAGCGTGTTGTTGCCATCAATCGCATCAAGCAACAGACGCTCATAGGCATCCGGGCTTCGGCCACCAAAGGCCTCGGCGAATGACAGGTTAAGCGCCGTCGGGCGCAAACGCACAAGCCCCGGACCCGGGTTCTTGTTGTTCAGAACCAGATGGATACCGTCATCAGGCTGCAGGCGCAGAACCAGCTTGTTGGCCTGATAGTTGGTCATGGATTTTGCCAGCGGGAAAATCTGGTGGGGCACGTCGCGGAACTGGATCACGATTTCCGAATGACGTTTCGGAAGGCGTTTCCCCGTGCGCAGATAGAACGGAACCCCGGCCCAGCGCCAATTATTGAGCTCTGCCCGGATTGCGACAAAGGTTTCGGTGGTGCTATCGACATTGGCACCTTCTTCTTCAAGGTAGCCCGGCACTTCCTTGCCACCGACAGCGCCCTTGCGATACTGACCGCGCACGGTTGCGGTATCGATATTGGCATCCGTGATCGGTTGCAGGGCCTTAAGGACCTTGACCTTTTCATCACGCACCGCGTCCTGATCAAGGACATAGGGCGGTTCCATCGCAACAAGGCACAGCAACTGCAACATATGGTTCTGGACCATGTCGCGCATCGCACCGGCATCGTCATAATAGGACCAGCGCCCTTCGACACCGACTTCCTCGCCCACTGTGATCTGAACGTGATCGATATGTGCACTGTTCCAGAGCGGTTCGAACATCGCATTGGCAAAGCGCAGAATCATCAGGTTCTGCACCGTTTCCTTGCCAAGATAATGATCGATACGGAAAATCTGGTTCTCGTCAAAGACATCACCGATCTGGCCGTTGATTTCACGGCAGCTTTCAAGATCGTGGCCCAGCGGTTTTTCAAGCACGACACGGGAATTCGGTGTGACCAGACCAACCTTTTTCAGGTTAAATGCCATATCGGCAAACAACGCCGGGCTGGTCGAGAAATAATAGACACGGTCACGATCAGGCTGATCGGACAGTTTGTCATACAGAAGCTTGAAGCCCGCCTCGTCATCGGCAGAGACCTGCACATAGCCGATGCGGCTTGCGAATTTGGTCCAGATTTTGGCGTCAAACTCGCCCTTGGGGATGAATTTTTTCCCGGCTTCTTCCAGCTTGGAGCGGAATTCCTCGTCGCTATGTTCGCTGCGCGAAGCGCCAAAGATGCGGGTTTCATCATCGAAACGCCCGGTACGTTCCATTTCATAGAGTGCGGGGAACAATTTCCGTAACGCCAAATCTCCGGTCCCACCGAAAATCACGATATCAGCGATACGATGCTTAAGCCTTTGTCTCATTCTGCCCTTAGCCTTCCAACGTTTCCTTCCCGTCGCCAAGGTGGGACCCCGGATCAGATGATCCTGGCAGGCTACCGGGACACGGCATTTGCCGTGATAACAACATCGGGTTTTCCCGATGCGGCTTGTGCTTTCGCCCTTCTGCACAGATATGGACAGGCCATACATGATGCAAAGCGGGCATATTCGGGATGGTAAACATGATGCATTTCTGCGTCTGAAACATTTCCGGCGGGCAAGCACCCATGGCAATGTTTGAATGTCTGACCTTCCCGACCATTCCAGACAGCGCTGCTGTGTCCTGATCAGCAAGGCTGCGAAGTGACGGCTTTAGGCGCACTGTTACACGATCTCTGGGGGCAAGACCACTGCGATCAAACGCAAAACCGGTCGCTTTACCGGAATCTGGTTGAACCGTAACAATTTGTTGCGAAACACGTTCCACAACAGCCGAAATCAAGTCCAACAATACAACCTTACAGCACGCAGATGTAAGAAGAAAAAATCAACTATTTGAGTCATTAAAAAAAATCAGTCACAGGGTTTAGATCTATGCCGCCGTAACCACCACGTAAATGACCGCCCAGATTGCGCAGATCCAAGAGGAGATTAGGCAGCCTGCAGCTACAAACTTCACCCGGTTATTGAGCCAGTAGTAGAATTCTACACGCGACTCATATTTGAGCGCTGATGGCTCGGATGTGTTCACCAACGCAAAGTATTCTTTGGCAACCTTGGGATCAGCATAAATCTGACGCTCCATCACAATCTGGCACATCCACCGGCACCCCAGAAAACATGCACCACCGATACCAGCTAGGCCAATTGCCAGACTGAATACCAGAGATATCTCCTGTGTTACCAATCTCTGCGTGGCTGCATTTGCGAGCAATCCCAAAGTAGCGCCCGAGGCGATGATGCCAACTCCAAGAAATTTCATATACTGCTCCCACAGGAAGCAAAGCTTATCTGAGTAGAACTCGACTTGCGCTTCGGTCAGTTTACTGTCCTTGCCCATACACCACCTCCAGTTTGAGACGCACCGTTTTAAATTTCTAAAGTATGCATAAAGGCATAACAAATTCATAGCGCCCGGATAAGGCCAGTGTTCCCTTTTCAAGCCGTATATCCCGCCAACCGTTTCAGAAACATGAGGACTCGCGCAGAAGCGAAGTTTTCTGCGCCCTCTGTTCAACCCGAGTCTCAACAATCCAAGCAGATGTTCTCATTCACCCGCCAAAATGAGAACATTTAAGATCGACATAAAATCGTTTATTTTCAATAATATAAAGACAATCATCCCAATTTGTTCCAATTTTGTTCTTGCAGGAACAAAATCAGAACAGTATGTTTTCCCCAGACAGATTGAGGAGGACATCCCATGCACAAATTGATCGAAAACCCGACCCGCCTGAATGAGCTTTGCAGCACCGTTGCGATTGTCGGCAGTACAGGTTTCTTCCTGTTTGTGATCGCCTTGGGCATGGCACAGAGCCTTCGCGGTCTTGTCTGAAAAGTTCCCTATTGAAATCGACTTGAAATCTGTGAGGCCCGGACCTTAAGCCACCGTCGCTTTAGTCCATCACGGGCATCTGGCCGGCAGGCAACCCCGCACCCAAACCCTGTCCCGCCTGTCGGCCAGAGCTTCCCCAATGCCCGTATTCCCGATTGGGCCTCAGTTACCGCCTATAATGTACTCCGCACGACTTGGCGCTGCCATTCCCCTGGCAGTGCCTTTTCTTTTGGCGGCACACAGCATTGGCTAAGGATTCGGAAAGCAAAACCGGATCGACACCGGATCGACAGACGAGTCTTCTGGCGCTTCGACCTTGCGGGTTTGACAGCGGCGCTGACGACCATTTCAAGCTTAAAACACTTATTGCAACGCAACAACTTACGCTGCATTGCAAAATTTAACTCGACAGAACGCCCAAATTTCGTTTGAATCAAAGCAGAAAACGATAATTTGGACTTTCATCATACTTTATGGCTATTGCAAGTAAGCTTAACTATCGTAGGCTTCGAAGCAATTATGGGATTTCTGTTGCCAGGATATTCGCACCCTTTGCGATCTATCGGACACGCACCAGTCAAAACGGATGCTGCGCACAGAACCCCGAAAAGACCAAATCGCATATCGCAGAACAACTGCCTTGCGACAAGAAACAGGATGAAAGCCGTAACCAGGTCGGTGGCGATGCCCAATGGTCCGTCACCCGGGAGTGAGAATAAATGCTGTATCACCTTTACGAATTGCAGCACGCCACAATAAGCCCGCTTCGCATGGCAGCCGATGCCAGCAAAAAGTGGCTGCGCAATCCGGCAAACCCGTTGTCCTATACCCATCAGGGTCGGGCAGCTGCCGCAGCATGTGACGTGTTCACCCATTTCACCCACCGTTATGGCAAGCCGGAATTCGGTTTGGAAAGCACGGTTATTGATGGCGAAACGGTTCCGATCACCGAAGAAATCGTCCATAGCGAAGCTTTTTGCGACCTGCTGCATTTCAAGCGCGAAACCGACCACCTCAAGACCCAGCCCGATGACCCGCGCGTGCTTCTTGTCGCGCCGCTTTCCGGGCATTTTTCAACGCTTCTACGCGGCACGGTCGAGGCATTGCTTCCCGATCATGATGTTTACATCACTGACTGGATTGATGCGCGTACGGTTCCGGTCCATCAGGGCCACTTCGATCTTGATAGCTATATTGATTACCTGATGCGCTTCCTGCGCAAGCTTGGCCCGAACACCCATATGATCGCGGTGTGTCAGCCCTCTGTGCCGGTCGTTGCCGCCGCCTCCCTGATGGCTGCCGGTAACGAGAAATGCCAGCCTGCATCAATGACGCTGATGGGTGGCCCGATCGATACCCGCGAAAACCCGACCGAGGTCAATAATTTCGCCAAGCAGCACAGCCTTGACTGGTTTGAACACCACGTGCTTTCGCATGTGCCCCTGCCCCATGCCGGTGTCATGCGCCGTGTCTATCCAGGCTTCATGCAGCTGGCCGGTTTCATGAGCATGAACTGGGACCGCCATGTATCGGCCCATCACGACATGTTCCTGCATCTGGTTGAAGGCGACGGCGAAAGCGCTGATGCAAAGCGGTCTTTCTATCAGGAATATCTGGCAGTCATGGATATGACGGCGGAATTCTATCTGCAGACGCTTAAGGTCGTGTTCCATGAACACAGCCTGCCCGAAGGTACCATGCGCTGGCAGGGTGTCCCGGTTGATCCGTCTGCGATTACCAAAACTGCCCTTCTGACCGTCGAAGGCGAGCGCGACGATATTACCGGCATGGGCCAGACCCGCGCGGCACACAAGCTGTGCAGCAACCTGCCCGACAGCATGCGTATGCATCACCTGCAACAGGGTGTCGGCCATTACGGCGTCTTTAACGGTCGTCGCTGGCGCGAACAGATCAGCCCGCGCATCAAGGATTTCATCCGCCGTCACGATCATGAGGGCAAAGGCGCGCGCAGCGCACCCAATGTTACCCATATCAACGCGGCTGAATAATCGCGCGTCAGCCAGACCAATGATCAAAAGCCGCCCCGTAAAACGGGCGGCTTTTTTGTTTGGTGCTCTCCAGATTTTTCCCCTGATATGTAATGCCTGACAACAGCCCCAAAGCCCTTCTAAAAAAGCCACCAAAAGCTTGATGCTTATGCGAGAATGCCGTGTTTGATCATCCCGCTTGACCGTGCCGGAGCCTCCTTGATGGAAATTCTGTCCTCTGCTTTCATCTATCTTGTAGCTGCCGTGATTGCTGTGCCGATTGCCCAGCGTCTGGGTCTGGGCTCCGTCCTTGGATATCTGATTGCCGGTGTGATGATCGGCCCGGTTCTGGGCATCGTTGGCGCCGAAGCCGCCGACCTGCAACACTTTGCCGAGTTTGGCGTTGTAATGATGCTGTTTCTTGTCGGTCTGGAATTGCGTCCGGCGATGTTGTGGTCGATGCGCGGACAACTGATTGGCCTTGGTGGTCTTCAGGTACTGGCAACCACCGGCCTGATTGCCGCGGCCTGCATGGTGTTCGGGCTGGACTGGCAGCAATCTGTTGCCATCGGCATGATCCTTGCCCTGTCATCAACGGCGATTGTTCTGCAAACACTTGGTGAAAAAGGCTGGCTTGGTACGGTAGGAGGCAAGAGTTCGTTTGCGGTTTTGCTGACACAGGATGTTGCCGTGATCCCGATGCTGGCAATCATCCCCCTGCTTGCGGTGACAGCACACGGATCAGGTATCGCCCATGATACCGGGCATGGCGGCATATTGCTTGATCTGGTGCCGGACTGGGCGCAACCCGTTGTGATTATCGGTGCGATTGCCTCGATCGTCATTGGTGGACGCTATCTGATCCAGCCGATCTTTCGCTTTATTGCCAAATCACACTTGCGCGAAATCTTTACTGCGGCGGCCTTGTTGCTGGTGGTTGGCACCGCACTTTTGATGAATGCAATCGGCCTTAGCCCCGCACTTGGCACTTTCCTTGCCGGTGTCGTGCTGTCTGACAGTGAATATCGCCACGAACTTGAAAGCGACATTGAACCGTTCAAGGGACTGTTGCTTGGCCTGTTTTTCCTGACGGTTGGTGCTGGCATCGATTTCAATCTGTTCTTTGATCAACCCGGCACCCTGATCGGTATTGCCCTTGGCATCATGGCGGCGAAGTCTGTTGTGCTGTTTGCGATTGCAACGGTTGTCCGCATGTGTGGCGCGGACCGGATGCTGTTCTCGCTTGGTCTGGCACAGGCCGGGGAATTTGCCTTTGTGCTGTTTGGCATGGCCTATGGTGTCGGGGTATTGCCATCCGAACTTGCCCAGAAAATGACACTTGCCGTCGCCCTGACAATGTTTCTGACCCCGGTTGCGTTTATCATTCACGAGCGTTTTCTTGCGCCGCGTCTGGTCAATACCGGTACACGCGAGGCCGATAAAATCGAAGCTCCTGGCGATATCGTTGTCGCGGGTATCGGCCGTTTTGGCCAGATCATCACCCGTCTTCTGGGTACCAATGGCTACAATGTCGTGGTTCTTGACCACGATCCCGAACTGATTGAACGGCTTGGCCGGGTCGGGTTCCGCGCCTATTTCGGGGATGCAACACGCCCCGATCTTTTGCACACCACCGGTATTGCCAATGCCAAGCTGTTTGTGGCCGCAATCGATGGCCGTGACAACCTGACCGAACTGGTGACACACGTCGCCAAGCATTATCCAAATGTGCGCATTCTGGCCCGCGCCCTTGACCGCCATCATGTCTATGAGCTTGAAAATGCCGGGGCCCATTGCGTCCAGCGTGAAACGTTTGAAAGTGCGCTTAATCTTGGACGCGACGCCCTTGTCGAGCTTGGCCTGTCGCCAGCACGCGCAGATCGCAAGAAAACGGCTTTCCGCAAACATGATTTCGAAACGCTTGAAAAACTGCGCACCCGCTGGAACGAACATGGCGTTGACAAAGGCTATATCGACACCTTGCGCGCCCAGAACGAGACATTGTTTGAAATCATGCGCGACGAGCGCGGGGAACCTGATGAAGCCCCTGATCCACAAGCACAACAGCACTGATCACGCGAAAACGGGTCGGGCACCTGAAGCCATAAACGCATAATCGAAGGTCCACGCAAAGCTTTCCCGGCTTATATTGAACCATGCCTGAGACGGGCGCGTATCAAGTCGCGCAACAAGCCAAAGGCATCCCATGTCAGAACAGAACACCTTGTCACTTGAGACATTCCCCGAAAACCAGATCGCCATCGTCATCGGTGCGACCGGGGGGATTGGCAGGGCATTTGTGACCCACTTGAAAGTATCCGGGCACTTTGCCCGTGTTCTGGAATATGGACGGAAAACCGAACCGGGTCTTGATTTCGAAAATGTGGAAACCGTTGCCCGCTGTGCCGAGGATGCCAGGCGCCAATCGGCTGATCTGGGATGTGACATCGTTCTGATCATTGATGCGACCGGCTATCTGCATGACGAGGTGTTTCAGCCCGAAAAGTCCCTGAAACAGATCGATGCCGACTATATGGCCAAGCAGTTTCAGATCAATGCCATTGGTCCGGCCTTGCTGATGAAGCATTTCTGCCCGCTTTTAGCACGCAACGGAAAGTCGGTTTTCGCAACCCTTTCAGCCAAGGTTGGCAGTATTGGCGATAATCGGATGGGCGGATGGTACGGATATCGTGCGGCCAAGGCCGCCCTGAACCAGTTGGTCAAGTGTAGCGCCATTGAACTGGCCCGGAGCAAACGTGATGCGGTCTGTATTGCCCTGCATCCCGGCACGGTTGATACCGGACTTTCCGGTCCATTTGCAAAATCGGGCCTGAATGTTCAAAGCCCCGAGCAGGCTAGTGCAAACATGCTGGCCGTGATTAACAACCTTGCTGCGGACAAGTCGGGTGGTTTCTTTGCCTATGACGGACAGGAACTGCCCTGGTAGGCACGCGCCTATTCGAACAATCCGGTCAAAAGCGCATGCTGAAGCAAGATGATTGTCTTGGCATCGCGGATCCGCCCATCAGTGATCATCGGAAGAACATCGTCATAGCTGACTTCAAGAACGTGGATGTCTTCACCCTCGTCCCTTAGGCCACCGCCGTCTCCTTCGCGGTGATTGCGCGTGACCTCGGCAACGAACAGATGCAGACGCTCAGTCACGGAGCCCGGGCTCATGAAAAGGTCAAAGACCTTTTGCGGCTTGCCGATACGATAACCTGTTTCTTCCTCGACCTCTGCAATGACGGCGGCAGCGGGATCGCGATCATCAAGCAGGCCAGCCGGCACTTCGATCAGCATGCCGTCCGAATTGCCATTCACAAAAGACGGCAACCGGAATTGCCGGGTCAGGATCACTGTCCTGTCCGCACGGTTATAAAGAAGAATACCCGCCCCGTTGCCGCGCTCATAGGCTTCGCGCGTCTGGTGCTGCCATGTCCCGTCGGACCGTTTCAGGTCAAAACTGACGCGATAAAGGTGATACCAGTTGTCAGACAGACATTCGATATCATCAATACGCACATGGTCCTGGTCGGGGATCAACCAGCCTTTGGGCAGATCTGACATGGTGTCTCCGGCTTTTGCGAACTAGCGGTTCAAAAATGCAGACAGGGTCAAAAGAACCGCATCGGGCTTTTCGGCATGTACCCAGTGGCCCGCCCCCTTGATGCTGGTAAAGGCGGCCTTGGGAAACAGCGATTTGATATGATCACGATCATTGGGATCGACATAGTGGGAATTCGCACCCGAGATAAACAGAACATCACCGTCATAGGAACCGGTTACATCGCCCTCGGGCCAGCCAATAATGTCAGCAAGATGGGCAGCCATGGCGTCAATATTGACCTGCCATGACATTTTGCCGGTATCCTTGTCTGTCGTGACATTCTGGGCGAGAAACTGACGGATACCCTTTTCCGAGACACCCGATGAAAGGGCATCTTCGACCTCGGCACGGCGGGTCACCGCATCAAAATCGACACCGCGCATTGCACTGATATAACCGGTGTAATCGTGTTCGTAGCGAACCGGGGCGATATCGACGATCACCAGATCAGCCACCAGACCGGAATCTTTCGACAGCGACAGCACCATCGATGCCTTCCCCCCCATCGAATGCCCGACCAGATGAACCGGTTTACCAGAAACATCGCGGATCAGTTCGGCAAGGTCGGACGCCATTGCGGGATAGGTCATTTCCATATCCCAGTCTGACCGGCCATGGTTGCGCAAATCCGCAGTCACCACGTGGTATTTTTCCGCCAGACGCCGGGCAATCGCGGTCCAGTTCCGGGCCTGCCCGAACAGACCATGGACAATCACAATGGTTCCATTGTCGCGATTTTCTTCACCAAAGGCATAATGAGCGAGTTTCATAAGAACCAGTTTCTCCGGAATTCAGGCGGGATATTCCCCCTTAATAACCGGCTCGGCTCCGAAGGTGAAGCATACATACGAAAACACCCCCGCATGGGAGGATTGCGGAGGTGTTTTTCAAGATACCAGACGAACTGGCACCGGAATTCTTTGGAGGGCGAACTTATGCGCCAGCCGGTACGCCGCCATGCGGCTTACGGTTTGCACCGAACAGTGCAGCAACCTTGCGAACGACTGCCAGAAACATGCTGCGCATTGCAGCCGCACGGAGATGTTCTGCTTCGCGCTGCAGGGCAACCAGGTCATAATCACGATACATTTTCATGTCCGTTTCCTTTCAAAAGCATCCCGCGCATATCGCGTCTGGGTTTTGCGTTACATTCTCTGAAAACCGGTGTACGCCTGTTTTTACATTCCCACGAGAAGAGATTCCTCACTCCACCCATGCACGTTATGCATAACGTGAAACATTACCGCCACAATTACCGCATGCGCATAACGCATGAATGTATCATGACAAATAACAGCTTCGATTTGCTGGATATTTTCAAAAAGCCTCTGCTTCAAGCGGACATCAGAACTGGATTAATTAGAGATTTCTGCCCTGTTCAGAGCCTCGTTTCCATAAACCAGTAGAAGAAACCATGCGAAAAACAGCTTTGGCCACCGCGATTTTTTTGCCAAATACGTTAAAATCATCCGTTTTTTTCGCCGGAGTCCGACCAAACAATTTTGCATGGCTTTGTCAAAAGCAAAAAACGGCAAAAGCCAGGAAGGCAATTGCCGTTTTCCGATCTGTGATTTGAGCGGTATTTGGGGTCGCGTCAGTCCACACTAACCAATCGCGTAATTGAGGTATTTGGGTTCAAGATATTCCTCAAGCCCCCAATGACCGCCTTCGCGGCCCTGTCCGCTTTCCTTTACCCCGCCAAAAGGCGCGCCTTCATGGCTGGTGGTGCCATCATTGATCCCGACAACACCGGTCTCAAGACGATCAGCAATCCGCTGAACCCGGCCGATATCACGGCTATAAAGATAGGATGACAGGCCGGTGCGCACCCGGTTGGCAAGTTCGATCACCTCATCCTCGGTCGAGAAACAGTAAATCGGGGCGACCGGGGCAAACAGCTCCTCGTCAAAACAGTCAGCATCATGGGGAACATCCGTCATCACCAGCGGACGGACGAAATGTCCTTCGCCCGGCATCTCTGCGCCATAAATCAGTGTCGCCCCGGCTTTCTGGGCATTCTCGACCAGACGTTTGACCTTGGCCACCGCCTGACGATTGATCAGCGGGCCGATATCCGTTCCGGGCACGAAGCCGTTGCCGATGGTCTGTGCGTTGCTTGCTGCAATGAACTTTGAAACGAATGCCTCATAGACACTGTCCTGGACAAAGATGCGGTTGGCACAAACGCAGGTCTGGCCGCTGTTACGGAATTTCGAAATCATCGCCCCGGCAACCGCGGCATCAATATCGGCATCATCCATAACGATAAAGGGTGCATTGCCGCCAAGCTCAAGCGACAGCTTTTTCATGGTGGGCGCACATTGCACCATCAGCCGTTTGCCAACTTCGGTCGACCCGGTAAAGGACAACATCCGGACGCGTTCATCGCCTGTCAGAGCCTCGGCAATCGGTTGGGGAAGCCCCGTCACCACGTTAAAGACCCCGGCAGGAAAACCCGCCTGCTCGGCAAGCTTTGCTGCGGCCAATGCCGAAAGCGGCGTATCTTCGGCCGGTTTGACAATAACGGTACAGCCTGCTGCCAGGGCAGGCGCACATTTGCGCACAACCATGGTCAGCGGAAAGTTCCATGGCGTGATTGCCGCCACCACGCCCACCGGATGCTTTTGCACCACGACACGGCGGTCGCGCTGGGTGGCCGGCATGGTCTGACCATAGGCGCGCTTGGCTTCTTCGCCATACCATTCGGCATAGGCAATTGCCCCGATCACTTCGCGCAGGGCCTGATCATAGGGTTTACCCTGCTCAAGCGTGATAAGGGCAGCCAGGTCTTCCTGATGGGTTTCAAGCAGATCGCGCCAGCGCCGCACCATGACAGCGCGGTCCTTGGCCAACAGGCGCGACCAGCCCGGAAAGGCATCATGGGCGGCATCGATTGCACGGCGCGCCTCGGACGTACGCATGAACGGAACCGCCCCGATGACATCGCCCCGCGCAGGGTCAATGACGTCAAGGACCTCCTTGCTGTCGGCATCCTGCCAGACACCATTGATATAGGCACGTTTCAGGTCCCAGTCGCGGATAAGACTGCGCGCACGCGCACGGCCTTCGCGGATGGCAGTTTCATTGGCGGTCGAAGCATCATGTGGGGCGGCGGTCGACATATCTGGTAGTTCCTTTGACGCATGTGTCGAAAAAATCTTTCTACTCACGCGCTTGTGATTCCGGTTTTAGGGGCGCAACTGGGACACTAAGCTGAGCGACAGGCATGAAGCAACAAGATGCTTCCAAGAGAGAAAAGAAACAAACGCCTGTTTCGCGATCAGAGAGACCACGCAAACGACAATAGAGAGAAGCCATGAAGCACCTTGTTACTGCAGGACTGTTCGGCGCGATGATCGCCGCGGGCAGCATCATGCCGATCAATGCCAACGCTGACGAGATGATGGATAATGATGCCGTACAAAACCGCCAGATGTTGATGGACGGGATTGGCGGCGCCATGGGAACACTTGGATGTTACCTTAAGGGACAATGTGATCTTCCTGATCCGGTCTTGCGCAATCTTGCCAATGGCATTGCCTTTGCCGCAGCAAGTGCCCCGGCCGCCTTCGAACCCCAAACAACGGGTGCGACGGTAAAAACCACCGCGACCGAGAAAGTCTGGACCGACTGGGATGATTTTTCCGGTCGTTTCCCGGAACTCAGGGAAGCAGCCCTTGCAGTGGCGGCAGTTGCCGGTGACAAATCGGCAATGGGTGCAGCGATGGGTGATCTTGGCAAGACCTGCAAAGGATGCCACGACACCTATCGGTCGAAATAATCATATCTGTCTCGCCCTTACCCCGGGGCAAGTGTCCCTGATCCGGCTTTTTCTCCCCCCTGCTGATAGCTCAGCACACCAAAATCCGGATCGGGGGCATATAATCAAAAAGGCCACTAGCGCATCGCACTGGTGGCCTTTGATTTTCATGCTGTGACACGAACAGTTCTAGCCGCGCGCAACCGTAACCATCCCCCAGACGATCAACCCGCAAACAATCAGGATCGCAATTCCGACAACCGGGGACGCAAAGCGGATTTGTGCAAATCTGGCTGCCAGCTCTACCGGCACCGTTCGCACACCTGTTACCATCGCACCAATCAGGTTTTCACGCTTTGCCACCAGATAGAACAGGGCTGCAAAGACATGCAGCCCGACCATTACGTAAATCAGATTGATATTGGTGCGATGGATCCAGTTCATGATGCGCGCGACATCGGAACTGACATGAGCAACAAGCGGCCCGTCAAAGAACAGGAAGGTGTCTTCGCTGGCAAAAAGACCACTGATCGCCTGAATAGCGACCAGAACGATCAGAACCACAACCATCCAGCCCCCGGCCGGATTATGCCCGGCATAGGTCAGTTCAGCCATCGAGCCAGTCGGGATTTTAACCGCATATCCGATGACCTTGTCCGGTCCCTTTATAAAAGACCCGAACCGCGCGTTCGAACTTCCGACAAATCCCCAGATGATGCGAAACAGAACAAGTGCCAACACGCTGTATCCGGCAATGGCGTGGATATCGATCATCAGTTGCCGGTTGGTCCACCATGCGGTGACAATGGCCACAACCAGTGCCCAGTGGAACAGGCGCACCGGGAAGTCCCAGAGTTTGACTTTCTTTTGATCTGACATCTGATGGCTCATCTGGTCCCTCCTGGCGTAACGAAGTTCTGGTCCGGTCTGTTGCACAGCTTAAACTGATAATGCCCTGCCATTTCTTTAAGACCAGATCAATTTGCGGGTATCACATTCAAAAAACGTGAATATTTCGCAACAAACCCATTCTTCAATTGAAAATCATTATCATAAGCAGTATCACTTGGACTGAAAGCATCTGGATCGGGGCGAAGATCGGGGACCAGATTTCTTCGTTTGCAAAGATTCACTCGCCTTTTGATCCGCAGGGCACTGCCCTTGGCTCACTTTCAGGGATAGATGGGAACTCCTATGAAAATCGCAAAAATTCTCGGGACGGCCGCTTTGGTTTCGACCCTTGGCGTGCAGGCCTATGCCGCACCGGGCGCCAAAGACGTTCTGACGACCTATGCCGATATCGCACATGCCGGTTACGAAGACTCACTGATCACGGCCAAGAAGTTACAATCCGCAATTGATGCACTGATCGCGCAACCCTCGGCAGAGACCTTTGGCGCGGCAAAGTCTGCATGGCTTGCGGCACGGGTACCATATCAGCAGACCGAAGTTTATCGTTTTGGCAATGCCATCGTCGATGACTGGGAAGGCAAGGTAAATGCGTGGCCGCTTGACGAAGGTCTGATCGACTATGTCGAAACCGGCCTTTACGGCGAAGAAAGTGAAGAAAACCCGGCCTATACCGCTAATGTCATCGCAAATCCGAGCCTGAACATTTCAGGCACGACCATTGATGCATCGATCATTGATGCCGCCCTTCTTGAAGACTTACATGAAATCGACGATGTCGAATCAAACGTTGCGACCGGCTATCATGCGATTGAATTCCTGCTTTGGGGTCAAGACCTTAACGGGACCGATGCCGGTGCCGGTGCACGTGAATGGACCGACTATGCAGGCGGTGATGCGTGCACCAACGATAATTGCGACCGCCGTGGCGCATATCTCAAAGCGGCGGGCGAGCTTCTGGTATCCGATCTGGAATGGATCACCGAACAGTGGGCCGATGGTGGCGAAGCACGCGAAACCGTTCTTGAAGGTGATGGTGTTCCGGGCCTGACTGCGATTGTGACCGGTATGGGGTCGCTGTCTTATGGCGAACTGGGCGGCGAGCGCACCAAGCTTGGTCTGCTGCTTCATGATCCGGAAGAAGAGCATGATTGCTTCTCGGACAACACCCACAACAGCCACTTCTATGACGCACTTGGCATCCAGAACGTTTATCTTGGCCGTTACACGCGCGTTGACGGTTCTGTCGTTGAAGGTCCGGCACTTTCCGATCTGGTAGCAGCCAAGGACGCCGCCCTTGATACCGAACTGCGCGGCAAGCTTGCGACGTCGGTTCTGGCAGGCAAGGCCATGGTTACCCGTGCACAGGGTGGCGAACATTTCGATCAGCTGATCGCCATGGGCAATGACGACGGCAACGCTGTTGTTCAGACCTTTGTTGATGCACTGGTTGATCAGACCAAATCGATTGAACAGATCATTGCTGCTGTTGGCATTGACGGCATTGAATTCGAAGGCTCTGACAGCCTCGATAACCCGTCTGCAGTCAACTGAGCCTGATGACTCGACACCTGCCTTGATGGCACTGAACGGCGGGGGATTCAGTCTCCCGCCGTTTTGCTTTTACAATAATTATAAGACCAAAATCGTCATGAAACGTTTCGTTCCTGCCCTGCGCCATCTTGCCTTATCCGGTCTTGCCGTGATGACGGTTAGTGCCCTGATCCCGACAGCCTTTGCCCAACAGGTTGATAACCCTGCCTTTCCGGGGGGCAATACCAGTTGGCCAAATGCCGACGGGCGGAATGTCTTCACCCATTATTCAGCCAATATGACCTTTGAAAAGCGGCTTGATTTCAAGCTTGGCGAGGCCCTTTTTCAAAGGCTTTGGGTCACCGCACCGACACGCACCAAAACCGCAGACGGTCTTGGCCCCCTTTTCAATTCGCGGGCCTGCAATGGATGTCATATACGCAATGGTCGCGGCCATCCGGTTGACGTAAACAACCCCGAAGAAGGCGCAACATCCATGTTGCTGCGCCTTTCGATCCCGCCGCAAACAGCCGGTCAGCTACGCGATCACCTTGATGGCGAGATCGCAGCCATTCCCGAGCCGGTCTATGGCGGCCAGTTTCAGGATTTCTCGGTCCCCGGTATTCATGCCGAAGGACGGGTGAAGGTTACATACCAAAACATCAATATCGACCTTGCAGGAGGTGAAACCGTCACCCTGCAACAACCCGATTACCAGATGACCGATCTTGCCTATGGGCCGCTTCATCCTGATGTGATGGTTTCGCCACGCCTTGCCCCGCCGATGATCGGGCTTGGATTGCTCGAAGCCATTCCTGACGAGCTGCTGCTTGCGCGCGCTGATCCGCAAGACGCTGATGGCGACGGGATTTCCGGCCGGGTCAATCATGTCTGGGATATTGCCAAGGGACAGCTTGCCATCGGGCGGTTTGGCTGGAAGGCAGGAATGCCAAGCCTTGACCAGCAAAACCAGAATGCGTTCCAGTTTGATGTCGGATTATCCACCCCGCTTTATCCCGATGGATCAGGCGATTGCACCAGCGCCCAAACGGCTTGCCTGAACGCACCGAACGGCAATGATCCGGAATTTGAAAATCTTGAAGCCCATTCGCAGGTCACTGACCTTGTGCTTTATTACACCCGAAACCTTGCCCCGCCGGTGCGCACCAATGCTGATGATGCGGATGTCGTGGCCGGGCAGAAGATTTTTGACTCCATCGGCTGTGCATCCTGTCATACGCCCCGTTACCAGCTTCCGGAACGCAGGGATATGACGGAGCAATCCGGTCAGGTGATCTGGCCCTATAGCGACTTGCTTCTGCATGACATGGGCGAAGGCCTTGCAGATCATCGGCCCGAAGCCCAGGCATCAGGACGCGAATGGCGGACACCACCGCTTTGGGGACTGGGGCTGGCCAAACAGATCGATCCGCGTGCCGGTTTCCTTCATGACGGCCGGGCACGAACCATCCTTGAGGCCGTCCTGTGGCATGGCGGCGAAGCGGAGCCTGCGCGCCATTCTGTCACAATGCTGCCACCATCCGAGCGCAGGAAACTGCTTGCGTTTCTAAAGTCGCTTTAAGCCTGTATAAGTGTTTCAAATCCCGTGAGTATTCGGAAAAGACATATGCCGCAAAAATCGTTCTGGCGTATCACGCTGCTTTCAGTCACGACCGTACTGGTTACCGGTTTTGGTGCGCCTCCCGCCCATGCCGATATCCCCGACGGGAAATACAGTGCCGTATTGTCGCATCTTCTGAATACGGTGATGCCGCCCAAGCTTGATGAATTTCATGACGCGGCATCAGAGCTGACCAAATCCATCAAGGATTTCTGTGCCGATCCGGATGCAGATGATCTCAAAGACGTTCAGAACGAATTCAATAGTGCGATGGATATCTGGCAGGAAATCCAGCCCTGGCGCATGGGGCCACTGGTTGCCAATGGCCGGGATCAGCATATCGAATATTGGCCCGACAAACATGGTACTGCTGCACGGCAATTCCGGAAACTGCTGTTTAGCAAACCGGCAAGCTATACCGATCCGGCCCAGCTTGCCGAAGCAAGTGCGGCCCTTCAGGGGTTCCCCGCACTTGAGGAAGTCCTGTTTGATGACAAGAATGCCGACCATCTGAGCAAGGGTGACGAAGACGGTGTCTTCCTGTGTCAGTATGGTTCAGCCATTGCCACCAATCTTCAGACCATCACCGGCGAGCTGCTTGACGAATGGCCGGAATTTGCCGAAGCCATGAGCACAGCAGGCCCCGACAGCATGGATTACCCGACGGCGAAATTTGCCGCGACCGATCTTTATCGCGCCCTCCATGAAGGTTTGCTGATTATCTCGGCCCAGAAGCTTGGCCGTCCGCTGGGCGAAAATGAACAGGATGCCAAGGCCAGCCGTGGCGAAAGCGAAGTCGCCAAGCGGTCCTTGCGCAACATTGTCCATAACCTGACTGGGCTATTTGCCATTTATGACGGCAAATGGGGTGATGTCGGCACCGAGGGTGCGGGTATGGCATCGCTGATCGACAACAGCCTTCTGGATCGGTCCTTCCGCCTGAACTGGCAAACCGTCATTGACGCGGCAAATAACCTGCCGCCGTCAATCGATGAACTGCTGGCGCAGCCAGATGGCTATGCCAAGCTTTCCGAGTTCAAATCGCAGATCGATTTCCTGATTACGCTGGTCGAGAACGACATTGGCGGCACCACCCAGCTTGGTGGCGGTTTCAATGCGCTTGATGGCGACTGAGTAATCAAAGCGGAGCTCTCATAACCGGAGAAGAAAATGAGACATCAACGTCGCGAGTTTTTGAAACTCATGGGTGTTGGCGGGGCATTTACCCTTTTGCCGCTTGATATCGCGCGCGCGGCAAGCACTCCGGCCATCGAAGACCGTGCGGTCTATATTTCCGCCAGTGCCGGGAATGCCGATGATTACTATGTCAGCGCCTTTAACGCGTCGGGCAAGATCCTGTTTGAACAGGCTCTGCCGGGGCGTGGTCATGATATCGGTTTGCGCCCGAACCATGTTGATGTGGCAGCGGTCGAACGTCGCCCGGGTCTTTACGGCCTGATCCTTGATCGTCATACCGGCGAAGTCCGCGCCAAGCTGCATTGCCCGGAAGATCGCCGGTTTTATGGTCATGCGATTTATTCCAACGATGGACGTTTTCTTTACATCACCGAAAACGATTTTGATCATGCGCGTGGCGTTGTTTCGGTCTGGGATGCCAAGGATGGCTATCGCCGGGTGGCCGAATTTGACAGTTATGGCACCGGCCCGCATGAATTGCATCTGATGCCCGGTGGCGAACAGCTTGTAATTGCCAATGGCGGGCTTCACACCCATCCCGATTTCGACGGTCGTACGCCGCTTAACATCGATTCCATGGAACCCAACCTGTCGATCATTGATCGCCGCACCGGCGAGCTGATCCATCAGGCCGCGCTCAAACATGACTGGCATCAATTGTCGATCCGCCACCTTGATGTCTCAGCCAATGGCACGATTGCCGCAGGCTTCCAGTATCAGGGCGAGATTAATGATCAGGTCCCGCTTGTCGGTGTCTGGCAACCGGGCAAGGAAATCCGCCCGATCGAGGCACCTGACAATGTGCAATATCGCATGCGCCAATATTGCGGGTCTGTGCGCTTTGATGCGTCTGGTCAGGTCTTTGGCATTTCCTGCCCGCGTGGCGGGCTTGTCACATTCTGGGATGCTAAAACCAATGACTTCCTGACCCATATCGCGGCCCCGGATGGCTGTGGTCTTGCGGCAACGGACCGCCCCGGCGAATTTGTCGGCACCAGCGGCCTTGGTAATGGCTGGCGCATGGATGCGATTCGCCGTAAGCGCGTTGAATTACCCGACGCTTCTCATAAATCGCTGCATTGGGACAATCATTTGCGGCGCATAAGCACCTGATATCCCGATCCTTGAAACCCGATAAAACCCGCACATATGTTGCGGGTTCTATGCTTTCCAGGGCTTTAAAACCGCAGAAAACCGGCAGATTAACCAACTGTTTTTGTAGGGATAATTTGGCAACACCGTCATCAACCAAAAATCTTTCGCAAATGAGAACGATTTTCACTTGCGTTCCGATTTTCCCTCGCCTATAACAGGTCTCGACACAGCCCGCGAATGCAACCCATTCGCATTTTGTCCCCAAAATGGCTTGTCTCTCAACCTACGGGTCCTCTCTCCCCGTAGGCCTCTCAAGGTGGTAAAGCGGTGGTTATCGATGCGGGAAACGATAACCGCCGCTTTCTCTTTTCCGGATATCTTTATCTTTGGCAAACGGCACGCAATAGCGCCACGCCCCTGAACCTGTAAGGTTGCAGGGTGATCGCCGTTCTAGCTGCCTTGTGACAGTTTCATGCCTGCGGTTTGCAGCGCATTCTTGTAAAGCTGATAATTCTCGCGGGCATCTTCCTTGGGGGCGACGATACAGACGGTCGCAGCACAGATACCCTTGCGGTCATAGACCGGTGCCGCAAAGCAATGGGTGAAAGTATCAACGATGCTGTCAAACGAGAAAAACCGATCAATATGCGCCTTGCGGATTTCCGCGATATAGGCGTCAACATCCATCCGGGTGCCATCAGGAAGAATGAAATCTTCTTCGGGGATCAGGTCCCGAATTTCATCGTCACTCAGATGGCCCAGCAACAAGCGGCCCGATGCGGTCCAGGGAATGGATGTGCGTTGCCCGACATCGGCCTTGATGCGAAACGGACGGCTGCCTTCGCGCTGCAGGGCGACGGTGTACTTGCCGCCATCAAGCATACAGAACTGCGACGTTTCCTTGGTGCTGGCGGTGATTTCATCAAGCACCGTGGCGGCCTGACGGGTCAGGTCGAAATAGTCGCTATAGGCCAGTCCGAGGAAATAGACACGACGCCCGAGGAAAACCGATCCGTTCGCATCGGTAACCTCAAGCATACCGTGATCCAGCAAAGTGCCGATCAGGTCATAGATCGTAGATGTTGGCGCACCAAGCGCCTGGGCGATTTCAGCGGGACGCTGGGAGGTTCTGACATCACGCAGATGATCAAGAATATCAAACGCACGATCAATGCCGCGCGCACGTTTACGTGTCTGACCTTCTTTCATAACCCCCATCGCCCCGCTTAAATCATGTCTTATTATTCAACTAGCTTATGCCTTACGAAAGGCAATGCAGTCGACCTCAACTTTGCAATCAACCACCATTGAGGATTGAACACATGCACGCGCCGGGGGATTTTCGCCAAAATATTCTTCGAAAACGCCGTTGAAGCTCCAGAAATCCCGGGCATCGTCAAGCCATACGCCGATGCGCATGATATCGGCCTTGTCATAGCCGGCATCCTCGACAATCTTCAGCATGTTCTCGATCGCGATGTGCGATTGCTGGACAATCCCGGTGCCGACGACTTCGCCGTCACGCATCGGTGTCTGTCCTGAGACATAAAGCCAGCCGTCGGCTTCTGTGGCCTTGGCAAATGGCAGTGTTTTCTGCCCGCTGCCTTTGCCTTCGCCAACGCCATGTCTTTTAATGCTCATAAATGATCTCCTGATTCAGATTTCGGAATTTGCAAGGAAGCCCTGCAATCGTTCGGTTTTGGGCGCACCAAAAATCTCGTCGGGGGTGCCTTCTTCGTGAATGCGCCCCTGATGCATGAAAACGACCTTGGTCGAAACGTCGCGCGCAAAGCGCATTTCATGCGTCACCAGCAACATGGTCATCCCCTCAACCGCCAGATCGCGCACCACGGCAAGAACCTCGGCGACCAGTTCGGGATCAAGGGCGGATGTTACTTCGTCAAACAGCATGATCTGCGGGTTCATGGCGATGGCGCGTGCAATTGCAACACGTTGCTGCTGCCCGCCTGAAAGCTGACCGGGATAATGATCGCTGCGTGCAGCCATGCCCACACGTTCAAGCCACTTTTGGGCAACTTCACGTGCTTCGTCCTTTGGCATATTTTTGGTCTTGATCAGACCCAGCATCACGTTACGGATGGCAGTCATATGCGGAAACAGATTGAACTGCTGGAACGCCATGCCGGTCATCGAACGCTGGCGGGCCACTTCGCGTTCTGGCAAACGGCGGCGTTGCCCGGCACCATCTTCGCGATAGCCGATTTTTTGACCGGCAAGCTCTATCGACCCTTTTTCGAAGTCTTCAAGCAGGTTCACACAGCGCAGAAGTGTTGTTTTGCCCGAACCGGAAGACCCGATCAGGGAAACAACGTCGCCCTGCTGCATCGTAAGATCGATACCTTTGAGAACCTCGAGTTCACCAAAACTCTTGTGAAGACCGGAAATAGTCAGAATTGGGGACATGATAGCCTCATTAAGGGATCGAAATGCGACGCTCGACGGCACGGCCGGCTTGCTCGATCACGAAGTTCAAAAGGAAATAGACAAAGCCTGCGAACAGATAGAATTCGAGACTGAGATATGTACGCGCAATCACCTGCTGGGTGGCCAGCAACAGCTCGACCACACCGATGATCGACAGCAATGTCGATGCCTTGACGATCTCGGTTGCGGTATTCACCCAGGTTGGCAAAATCTGGCGCAAGGCCTGTGGCAGCAGGACATAGACAAAGGTCTGCATAAAGGTCAGGCCGATTGATTTGGCGGCCTCGGTCTGTCCGACCGCAATCGCCGACAACGCCCCGCGCACAATTTCACCGACATGGGACGAACAAAACAGCGTCAGCGCCAGCACCCCTGCCTGAAATGCTGTCAGGTCAACACCGACCACCGACAGAATGTAAAAGCAGGCAAGGATCAGAACGAAAACAGGCGTCCCGCGCAGAAAGTCGATATAGAGCCGCACGATAAAGCGCAGCCAGCGCTGCCCGTATGTCATTGCCAGACCAACAAACACGCCCAGAATGGTGCCAAGCACAACCGACGAGACCGATATCAGAATTGTGTCGCCAAGCCCGTCCAGCAGGTTCATCCGGGCATTCCACAACTCTGTAAAGAAAAGAGAGAAATTCACCTGAAACCCTTTCAACGAGGAACAGCAAGACGCTGTTCAAGACGGCGCAACAGCCACGCGATCACATAGCAAGCCACGACATAAATCATCGACGCCACCATCCAGGTTTCGATCACCCGGAAACTTTCGACATTGATCTTGCGGGCATAGAAAGTCAGATCGGGCACCGCAATTGCCGCCGCCAGCGAGGTATCCTTGAACAGGGAAATGAAGTTGTTCGAAAGCGATGGCAAAACGTTACGGAACATCACCGGAATGATGATGTTGGTCTTGATCTTGAATTCGGTCAGACCAATCGCCAGTCCGGCTTCACGCAAGCCTTTTGGCAAGGCAACAAGCCCCGACCGGAATACCTCGGCCAGATAGGCACCGGCATAAATCGACAGCGTGAAGATAAAGGATGAAATCTTGTCGAGTGCGATGCCCAATTGCGGCAGGGCAAAATAGCAAAACAGGATCAGCACAAGGATCGGGGTATTGCGGATTGCGGAGACATATCCCCCCGCAATCCAGCGCAAAATCTTGTGGCGGGACAGCATCCCGAAAGCAGCAAGAAGACCAATCAAGCAGCCGATCGCAATCGACACAATGGCAAGAAACAGTCCCAGACCAAGTCCCTGAGCCAGAAGTTCCCAATTGCGCCAGATGACGTCAAAATTGAAATCGTAATTCAAAACAGTTCTTTCAGGATGCTGAACGCGTTACTTGTACTCGACAGGGAAGCCGATTTTCGGCACGGCCAGTTCTTCACCGAACCAGGTCTTGAAGCTTTCAGCATAGAACGGGAACTCAACACCGGTCATGCCTTCATGAAGAACGGTGTTAACAAAGTTCAGCCAACGCTGATCACCCGGTTTAACGCCACAGGAATAGCTCTGCGGGTTCCAGGCGTAACCTGCATCCTCGTAACGGCCCGGGTTCTGAACCATGAACCAGCGCAAGGCCGACTGATCGGTTGCGGCGGCTTCTGCACGGCCTGAATTCAGGGCCTGATACATCAGATCAACGCTGTCATACTGGTCGACTTCTGCTTCCGGCAGGGCCGCATGGACCATTTCTTCGGCATAGACGTTCTGAAGAACCGCCACGGTCACATCATCACCGGCTGCTTTCAGCGCGTCATAGTCGGCATAGTCGCCATTTGCCATCAAAAGCAGGCCAACGCCTTCGCGATAGTAAGGAATGGTGAATTCGATCTGCTGGGCACGTTCCGCAGTGACGGTCATGAACTGGCAGGACAGGTCAACCTTGTCGGTTACCAGGTTCGGAATACGGGCATCACCAGACTGCTGAACATACTGGATTTTATCCGGGTCACCGAACAGCGCCTTTGCGACAAGACGGCCCATGTCAACGTCAAAACCCTTGAGCGTGTTGTCGCTGTCCATGAAGTGCCAGGGCGGGTTGGTCGAACCGGTCCCCAGAACAAGATAACCACGATCAAGCACTTCCTGAAGCTTGCTTGCTTCCTGTGCCATGGCAGAACCGGCAGCAGCCGTCATCACCGTCGCAACGGCGAGCGTTTTAATAAAAGTCATCTTTTGTCTCCGCGTTTTAATGAGCCACACATGCTGGGTAGTTTCTTAAATTCCGTTATAGCGGAATTGATACCGTTGTTTCGGATTTAAACTAGCAGCGTTTTTTAACGGGAGTCAATTTCGTTTTGCCCCGCCAGCGCCTTCCCGTGAAAATTTCGGACATACAGACAAAGAAAATGCCGCCGTCTGTATCCACAGACTGGCGGCATTTTCCTTTATTCATCCCTGTTCGAACCAGTCTCTGAAACCGGTAGAAATCAGAGGATTACAGCATCTGACTATCTCGCTTTGCGCAAGGCGACCAGAAGCCTCAGACTGTTGATCGTGACCAGAACGGTCGCACCGGTATCGGCCAGAACCGCCAGCCACAATCCCGTCAACCCCGTGATCGAGGTCACCAGAAAGACTGCCTTAAGCCCCAGCGCAATCGTGATGTTCTCGCGAATGACACGGCGTGCCGCACGCGATAGCTTGACCAGATTGACCACATCGCCAAGACGATCCTTGACCGCAACCGCATCGGCGGCCTCAAGTGCGATATCCGTTCCCCCACCAATCGCGATCCCGACATCAGCAGCCTTTAGCGCCGGGGCATCATTAATTCCGTCACCAACCATCGCCACCGGGCCAGAGCGTTTGGGATCGTCGCGCAGGGCCGAAAGCGCGTTAAGCTTGTCTTCGGGCATCAATTCCGCACGGTAATCCATGCCCAGTTCAGCAGCCATCCGCCTGGCAACACGGGTGGCATCCCCGGTCAACATCACAGGTGTAATGTTAAGCCTGTTAAGTTCGGCAAGGGCGGCCTTGGCATCCGGGCGCGCAACATCACGCAGCGCCAGGGCACCAATGACCATACCATCCTTGAGGATCACAACCGCCGTACTGCCTTCTTCCTCTTGCGCTGCAAGCCAGTCAGCAATCTCACCATCAGGCGTTACGCCAAGACGGGTTGCCGCCCCCACCTGATAGATCACACCGTCAATCTTGCCTTCCACCCCTGCTCCGGCAATGGTTCTGGCATTGTCGATCACCGGCAGTTCAAGGTTCCGGTTTTCCGCGGCCTGCACCACAGCACGGGCCAGCGGATGGGACGTCACGGTTTCAAGTGCCGCAGCAATGGTCAAAAGACCGTTCTCTCCATACCCATCCGTGGTCTTGATCGCCGCAAGTTTCGGTTTGCCTTCGGTCAGGGTCCCCGTCTTGTCAAACGCCATGGTGCGAACCGCCCCGATCAGCTCAAGCCCGGCACCGCCCTTGACCAGAAGTCCGATCCGGGTGGCACGCGCCAATGCGGATGTCACCGCCGCCGGGGTCGAAATCACCAGCGCACAGGGGCAACCAATCAGCAACAATGCCAGACCACGATAAATCCATTCATCCCATGACTGGCCAAACACAACCGGCGGAATAACAACTGTCGCCGCCGCCAACGCCATAATAATCGGGGTATAGATGCGGGCAAATTTGGCAACAAACCGTTCTACCGGTGCCTTGTGTTTTTCGCTTTGCTCGACCAGTTCGATCACGCGATCAAGCATGGTTTGCCCGGCTGCGCGGGTCACTGCCATCCGAACCGGACTGTCGGTGACGATGGCACCGGCAAAGACTTCGTCACCTTCCTTGCGATAGACCGGCACGGACTCACCGGTCAGGTGGCTGTTGTCGACCTCGGCCGCGCCGGAGGCAATTACCCCATCAGCCGGAATACGTTCACCGGGACGGATTTCGACGATATCGTTTTGCGCCAGTTGTGCAGGGGAAACAGTTTCAAAGCCGCCATCACGCACCAGACGTGCCTGTTCAGGTGCCAGCTTCATCAGGGCCTTGACGCCACTTCGCGCCCGCCCGGCCGCAACACCTTCAAGCCGTTCACCGATGGCAAACAGCAAAACAACCATCCCGGCTTCAAGACTTTCGCCAATGGCCACAGCCCCGATAACCGCAACCGACATCAAAAGTTCGATCGAGAAGATGGCCCCACTTTGTGCAAGCCGCAGCGCTTTCTTCATCACCGGCACGGCCGCAAGGATCGAAGCAATTGACATCGCATAGGGTGACGTTGCCGGCACCAGCGCACCGGTCGCCCCGCCCAGCAGCAGGAAGATAGCGGCAAAGGCGATTTCGTCATTCTCTGAAGACCATGGCGCATACCAGCGCGCTTTTTGCGCGTCGACCGGATTGCCATCCTGACCGAGAGGGCCTTGGTCCTGGCCGGACTTGGTATCGGAGCAACTGCTCGCCCCGCAGCAAGAAGCTTTTGCCAAAGTGTCCATGCTGCCCGGAACCGGCTTTTCCTGTGCCGGATAGCCAAGTTTGGTCAGCATGGTTGTGATGTTGTTGCGGCTGTCGGTATGGGCATCATCAATGCCCAGAGTTACGGTTTCGCGCATCATCGACACATCCACGCAAGACACACCGTCAACTTTGCCCAGTGCGGTTTCGATCTTTGCCACGCAGGAACCGCAATCCATACCAGAAACCTGCCAGTGGTAATGACTTACAGCGCCACCCTTTTTAGCAACGATATCGCGTAAGACTGCATCTTCGTCCGCATTGACCGGAAGGGACACAGAGATCCCCTGACCGTCACCGGTAATGCCGTGATCGGGAACTGCCTTGTTCAAGGCATCTATCAGGCTTTCCCGACACCGTCCACAATTGCCGATCGCCGGAATATCGTCCCATTTTGCAACGAAGGACATTTAGTCACCTCATAAAGATCAAATTTCTATTCATATGTTATATTCAAACTAGGATTCATATGTTGGTCTGTCAAGAATATTCAAATGATGATTTGAATATTAAAATCGCACATGCCCGTTGCCCGGCTTTGACACCAACATAGACACTGGTAAACCCAGTCAAACAGCTGAACTAAAAACGAAAAAAATCAGTCGTGGGTGACATGCGCAAAAACATCGCGCACCACGCGCGAAATATGCTCGTCATCAATCTGATAAAAAATATGCCGTCCGCGCCGCTCGGACGCCAGAATCCGCTGATCGCGTAAATGACGCAGATGATGGCTGCAAAGCGATTGCGACATGTTGGTCGCATCTGCCAGTTCGCTCACCGTTTGCGGTTTTTCCATACAGCGCAGAACCAGTTGCAAGCGCCCGGCATCCCCCAGAAGCGAAAAGATTTTTGCTGCCGCCTCGATATGGGGCAAAGACAAATCCGCTCCCACCGCGCGCGATGCATCGCGCGTTACGGCCTCGCCCTGTTCGGTGCTCAGGCCAAGACGGGCCGCAGTATCGCATTCCTGACAGTCATTTTCTGCGCGCGATGACACGGGCTTGGCGATCGGGGAACTGGTTTTGCTTTCTGACATGGCCCTTATTTTCCATGCCTGCCCGGCCATGGCAAGGGGAACGATCCACTTATGCCAGCATTCTTACACTGAACGCCCCCCGAATACGGTTTTAATATTGACTCATTTCGATAACTTATTCATGTTTTACATGAACTTTATAAATCGATTCGAGAACACCCACATTCAGGAGCCCCACAAATGACGACCGCAACTAAACCTGATACCCTTCAAAACGTGCGTCGCCTCAGTACCGTTCTGTATTGGGGATGTGCGCTTGCCATCATCTTCCAGTTTTTTGTCGTTCCGATCATCTGGTATGTGCCGGGCTGGATTGAAACCAGCAGCAGTCAGATGACGGTCAGCATTGCCGATCTTCATGCTCTTTCCGGCTGGCAGAAATACGCCACCATGCTGGTCATGATGATCCCTTCCCTGATCATGGCTTACGGGCTCAATCATCTGCGCAAGATGTTCAGGGCCTTTTCCCGTGACATCATTTTCCAGCCCGCGCCAATCAGGCACCTTAAGGTCTTTGGTGTCGCGCTTTTGGTGCAAACACTGGCCAAACCGCTGACCGGGGCTGTGACATCGGTTCTGGCGACCTTCCATCGTCCGGCGGGTGAAAGAATGTTGTCGATCGGGCTTGGCAATGCCGAGGCCAGCACCCTTTTCCTTGGCGCTCTGATTATCGTGATTGCCTGGGTTCTTGGCGAAGCAGCCCGGATCGACGATGAAAACCGGAGCTTTGTCTGATGGGGATTGTTGTCCGACTTGATGTGATGCTTGCCACCCGCAAGATGAAATCCAAGGATCTTGCTGCCCGGATCGGCATCAGCGAACAGAATCTGTCGCTTTTGAAATCGGGCAAGGTACGCGGCGTGCGGTTTGAAACCCTTGCCGCGATCTGCAAGGAACTGGAATGCCAACCCGGCGACCTTCTGGAATTTGAAGACGACACCTGACCCCTACACAGCGCAGCAAGCGCACGGCATATTCCCCTCGCCCTTGATCCAACCATGCAGTTTCAGACGTAAGTCGATTAATGAAACAGCATGGTTGGATATCTGGTGACGTACGAACTTTTCACTCTATTGCTTAATGCGCTGATCTGCCTTGGCCTGCCATGGATGTATAACTACGCCTATGCCATGCAACCCGGTGTTGGCGGCAAACGCCTTATGGGCAATCGCGATATGTTGCCCGAACGTACCGGTATTGCCGCGCGTGGCCTTCGCGCCCATCAGAACCAGCTTGAAAATCTGGTTCCCTTTGCGATCATTGTCCTTTGCGCACACGTCATCGGGGCTTCCAACACGGTCACGATTATCTGCGCCACCCTTTTCCTGATCGCCCGGATTGCACATGCCGGGTTTTACATTGCCGGTATTACCCGGCTGCCGGGCGTCAATGGCGTACGATCCATCGCCTATTTCATCAGCCTGTTCTCGATGCTGGTCTATGCCGCCCAATTGTTTTGGCATTAGAGTTTAACCCGTGCTTGCTGCCTGAAGAATGTTTTGCCTAAATGACGTCAAGCGATGGCAACATGTCGCACAAACAGCAAAACACTTCAGGAGAGGAAGCAATAGATGTCAAAGAAGATCGCCCTGGTCACCGGTGCTGCACGCGGAATTGGACTGGCCACCGCCAAACTGTTTATCGCTCAAGGCTGGCAAGTCGCGATGATCGACCGTGACGGAGATGAATTGCTCAGCGCCTCTGCCGATCTTTCCGATGCCAAACCGTTTATCTTTGATGTCTCGGTTCCCGAACAGGTCGATCAAATGATCGCCGATGTGCTTGCGGCATTCGGCCAGATTGATGTGGTGGTGAACAATGCCGGGGTGGCCGATTTCCTGCCGGTCGAAGAAACCAGCTTTGCCACCTGGCGCCGGATCATGGAAACCAACCTTGATGGCGTCTTCCTTGTCTCGCAGGCCGCTATTCCGGCGTTGAAGCAAACCAAGGGGGCGATTGTCAATATCGGCTCGATCTCGGGCCTTCGCGCGTCAACCCTTCGTGTGGCCTATGGCACATCAAAGGCCGCAGTCATTCACATGACCAAACAACAGGCCGCCGAACTTGGCGAATATGGCATTCGCGCCAACTGCGTCTGTCCCGGCCCGGTCAAAACCAAACTGGCGATGGCGGTGCATTCACCTGAAATCATCTCGGCCTATCTTGATGCCATGCCGCTTGGCCGATACGGCACCGAAAATGAAATCGCCGAAGTCATCCATTTCCTTTGCTCGGACAAGGCAAGCTTCGTGACCGGTCAAATCGTTGCCGCAGATGGCGGATTCGAGACGACCGGTGTCGGCCTGCCTGCGCTCCGCCGAAAATAAAGGCCATGCAACCATGCGCCCGCTTCGCCTGATCATCGCATTGACCGCCATACTGGTCCTGTCATCCTGCCTGACCTTCAACTGGCAACGCAGTGTCCAACAGGTCCTGTCAAATGCGTGTAACTCCACAGGCGATTGCGGGTCGGATGGGCCCGGCTCGAACTAGCTCCAAACAAAAACGGCGCATCCACTGGACGCGCCGTTTGGTGTTTCCGCTATCGGAAAGCTTATTCCCACTCGATGGTTCCCGGTGGTTTCGATGTGAAGTCATAGGTGACACGATTGATGCCATTGACTTCATTGATGATGCGGTTGGCGATGCGGCCAAGCAGTTCCGGCGGGAACGCATAGAAGTCCGCCGTCATGCCATCGGTCGAGGTGACCGCACGCAGCGCGCACGCATAGTCATAGGTACGACCATCGCCCATCACGCCAACGGTACGCACCGGAAGCAGAACGGCGAATGCCTGCCAGATGGCGTCATAAAGACCGGCATTGCGGATTTCTTCGAGATAGATCGCATCAGCCTTGCGCAGAATATCAAGCTTTTCGCGCGTAATCGGCTGGCCCGGAATACGGATCGCAAGACCCGGTCCTGGGAACGGATGACGACCAACAAAGCTGTCAGGCAGGCCAAGTTCACGACCAAGGTCACGGACTTCGTCCTTGAACAATTCACGAAGCGGTTCCACCAGCTTCATGTTCATGCGTTCCGGAAGACCACCAACATTGTGGTGCGACTTGATGGTGACAGACGGGCCACCGGTGAAGGACACACTTTCGATCACATCCGGATAAAGCGTTCCCTGTGCCAAGAAGTCTGCACCACCGATTTTCTTGGCTTCTTCTTCGAAGGTTTCGATGAAGAGACGGCCAATGGTTTTGCGTTTTACTTCCGGATCGGTTTCGCCTTCGATGGCACCGATAAAGGTATCGGACGCATCAACATGGACCAGCGGGATGTTGTAATGGTCACGGAACAGCGAAACGACCTGATCGGCCTCGCCCGAGCGCATGAAACCATGATCAACAAACACGCAGGTCAGCTGATCGCCAATCGCTTCGTGGATCAGAACCGCGGTGACCGAGCTGTCAACACCGCCCGACAGACCACAGATGACCTTGCCGTCACCGACCTGTTTGCGGATTTTCTCAATCGCGTCGTCCTTATAGGCATTCATCGTCCAGTCGCCAGAGCAACCGGCAACGCCATGCGTAAAGTTCTTAAGGAGCTGCGCGCCATGCGGGGTATGGACCACTTCCGGGTGGAACTGAACCGCATAGAATTTCTTTTCGTCATTGGCGATGGCGGCAAACGGTGCGCCTTCGGATTTGCCAACTACGCGGAAACCATCAGGAAGCGCATCAACGCGGTCGCCGTGGCTCATCCAGACCTGTTCGCGTGCGCCAGCCGCCCACACCCCGGTGAACAGCGCGCAATCTTCGATCACGTCGACAAAGGCACGACCGAATTCACGATGATCGGATGTCGCGACCTTGCCGCCAAGCTGGTTGACCATGGTCTGCTGACCATAGCAAATACCCAGAACAGGCACGCCCAGCTCAAACACCTTGGTCGGTGCTGACGGTGCCTTGTCCCAATGGACAGACGCCGGGCCACCCGAAAGGATCACGGCCTTGGGGCCATATTCATCAAGGAACGCATCCGAGATGTTATTAAAAGGATGGATCTCGCTATAGACACCGCTTTCACGCACGCGACGTGCAATCAGCTGGGTGACCTGGGATCCGAAATCAATAATCAGCACGCGATCAGTCATCGGGCCGTATCTCCGTCGAAGATGGGGTTGCGCCGTACATACGCCAAACCATCGAGATGGGCAACCCGGCGCAGGTGGTCACCCAACGATGCATTCAAAAAACTTTTGCCCTTAGCCCAGGCATTTGGAGGAGATTGCGGCGTTTTTGCGCGCAACTCCCCCTGAAAACCCCACAATTGGTCCCTTTTTCCTTCGCAATGGGCGTGCATTATCCCAATCAACGGAACGCGGGAAACAACGCGTCCGACCATGAGCAACGCACTTTTGATCAATGCAAGGGACACGAAATCATGAGCACTTCCAAAGGTAGTAAAATCGCACTCGCTGTCGCTGGTCTTATTCTGGTTGCCGGTACAGCAACCGCAATCGCAATGACCCAGAAGGACGGCGGTTCGGCCCTGCCGATCTTTGGCACTGAAGAAAGCGCACCGGCCGAGAAGTCCGAAACCATGACCCCGGCCAAGCCGAGTGCCGAAATCGGCGAAAGCCTGAAGACCGGCCCGGATGCCCAGGACGACGACATTCCGGGCATGAACAATCTTGAGAATTCCGAAGGTTTGGACAAGCCGACTACCATCTTTGATGGCGCGACCGAAAAAGCCGAGTAACCGGTTTTCCGTCGATATCGGGCCAACACCCGAAAGGCCGTGGCACCGGCAATTTGCAGAAGAGTCCATCAACGCAATATTGCGTTCACGGTGAAACAAAACTGGCCCTGCGGGGATCGCTCGCAGGGCCTTTTTCTTTGCAGGCAGATTAAGGGCGGCAAAGGTTTTGGTCTGGTTTCCATATGCCTTGGCCGCCATTGCCATTACTTTACCTTGCCTTTGGCCGTACGTTCAAACACCGCCACAAAGAACCCGTCCGTGCCATGAACATTTGGCGACAGGCGCAGCCAGGGCTTGTCCTTGCCGCCCGGAACCGGAACGGATTTCGGTGCATCGGGCCAGATTTCGCTGATCGGAACCGGTCGGAAATCCTTGCGATCGCGCATAAAGGTTTCAATCAGGCGTTCGTTTTCTTCGGGCATGATCGAGCAGGTCGCATAAATCAGACGACCGCCCTTGGTGACCTTTGCGGCACCGGCCTTAAGGATCTTGCTCTGCTGCCCCATAAGGGTGCGCAGGTCGCGCTGACCGATACGCCAGCGCAAAGCCGGGTTACGGCGCAACGTTCCAAGACCGGAACAGGGCACATCCAGCAACACGCGGTCAAAGAAACCGGATTTGTTACGCAACCAGCTGTCACGTTCATCGGCAATGATGCGCTGCTGGATGCAATCGCCCGCACCGGCGCGGCGTGCACGCTTGCGGGCATTATCCAGTCGGCCACCATGGGTATCACAGGCAAGAATACGACCCTTGCCGCGCATGTCTGCCGCAAGACCAAGCGTTTTGCCGCCACCGCCCGCACACATATCAAGCACGGTCATGCCCGGTTTGGCATCGACCAGCTTGACGCAAATCTGTGATGCTTCGTCCTGAATTTCGATCAGACCGTCTTTATAGGCCGCCGTGACCAGCATATTCAGGCCAAGCGGCAGACGCAGACCATTGGGTGCAAACGGGGTACGCTCGATATCCTTGATGCCGTCTGCTTTAAGCGACTTGATGGCATCTTCGACCGTGCCGCGCAGACGGTTGACGCGAAGATCAAGTTTGGCCGGCTGGTTATAGGCTGCCATCTCCGCCGTAAGGTTTTCGTGATGAAGCTTCATCAGTTCGGCATAAAGCCATTTCGGCAGTTCGGTTTTAACTGCACCGGGCTGGGCATCATGATCAAGGGTCTTGTCAGACAGCTTGTTGATCAGGTGCTTTTCATTCGGATGCAGGGTTTCCGGGCAGAATTGCTCTCCACAGAACCGGTCGGCGATTTCGGCAGTTTTCAGGCCATCATGCAACACCAGATCAGCGATCATGCGTGCGCGGCCATCCTGAAACTCGTATCCGACTTCTGCCAGCCACCAGCCCAGACGGGCCTGATGACGGATCAGGTTATAGAAACGTTCGCTGATTTCACGGCGATCGCCACCGCCGATATAACGGCGTGATCCGAAATAACCGGACACAACGCGGTCTGCGTCGTCTCGGGTATGGGTCCAACCGTCGTAAAGTTCAATGACGGCCGCGATACGTGCACCGGGTTTCAAAGCGAATTTCCAACCTGTTTTGCGGGTGTTACTGCTGCTTCGGATATGGGAAGCGCGAACACGCCTTGCGATAAATACGATAAAAAAGACGATGACGGCAGGAAAGCCTGCCGTCACCCGAATTCTTGCGCCGCTCTTATCATGGCTTGGCCCTTTCGCCAACAGCGTCAAACGCAAGGCAGCCAAGCCAATCAAAAAGCGAAGCGTTCCGTCTAGCTGCCCGGACGATAGTTCGGGGCTTCGCGGGTGATGGTCACATCATGGGCGTGGCTTTCGCGCAGGCCCGCATTGGTGATGCGAACAAACTCGGCACGTTCACGGAAATCGGCAAGCGTTGCCGAACCGGTATAACCCATGGACGCCTTAAGACCGCCGACCAGCTGATGAATGATCTGGCCTGCCGGACCTTTGTAAGGAACGCGGCCTTCGATGCCTTCGGGAACCAGTTTCAGGTTATCCTGAACATCCTGCTGGAAGTAACGGTCAGCCGAACCACGTGCCATCGCACCAACCGACCCCATACCACGATAGGACTTATAGGAACGGCCCTGATAGAGGATGACTTCGCCCGGTGCTTCGTCCGTACCGGCCAGAAGCGAGCCCACCATGCAGGTGCTCGCACCCGCTGCCATTGCCTTGGCGATGTCACCCGAGAACTTGATCCCGCCATCTGCGATAATCGGAATATCAAGGGTATGGGCCATTTCGGCACAATCCATCACAGCTGTAAGCTGCGGAACGCCAACACCGGCAACAATACGGGTGGTGCAAATCGAGCCCGGACCGATACCGACCTTGACAGCATCTGCACCGGCTTCGGCCAATGCCTTTACCGCAGCAGCGGTTGCAACGTTACCTGCAATGATCTGGGTGTCGCCGACTTTTGACTTGATCTGTTCAACCGCCTTGATCACGCCAGCCGAGTGGCCATGGGCAGTATCAATGACCAGAATATCAACACCGGCTTCGACCAGAGCCGTAGCACGTTCAAAGCCTGCTTCGCCAACGCCGGTTGCCGCAGCAACACGCAGGCGACCGCTTTCGTCCTTACAGGCATTCGGGTGCAGCTTGGCTTTCTCGATGTCCTTGACCGTAATCAGGCCGGTGCAACGATAGGCATCGTCAACAACCAGAAGCTTTTCGATACGGTGCTGATGCAGAAGTTTCTTGGCTTCGGTGGTATCGACATTCTCGGTTACCGTCACCAGACCTTCGTGGGTCATCAGTTCGGAAACCGGCTGTGCGCGGTTCGAAGCGAAACGAACATCACGGTTGGTCAGAATACCGACCAGTTTGTTCGAACCACGTTCAACAACCGGAATACCGGAAATGTGGTTCACATCCATAAGATCAAGCGCATCTGCCAGCGTCTGGTCCGGGTGGATGGTGATCGGGTTAACAACCATGCCCGATTCGAATTTCTTTACACGGCGAACTTCTTCGGCCTGCTGAGCGATATCGAGGTTCTTGTGAATAACCCCCATGCCGCCATGCTGCGCCATTACAATCGCCATTGCACTTTCGGTTACGGTATCCATAGCCGAGGAAAGCAGCGGGATCTTCAGGTCAATCTTCTTGGTAATGCGGGTATTGGTCTGCACCTGAGCAGGCAGCACTTCGGATGCTGCGGGTTTGATCAAAACGTCGTCAAACGTCAGGGCTTCTACAATGCGGGTCATCTGGCCACCTCGTTAATCTGAGTTGGCGCGGAATTTATACATGTTATGCCCCAAATGCCAAGTTTTCCGCACCCATAACAGCCCTGTGATTTTATTGATGCTTTATTTTGCGCATTCCGTTAGAAACTGGTCGATGGGACTGCTGACAGGCTGGTCAGTCACACTGTTCTGATTAAACAATAGCCATCACCCCGAATTTCCAGACATAAAATCCGGTTTCGCCAAGCGCACAAGACTTGCGCGGAACCTCAACTATGCCTGCTTGGCGGTTTCTTTCGCACGGTCATCAAGAACCTGGCTGATAAAGTTCCGAACGTCACCATCAAGTGATTCTGCACGCCCTAACAGGCCTGTCGCCTCGTTATGCAGCGTGACCAGAACTTCACGGGAATCATTCGTTCCCGAAGCAACATGTCCGACACTGGTGACAATATCACGCATGCGGCAGACAGCTTGCTCGATACGATTGCTGATCTCGTTCACCGCGTCGGTTTGCTCACGCGTTGCGTTGGCAACAAGGCGCGCACCATCATCGATTTCGTTAATCTTTTCACTGATATCTCGAACAAAGGCCACCGCTTCGCGGGTCATTTCCTGCATCTCGCCGATTTCACGAATGACTTCTTCGGCCGCATGACTGGACTGATTGGCAAGGTTTTTGACCTCGGACGCAACAACCGCAAATCCCTTGCCAGCTTCGCCTGCCCGCGCAGCCTCGATCGTTGCATTCAGCGCCAGAAGGTTCGTTTGTTCGGCAACATCGGTAATCAATTCGACTACGCCGGTTACGCGTGTTGCCAATGCATCAAGACGTTCCATATGCTCGGCAGCTGAACGGGCCCGTTCGACTGCGGTTTCAGACAAGGTCGCCGAACCGTCAATCTGGCTCCCGATTTGCTGGATCGACCCACTGAACTGCTCGGTAGCCGTTGCTATCCCGTCAAGCGCAGCACTGCTTTCTTCGGCCGCCTTTCGCATCTCGGCAGCCTGATCGGCAATTCTGGTGACATTTTGCGACAGGAAGTCTGAATTTGAACTCAGGCTTCGCGCACTGTTGGACAAATCACCAACAACAAGTTTGAGATCATCACCAATCCGCCCTGCACTGCTGCGGAACGTTTTGGTCTGAACATCCATAATCTCGAGTGCGCTATTGACCTTCTCGGCATAGCCGACCAGATCACCGCGCAATCCGCGCGGGACGATCTTGCGGTAATAGTCGCCTCTCGACGCACAGTTCATTGCCGCTGCGGCTTCCTTGGTAAAGGCCTCGGTCAGATCAAGCAGCTGGTTGACCGCATTTTGCATGTTTGCAAGCTTGCCGCGCTTTTGACGATTGGAAATGCGGGCATCCATGTTGCCATCTGCAGCAGCAAGAACGGTATCGCACAATTCATCAAGATAACGCTGCTGGCGATAGATGGTCAGCCCCCCCGACACACAGCAAACCGTCAGCAATCCGCCAAGCACCGGGATCGCATAGGCCATGAGTTCAGGAACTGCGAACACAGACGAAACTGTCAAAAGCCCAAGGCACCAGCACACCGCCAGCACCAATCGCAGGTTAGAGAGTGAAAACAAATTGATCATAATCGATGCCTGCTTCCCCCAAAAGCTTGCCGACCATCGCGGTTCCCCGCGCCATTCCATCTTTGCGATTTCGTTCTTTTGCTTCTTCTTTGCAAAGGGCCGCATATAGCGGAATGACTTTTTCAATTGCATCGCGTCGCGGAACACGACGGTTGGAATGATACCCGATGATTTTGCCCTGCGGCCCGAAGGTCGGCGTCACGTTGGCGAGAACCCAGTAATGGTCGCCGTTCGAGCAACGATTGATGACATAGGCAAAGATCTCGCGCCCGGCTTCGATGGTCTGCCACAACAACGAAAAGACACATCTTGGCATATCGGGATGGCGGATAATGCTGTGGGGCTGACCAAGGATATCTCGTTCGTGATATCCAGCCACCCGCAAAAACACATCATTCGCATAAGTGATCCGACCTTTAAGATCGGTTTTTGACACAATAATTTCATCTACGTCGAAATGACGTTCGACGCCGGTCAAGAACAGACTGTCTTGTTTCATCAGACACACCCCACTCTAAGGACCGTCCCCGAACGGCCCCTATTTCCCACAATCATTACGTTGCAGATTTAACTGCAACTATAACCTGTAAAGTCTGCGAGCTGGTTTGATGTAGCGCAAGCGAAAACGATTATTTGATTTTCCCGTTTCAATATCGAATGACGGCAAATCAGTACCTATTCAACAGGTGACCATCCATCACCTTCGCCAACTTCGGCATTCTTGATATCGTCTTCGGCATTGTTCTGACCACGGAAGCCGGTCGCGATCAGATAGGCCTCCGGGCTTTCGGGACGCGAAGCCGGTGGCTTGGCATGTTTGGTGACGCGGAAGTTCTTTTTCACACGATCAAGAAGATCGTTTTCCGTGCCGCCCTTGAACACCTTGGCAATAAAGATGCCGCCCGGCGCCAGCACTTCTTCGGCAAACAAAAGCGCATGTTCAACCAGATCAATGATCCGGATGTGATCGGTCTGACGATGCCCGGTGGTTTCGGGCGACATGTCGGAAATCACCGCATCAACCGGGCCATCAAGGGCGCGTTTGATCATGTTGGGTGCTTCGGGATCAAGGAAGTCGGCCTGCAAACAGGTCGCCCCCGACAGGCCTTCCCATTCGAGAATATCAAGACCAACAACCTGACCACGTCCCTGTTTGGAGCCGACCATGTCAATGGCGACTTGCGTCCAGCCACCTGGTGCAGCACCAAGGTCAACAATGCGCATGCCCGGACGGAGCAAGTCGAACTGGTTGTTGATTTCAATCAGCTTGAAAGCCGCACGCGACCGATAGCCAAGGCGCTTGGCTTCCTGAACGTAGGGATCATTGAGCTGACGATCGAGCCAGCGCGTCGATGACAGTTTCCGTCCCTTGGCACTTTTGACACGTGTGCGCAGGCCACGCCGCGCACCGGTATCAATGGCTGCAATGGCCGAACCCTTGCGGCGGCGCTGCCCGCCTTTTCCGCTGCGATTTTCGCTCATGATCTTTCCTGAACTGAATTCTGTTTTGGCCAATGACCTGTCGGGACGTTCTCGTCTGACCGATCAGGATGTGGCCGGAATATGCGACACTGTATGACGGCGTGCGTCGCACGGGTCAATAGCATGACCATCCGCACGCATCAAATCGACCAAAATACCTTCGCGCAGGCCCCGATCAGCGACCTTGAGTGTCGCCAAAGGCCAGATATCGCGAATCGCGGCGAAAATCGCAGCGCCCGCATCCATCAATTCTGCACGCTGATTACCGATGCAGGGATGGCCCTTGCGTTTGTCGGCTTCCATCCGGAGCAGAAGCTCGGTCACGCGTTCGGCATCATCAAAGCGCAATTCCGATCCGTCGACCTTGTGACGCTCATAACGTTCAAGACCAAGCGCAATGCCGCAGAACGTCGTTACAGTGCCCGACGTACCGACCATCTGCACCTTGTCGTCATCAAGCATGTCAGTGCAGCAATTGCGCTTGGCAAATTCTTCAAGACGCTGACGGATTTCGGTACGCATGGCCTCAAACCGTTCGCGCCGTTCCTCAACCGAGGCATAGCGTTCGGTCAGGCACAAGACACCGCAAGGCATCGAAAGCGTTTCAATGCACTGGGTCTTCCCCGTGCTATCGACCTTGATCCAGCATATTTCCGTACTGCCACCGCCAATATCAAACACGACGGCATAGGGGCGCTCATCAAGAAGGGCCGAGCAGGCCTGAAGTGCCAGACGGCTTTCTTCATCGGGATTGATAATATCAAGGGTAATGCCGGTTTCGTCCTGAACACGACGGACGAATTCGTCCCGGTTATTGGCCGTGCGGCAGGCCTCGGTCGCAACAGCACGCAACCGTGCGCCCGGATGGCGACGCAATTTCTTGGCACAGACACGCAGCGCATCAATCGCGCGTTCCATCGCCGCTTCGCACAGATATCCCTTTTCGCGCACGCCCTCTCCCAGCCGGACAACACGTGAAAACGCATCAATCACTTTGAACCCGTCATTACACGGACGCGCAACCAGAAGCCGGCAGTTCGAACTGCCAAGATCAATCGCTGCATAAAGCGGGGCGGTGATGCAATCAACCATGCGCGCAGGTTTGCCGCGCTCGCCAGGCACCTGAACGGCCTGGCCGGGTTTTGGCATTGCGGGTTTCTCGGGCACATCAAGCACCGCATGGTCACCCATGGCAGCGCCGCCTGCGGGGCTTTCTGCCCTGTGCGAGTTGCTATGGGGATTAACCTGCTTCACCTTCTGAGAACCTGCCTTTTGTTATCTGCTCAATCTGTATCGGGGATCATCAAGACATTTATATGACGATCCTGCGAATCAGCTATATGAGTGTAACGACAATCCCCGACAAGGCAAATCCCGTATGCAGTAATCGCATGGTTGAACAAATCGAAACAAAAAAGGGGTTGCCAAAACCGGGCGGGTTTAATACATAGCGCCCCACGCCATGACACATCGCGTGTCGGGCGGACCAAGTTTTCTTGGGGAATAGGTTAATGGTAGACCCGCGGACTCTGACTCCGCTAGTCCTGGTTCGAGTCCAGGTTCCCCAGCCAACTTTGCCGGACGTCGCAATGGCCCGAACATTGCGCATGACATGCGGTCCGGGATATAAATAACGCACAGCAAGATACTGCTGGGGAATAGGTTAATGGTAGACCCGCGGACTCTGACTCCGCTAGTCCTGGTTCGAGTCCAGGTTCCCCAGCCACTCTGCCCTTCCTGAACACATCCCTTGATATCCTGACATTTGCGCGCTGGCGTTTGCACATGAACAGCTGTTCATTGTAAAGCTTGGGGGTTATTGCATTTTTCAGGAGACGGAAGATGGATCGCGTCACAGGCGGCTGCCTTTGCGGCAAGGTTCGGATTGAGGCAACCAGTACCCCCTATCGGGTGGGGTTGTGCCATTGCCTGGATTGCCGCAAGCACCATGGTGCGCTGTTTCATGCCTCTGCCATTTTTCCGCAAAACGCAGTAACCGTCACCGGCAACACCAGTTCATTTGAAGGACGGCATTTTTGTCCGACCTGCGGCTCGTCGATTTACGGCCACAGTGACGACGAGATCGAAATCAATCTGGGTATCTTTGACGCGCCAGACCAGTTTGCCCCGACATATGAACTCTGGACCATCCGGCGTGAAGGATGGCTCCCCTCCTTCCCGCTCAAGCACAGCTACGAAAAAGACCGGCCATCGTCGCGCCGTAACGAGGATTAGGGCGCAGGTAGTCTAGCTGCACAAATGACAGGGCGGTGATGACTGATCAGACTTGCCACCCGCCGGTTCCGCCCGATCTGTTACAAACCGGACGCCTGCATCTGTAATCAGGATGTCGACCGGTATGTCATATTGGTGTGGTTTGATGTCCTCGATGCCGGTCGCCTCGAACCCGATCCCGACCACCAAAGGCTTGCGGGGCATGATCGCAAGAGTGCGGTCAAAAAAACCACCACCATAACCCAACCGGTACCCTGCCCGGTCGAACCCGACCAGTGGCGCCAACAGTACATGAACAGGAACTTCGTCACTGTTTTGCGGTTCGGGAATCCTGGCATATCCCGGTGCCATTTCACTGTCACGCGTCCAGTTATGAAATACCATCGGCTTGTCCTTGCCCGATACCACTGGCAAGGCAGCATTGCCGCCGCTATCAAGATGGCTTTCAATAACCGGGCGCAGATCAATCTCGTTCTGGATTGGCCAGTAGAAGCCGACAGTGGCCTTGGGGCGCTCTAAAAGGAAAGCCTTGAAACTGGATCGCACCAGGTCCGAAAGATGCCGGTGCGTTTCCGCATCCAGTGTCGCGCGCCAATCGAGCAACACCCGCCTGATGGCTTGTCGCCACTCGGACTGGCTTTTTTCATCCTCGGATGACGGTGGGGCGGGAAGATCAAGGCTCATGGACGTTACACACTGTTTTCGGGTTTCTCGGAACGGAAAGCCTACAGCAAAACCCCATAAACGCATAACGCGCCGGGAGCCCGGCGCGTTAACGGTTGTCAGCAAAAAAGCTGCAAGCCAGATAGAAAATTAGAGAATGGCGAGTTCTTCTGCCGACATGCGGCCATTGCGACCTTCAATCAGCTCAAACTGAATCTTCTGCCCTTCATCAAGTCCCTGCAGACCAGCACGCTGAACAGCGGTGATGTGCACGAATGCATCTTTTCCGCCTTCGTCCGGGGTGATGAAGCCATAACCCTTGGTCGCATTGAACCACTTAACCGTTCCGGTAGCCATATCCGTAGTCGTCCTTAGTTTAGTAAGCGCACCCCCGAAGAAGGAGATGCTAGAAAGAGTCCCTGCACCACACCCATAAAGAGCACAATTACTTTCAACTTGAAGGCAACCATGCACATGAAAGATGCACTGCATCGTTTCAACAATTACGCGAATTTCGGGCTTAGTGCAATGGATTCATGTATGAAGTTCGATTTTCGGCATCGGATATTCGCTGTCGATCATGTAATTTCCTATGGTTGAAAATTCAAAACCACTCAACACCCATAGATAAAACCGCGGCAACCGGGAATGTCCATAATGGCTCCAGCCTGCGACACTCGTTTGGAAAAATCTGACCCATCCATTCCAGACCCATGGTCAATAGGACATGAAATGACGCAGCAATTGATGACTTCCGGGAAGATTTTCAACACGTTCACGTTCGGTGTCCATGCGCCTGTCAAAGCTCGACAGAAAGCTGCGATTTTCCGGCGTATCATGGCATTGCAATGTCAGCACAACGACATGAACCGGCGGGAATGGCATTTGCTCGATAAGCGGGTCTTCGTCAAACAATCCGGCATGCGCAACAAGCACGTCAATCCTGCCAACCCTGACCAGTTCAGCGCCCTGCCTGATGGTACGTAACCCATACCATTCAATCGGTTGAGCAAAGGGCATTTCGAGCTTTGGCAAGGTTGCAAGATATCCTACCGTAATCACATTGCGATCCAGCAAGGTATCTCCGGTCCGTCCGAATATTACCAGTTCGAACAGAACATCATGTCGGGAAATGATCGATCCTTCGAGCGCCCGGTATCCTTCGGCGACAATACAATCAAGGTTTCCCTGATCATAAAGGCTCATCATCCGGTCGAACGGCATACCATCATGCCAGTCCATATCCGGCGACGCCACCAGGACATTGTAAAACCGGGCTTGCTGCGAGGACAATGTCGAAAGCCATGTCGGCGTTACATGCACGACATTTCCGACCCTGATATGCGCGCGGTTTGCGCCTGACGGCGCAGGTTCTGACGCCATCGTGGTTGTGATCGAGAACACACCACAAACAATGACCACAATTGTCAAAGCAACAGTGCGGAACGACAAGATCAACACCATGACACCACCATGAAGGTAAACTCCCGACAGGGATAACATGTGGCATTCTATATCTTTCAGTTCAAGAAGCCGTTATCTCGTAATGCCTTAACGGCCTCTTTAAAAATGAATGTCTGATTTTGTCATGATTTGTTCGACGGTTTCACGTGACATTGCCCTACAATTAGATGGATTATGGAACAATGAATCCAGAATGCGTCGAAACGGCGCATGCACGAGCGCAAAAACATCAGATCATAAGATGCAATAAAGACGAACCGGGACACCGAAAATACTGAATGGGAACGACTTTCGGATCGGAATAGATCAAGTGACAGCGACAACCAAGATCGCAAACCCGCGTGATATCGCGCATACTGTCATGGCGCTGATAAATGAACTTAACCTGCAGCCAACGCCACAGGTTTATCACGTGTTTTATAGCTACGTTTCAGATGAAATTCCCGAACTGTGCCAGCTCCTCAAGGTCCTGATCAAAAACACACAGGAACTCGATGAAGAAACCGTTTTTCGGATTTATCACAAATATCTTGGCTCACATGCGATGGAACAGCACATCAATCAGGGTGTCGAAGGTCTGCAGGCCGCCGTCGAACGTGTCGAGGAAGCAGTTCATTCCGTGATGCGGGATACAGAACTGTTCTGTGATGAATTTGACAGCGCATCCCAAAAGCTTTCATCCGATGATATCACCCTTGATGATGCACGCTCTGTCAGCCGCGATCTTTCGGGGACATCTCAAAAGGCACGAGAATGCTACGGATCATTCAATGGCAGTCTTGACGAATATCACAAGGAAGTGCGCCGGGTACGTAACGAACTTGAACTGGTGCGGCGCGATGCCCTGACCGATACACTGACCGGCATTGCCAACCGCAAGAATTTCGACAATTCGCTGCGTGATGCCGTGACCACCACAATGGAAACCGGGGCACCATTATCGTTACTGATGATCGATATCGATCATTTCAAAGAGTTCAATGACAATTTCGGACATCGGGCTGGTGACGGGGTTCTGAAAGCCGTCGCCCGGGTTCTCGTCAGTTCGACCAAAGGGGCGGACACCGTTGCGCGCTATGGCGGCGAGGAATTCGCCGTGATTTTGCCCAATACCACGAAAGAGAATTCTGAAAAGCTGGCAAACAAACTCCGTGAAAACGTCTCGACACAGCGCATTATAAACAAGAAAACAGGCAAGGATTTCGGTAAGTTAACCGTTTCTATTGGCTTGACGTCCTACCAACTAGGGGAGAATATACTTGAGTTTGTTGACCGCGCAGACAAAGCCCTTTATCTCGCGAAACAGGATGGCAGGAACACCTGCGTTCTGCAGTAATTCAGTGGTATAAGGCATCAATGCAGTCGTTTCCGGCGACAAAATCTCTGACACAAGAGAAAACCGGAACGAAGAACAAGCAGGTAGACATCGAGCCAACACACGTGTCCTGACAAGTCGAAATGACAGGTTCGAGCCACTTACAATCGACCCTGTAATGCACAACATAGAAGTGCAAAGGCTTTGCGGGGCGGAGCAACCGAATGAAGACACCTAAGACCGAACGCAAGATCGAGCTTGAACACAAGATCTTCAAAACGTTCGACGAATGCCACTTCCAGAAGTCTGATATCTCAGACGAAGCTCTCTTTGTCCTTAAAATGGCAGAGGGATCTGTCGTTTCATTGCCTTTGCGCGCCATTTGCCGCGAATTCGACATTGACCCTGATTCCAAGGATGGCGACCTCATCAGCCTGATCGACCAGGCCCTGAATTTCGTTAGTGTGTTGCGCCCCGGCGACAATCTGCCACTGGAAGTTCTAACTGGCGAAGCATCATGGGAAGTCGACGAGGAAAATCAGGCAATCGCCTATAACCGTATCACCATGCAGCTCGTGACCTGGATGTCAGGAAGTGAAGAACTCATTACTGACCCGGACGAGCTGATGCAGATCGCCGAAGATCCGAACACCAAGAAAAAGATCAACCAAGCCTTTGACGAGGTTGCCGAGAAACTCGGGTTTGGCAAGGAAAACCGCGAGGAAGTCGTCAATCTTGTCCATCAGGTTGCCGACGAGTTGTCCTATATCGAAACGCTGCGCGTACGGTATCGCAAAATCCTGACGGTCGATCGCAAGATGCAGGAACTTCGCCGCATCTATGCCCATGAAAAAGGCGTTCTTGAGACCGTCACGCAGGCCATCCGGCTGCTGGATGACGCCAAAAGGAAGTTCGAAAACACCTTTGACGAGCTTGATGCCAATACCGGTGAAATCATGTCGGTTCTGCGTAACTTCACGTCACAGCGCCAATATATCCGTAGCAAGCGAGACGATCTTTACAAGCGCCTGCGCGCCTGGCAACCGCTGATTATTCAGTGGGAAGAACTTGAACTTGAACGTGGCCCGCAGGCAGTGCGTCTGGTCAAGGATACATACCAGTTCCTTGCTCCACGCTTCATGAAGGTCAAGGAATGGCTGCTGATCACCAAGATGCAGGACGGCGTGTCGGAACAACACAGCTTCAAAAATGAAGATGAACGCATGGGCGCGCTCAAAGGCAAAATGATGCAGTGGTAAACACCACCCTCATCCTGCCCGGCGAATGTATAAAAGGCGCGAACACACTTTTCGCGCCTTTATCTTTTCGCTGTCCGGGAAAATGTCGGGTCAGTCACCGCTCATAGTGATCTTCAGCGCCACATGATCGTCGATCACAGTGATTGCCTTTGCTGAATTCGCAGGCACCGGGACTTTCCGATCAATACAATAGGCAATCATCGCCGCAGCAAGTTCCGCCCCCGATGTCGGCACAATGGTCTTTCCACCCTCGTCCGAGGTAATCGTCATGCGGGCGATAACGTCCTTTGATCTTTGAATTTCAAAACTGCTGATATGCCCGGCTGGCAATGCTTTGCCAGTCCTTCGACCATGCGCCAAAAGTGCCTTGATCAATTCGCCATCTTCAAAAACGATACAGCGTATCTCGCGCATAGCCAAATATCCCACAACAGTTGTTTGATTACATATGATTACACTGCACCCAAAAAACAAACTTCAACTTTGTCTTATGGATGCCAGTCAATATCTGAGACCAAACAGGAAGCTGTTCTCAACTGCTCGCAAGCCAGACACCGACCCCGATCATCAGGGTACCGGCGACCCGGTTCAAGACCCGGACATTGCCGCTTTTTTCAAGGAAACGACGTAAGGAGCGGCCGCCAGTTGCATAAAGCGTCATGCAAATCAGTTCGGTCACCAGAATGATCGCGACCAGAACCGAAAGCTGCGGGGCAATGGCATGCTGCAGGCTGATGAAGGGAGGCAACAGAGAAATCATGAACGCCCAGCCCTTCGGATTGGCAATTGCCGTAACAAAGCCCTGCGTGATCAGACTGCCTGCCGTTGCGGTTTTGGCACCTTCGACTTCGGCCGAAAGGGCCATGCGCCCGCGTGAACGCCACATCTGGATACCAAGCCAGGCCAGATAGGCCCCGCCCACATACTTGAAGACAGCAAATACCGCCGGATATTGTAACATCACGGTGGCAACCCCCAGTGCGGATGCCACGACAACAATGCCAACGCCGACCAGTTCACCTGCCATCATCCAAAGCGTACGGCGCAATCCGATGGTCATGCCAAGTGTTAACGCAAGGGTCATGCACATACCCGGCGTGATTGACACAAAAAATGCCGTCGGGATAAAGGCCCCGATCAAGGACAGACTGACCATGAATAGTTCCTGTGGCTGCAGTGGTGCGCGATTCTGATGGTCATTCTGTGGGGCACGACCAGATCAGGACAAAACCACTACCCGATATCCGAAATTCCGACCAGCATCTTTTTGGTATAGCGGAAATACCAACATATGCGCGCGCAGCGATCATCGAAAACCGGCATCAGCACCTTGAAAACAGGCCGATATCGTAGCTGTTTTCGGCACCCTCGCTAAATTCCACCCTAAAAAGACACGAAAAGGTACAAAAATTACTTGACCCGAACCGGTCGTCCGACGAAATTGGGGCATCGCCAGCTATGACTGGCACCAAAGCCAATTGATGAAGACCGATGACCGCAGACATTTGCAACATTGATGCATATGCCGACCGTGCCGAAGCAAAAGCTTTCGGTGGCGTTGTGCTGTCTGCCCTAAACCTTCTACTCGGTCTTATTGGTCTCGCAGCCCTAGGCTCGCTACGACTTACTCGCCCCTGAGCGAAACATGACGGCCCGGATCACAGGACATATAGTCGATCCATTTGCCGCAGCTCAGGGGAATAAAGTCGCGCCAGACGGCCCGCACTCCTTCCAGACAGAATTTATATACCGGGCAATGCCCGTTTGATCAGGAAACAAGACAATGGCTAGTGCAAACGACAATCGCGTCATCATTTTCGACACCACCCTGCGTGACGGGGAACAGTCCCCGGGTGCATCGATGACGCTTGATGAGAAGCTGCGCGTTGCGCACGCTCTGGCAGAATTGAAGGTCGATGTTATCGAAGCGGGCTTTGCCATTGCATCAAATGGTGATTTCCAGTCCGTCAACGAAATTGCCAAACAGGTCAAAGGCCCGACCATCTGTTCGTTGGCCCGTGCAGCCAAAGGCGACATTGAACGTGCTGCCGAAGCACTGGAACCAGCCGAAAACAAACGCATCCACACTTTCATCTCCACCAGCCCGCTGCATATGAAATACAAATTGCAGATGGAACCGGAACGCGTTCTGGAAAAAGTCATTGAAAGTGTCACGCTGGCACGCAAATTCACCGATGACGTCGAATGGTCGGCAGAAGACGGCTCGCGCACCGAACATGACTTCTTGTGCCGCTGTGTCGAAGCTGCCATTGATGCAGGCGCAACCACGATCAACATCCCGGATACTGTTGGTTACACCACACCGACCGAATATGCCGATCTGATGACCATGCTGTTTAACCGCGTGCCGAACATCGACAAGGCAATCCTGTCGGTTCATTGCCATAACGATTTGGGCATGGCTGTTGCCAACTCTATCTCGGCAGTCAATGCCGGTGCCCGTCAGATTGAATGCACCATCAACGGTCTGGGCGAACGTGCCGGCAATGCTGCACTCGAAGAAATTGTGATGGCAATCAATACCCGCAATGATGCCTTCCCCTTCACCACGGGCATCGACACCACCAAGATCATGAATGCATCGCGTCTGGTTTCGGCCGTGTCGGGCTTTGTGGTTCAGCCGAACAAGGCGATTGTTGGCGCCAATGCCTTCGCCCACGAAAGCGGCATCCATCAGGACGGTTTCCTGAAAAACTCCGAGACCTATGAAATCATGAAGCCGGAAACCATTGGCCTGAACAAATCAAGCCTGGTTATGGGCAAGCATTCCGGTCGCCATGCCTTCCGCGAGAAGCTCAAGGAATTGGGCTTTGCCGATCTGGGGGACAATGCGATTGAAGACGCTTTTGCCCGCTTCAAGGATCTGGCCGACAAAAAGAAAGAAGTCTATGACGACGATATCGTTGCACTGGTCGATGACGGCATGCGCGATAACGAACATATCAAGTTTGTTGGTCTGACGGTTACCTGTGGCTCCAAGGGTCCGCAGACAGCCGAACTGGAACTGAGCGTTGATGGCGAAGTTCGCACCGCCAAAACCACCGGCGACGGGCCGATTGATGCGACTTTCAATGCGATCAAGGCAATCTATCCGCATGACTGGCGTCTGAAACTCTATCAGGTGCATGCTGTGACCGAGGGCACCGATGCCCAGGGCACCGTAACAGTCAAGCTTGATGGCGAGGACCGCACGGTGGTTGGCAATGCATCGGATACCGACACCGTTGTCGCATCCTGCATGGCCTATGTGACCGCCGTAAACAAACTGATCGAGAAAAGCAAAAAAACCGCCCCTGATGCCATGGCATCCTGATCAGGTTTCTTGAACTTCTTAATGTAAAGGGGCGGCCTTCGGGTCGCCCTTTTTAATTGACTGTGCCGTGCGCGATCCAAATGACCTATTTGAACTGGTCAACCAGATGATCGATAAACAATCGCACACGTTTGGGAAGCTGGCGGCGACTTGGCATCACGATATAAAGGGCAAGGGCCTCCAGCTCGACCGGGCATGTAATCTGAACCAGCTTACCCTTGGCAACATCATCAGCACAGCCACTGATGGGCAAGATTGCTGCAAGCGCGCCCTTGGCGGCAAGACTGCGCGCCAGTTCAAAATTCCCGGTACGAATTGGCGGCTCGGACAATTCAAGCCCCGGATCACTTACCGATTGCAGGACATTGGCATGATCCAGAATGGGCAAGGCGGGCGTTGTCCCCTTTGACCACATATCGTCCGGAAACGTTCCCGGACGGGCAAAAAGCCCCATCGGTTCAAACCGCAGGCGCCGCGCAATCAAGCCATCGCGGCCCGGATGACGCCCGCGCAAGGCAATGTCATAGTTCTCGCCCACCAGATCAACAGTCTGGTCACTGACATTGACCACAAATCTGACATCCGGGTAATTGGCACGAAATGATGTGATCTGCTCAGCCAAAAGCATTTTGGGATAGTCGACCGGCACCGAGATCCGGATTTGTCCGGATGGCACTGCATATTGGGACAGATCCGCCTCGCCTTCCTGCAACAGGGCTACAGCCGCACGGCAATGATCAAGATAGCGTTGCCCGTCATCGGTCAAGGACACCTGTCGCGTGGTTCGATGCAACAGGCGCACGGCAAGATGCTCCTCCAATGCTGCGACGCGCGCCGTAACCGTAGAACGCGGGACCGATAACCGGCGCGCCGCAGCGGCAAAGCTGCCTGCGTCTGCAACCTCGATGAATGTCTGAATTTGTGAAAAGTTCATCGCGATATTTCACCTCAACCGCGATCCATTGTCCATTTTTTTCAGTTTATTCATTCAACATTACCCGTCTTTATTGGATGAACACTTCATTCGTAAGGTGCCGTATCATTTGTTTCGATCCAAAGAGGTGCCTGATGAAAAGACGCAACTTCATGTTATCCGGCCTTGGTGGCCTTGGCGGCATTGCCGCAGCGGCAACGATTGCCCACACTGCGGGGGCCAACACCCCGTCACGGGTACCAGCCACCCCACGCCTTGCAATTTCCTGGCTGGGTGGTGCAACCATGCTGATCAAGTTTGACGACCTTACGATCCTGACCGACCCGACCTTTGGCGAGGGTAAGGAAGCCTATTTCATGCCCGATCCGAATGCGATGTTCGACCTGAAAACCGGACCCACGCCACGTTTTCATGCCCGGAACACACCATTCCCCGGCGTTGATGTTTCGTCCATCGACTTGATGATGCTCAGTCACCTGCACGAGGACCATTTCGATCAGAAAGCCGAGGCAACGATCCCCAAAACACTTTCTACCATCGTGCCGCCGGCGGACGCAGACAAGCTGGGCACCAAGGGATTTACCAACCAGATCCCCCTTGATTGGGGCGTCAGCAAAACGATCGCGACCGACAATGGAAAGATCAGTATCAGGGCGATCCCTGCCCATCATTCAGCCAATCCGCAAGTCAGTGCCATGCTTGGCAAGGGTAACGGCTATTGGCTGCGGTTTGAATCCGGCAACTGGAAAAAAGACGTCTACTGGACCGGCGATACATTCGCCACCGAGGAAGTTCTTGCGAGCATTCGCCGCATTGGACAGCCCGATATTCTGATCCCGCATATGGGTGCGGTTGGCGCCACCGGCCCGCTTGGCCTGATCAGCATGGGCGCAAAGGAGGTTCTTGAACTGGCAGGCCTGCTGGGGAACCCGAACGTTCTTCCGATCCATCATTCAACCTTCCCGCTTTACCTTGAGCCGGTTTCACATCTGATTGCGCAAGCGGACATCGCGCATGACCGAATTGATCTGATCGCCGAGGGCAGCACCATCGAATATATCTAACCCTTGGTCGAACACCCACACCCCTTTCGTGTAAATAGCCCCCAACCACCCGATGTGGTACGATTGCGGATATTTGCGAAAGGGGTTTGACCATGACCGGACCAAACACGCCTGACCGTACCGCAACGATTTTCCTTATTGTTGGTATGATGCTATGCCTGACCTTTGGCATTGTGTTGATCCCGGCACACTCGGCTGCACAAACGCCTGCGGCAGTGTCGGTTACGATCCCGTCCCTTCCCTATCCGCTAAGCGGTCTGCGCAAGCGCCTGATTGATCAGGGCAAAGCGGTCCCCGATGTCGATGTCACCCTGCAATCCAGCATTCCGGCGCAATATTACGGCCCATCCGAAGACATGCCGGGTTCTGCAAACAAACACGCTGCAATCGTTGCCCTTCCCGATTGCGACGACCACTTTCCGCTAGACTGGATAACAACTTTGCAAACGGCGGGGATCAGTGTTCTTCTGATCTCGCCGGGGCAAGCCCATCCGGCACAGGATTATTGTGGTGGGGGACAGCTTCAAAACCCCAAACACGGTTTGTCATTCTGGGCGTTTGATGCCCTCAGTGCGCTTGACTATCTTGCCAGCCAAAAAGATATCGACCCGGATCGCATTGCCGTTTTCGGTTATGGCTACGGTGCGGGTGCGGCACAACTCGCAATCTATCGCGATGGCCATGCCAAACATTACACCAACCGGTTTCGCACCCTGATCGGGTTGCGTCCGCAATGCATGTCGGAAATGAACAATTTCGTCCCCAGTCTTTTGATCGGGGTCAGAAACGATCCGTTCAATCCACCTTCCTGGTGTAAATGGCGGATGGATCGCGACCTGACAGATGACCGGGCGCCGGTGCGCTTCGAGATGGTCGAAAGCGGCGAAATAATTGAAAAACAAGCGACTCGCAAAGAGCTGAAAATAGAAACAGGGTCTCCAACAATCGCACTTGTGACCAATTTCCTTGCTGAAACCGGATTTACAGAAAAACAGCGACAAAATTGAATTAATCCGCCAAGACCATATTCCTGATCATGTTTTTCCACCCTTATTTCAGGAAAATTACGCGCCTTAATTATTCCTCAATCCCCTGCGCAGATTATTCGTGCATCGGCTTGTTCCTTGCGCTATCAAAGCCGGTACATTCGTATTCAAGATTTTACTATTAACCGGGGCATAGGGCAGGAATGTTTTCCAAGCTTCTTGGGGTTTTATCCTCCGACATGGCGGTGGATCTGGGCACCGCGAACACACTGGTTTACGTTAAAGGACGCGGCATCGTCCTGAACGAACCATCCGTGGTGGCCATTACCGACGAAAAAGGCAAAAAACAGGTCCTTGCAGTTGGTGAAGAAGCCAAGCAAATGCTCGGTCGTACCCCGGGGTACATTCAGGCGATCCGCCCGTTGCGTGACGGTGTTATTGCGGAATTCCACATCGCCGAAGAGATGATCAAGCACTTCATCCGCAAGGTCCATAACCGTCGCAACTTCGCGAGCCCGGAAGTCATTATCTGCGTACCTTCCGGTTCGACCGCAGTTGAACGCCGCGCCATTCAGGAAAGCGCTGAAAGCGCTGGCGCGCGCAAGGTCTGGTTGATTGACGAACCGATGGCAGCTGCCATCGGCGCGGGTCTTCCCGTCACCGAGCCGACCGGCTCGATGGTTGTTGATATTGGCGGCGGCACCACCGAGGTCGCTGTTCTGTCGCTGGGCGGTATCGTCTATGCACGTTCGGTCCGCGTTGGCGGCGACAAGATGGACGAGGCGATCATCGCCTATATCCGTCGCACCCATAACCTTCTGGTCGGCGAAAGCACCGCCGAACGTATCAAGAAGGAAATCGGTTCGGCCTGCGCTCCTGATGATGGTGATGGTGCAACGGTTGAAATCCGTGGCCGTGACCTGATGAATGGTGTTCCGAAAGAACTTCTGATCTCTGAACGCCAGATCGCAGAAAGCCTTGCAGAACCGGTCTCAGCCATTATCGAGGCTGTAAAGGTCGCCCTTGAGCAGACCCCGCCGGAACTGGCCGCAGATATCGTCGACAAGGGCATTGTCCTGACCGGCGGTGGTGCAATGCTTGGCAATCTTGACTATGTCCTGCGTCACGCAACCGGTCTTCCGGTTTCGATCGCAGACGATCCTCTTTCCTGTGTTGCGCTCGGTACCGGTCGCGCACTCGAAGAGAAAAAGATGCTTCGTAACGTTCTGCACACTGCCTACTAAAATTTGACGATAAAAGTCATCACCGGGTCGTATCCACACTGGACGCGACTCGGTGATTTCGTTATGGTTGAATATCCCGTTCGGGATTTAAGACGACCTTTTGGGAAATTGCGGGGAATACATTGGCACAGCATGGCGGTCCGCAGCAGCGAATCTTTTCGCCGTTACGCACGGCGCTTCACCGCTTCGCTTTTATATTGCTGATCTTTACGGCTTTCGGACTGATGCTTCTGGGCAAGGCTGATACAGTTCTGATCGAACGTATCCGTGCCGCATCTGCCGATCTTGTATCCCCGGTCATGAATGTCATTTCCCGTCCTGCGGCCAGCATCAATGAACTGACCGACAAGATTTACAATCTTGCTCATCTTTACGAAGAAAACGAACGCCTGCGCCGCGAAAACCAGCAGTTGCTGGCCTGGCAGCAGGCAGCGCGCAACCTGTCGCATGAAAATGTTCGTCTTCGTGAACTTGCGCGTTACACCAATCCGCCTGCCCTGCATCTGGTCACCTCGCGGGTGATTGCTGACATGGGTGGCGCTTATGCGCACAGTGTTATGATATCGGCCGGATCGCGTGATGGTGTTGCCAAGGGGCAAGCCGTTATTTCCGATGAAGGGCTGGTTGGCCGCGTTGCAGAGGCCGGTTATCAGGCATCGCGTGTTCTTCTGATCACGGACATCAACTCGCGCGTACCGGTCATTGTTGAAAACTCGCGTGATCGCGCATTCCTGTCGGGTGACAACACCAACCGTCCGCTTCTGACCTTCCTGACCGCAGATGCGGCTGTCGCCCCCGGTGATCGCATTCTGACATCGGGTCATGGTGGTGCCTTCCCGCCGGGTATCCCGATTGGCGTTGTCTCGTCGGTTTCGGAAAATGCAGTGCGCGTCGCCCCATTGTTCCGCCGTCATCAGCTGGAATATCTGCGCGTTGCCGATTACGGCCTTCAGGGCATTCTGAGCGAAAAACGCATCCGCGAAAGCCAGTCTCCGGTCAACCATAACGATACCCAGCTCTCACCTGACATTCCCATGGGTGTTGGTGTGGTACCGGAAAACCCGGCCCCGGAAAATGCGCCTGCAACATCGAACGCTCCTTCAAACGGGGCGACCCCGTGAAACCCGGCGTCTGGCATCGACTGGACGTTGTCGCGCGTGGCCTTTTTCCAGCTTTCAGCGTTTTCGTCCTTTTACTGATCAACCTGCTTCCTGTCAGTGTTCCGTTGCTGGCAACCGCGTCACCGGCCCTCGCCCTGATGGCCGTATTCTACTGGTCAGTGAACAGGCCTGATCTTTTGACAGCCGTTGCCGCCTTCCTGCTTGGCCTGCTTCAGGATCTTTTGATGGGGCTGCCGCTTGGTGTCAGTTCACTTGTCCTGCTTTTGGTACAGACCGGATCGGCCAGTCAGGGACGTTTTTTCCATAACAAGCCATTTAGTGTGATGTGGTGGGGTTTTGCCCTCGTGGCGATCCCGGCATTTCTGGTGCAATGGCTTTTAAGCTCAGCACTGATCGAGGCTTTCTTGCCCATAAAGGCAACCATAATCAGTTATGTCCTGACGGCAGTTCTGTTTCCCATTGTTGCCTGGGCGCTGGCCCGTGCACAAAACAGCCTTCTGCGCTATGTGTAGGACAGCAGGCAAGCTTTGAAGCCCTGTGCAAAATTGATGTTTTGGCAACGCCTATCGGATATGCTTGAACAAGATGGTTTCCAAGTTCTGCCAACCGGGATAAAACGGGCAGAAATCTGCAGTTTCGAACTGTAACGACGCGTCTAAAAGACAGGTATTCTTCGCCCATGTGGCATCGCGACTCAGACAGATTCAGAATGTTCACCCGACGCGCCCTTATGCTCGGTGCTGGCAAGGGTGTTTTGCTGACCGGTCTGGCTGCAAGGATGTATTACCTGCAGGTGCTTGAAAGCGACCGCTACCGCACGCTGGCCGATGAAAACCGTATCTCGCATCGATTATTGCCACCGCCGCGCGGATTGGTCACCGACCGATTTGGTGAACCGCTTGCGATCAATCGTCAGAACTATCACATCATGATCGTGCGCGAACAGACACCCGACGTGCGTCGCACACTTGAAATTCTTGACCAGATTATCGAACTTGGCCCTGACACGATTGAACGTGTTGAACGGGATGTGGCACGTCGCCGTTCCTTTGTACCTGTCACAGTGCGTGACAATCTGACATGGGATGAAGTCGCGCGTGTCGGGGTAAATGCCCCTGACCTGCCCGGTCTGATCATTGATGCCGGACGGTCGCGCGACTATCCCGAAGGACCGCATCTGGCCCATACGCTGGGTTATGTTGCCGCAGTATCGGAAAAGGAACTGACAGGCGATCCGTTGCTGGAACTGCCGGGCTTTACCATCGGCAAAAGTGGCGTTGAAAAGGTCTACGATCTTGCACTGCGCGGGACAGCTGGCACCAGCCAGGTCGAGGTTAACGCACTTGGCCGTGTGATCCGAGAACTTGAACGCGAAGAAGGCGATAGTGGCAACACGGTTGTCATGACGCTTGATCTCGAGTTGCAACGCTACGCCAATCAGCGTCTTTCGGATCAGGAAAGTGCATCGGCCGTCGTCATGGATATCCATAATGGCGAGGTTCTCGCCCTGGCATCGCACCCGACATATGATCCGAACGCCTTTACCAACGGTATTTCGCACAAACTCTGGAACAGTCTGGTCAATAACCCCTATGCGCCGCTGTCAAACAAGGCGGTGAACGGGACCTATGCACCGGGGTCGACCTTCAAGATGTGTGTCGCACTTGCAGGTCTTGAAGCCGGGATCATTTCACCGAACCAGAAATTCTTCTGTAATGGGTATCTTGATCTGGGCAATGCCCGTTTCCATTGCTGGAAACGCGGTGGCCACGGCTGGATGAACATGCATGACTCGCTCAAGCATTCCTGCGATGTCTATTACTATGAAATATCGCAGAAAATCGGTATCGACCGGATTGCTGCCATGGCTCACAAGCTTGGTCTGGGCGAAGAGACCGGCATTGATCTGCCGAATGAACGAAGCGGCCTGATCCCGACCAAAGACTGGAAAGAAATCCAGCTTGGCAAGCGCTGGCAGGGTGGTGAAACCCTGATTGCCTCGATTGGTCAGGGCTATGTTCTGGCTACGCCACTGCAGCTCTGCACCATGACCGCGCGATTGGCATCGGGCAAGGCCGTCAAACCGCATCTGACACGTGATCACGTGACACCTGATGGTGTATCCAGTCGCGAAGCCGAAGAATTCCCCGAACTTCAGGTCAGCCGCGCCAACCTTGCGCGTATTCGCGACAGCATGAACGGCGTGACCAACGAGATACGCGGCACAGGTTATGGTGCGCGCATCAAGACCGAGGGTATGGAAATGGCGGGCAAAAGTGGCACCAGCCAGGTCCGCCGTATTACGATGCGTGAACGTCAGACGACCGGTGTTCTGGGCAATGATGAATTGCCATGGAAATATCGTGACCATGCATTGTTTGTTGCCTTCGCACCGGTTGATAACCCGCGCTATGCCTGTAGTGTCGTGGTGGAGCATGGTGGCGGTGGTTCGGGTGTTGCCGGACCAATTGTTCGTGACCTTTTGCAAAAGGCACAGGAACTTCAATCTGCGCGTCAGGGTATCTCGGCTGCCAACCTGCCCAACAGTGCGCAATTGCGGCCACGCACAGCCCAAAACAACGAGAATGAGGGCTGATCCATGGCCATGAGCAAATATCGCATTGGTGAAGATCCCGATTACGTTCCGATTGGACGCCGTCTTCTATTGTTGAACTGGACGCTGGTTCTGTTGATTGCCGCCCTGTCCGGGATCGGCTTTGCCATGCTTTATTCCGCTGCCAACGGATCGCTCCAGCCTTGGGCCGAACGTCAGATGATGCGCTTTGCTGTAGGCGCAGTTCTGATGATTGTCATAGCGGTCACCGATATTCGGGTTTGGCTGAAACTTGCGTATTTCTCTTACTTTGTGGCGCTTGTGCTTTTGGTTGGTGTCGAAATCAAGGGCGATATCGGCATGGGCGCACAGCGCTGGATCAATCTTGGTTTCTTCCAGCTGCAACCGTCAGAACTTATGAAAATCTCGCTGGTGCTTGCTCTGGCCCGCTATTTCCATGGGCTGACGGTCGAGGATACCGGGCGTATCACACTCCTGATCCCGCCTCTTTTGATGGTTCTGGCACCAGCGGCACTTGTTCTGCGCCAGCCGGATCTGGGAACGGCCCTGCTGCTGATCGCCGGTGGAGGTGTTATTTTCTGGCTGGCCGGAGTTCGCATGTGGAAATTTGCGCTTATTCTGGGCAGTGCCCTTGCCGCAATTCCGATTGGCTGGCAGTTTCTTCGCGATTATCAGAAGAACCGCGTTCTGACCTTCCTTAACCCCGAAAATGATCCGCTGGGCGCCGGGTATCACATTACCCAGTCAAAGATCGCATTGGGTTCCGGGGGATTATTTGGCAAAGGTTTCATGCTGGGTTCGCAAAGTCATCTGAATTTCCTGCCTGAAAAGCAGACCGACTTTATCTTTACCATGCTGGGCGAGGAATTCGGGCTGGTTGGCGGGCTTGCCCTGCTTGCACTTTATGCGCTTGTCATTACCTATGGCTATATCATTGCCCTTCGCTGCCGGAACCAGTTCGGACGACTGGTCGCGATCGGGGTGACATCGACCTTCTTCCTTTATGTCTTTATCAATATCGCAATGGTAATGGGCCTGATCCCGGTTGTCGGCGTTCCGCTGCCGCTGGTGTCCTATGGTGGCACGGTGATGATGACCATTCTGGTCAGTTTTGGTCTGTTGATGAGTGTGTCAATTCACCGCGACATCCGCATTTCCCGTCAGGGGAATGACGACGGGCGCAACTGATATCAACCGGCAGTCAGGCGTCCGAATAGTCCGGGATTTGCCTGAAGTCGCATTGTTTGCAGCGATTTCGGCCATTTTCCTTGGCCTCATAAAGCGCGCGATCAGCCAGAGAATACATAACACTGGAAATATCGCTGTTTTCCCAGTCCTTGAGGCTTTCGATATACCCGCGGATATCTGCATCAAACAATTTCAAGCTTTGGCTGGACGGCAATCCGGCTACACCAAAACTCGCGGTAAATGAAACAACATTTCCCCCGAACGACACCGATGCATTTTCAAAGGCCACGCGCAGTCGCTCTGCCAGTTTAAGTGCCCCAGAAATTTCTTCCCCCGGAAGCAAGACAGCGAACTCCTCGCCGCCCATACGCGCAGGAAGATCAATCTCGCGCACGGTTGCCCGCATGATCCTGGACAACTCAACCAGAACCGCGTCGCCAGCCTGATGGCCATAGGTATCGTTAATGGACTTGAAACGGTCAATATCAAGCAGGATGATTGATACTGGTGTATCGCGACGACGCCATGTTGAAACAGCTTCTTCAAAACGGGCCAGATATGATCGCCGATTGGGCAAGCTTGTAAGTGAGTCGGTTGATGCCTGCACTTCAAGCTTTTGCATGGCCTCTTTCAGCTCGTCGGTGCGTTCAGCAACCCTGGCTTCAAGATTGACATTGGCATCCATCAACTCATCGCGTGCCTTGCGCAACTGACCAATCTGTCTCCGGATGACGCCAAAAAGTCCTACTGTCACAGATCCCAATAACTGAATTTCGTCATCATACCTGTGATATGGCGGCATTTCCAAGGGCCGCGTGTCATCTGACGGGTCGGACCGGACCAGATAGTTCGCCAACTTCACCAACGGGCGCGATAAAATATAATAGCTCAGCGCGGCAAACATGAAGGCCATCACGACAGCAAGCACCATTGTTGTCAGAAATGACCATGACAACCTTGACATAAAGGCGCTTGTAAAAACCTGGGGATTGTAAACGACAACCATTTCGCCAACAGTGGCTGCGGGCCTTTGTTCGGGGTCTCGAACCGGAACAATAACGGTTTGAATGCCACCATACATTCTATCCCCCCACAGGCTGGTCGGAATTTCACCGGCAGGGCGTTCTCTGTCAAAAAAGATACCGTCTTCGGCATTGAGCAAGGTGACGCGCTGAATGGAACGCTGGTTCATCATGCCGCGTGCCATCACGTCCGCGAGTTCTCTGTCACGCCGAAGAAGCGACTGGACAGCCACGGGCACGTTGGACGACGTAACCCTTTGATTGCTTTGATGATAAATTTCCGCGAGCCATTGATAATCGTGATAACCGCGTAGCACAACGATCATCAAACCGAGCCCAAGGGCGAGAAGCATCGAATATTTAAGCTGACGGGCAGCAATTGTACTACCCAGCTTCAAACCGGCCAGCATATCGTTATGCGTTTCGTCCAACTTCTTTGGCAAGCCAGCTTCCCTCATTCGCGTAAGGTCGTTCTTTTCCGGACGCTTTTGCTTTTTATTGGCGGTGGCTCTGCGTCAAAAGTCCGAACTGATATTCGGACCGGTTGGGTGAATTGACAAGACTAAACCGGGAAAAATCTATTTTATTCCAATCCCGTGAAAACAGAACATCGCCAAACTCGGGCAGGTTTGCACGCGTAACAGCTTCCATTCTGAAAGTTATTTCGGGAGTGTCTTTCAAAATTGCAACATCGTTAATATAGTCATGCAACAGCACCATGACCCAGGCCCCGGCAAAGAAATGTCCGCCATGGGTTAATGTCATTTGATTATTCAGGACAGCTGCCAGCCCCTCTCTGGACCAGTTCAGACCACCAATGACAACATCCTGTCCCGGTATTTTTCCAGCTGCTTCAAGTGCCGCAATCGCCCCCAGAGCAATATTGTCATTGGCAGCCCAAACCGCATCTATACATCCACCCCGTTTTAACCAGGCCTCTGTCTGTCGATAAGCCTCGTCATACGACCAGTTCGCGACCAGTCGGCGCTGTTCATCAAGGACAGGATAGCGACTTAGGGCATGATCAAGTCCGGTAAGACGTTCCAGTGAGGCTGGCGTTTTCCGGTCACCAGCAATCGACAACAGACACAGTTTCCCTGGCAACTGATCACCATTAACCGCACGTGCGCCGTCAATCAGGGATTTTGCAATATCATAGCCTGCCCGTTCGTTATCGGGGGTCAGGGTCAGGATCCAGTTTTTTATGTCTTTGCGCGGCCGACCATACGTGTCTTTTTGGTCCTCGGTCAGGTCATTGAGCAACATGATCACAGGTATGCCGCGCTGTTCTGCCTCCAGCACAATACGGGTTCCCTGCTGATGCTCGTTCACGGCGATAATGAAGTCAGGCGGCGGTTGAAGCGCAAATGCCTTTTGCGCACTTTCAACCATCATTTTCCAGTCCCGGTCGCTGTCAAACACGATCAGTTCATAACCAAACTGATCGGCTGCAGCCTGCATGGTATCGCGAACATCCTTCCAGAAGCCGCGATCACCATATCCCGGATTGATAAAGGCCACACGAATATGGTCCGGCTGGCTTTCGTTTTGGTCTGCGCGGGCCTGAATCGATGCCATGGCAAAGAACAGTCCTCCCCCAAACAGACACAAAAAAATCCCGCGCAATTCCCGTTCCCCGACGAAATACCATCCAAGGCCAAGTAAAAATTTCAGCCATCCATACGACCGGATAGTGAATTTCGCCTCAAAGGTCAATCAGACTGCGCAAGTTTACTTTAGAAAATCCATAATATTTACTGATTTGCCACATGCCACCGCTCTAAATCCAAGTGAACCCACTGAATTATATTATCTTTCTTTGAGGCACAACATAACCGCGCAAACAAGGATTTACCTCGTCTGATACTTGCAACAGTTGCTGGATTGTTGATCAGATTGCGTTCGGCCTGATGCAGGCAACCGGATTTATGGCGCGCCGGACTGGGCGCGGCTCAGTGCCCGCGCGAGCTCTTCATTGCTCATATTGGCGCGATCTTCAATCCCTTGCTGTTGTGCAAGATGATAAAGGTCATCCCGGCGCCATTTGTTATAGTTCGGCTTTTTATAAGGTCGGAACGCAGACGTTTCCCGTTCTGAATTTCCAGAGAGTTTGTTCAAGCTCGCCACTCTTGCCTCCTTTATGGGACGGTCACAAGCAATCCCGGCACATTTCTCTCCCCCACCTGTAATAGTGCCGTCATATTTCATTTAGGTGGGTTTGCTGAAATTTCTATTCCCCACTCGACGATTTTACAGGCTTTTCTCGGGAAATATCTGATTACAAAGGAAAAATAACTAGTGGTGGCAAGACAGCCCCAATCAGACAATTACAATTTGTCATCAATTTAATGTTGAATTGTCATTTTTACTATTTGCCCTGAAAAATCTCTGCTAGCATCGCTGCAAACAAACACACATCAGGGATAAGTCTCATGGCACTGCATTTTGAACGCCAGGAACTGGCAAACCGCCGCGCCCGCACAATTGAAAAGCTCGAAAAAGAAGGGCTGGACGGGTTGTTGATGTTCCGTCAGGAAAGCATGTTTTACCTGACCGGATATGACACATTCGGTTATGTGTTCTTCCAGTGCCTTTATCTGGGCGTTGATGGTCGCGTCGCGCTGATCACCCGCGCCCCGGATTTGCGGCAGGCACAACATACCTCGGACATTGAAGATATTCGCATCTGGGTCGATGGCCCGAATGTCAATCCGGCCTTCCAGCTGCGTGACATGCTTGCCGAATTCGGCTGTTCCGGCAAGAAACTCGGCGTCGAGTATGAGGCCTATGGCCTGACGGCAGCCAATGGCAAAAAGCTCGAAACCGCTCTTGATGGTTTCTGTTCGCTTGAAGATGCTTCCGGACTGGTGTCCGAACTGCGCGTTGTCAAAAGTGCCGCCGAACTTGATTACATCCGCAAGGCCGCCGAACTGGCCGATGATGCATGGGATGCTGCCCTTGATACAGTCCATGCCGGTGCCTTTGAGGGCGATATTCTTGCCGCCATGCAAGGTGCCATTTTCTCGGGTGGTGGCGATTATCCGGGTAATGAATTCATTATCGGGGCCGGGCGGGATGCCCTTCTGTGCCGGTATTTCACAGGCCGCAAACATATTGGCGAAACCGACCAGATCACGCTGGAATGGGCCGGTGCATATCGCCACTACCATGCGGCAATGATGCGCACAATCCCGGTTGGCAAGGCCCTGCCGCGTCATATCGAAATGCACAAGGTTGCAACTGATGCGCTGGTCGCCTGCCGCGAGGCGCTCCGCCCCGGTGAGCCAATTGGCAAGGTCTTTGATGCCTATGCCCGGGTATGTGATCAGGCGGGGATGCAGGCCCACCGGCTTAATGCCTGCGGTTATTCAATGGGAACGACCTTTGCACCGAACTGGATGGACTGGCCAATGTTCTATCATGGCAATCCGGTCATTGCCGAACCCGGTATGGTATTCTTCCTGCACATGATCCTGATGGATAGTGAAACCGGGATCGCAATGTGTCCGGGCCATTCGGTGATTGTCACCGAGACCGGCAATGAAAGCGTTTCCCGCCACAGCGTCGATCTGATCACACGTTGATCTTGAATATCACAAGGACAACCAGTTCTGGTTGTCCTTGCTTTTGGCACCCGGCCAAAAGAACCGATCAGCTTAATTCCGCCATCATGGCCGCAACGCTGTCTTCCACCAGCTTGTCGAGTTCGGCAATGCGGGCATGAAGCCCATCCCCGTATGTCCCGTCATATTTTTCCAGATCACGTGCCGCATCCGCCAGTTTAAGGGCCGCCATATTGGCCGCCATACCCTTTATGGTGTGGGCTGCCCGATACAATGTTTCGGCATCACTATTATTTGCGGCCTCGATCAGTCGGCTGCGTTCTTCCTGATAGGAAGCAGGTAACAGACCAACCAGCGTTGCAAATTGCTCCTTGCCTACTGCGGAACAAATCTCTGCAAACCGGTCCTTATCGATCAAATCCATACCTGCCTCTTTTTTTATCGGGCACCAGAAACACCCAGCAACCGCAGCGCTTCTTTGCTCCACCAGCAATCTTTGGAATATTAACCGACCCTGTTGCCAGAACAAAGCTCCAGAACTGCATTGGCCCAATCCACCGTCCTGGCCTCAATGTCCTGCATGTGCCGGTATTTTTCGAACTGGCTGGCTATCAGAACCAGACGTTTTTCAAATGCCGGGGGCTGTTCAAGGCTTAAAAGTTCCTCGGCAAGAGGATCAAATGCCGCGTTCTGGAATTCAAGAGACAGGCTGATCCGGGGTTCGGTCGCATGTATGCTCGCCCGGCTTCCCCAATGATATAAATCCTGTCGCCAGCCCATCACCGCACCGGGGCCCGCCGGAAGTGCCCTGACATCCTGTAAGACAACATCTTCCGGCTTGGCGACCGGCGTCTCATAACGCCTTTCAAAAGAACGCGGCAAGACATACATGCACCCGTTATAAGGCGTCGCGTTGCTCAGCGGCACCCAAAGCGACAGGCTGATCAACATGTCATCACCAATCGCACTTTCGCCCTGATAGTCGCGATGGGGCGGCCAGCCCCGCCCGCCATCTGCCGGATTGACATGCCATGCCCAAAAATGCGGAAGCAACGCGATCCGGTCACCAAGGAAGTGACTGAGCAACGGTCGAAGACGCTGAAAAACCTGCCATGCCTCGTCATAAAGGTAAATCATCGCTGGTGGCAGGTCATTGGCCACAAGGGTTTCGATCCCCTGACGCAGCTTGGCGAGTTCATCGGCGGGAAGAACATCGTCAATCAGGAAATACCCCTCGTCCCAAAAACGGTCCGAAAGTGCACCACCGTCAAATCCGCCATTCCCCGCTCCAATTTCCTCGATCTTTGCAAGGGCATCGGTTGCTTCCGAAATCGATAACTGCGGATTAAGCTGCTGCCAGGATACGGGCAGAATGGCGTTTTTCGGTGTGATCATCGACAAATGTCCGGTATTGAAGATGGCCGGACGATACGCAGCACGGATCGCATTGGCAAGTCCCGTTCGATCATGGCAAAACGTCCCGGAATTAAGACTTTGCCCCTTAAAAATCAGGTTTGGCACATCTATGGTATCGAGCAACACCCCGCATCAGCCACAAGCTCCGATCAATCATGGCGGGGCGATAGATGCCGCTTCACGAAAATACGGCATCCCCGCTGAAGACTGGCTTGATCTGTCAACCGGGATCAATCCGGTGGGCTATCCCGTCATCGATATTGCCACCGCCCATTGGCAACGTTTGCCATTAGCGTCCGAGCTTGATCGGTTGAAACGTGCAGCTTGCGATTATTATGGTGTCCCTGCACCGGATTACATGGTCTGTGCACCGGGCACACAGGCGCTTATTCAAACCATCCCTTTCTGGATCAGGGACCGGATCGACATATCAAAGGTTCACATCATGGGGCCGACCTATGGCGAACATGCCCGGTGCTGGACACGGGCCGGGCATGACTGCGCCCCCCATGAAACGGCATCCGGTGACCGTTTTGATGCGACCAAGGAAATCCTGCGATCTGCGGCCCCCGGCACCATTGTAATCATTGTTAACCCCAACAATCCGGATGGCGGCATCCTGCCCCCGTCTGAAATCGCGGCGCTCTCCGAACTTGCCAAGCAGGCGCGAAGCTTTCTGATCGTTGATGAAGCCTTCATGGATTGTCAGCCGGACCAATCGATCTGTCCGATCATTGGTGACTTGCCCAACACGCTTGTCCTGCGTTCATTTGGCAAGTTTTTCGGGTTGGCCGGGGTCCGGTTGGGATGCGTTGTTATGGCACCCGACCTTGCCGCTGGCTTGTCCGAACGGATCGGGCCGTGGGCCATTCCGGGCCCGACCATTGAAATTGCCAGGCGCGCCTTCGGGGATCAAACCTGGCAGAACCAAACCCGGTCCCGATTGGCAAGCGACGCTGTGCGACTGGATGATCTGATCGGCGCAAATTCGACCTTGACCCTTTCCGGGGCGACCGATCTGTTTCGCTATTACGATGGTGCGGATTGCGCAAAACTTGCCGACCATCTTGCCCGATACGGCATTCTGGTACGTCTGTTTGATCATGATCACAACAAGGTCCGCTTTGGCTTTCCCGGCACCGAGCCGGAATGGCAGCGTCTTGTCAGCGCACTTGATGACTGGAAAAGCCGGGATCACGCATAGGCACTTTTACAGGCCGTTATCTTCCCATGATTGCTTTTTGCGATAGATCGTTGACGGACTGACGCCAAGTGCATCGGCTGCCCGCGGGATCGATCCGCCACACCGTTCAATCGCCTCTTCAATCGCCTGCTTTTCGACCTGCCAAAGCGGCCGGATTTCAGAATATCCCAGTCCATTGTCGCTTAGCCCACGGGGGGCCATGCCGGTACGGTCACCCGATGCCGTGCCAACACCGACAAGCTGGCTGTTTTTTCCCGTCTGATGGTTTTCGACAACCTTTCGCATCTGGCGCGCACCGGCGAGAAAGGCCAATGCCTCGGGGTCGCCTTCCCACAACCGGCCAGTCCCGCCTGTTTCGCGCGAGACCACAGGATGGGGTGGCGGGGCCTCGATCGTCGCGGATCCGAAATGGTCATCCTCGGTACCGCTATTAACCGGGCGCGGCACCATCGAAAGGGTAACTTCCGTCCCGTTATTGAGAACAACGATGTTACGGATGATGTTCTGAAGCTGGCGGATATTCCCCGGCCAGGTATAGCGCGCAAACAGGGCCGAGACTTCGGGGCTGAACTTTTCGAAATCACGCCCTTCTTCGCGGGTATAGCGTTGCAGGTAAAAATTGGCGATCTGCAGGATATCGTTATCGCGATCACGCAAGGGCGGCATATGAAGCGGGATCACATGCAGACGGTAGTAAAGGTCTTCGCGGAACCGTCCGGTGCGCACTTCTTCAAGCGGGTCACGGTTGGTTGCGCACACAAACCGGACGTCCACGGTTTCAAGCGAACTGCCACCAACCTTCTGGAATGTTCCTGTCTGAATGAAACGCAGAAGTTTGGTCTGAAGATCCAGATCCATCTCACAGATTTCATCAAGAAACAGCGTTCCACCCTCGGCCCGATGGGCTGCACCCTCGCGATCAGAAACGGCACCGGTAAACGCCCCTTTGACGTGACCGAAAATCTCGCTTTCCATCAGGTCTTTGGGAATGGCACCACAGTTAAGTGGAATGAACGGCGCCTTTGCACGTTCGGATCGGCGGTGAATGGCTTCGGCTGCCAGCTCCTTGCCCGTCCCGGACTCTCCGGTGATAAAGACGGTCGCTCGGCTTGGCGCGGCATTTTCGATAATGCGATAGATGTCGCGCATGTTTTCCGAACCGCCAATGATGTCGAAATACATCTTGTCGGTTTCTGTTTCGACCAAATCTGTGTTCGGGCTGTTGGAAATTGATGGCATTCCAGCCAGTGCCTTGGTCACGGTTTCGCGCAATTTATCTGCTGTGAACGGTTTAAGCAGAAAATCCCAGGCTCCTTCGCGCATGGCCTCGACCGCGACATTGACCGACCCGTGGGCCGTAATCACCACAACTTTGCAATCAGGGCTGATCTGTGCGGCGGCGCGCAATACTTCGCGACCGTCCATATCGGGCAAAACAAGGTCAAGAACCATGGCATCAGGCGGATTTTGGTTCAGACGTTCTATGGCATCTGCGCCCGTCACGACATGATCAACCAGATGACCATCCGCACGCAGGTAGTCCTGATACACCCGCGCAAGCGATAATGTATCCTCAACAATTACAATGCGTGCCTGCTCTGGCATTTTCTGGTTCATGTCCCGATATAGCCACTATAGCCCAGCATACTGATAGCGCCGTGCCCGTCACAACGTCTAACATTCTTGCAGTGGCATCCTAAAGCATACACAATCAGACTTAGGTTAAAAAAGGTATAGTTTTTACGACGTTACCCGCTGCCAGGAGTATCAATTTTGAACTACAAGACAGAATGCGCCAATGGGACCACGACAGTCGAACTTGGTGGACGCTTTACATTTGGTGACCATTCCAGTTTTCGCAAACTGATTGAAGAAATCCGGACCCACGGATCAAGCACCTATGTTCTGGATGTCGCTGCGGTGGAATTCATTGATTCGGCTGGCCTCGGGATGTTGCTTCTCGCCCGTGACGAAGGCGAAAAGACCAATACCACAGTCGTCATTCGTGGCGCACAGGGACAGGTCAAACGCATGCTTGAAGTCGCCCGGTTTGATACCTTGTTCAAGCTTGAGAACTAATCCATGACCGCTGGCAGAGAAAGCCGCATGAACCCGTCCATCGCCGTTGCCCAATCGCTTGCCCTTGATGATGTGGATGCGTTTATCGCCAGCAGTGCTATTTGGGAAATGCCCGAAAACCGCTCTGTCAGATATACATTTGGTCAGACACCTGAGGATTTTTCCCACAGCAATCATTTCTCTGCCTGTCTGGTCCCCCCTGACGCCAGCCGCGAATGGCTTGGCGCACTGACCAGACTGAATTGCGACGTCTTTGTCGAATGTTCCCGCGAGATAGATCTTGCCGATATTGCCCCTTTGATCAAGCAACAAGGTGGCAACAAGAACACCCTGTCCATATGCCTGTCGACGCGAAGCGCCTATTACCTGCCCGTCGCCCGGAAATTTGTAACCGCACTACGCCATCGGGAACTCATTGGCGAAAAAATCGCCCCGACAGTCGAGATGGCTGTACAGGAAGCCTTTGCCAACTCCCTTATTCACGGCAATCTGGAACTCGACACCAGCGGCCATCTGTCGATGGACAGCTTTACCGAACTGGGGGAAGAAACCAAACGTCGCCTTGCATCTGGCAAACATGGCGGGCGGGCCATCCTGCTGACCGCACGCAAGCGCAAAAACGGCCATATCGTTATTTCAATCAACGATCAGGGAAATGGCTTCACACCACCTGCCGACTCCTGCCCAACCAATGTGGCAGGTCGCAAAACGACCTTCGGACGGGGACTGCCATTAATCAGAAGCCTTTGCCATGCGGTGAATTTCTCCCGTGACGGACGGAGCATAGAACTTGAATTTGATCAGGAAGGCACTGAATTCCCGTCCTCATCGACGCCTACAAATGCCCGACTGACAAGCCAGCCGGCTCACGAAACCGATGTCGATATTCGCAATCCTCAGAACGCGACCATTCTGATTGCCGATGACACATTGCTGTCACGCGAAATCATCGCGTCCTACCTGCGTGCAGAAGGCTTTACCAACCTTGCATTTGCCAAGGACGGTGAGGATGCCATCGAACAGGTCCGGAAACACAATCCCGATCTGATCATTCTCGACATCATCATGCCGAAACTCGATGGTTATGGTGTCTGCAAGGCGCTGCGAGCCAATCCGGATTTTGCCGAAACCCCGATCATCGCCCAGACAGCGCTTGAGGAAAATGAGGGCCGCACACGGATTTTCGATGATGGCGCGACCGACCTGATTCTTAAACCGCTTAACAAGGCGGAACTGATTGCACGTACCCGCATTCACCTTGAAAACCGCCTGCTGGTCAAACAGCTTCAGGCATATCAGGAAAGAACCCGGTCCGAACTGACCCTTGCCCGCGACATGCAGGAAAACCTTAACCCGGCGCCTGAAAATTATCGCGGCACCGGACTTGATTACGGATTACGGATCAGCGCCACCTTCCAGATGTCATCCGAGCTGGGCGGTGACATGTGGGGACTGGTGCCAATTGATGAACATCGGCTCGGTGTTTACATTGTTGACTTTGCCGGTCATGGCCTGGGTGCAGCATTGAACACTTTCCGTCTGCATTCCCTGATCTGGTCCGATCAGCTTCGCGACCGTGAACCCGGTGAGTATCTTGAAAACCTTAACCGCCATCTCAAGGGCCTTTTGCCCGTCGGGCAATATGCCACCATGCTTTACGGGGTCATTGACCGGGTTCGGGGCAAGTTCACCTATGCCAGCGCTGCCTGTACGTCACCGATCCTTGGCAACAGCCTCACAGGGCAAGCGCGCTATCTTGACGGGTCGGGTGTTCCACTGGGTGTCATTCGTGATGCACGCTATGAAACGCGAGAAGTCAGCTTTACGGCCGCCAACTTCCTGCTGCTTTATAGCGATGCGCTGATTGAAACCACACTTGATGATGGGCAGTTCCTGAGCGAGGACAAGTTGCTTACAATGCTGCGTGAAACCATCATCGAAAACCGCAAGGAAATTGATCTGGCAGCCCAGATTGCCGATCAGTTCATGGATCGCGCCCCGGCCAAACTTTCAGATGACTTTACGATTGTGTCCCTGCAATCGACACCGATCCCCTGCGCGATCTAGCCATGTCGAACCGGTATTCAGGAATGATAGCGCGCCCGTCCGACGCTTGACTGGACCAGATCGCCAAACGGTTCATCCTCACCCCAGACAAACTGGGTGCGATCAACTGTTGGCTCGGGACGTTCACGGATCACGATGTCACGTTTGGATTGCAGACGCCCGGCAATCACGGTCCGCACCAGATTTGCCAGTCCCTTGCGCGCACCGGCATGATCAGGTTCCGCTGCAAGAACCGCCCCCAATTGATCAAGTGCCCGCATCTTGTCACGGCACCCGAGAAGATCGGCGGCAAGAACCCGCAATTCTCGCGCATCGGGTCGCAGGCTGATCGCAATTTCAAGATGTTCCAGTCCGGTTTCCCGGCGGCCGGTTTGAAGATAAACCCGCGTCAGGCCCAGATGTGTAGATGCGTCAAGATCATCAAGCAGCAAAGCCCGCCCAAATGCATTCAGGGCCAAATCCCCCAGACCGAGGTCAAGCAATACATGCCCAAGAACCCGAAGCCGGGCTGGCTGACTTGGCAGACCATCAATCAGGTCACGTAATCGCGCACGAATTTCCGGCGCAAGATCAATCTCGCCTGCAAATGCGATATGCTGTGACTGCGAAACCTGTGTCTGCGACGACATTGCCAGATGCCCCGTTCCCGCCAAAAATCGGGATCGGCAGTCAGTTTTGACTGAAATTTGAGATCCCGCGTGAAACAGATTAACGCCATCTGGTTGCGGGAAGATTAACCGGGTCGTCTCAAAAGTCGTTTGGCATCTTTATAAATGCCGGGAAGCGGCGCAGTCAGGATTTAAGGCTGTCAGATAAAGGCATCAGGTGTGGTTCGGGCGCGGGCCTGGCAAAGAAATAACCCTGCATCAAACAGCCACCAAGTACGGTGATCTCGTCGCGCTGATGTTCGGTTTCGATACCTTCAAGGACACAATCGATCCCAAGATTTGCACACATGTCGATCACGGTTTTGACAATCCGGCGGCTGCGTTCATTGCCGGGAAGCGGCGTGATAAAGCTGCGATCAACCTTAAGCACATCAAATTCCAGCTCATGGACGTAACGCAAACTGGAATAGCCGATCCCGAAATCATCAAGGGCAATACGCGCACCATGTTCACGCAAATATCTAATGCTGGTCCGTGCAGCGGCAAAATCACGCAGAAAGGCCGTTTCGGTGACTTCAAATGTCAGTCTGGCCGGGTCAAGTTTGCGGTTTCTGATCTGTTCGATCAGCCATTCGACCGTGTCAGACAAAACAATGTCACGAGCTGACAGGTTAAAAGATACCGCAACCGAATTCGGCCAGTGCATCATATCGGCCAAAAGTTTTTCAAACAGAACTCTGGTCAGAAGATTCACCTGACCGGTTTTTTCTGCCACCGGGAAAAATGTCCCCGGCGACACCCGTCCCATCAGGACACTGTCCCAACGTGCCAGTGCTTCGACCGAAACAACGTTACCCGACTTCACATCAAAGACCGGTTGATAATGAAGGGTAAGTTCTTTTGAAAGGTCGGCTTTGCGCAAAGCCTGCTCAATCTGGGAATCATGCCTGATCAATGTTTCATGATGGGCCGCAAATAACACCGGTTCACCCGGGCAGTTCTTCTTGGCGTGATACAGGGCGAAATCGGCGCGCTCGAACAATCCATTCGAACTGCGTGCAACATTGGGGTAAGTCGCAAAACCCAACGATGCAGAGACCTGAACTGTAATCGTACTCAGCGTAAAAGGCTGATTAAGTGCCTTACAAAGATGATGACCAAGCTCGATCAGCTCGATTGCATCACCCTGTTTGGTCAAAACGGCACCAAACTCGTCCCCGCCCAGTCTGGCAAGAAGCGTATCCTCACCAAGTATCCGCCGCAATCTTTCACCGGCCTGCATCAAAAGCTCGTCCCCGGCCGGATGTCCATGGACGTCATTAACCGGCTTGAACCCGTCGAGATCGATCATCGCAACAGCAAATGTCTTCTCTGGCTCCGACCTTTTGACCATTTCATCAAGATGAGTGAAAAACGCACGTCGGTTTGAAAGACCGGTCAACGGATCAATCAGGGCAAGAGCTTCGTTTTGGCGGGAAAGCTCGATTGTTGTCTGATGCTGTTCTTCAAGATCAAGCTGGGTATCAATGAGTCCGGCAAAATTGGCATAGAAGCTTCGAATGATCTGGATGATCATCACCGAAACCAGCGCCATATTGACCGCGATCGCGACATAGACCTCGTTGCCGCTCAATCCGAAGAACATCACAAAGGTGCCAAGCACAATCACCACGACAAGCATTGCCGCAGGCGGGAAGTTCACCAGACAGAAGATACAACCAACAACCGTGATCGAGATGAAATAGGCGACATGCCCCTGTTGATAGGCATCGCCATAATCGAACATTGTAATCGCCCAGGCGGTAAACAGAACCGAAACCGTCGCAGCAAGCACCCTTATCCGGCGCAAATGACCCAGGCACACACTGATATCATCAATGTCGACTCTTGCCCGGCTCCAGGCTATTGCGCGGGCGATGCACACAGTCCCCAGAACGATCACGGCGTAGACCGTCAGCCAGTCCGGTGCATCACCATAATGCGTATAAGCCAGTGCCACCGCATTGGCGAGCAACAGCATGTAAAGCACAGGAATTTGGCGTGACAATGCCTGGACCTGCGCACGGATCAGCTCCGGTTTTTCAGTTTGGATCTTGAAGATATCGGCAACATGTTGCCAGAACTTGCCGACTGCCACGAATCAGGAACCCAATACATTCATTGTCATAGCGAAATACTACACACAATTTATATTAGACAACATACCCTGATCTGCCCATGCGCTGCAAACGCACAAATTTCAACGCATATTGGCGATGACACATCCCGCCCCGGCAAAGAATTGGAAAATTCGCGCAGCCTTTCTATTCCGTGGTTTTTTGTTTTTGCCTGACGGGGTTCCTGTTGCGGGTCTTGGCACCTTTTGCTGCCTCTGCCCTGTGTGCAGCGCCGAGAGCCATATGGGCAAACTTCATGAGTTGATCGGTGTCATCGAACCATTCGCCCGGCACTTCGAAATAGGACAGGTGCGCGCGTCCCGACGGCACAAGAAACGGCTCCATTCCCATGGCTTCATAGGTTTCGCTGGTTTGCGCATCGCCTTTGAAATAGGCCACATCATCGAAAATGATCGCAAAGAACAAGCCGTTGCAATAAAGCCCGAAGCCGCCAAACATCCGCTTCGCCCGAATGTTTCCCAGCGGGGACAGAAGTTCCGCGAAGGTCAGAACAAACTCGTTATCGACCGATGCCATTGAGTATCTCCCCCTCGACGCCCTCGGAAATCAGATAGTCCCGCAATGAACGCCCCGGCACGGGTCGGTATTTGTTGGTGGAAATTTCCATACCGCGAATACGATCGGCACGGAAAACCCGAAAGGCCTCGCGCAACTCGCACCAGCACGCCAGCAACCATGTGCTACCGAAAAACAGCATTCCCAAAGGCCAGACACGTCGTCTGGTTTCATCGCCCTTGGCATCGGTATAGTCGATATCAATCAGGTTACGTTCCCGAATGGCACGTCTGAGGTCTGGCATCGAAATCGCGATTGGTTCCTGAGCAATTTCCGCCACCGCAATCGGCACGCCGCCAATCAACCCGCGCATTTTCTCGGGCAAGACGGCCTCAATCTTGGTCAGCGCATCGCCTGCGGCCCGTGCCATTTGCGGATCGGTCCAGCTTTGTACCATGCGTGCGGCCACGACCAGTGCCTCGATCTCGTCGGCATCAAACATCAAGGGTGGCAGGTCATATCCATCACGCAGGATGTAACCAACGCCCGCCTCGCCCTCGACAGGAACACCTGACGCAGCAAGGTCGCGGATATCGCGGTAAATGGTACGTTCGGAAACTTCCAGTTCCTCGGCCAAGTCACATGCCCGGCACAGTTTCCGGCGGCGCAAGATTTGGACAAGGCGAAATAGTCTGTCGGCCCTTCTCATGATCACTCCTTCGTCATCCTGCCCTGAAAATTATCATACCGCTCCTGACAGGCTCCTGTCAGGAGGGATGTGTAATTATTGCGAAATCGGGACAGGACCCAAACGCCAATGTCAGGAGAAAGACAATGAAAGTCACCAATTCCTATCCAATCATCATCACCGACAAATTCACTCAAAGCCGCGCCTTCTATAAGAAGCTCGGCTTTACCCCCGTCTTTGATGGTGACTGGTATTGCCAACTTGTCTGGGCAGATTTCCCATCCGTCCAGCTTGGCTTGATGAAACCGGGTCACGAAACCCAGCCCGCCATTTTCCACGCCGCCACCCTTGGCGAAGGCAGCGTGCTTTGCCTTGAGGTTGAGGATGCCGGTCTGGCGGCAGACGAATTGCGCGATGCCGGTTTCGACTTCGCCCTTGAAGTCCGTGATGAACCATGGGGACAGCGTCATTTTGCCCTGCTTGACCCGAATGGCGTGCGTATCGATGTCGCAAGCCAAACCGGTCAGATCGCCCCGGAATATGCCCAGCATTTCCTTGATGATGCACAGGCTGTTATCGCCTGACCTCCTCGCGCCGGATATCAAACCCAATCGCCCCTGCATGAAAGCGACAGCCCGCCATCTGGCGGGCTGTTTTCATCAGATCAGTGTTTTGGCAAAGTCCGATATTGCGCTGGCCGCATCGGAAATATTCTGGCTTTGGGTTCGCCCGGAACTTTTGCGCGGCTTGAAATCATGTTCGCCATCTTCGACCCAATGCAGCCTGATAGCATCTGAAAGATCATAGCCCACCACCTCGTCAGGCGAGCCGAACGGGTCGCGCGTGCCATGACAAATCAGGGTCGGTGTCACAAGTTTTGCCAGATGCTCGGTGCGCAGGTTGTCAGGTTTTCCCGGCGGATGGAACGGATATCCAAGGCATACAAGCCCCGCCACACCAAGATCATCTGCGACCATGCTGGCCATCCGCCCGCCCATGGATTTACCCCCAAGGATCAGCATTTCCGGCCCGCCAAGCTGTGAAACGACCTCGCCCAGAAACGGGATCAAAACCGGCGCCCGATCCGGCCCGCGCTTTTTGCCATCCAGCCTGCGCTTGGCCATATAGGGAAATTCAAACCGCGCAACCCGCAAACCGCCTTTGGCCAGTGCCACCGCCATTTCATTCATGAACGGACTGTCCATCGGTGCCCCGGCCCCATGCGCCAGCGCGATGGTCAGCTTGGCATTCGCGTCGCCATCAAACAGGAAGTTGATCGGATCGGTGCTCATTGATGATCCCTTTGATAAATCGAACAATAGCTTTAAGTCATACGCAACGGGCACGCCCTGTCCAAGCGCAATCATGGTCTGACCGACTGGCCCGCGATATTCACCGCGCAAAGACTCTATTCTCAAATGATTATAAGGTTATAATTGCCAAACCCGCCCCGTCGACACGCCCCAATTGTCGAGCCATGCCGCGTCGCGCCACCCGCGATGATTTGTCCTTCACAATGCAAAGGCCATAATCGTGTCCTCAGAACGCCCTGAAACACCAGCCGCCCCGCCCAGAGAACGCATAGGACGGCTGCCAAAACCGGTTCAATGGCTATTGATGATAGCCGTATCCCTGGCTGTCTCCGTCGTTCTGCATCAATGGCATGTACCCGCGGCCCTTCTGGTTGGTCCGATGATGATCGGGATTTTGATGGGCACCAATGGCGCAACCATCACCCCGCCCAAGTCGCTTTATCTTGGCGCGCAATCGGTGCTCGGGGTCATGATCGGTGGTTCAATGACGATTGGCATCCTGACTTCCTTTGTGCAGGACTGGCCGCTGATCATTGGTGTAACGACCATGACCCTTCTTGCCAGCAGCTTTTTGGGCTGGATCCTTTGCGTCAAACAGGTCTTGCCCGGAACAGCAGGCATATGGGGATCATCGCCCGGTGCGGCCTCGGCAATGGTCATCATGGCCGAGGCCTTCGGGGCAGATGCCCGTTTGGTTGCCTTCATGCAATATGTGCGTGTGGTGATCGTCGTGGCCGTGGCTTCAAGTGTCGCCAATTTCTGGGTCGACCCGGCGGTCGCCGCCGCAGCCGCAGAAGCCCATCAATGGTTTCCGCCCCTTGATGCGACAGGTTTTGCCATGACGCTGGTGCTTGCTGCTGTTTGCTGTGTGCTTGGTGCGAAATCTCGTTTGCCTTCGGGCCCGCTTCTGGTGCCGATCATCCTTACGATGATCCTCCATGTCAGCGGTTATCTTGATGTGGTATTGCCCGAATGGTTTCTGGGCCTGACCTATGCAATGATCGGCTGGGTCATCGGGCTTAAATTCACGCCATCGGTTTTGCGCCACGCAGCGCACGCCTTTCCCAAGGTTCTGTTATCGATCGTGATGCTGATCGGCTTTTGTGCCGGGATTTCGGCCCTTTTGGTTATCTTCATGGATGTCGATCCACTGACCGCCTATCTGGCCACAAGCCCGGGCGGCCTTGACTCCGTTGCCATCATTGCGGCCAGCACCAATGTCGACCTGTCCTTCATTCTGGTCTTGCAGGCAACCCGGTTCTTTATGGTTCTGGCTTTTGGGCCACCCTTGGCACGCCTGGTGGCAAGGCGCACAGCTCATCTGACCAAGCCGGATGGCGAAATTATCTAGCTCGCCTAAAGCGCAAGAATTTTGCCGACAAAACCTTCAACCCGGGCGCTGAGCTCGGCCCCCTGTGTTTCAAGGTTTCTGGCGGCATCTCCCAGTTCGGATGAAACCGTATCGGTGTGTTTGATCGCATTGGTGATTTCAACAACGCTGTCTCCGACAGAGCGTGCCTCGCCGACTGCAACACTGGCATCTGATGCAACCGAGATACAGATGCCAGCCTGCTGTTCGGTTTGCGATGCTGTGGTTTCAGAGCGCGCCTCAAGATCATCCATGGCCACTGCGATCTGATCTATATCGCCACCGGCCTTGGCAATTGCGTCAAGCATCGCACTCATCCAGCGCGAAATTTCGTCCGTCGCGCTGGCCGATTGCCCGGCGAGTGCCTTGACCTCCTTGGCGACAATTGCAAAGCCTTTGCCCGCTTCGCCAACACGTGCGGCCTCGATCGAGGCATTCAGTCCCAGCATCTTTGTCTGTGCTGCAATCGCCGAGATTGATGACAACATCTTTTCAGCATCAGCCGCACGTTCCTTAAGGGACACAAACGTATCGCGCATATCACGGGCCTGCCGTCCGATTTCATGGGTGGTTCTGACGGTATCAGCGGCATCGGCTCCAACCAGAACCAGCTGATCTTTCAGGGTTTCCATCTGTTGGGCGACATTTTCAATGCGCGAAAGTGCCCGCTCGGCAGCCTGATCAATTCCCTGACTGCATACGCGGGTTTGATCCGAACTATCGCTCAGAATATCAAGCGCACTGCGCATCTGGCTGACCGCAGCCCCCAGCATCCCAACCGTCCCCTGAATCTGGCTTTCGAAGTCAGACGCCAGTTGTTCCCGCGATTTAAGAACCTGTTCGCGTTCAAGAATACGGGCAACCTGTCCGCCAACGAAACCCAGTAGTTCGAGCATCTCGTCATCAAGTTGTGCAACATCGGGGCTAAAGAATTCAATCACTCCTTCCGTCCGGCCAGCCAGCTTGACCGGCAAGGCGAAGCAACCGCGCAACCCGTTGCGTGCCGCAGACGAAGCGCGAAGAAAACCGTCCTTTTGTGTCACGTCCGGAATACAGACAGCATCACCGTTTGCCGCAACAGACCCAATCAATCCCTGTCCCAGTGCGAAAACAGTCTGTTCGGACTGAGCGCGAAAGTCCGCGATATCTGACGCGGAAATCGACGCGCTAACCGACCAGATTCCCGCAGACGACAACTGATCTCCGTTCCGCACATAGGCATGCCCGACCGGCCAGTTACAATATTCACAAACGGCACGCAGAATGTCGGCAATGGCTTCATTGCGTGCGGAGGCTTCATCAGCGACAGAACTTACCCTGCGCAACAGACGCAAAATATCAACCAGTGCCGTACCATTTGGCGCACGCTGGAAATCACGATCATTTTCGGGGGATACGGAACGAATGAAACCGGCAAACATCTGATAACTCCGAGGCTGAAACGGTTCGTGATCCCCAAAGGGCCCCGAACAGGTTGCGCAAGCCTCGTTGCCTGCCGATTTTGGAAATGCCAAGGCGCCGTTGCCTTTAGCTGCTGTTACATTAGCGTAATATTGCACACGCGAAAAGAACATTTCGCGTGTGCAATACAATTTACCGGCTTCAGGACTTCGTCACATTGATTTCCATTGTGAAACTGCCCGGACCTAGTGGTCAGATCTTCATCTTGCGAAACACACCAGACGCGACCATCACGCCAAGGATCACAAGAACCACGGCAAGAACCAGCGCAAGGTTGCCCTGCTCACCCAGCAGCACAACACCGCCAAGTGCGGTCAGTGCCGGGGTCATTGCGCCAAAGGCCGACGCACCGGTCGAGCCGATATGACGCACGGCAAGACCATAGGTAATGACGGCAACACACCCGGCCAAAAGCCCCTGTGCGGTCAGAAGCATCATGACATCACCCACCGGCGCATCAGCAAGCGTTGTCCCGGTAAACAGCGCAATAACCGCCATGATCACAAAGGACCAGAACCCGACAAAAGCCGCCGCTTCAAGCGCGCCAAGGCCGCTTTGGCGCATGGCATGGGTGTAACACGCCCACATAAACGCCCCGGCCGAAACAAGGCCGTAGCCAAGCAACATCTCACTGCTGATCGCACCGGCCGGTTTGAGCGCAACCAGCGACAGCACACCGACAATCACCGCGGCATATCCACCCAGACGCACCTTGCCCGGACGTTCGCCAAACATCACGACAGCTATCAAGACCGCCCAGACAGCCATCACGCCGGGCAACAGAATGCCAACATGGCTGGCTGGAACAAATTGAAGGGCACTGGCAACCATCAGGGTATAAAACGCCCCGGATCCAACCAGCATCAAAAGTCCGTTGGCAATCGAAAGCCCCTTGGGCCAGATGCCTTTTTTAAGCCAGATCGGGGCAAGCAACACAAACGGCACCACAAAGCGCAAAAGACCGATATCCACCGCCGTAAAGTTCGATGTCATGGCATAGCGGGTTGCAATCAGCCAACCGGCCCAGATGAAGACCGTAGCAAGGGCAGATGTCACACCGACAAGTCGGCTTTCCGTCGCGCTGGTGGCACGAAGCGCGGAAGTTTCAGACATAACAAGTTATCCGATAAAGGGTTGATTTTGCCGGAATCAGACCATTTTCACTGCCAGCGGGCAACCCCTTTGACCGGAGGTCAGCCATGCGTTGCGGCACAATAGAAAAACGGCGCAAGGTTTTCCCTGCGCCGTTTGTATTCTTTCAGGACGATCAGACTGAAATCAGATGCCGAATTCGGCAAAGAAATCATTGCCCTTGTCATCAATGACGATAAAGGCCGGGAAGTCTTCAACTTCGATCTTCCAGACGGCTTCCATGCCAAGTTCCGGATATTCGTGAACTTCGACCTTCTTGATGCAATCCTGTGCCAGACGTGCAGCCGGACCACCGATGGAACCAAGATAGAAACCGCCATACTTGTTACAAGCATCCTTGACGGCCTTCGAACGGTTGCCCTTTGCCAGCATCACGAACGAACCGCCAGCGGCCTGGAACTGCTCGACATAGGCATCCATACGGCCTGCCGTGGTCGGGCCGAACGAACCTGAAGGCATACCTTCCGGGGTCTTGGCCGGGCCTGCATAATAGACCGGATGGTTTTTCAGGTATTCGGGCATCTCTTCGCCGGCATCAAGGCGTTCCTTGATTTTGGCGTGCGCGATGTCACGGGCCACAATCACAGTACCGGTCAGCGACAGACGGGTTTTCACCGCATATTGCGACAGCTGCTTGCGGATTTCATCCATCGGACGGTTCAGGTCAACCTTGACCACTTCGTCTTCAAGATGCTCGTCGGTCACTTGCGGAAGGTATTTCGCCGGATCATGTTCGAGATCCTCGATGAAGATACCGTCCTTGGTGATCTTGCCAAGAATCTGACGGTCGGCAGAGCACGAAACCCCAAGACCAACCGGGCAGCTTGCACCATGACGCGGCAGACGGATCACACGCACATCATGGCAGAAATACTTGCCGCCGAACTGTGCGCCGATGCCCATTTCGCGGGTCATCGCAAGAACCTTCTGTTCCCATTCAAGGTCGCGATAGGCCTGACCATGATCGCCACCTTCGGTCGGAAGGTTGTCGTAATAACGCGCAGACGCCATTTTCACGGTCTTGAGGCAGGCTTCTGCCGACGTACCGCCAATGACGATGGCAAGGTGATAGGGCGGGCAAGCCGAAGTGCCAAGGGTACGGATTTTCTCATCAAGAAACTTGCGCAGGCTTTCCGGGTTCAGAAGTGCCTTGGTCTGCTGGAACAGGAAGGTCTTGTTGGCAGACCCGCCACCCTTTGCCATGAACATGAATTTGTATTCATCGCCCTTGGTCGCATACAGATCAATCTGAGCCGGAAGGTTCGAACCGGTGTTCTTTTCTTCGAACATATTGATCGGGGAAACCTGCGAGAATCGAAGGTTATGCTTCTGATAAGCCTGCCAGATGCCTTTGGACAGTGCTTCTTCATCTGAACCATCGGTGATGACCTTGCCACCACGTTTGCCCATGACGATTGCCGTTCCGGTATCCTGACACATCGGCAACACACCGCCCGATGCGATGGATGCGTTTTTCAGAAGATCCATCGCCACGAACTTGTCGTTGGGGGTCGCTTCTTCGTCATCAAGGATCTTGCGAAGCTGTTCAAGGTGCCCCGGACGCAACAGGTGCGAACAATCAAAGAATGCCTGAAGGGTCAGCTTTTCAATCGCTTCGGGTTCGACCTTCAAATAGGTCTCGCCATTGACGTCAACGGTGGAAACACCCTCATCACCGATCTTGCGATACGGGGTGGTGTCCTTCCCCTGTTCGAACATGGGTTTATAGACAAAATCACTCATGGAAGGCTCTCGTCTCTCTCAAAAACAAGGTGGGATTGTTTTTCTCAATAATTGACGCGGAACATAGCGCCTCGGCACAGAAATTTCCATGTTCTTTGCCCCTTCATGCTTTTTTTGTCCCGATTTACGCAGTTCTGCCGATATCTGAACGCCCCTTTGCCCCACCCATCTCGGCACGAACCACGTCGGACTACCCTTATGATTGATTTGCAGTAGACATTCACCAAACAGACAGTGCATCAAGGGACACGCTTGCCCACCCGATGGTCAGGCGCCTCACTTCTCAGGATCAATGATGCTGTCCCAGATTTTGATTATCCTGCCGATTTTCGCGCTGATCCTCACAGGATGGGTTGCGCGCAAAAGCGGCGCACTTGGCCCGACTGCGACGCGTGAAATCAACCGGCTTGTTGTTTATTTCGCCCTTCCGGCCCTGTTGTTTGACATCATGGCCAAGGCCGAGCCGCATGAAATCTGGCAACCTGACTTCATTCTGGCCTTCGGGTTCGGGTGCGGCTTTGTTTTCATCCTGACCATCGTGATGCGTATCGCCAGTGGCCATCATCTGGTCGATGCGGTGATTGACGGGCTGACAACCAGTTACGCCAATGCCGGATTTCTCGGCTTCCCGCTTGTGCTTGCCCTGATTGGTGAAAGCGGTCTGGCGGCCACCCTGATCGCGACGATCCTGACGGCCTGTGTGCTGTTTGCGATTGCCATCATCCTGATCGAGTTCGGCCTGCAACAGGAAGCAAACCGGTTTCATATTGTCATCAAGACGCTAAAGGCACTGATTAAAAACCCGCTGCTGATTGCACCGACCCTTGGCACGATTGTGATGTTCTCGCCGTGGGAATTGCCAGAGCCGGTTGATGTCTATCTGAAACTTGTCGGTGGCGCAGCTGCCCCTTGTGCGCTGATCGCCCTTGGACTGTTTCTGGCTGATCGCACAGCCAGTCAGAAACACGAAAAATGGAGCACCACGGGGATTTTCGTGTTCCTCAAGCTGATTGCACAACCGGCACTGACCTGGGTGATGGCCGTGCCCGTTCTGGGCTTGCCCGGACCGCAGGCCCATCTGGCAATCCTGCTTGCCGCCCTTCCGACCGGCACCGGTCCGTTCATGCTTGCCGAATTTTATGACCGCGAAAGCGTTCTGACCGGGCGGATGATTCTGATTACGACAATCCTTTCGGTCGCAACCCTTTCGGCCTATCTCGCACTCGCCTGAACCCAAACAAAAACAGGCCCGACACATTGATGTCGGGCCTGTAATCCATGCATGGGCGGTGCGCCTAAACGCAGCCTGCGTTATTTCTTGCGGAAGGCATCCAGGGCGATGACTTCGCCGGTTTCACCCGCATCCGGTTTGGATTTCTTACGGGATTTTGACGGTTCGGCAACCAGTGTCGGTGCCGGTTCCTCGTCATCCATCAGGTCCGCATCCAGATCGTCATCTTCGTCATAGTCGAAATCTTCGTCATCCATTTCTTCTTCGACGCTGAAGGTCAGCATGAAGTTGGCAGACGGATCGACAAAGGCCAGCATCGCATCAAAGGGCACGACCACCGTTGTGGGCATGCCATCAAAGCTCATGCCGACCGAAAAGTGATCATCTTCCGATTTCAGATCCCAGAATCGGTGCTGCAGGACAACCGTGATGTTGTCCGGGTGCGCCTTGCGCTGGTTTTCAGGCAATGCAACGCCGGGATGATTGGTCTGGAAGGTGATGTAATAGTGATGCTCGCCGAAAAGGCCTTCTTCCGCCACACGCGCAAGAATATCTTTCACTACGCCGCGCAGCGCCTGGTCGACCATAAGATCGTAACGGAATTCTTCCGGTTTCTGCATCAGTAATCCTGTATCTGGCGGGATACCGGCACGTCCCGGCAAACCCCGTCATTGTCATATAGCATCTTTGCCCACCAATTACATCTTGGTGTGCCTTTATGGACTCTATTCATAACGAAGCGGGGAATAAATACAAGAGTGGGGCGTTCTGTTGCTAGGTGCCCCGTCCCCCACCAAATTACCGCTCCCGGCAACCGGAATTTCGCTTTGGTGCTAGTACCGCTTACGCAGCAACAGCAACCGGAGCATTGTTGTCGTTTGCATTTACAAACATTGGCCCGATGCGGTGGTACCATGCCGAGCGCCCACATTGACTTTTACTGCTCACGTCGATCCTGTTTCGGCCCCACGAAGATTGCCTGAGTCGGGCAACCGTAAATTTGGTGGAGCCGCCGGGTACCGCCCCCGGGTCCGTAAAGCCTATTCTGTCACGCAGTTTAGCGCCGTAGTCGGGTTGCCCCGACAGGCCCTATATAGGTCAACTAACACCGGTTTCACAAGGGGAATCGGGAAAAACTTTTTACCAAACCGATGAAAACGGTCCATGCTCCAGATGCTGTGCACCTCTGCTTGCCCACGCGTTCTGACCTGACTATGCTGCCCCAAAGACGATTCCAGAAATCCAGGAACGAGCATGCAGCAATATCTTGATCTGATGCGCCTTGTGCGCGACACCGGCACACACAAGGAAGACCGCACCGGCACAGGCACCGTATCGATTTTCGGCCATCAGATGCGCTTTGACCTGTCCGAGGGCTTTCCGCTGGTCACCACCAAAAAGCTGCATCTGAAATCGATCATCCACGAATTGCTGTGGTTCCTTGATGGCGATACCAATGTCAAATATCTGCAGGATAACGGTGTACGCATCTGGAACGAATGGGCCGATGAAAATGGTGATCTGGGCCCGGTTTATGGCGGTCAGTGGCGGTCATGGCGCGGGGCCAATGGTGAAACGATTGACCAGATCACCGGCCTGATCGACCAGATCAAAAACAATCCCGATTCCCGTCGCCTGATTGTTTCGGCATGGAATGTCGCCGATGTGCCCAACATGGCGCTGCCGCCGTGCCACTGCCTGTTCCAGTTCTATGTCGCGGATGGCAAATTGTCCTGCCAACTCTATCAGCGCAGTGCCGATATCTTCCTTGGCGTGCCGTTCAACATCGCATCCTACGCGCTTTTGACCATGATGATCGCGCAGGTCTGTGATCTTGGCGTTGGTGATTTTGTCCATACGCTTGGCGATGCACATCTTTATACCAACCATCTTGAACAGGTCGAATTGCAGCTGTCGCGTGAAACCCGCCCGCTTCCGACCATGAAGATCAATCCTGACGTCAAGTCGATCTTTGATTTCAAGTTCGAGGATTTCGAACTGCTCGGCTATGACCCGCATCCGCATATTGCCGGCAAGGTTGCCGTCTGATGCCCGCCAACAATAACGACCGGATCGAACGGGTTGCCGTGGTTGCCGCCGCCAAAAACGGCGCAATCGGCAAGGATGGCTGGATGCCATGGGAGCTGCCCGAAGACCTTAAGCGGTTCAAGGCCCTGACCCTTGGCAAACCGATGATCATGGGCCGCGTCACGTTTGAGGCCATTGGCAAGCCATTGCCCAAACGCACCACCATCATCGTCACCCGCGACAAGGACTGGTCATATGATCATGAAAATGTCCGGGTTTGCCATGATATCGAAAACGCGATCCGGCTTGGCGACCAGATTGCCGCCAGCACCGGTGCAAATGAAGTGATCATTGCCGGTGGTGCGCAGATCTATCACCTCGCCCTGCCCTTTACGACCCGCTATGAACTGACCGAGGTACATGCCGACATTGATGGCGATACCTTCCTTGATCCGTTGCCAAGGGATCAGTGGCAAGAAACCGCCCGTCAGAAAATCGTCAATGATGAGGGCCCGGATTACAGCTTTGTCACACTGGATCGGGTGTAAAACCGTCAACCGCCGGCCTTACACATTGACGTGAAGCCACCGAGGTTGATTTTCCTGACAATTCGGTCCATCTTTAAGGTCGTTATAGAACACTCGTTCCAGTGTTCTGGTCAGTATCCAAGGACATGTTATGGCTCGGCCGCGCGGATTTGATGAAGAAAGCGTTCTTGATAACGCAATGAACATCTTCTGGAGCAAAGGGTTTGAATCTACCTCCGTTCAGGATCTGGTGGATGAGACCGGGCTTAACCGTGCGTCCATGTATGCAAGTTTCGGCGACAAAAAGGCCCTGTTCCTGCGTGTTCTGGATCATTACAGCCAGAAAATCAGTACCGAGCGTTTCGCAAAATTGCGCGAAATCGAAGACGGCCGCAAAGCGATCGAGGCAACCTTCCGCGACACGGCAAGAAACGGCTGCACAGACGGCAAGCACAAGGGTTGCCTGATTGTGAATTCCGGCATGGAACTGGCTCCGCACGATCCGGAAATTGCGGCCATCTCCCATCAGGCATTTCGCCGGGTCGAAGACATGTTTGCAGCGGCACTAACCCGTGGCATCAAGCACGGCACGGTTTCAAAGGAAAAGAACGTTCGTGCATTGTCACGCTTCCTTGCCGGATCGATCCAGGGTGTTCAGTTGATGTCGCGTCGTGGTGCGGATCGCGAAACGCTTGAAGATTATACCAACACCATCTTAAGCACCCTTGATTAAGTCTTCCCGGTGCTATCAAGCCATTGATTAATCTATCTGACGATAAAGCCCATATCGTGATTTCGGGTTGCGATCAGGCATGCCTTGCCCGATAGTCTGCACCTGAAAATCGATCCCGCGGGATCGGCCCCAACAGGTGGATATATCATGATAGCAAGCGACAGTTTCTGGGACAAAGCGGCGGACAAATACGCGCGAAAGTCCGTGGGTGATGAAGCTGCCTATGCCAAGACGCTTGAACGCACAGTGCAGCATCTCTCGCCTGACCAGCATGTTCTTGAAATCGGATGTGGCACCGGAACAACCGCGCTTAAGCTGGCCCCGCATGTTGCCCACATCACGGGTATCGATATTTCCGAACGCATGATCGAAATTGCCCGGAACAAGACATCGGATCAGGGCATTCAGAACGTTACCTTTGCGCATAGCCCGCATGACACATTCATCGCGCAACAGGGGGCCCAAAGCTTTGACGTTGTGATGGCGTTCAACGTGCTTCATCTGCTCGACGATCCGGCAAAGACCGTGCGCAGTCTGCGAATGCTTTTGAAGTCAGACGGGCTTTTCATTTCAAAGACCCCGTGCCTTGGTGAAATGACAAAGCTATTGCGCCCGCTTGTCTGGGGCATGCAAAAGCTGGGCAAGGCCCCTTTGGTCCATTACATCAACTATGTCACCCTTGATGACATGATCCGGGACGCCGGATTTGATATCATTGCAAGTGGCATCTACCCGGCAAAAACCAGATCACGCCTGATCATCGCCAAACGTCGCCAAGCCTGAATTTCCGCAATATTTTCTGTTAAGCCGGATCACAGTTCAGTGATCCCGGATTTAACAGCTTGTTATTTAGAACGATCATTCCATAATCATGACCAATATCCATATTGCACGTCATGAGGAATGAAATGTCTGCTATTACCCCGCTTATCCCCCGCCAGCCGGTCCCGGCTCTGAACGTACCGCTTGTCGGTGGCGGCATCTGGTCGCTGGCCGATCAGAAACCGGAAAACTTCACCATGGTGGTTTTCTATCGCGGTCTGCATTGCCCGATCTGCGGCAAATACCTCAAGGACCTTGATAACAAGCTCGCTGATTTTGCCAAACGTGGCGTGAATGTTGTTGTTCTGTCATCAGACGTCGAAGAACGCGCGATCGAAGCCAAGGCAAAATGGGAACTTGAGAACCTTGATCTTGGTTATGGCCTCAGCCTTGAGAAAGCCCGCGAATGGGGTCTTTATATCTCGACCTCAAACGGCGTGACCTCAAGCGGCTATGAAGAACCGGCCATTTTCTCCGAACCCGGCCTGTTTCTGGTCCGTGCCGACGGCACCCTCTATTTCGGCACCGTTCAGACCATGCCATTCGCCCGTCCGGCCTTTGACCAGATCCTTGGGGCCCTTGATTTCGTGATCGCCAAGGGCTATCCGGCGCGCGGCGAAGTGATTGATCATACCAACCCGTAACAAGCTTCAAGGTCGGTTCCCCCCCCCTCAACCGCCCGTCACACAAGCAAAAAGCCCGGCATCATTCGAATGCCGGGCTTTTCTTTTTCAGTGCCAAGGGATCAATCCTCGTCCGGGTCCGCATCTCCTTCGCGGCGCTTGCGCGGACGCAGAACAATCCAGGCCGCAACAAGTGTCAATGCCGCCATCCCGAACCAGGTCAGGGCATAGGACAGGTGATTGTTCGGGAAACTGATCCTGGTCAGGCCCCCGACCGGAAGCTTCGCCGGGTTGTCCTTGCCATCCGCATCGATGAAATAGGGGGCAACGTCGTTGGCATCAAGACCACGCTTGATCGCCATCGCCCGGACATCGCGCGAATACCAGCGGTCATCTTCGGGCACATTATCGCGCATGAAGGTGCCAACCGGCTCATCAAGGCGCAACAGGCCTATGACGGTAACCTCACCTTCCACCATGCCCTCGGTCCGGCCTGCGGGATCGCGGCGATCTGTGGGTACGAAGCCGCGATTGATCATTACGATTGTGCCATCATCACGCGCAAGCGGCGTCATCACCCAATAGCCTGCCCCGTAATCGGTGGCGGCATAGACATGGCTTTCAAGATCGTTGCGATAGGTTCCTGTAACGCTGACCTTGCGATATTCATCGCGCGCCCGGCTGACAGTTTCCCAGTCATCGCGGGTCGGGGCGGCAACAACATCGCCATGCACGCGCGCCTCAACCCGTTCAATCAGATCAAGCTTCCATGACCGGCGTTCCACCTGCCAATATCCAAGGGCACTGAACCCTGCAAACAGGATTGCCGCCAAGGTCAGCACGACAATCCGTGTTACCGTTGATGGGCCTGTCCGGGTTGGCTCGGACTGAGAAATGCGGTGTTCCGTCATCTCGCTTTCTTTCAAAAGACGTCAATCATTCCTGAAATAAAAAAGGCGCGATACCGGTATAAGTATCGCGCCCCTTTCAGATATCAAGCGATGGCTTAGCCAAAGCTTTTGATCATTTCATGATCCATCTGCGGCATCATGTTGGTGTTGAGGTGATACATCACCCACAGCGAACCGGCGATGGCAATCGCAACGATCACAATGGTGAAGATCAGCGCCAACATGTTCCAGCCGCCTTCGGATTTGGTGTTCATATGCAGGAAGTAGACCATGTGAACCACGATCTGGACAACGCCAAGACCCATAATCCACATCGCGGTCGCGACCTTGCTGTCAAGAACACCATCCATCACAAGCCAGAACGGGATCGCTGTCAGGATGACTGACAGGATGAAACCGATCATATAGCTTTTGAAAGTACCGTGAGAGGCACCATCGCCGTGATGGTCATCATGTGCGTGAGAATGTGCACTCATCCCAGAACTCCCAGCAGATAAACGACGGAGAAGACACCGATCCAGACAACGTCAAGGAAGTGCCAGAACATCGACAGGCACATCAGACGACGTTTGTTCGCCGGGATCAGGCCGCGTTTGCCAACCTGAACCATCAGGGTCACAAGCCAGATGATACCGAACGTCACGTGCAGACCGTGCGTTGCCACCAGCGTATAGAACGCCGACAGGAAGCCACTGCGCATCGGGGTCGCACCGAGGCTCCAGAGGTGATGGAATTCGTAAATCTCAAGACCAACGAAAGCCACACCGAACAGGCCGGTAATTGCCAGCCAGATCTGGGTGCCTGCGATCTTGCCTTTTTCCATCGCCAGCATGGCAAAGCCATAAGTGATCGACGAGAACAGCAGCATCGAGGTGTTGATCGCCACCAGACCAAGATCGAACAGGTCTGCGGGCGAAGGCCCGGCCGCATAGTTGCGGCCGAGAACGCCATGGGTTGCAAACAGGATCGCAAAGATGAGGCAGTCGCTCATCAGATAGATCCAGAAGCCGAGCATCGTACCGGTTTCCGGGTGATGCTCTTCTTTCAGGTAAAAGACCGGCGCTTCGGTCTGAGAGGCAGTAGTATTCGCCATTGTCATTCCCTTACGCCTGCTGTTTTGCCAGAAGGGCTGTACGTTCGTCTTCGGTCTTCACAACTTCCGATGCCGGGATGTGATAATCACGGTCATAGTTGAAGGTGTGTGCAATCGAACCGGCAACCAGAACGATGAAGCTTGCAACAACAAGCCACCACATGTGCCAGACAAGTGCGAAACCAAGGACGAGCGAAATCGCAGCCAGGATAAAGCCAGCGCCGGTATTTTTCGGCATGTGGATATCAATGAAGCCGGAAGTCGGACGTACATAGCCACGTTTCTTCATATCCGCCCAGGCGTCCAGTTCATGGACAACCGGGGTAAAGGCGAAGTTGTAAGCCGGGGGCGGCGAAGACGTCGACCATTCCAGCGTACGACCACCCCACGGGTCACCGGTTTCATCGCGCAGCTTGTCACGTTTGATTACCGCAACAACGATCGACAGGATGAACGAACCGATACCACCGGCAATCAGAAGCGCACCAAAGGCCGCAATGATGAACCAGATCTGAAGCGACGGATCGTCAAACTGGCTCATACGGCGGGTAACACCCATCAGGCCGAGAACATAAAGCGGCATGAAGGCGAAATAGAAGCCGATGGTCCAGAGCCAGAACGACATCTTGCCCCAGAATTCATCAAGCTTGAAGCCGAATGCTTTCGGGAACCAGTAGACGATACCGGCAAACATCCCGAAGACCACACCGCCGATAATCACGTTATGGAAGTGAGCGATCAGGAACAGGCTGTTATGGAGCACGAAGTCAGCCGGCGGAACAGCAAGCATAACACCGGTCATGCCACCGATAACAAAGGTCAGCATGAAGCCGATTGTCCACAACATCGGAACATCAAAGCTGATGCGACCCTTATACATGGTGAACAGCCAGTTGAAGACCTTTGCACCGGTCGGGATCGAGATGATCATGGTGGTGATGCCAAAGAAGGCATTCACGCTTGCACCCGACCCCATGGTGAAGAAGTGGTGCAGCCAGACGATGTAGGACAGAATGGTAATAACCACGGTGGCATAAACCATCGAGCTGTAACCGAACAGGCGCTTGCGGCAGAAGGTCGACACAACTTCAGAGAACACACCAAACGCAGGCAGGATCAGGATATACACTTCCGGGTGACCCCAGATCCAGATCAGGTTGATATACATCATGGCGTTACCGCCAAGATCGTTGGTGAAGAAGTTGGTGTCTGCGTAACGGTCAAGACCAAGCAGAACCAGAACCGCGGTCAGAACCGGGAACGCTGCAACGATCAGGATGTTGGTGCAAAGCGCGGTCCAGGTAAAGACCGGCATCTTCATCATCGACATGCCCGGCGCGCGCATCTTGACGATGGTCACAATCAGGTTCACCCCTGAAAGCAACGTACCGACACCGGCGATCTGCAAGGCCCAGATGTAATAGTCGACCCCGACCCCCGGACTGTAGACAATGTCAGACAGCGGCGGATATGCCAGCCAGCCGGTCATTGCGAATTCGCCAACAAACAGCGACGCCATGATCAGCGCGGCACCACAAGTGGTCATCCAGAAGCTGAAATTGTTCAGGAACGGGAATGCAACGTCGCGCGCACCAATCTGCAGCGGCACAACAAAGTTCATCAGACCGGTCACCAGCGGCATTGCCACGAAGAAGATCATGATCACACCATGCGCGGTGAAAATCTGATCATAGTGGTGCGGCGGAAGGAAACCTTCGGCACCGTTAAAGGCAATGGCTTGCTGGGCACGCATCATAAGAGCATCGGCAAAGCCACGCAGAAGCATGATAATTGCCAGGATGATATACATGATGCCGATCTTTTTATGATCGATCGAGGTGATCCACTCGCGCCACAGATATCCCCAAAGACGGAAATAGGTCAGACCGCCGACAACGGCGATGCCACCCACAACCACCCCCAGAAACGTCACAAGAATGATCGGATCATGGAGGAACGGGAAGGAGTCGAGGGACAGCCGGCCAAATATAAAGTGTAAAAGGTCCGGATTAGAGAACATCGGATTACTCTTCTTTCAAATGCAGAAAGGCACCGGATTTACGGTGCATAAACTGCGAAGGGCCGGCTGGCTCTCACCAACCGGCACTGCTTCAGAACCCTGTCGAAACGCCTGCGGGCGAAACGCTCATGGCGCGACCTGTCTGCCCATTGTCAAACAATGGCAGATTGGCAATCTCGCCAGAGAAACCACTTTCAGGAGTGGTGCAAAGCGAAGCCACGTAGGATTTGCTCTCGGGTAACGGCTGGCTGCCGCGCATCTGCGGAACGTCATAGGTCAAAGACATGACGTTATAGACACCGGCCAAACCGCCACCGCCATTCTCGTCGATCGCCATCATCTCGTTCATGCACATTTTCGACTGGTCAACGCACATGTTGAGAATTGCCTGGAAAAGTTCCGGGTCGACTGCGCTGTAATAGCGAACCGGTTCCTTAACGCTCGGCTTTTCAAGTTCAAGATACTGCGCACGGCCAAGGAAGTTCTCATCGGACTTCACCTTGGAGACCCATTCGCTGAACCCGTCTTCGCTCAGGCCGTGGAACTTGAAGCGCATATGAGAGAAACCCTCACCGCTATAGTTCCCCGAGAACCCGTCATAAACGCCTTCTTCGTTGATCACGGCATGGAGTTTGGTTTCCATACCTGCCATCGAATAGATCTGACCCGCAAGAGCCGGAATAAAGAAGGAGTTCATGATCCCCGAAGAGGTAATTTTGAACTGGATCGGCGTATCCACCGGAGCTGCAAGTTCGTTGACGGTCGCAATACCCTGTTCCGGGTATACGAACAGCCATTTCCAATCGAGGGAAACAACCTCAATCACCATCGGTTTGTGATCTTTGGCCAACGGACGTTCTGCATCAATACGATCCAGCGGACGATACGGATCAAGCGTATGCGTCGTAACCCAAGTGATCGCGCCAAGCGCGATAATGATCACCAGCGGTGCGGACCAGATGACGACTTCAAGCTTCGTGGAATGGTGCCATTCGGGATCGTATTCCGCATCCTTGTTGCCCTGACGGTATTTCCAGGCAAAGAAAACAGTCAGTGCCATCACCGGAACGATGATCAGCAACATGAGGATCGTGGAAACGATAATCAGATCGGACTGCTGGGACGCGATATCACCCGACGGGTCGATAACAACCAGGTTGCAACCGGCCAGAAGCGAAAACATCGAGGCTACAGCGACGCCACGTACAAGTTTTGAAAGCATGCGCTTCATACTTTGTCAGTTTCTGGAAGATGTTCTCACAGACAACAATATGCCTGCGAGCCGCATGAACGACCCATCGGAGATCGCCACACGTCGTACCCCGTCGCAACGGCATATAGGAATAATCATTCCAAACATCCACGCAAAGGGCACAATTTTGGCAAATTTTTTTCAAAAATCCGCCAAGTCGGAATTTCGCGGGAATTGCTATAGCTGCATCGCAACAATGTCAAGGTACCTGCGGCGCATAGCAGGTCTTTATGACAATTATCATTCCAATGTAAACCATACGTTGTGCGGTGCAGAAAGATAATTGACACTGACGTTTGAAATTCACATGTCTATAATTAGACTCGATCCAAAGTCGTATCGTCCTTCGAGCCGCATTTGTGATCCAATTAAAAGTAGTTAGGACCCAAAGGTCCTACCAGTGATTTAGGGAGAACGGCGTGAACCAAACGACAGAAAACTACGCGACCGCTACCTCATCAGGTTTGGAACGCGATGCGCGGCATCACAATGCCGACGCCACCAACGATCCCGGTCAGATTGCGCTTGGCGTAATCATTGGCCGAACTTCGGAATTCTTCGACTTCTTCGTTTACTGCATCGCATCGGTACTTGTGTTCCCGCAACTGCTATTTCCCGGTGAAACAGCATTGGTCGGCACAATGTATTCGTTTGCCATCTTCTCGCTGGCCTTTATCGCGCGCCCCGTCGGATCGCTTGTCTTCATGACGGTCGACCGTCGCTATGGTCGCGGGGTAAAGCTGACCATTGCCATGTTCATGCTTGGCGGCTCCACGGCTGCGATGGCCTTCCTGCCCAGCTATGCCTCGGCCGGTATCGTTGCAGTCTATCTTTTGTGTGTCTTCCGCTTCCTGCAGGGGCTTGCATGGGGTGGTGCATGGGATGGTCTGGCGTCCCTTCTTGCACTGAACGCGCCAGATAACCGCAAGGGCTGGTATGCGATGATCCCGCAGTTGGGCGCTCCGCTTGGCTTCATGCTGGCCTCATCGCTGTTTGCCTATCTGCTTCTGACCCTTCATCCAGATGACTTCCTGGCATTTGGCTGGCGCTTTGTGTTCTTCGTTGCATTTGCAATTAACGTGGTTGCCCTGTTCGCCCGGCTGCGACTGGTAGCAACTTCGGAATTCGGACATCTGCTCGAAAAGAACGAACTTGAAGCCGCCCCTGTCATGGACACGCTCAAACATAACGGACGGACCGTTCTGCTTGGCGCTCTGGTGCCAATGGTCAGCTACGCGCTGTTCCATCTGGTGACGGTGTTTGCACTGAGCTGGGTCTATCTGTATGCCAACGGCAATCCGGGTCAGTTCCTGCTGACACAGGGAGTTGGTGCGGTGCTTTGTGCCTTTGGCATCATTGCATCGGGCTTCATTGCCGATCAGCTGGGCCGTCGTCGCCTGCTCGGTTACAGTGCCGGCATCATCCTTCTGGGAGCGATCCTTACCCCGCTTCTCTACAATTATAATGTCATCAATGAAGGCATGATTGTTCTGGGCGGCTTTGCTGTTCTTGGCCTTTGCTTTGGTCAGGCAGCCGGTACACTGGCATCCAACTTCAAGCGTGAATATCGCTATACCGGTTCGGCACTGACATCCGATCTGGCATGGTTGCTTGGGGCCGGTTTTGCGCCGCTGATCGCACTTTATCTGTGCGACAAATACGGACTTCCCGGTGTCGGTGCCTATCTGCTTTCGGGTGCGGTTGTCACCCTTCTGGTCCTGCATTTCAACAAACAGTTCGGATCAAAAAACAGCGATTGATTACGGCCCCGGACTCATGGAAAACACCCCGGTTTCTGACCGGGGTGTTTTCGTTTGATCCAGAATGCATGTTCGGAAACGGCACATCACCAGCTATTGTTTGGTGCCTGCCTGCCACAACCGGCTATAACGGCGCATTGTCTCGCGCAGGAATGTCTCGAACACGCGGACCTTTCTGGGCATCCGGGCCTGTTTGGGATAAATCAGACTGATCATCGCCCCCGGATAAAGCCAATCGTCTAGAACCGGCTTCAATCGCCCGGCTGCGATATCCTCGGCAACCAGAAATGCAATCATCTGCAACACACCGCCCCCTGCTACTGCTGCGGCGACGGCGGCCTCGCTGCTTTCAAATGCCAGTCGCCCGCGGGTGGCAATATGACGCGCAATCCCCTGTTCCTCGAACCGCCAATCCAGATTATTTCCCGTTCCGCTTGAAATAATCCCGATACATTCATGATCGATCAGTTCGTCAGGCGTTTGTGGCACACCGTATTTTTTCAGGTAGTCCGGAGATGCGCTGGTGATAAACGGAATGCGTCCAAGCGGCCGGGCGATGATGTTCTGTTCAGGCGGTTCACCAATAAAAACTGCCGCATCAATATTATCACCAACAAAATCCGGAAAGCCGTTACGCGATAAAAGCTGCAAGCCAAGTTCGGGGAACGGTTCGATAAAACCCGGAAGTGCCGGGGCCACCACCATGCGCGACAGGCCAACGGGTATCTGCACACGCAATGTGCCACGCGCACGCTTTTCAGACGAACCAACGTCATCTTCAAGTTCGGCAATATCGCCCAGAATGCCGCGCGCTGAGTCAAAATACCGTTGACCGTCTTCGGTCAGGGATAACCGCCGGGTGGTTCTGCGCAAAAGCTCCACCCCGAGATGGCGTTCAAGGTCTTTGACAATCGAACTGGCCATGCCGTGGGAATATCCAAGTTCCTCAGCCGCACGCACAAAGCTGTTGCGTTCAACAACCCGTACAAAGACCTGCATTGCCCGCAAACGATCCATTTATCTGATATTTCCAGATAATCATTCCGAATATCTGATAATTATCACAAGCGTGCGCTGTGGCACAAGCACGCCTGACTTGCTAACCAACATATTCAGGACGTCAGACAGCCATGACCATCACACAGGAAACCCCGACCAAACCAAAGCCACTGGTGCAGCCCCAGGCACAAGCAGCTCCTTTGCCCCCAACACGACATGACCTTTATTACAGCGTTCACAAAGGCATCCGCTTCATGCATTGCCAGATCATGACTGCCCTTGGCACCACAGAATGGTCAAGCAATGTTGAATCCCTGCGCATGAGTTCGGAACTGCGCCGTCACATGGAAATGTGCGCCGATCATCTGCGTCACGAAGACGAGGTCATCCACAAGGCACTCGAGGCAAAGCTTCCCGGTGCCAGCATGCAGGCAGATGAGGAACATGACGCTCATCAGGTTGCCTTTGACGCGATGACACTGATCCTTGACAGCTTGCAGACGGCAACCGGGCCTGAACGCCAAAGGCTTGGCAAGATTTTATACAAGACATTCTGCAACTTCGTTGCGGCTGATCTTGCCCATATGGAAGGCGAGGAAACCGTTCTTCAGCGCCATCTGCACGAACTTTATTCTGATGAAGACCTTCAGCAGTTTGAAGGTCAGATCGTCGCAGGAATTGCACCCGACATGATGGTCCGCTTCATGCGCGCAATCGTCAGCGCCCAGAACTGGCAGGAACGCGACGAGATGCTAGGCGCCATGCAGGCCGGAATGCCCAAAGAGGCATTTGATCAACTGATGGCTGCCATCGCAGACACCCTTTCCGTCTGAAAAACAAGACACGAGCAAACAAAAATGCCGGGCAACGACCCGGCATTTCTCTTCTGACAGACAACAGTCTCAGTCGGGGAATTTGGCATTTGCAGGACCGGTTGTCTCCCCCCGGTCAGCCGGTCGCGCGATCAGGGCGCGCGTGCAATATCGCCAAACTCCCCGATGAGTGCGCCGTACCCGTTAAACGTAGTTTGACGGGAACATGGCGCGTTTGGCGTCTTCATCCATTTCAGTCTTGAAGGTGTGATCCTTGCCGACAGTGCGTGCGGCAATCGCTGCTGGATGACTGTTCATCGCATCAAACCAGCGTTTCAGGTTCGGATAGTTTTCCATCACATCAGGGTTCTTGTGAACATAAGGCGCCTTGTCGATCCAGCCCCAGGCCGAAATATCGACAATCGTCATTTCGTCACCGACGATGAAGTCGCGGCCTTTCATATGATCTTCAAGCACCTGATAATGGCGGGCGATCTCGTTGCGGTAACGGTTCACGCCATAGTCGCTGCCTTCGGGCGCGACATACTGGAAATGAACGGCCTGGCCTGAAAACGGACCGATGCCCGTGGCGATGAACATCAACCAGGACAGCAATTCACCGCGATTTTCCGGCTTGCCCAGAAACTTGCCCGATTTTTCCGCCAGATACAGCAAGATCGCGTTTGAATCGAAAACACGAACTTCCTTGCCACCGGCCCCTTCGGTATCGACAATTGCCGGAACCTTGCCATTGGGATTGATCGCACGAAAATCCGGATCATGTTGCTGACCCTTGCGGGTATCAACCGGCAGCACCTCGTATGCGAGCCCGGTTGCTTCCAGCATCATCGAGATTTTCTGCGGGTTCGGGGTCGGGTGAAAATAGAAGCGGATCATCAAAAGTCTCCTTGCGGGTCATCACATTCACACGAAACTGTGACCCGACATTGTATTTTGGAACGTTCGTTTTAAATTGACCCATAATGTCTCAGTTGGCAAGCTTGGATTATTGAAGCTGTCACCAGAAAATATGCTCAAGGAGCCCCAATCAGATGATTGAACTTTATTACTGGCCAACCCCGAACGGTCACAAGATCACCCTGTTCCTCGAAGAGGCCGGGCTGGATTACAAGATTTTCCCGATCAATATCGGTGCAGGCGATCAGTTCAAACCGGAATTCCTGGCCTTTTCGCCCAATAATCGCATGCCGGCAATCATTGACCGTGACCCGGCCGACGGTGGCGAGGCGATCACGGTGTTTGAATCCGGTGCAATCTTGCAATATCTGGCCGAGAAAACCGGCAAGTTCCTTCCGACTGACGTCCGCGGCCGCAAGACCGTGATGGAATGGCTGTTCTGGCAGATGGGCGGCCTTGGTCCGATGGCCGGTCAGAACCACCATTTCGGCACCTATGCGCCGGAAAAAATCCCCTATGCCATCACGCGCTATGTCAATGAAACCAACCGCCTCTATGGCGTGCTCAACAAACGTCTTGAAGGGCGTAAATTCATCGCTGGTGATGACTACAGCATTGCCGATATGGCGTCCTATCCATGGGTTGTCAGCCATGAAAAACAACAACAGGATCTGAATGAATTCCCGAACCTGAAACGCTGGTTCAAGGCCATCGAAGCCCGTCCGGCCACGATTGCAGCCTATAAGGTTGGTGAAGGCATGCGCGAACCCATCATGAGCGACGAGGACAAAAAAGTCCTGTTTGGTCAAACCGCAAAATCGACCCAAAACGCCTGATCACGCGTTGCTCAATCCATCCCGACAAGCCCGGCCGGATCGCCGGGCTTGTTTTTTTTGTTGCCCCGCCTTTCCGATCCAATTAAATGTTACGTTATAACATAACATTTATAGGTCCCCTGATGAAACGCCTTCCCGTAACTGTTCTGTCCGGCTTTCTTGGCGCGGGCAAAACCACCCTCCTCAATCATGTTCTTAATAACCGCCGTGGCTTGCGGGTTGCGGTCATCGTCAATGATATGTCCGAGGTTAATATTGATGCCGACCTGATCCGCAACGGCGGGTCCGAGCTTTCCCAGACCGATGAAAAGCTGGTCGAAATGACCAATGGCTGCATTTGCTGCACATTGCGCGATGACTTGCTGGCCGAAGTCCGCCGTCTCGCCGAACAGGGGCGTTTTGACTATTTGCTGATCGAATCAACTGGCATTTCCGAACCCCTTCCGGTTGCTGCCACCTTTGATTTCCGCGATGAAAATGGTCAGTCGCTTGGCGACATTGCCAAACTTGATACCATGGTCACGGTGGTCGATGGTGCGCGCATGATCGCCGATTACAGCTCTACCGAACTGCTGTCGGATCGCGGCGAAAGCCTTGGTGACGGAGATGACCGGTCCATCGTCGATCTTTTGGTTGATCAGATCGAATTTTCCGACGTCATCGTTTTGAACAAGCTTGATCTTATCAATGACGAAGAACGCAAATCCGTGCTGGGGATCATCAAGGCACTGAATGCCGATGCCGAAATCATCGAGACCACACAAGGCATCGTCACCCCCGAACGCATCCTGAATACCGGACGTTTTGATTTCGAACGGGCGCAAAACCATCCGCTGTGGGCCAAGGAACTCTATGGCTTTGCCGACCACATCCCGGAGACCGAGGAATACGGGATCAAAAGCTTTACCTTCCGCACCTCTCTGCCCTTTCACCCTGAACGTTTTCACGCCTTTATCAACAGCGAATGGCCCGGCGTCCTGCGGGCCAAGGGTCATTTCTGGCTGGCGACCCGCCCTGACTGGGTCGGTGAAATCAGTCAGGCCGGAGCCGCGGTCAAGACCGAAGCCCTTGGCACATGGTGGTGCGCGGTGCCACGTGATCAATGGCCGGACAATCCGGCATGGCGCGATCTTGTCTTTTCAAAATGGGATCCGGTCTTTGCCGACCGTCGTCAGGAAATCGTCTTTATCGGTCAGAACATGAACGAAGCCGCCCTGCGCCAACGTCTGTCGGAATGCCTTGTCGATGATAACGACGATGCCCTGACATCATCCTTTGATGCGGCACACTATGCCAACCTGCCCGATCCGTTCCCGCGCTGGTCGCGGAACTGAACCCCATCTGTCAAAGGCTTTTGACCCGATCACATCGAAACAAGCCCAAAGAAGTAATCCGTCTGGACCAAATTCGGCCTAGATTTTTCAACCATTTGCGCGAAGATAATGTCGCCACTGCAGGACGACCAACAACGCAACGGAGATGGCATGCGTCGACACAAAGCCGGTTCGCCCATATTGAAAGATTACCTGCACCGGATCACCCGGAAGACACGCATGCTCCTTGCTGTCGTAATTCCGGCCGCCGCCATCGCATCCTGTGCCTTTCCCCCCGATAACGAGCTTTATCAGCAATCCCCCGACATCCCGCCCTACAAACAGGACAGTTTCGACGAATATGTTACCCAAACCCGTGACTGGGTCGCCGAACATCGCGTCTTTATCACGCAGGACCGTGACACCGAACTGGCGCGCAACATTCCGTTTGAAAAAGGCCCGACGTCACCGGACGACAGAACACCAAAGCGCGGCGTTCTGTTTGTGCATGGTTTGGGGGCAAGCCCATGGTACTTCCACGACATTGCCACCCGGATGGCAAAGAACGGATGGCTGGCGCGCTCCATGCTGTTACCCGGCCACGGAACCCGTCCGGCAGATCTGGGCATTCCGGACTATGCGGACTGGACAGAGGCCGTTGCCCATCAGGTTGCCCTGCTCGAAGGCCAGGTCGATGAAGTCTGGCTTGGCGGGTTTTCCACCGGCGGCAATCTTGTGACCAGTTATGCCGCAGAACATTCCGAAATTGCCGGCTTGTTGCTGTTTTCACCGGGCATTTATCCCGATAACGGCTTCCTTTTCCTGACCCCTGTCATCAAGTATCTTTGGGACTGGATCGACGTTGACTCTGAAGTCAATGCCATCAATTACCAGTCGCTTTCATCAAGGGCATCAGAGCTTTATTACCGAAGCGTTCTGGATGCGCAGGAACATCTGGCTGCAAAGCCGTTTGATCGTCCGGTGGTTCTGGCGATGAGTGCCGATGACAGTGTGCTGGCCCCGATCGAGACACTTCGCGCATTTGAGAAACGCTTCACCCATCCCAAATCGCGTTTTGTCTGGTATGATGACACGCCTGCACCGACCCGTGACAAAAGGGTTGAAACCCTTAACAGCAAGCTGCCCGATCAGCAGATCAGTACATTTTCGCATCTGAGTGTGCTGTTTGCGCCAAGCAATCCGTATTATGGTGTGAAGGGCAGTTTTATCTTTGTTGAAAATGGTCAGGAAAACATCCCCCTGCCCGAAGACCTGTCAAAGATCTGGCGCAGCAGTTGGGGTTATACAGAGCCCGGCAAATATCATGGCCGCCTGACCTGGAATCCCTATTTCGACGCGTTGATCGGCACAATCGACGATGTCACCAACTAAGCCAAAGGACCAGTCAGCACCATGACCAGCAGCGAACAGGAAACGATGAACCCGCGCCCCAATCATCGCACCCGCGTTTTTGCGCTGATTGCCTTCATGGTGTTGTGCCTGATCATATCGGCATTTGGCGGGGCGGTAACCGCAACCAGTGTCAATGACTGGTACGCGACCTTGCAGAAACCTGCATTCAATCCACCAAACTGGCTGTTTGGTCCGGTCTGGACTGTTATCTATTTCCTGATCGCCCTGAGCGGCTGGCGGGTCTGGCTCAAACGCGGCATTGCCAATGCCAAGGTGCCTTTCACCCTGTATGCCACGCAGCTCACCCTTAATCTTGCATGGTCGTTCCTGTTTTTCGGCGCACAGTCGCCATTTTTGGGCCTGATCGATATTCTGATCCTGCTGGTCCTGATCATCATCAATTGCGCGATGTTCATGAAAATTGACCGGCTTGCCGGGATGCTTCTTGTGCCCTATGTGCTGTGGGTGGGCTTTGCAACCTTGCTTAACGGTGCGATCTGGCACTTGAACAGCTAGAACGAAGAAACACTAGCCGCTTGGTTCTGCGCGGACATCCATTCCCGTTTCGGTCGTCGAACCGTCATTAACGTCATTCACATTCGCAACGTCCTGATCGACATCATCCATGCCAAGCCGCCCGATGGATGGCAAACGCAGGGCCGGGCGATTGAAGTCGATCCCGAAATTAAGCCCCAGAAGATTAAGCTCGATCCCTTCTTCAAGCCCCACAGAGAACCCGAGAACCCCCAAAAGATTTGCCTGAACTCCCTGCCCGGTGGGCGACATGCCGACCGGATTGGTGAGTGCCCGGTAATCCTTGCCAATCGCATTGGCAGGCATATCAAGTTGAAGCCCCGGCACTTCGCGACCGATATGGGCGATAAAGGTATTGCTGTTCGGGCCGGGATAGCTGCGATATTCACGCGGGTACGGATAACTCGCCACCGCGGCCTCAACCTGATCAATCAGGGCTTCTGCAACTTCGCCTCGCTTGTCGGCAAGGATCTCTGGTTTGGAACCGAACCATAACCCGTCAGGGATCGCGTAATTCTTGCGCACCACACTGCCACCGCCCCAGCCAACCACGTCATAGCGGGTATAGCTGGTTTCACCGGCACGCTTGTAGATAATCCACGGATGAACGGCAAAATACCCCCGCCAGCCAAACGTGTCGGCGGCCATCACCATGACAATCGCCTGATTGGCGTGTGCCGCAGCATCCGGAGCAACCCCGGATGAATGGCGCGGCGCTGTGCGCCAGGTATAGCTGTCTTTTTTCTTCTGACTTGGCGGATCTTCCGCAAGACTGATGCCAAATGGCAGGACAAGAACCGCCATAAGTCCAAGAAACAGAGTTTTGCCTTTACCCAAGTTTTCAATCCGTTCTGATTTTGCGTTGCAGTAACATTACGATCAAAGCGGAGAAGTAAGATCAAAAAAAGGCAATGCAACACAGCATCACAATCAACAAGCTGTGAGACGCTGATACATTTTCGCGACATTTCCTGCCATTTTCCGAGATTTCCTGCAATTTCACCTATGGCCATGCGGCAAAGGTATCATCGCGGACGCGCTCGGCTGCGCGGCGCAGCCGCCGGTATCCACCCGGTGCCTCACCCATATAGCGTTTGAAAAACCGGCTGAAATAGGCCGGATCACGGAACCCCAGACCATAGGCAATCTGCGCGACCCCAAGCGGACTTTGTTCCAGTCGCATACAGGCTTCGCGAAGAACACGTTCATGGATCACGGTCAGGGGCGGCTTGCCCGTCGCCCGCAATACCGCAGATCCAAGGCGACGCTCGCTCACCCCAAGAGCCGTTGCGTAATCGGCAACATTCCAGTGTTCGCGAAAATGCAGCTCCAATATCTGCAAAAACCGCTGGAACGTGATAGAGCCCGGTCGATGTTTGTCGCGCTGCTCCATGACGCTCTCGGCCAGTCGCAAGACCATCGTCAGAATAATCTGCAAATGCGCACCGACCACAAGACTGGCACCAAGGGCATTTTGCATAAGCTCGGCCCGGATCGCTTCAAAGCTTCGGGCTAAAAGCGACAGGTTCTCGCTGCCTTCTGACGGGCTGACATTATGTACTGTATCAGCCGCAAGTCTGAGCGGCAGCCCACCGCTCGCCGGACTGCCACCAGCTATACCCCCATCGCCGCAATGACGCGCGACAAGATCGTCGGCAACAGACAACAGATACCCTTCGCTGCCCGCCGTAACCGTAAAACGTTGCGTTTCACCAAGTGGCAACCACACAAGTGCCGGTGCCTTGCACTCAATTACCCCCTGCCGCAATCCGATTTGCGCATGCCCCGAAAGCATAAGCACCGCATAGCACCGGTCGCGCCGCCCCGGATCGTTCATCGCCCAGCTCTGCGAGGATAATGGATGGTCAAACCGGTCAATCATCGCCTGGGCAGTTACCGGCAACAGATCTTCAAACGGATTATCTGTTAACCGGGCCGGACTTGAAACCGGGATATAGCGCGTGGAATACGCAGGCATGCCTTTTTATGCTCCATCTATTCCAAATCGTTATACGTATAAAAGTACAATTTTTCGTCTTAAAATGTCAATTTCGTCATCTTTACATTGGAACAATTCCATCGCTTACTAGAGTGACGGTCAATGGAACCGCAAAAATAACAATACAGATAAAAAATGCGTTCCCGTTATTTTGCATTTGCGAACTAATGGGCGGGAGGATACGCCGGAGATTTACTTTGAAACCCAAAGTAAATAATAGAATCTCTTTGCCTAAACTCCTGAAATAACGCGCAAACGGGAAAACCGTCTCTGCATAGAGATCAGGAGGAAAAGCATGGAAATTTCAGCAAAACTGCGCTTCGCGACCATTGCTGCGGCAACCACCGCACTGATGAGCTCCGCGACGCTGTTTGGTGCAAACGCACAGGAAACCTACCGCATTGGTTACGCGGTTTCAAAAACCGGCCCGGGCGCACCGGGTGCTGCCACAAGCACCATTCCCAACTACGAAATGTGGGTCAAGGAAGTCAACGATGCCGGTGGCCTGAAGGTTGGCGACAAACAACTGCCGATCGAAGTCGTTGAGTATGATGATCGCTCCAGCTCCGAAGAAGCTGTTCGGGCGGTTGAACGCCTGATCAACCAGGACAAGGTTGATTTCATTCTTTCGCCGTGGGGCACGGGTATCAATCTTGCCGTTGCGCCGATCCTTGATCGCGCGGGCTACGCTCATCTGGCGGGTACCGCTGTCACGGACAAGGCACCGCAACTGGCAAAACGCTGGAAAAACTCCTACTGGCTGCTGGGCACGGGTGAACAATATGCTGTTGAAATGGCCGAGTTCCTCAAAGGCCTGAAAGACGCAGGCAAGATCAATGACAAGGTCGCAATGATCGCCGTTGCTGACGGCTTTGGCATCGAACTTTCCAAAGCGGGCCGCGCAGCCCTAGAAGATCGCGATTTCGATCTGGTCTATGACAAGACCTATCCGCTGGGTTCCCAGGATCTTGCAACCATCGTCAATGACATCAAATCCCTTGGTGCCGACACCTTTGTGGCTTTCTCCTACCCGCCGGGCACCCTTGGCCTGACCGAACAATCCCGCGTTCTCGGCTTTAACCCCAAAGTCTTCTATGCCGGCGTTGGTACTGCCTTCCCGCTTTATAAAGATCGCTTTGGCGCCGATGCCGAAGGCGTCGTCAGCCTCGGTGGCGCGAGCGAGAATGATCCGAAAATCGCCGATTACATCAAACGCCACATTGCGTTTGCCGGTCGCGAACCGGACCGTTGGGCGTCCATCGTCAACTGGGCATCGCTTCAGTCCCTGCATCAGGCAATCGAGCGCGCCGGTTCCACCGACCGCGAAGCTGTGAGCGCCGAACTCGCCAAAGGCGGCTTTGATACCATCCTTGGCACCTACAAGCCCGGCGACCAGAATTTCTGGCAGGTCGGTCAGTGGCAGAACGGCAAATTTGTCGGTGTCGCCCCGACCAGCATGGAAGGCGCACATGAACTTGTCTTCCCGAAACCCGCATGGAAGGCCGCGAACTGATCGCGACCTGTAAGGACGACCGGGGGTTCCGTGCACGCACAACGGCACAGAATCCCCGGCACCCTATCCTTGCCCTTTGGGAAGAAATGCCCTTTCTGGGAAAAAGTGAATGTTAAGCTACGCAATCTTTTCCGGGATTACTCTTGGCGGCATGTATGCTCTCGTCGCCATGGGTCTGACCCTGCAATACGGTGTATCGCGCATCATGAACCTCGCCTATGGCGAGCTGGTCATTGTCGCGTCCTTTATTGCCTTTGTTTTCATGACCTCTTTCGGGATTAACCCCATCCTTGGTCTTTTGATCATTATCCCGCTGAGCTTTGTGCTGAACTGGGCCATTTATCGCATTTTGCTGACTCCGCTGGTCGCCCGCGCCAAAAACCGCGGAATGCTTGAAGTTGACAGCATTCTGGCAACATTCGGCCTGCTGTTCATCGTTCAGGGTGTGCTCCTTGTCTGGTTTGGCGGCAATTATTACAGCTATGACTTTATGAATAATGCCGTTGACGTCTTTGGTGCCGTCATCGCGGCCAACCGTCTTGTTGCCCTTGGCTTTGCGGTTGTCATTGGCCTTGGCTTCTATCTGATCCTGACCCGTACGCGTATTGGTACGGCACTGCGTGCCGTCGCTGTTGATCCGACATCGGCCCGCCTTGTTGCCATTGATGTCAATTTTGCATCCTGCTTTGCCTTTGCTCTTGGCGGTGCTGTTGCAGCCGTCGGTGGTGTTCTGGTCAGCATGTTCCTGACCTTTTCGACCTCGATGGGGGTTGTCTTTACCATGAAGGCCCTGATCGTCGTGATCATGGGCGGGGTGGGCAACCTTCTCGGAGCACTGGTTGCGGGCCTGATCCTTGGCGTCGCTGAAAGTCTGGTTGCAACCTATATCGATCCGGGCCTGACCATTGCGGTAACCTATGTGATCTTCCTGCTGGTCTTGCTGGTCAAACCGTCCGGCCTGTTCGGGAGGGCGACATCATGAGCATCCTGAAACCCGATTTCATCAAACCGGTTGCCATCGGTGCCGTGATCTTTGCCGCTCTGGCCTTCCTGCCAAGCTTCGCCGACAGCTATTATATGTCCTTGGCCATCAGTGTTGTCAGCTTTGCCGTGCTTGCGACCGCATGGTCGATGTTTTCTGGCCCGACGCGCTATATCTCGCTTGCCACTGTCGTATTCTTTGGCATCGGCGCCTATACCGTGGCCGTACTTGGCGAAATCATGGCCTTCCCGCTGGTGCTTGTCTGTGCCGGTCTTGCCGGAACGGTTGTTGCCCTTCTGGTTGGTTTTTCGACCTTGCGGCTGGCGGGTGTCTATTTCGTGATCTTCACTTTCGGCCTGACCGAACTGGTCCGTCAGGTGGTCAGCTGGTACGAAGTCAACGTTACCCGCGAAATGGGCCGTTATGTCTTCCTTGATATCACCCAGAATGACATTTACTGGCAGTTGCTTGCGCTGTTTGCCGTCTTGCTTCTGACCGGTTTTGTTCTGGGCCGGTCGCGCCTTGGCTTTGCTCTGCGCATCATTGGCGAAGACGAAACCGTCGCCAAACATTGCGGCATTGACGTTACCCGCGTCAAAGTGGCCCTGTTTGTTCTGTCTGCCCTATTCATGACACTGACCGGCGCAATCATCGCGCCGCGCTGGACCTATATTGATCCGGTGATTGCCTTTAACCCGATGCTGTCTTTCCAGGTTGTCATCATGGCACTTCTGGGCGGTCCGCGTCGCTTGCTGGGTCCGCTTCTGGGCGTCATTCCACTGACCCTTTTGTTTGAAGTCCTGACGGCAAGCTTCCCGAACCATTTCAGCATCCTGCTTGGCTGCGTGTTCATGGTGATTGTCTATCTTCTGCCCGGTGGTGTGGTTGGTCTGTATGAAAAATACCGTGCGCCCAAAAAGCGCACTCTTTCATCCAGCCCCGAAACCACCCAGAAGTCAGAGGAGAAAACAGCATGACCACAGAAGTTCTTCTGTCGATTTCCGGGCTGCACAAGGCCTTTGGCGGACTGATTGCCGTCAACCAGATGCAGTTTGATGTCCATGCGGGTGAAATTGTTGGTCTGCTCGGCCCGAACGGATCGGGCAAGACCACGGTGATGAACCTGATCTCTGGCGCGCTTCAGGCCAATGAAGGCAAGGTCGTGATCAGTGGCAAGGACATCACGAACCTGCCCGCACACAAGATCAGCCATTCTGGCATTGCACGCACCTTCCAGCTCGTCCGCGTCCTGCCTGATCTTGATTGCATCGAAAACATCGAAGCGGGTCTTGCCTATCGCACCAAGCCGCTTTGGGGCGATGCTGCCCATGCGGCCGCACTCGAACTTCTTGACCGGATCGGTCTTGCCAAACAGGCTCATACGCCTGCGGGTGATCTGACCTATATCGATCAGAAACGTCTGGAACTCGGGCGCGCCCTTGCCCTTCAGCCCAAGCTGCTTTTGCTTGATGAATGGCTTGCGGGCCTGAACCCGTCCGAACTTCAGGATGGCATTTCCCTTGTTCGACAACTCAAGGACGAAGGGCTTACCATCATCATGGTTGAACATGTGATGGATGCCATTCGCAGTCTGTGTGACCGGTGCGTCGTCATGAATGCCGGAACCAAGATTGCTGATGGCACGCCTGACGAAGTCCTTTCCGATCCTGAAGTCATTCGCGCCTATCTCGGAGACAGCCATGCTTGATATCAAAAACCTGTCTGTATCCTATGGCAAGCACGCAGCCCTGCGCGACGTATCGCTGACCGTTGATCGCGGCGAGATTGTTGTGATGCTCGGCGCCAATGGCGCGGGTAAAAGCAGCCTGCTCAAGGCCTGCGCTGGTCTGGTTACCGCCCATGACGATACCAGCATCAATCTTTCAGGTGCCGAACTTACCGATCTTTCCGCCCATAAAATCGTCGAGGCCGGATTGGCTCTCGTCCCCGAAGGTCGCGGTATTTTCGGTGAACTCACGGTGCGTGAAAATCTTGAACTGGGTGCCTTTGCCAAGCGCGCCCGTGCATCGGAAAAGCAAAACCTTGATCGGGTGATCGGCCTGTTCCCCAAACTGGCCGAACGTCTGGGTCAGGCCGCCCGCACCATGAGCGGCGGCGAACAGCAAATGGTCGCCATTGGCCGTGCGCTGATGTCGAACCCCGATATCTTGTTACTTGATGAGCCATCCCTTGGTCTTTCCCCCATTATGACCGGAGATTTGTTCAAGGCGCTTGCCGCCATTCGTACAACCGGGGTTGGTGTTCTTCTGGTCGAACAGAATGCGCACCAGTCCCTCGCCATATCAGATCGGGGATATCTGATTGAAAATGGAGCCATCACCGGGCAGGACACCGCCCGGGCTCTGCAGTCCGACCCTGCTGTGCAAAAAGCATTTCTCGGCCTTGGGGCTGCGTAAAGCAGTCTTTCGCCACCTCACAGCAGATATTGAGAAAGTCAGGAGAAACGCCATGAATAATGCAAAACTTTTGATCGGAAATCAGGATGTAAGCGCCTCAAACAACCGCACGTTTGAGCGCAAAAACCCTGTCACCGGCGAAACTGCAACCATTGCCGCTGCCGCCAACGCCGCCGATGCTCGCAAGGCTGCCGATGCCGCCGCTGCCGCTTTCCCGGAATGGTCCAAGATGGGCCCGGGCGCACGCCGCAAGATCCTGCTGAAGGCTGCCGACATCATGGAATCCAAGGGTGACCAGTTCGGTCAGCTTGTTCTTGATGAAACCGGAAGCACGCGCATGTGGGGTGGTTTTAACGCCCATCTCGCCGCCAACATGCTCCGCGAAGCCGGTGCCATGACCACCCAGATCACCGGCGACATCATTCCGTCTGATCATCCGGGCCTGATGGCGATGGGTGTCCGTCAGCCGGTTGGGGTTGTTCTGGGCATTGCACCGTGGAACGCACCGGTCATTCTGGGCACGCGCGCGATTGCCATGCCGCTTGCATGTGGCAACACCGTCGTTCTCAAGGCGTCCGAACTTTGCCCGGCCCTGCATCGCCTGATCGGGGAATGCCTTGTCGAGGCAGGTGCACCCGAAGGTGTCGTCAACGTTGTCACCAACGCGCCCGAAGATGCTCCGGAAATCGTTGAAGCCCTGATTGCCCACCCGGCAGTTCGTCGCATCAACTTCACCGGCTCAACCCGTGTTGGTCGCATCATTGCGAAACTGGGTGCAGAGCATCTTAAACCGGTTCTTCTGGAACTGGGTGGCAAGGCTCCGTTCCTCGTTCTTGACGATGCCGACCTTGAAGAAGCCGTCAATGGTGCAGCCTTTGGTGCCTATATGAACCAGGGCCAGATTTGCATGTCGACCGAACGTCTGATCGTTGACAATGCCGTTGCCGATGAATTTGTGGCCAAACTGGCCGCCAAGGCCAAAACGCTGACCGCAGGTGACCCGGCCAAGGCCGAGCACATTCTTGGTGGCGTTGTAAGCATTGAAGCAATCAACCGCATCGAGGAACTGGTCGAAGACGCCGTTTCCAAGGGTGCAAAACTGGTTGCGGGGACAGGCAAGGCCAAGGACGGCGTTCTGATGGACGCAACCCTTCTTGACCATGTTACCCCGGCGATGAAGATCTATTCCGAGGAAAGCTTTGGCCCGATCTGTGTCGTCATTCGTGCAGGTAACGAAGACGAAGCCGTTCGCATCGCCAATGACAGCGAATATGGCCTGTCGTCTGCGGTCTTCTCGACCAACATCCCGCGTGCGATGGAAGTCGCCAAGCGCATCGAAAGCGGCATCTGCCACATCAACAGCCCGACCGTTCAGGACGAAGCACAGATGCCGTTTGGCGGTGTGAAATCATCGGGTTATGGCCGTTTCGGTTCCCAGGCGTCGATCGACGAATTCACCGAAATGCGCTGGATCACCATCCAGAGCGGCAAACGTCACTACCCGTTCTAAGCCGCCAGGCACGATCAACCGGGTCGCAAGCTGCCCGGTTGATTTCGAGTTACGCAGGGGGGAAGCCTGATTTGTCGTGCGTTCCCTGACAAATCAGGACCTGTGTGCAGGCCGCCGGACACATGTTCGGCGGCCTGCTTTTATTTCGGGATGATGGTGTAATATGGCAGCAGCTCAGCCGCGCAGCACCGCCTGCACCAGAACTTCAAGCGCGCTTGAAAATTTCGACCGGTCTTTCTGGGTAAAGGAGGCATTACGCCCCTGCTCGCCGGTGACTTCGCGCATATGGGCGGCTATTTCGCGCCCGGCCAGTGCATTGCCGATATTGGCTTCGGTGAATTCCTGACCATTGGCCTTAAGAACCCGCGCCCCGATCTCAAGCCCGCGTGACGCCAACGGAATATCATTGGTGACGATCACATCGCGCGCGCGTGCATTTTCGGCGATCCAGTCATCAGCAGCATCGGGCTCGGGCGGGACAATCACGATTTTGATCAACGGATTGCGCGACGGGCGTATGCCACCGTTTGACACCAGGATCATCTCGATCCGGTGACGTTCAGCCACACGTTCGCACTCCGCCTTTACCGGACAGGCATCGGCATCCACAAACAAACGCGGGCGTGTATTTTGGCTTTGTTCTGACATGGCGCGATCATCGCCGGGACGCGATGAAAGTCAAGCCATCTTCATGATGCTGCCTTTGCCTTTTCGGAATGGCTGGCATCTCTCATCACCGACAGAACCAGACACCCGATCGCGGCAAAGCCACAGGCAAAAAGCGTTGTCGTCTGAAAATCAAAGGCACTGGCAACAAACCCGGTCATCAGATTGCCGACCAGTCCGCCGACAAACAGCGAACTCATATAGTAGCTGGTGGCAACGCCGGGCTGTTCCGGGGCGAAGTTCTGAACAAATGTCATACTGATCCCGGCAAATATCCCGTAATAAAGGCCGTCAAGTGCGGCCAAAACCAGCACATCGGCCAGACTGGTCGCATTGTAGATTGCAGCAAAAAAGACAACTCCCAGCACTGCAGCAATCTGCATTCCCCTGCGCTCCCCCACCTTGCGGATCAGCGACGCACAGAAATAAATCACCACCACCTCAACAAGGCATTTCACGGTGAATTCAAACCCGGCTGCGGATGGCGACAAATCAAGCTCGGTCGAGAAATAAAGCGGCATGGCCGAGATAAAGACAACATTGGCAGCACCAATGAAAAACACCGGAATACAGGCAATCAAAAGCCCCGGATTGAACGGTATTTTGACATTGGGATCACGGCTTCCGGGATGATGCGTCTTGAAACTTGCCGGTACCACCAAAAGACAGATCGCAAACCAGATCACCGCGATTGCGGCAATCGCGTAATAGGTCACCGTAAAGCCATAAGCCCCGAAAACCGTCAGCGACACAGCAGGCCCGACCATCCAGCCCAGCGACGTCTGGATCCGCAAAAGACCGTTAAACTTTGCGATATTGCGCCCGGTCTGTTCGGCAAACAGCCGACCAAACGAATACATTACCGACAGCACACCAGCCCCGATGCCAAGCAACACCGACACAATCGCCAGATACACCCAGTAAACCTGAAACGTGCCCAGCATCACCATCCCGATGGCAAAACAGATGATGCTGGGCATCACCAGAAACCTGACCGGCACACCGCGATCAATCGCCCGCCCATAGGCCCGATTGGTCAACAGGGTCACACAGACCTGAACAATGGCGACAAGGCTGGTTTTCCAGGGCGGCTCGCCAAGCCCCTCAACCACATAAAGCCCGGTCAGTGGGGCGACACAGCTGGTGGAAAACGCCCCGATCAGCAACAATCCCAACACCAGAAAAGGATAACGATCCAGCCGGGCAAGCATTGCGCTCATCACCGGCTTGTCTCCATTGTCTTCTGGGTTTGCGATCCCGTCGCGCATCACAGTCACGTCCTTGTCATCGGTGGCGATATCAAAGGACCGTTCTAGCGATTCAACCAAAAACAGCGAAATCTTTCTGCTCATTGCGCCAAAGATGTCACAAAACCATCACAGGAATGCAATTTCCCTGATCAGGCCAGCCCGCCGACAAAGCTCGAAAGTTCGGGTGTTTTGGGATTGGAAAAGACTTCTTCGGGGTCGCCGGTTTCATGAATGCGTCCCTGATGCATAAAGACCAGCTTGTCACAGACTTCCCGTGCGAACCGCATCTCATGGGTCACCATGACAAGGGTCATACCTTCTTCGGCCAATTGGCGGACAACCGCCAGCACTTCATTGACCAGTTCCGGATCAAGGGCCGATGTCACCTCGTCACACAAAAGAACCTTGGGCTTCATGGCAAGCGCACGCGCAATCGCCACGCGCTGTTGCTGCCCGCCGGAAAGCTGATCGGGGTAATGCATCATCTTGTCGGCAAGCCCGACCTTGGTCAGCATTTCCTCGGCAATGGCCCTGGCCTCGGCCTTTGACTGCTTTTTAACGACCTGCGGGGACAACATCACATTTTCAAGGGCGGTGTAATGCGGGAACAGATTGAACTGCTGAAACACCATGCCGACCTGAAGCCGAAGCGCCAAAAGGTCTGTGTCGCGTTCACTGATCTTCTTGCCATCTACCATGATGACGCCGTCATCAATTACCTCAAGCCCGTTGATCGTGCGCAAAAGCGTGCTCTTTCCCGATCCGCTTTTGCCAATCAGGGCGATGACCTGCCCCTCATCAATAGCAAGATCAATGCCCTTAAGGACTTCAAGCGCGCCAAAGCTTTTATGGATGGCATGCAATTCAACGAGCGACATTGCGGAACTTTCCTTCCAGATGACGGGCAAACAACGAAAGCGGATAACAAATCAGGAAATACATCACCGCGACACAGCCATAGACCGTGAACGGCGCATAGGTCGCATTGGTGATCATGGTCCCGGCCTTGGTCAGTTCGACAAACCCGATAATCGACGCCACAGCCGTCCCTTTGACGACCTGTACCGAGAAACCGACCGTTGGCGGAATGGCAATGCGCAAGGCCTGTGGCAACACGATATAGCGCATCTGCTGGGTGAAATTCATGCCAAGGCTGGCGGATGCTTCCCACTGGCCCTTGCCAACTGATTCAACGCATCCGCGCCAGATTTCGGTCAGAAACGCGCTGGTAAACAGCGTTAATCCGAGTGTCGCAGCAACCCAGGGCGATACATCAAGCCCGATCAGCGGCAAGCCAAAAAACACGATAAAAAGCTGCATCAAAAGCGGGGTGCCCTGAAACAGCTCGACATAAGCGCGCACCAGTCGCACCACCCACGGATTGCCCGCCGTCCGAACCATCAAAAGCAGCAACCCGACAAGCCCGCCCAGAACGAATGCCGTCAATGACAGCAACACCGTCCAGCGCGCCGCAAGCAGCAGGTTATAAACAATATCCCACAGGGTAAATTCAGACATGACGCCGCCGTTCAAACAGGAAGTTGCCCAAAACCTTCAACCCCATCCGAAGCAGAATCGACATCACAAGATACAACCCCGTCACCACGAAATAGACTTCAAAGGCCCGGAAATTGATCGCCTGGATATAGTTCGCGCCAAATGTCAGCTCCTCGGCGGCAATCTGCGAACAGACCGACGATCCCAGCATCACAATCACGATCTGACTCGAAAGGGCTGGCCAGATTTTCTTGAGTGCCGGTAACAACACGACATAACGGAAAATCTGCACCCGGTTCATCGCAAGACTTTGGGCGGCTTCAATCTGCCCTTGCGGAATGGCCAGAATACCCGCCCGGACGATTTCAGTCGAATAGGCCCCAAGATTGACGATCATCGCAAGGACTGCGGCCTGAAATTCTGAAAGCTTCACGCCAAGGGCGGGAAGCCCGAAAAAGATGAAAAACAGCTGAACCAGAAACGGCGTGTTTCGGATCAGCTCGACATAGATGCCGACAATCTGGCTGATCACCGGGGCGCGCGACGCACGCGCCCACGCCCCCATGATCCCCAGTCCAACCCCGATCACCGCCCCGATCACAGTCAGTTCCGTGGTCAGGATGACCCCGTCCACCAGAAGTTCCCAATGCGGCACGATGGCGCCGAAGTCGAATTTATAAGCCATTGATCTGCAACGATCCCGTCAGGTTAGCCAACCGAATTCCGAACCGGAAGCTCAGAGCTTTTCCGGAAGCGGAATGCCAAGCCACTTTTCGGCAATCGCATTCAGACGGCCATCGGTCATGGACGCGGCAATGATCTCGTTGACCTTGGCCATGAATTCCGGTTCTTCCTTGTTCAGGCCGACATAGCATGGCGAATTCTTGATCAGGAATTTCGGCTCCGGCTTGCGCGGCGGGTTGCGTTCAATGATCGCAGCTGCCGTGACGTTACCGGTCGCAATCAGGTCAACCTGACCGGACAGAAACGCCGAAATCGTGCCGTTATTGTCTTCATAGCGTTTGATATCGACATCTGCCGGCGCAATCTTGGTCAGTTCAAGATCTTCAATCGCACCACGGGTCACACCAACCGACATGCCCGCAAGATCCGCAGCCTTCTCGACCGAGAAATCCGCCGGACCGAAAACGCCGTTATAGAACGGGGCATAAGGCGCACTGAAATCAATCACCTTTTCACGGTCCGGGTTTTTGCCCAAACTTGAAATCACAAGATCAACCTTGCCGGTGGTCAGATACGGAATACGGTTGGCAGAGGTCACCGGAACCAGTTCGAGCTTCACACCAAGCTCCTCGGCAATCAGGGCCGCCATATCGATGTCATAACCCTTTGGCTGCATATCGGTGCCGACCGAACCAAATGGCGGGAAGTCCTGCGGAACAGCAACCTTGAGAACGCCTGCCTCGGCGATGGTATCAAGCGCACCAGCCGATGCTGCACCAAGCGGTGCGGCAAGCATAGCGACGGCCGCAATCGCCGTTTTGAAGAATTGTTTCATGAGCCTCTACCCGTCTGTCTGAGAGTTTTCTGAATTTTAATGCACGATTTTTAACCTGAATTTTACGCTGCACATTTTTTGAACTTTTGTCTATGAATATTTTTTTCCTCAGCGTAATCTCAGCCAAGGAACAACGACAAACCGCTAAAAATCCGCACTTTTTGAATATAAGAATCAGTTAAACTGGTCTGACCAGAGACAGGGAAATTCATGGCACGCAGCGAAACAGCCCCGGAACGCGCGGCGCGAGACATTCGAAATCTGATTAAAAACAAGGGCCTAAAAGCAGGTGACTCGCTCCCGGCCCAGCGCAGCCTTGCGTCCGAGCTCGGCATCAGCCGAACCAGCCTGCGCGAAGCCCTTGCAACCCTCGAAGCGCTGGGGATGATCCATATTCATGCTGGCAAGGGCGTATACATCACCGACCGCCAGAACCAGCCGCCGATGGGACAGGACCGCAACCGTCAGGCCGGGCAGGTCTATCAGTTCCGACTGGCGATCGAACCCTATGTCGCGGGCCTCGCCGCCCAGATGCGCAGCAAGGACCACCTGAACGCGCTCGAGGCCAGCATTGCCGATATGCGCACTGCCCTTTCGGCGGATGACCTGATTGCTGCGGCCACTGCCGATACGGAATTTCATGAAATCCTGCTTGTGGCGTCAGGCAATCCGATGTTCGCCAGGGCCATGCACCCCGCAGCCCAGATCATCCATGAAAACCAGATGCTGCCCTTTGCCAATGCAAAGGCCATTGCCGCCCCGCTTGCCGAACATGAACAGGTTTTGCGCTATGTGCGCGAACACAACCCGTCAGGCGCGCGCGACGCCATGCATTTCCATGTTCTAAGTGCCGCGACCCGCGCCAAGATCGCCTTTTTGCGCCCGTAAATTGCCGGACATTCTGCCATCTGGCCAAAACAAAACCCCCACCTGCTTGCGCAGATGGGGGCTTCGTTAATACGGTGCCAATCACAAGGAATGGCAAGCCGAATTAGGCAGCGGTCAGATCATCAGCCGAAACGCGACCCGAACGGGAATCGGTGCGCAGTTCGTAGTTGATTTTGTCGCCTTCCTGCGGGTGACCCATGCCAGCGCGTTCAACAGCGCTGATGTGCAGGAATACGTCATTTCCGCCTTCGTCCGGCTGAATGAAACCAAAACCTTTAGTTGCGTTGAACCATTTAACGGTACCAGTTGCCATCTTTAAATCTCCTATCGAGTATTGATTGGCGTTACGACACACCCCGCGTGGGTGCGCCTATAAGAGTTCGGAAAACAATCAGGCGCGTTCACGCCGCAACTGTTTTCCAGAAGAGTTGGCGCGACCTGCACCGCCCGGCTGCCCGCCAGACTGTGGGCCACGTTGATTGCGGTTGCGGTTTTCACCGCCGCGCTTGCCTTGCGGTCTGGCGTTCCGGGCGCCATTGCCCCCGTTGCCATTCGCGCGGCGTTCCTCGGTGCTGCCCATAAAGGACAGACCGGAAGAAATTGAATTGTCACCCTGCGCACGGTCACGACGGTTCCCATTGGAATCCACACGTTTGACCGGGCGCTTGCGACCGTCATTCTGGCCAGCTGCATTTTCTGCGCTGTTGCCACGACCGTTTGCAGGTTTGGACTTGAGCCCGCCCTTGTAACGGCTTTTGGATTTTTCCAGTGCCGGATTTACCGGGGCCTTTTCAGCACCCCCGGCCGGACCGGCATTGGTATTTCTGTTGCCTTCAGAATCACGACGCTGGGCAGATTTCTGGGCATCGTCACGATCACGACGCGGCGCTGCTGCGCGCGCGCCCTCACGATCATTGCGACCGCCACGACCATTGGCGGGGCGACCACCACGACCATTGCCGCCTGATGCACCGCGACCACCGTTTCCACGCGACTGACCGCCACCATTGCCCCCGTTACCACGACGGCCACGGTTGCTTTCGCGCGCTTCTTCGGATTCTGCTTCCATCTCGGCAGCAGCCTTGGCATCACGGCGATCAATCACAGGGATCGACTGACGCGTGGTTTTTTCGATATCGCGCAGCAAACCGCGCTCTTCGGCATCACAGAACGCAATTGCGGTTCCGCTTGCACCACCACGGGCCGTACGGCCGATACGGTGAACATAGCTTTCCGGCACGTTCGGGAGTTCGAAGTTCACGACATGGGTCACGCCATCAACATCAATACCACGTGCGGCGATATCAGTTGCTACAAGCACACCAATCTGACCGTCCTTGAAGGAATTCAGGGCACGCTCACGCTGGTTCTGGCTTTTATTGCCATGAATGGCTGCAGCACTGATTTTGTTGGCTTCAAGATGACGCGCCACACGATCAGCCCCGCGCTTGGTGCGGGTAAAGACCAGGGTACGCTTGAAAGCCGGATTATCAAGAAGCTCTGCCAGAAGCTGACGCTTGCGGGTACGCTCGATCAGATAAACAGACTGCTCAACGCGTTCCTGCGTGGTCGCAACCGGGGTCACGGAAACCTTGACCGGATCTGAAAGCATATCACCGGCAAGCTGACCGATCTGGGTCGGCATGGTGGCCGAGAAAAACAGGTTCTGACGCTCACGCGGCAACATCTTGATGATGCGCTTGATCGGCGGCAAGAAGCCAAGATCAAGCATATGGTCGGCTTCATCAAGCACGACGACATCAACATGTTTCAGGCTGAGCTTGCCGCTATCGACATGGTCAAGCAAACGACCAGGCGTCGCCACAAGCACTTCTACGCCGGGCGTAATGGCCTTGATCTGCGGGCCATGCGCAACACCACCAACGACCACGGCAACGCGGACATTGAGGAAACGGCCATAGGCACGGAAACTGTCACCGATCTGCGCAGCAAGTTCGCGCGTCGGGGCCAGCACGAGCACACGGCAAGCACCTTTGGGTGTACGACCTTCGGTTTTGGAAAGACGATCAAGAATCGGCAACGCGAAAGCTGCCGTCTTGCCGGTACCAGTCTGAGCGATACCAAGCAGGTCCTTACCTTGAAGTAGGGACGGAATGGACTGCGCCTGAATAGGGGTCGGCGCGTCATAGCCTTCTTGCGCTAATGCGCGAAGGACCGGCTCGGCCAAGCCGAGTTCGGAAAACTGGGTCAAATAAGGGTAACTCGTAAATTGGAGGCTGCAGACAGCTGGGACAATGCCCGGTGAAATTTAGTAATCAGGTCTGCGCCTTGCAGTTCTGGAAGTACCCGCGTAGCTGGACACTTCAATGCGTTCTTAGGTCAATCACTCAACAGTGGGGGACTTTCATCCCCTCTACGCTTCTGGAGCGATCAAATATCTGCGACACCATGCGCAGAGTTTTACCAGCTTGTCAAACGCCATATTTGTTACAGCCCCGCGTTTTACGCAAACAGGCCCGGCAGATTTGCGCGCCGGGCCTGTAAAACTCAACCATAAAAAAGCCAGCACATGCTGATTAATATGCCGAACAGGGGTTCGCTGCCCCGCACGGATTATAGGCCGCACAAGGGTTTGAAGCGGCACACGGATTGGCAACCGGTGCTGGCGCACAAGGCGATGCGGCGCACGGGTTATAAGCCGCACACGGATTGGCAGCGCCACAAGGATTATAGGCGGCACAGGGATTTGCCGAGCACGGGTTGATTGCCCCTGCCCCGCATGGATTGCCAGCACTGCACGGACTACATGGACTGCACGGGTTGTACGCAGCGCAGGGATTGGAGGCCGCGCAAGGATTCCCGAGATTGCGCGGATTGAGGCGCGCCGCACAGGGATTTACCGCCCCGCACGGGTTATAGGCCGCACACGGGTTTGCAGCACAGGGGTTGTAACCCGCGCCGCATGGATTGGCGGCACACGGGTTTGCTCCACACGGGTTCGCAGAACAAGGATTGGCGGCACACGGATTTGCGCCCGCTACCGGAAGCCTTGCCGGTGCGGGGCTAGAGATTGCCGGGTTGGAGATTGCCGGGATATTGGCGGTATGGCTGTAGTGATCAAGCGCGACACCACCGGTCGCAGCCAGGAATACCGCACCAAACAGAAATGTGTTTTTCTCGCTCATTTCCGGAACCCATCCATTCCAAAGGCCGGACGCAGGGCGATACCGATCCAGCTGCCCGCAAAGGCCAGCACAAACCACAGCCAGCCATGCACGCTGCCCGATGCGATGCCGCTAAAGAACGCACCGATATTGCAGCCAAACGCCAGACGTGCGCCATAGCCCATCAAAATCCCGCCGATTGCCGCCGCCACAAGCGATGCCATCGGCACGGAAACCTTGGGCGCGAATTTACCCGCAAGCGCGGCAGCAAAGGCCGCACCAATCACAATGCCGAAATTCATCACCGACGTATTGTCTTGAAGAACCGAATTGCCAAGCGCCTTGGCCGGACCGGCCCAGTTCCAGAATTCCCAGGTCTCGACCGGAATGCCGATGCCCTGGGCGATTTTCGCGCCCCAAAGACCAAAACCGAACGTAATCGACCATGGATGACCGGCGATCAGAAGTGTCGCGATGTTAAGACCTGCCAACAGCAAACCGGTCCAGACCAGCGGCCAGGGGCCATGAAACAGGCGCGCCAAACCGGCACGCGGCGCCTTGGGCGTTGCTTCAAGTGATCCATGCGCACGCTTTTCAACAATCACCGTAATCAGCGCAACCAATGCCAGACCACCAAAGGTCACGGCAAGTCCGCCGCCAACACCAAATTCACGTCCCAAGCTCATCGGCGGAAGGGCTGGCAATTCAAGCCACATCGGCAAATGCGCCGTACCGATCACCGCCCCGATGATGAAGAACACAAGGGTCAGCAACATGCGCGCACTGCCGCCGCCCACTGTAAACAGCGTGCCCGAACCACATCCGCCGCCAAGCTGCATGCCAAGGCCAAACAAAAAGGCCCCCACCAGAACCGATGTCCCGACCGGCGCCACCGCCCCGACAATCGGATTGCCCAGCGGACTGCCAAGGGCGAGCATCGGAATAAAGGCCGCCGCCGCGACCGCGATCATCAAAAGCTGCGCGCGCATGGCGCGTCCACGCTTCTCGACCGAGAAACGCCGCCAGCCACCGGTGAAACCGAATGATGCATGATAAAGGGAAATGCCCAGCAATCCGCCAAGGCCATAAAGAACGGCCTGATGCAGATCCACGGCCTGCGCAATTGCGATGCCGACAATGACAAACAAGACCGCCGTAATCGCGGCCGGTCCCTTGTCAAAGTCAAAACCCGAAGCATCCGGGCGAACTTTAAGTGTCGTTTCTGACATGGTGACGCTCAGTAACGTTAAATGAAATCTTCAAACACGAACGGAACCGGGATCACCCCGGTTCCGTTCGAATGATATTGCCTGAAAGGCCGATAGACGTCCGGGCTTACTGCGGAATGACCATCTCGCGGCTCGGATCAGCGGCCCATTCGGTCATGGAACCATCATACATCGCAGTGTTTTTGTTGCCCATCACTTCGGACAGGCCAAACCACGCGACCGATGCCCAGTGACCGGTATTGCAATAGGTGATTTCCTTGGCATCCTTGGCGACACCGGCATCAGCAACCAGCTCTTCAATCACTTCAGACGCGACAAAGGCACCGTCCTGATCGCTATAGAATTCCGACTGCGCGATATTCTTGGCACCGGGAACCGCACCGGCACGGGCAACCACACCGCTTTTGGTTTCACCTTTATACTGCGATACCGGGCGGGCATCGATCAGGGCAACACCATTATCGCGCGCCTTGGCCACATCATCGGCGGTCGCCAGAAGTTCCGGGCGGAAATTGGCATTAAAGGCCACAGTTGCCGGTGCAATCGCATCGGTCGAAACAGCCTTGCCTGCGGCAAGCCATGCACGCTGGCCACCATCAAGAATGGTCACGGCGTCATGCCCCAGAACCTTGAATGTCCAGTAGACACGGGTCGCCGCACCGAAATCCGAGCTGTTCTCACCGGCCGGGACCACAACAACCTGTTTGTCATTGTCGATGCCAAGCGATCCGATACGGTTTGAGATCACATCAAGCGGCGGCAGCATGCCGACAACATTGTCGACCTTTGCACGCCAGCCGAACTTGCCATAAGGCGCATAGACCGACCCCGGAATATGACCGGCATCATAAGGGCTGCCTTCTTTGGTCAGCGAACGGATATCGACGACAACCAGAGACGGGTTATCAAGATTTGCCTCAACCCAGTTGGCATCAACCAGGGGCTTTTCCGTAAGGCGTTCAGCCTGGGCTGCGCTGCCAGTAAAGGCAAATGCCACAACCGCAACAGCAGAAACGATAAGAGAGCGCATGGGGCCTGTCTCCATAATTCACTATATTCGAATAACTGTGAAACAGATGTAATCACCCCCAGAAAAATGTCAATAATTCTTTTACAACACAATTAATTTGTTTAATAAGGATATCTCGAAATATTTGCCAATGTGAACGACCACTGCGCGCCCTAGGCAACCGGCCGCAAATTATTCAGATAACGGGCAAATTCGCGGGCAAAGGCATCCTGGGTTTCGCGATTGCGCAAGGCAGGCGGGCGCGTCAGGAACCCGTGCAGGGATGCGATCATGAATTCCGCCACCGCCGAGGGTTCGACATCGGTGCGGACTGTCTTGTTAAATTGCGCCTTGCCAAGATGGGATGCCAGGCCACGCCGCCAGTACCGGTAAACCCCGTCAATGCGTTTGCGCAGCCCTTCATCAAGCTCCCCCGCCCCTGATGCCAGCCGCGCCAGCGGACAGCCACCTTCAAGCAGTTCGGGGGCATCTTCGCGGCCCAGCCGGTCAACCTGCGCCATCATGACGGGCAGGATATCCTCGACATCTTCAAGTTCAACAAGCCAGACCGCGTCGACATAACCGGGCAGGCATTCCTCGATCACGGCATTGACCAGCTTGGCCTTTCCCGCGAAATGGTGATAAAGCGCGCCCTTGGTACAGCCACTGACATCAAGGATATTGGCAATCGATGCGCCGCCAAATCCGGCCCGGCGGACCTCGCCAAAGGCGGCATCCAGAAGCTTCTGTCGCGTCAGATCGGGATCGCGGACCCGCTTGGGCACAAGCGCGCCGTTTGCCAGCTCTTCAAGCTCCATGCTTTCATCGACTTCAAGCGTGCCCTCATCATAATGATCATCCGGGCGGGTGATCCGCGAAAGGGCAGCAGAGATACTGAAAGGTTCTTTGGACATTGCGCCGATCTGATGTGAAATGCTGTTATGTTTCAGGTTCCTCTCTTTTCCGGCCAAGGTCAACCTGACTGCCTGTATATTGCCAGTATATTGAATGCTTTGTGTGATCATATCGATGACGCAGCCCCTTGCAATTCAATGCAAAGCATACTCTATTGTTGGAAATGCCCGAACGCGGGCGCGCCCCAATGACACGTCGGATAGCAGATGCAGCTTGATTCCATCGCCTTCGTCGCGGCCGAAACCAAAATCGCACAGGATGCGATGTACCGGCTGAAACATCGATATGGCCACATTGCGCCCGACAAGGCCGATGTGATTGTCGCCCTTGGTGGCGATGGTTTCATGCTTGAAACCCTGCACCGCTATATGGGCCGCAAGGTGCCGATCTATGGCATGAACCGCGGCACGGTCGGGTTCCTGATGAATGAATTCCGCGAGATGGACCTGACCGATCGCATTGCCGAGGCCCAGACTGTCGAACTTCACCCCCTTCAGATGGAAGCCCACACCGTTTCTGGCGAAAGCCTGTGTGCGCTTGCCATTAACGAGGTTTCGCTTCTGCGCGAAACCCGTCAGGCTGCCAAGCTTCGCATCAAGGTCGACGGGGTGGAACGTCTGGCCGAACTGGTTTGCGATGGCGCGCTTGTTTGCACACCTGCGGGCAGCACGGCCTATAACCTGTCGGCCCATGGCCCGATCCTGCCGATGGGAAGTGGATTGCTGGCCTTAACCCCGATCAGCCCGTTTCGCCCGCGTCGCTGGCGCGGTGCGTTGCTGCCGCACGGGGCCGAAGTTGTGTTTACCATCGAAAACCCGGAAAAGCGCCCGGTATCCGCCGTCGCCGACTATACCGAGGTTCGCGATGTGTCCCATGTCAAGATCCGCGAAGATCGCAACATGAAGATCAAGCTTCTGTTTGATCCCGAACATAATCTTGAAGAGCGTATCCTTAAGGAACAATTCGTCGAATGACCACCGCCGCACTTGCACCGTCACAAGACACCATCGACTGGTGCCGCAAACTGATTGCCCACCCGTCTGTCAGCATGACCCCGAACATGGCCCTGATCGAAGAGGTCAAAGCCTTTCTCGACGGGCTTGGCTATGAAACCCTTGTTGTGCGTGACGAAAGCAACAGCAAGGCCAATCTCTATGCCACCATCGGGCCAGCAGTGAGTGGCGGCGTGATCCTGTCCGGGCACAGCGACGTGGTCCCGACCGAGGGACAGAACTGGGCGTCTGATCCCTATGAGATCGACATTCGCGATGGCAAGCTCTATGGCCGCGGATCCTGTGATATGAAGGGCTTCCTCGCCTGCCTTCTGGCCAAGGCCGAGACCTTCAAAAATGCCGATCTGCGCGTCCCAGTCCATCTGGCCTTCACCTATGACGAGGAAGTCGGCTGTCTGGGTGTGCCAAGTCTGGTTGAGGCAATCAACAATCTGCCCCGCAAGCCCGCCATGTGCATTGTCGGTGAACCGACCGAGATGAAGGTCATCACCCAGCACAAGGGCAAATATTCCGCCCGCGCGCATTTCACCGGTCGATCCGGGCATTCATCGCTTCCGGGCGAAGGTGTTAACGCTGTTGAATTCGCCTCGGAATTTGTGGTCTTCCTGCGCAAGCTCGGTCGCAAATGCCGCGACGAAGGGCCATTTGATGACGAGTTTGTCCCCAATCACACCACCTTCCATACCGGCGTGATCAAGGGCGGCACGCAGCTTAATATCATTCCGCAGAATTGCTTTGTCGATTTCGAGTTCCGCAATCTGCCCAATGATGACCGCGATGCGCTGAAGGCGCAGATTTTTGACTATCTCGACACGGTCCTGATCCCGGAAATGCGCGAGACCTATGACGATGTCGGGGTCGAGATCGAAGTGGTTTCCGATATGCCAGGCCTTGCCACCGGCGATGACGAGGAAGTCACCAAACTGGTCATGGCGCTTACCGGTGCCAACACCACCGGCAAGGTCAGCTTTGGCACCGAAGCCGGGGTCTTTTCCGCGATGGGCGATATTCCGACCGTGGTCTGTGGTCCGGGCAATATCGAACAGGCCCACAAGCCCGACGAGTTCATCGAACTTGATCAGCTGGGGCGCTGCGAAGTGTTTCTCGATAAATTGCTTGCCGTGCTGGTCAAGTAACTGGCACAGACCTTGCGCATATAAAAAGGGCTGCGAATATCGCAGCCCTTTGTCGTTTCGGCCCGTTGGTCTTGCGATCAGACCAGATTGGCCTCAAAGAATTCCGCCGTGCGGCCATTGGCGGTTTCGGCATCGGCCACGTCATAATGCGCCCCGCCCTTGCGGGCAAAGGCATGATCACGCCCCGGATAGATATGAAGCTCGGTCAATGGATGATCACCAAGCGCTTCCTTGATGACCTCCTGTGCCTCGGCCGGGATATATTCATCATTGCCCGCCAGATGCACGATCAGCGGCTTTTTGATGTTATCGGCTTCAGCCATGTAATTATTCATGCCGCCCCCGTAATAGGCCGCAAAGGCATCACCATCGGTCCGCGTTGCCGACAGGAAGGTCAGCAAACCGCCAAGGCAGAAGCCAACAACCCCGACCTTGCCATTGGCCCCCTCAATACCGCGTGCGGCCTTCATGGTTGCCGCAATATCTTCAACACCCTTATCGACATTGAACGCCTGATAATAGCCAAAGGCCTGCTTCCATTCGGCCTCGGACTTGTCGGTAATATCGATGCCCGGCTCGATCCGCCAGAACAGATCCGGACAAACCGCAATATAGCCCTGCTTGGCATAATCATCAGCAATGCCGCGCATCACCGCATTCACACCAAAGATTTCCTGAATAACCACAACAACCGGTGCCGGAAGCGTGGCAGGCATGGCCACATAGGCCTCAAACGAACCGTCCGGTGTGGTCACATTCAGCTTTGTCATCGCAATCGTCCTCCTTGTTTTGATCTTTATGTGCAATCAGTTATGCCCTGAATACGACATCACAAGGGTTCATGGTCAAAAAACGTAACCACCCATCACGACAAGACCACTCTCCCTAGCCTGCATGCGGTCCGTTGAACTCGGCGGCCATCTGATGAAGCTCATGCCACAGGCTGACCGCAAAGCTTCGCAGCACCATGATTTCAAAGCAATCACCATCGGTCCGCGTGATCATCGCCCCGATATGCCCGATCTGGGTCATCGCCGATGCGCCGACCGCAAAGACACCCTCGGCAAGATCAATCATCGCCCCCTTTGCCAGAACATCGCGCACCTGCGGGCCGGAAATCATGATCCGTACGCGCCCGTGGGTCTGATCCGAAATCGCATATTCACCGGGTATCTGGCCGCTGATTTCGGCAAAGCGGTCCTGGGATACATCACAATCCCCGACCCAGAACCATTGCCCCGGCGATGGCGACCGAAGTGTCGCGCCAAGTTCCGGTGCAATATCTGAAATCAGCTTGGTCAGATGCGCCGCATCTGCATTGGCATTGCCCTTACCCAAAACATGAAAGACAAATCCCCTGGCAATCGGTGCGATATGCACCGCTGCATGGCCGTTGGCATCGGCCTTGGCCGGGAACGGCGAGACATTATTAAGCAAAAAATCACGCATGGAGCTTCTCATTCTCTGGATCGACAAAGGCCGGATTGCAAATGACACCGGTGATGCTGGCCCCGGCAAGCCCGTTCCAGATCACGACTTCCTCGCCATATCGTTCAGGCCCGCCCTTTACCAAGGCAAGACCAATGGCATGACCAAGGCTTGGCGAATAACACATCGACGTCACATAGCCCTGATCATTGGCAAGGCTGACCGCATCCCCGATTTTCAGGATATGCGATCCGGTCGCGAATTGATCGCTTGGGGATTTCGGCTTGACCCCGACCAGTGCAGGGCGCATCGGATCAACAAGACCTTCGCGCAGGTTCATCACCCGGCCGATGAAATCATCCTTCTTGGCTGAAACCATCCGCCCCATGCCCAGATCGGCTGGCGTGACCGTGCCGTTGATTTCGGCATGGGTGACATGGCCCTTTTCAATCCGCATCACGCCAAGTGCCTCGGTACCATAAGGCGCGATACCGAATGCCTCGCCCGCCACCATGATGGCATCGGCAACGCTTTCGCCATATCCGGCCGGAACCGCGATTTCATAGGCAAGCTCGCCCGAGAACGAAATACGGAACAACCGGCCCCTAAGCCGCCCACCAAACATCGACACTTCACGCGCCGCAAGGAACGGGAATGCCTCGTTGGAAATGTCGTCATCAATGATTTGCGCCAGAACATCACGCGCCTTTGGTCCGGCAACCGCCATCTGCGCCCACTGATCGGTGGCAGAAGCCAAACGCACATCAAGGTCGGGCCACAACACCTGCGCACAAAACTCAAGATGGGTCAGAACACCGGCGGCAAGGGCGGTTGTCGTGGTCATGAAGTAATGATTTTCGGCCAAACAACTCGTCGTGCCATCATCATACACAAAGCCATCCTCGCGCAGCATGATGCCATAGCGCGCCTTGCCGACCGGCAATTTCAGGAACGCATTGCAATAAACCCGGTTCAGGAATTCTGCCGCATCTGCGCCAAAAATCTCGATCTTGCCAAGGGTCGAAACATCACAAATACCGACATTTTCGCGCACATTAAGGACTTCACGATCCACACTGTCGCGCCAGAATGTCTCGCCGTCTTTCGGGAACCAGCTCGATCTGTACCAAAGCCCGGTTTCAACAAATTTTGCCCCGTTGCGCTCAGCCCAGCCATGCAGCGGCGATTTGCGCACCGGCTGGAATTCAAACCCCTTGGACGCACCAACAAGCGCACCAAAAGACACCGGCGTATAGAACGGCCGGAATGTGGTGGTGCCGATGTCGCCGGGCGTAACCCCCTTGTTTTGCGCAAGGATGCCAATCGCATTCACATTCGATGTCTTGCCCTGATCGGTCGCCATACCGTTTGTCGTGTAACGCTTGGCAAGCTCGACATGATCATATCCCTCGCGCATCGCAAGATTGATATCACCCGCCGTCACATCGTTCTGGTAATCGACAAATGCCTTGCCCTTGCTTGATGGTACGGACCAGATCGCCATCGTATTGGGCACGCTGGTCGTAACGTCTTTCACCCCGGCAAGACGGGCTGGTTCCGCACCAAACCCAAGCCCGTCCAGAACCGGCAGCACGGCCTTTGCCCCGGCATCGAAACAGGCGACAACACCTTCACACCCCGCCACCGCACCGGCGGGCACCATGCCGTCGCACTGTTCCGGTGGCATGAAACCGGCATACTCATCCGACCAGACCGGCTTTGCCCCGCGATGACAGGCCAGATGAACAATCGGGCTATAGCCCCCCGAAACTGCGAGCGCATCCACCGCAATCACCTCGTCGCGACCATCGTCATGACGGACCGTAATGGCCTTGATCGCACGGCGCCCGGCAGTATCACGAACCATGGCCCCGGCAATCAGCCGCGCCTTGCCATTAAAATCAATATCCGGGCAACTGCGCGGATCAATGATCGCGGCAACCTCGATCCCGCGCGCTTCAAGATCAATTGCGGTCTGATAGGCCTGATTGTTATTGGCAAAAAGCGCCACCCGTTTGCCCGGCGCAACACCAAAGGCATTCAGGTATGTGCGCATCGCACCTGCCGTCATCACGCCGGGGCGATCATTACCGCCAAACACAATCGGGCGTTCTTCTGCCCCGGTCGCCAGAATGACCTGCCTGGCAACAATACGCCAAAGCCGTTCCATCGCCCGATCCGGGTTGATCGCCGCCTCAGACAGATGCTTTTGCACGCGTTCGACCGCGGCAAAGACCTGATCATCATAGGCACCGAAAACGGTGGTGCGTTTCCTGATCTCGACATTGGGCAGGGCATGAAGCTCGCCGACAATATCGGCCAGAACCGCATCGGCTGCTTTATCCCCGATCAAACCGCCCTCGGCCAGCATCCCGCCGCCAAGCTGAGCACCCTCATCGGCAATGATCACACGTGCCCCGGCCCGACCGGCCGTAAGGGCGGCGGCAAGTCCGGCAGCCCCGGCACCGATGACCAGCACATCGCAATGGGCCCAGCATTTCTCGTAATAACCGGGATCGGGATCATAGCTTGCCCGACCAAGACCGGCGGCCTTGCGAATAAGCGGCTCATACACTTTTTCCCAAAATGCCGCAGGCCACATGAATGTCTTGTAATAGAACCCCGCCCCCAAAAGCGGCCCCAAAAGACCATTCATCGCGCCGATATCAAAATTCACATTCGGCCAGCAATTCTGTGATCTGGCTTCCAGCCCGTCAAACAGTTCGGCCATGGTCGCACGCGTATTGGGATCACGTCGTCCGTCACGCCCGATGGTCAAAAGCGCGTTGGGTTCTGCCGCCCCGGCCGTCAGAATGCCACGCGGACGATGATATTTGAAACTGCGCCCGACCAGCTGTTTGCCATTGGCAAGCAGCGCGGACGCAACCGTATCGCCGCCAAAGCCAGCAAGCTTTTCACCATTAAATGTAAAGCTGCGCACATCATCACGGTCAATCAGGGTGCCGCCATCAATCCGGAAACTGGTCATGCCTGCCCCTCCGCCTTCAGGGTACTGGCATCAACCACGTCGCCGGTTTCATGGGTCACGGTGTTTCGATCCAGAACCAGCCAGCGACGGCATCCGCCGGAATGGTGCCAGTATTCCCGATGCTGGCCGCGCGGATTGTCGCGCAGATAGACATGATCAAACCAGGTGCTTTCATCGGCACCGGCTTGCGGTCGCGGGGTTGCGACTTCACCACGGATGGTAAATTCCTCACGGGGGCGAAGGCCGCAATGGGGACATTTGACAAGACTGCTCATTTCCAAATTCCTTTTGCGACAATCAGTGCAGGTTGGCCTGGGCACCGACGCCCTTTTCATCAAGCAGATATCCGCGCGCAAACCGGTCCATGCGGAATGCGGTTGCGGTTTCATGCGGCGTGTCCGTTGCCAGCAAATGGGCATAGCAATATCCCGATGCCGGGGTTGCCTTGAACCCGCCATAGCACCAGCCACCATTGAAATAGAGATTGGAAAGATGGGTACGATCCATGATCGGGGATCCATCCATGCTCATATCCATGATCCCGCCCCAGCTGCGCAGGATGCGCACCCGCGACAGGGCCGGGATCATCGCCATTCCGGCCTCGGCCACATGTTCGACACAGGCAAGGTTCCCGCGCTGGGCATAGGAATTATAGCCTTCGATATCGCCGCCAAATACCAGCCCACCCTTATCAGACTGCGACACATAAAAATGCCCGGCCCCGAATGTGACGACAGTATCGATAAACGGCTTCAGCCCCTCGGACACAAAGGCCTGAAGCGCGTGACTTTCAATGGGAAGGCGCATATCGACCATCCGCGCCACATGACTTGAACTGCCTGCCACCGCCATGGCGAGCTTGTTGCATTTGATCGCCCCGCGCGTGGTCTGAACACCGGTGATCTGATCGCCATCGCGGTCAATCGCGGTAACTTCGCAATTCTGGATGATATCGACACCGTTCTGATCGGCGCCGCGCGCAAAACCCCATGCCACCGCATCATGGCGCACCGTGCCACCACGGGCCTGCATCAGCCCGCCCATGATCGGAAAGCGCGCATTTTCATAATCCAGAAATGGCAGCTTTTCACGCAGCTGGTCACGGTTAAGAAGCTCGGCATCGACCCCGTGCAGGCGCATGGCATTGCCGCGCCGGGTATAGGCATCTCGCTGAGCATCGGAATGATACAGATTGATCACCCCGCGCTGGGACACCATGGCATTGAAGTTGAAATCCTGTTCCAGCCCTTCCCACAGCTTCATCGAGAATTCGTAAAACGGGTTGTTGCCTTCAAGCAGGTAGTTCGACCGGATGATTGTGGTATTGCGCCCGATATTGCCTGATCCGAGATACCCTTTTTCAAGGACCGCCACATTACGCACGCCAAACACCTTTGACAGGTAATAGGCCGTTGCCAATCCATGTCCGCCACCCCCGATGATGATCACATCATAATGGGGTTTGGGATCAGGATTACGCCATGCGGGCTTCCAGTTCTTGTTCTTGGAAAAAGCATTGCCAAGCAATGACAGGGCTGAATAACGCATCTTTGATCTTTCGCTGTTGCCCGCTTCGGGTACCAGCTGATCTTGACATAGGCGTAATTTGCGGCTTGTCTAAAAAGGACATCTAATAACAAATTTGGGACATTCATTCAGATGCCCCGAAATGCAGGATCAGAGGCGCAAGATGACGTCCGCACACAAACCCGGAACCCGCCAGACATCGACCAGCCCGTCTGCTGCCCTGATCCATTCCGGCCCCTCTGCCTTTCCGGCCCCGCAACATATCGGCTTTTTCCTGCTGCCTGATTATGCCCTGATGTCCTATGCCTCGGCGATTGAACCCTTGCGCGCGGCAAATCTTCTGGCCGGGCGACCGGTTTACAAGGTCCTGAACTATTCAGCCACAGGCGGGAATGTGTTTTCATCATCGGGGACGATGGTGCCAACCACCCCGCTGTCACAGGCCCCGACAAGCCTGCACAGTCTGTTTGTCTGTGCGGGCGGCCATCCGTCCCAGTGGCAGGCACCGGGCATGTTGCCGGGATTGCGCAGGCTTGCACGATGGGGCGTTCGGATGGGCGGCATTTCAAGCGGGGCCTATATCCTCGCCGCGGCCGGACTGCTGGGACAACGGCAATTCACCATCCACTGGGAACATGCCCCGGCTTTGATCGAAGCATTCCCCGACCTTGAACCGATGCGCGCACGCTTTGTCATTGATGGTGACCGGATCACGTGTGGCGGCGGGGTGGCACCGCTTGATATGATGCATGCGATGATTGCTGAACATCTGGGATCGGATTTCGCCACCCGCGTGTCGGACTGGTATCTGCATACCCAGGTCGGTGTTTCCAGCGGGTCACAGCGCGCATCTCTTGCCGAACGCTACAACGTTCATCATGCCGGGTTGCTTCGGGTTCTCGAAAAAATGGAAACCACCATCGAAGATCCGAAATCCCGCGAAGAAATGGCACGCTTTGCCCGGCTTTCCACCCGCCAGCTTGACCGCCTGTTTGACCAGCATCTGGGAAAATCGTTCCTTGAAACCTATCGGCAGGTACGTCTTGACCATGCCAATCGGCTCCTGACCCAAAGCGCACTGACCATTTCCGAGATTGCCTTTGCCACCGGATTTTCCAATAGCAGCCACTTCTCGCGCAGCTACAAGGCAACCTACGGTATCACACCAAGCGTCGCACGCGGCGACTAGGCAAAGCTTCCTCCACCTCCCCCGACAGGACAAAGCATCCAACCAAGGGGTGCATTCCACAAACAGAGATTTCGACAGAATCGGCACGATTCAACGAGTCTGCATATTTGATATGCATCGATTCTTATCGACTATTTTTTCATCAACACGCTTATATCTAGACGTATAATACTATTAATTTATTGATTTTATTGTATTTTTTGCATCGCACAATAAAAAACACATTTGAACTTGTTCACTATGGGGAATTGATTTTTAATAAAAGGAATGTCCATCGGGGGGCATTTTGTGATGGAGAGACTAAAATGGAACAATCCGTACCGGAGTTGATGGCAAGGCTTGATAGCCTTGAGGCATCACTCAGCATGGCAACGACCATCAATTCCGAAGTTTTCTATTGGTGGTGTACAGCACTGATGCTGGCCATCCATGCAGGCTTCCTTGCTTATGAAATGGGTGCGTCGCGCGCAAAGAACGCGCTGGCATCGGGCATGAAAAACCTGATCGCATTCGCATTCCTTATTCCGGCCTTCTATTATATCGGCTGGTGGATTTATCTTGCGTTCCCAACCGGCTTTACCATCTCTGACGGATCAGAGGCAGGTCTGCCCTGGAGCGCGAATATGGGCCCGAACCTGACCGATAACGCATCGGGCATCTTCTATGCGGCCTTCACCCTGTTCGCAGCAACCACCGCCTCGATCATGTCGGGTTCGGTGATCGAACGTATCCGTATTTCCGGCTTTACCATCCTTGCCCTTTTCCTTGGCTCCGTTGTCTGGGTATTTGGTGCATCCTGGGGCTGGCATCCGGATGGCTGGCTCACCACCGAGTGGGGCCTTCACGATGTCGGCGCAGCTGGTGCCGTTCACACCATTGCCGGTTTCTTCACCCTTGGTGTTCTGATCAACCTTGGCCCGCGTATCGGTCGCTTCAATGCTGATGGCTCGGTCAACAATATCGACGGCCACAACATGCCGATGTCGCTGATCGGCCTGATGCTGATCGTTATGGGCTTCTTCGGCTTCCTTGGCGGCTGCATCATCTATACCGGCGACACGTGGATGACCATTTACAACACCCCGGCAACCCTGTCGGCATTCGCATTCAACACCCTGATGGGCGTTGCTGGCGGTATGATCGGTGCGTATCTGGTAACCCGCGATCCGTTCTGGATGATGTCTGGTGCCCTGATCGGCGTTATCTCGTCGGCTCCGGCACTTGATCTTTACTATCCGGGTCTTGCCTTCCTGATCAGCTTCGGCGGCGGTTGCATCATGCCGAAACTCAACGACATCCTGGTCGGCAAATTCAAGATCGATGATGCCGTTGGCGCAGTCGCTGTTCATGGCTTTGGCGGTGTATGGGGTCTGATCATGGCAGGCGTGTTCGCATCGGGTTATCCGAACGTTGCCGGTCCGGAGATCTCCTTTGTCGGCCAGCTTTCAAGTGCTGTCGTCTTCATGATCCTCGGTTTCGCACCGGGCTATGTCCTGTCCCTGATCCTCAAGGTTGTCGGCCTGCTTCGCGTTACCGACAAAGCTGAACTTGCAGGTCTCGACAAGGCAGAAGTCCCGGTCAGCGCATATCCGGAAAGCACTGTTCCGGCTGCATTCACCAACGATCCTGCTTCGCCGACCCCGGCTGAGTAATCTCGTTACCGGTTTTTCAAGACAAGGAAACTGAAAATGAACACAGCTCCGATTACCAGCTGGGAAGGTGCAGAGGCCTATTTCACCTTTGCCGACAAACCGGCCCTTCTTGTGCTGTTTACGCTGATTGGTATTGGCGTATGCGTCTGGACCATCGCATCGATGGCCAGCCATGAGAACAAAGCTTACAAAGACATGTAATCTTTGGGACTGACGGGATGTATTGCCAGCCTGCCCTGAACCCAAACGGCAATCCATCCCTTCAAGAACACGGCGAAAGGCCAGCGTCAAAACTGGCCTTTCGGTCTTTCTTCTGATGATCACACCGGACAGATCATCACCGTGCACAGACACTCGCATCTCCTGCCCGGTTGACCTGACAATCAACCGCACACAGCGACCAGATTGGCCTGTGCCCGCATAGATCATTCACCGCAGAGGCCACAATGATCGACCTTTCCCAGTCCCTTTCTGATCCTCATGCCGTGCGCGCCGCCCGCCCCAGCCGTATTATCAATGCTGGCCGAACCGCCATGGCACGCAACACCGAACGCTATGAAATTCCCGGTCGGGGCGCGGCCCTTATTGCGCTGCGCGAAGGCGATCAGCTGACCCTGACCAATAGCGAAGGCATGCAGACGGTTGAACTGATTGGTCTTGATCCGTCGGGCGGGTCACTGCCATCGATCTTTGAACATCTGCCGCATGGCAAGCCCCGCGGCCTGATTGACCTTTTATCCGATCCCTATGACACAAGCCTTGTGCGCTTTGCCCAGACACTTAAACGTCGCGATGTCACCCTTGAAAACTGTCTTGCGCTGCGCGTTTTTGGCAATGCCAGCCCGGCGGGCGACCGGATCGACCTGACGGTGCAATTTGATGGCTTTGTGATTATCGCCACCCCGGCACCGGTCATGCAGATTGATGCCCATAATACCGCAAGTCCGGTAAGCGTTGCGATCACACGCGCCCATCATCACGACACCTACAGCTTTGCCCTGCCCGATCCGCTGGCTGATCCGGTCCTTGATCTGCGCGTCAATGCGGCAACCGCACGCGCCTATGAAATCAAGGCTGGCGACTATATCCAGATTCTCGATGTCGACGGGCGGCAATGCACCGATTTTCAGTGCTTTGATGCCCGCAAGCTGGATCGTGGCATTCAAAACCCGCTTGACGTCACCACCACCCGCACCCTGATGGGCCACGCCTATCCCATGCCCGGCCTTCATGCCAAATATTATGATCAGGATATGGACCCGCTGGTCGAGGTCATTCAGGACACCTGCGGGCGACATGACGCCTTTGCCATGGCCTGTGCCGCCAAATATTACGATGATATCGGCTATCCGGGACATGTGAACTGCACGGATAACTTCAACGGGGCGCTTGCCGCACACGGGGTTGATCCGCGTGCTGGCTGGATGGCGATCAATTTCTTTTTCAATACCGGGATTGATGATCACGGCGTGATGTATGCCGATCAGCCATGGTCGCGTCCGGGCGATTATGTACTTTTGCGCGCCATGACCGATCTTGTTTGCGTGTCTTCGGCCTGCCCGGATGACACCACGGCGGCCAATGGCTGGAAACCGACCGATATTCACATCCGCGCCTATGACAGCGCGGAAAAGTTCACCCATGCCGTTGCCTGGCGACCGACTGCAGAGGCCGAAGCAAAAATGACCAAGGAAACTGCCTTTCACCCGCGTTTTGCCGAACTGACCCGCAACTTCGTCGAATATAAGGGCTTCTGGCTGGCGCATGAATATACCGGCTTTGGCATGATCGAAGAATATTACGCCTGCCGGGAAAAGGCCGTCGTGATCGACCTTTCGGCCCTTCGTAAATTCGAAATCACCGGCCCCGATAGCGAAACCCTGATGCAGCATTGTCTGACCCGTAATATCAAAAAGCTCGGCATCGGTCAGGTTGTCTATTCCGCCATGTGCTATCCCCATGGCGGGATGATGGATGACGGCACATTGCTGCGTCTGGGGCAGGACAATTTCCGCTGGATCTGCGGGGATGATTATAGCGGTGTCTGGCTGCGCGAACAGGCAACCGAACTGGGGCTTCAGGTCCTGATCCGGTCCTCGACCGATCAGATGCACAATATCGCCGTTCAGGGCCCCAAAAGCCGCGATATCCTGCGCGAGGTGATCTGGACACCACCCCATCAGCCCAAACTTGATGAAGTCGGCTGGTTCAAATTCACTATTGGCCGGATCGGTGATGCCAAGGGCGCACCGGTTGTCGTGTCGCGCACCGGCTATACCGGTGAACTGGGCTACGAAGTCTGGTGCCATCCCAAGGATGCCATCACGGTCTTTGATGCGATCTGGGAAGCAGGCGAACCCCATGGCCTGACCCCGATGGGGCTTGCGGCCCTTGATATGGTGCGCATCGAAGCAGGCCTGATCTTTGCCAATTACGAATTTTCCGATCAGACCGACCCGTTCGAAGCCGGGATCGGCTTTACGGTGCCGCTGAAATCCAAGGAAGATGACTTTATCGGCCGCGATGCCCTGATCCGGCGCAAGGAACATCCGTCCCACAAACTGGTCGGGATCGAGATTGATGGCAATGTCGCAGCCAGCCACGGCGATTGCATCCATATCGGGCGCGCCCAGATCGGGGTGATCACCAGCGCCATGCGATCCCCCATATTGGGCAAAAACATCGCCCTTGCCCGGATCGACATCGCCCATGCCGATATCGGCACCGAGGTCGAAATTGGCAAACTTGACGGTCACATGATGCGTCTTCCGGCCAAAATCACCGCCTTCCCGCATTACGACCCGGAAAAAACCAAGCCACGCTCGTAATGTGAGCAACCCTCACCTTTAGCGCAAACCATCCAAAGCACGCCCGACCTTCCCGTCAGGCGTGCTTTTTACTTCATGCTCCCCATCCATTTCCACGCAGCAAAAGGCATCTGGCCCGGTTTTGCTCCGGTCTTGCTCCGCCGCTGCTTCGGGCCTGCTCGGTCCAGCTCTGACCGTATCTGATCCAGCTCCTACCCAGATCTGCCCCTACTCTGACACTGCTCTGACACTGCCCGATCCAGCGCTGCCCCTGCCTGACCCTGCTCCGCCCCTGCCCGATACTGCCCACTGCTCCGCGTCCGCCCGATCCCACGCCGGGATGCCTCTGGCATCGTGCCTCCACAAAGGCAATCCTCATACAAAAATAACCCCGCGACATGCGCGGGGGTGACTGCGAGTTTGCTCTGCCAAGAGAAGGCCGTGCGATTATGAGTTTCTATCTAATAATAAGCGTTATTCTGCAGCGCTGCTTTTTAATCCGGTCTGCAAATAGGCTTCCAGACTGTCATCAAGTTCATCGAGCCAGGGCGTATGATGGGCCGGGGACATATTGCCGGTCATCAGCGATCGGTATGACTTGTTGCGATAGCCCATAATGTCATGGGCCTTGTCATGCTCCCATTCCTCGAAGGTCTTGTTGACCCCTTCGATATCGAACATCGGATAGTCTGTCATTTCAATGAGATGGGCGGTGTAATCGCCCTGGAACCAGATCATGTCATGATCGTCTTTCAGACCCTCTTCACGATCCCGCCAAGCCTGACTATCGGCCTTCATTTCGTCCTTTGACGGCAGATCAAGACGGCCCATGATGACATCACGGGCATACCATGCCTGTGCATCAAACATGTTGAAGGTATAGAACTGGTCCTGCATGCCCAGATACATCAGCCTGGGGTTTTCTTCCCACACCACCCCGTTATAAAGACCCAATGGCCACAAACGGTTAGCGGTTTTCAAACGCAGATCATCGGTCAGGAACGGGAAGTGATGCTGATAGCCGGTACACAGGATGATCGCATCGACATCACGCGATGATCCGTCCTTGAACCAGGCTGTGTTGCCCTCGACCTTGGTCAGAAGCGGTACTTCCGCCCAGTTATCGGGCCAGTCAAAGCCGATCGGATTGGTGCGGTGACTGACAGTGACCGATTTGCAGCCATATTTATAGCATTGCGATCCGATATCCTCGGCCGAATAGGATGTGCCGATGATCAGGATATCCTTGTCCTTGAATTCAAGGGCATCGCGGAAATCATGGGCATGAAGCACGCGCCCGCCAAAGGTCTCAAAGCCCGGGAATTCCGGCACATTTGGTGTCGAGAAATGCCCGTTTGCCACGATCACATAGTCAAATTCCTCGGTCGAAACCACATCATTTTTCAGATCGTGCGCGGTCACCAAAAACGTTTGGCTTTCTTCATCGAACTCGACACTGCGCACCGGGGTTCTAAACCGCACCCACGGGCGCACATTGGCCTTTTCCACCCGGCCCTTGATATAGTCCCAGATCACCGCACGCGGCGGATAGGATGCAATCGGTTTGCCGAAATGTTCCTCGAAGGTGTAATCGGCAAATTCAAGGCATTCCTTGGGCCCGTTTGACCACAGATAGCGATACATCGACCCGTGGATCGGCTCGCCATATTCATCAAGACCGGTACGCCATGTGTAGTTCCACAAACCACCCCAGTCTTCCTGACGTTCAAAACAGACGATTTCGGGGATTTCGGCCCCTTTGGCTGCTACTGACTGGAATGCACGCATTTGCGCCATGCCCGACGGGCCGGCTCCGATGATCGCAACACGAAGTGTCATTGCCTTTGATCCCCTTATAAACCATTTTCCTTGTCCTCCCTTCGGCTGTTTTTTGTGCCGTTTTTCGTGCCTTTAGGCTTAGTCGGGGAAAATCCCCGGCGATGTCGGCGCACCGTCGTCAAATTGCGAAAGCCACTCGACCAGCATCGGGTGATAGCGCGACAAACCCTTGTATTCGACCAGTTCCGGACGCAGATCACGCATCACACGATGCAGGCGACGGCCCCATTTCGGCTGGGTGACGACTTCGTTCATCGCCATCAGATAGGTACGGATCGGAAACAGGATCGCGTTCGAACGCGGCAACCGCCAGAAGGTCTGAAGTTCGACCCGAAGATGGACCTTTTCCCCGATATTTTCAGGCGTCACCGTGGTGCGATCCGGGCCCCATTTCGGGTAGTTTTCCGGGCTGGTATCGAGCCTGGGATTAACCGTCAGCGTCCAGTTCAGACGTCGGGACGGTTGGCCTTGCGGCAGGGAAAGCAGGAATTTCAGGGCACGCTGAAACACGCCAAGTTCATGGGCCAGCGGCACAGGTGCATGCCATTCAAAAAAGTTCATGCCGATATCAAAATCAAGCGACCAGTCGGCTTGTGCGGTAATGATCCCGGCATCAAGCCACAGATTGCCATCGCGCTGATCCAGAATGGCGTGATCGCCCTGCACCTGACGACCTATATATTCCATCGGATGGCATGGCAGGGTCGAACTGTCACCAAAGATAAAGCTGTCATCAATCTGAAGCGGCTTGTTGATCCAGTGCCAGCGATCCCCGTCAATGGTCAGCTCGAACAGATCGGGATAGTCGCGCGCCTTGGACACCATCACCAGTTCGACAAAATCCCAACCGGCTGTTTCCATATGCGGCAGGGCCTGACAACGTCCGGGATCCTCGGCCAGAACCAATGCCCGATCCTTCATTTCCGCCACATAATGTTCGTCCACATCGAAGGCATTTTCAAACGGGCTTCCGACCCGTGTGGCGTGATGCGGTTCCACATTGGTGGAATACATATAGACGTCTTCCGGGAACGGGAACGGAAAGCGCGGAATGTTACCCGGACTGTTGGCATAGGTGAAATCGTTGCGGAATGTCTCGTTTCTGAACTGGATGGTCATGTTGCCAATCCCCCTTACAGATCAAGCTCAAGGCGTTCACCGCGAAAACGCGAAACGCAGGGCATGATGAATTGCTTGGATGCACGCTGTTCGTCGTCAAGCCAATGGTCGTTATGGGCAATATCGCCTTCACAACTGACGACCTTTGTTTCGCACTGACCGCACGCCCCGCCACGACACAGGCAATTGACCGGGGTCCCGGATGCCTCGATGGCTTCAAGCAGGCTTTGTTCCGGCCCGACCGTGATATCAATTCCGGCCTTTGCCAGATGGACCGTGAATGCCTGTCCGACGGGCGGAGAAAGGAAATGTTCGAAATGGATGTGGGCAGCAGGCCAGCCAAGACCGGTTGCGGTTTGCACCACGGCTTCGATCATGCCCCTGGGTCCGCAAACATAGACATGGGTGCCAAGCGGCTGATCAGATAAAAGGCCCACCAGATCGGGGCCACCGCCCGCATCATCACAATAGCAACGGACATTATCGCCAAAGCGATCCTGCAGGCTGTCCATATAGGCCGCCTGCGAGGCGCTGCGTGCGGCGTAATGCAGTTCGAACGGCACCCCAAGCTCGGTCGCCTGCGTCATCTGGGCAATGAACGGCGTGATGCCGATACCACCGGCAATCATCAGATGTTTTTTGGCCCGCAGATCAAGCGCAAACAGGTTTACCGGGGGCGAGATTTTCATCTTCATCCCGGCTTTGACCTTTTCATGCATGAATTTTGAACCACCGCGCCCCTCATCATCCCGCCGGACCGAGATGGCATATTGGCCGCGTTCAAAGGGCGAGCTCATCAGCGAATAGGCATTTTTGCGCCTGGTCGGACCATCAAGCATTTCAACAACGATATGCGCCCCGCCCGAAAAGGCCGGAAGTTCGTTGCCGTCGATATGCTTGAATTCAAAGCGTTTGATGATCGAATTGACTTCGACAACCTTTGAAACCACCACCGGGATCAGATGATCGGATGCACTCATTTGAACATCTCCCTGATTTCGATGTCTTCGGTCGGGTCTTCGGCATTGATGCAAACGCCCTGAAAGGCAGCAAGGCGACGTGAATAATGATCGCGCACCAAAAGCAGCAGGTCACAAGACGGGCATTTTACCGGCTGGGTGGTGACTTTTTCGATCATGGTTTTGCAGTGAACGCATTGAACCCGCCGGGCCAGACTGCCGCGATGCTCACACTGGACCGCACTATGATCCAGACCGCATTCCTCGGCCACAGCCACAGCCTTGCCAATCAGGGTTTCCGTCCCGGCAAGGTAAAGCTGACTGCCCATTCTGGCATCGGACAACCAGTCACCAAGCCTGGCAACGGCATCATCAATGGTCGGGAAATGTTCGAACCGTTTTGCACCCAATGCATAAAGGGCGGTGATCAGTGCATTTTCACCGGGCGTTGGCACATAAAGAATATGTACCTTTTCCATGAAGTCCCTGGGGGCGGCTTCGGCCACACGAATAACGCATTCTGCGCCCGATGCATCGGCAACGAAATAATGTGCAAGGCCTGGCGCGATGGCCAAAGTGCCATAGGTCGGGCGGGAAAGAATGCTTTCTTCTATCAAACTCTCAGACATGGTAGCGGGGTCCCGTTCTGTCAGAAGCCAAAGGATCGGCTTGGCGATCCGGGGGCCTCTGACGGCCCCCGGCGCGGCGCATCAACCCTTGGCAGTTCTTTTGGACTTGGTCGGATCATCGAACGGCATGGTATGGGCCATGCCACCCAGCATGCCGTCGGCACCAGCGATTTCCAGACGCACGCCCTGTTCGGCACACTCAACGGCCAGTCGGGCAATTGCCATGGTCTGATCCTTAAGCGGGCTATACATCGCACAGGTCACAACGCCGACCTTCTCGCCGTCCCTGAAGACAGCAGCCCCCTCGGCCGGGACTTCCTTGCCATCAAACAGGATGCCGAAAATCTTGAATCGTTCCTTGCCCTTCAGACGGTAATGTTCCTCAGCCCCGCGGAAACCGGTCTTGCCGGGACTGACCGTGAAATCAAGGCCAAGCTCCCAAAGGGTGTCACCCGGTCCTTCGTTTTCGAACGGATACATCTGCGAGTTATCATAAGGGTAAAACAGCAGGTAGCTTTCAACACGCAGCATATCAAGCGTGGTAAAGCGGGTCGGAATGATGCCCATATCAGCACCCTCGGCAACGATACGGTCCCAGATCATTCCGGCATCCTGTCCGCGACAGAAAATCTCGTAACCGCGTTCACCGGTATAGCCGGTGCGCGAAATCATTACCGGTGCACCAAACAGCTGGGTTTGCATGTGATGAAAATAGGGAAGATCGCGAATGCCCGGCACATATTCGGCCAGATAATCCACCGCAAGCGGCCCCTGCAATGACAGGTCATGCAGATTGTCATCAAAGCGCACCGATACATCGCGTCCCATGGCCGCACGGGTCAGTTCTTCGTGGCCGGTGCCCGACCCATGAACCACCATCCATGAATTCGGCCCCATGCGGTAAATCACGCAATCATCGGTAAATTTGCCCTGATCATTGAGCATGCAGGCATAGACCGACTTGCCGGGATAGATTTTTTCGACATTGCGCGTGGTGGCGTAGTCAATGACATGCGATGCATGGGGACCGGTGATGTGAACCTTTTTCAGGCCCGAAACATCCATGATTCCGGCCTTGGTACGGATGGCGATATATTCCTCGTCCCAATCCTTGTCATAGGTCCATGCCGTTCCCATTCCGCTCCAGTCTTCAAGATTGGAACCGAGCGCCCGGTGACGGTCGGCAAGTGCGGAAAATCTCCAGCTTGCAGTCATTGTGATGGCCTCCTGATTTTGATCGCCCTTTCGCGCAATCAGCGCGCAATTATTGGCTTTTTATGTTCTCCATTCTGGCGGCAAGTTGTTCGCGAACGCAATAATTATTTTTCATCTAGTTAAATATTTATTCCTCAAGTGCTATTTTCTGCGGCATCGCAATAATTTATTTGCCCTGCGGGAAACCTGCGAAGTCGGAAAATGATTTTCCCTGTAGTTGATAAATCTTTCCTGGCAGTTTAAATGAATCAGCAAGGCATGATTGTCGTTCGACAGCACAATTCGTTGCAACGCAATGGCCAAAAATAAAAGACAGCCGCAAAGGCGGTCCGACAGGAAACGATCAGGAAATGCACCGGCCCGCCTGACTGCGGCCCCGGTGGCGAAGGAAGCCGCCACGATGGCAGATACGAATTCGAAGACGCCGAAACACAGCAATTCAAATAGCGAGCAAGGACACAGCATGGACTCCATGAACAAACCGGCCGCCCTCACCCAGGACCCGCATGCTCTTCGTGAGCCGAAGGAGAACAATCTGGAAATCGCGATCGGGCATGAAGTTCGCGCCTTGCGCAAGAAACTTGGCATCACCATCGCCGATCTGGCATCGGCAACCGGCATCTCGATGGGGATGCTGTCAAAGATTGAAAATGGTGTGACATCGCCGTCGCTGACATCGCTTCAGGCGCTGGCAAGTGCGCTGGGCGTGCCGCTGACCGATTTCTTCCGCCGCTATGAGGAACCGCGCAATGCGGTGTTTGTCAAATCGGGCGAAGGCATTGCCATTGAACGGCGCGGCACGCGCGCGGGCCATGAATATAACCTGCTTGGGCATATTGATAACAATACCAGCGGTGTTGTGGTCGAACCCTATTTGCTGACACTGACCGAGGAGTCGAGCAGCTTCCCCGCCTTCCAGCATGAAGGCATGGAATTCATCTATATGCTTGAGGGTGAAGTGCGTTATCGCCACGGGGACCAGCTTTATTACATGCAAGCCGGTGACAGCCTGTTTTTTGACGCAGATGCACGCCACGGACCGGAAGAACTTCTGTCATTTCCAATCCGTTACCTGTCGATCATCTGCTATCCCGCACGGGCGTAAACTTTCTTCACGGTGAAGAATATAATTCACCCTGATGAAATTTTTATTCTTAAGAGTTGATTCCGCAATCGCGAGCAGTTAGTCTCCATTCCAGCAACAGAATGGAGACTGTCCTGCCATGTGCGGCATTGTTGGTTTATTCCTTAAAGATAAAAGTCTGGAACCGCAGCTCGGCACTTTGCTGTCGGAAATGCTGGTGACCATGACCGATCGCGGCCCTGATAGTGCGGGGATCGCCATTTATGGTGCAGATCAGAACAATCTGGCCAAACTCACAATTCAGTCCCCGGACCCTGAAACCGACTTCGCCGGTCTGACCGATGAATTGCGCGCAGCCGGGATTTCAAATGCATCCATCCTGCCCAAAAGCACGCATGCGGTCATCACGGTTGCCGCCGACCAGATCGATGCCACCCGCAAGGCGCTTGGCGAATTGCGCCCGAATGTCCGGGTGATGGGCACGGGCAGTGTCATGGAAATCTATAAGGAAGTCGGCCTTCCCAAGGATGTGCTCGAACGGTTCAAGATTTCCGACATGTCGGGCACGCACGGCATTGGCCATACCCGTATGGCAACCGAAAGTGCGGTGACCACCCTTGGCGCGCATCCGTTTTCGACCGGACTGGACCAGTGCCTTGTCCATAACGGGTCGCTTTCCAACCACAACAACCTGCGCCGTGAACTGTCCCATCAGGGCATTCACATGGAAACCGAAAACGATTCCGAGGTTGCCGCAGCCTATCTGACCGGTGAAATGGCCAAGGGCAAGAACCTTGGCGAAGCACTGACCAGCGCGCTTGATGACCTTGACGGGTTTTTCACCTTTGTCGTTGGCACCAAGTCGGGCTTTGGCGTGGTACGCGATCCGATTGCCTGCAAGCCCGCCGTGATGGCCGAAACCGATGCCTATGTCGCGTTCGGGTCGGAATATCGCGCGCTTGTGAACCTGCCTGGCATCGAGGATGCCCGGGTTTGGGAACCGGAACCGGCCACGGTTTATTTCTGGGAACACTGATTATCAAGAACCCTGTCGGGTGCAGCGATAGCGCGCCCCGACCCGACCGCCCGATTGGTGCGGTCGCTTAAGGAAGGAACACACATGCCAGTGTTTGATCTTGCAACCACCGAACTGCGCGCGCTGAATGCGTCACTTCATGCGCTTGATAAAAATGGTGAGAACGCGGAATTCGAAGTCATCAATCCGCGTGGCGCCCATGCGGTTGCTGTCGGGATTGATGCCCCGGTCGATGTCCATATCAAGGGCAGTGTCGGCTATTACTGTGCGGGCATGAATGAAACCGCCAATATCACGGTCCACGGCCATGCCGGTCCGGGTGTGGCGGAAAACATGATGTCCGGCAAGGTCGTGATCAAGGGCGATGCCAGCCAGTATGCCGGGGCAACCGCCCATGGGGGCTTGCTGGTGATCGAAGGCAATGCCTCGTCACGGTGCGGCATCTCGATGAAAGGCATCGACATCGTGGTCAAAGGCAATATCGGCCATATGTCGGCCTTCATGGCGCAATCGGGCAATCTTGTTGTTCTTGGCGATGCCGGGGACGCGCTGGGTGATTCACTTTATGAGGCGCGGCTTTTCGTGCGCGGCAAGGTCAAATCGCTGGGTGCTGACTGCATCAAAAAGGACATGCGCCCCGAACATATCGAGCTTCTGGGCAAGCTTCTGTCCGATGCGGGCATTACCGATGTGAAACCCGAAGAGTTCACGCGATATGGCTCTGCCCGCCAGCTTTACAACTTCAATATCGACAATGCCGACGCTTATTGACGCGCAGCGCTGAAACATCGTTTCAGCCCAGAAACAGGATCAGACCATGAGCCACAAACATCCCGTTACCACGCCGCGCAAATCGGCAACCTTTGATGATTACACCCTTTCGGAAATCCGTCGTGCGGCTGCCACGGGCATCTATGACATTCGCGGAAGCGGCACCAAACGCAAGGTCCCGCATTTTGACGACCTTCTGTTCCTTGGTGCATCGATGTCGCGTTATCCGCTCGAAGGATATCGCGAGAAATGCGAAACCTCGGTCACGCTCGGCACACGCTTTGCCAAGAAACCGATTGAGCTGAAAATTCCGATTACCATCGCGGGGATGAGTTTTGGCTCTCTTTCCGGTCCGGCCAAAGAGGCACTTGGACGCGGGGCCACCCTTGCGGGCACGTCGACCACAACGGGCGATGGCGGCATGACCGAAGAAGAACGCGGTCATTCCGAAACCCTTGTATATCAGTATCTGCCGTCACGTTACGGCATGAACCCGCGCGATTTGAAACGCGCCGATGCGATTGAAATCGTCATTGGTCAGGGTGCAAAGCCGGGCGGCGGCGGCATGTTGCTGGGTCAGAAAATCTCGGATCGTGTCGCCCATATGCGCAACCTGCCCAAGGGCATTGACCAGCGTTCCGCCTGCCGTCATCCGGACTGGACCGGCCCGGATGATCTTGAGATTAAAATTCAGGAACTGCGCGAGATTACCGACTGGGAAAAGCCGATCTTTATCAAGGTTGGCGGGGCACGCCCCTATTACGATGTTGCCCTTGCGGTCAAGGCCGGTGCCGATGTCATCGTACTTGACGGGATGCAGGGCGGCACGGCCGCAACCCAGGAAGTGTTTATTGAACATGTCGGTCAGCCGACCCTTGCCTGCATCCGCCCGGCGGTAAAAGCGTTGCAAGACATGGGAATGCATCGCAAAGTACAACTGATCGTATCTGGCGGCATTCGCAATGGCGCAGACGTGGCAAAGGCATTGGCCCTTGGCGCGGACGCTGTTTCCATCGGCACCGCCGCACTGGTCGCCATCGGGGACAATGACCCCAAATGGGAAGAAGACTATAACGCGCTTGGTACCACTGCCGGTGCGTATGACGATTGGCATGAAGGCCGTGATCCCGCAGGCATCACGACCCAGGATGCCGACCTGATGAAACGGGTTGACCCGATTGCCGCCGGTCGGCGTCTGGCCAACTACCTGAAGGTCATGACACTTGAAGCGCAAACAATTGCGCGCGCCTGCGGCAAAAATCATGTGCACAACCTCGAACCCGAGGATCTGTGCGCACTGAATATCGAAGCGGCGGCCATGGCCGGTGTACCGCTTGCCGGGACCAGTTGGATTCCCGGTCAGGGAGGATTCTAGAACATTAACGCACCACCGGAACCGGTGTGCCTTTTGGCACGCCGGGATAACCGTTGGCACTGCATAAAATTCGTCAGGGGACTTCAATGACCAAGGATCTATCAGCCTTTGCCCGGGAACGCGGCATAAAGTATTTCATGATCAGCTATACCGACCTGTTTGGTGGACAGCGCGCCAAACTTGTTCCCACCCAGGCGATTGCTGACATGCAGGAAGACGGCGCAGGATTTGCAGGATTTGCCACATGGCTTGACCTCAGCCCGGCCCATCCGGACATGTTTGCTGTGCCCGACCCTGATTCTGTCATTCAATTGCCGTGGAAACCCGATGTTGCCTGGGTAGCCGCCGATTGCGTGATGGAAGGCCAGCCTCTTGAACAGGCCCCGCGCAATGTCCTTAAGGCCCAGATTGCCAAGGCCGCCAAGCTTGGCCTGAATGTCAAAACCGGGGTCGAGGCGGAATTCTTCCTGATCACCGAGGACGGCGCATCGATCTCCGATGCTGCAGATACCGCGGAAAAGCCCTGTTATGACCAGCAGGCGGTCATGCGCCGCTATGACGTGATTGCAGAAATCTGTGATTACATGCTGGAACTGGGCTGGGGTGCGTATCAGAACGACCATGAAGACGCCAATGGCCAGTTTGAAATGAACTGGGAATTTGATGATGCGCTTAAAACCGCAGACAAACATTCCTTCTTCAAGTTCATGGTCAAATCGATTGCCGAAAAGCACGGCCTGCGTGCGACCTTCATGCCCAAGCCCTTTGCCGGGCAGACCGGCAATGGTTGCCACTGCCATGTGTCGGTCTGGAACGATGCCGGGGAAAATGCCTTTTCCGACAAAAATGCGCCGTTCGGCCTGTCGGCCAAGGGCAAGCACTTCCTTGGCGGCATCATGAACCATGCATCCGCGATGGCGGCAATTACCAACCCGACGGTCAATTCATACAAGCGTATCAATGCACCACGGACCATCTCGGGGGCAACATGGGCCCCGAATTCCGTGACCTGGACTGGCAATAACCGCACCCATATGGTGCGCGTACCGGGACCGGGACGTTTTGAATTGCGCCTGCCAGACGGGGCTGTAAACCCCTATTTGTTGCAGGCCGTGATCATCGCAGCCGGACTGGATGGCATGGCCAATGCCGCCGATCCGGGACCGCATTACGACATCGACATGTATGAAGAAGGTCATCTGGTCAAGGACGCGCCGCGTTTGCCGCTTAACCTTCTTGATGCCGTGCGTGAATTTGGCCGCAACGAGGCGCTTCAGGCCGAATTGGGCATGGCGTTTTCCAAGGCGTTTCTCAAGCTCAAGCAAAAAGAATGGAATTCATACGTATCGCATTTCTCGCAATGGGAACGCGAAAACACGCTTGATATCTGATGCTTCTGCCCGGCCCCAAGACATTCCCCGATGGACGGGGCCGGGTTATTTTCAATCACTGCCAATTTGAAAGCCAGACGAGATGAAAAGCTACGTTCTGACAGTCACCTGTGACTCCCAGCGCGGTGTTGTTGCCGCCATTTCAACCTATCTGGCGGAACAGGGTTGCAACATTACCGACAGTTCCCAGTTCGACGACATGGAGACCGGCCTGTTCTTTATGCGGGTTGCGTTTGTCAGCGAAGAAGGCGTGGATCAGGAAACCCTGTCACGTGGCTTTGATGGTCCGGCAACCCAGTTTGGCATGAATTACCAGTTCCACGACAGTGCCGAAAAGATGAAGGTTCTTCTGATGGTGTCGCGGTTTGGCCATTGCCTGAATGACCTTTTGTATCGCTGGAAGATCGGGGCCTTGCCGATTGATATCGTCGGTGTGGTTTCAAACCATTTTGACTATCAAAAGGTCGTTGTTAATCACGACATCCCGTTCCACCACATTCCGGTGACCAAGGACAACAAGCCCGAAGCCGAGAAAAAGCTTCTTGATGTGGTTGCCAGCAGCGAGGTCGAGCTGATTGTTCTGGCGCGCTATATGCAGGTTCTTTCGGATAATCTTTGCAAGAAAATGAGCGGCAAGATCATTAATATCCACCATTCCTTCCTGCCAAGCTTCAAGGGGGCCAATCCCTATCGTCAGGCCTATGAACGGGGCGTGAAACTGATCGGGGCGACGGCGCATTATGTGACCGCCGATCTTGATGAAGGCCCGATCATTGAACAGGACATTGCGCGCATCACCCACGCCCAGAATTCGGCCGATTATGTTTCAATCGGGCGTGATGTTGAAAGTCAGGTTCTTGCGCGTGCGGTCCACGCCCACATTCACCACCGATCCTTTATCAACGGCAATCGCACGATTGTCTTCCCGCCTAGCCCGGGAAGCTATGCGTCCGAACGCATGGGGTAAGCTGCATCCCGAACATAAAAAAACGCCCCGGCCTTTCGACAAGCCGGGGCGTTTTGCTTTACCTGTGCATTAACGCCAGGACTTGATTGCACGGCGGTCAACTGCGCGTGGGACGATGCCGCGCGCCGCATTTCCAATCGCATCAAGGACGTTACTTGCCGCGATATCACATTGCCGGGCTTCCATCCGCAGCATCCGCCCTTCGAACAGTTCGGCCCGTTCCTTCATATCCCGCGGATCGGCAGCACGTTCTTCGCCTTTCAGGAAGGCCACCGGATCAAGCCAGTCGAGTTTCAGGGTCGTCAGGTTAAGACGCAACACATCCCCGTCACGCAAATATCCGATCCCGCCACCGGCAAAGGCTTCGGGCACCATATGGCCGATACAGGCCCCCTTGGTCACCCCGGAATAGCGCCCGTCGGTGATCAGCATTGAGGATGCTTCAAGAATGCGGTGATGGCGCAAATTCTGGGATGGGGAAAACATTTCAGGCATGCCATAGGCTTCGGGCCCCTGCCCGCCGATCACAAAGGCAAAGGACAAGTGCCCCTGCGCCAGCATGTCTTTGGGGGCATCCATATCCACATTATTGCCGCCATTGCGGCGCACGACCGCAGCAATCAGGTCTTCATCCACCCCATCGGTTTCAATCAGGCGCGTGACCAGATCAGGTGATGCGAAATCACCGTTACAGACATGTTCGTTCTCGTAATAGCGAACGATGAAAACATGGTCGTCGAAATGCGACAGCAAATGGTCGCTCATACCCGACGTCTTGACCGCGCAATTTTCAAAGAAACTGCCGGTGATCACATCCACCCCGGACCGACTGCGAACCGGGGTCGCACGAATAACCGATGCATCACCAAGGGCCAAATCAACCGGATTTTCCAGACCGGCAATCCGTTCGGCCCAGGATTTTCCCAGAACCGTTGGCGCATCAAGATCCATCGCCACACCCAGATCGGCCAGAATGCGATAGATGCTTTCCATGCCGCGATTTTTACCCTCGGCCATTTGCCGGGCCAGGACAAAGGTATCGCGATTTTCAGTCAGGCTATGGGCGAAGATTTCCGGTACCGGCGTATTCGTGCGGACATCCTGATAATCATCAATCGATACATCGAACCCGGCATAGCGCATCATGAAAGGCAGATGCAAAAGCATGTTACTGCTTGATCCCGTCGCATTATGGATGCGCACGAAATTGGCAAAGTTGGATTTCAACAAATTGCCAATCGCATATTCCGGCTTGTTGAAAACATTAAACAGCGCATCAACACCCACGGCCACGGCACTAAAGGGTGGCACATCGGTCAGAAGTTCGAGTTCCGGCGGGGTCAGACCAAAGGCCGCCAACATGGTGCGCGACGAATTGCCCGTGCCGTTAAAGGCACAAATTCCGCCCTTTGAATCGCATGTTGCCGCCGCAAGCTGATCAAGTACACGGCGCTCAAGACCGGCGTCAATCAGCCCCAGCAATCTTGCGCGTTCAAGCAACCCGGCAAAAGCCTCGTCCGAGGTGCATTGCAGGATATAGCGCATGTTTTCGCGAATATCGGAGCCCAGATCATCATGTCCGGCCTGATCGGCGTCTGACGCGATTTGATCAAGCATCCGTCGCGTGCCTTCGGGAATTTCCCCGCCCTTGAGAACATGTGACGGCGCAAAGACCGCCCAGACCGGGGCCTGATCCCCGCGATAGGCACGCGCATGATCGGCGGCGGCCAATCCGGCAACAACCGCAGCGGGGGATTTGTCGCAGCCTGCAATCACATAGGCCGCGTGATAACTGTGGCCTTCAAACGTGATATTGACGGCAGCAGCCGTGTGATTGCGCGATGCCAGCGAGTAGCTTTGCCCGATATTGTTTTGCGCCGTGCCATCACAGATGACCGGCACATGAAACAGAAACGGCACCCCGCCCATTTCCCATATGCGGATTGCCGCCATCAGGGCCTGAGGCCGATCCAGAAGATGAGCCGGATGATCGGGTGCCCCGCCAATGATTGCGATGCGCGGCCGGTTTTCGACCAGTCGCCCGACCACATCCTTTATTTCCGGCACAGCGAAACTGCGGTCGCGTGCAACCACCGGATTTTCATTGACCGCATCGCGCAGCAACTTGACAACCGTGATCGGCTGATTGGCGAGACCCTGAATACAATCGCGATACGGGTTGGCTTTTTCATCAATGATGATCGGAGATGCGGGCAGGTTCGTGGGCGACATAATGGATGTTTCTCAATCGAAGCGAAAACGGACGTGAAAGGTGAAACGGCAGGGCTATCTGTCTGACTTTGCCATTAATCAGACAATGCCGCCATCCACAATGAAGTTTTGCGAAGAACAGGCCGATGACACATCAGAGGCCAGAAACAACACCATCTGCGCAACATCATCACCAACCAGTCGACGCTTGACGCATTGCTGTTGCTGAATGCGTTCCTCATCCTCGGGCGAAATCCAAAGATCCAGCTGTCGCTGCGTCATGATACAGCCCGGCGTCACGGCATTTACGCGAATACCGTCATGCCCCCAATCACGCGCCAAAGCACGGGTCAGACCAATGATCCCGGCCTTTGCGGTTTCATAGGTCACAAGGTCAGGCAGCCCCATCATATAACTTACGGAACTGAAATTAATGATGCTGCCAGCCCCCTTTTCCTTCATGCCCGGCGCCACGGCCTGCGCACAGAAGAAATGATGGTTCAGGTTGACATCGAGCCCGTCGCGCCATTGATCCGGTCCGACATCTTCGGGGGAGTGACGATCATCGCGGGCCGCGTTATTAACCAGAACATCAATGGTTCCAATGGCGGAAGATATTTCGCGAACAGCGCCGGGAATCGCCGTTTGCATGCGCAAATCAAGCGATTTGTAGACAGGTGCGACACCTGTTTCGTCGCGGATCGAGTCAATCAGCTTTTGCGCTGCATCGTCATCAATATCGAAGAATCCGACACGTGCCCCCTGGGCACAGAATGCACGGACAATAGAAGCCCCGATCCCCGACGCACCGCCGGTTACAAGCACGGATTTCCCGTCAATGTCGTGATAACTCGCTGTCATAACGTTCCCTGTCATCTCTTTGTTTTATTTTAGGCAACCAAATTAAATGATGCGGTGCACCATGAACAAAACAGCCAAAAATCAACTGAAGATACCCGGTTTGGGGTCAATTTGATCGTCTAAAGGTCAGTTTTTAATTTATTCACTAAAAAAAATTTGACAGGACGCTCACTTCGCGTCAACATTTTTTCGACAACAAAAATAAATGTCATCACAAGACACACTCATTCAGGGAAGAAACCGATGAAAAAACTCCTTTCAACGGCCATGCTGGCCGGTACCGTACTGCTGTCTGCCAATGCCTTTGCCGCTGACCTGACGGTTGGCGTCAGCTGGTCGAACTTCCAGGAAGAACGCTGGAAAACCGATGAAGGCGCAATCAAGGCTGCTCTCGAAGCTGCTGGCGCGGAATACATCAGTGCCGACGCACAGAGCAATCCGTCCAAACAGCTTGCCGATATTGAAAGCCTGATTGCACGCGGTGCTGATGCACTGATCGTTCTGGCACAGGATTCCGCATCGATCGGCCCGGCCGTCGAACAGGCACTGAACGAAGGCATTCCGGTGGTTGGCTATGACCGCCTGATCGAAAATCCGAACGCCTACTACATTACGTTCAACAACAAGGAAGTCGGACGCCTTCAGGCCGAAGCCGTATTTGGCGCACAGCCCAAGGGCAACTACGTCTTCATCAAGGGCGCACCGACCGACCCGAACGCCAACATCCTTCACGAAGGTCAGCTTGAGGTTCTTCAGGCAGCGATTGATTCCGGTGCCATCAAGGTTGTCGGCGAGGCCTATACCGACAGCTGGCAGCCGGCCATTGCTCAGCGCAACATGGAACAGTTCCTGACCGCTGCGGATAACAAGGTCGATGCAGTTGTTGCCTCCAACGACGGCACGGCTGGCGGTGTGGTTGCCGCCCTTTCCGCACAAGGCATGCAGGGCATTCCGGTGTCCGGTCAGGATGGTGACCATGCTGCGCTGAACCGTGTTGCACTTGGCACCCAGACGGTTTCGGTCTGGAAAGACGCACGTCTTCTGGGCAAGCAGGCTGCCGAGATCGCAGTCAAGCTGGCCAAGGGCACCAAGCTTGGCGAAGTTCCGGGCACCGAGGACTGGAACAGCCCGAATGGCGTAACCATGAAATCCTTCTTCCTTGATCCGGTTGCGATCACCCAGAACAAGCTTGATCTGGTGATTGATGCCGGATGGGTTTCCAAAGACGTCGTATGCAAAGGCGTTCCGAGCGGCAAGGTATCTGCCTGCAACTAAGGTTCGCTTTTAGTTCCTTATGCCTAGCTTAACCCGGGGTCGGCTGCTGTTGCCGTGCGCAGATTACAGCATGTCGGCCCCGCTGCCTTACGAGCGTTTTCATGTCACGACTACTTTCTAAAATGGAAGTCGACCGCCGACTGGTTGGCCTTGCCGTTGTTCTGCTGGTCATCTGGATCGGTTTTGATATCGCATCGGGCGGGCGTTTTATTACCCCGCGCAACATCTTTAACCTGTCGGTTCAGACGGCATCCGTTGCCGTGATGGCCTGCGGGATGGTTCTGATCATTGTCACCCGGCATATCGACCTTTCGGTCGGCGCCATTCTTGGTGTTCTGGCAATGATCATGGGGGTCGTTCAGACCGATCTTCTGCCACAGTTTCTGGATTACAATCATCCGGCCACCTGGATCCTGACCCTTCTGATCGGCATTACTCTTGGTGCGGCTATTGGCGGATTGCAGGGCGTTGCCGTTGGATATCTTGGTGTTCCGGCCTTTATTGTCACGCTTGGCGGCCTTCTGGTCTGGCGCGGATCGGCATGGTGGGTCACACAAGGACGCACAGTAGCCCCGCTTGACCATAACTACATCCTTCTGGGCGGCGGCATCGAAGGTACGATTGGCGCGACCTGGAGCTGGATCGTGGCCCTGATTGCCATTCTTGCGATCATTTATGCCGCCATCATGGAACGCCGCCGTCGTCTTTCTTTTGAATTCCCGGTCAAACCGATCTGGGCTGAATATACCAATACCATCATCAAGGCCGGTCTGGTTCTTGCTGTAATCACGACCCTTAACGCCTATCACCTGCCAATTCGCGCTGCCGAGCGCCTGCTTGAGAACAAGGGCATTCCGGTCACCCCGGAAAATCTTGAAATCTCGCACGGCATTCCGATCCCGCTTCTGATCGTTGCGCTTGTTGCGATTGTTCTGACCATTGTCGTCAAGCGCACCCGGTTTGGTCGCTATATCTTTGCGATTGGCGGCAACCCGCAGGCAGCCGAGCTTGCCGGGATCAATGTCAAACGCATGACCGTTGCCGTCTTTGCCCTGATGGGCGTCCTGTGCGCAATCAGCGCTGCGATATCATCAGCCCGCCTGCAGTCTGCCGGCAACGATCTGGGGACACTTGATGAATTGCGCGTGATTGCAGCCGTTGTGATTGGCGGCACGTCGCTTGCGGGCGGTGTTGGCACAATTTACGGTGCGCTGATTGGTGCTCTTGTCATGCAAAGCCTGCAAAGCGGCATGGCGCTTCTGGGTGTGGATACATCCCTTCAAAGTATTGTCATCGGGCTGGTTCTTGTTCTGGCTGTCTTTAGCGACAAGTATTTCCACCGTCGTTACAGCGACCCGACCGCGTAAGGAGACCGGATATGACGACCACAGAGATGAATAAAGATCCGCTTGTCGAAATGCGCGATATCCATATCAGCTTTGGCGGGGTCAAGGCAGTCGACGGCGTTTCGATTGACCTTTATCCCGGCGAGGTTGTCGGGGTACTGGGCCATAATGGTGCCGGAAAATCGACCCTGATCAAGATCCTTTCGGGTGCATATCAGGCCGATAGCGGGCAGATCATTGTCGATGGCAAGGAAGCCAAAATCGAAAATGCCCGCGATGCCCGGGACAACAATATCGAGACGATCTATCAGAATCTGGCACTTGCCGATAATCTGGATGCGGCCCAGAACCTGTTTCTGGGGCGCGAGATCATCGACCGGTTCGGCTTCCTTGATGACGCGGCGATGGAACACAAGGCCCGTGAGGTTCTTCATCGTCTGAATCCGAATTTCAAAAAATTCACCTCCCCCGTTTCGGCCCTGTCAGGCGGGCAACGGCAATCGGTTGCGATTGCGCGCGCCCTTCTGTTTGAAGCCCGCGTTCTTATCATGGATGAACCATGTGCGGCCCTTGGCGTGCATGAAACAAAGATGGTCGGCGAACTGATTGATCAGTTGAAACGTGACGGGCTCGGTATATTGTTGATCAGTCACGATCTTCATGATGTGTTTGATCTTTCCGACCGCCTGCATGTGATGAAAAACGGAAAACTGGTCGGCAGTGTCCGCACAGAAGATGTCACCCATGATGACGTTCTTGGCATGATCATTCTGGGCAAGATGCCCGAACATCTATTGCATCTGGCCGGACCCGGGGCGACCAACGCCCCCGGCGCACCGGACGGATTGCCTCCTGCAAGCACCGCACATCAAAGCGAAACAAGCGAGAACACCCAATGACCCTAGGCTTTCCGGTAAACCAATCCGATATCCTGCCCCACGATGCCAATCGTGCAATTCTGATCGGGCGCATTTGGGACCCGCGGGTTTCCGGCCCGACCCCGGTTCTGGTTGATGGCGAAAATCTGCGCGATATCAGCAATCTTGCCCCGACGATCAGCCAGTTGCTTGAACGCGATGACCTGATTGCGCGCCTGTCCAATCCGGCAAGCTTCCCGACAGCAGCTTCACTGAGCGACATTCTTGAACAGTCACGTCCGGGCACAGACACCAAAACCGCCCATCTTCTGAGCCCCAACGATCTTCAGGCGATCAAGGCAAGCGGCGTGACTTTTGTCGCCAGCCTGCTGGAACGCGTGATCGAGGAACAGGCACGCGGTGACGCCAGCAAAGCCGACCAGATCAGAACCGAAATCACCGGCATCATCGGTGATGACCTGTCACAGATTGAACCGGGCTCGGCAAAGGCCGCCGAGATCAAAAGCGTCCTGATCGAAAAAGGCGCATGGTCGCAATATCTTGAAGTGGGCATCGGACCGGATGCGGAAATCTTTACCAAGTCACCGGTGATGTCCGCAGTCGGCCATGGAGCGCATGTCGGTCTCCATCCGATTTCAAACTGGAACAACCCGGAACCCGAAGTTGTCCTGACCGTCACGTCCAAAGGCAAGATTGTCGGCGCGACCCTTGGCAATGACGTCAATCTGCGTGATGTCGAAGGTCGATCCGCATTGCTTCTGGGCAAGGCCAAGGACAATAACGGTTCTTGCGCGATCGGCCCGTTCATTCGCCTGTTTGACGACAACTTCACGCTTGAAACCGTCAAGGCCGCAGATATCGCCATGGCCGTTGACGGCATGGATGGCTATCACCTTGATGCGGTGAGCTCGATGAGCCAGATCAGCCGCACACCCGAAAGCCTTGTTGGTCAGGCGATTGGCAAGCACCATCAATATCCTGATGGCTTCATGCTGTTTTTGGGCACGATGTTTGCGCCCACAGATGATCGCGGTGGCGCAGGCAAGGGCTTTACCCATGAAATGGGCGATCTGGTCACCATTTCGACACCAACCCTTGGCAAGCTGATCAATCAGGTTGACCGGTCGGACGCCATCAATCCCTGGCACTTTGGCATTACCGCCCTGATGACCAATCTGGCTGCACGCGGACTTCTGTAACATACAGAACACACGCCCCTTCTATCCCCTTGCCAAAACGGGATAAAAAATGCCCATATTTACAAGGCGGGCGAAAAGCCCGCCTTGCCATCCCAAAGGATACTAAGCCGCTTCATGAGCCGCCGTACAGAAGCCGACACCCCACGCCAGCCATCCCAGATCGCAATTCTGCGTTACTTGCGCATTCACGGGCCTGCGGCACGTATCGATATCGGCACCGCAACGGGATTGAGCCCGGCGACCGTAACATCGCTGACCGCTGACCTGATGGCACAGGGGCTGGTACATGAAAGCCAGGGCACAGCAACCGGAACCGGCAGCAACGGCAACGGGAATGGCGGATCCACCCGTGGTCGCCCCAAGGTTCTGCTTGACCTCGTTCCCAACGCTGCCTGCGTTATTGGCGTAAAGATCACGATCAATCTGATCGAAATCGCCCTTGGCAATTTCAAGGGCGAGATCGAATGCAGCTCTGAACACAGTATCAATACCCGCGATCTTGACGAGAAAGAACTCATCGCAACCCTGATCAGACTGATCGACGGGTTTATCGAAGAGCACAAGGATTTCTCGGCCCGTCCACCGGCAGGCATCAGTATTGCTGTACAAGGTGTATGTGACAGCAATAGCGGCGAGATCATATGGTCCCCCGCCCTTCGTCGTCGCAACATCGCGCTGACCAAGGCGCTGGGCGAACGGTTTGGCGGCATTGTGCAAATGTCAAACGATGCCAACTGTATCGCCACCGCCATTTCGCAAAATACCAACCTGCATCGTGGTGGCGATTTTGCCGTCATCATGCTGGGCTATGGCATCGGCATGGGGCTGGTCCTGAACGGGTCGGTCTATAATGGCGATTTTGGTACGGCCGCCGAGTTCGGCCACACCAAATATCAACCTGATGGTCCGCTTTGCAATTGCGGCAAGCGCGGTTGTCTTGAAGCCTATATCGGGGATTACGCCATTCTGCGCGATGCCCGTGGCCTGATTGATCTTCCCGATACGAACAGCCTGCATCCAAGCGAAGAACAGATGATGGATCTGGTTGCCCGCGCACGCGCAGGCGACGAGGATCTGGCGGATCTGTTTCGCCATGCAGGCAAGGTGCTGGGATATGGCATCGCCAATCTGATTGCCCTTTTGGGGCCCAAACAGATTTTCATCACCGGATCAGGCGCACGCGCCTATGACATGATGGAGCCGGAATTGATGCAGGGTCTTGCCCAGGCACAGGTTCCCGAATTACGGCGCGGACCCGAAATTACCCATCTGGCCTGGGACAAGGATCTGGCCCTGCAAGGGGCGATTGGTCAAAGCCTTTTGCGGCATGACGAGAACATGTTTCAGGCCATCACAACGATCTAGCCACAAGCATGCCACGAACAAAAAAGCCGCTCTGTTCGGAGCGGCTTTCTTTTGTCGTACATGACTTGAAACGTGCGGATTAACGCCCGTTTTTCTTGCGCCATTCTTCGTAATTGGCCTTGGTTTCATCCTTGGTTGCCGGATAAAGGCCAATGATCGGCTTGCCTGAAAGGACTTCTTCAAGAACGAAGTCCTCAAAACTTTCCATGCCTGCGCATTCTTCGGCAAGTTCATCTGCCAGATGGGCCGGAATGACAACAACACCGTCCTTGTCCCCGACCAGAACGTCGCCCGGAAATACCGGTGCATCACCGCATCCGATTGGCACATTAAGGTCATAGGCCTCATGCAGGGTCAGGTTGGTCGGCGCCGACGGGCGGGAGTGATAGGAATGAATGGCAAGCTTGCCGATGCCTTCGGCATCACGGAAACCGCCATCGGTCACGATACCTTCGACACCGCGTTTCATCAGGCGGGTAACAAGGATTGATCCGGCAGACGCCGCGCGTGCATCCTTGCGGCTATCCATCACCAGAACATGACCGGCCGGACATTGTTCGACCGCCACGCGCTGTGGATGGCTCGGATCGCGGAAAACCTCGATCGGATTGCGATCTTCGCGGGCCGGGATATAGCGAAGCGTATAGGCCTGCCCGACCATGTTTTCATCCTTGGGGGCAACCTGATGAACATTCTGGATGAACTGGTTGCGCAGATTGCGTTTGAAAAGTGCTGTGCACAGCGAAGCGGTGCTGATTTTCTTGAGCTTGTCGCGTGTCGCACTGCTCAGGACATAATCACTCATATTTTGTCTCCGTGGGTTTGCCCGGCGTCAAAGCACCGGGCGGCATCTTGGTAAAGGCAGTTACGCGATATCCGCAGGCAGAACATCGGTCGGGATGTTCTGATAGCAAACCGGACGCAGGAAGCGACGGATCGACATGGTGCCAACAGATGTCGCACCAAAGTTTGTCGATGCCGGGTATGGCCCGCCATGGACCATGGTGTCGGACACCTCGACCCCGGTCGGGAACCCGTTGGCAAGAACACGCCCCGCCTTGTGCTCAAGGATCGGCATCAGCGAGCGCGCATCGGCGGCATCCCCCGCATCCAGATGGAGCGTGCAGGTCAACTGACCTTCAAGTGCCTTGGCAATGGCCCGCATTTCCGCAACATCCCTGACCCGCACCACCAGACCAAGCGGACCAAAGACCTCTTCGCCCAGCACATGGTTCGACAGCCAGTTTTCACCGGTGGTTTCAAACAAATACGGTGTTGCGTTCCGAAGATCGCAAGACGTGGTCAGGACCTCTTTCACACCAGACGTTGCCGCAACGCGCTTGGCCCCTGTGCGATAGGTTTCGGCCATGCCATCGGTCAGCATAGTCTGGGCTGCCACTCCCGACAGGGCGTCCTTGGCGGCCGCAACGAATGTGTCCGCATCCGGCCCATCAATGACAACGGCAATCCCCGGATTGGTGCAGAACTGCCCGGCCCCCATGGTCAGCGACCCGGCCCAGCCAGTACCCAGTGCTTCACCGCGTGCCGCAACTGCCTCTGGCATCAGGAACATCGGGTTGACCGAGCCCAGTTCACCAAAGAACGGGATCGGTTCGGGACGAGCTGCGCACAGATCAAACAGTGCGCGACCACCACCAAGCGACCCGGTAAAGCCGACCGCCTTGATCAGCGGATGCTGTACCAGCGACTGACCAACATCACGTTTGCCGCCCTGAATAAGGCTGAAGACGCCCGGATGGACACCGCATTTCCTGATCGCCGCATCTATGGCCTGGGCAACGATTTCACCGGTTCCCGGATGGGCGGAATGGCCTTTGACCACGACCGGGCAACCCGCCGCCAGCGCAGAAGCCGTATCGCCACCAGCCACCGAAAACGCCAGCGGGAAGTTCGACGCCCCGAATACGGCCACCGGGCCAATCGGGCGCTGCATCAGGCGCAGGTCAGGACGCGGCAGCGGCGCACGATCAGGCAATGCTTCGTCATAACGACGATCCAGATAGGCACCATCAAGGATGTGGCTGGCAAACAGACGCAGCTGACCGACTGTCCGACCACGTTCGCCCTGAAGGCGGGCTTCGGGAAGGCCGGTTTCCTGGGTGCCGATTTCGGTGATTTCATCGCCGCGCGCATCAATCTCATCGGCGATGGTATTGAGGAATTTGGCGCGCTCTTCGCGGGTGGAATAGCCAAAGGCCCAGAAGGCTTCCTCGGCGGCCTTGGCGGCCTGATCGACCAGTTCTGGCGTACCGACCGGGAATGTATTGGCCGGACCGTGGGCCGGTTCGGACTGGAAGGTCGCGCTACCTGCAACCCAGTCGCCCGCGATCAGATGTTTTCCTGTCAGGGTATAGGACATGGATGTCTCCTCTGTGCGGCAGGGCCGCTTATTTCACAAGATTGTTCTGACGCATGAAGCCAACCAGCTTGTCATGCTGCGCATCGGTCAACGGCCATGCGGATGGCGGGCGCGTCGCACCACAATCATCCCCCAGCAGTTTAAGGGCTGCTTTGACACCGGTCACGTTCGTACCGTTCATTTCTTCGGCACGGACTTCTTCAAATGCACTCATATCGCGGATCAGACCGCGGGCCTTGGCATAGTCACCGGCCTCAAGGGCAGCGTGAATTGCCATCGAACGTTCCGGCCAAACGTTAATAAGGCCCGATGTAAAACCACGCGCACCCACCGCATAGAATGCCGGCGCCCAAGTTTCAGCCAAACCACCAACCCAGACAATATCGGGATCACAGGCATTGATCGCCTCGGACAGCTTCATGGCATTGGGCGTTGCCCATTTGACACCAGCCACACCTTCGATGGCACAGAGATCGGCAATGGCCTTGGTGCCGATGGTGTCATTGCGCAGATACAGCATCATCGGAAGACCGCCCGAAGCATCGGCGATGCGCTTGATATATTCGACAACACCACGCGGGGCGACAAAGGGATCTGGCGGCTGATGGATCATAAGGGCCTCCGCACCTGCTTCGGCAGATGCCTTGGCCAGCGCACAGGCATCACGCACTCCGCGCCCGATACCGGCCAGCATCGGCGCACGCCCATCGAGCATCTCGGCAACCGATTTGGCCATGGTGATGGCTTCATCCGTGGTCAGCGCATAAAACTCGCCGGTATTGCCATTGACGACCGGAAAATGAACGCCCGCAGACAATGCCCGATCAATGATCGGTTTCAGCTTGGCTGGTGCAAGATCGCCATTCTCGTCATAGGGCGTTACGAGAATGCCGGAAATACCCGACAGCACGCCACGCAGATCGGCTTTGGAAAGTGCCATGGATCGATATCCCTGATTGGTTTGGTTCGTGTTTCGGGGTCGGGGCGCATTCAACCACCCCATCCCTTGCGTCTGTTTCTGGTCTGGCGGCAAGCCTAGAAAATATCCGGCTCGCCCGCGGTTTCGCCAAATTCCGGCGACAGGAAGTCAAAGTCGCAGCCTTCATTGGCCTGGGTGACATGTTTGCCAAACATCCAGCCATAGCCACGCTGATAGCGGGGTTCCGGCGCCTGCCATGCAGCACGACGACGTTCAAGCTCGTCCTCGTCAACCAGCATGTCCAGACGGCGGCTATCAAGATCAAGCTTGACGATGTCACCGGTTTTCAAAAGGGCGAGCGGACCACCAATATAGGATTCCGGTGCGACATGAAGCACGCAGGCACCATATGACGTTCCTGACATACGCGCGTCCGAAATGCGCAGCATGTCACGATGGCCCTGTTTGATCAGCGCCTTGGGGATGGGCAGCATGCCCCATTCCGGGAAACCGGGACCACCCAGCGGACCGGCATTACGCAACACCATCACATGATCTGGCGTGATATCGAGATTTTCGTCATCCACCGCCTTTTTCATTTCAGGATAGCTGTCAAAGACAAGTGCCGGGCCCTGATGGTTGCGGAACCGTTCATCGCAGGCAGCAGGCTTGATCACCGCGCCATCCGGACACAGATTACCCCGCAGAACCGCAAGCGATCCTTCATGATAAACCGGATTGGACAGCGGACGGATGACATCATCATTGTAAACCGTCGCGCCTTCGAGCGTCTGGGCAAGTGTCTTGCCGGTCACGGTGGTAACCGAGGTATCAAGTTTATCGCCAAGCTGGGCCATCAGGGCGCGCAGCCCCCCGGCATAATAGAAATCTTCCATCAGGTAGTCGCCTGTGCCCGACGGGCGAATATTGGCGATCAGCGGTGTGGTGCGACCAAGTTCATCAAGATCATCAAGGGTGATCTTGATCCCGGCGCGACGCGCCATGGCAAGCAAATGAACAACAGCATTGGTCGAACAACCGGTCGCCATCGCAACCACAGCCGAGTTGCGGACAGATTGGGGGGTGACAATCTTGTTCGGGGTCAGGTCTTCCCAGACCATATCAACAATACGACGGCCACACTGGGTCGACATACGAATATGTCCGGCATCAGGTGCCGGGATCGAAGACGCACCCGGAAGGCAAAGCCCCATGGCCTCGGCAATGGCGGTCATGGTGGATGCTGTCCCCATGGTCATGCAGTGACCGTATGAACGGGCAATGCCGCCCTCGACACCCACCCATTCCTCGTCACTGATGTTACCAGCGCGGCGTTCATCCCAGTATTTCCAGGCATCCGAACCCGAACCAAGGATTTTACCGGCATAGTTGCCGCGCAGCATCGGGCCCGCAGGCAGATAGATCATCGGCACACCAGCCGAAAGCGCGCCCATCACCAGACCCGGCGTGGTTTTATCGCAACCGCCCATCAGAACCACACCATCAAGCGGGTGGGACCGGATCATTTCCTCGGTCTCCATGGCAAGCAGGTTGCGATACAGCATCGAGGTCGGCTTGGTGAAGGATTCATCAACCGAAATCGTCGGGAGTTCAACCGGGAAACCACCAGCCTGATGCACACCCTTTTTGACGTCAGCAGCGCGCTCACGGAAATGCAAATGGCACGGATTGATTTCCGACCAGGTATTGAGGATGCCGATCACCGGGCGTCCGGTCCAGTCTTCGGGATCGAGACCCATCTGCATCAGGCGTGATCGATGCCCGAACGAGCGAAGATCGTCAGGCGCGAACCAGCGCGCACTTCTAAGATCTTCCGCGGATTTTCTGTTTTTGTCGGACATGGCGTTCCTCCCGTCATTCGACCGCCGCCAATTTTGCCTCTGGGCGCAATCCGGGCGGCCTGCACTTTTGATTAATGATTTATGTATGCGCATACACTTACAAGATGTCAAGTGAACTTACATGCCAAAACCAAAGAAACATTCTGCGCAAAAATGCCGATAGATTCAGCGATTGACAGGATTTTACGCAAGATGTATCAAATTATGTATGCGCATACATAACGCTTGAAATTTTACAAGTTACCTAACAATAAGAACAAGCAACAAGAACAAGCAACACCAACGCCTTATGGGAACCACACCATCTGGCACAACGGGGACATCCCCACCATTCAGGAATGCGTCATTCGGGAGGAATCTTATGACCGGACTTTTAAAATCCATCGCTGCTGCTGCAGGTTTTGCTGCCATGGTTGCCTCGCCAGTTTTGGCTTCAGCTGCTGATCTGCCAAGCAACATCCGCCTTGTTATCGGGTCGAAATCGACCGGCGGCGATACCTATCAGAACAGTGCAATCGTTGCCGAAGCCCTGTCCAAGAAACTCGACATCAATGTGAAGGTTGATGCCGTTGGCGCGAGCGAGGCATTCAAGGCACTACAGCGCGATTCGCGCGGCACCACCATTATGATTTTCCACGATCAGTCCTATCTTGCGAACCTGTATGGCGTTCGCGGTTATGACGATATCTTTGAAAACTACGTCGTCGGCCCGACGGTCGCGATCAATCCGGGCAACGCTTATCTGGTTGCCAAAAACTCGCCGATGCAGTCGATGGAAGACGTCCTTGCCGCCGCCGCATCCGGTCAGCGCGTTCGTGTTGCCATTCAGGCCGGTGGCGTTTCGGAAATCGGCTTCTCGGCCATGAAAAACGCTGCCAAGATCATGAACCCGGGCTCCGAAAAAAACATCGTTCCGGTCAATACCGGTTCGCAAGCTGATAAAAACCAGCTGATGTTTGATGGTCAGGCTGATGTGATCAACGGTTCGGTTCAGGCGAACGAACAATTCACTCAGCTTGCCAATGATGACCAGAAAGCAATGCGCTTCATCTGGCTGACCGCACGCGAAGAAACCATTGAACAGGCAAATCCGGAAGGCATGGGCGATACCTCGCGCGATGAGCTTCTGGCTTTCACCACACCGAATGTGAATGTGACTTTTGACGGCAAAAAGAACTTCACCTTCGACAAGGAATTCTTCCTTCTGTTCAACAAGGACATGGACGCAGAACAGATTGCCGCCATCGACAATGCGCTGAAGGAAATCTATGCCGAAGGCGAGATCCAGAAAACGCAGAAAGCATCCTTCTTCATCCCGAACTACAAGCCGCAGGCTGAAGCATCGACATATCTGAAGGAAAAGCGCGACGAATACCGTCAGGTCATCGACGCGATTGCAACCAACTGACTTCCCGGTTGGCCCGGCATTTCAATGCCGGGCCACTTTCGCCTGATCCGGCGGATTTCAAAACCCGCCGCCACTTGCCGAATAGACACCCCGGACCAATTCCATTCCATCTGGAATTCGGAACCATGGGGAAAACAGGCACATCCGGAGGCGTCCCATGTCGTTTGACTCCCCCTTTCATGTGACGGTTGATTTCAACACGTCGCACATGATTTTCCCGACGATTATCGCCGTAATCCTCGGAATATTGTTCATTTCGATCCTGATCACGCGTGGCAGTACGATCCTTGCTACCGTGACCAGCGGCACCTGGTGGCCCGCGGGCATCGACCACAGACGGTTCTTTGGGACCATTGCACTAACCGTGATCTATTTTCTGGCGATGCCGGAAGTCGGCGATTTGTTCCCGAATACCGGACTTGGATTTTACCTGTGCTCGATCCCGTTTCTGTTCGCGCTTAGCACGCTTTATCTGCACGAGCACAGCCGTCGAACATTGCTGATCGCGGGTGCCAATGCGCTGATCGCGCCGAGTGTCGTCTGGTACATCCTGTCCGAACTTTTCAATATTTCGCTGCCATAAGGGGCGCTGTCCCCGGTTTGACGCGGCTTGATCCAAGAGATTTATCATGGAACTCCTATCCATCCTGACACCGCTATTCTTTGGGCTGGTTGCCGCGGGCACCGTGATCGGCATCATCTTTGGTGCGATCCCCGGCATGACGGCAACCATGGCGGTGGCTGTGTGTTTGCCGCTGACCTATTCGCTGGGCCTTGAAAACGGGCTGGCACTTTTGCTTGGTCTTTATGTCGGGGGCATTTCAGGCGGTCTGGTTCCCGCGATCCTTTTGAACATTCCCGGCACCCCGTCATCAATCACCACCACGCTTGATGGCTATCCGATGACCCAGAATGGCGAAGGTGAACGCGCCCTCAAGATCGGGATTACCTCGTCCCTCGTTGGCGGTCTGATCAGTCTGGCCGCCCTTTATCTGTTTGCCCCGGCACTGGCCGATTTTGCGATCAAGTTTTCCTATATCGAAAAATTCCTGATCATCTTCTTTGCGCTCACCGTGATGGCAGCGCTTTCGAACAGCCTTCTGGTCGGGATTTTCAGCGGCTTTTTGGGTGTTTTCATCAGCCTGATCGGCGCCTATGACATTTCGCGTGGCGGCAATGGCGAGCTTCGCCTCGTTCCGGAGTTCCTTGAATATTACCTTGAAAGTGGATTTTCACTTCTGCCGGTTCTGATCGGCTTGTTCGGGCTGGCAACCATCCTGATTGATGCCGAAGAAGGCATGAAGGAACGCAAGGGCCTTTCGGGGGTCAAGATCGGCGGCAAGCCCTTCAAGCTATCTGTGTTCAAAGGACAGATCATCAACCTGATCCGGTCTTCATCGATTGGCACCTTTGTCGGCATTCTGCCCGGTGTGGGCGGCAGCGCGGCGTCCATCCTTGCCTATAGCCAGGAAAAGAACTTTTCCAAGAACCCGGAAAAATTCGGCAAAGGCGCTCCGGCCGGGGTGATTGCATCGGAAAGCGCCAATAACGGCCTGACCGGCGGGGCACTTGTACCGCTGTTATCACTTGGCATTCCCGGGGATTCCACCACCGCCATCCTGATTGGTGCCTTTACCCTGCAAGGCATTCAGGTCGGCCCGCTCTTTATCGGCAACAATCCGGTGACCTGGGATGCGATGATCATCGCCATGCTGGCGGCCAATATCATCATGTTCCTTGTTATGGTTCTGGCCATCCGTCATATCGCCAAGGTCGTCACGGTTCCCAAGAACATTCTGTTCCCGATCATTCTGATGATGTGCGTGGTGGGTGCCTATACGATCAATTACGGCGTGATGTTCGATGTCTGGACGCTTTTGATCTTTGGCCTGTTTGGATATCTTGCCCACAAGATCAGGCTTGAAATCGCACCCTTTATCATCGGTTTCATTCTGGGCCCATCCGCCGAGATCTATTTTGTCAAAAGTCTGGAATCCTTTGGCACGCTTTCGATCTTCTTTACCAAAAGCTGGATCGCAATCCTGCTGTGGGGCTTGATTGCACTTTCGATTGCGTTTTCAATTTCGGTCGCACGCAAGAAAAAGCACATGAGCAGCGGCATCGACGATCAGGCATGACGTTTCAAGACCGGGCAAGAAGCAACAGTTCCCTCCCTGTGCTGTGAAGTGGTTTCCACCCGAACCACGCTTCTTGCCCACCATTTTTTGCTGATGTAATGTCCGGCTCAGGCAAAATCATCGTTTTCGGACAGCAACCAATGCCGCGCATCACCAACATGCGGCATTCAGATCAAGAGATCGTAACCCTTTGTCATCTGAGCCAAAACACACTGATCAGACAACGCTTGCCGAAATCAAAAGCGGCACCGTCACGATGGAAACCGTCGGACGGATCGCGGGCGTTTCGCAGGTCACTGTTTCGCGCGCACTCAATGACCCGAAAAAGGTCTCGGCCAAGACCCTGCAGCGTATCCAGGACGCGATCGAACTTACCGGATATGTGCCGAACATGGTTGCCGGTGCGCTGGCGTCCCGACGCAGCAAACTGATTGCCGCACTGGTGCCGTCAATCACCAACGTCATTTATTCCGACCTGATGCAGAATTTCATCAATGTCATTCGCGGGTCGGGCTATCACGTTCTGATGGCTGAAACCGGCTTTTCGCAGGATGAAGAACAGGCCGTTGTTTCAACCATGCTCAGCCGCCGCCCCGACGGCATCCTTCTGACCGGCATCCATCATTCGGCCAGTTGCAAGCGCATGCTGCTCGGCGCGGGTATTCCGGTGATTGAAGTCTGGGATATTACGGAAAACCCGCTTGATGTCTGTATCGGCTTTTCACATATCAAGGCTGGCGAGGAAATGGCCCGCTATGCCGCCCGCAAAGGCTATGACAAGGCGCTGATTGTTTCGGCCGGGGATGAACGCGCTTTGCGCCGCAAGGACGCCTTTGCCGCCCAGTTCGGACAACTGACCGGCAATCCGCCGATTGAAGTTCTTTATGAGGCCGGAGCAACCATTGAACGCGGGCGAAACGGCCTGACCAGTGGCCTTGCAAAGGGCTTTAAGAACGGCATCATCATGTGCAGCTCCGACCTTTTGGCACATGGCATCCTGATCGAGGCACAGGCGCGCGGCATCCGCATTCCCGAAGATATGGCTGTCCTTGGTTTTGGCAATCAGGATTTCTCGGCCTTTACCCTGCCCGCCCTGACCACGGTCGAGATTAACCGTCCCGATCTTGGCAAACGTGCGGCCGAGGCACTGGTGGCACGGATTGAAAATCAGCCATTACCAACCAAGTCGATTGATGTTGGGTTTGAGATTATCGAACGCGCATCAACCTGACCGTTATCGGATCAGGCAAAGCGGCGAAACAGCCCGCGCCGTTCGCGACAAATCAAGGTCAAGCCCGCCTGCCGTGCCAGATTAACCGCGGTCAATGTCGGCCCCGAAAGGGTGACAAGCCCGCCAATCCCGCATTGCACGGTCTTGGTGACGATTTCATAGGAACAGCGACTGGTCATCAGGATAAACCCGCCCGTCGCATCAATCCCCTGACGCGCAACAGCGCCCAGCACCTTATCAAGGGCGTTATGGCGTCCGATATCCTCGCGGACCAGCTTGATGTTACCGCCAACATCGACAAAGGCACTGGCATGCAAAAGCCCGCCGCCTTCACGATTGCGAGTCTGAAGATCGGGAAGCGCGTCAATGGCCCGCAAGACGATGTCCTGCGCCATATTACCCGGTACGACCTTGCCGATCTTGTCCATTGCCACCGCTTCGAGTGACTGCACACCGCACAGCCCGCAGCCCGACCGGCCTTCAAGGGTGCGGCTACGTTCATCAAGGCGATCAAACACGTCTTCATGCAGATCGGCTTCGATCACATAGCCCTGAAGGGTTTTTCGAACATCGCGCAAGGTGATTTGGGAAATGTCATCGGCAATCCCCTCGGACAGGGCAAAGCCGATCATGAAATCTTCGAGATCATGGGGCGATACCATCATCACCGCATGCGATTTGCCATTAAACGTCAAGGCAGCCGGAACTTCCGGCTGCAAGATCATTGGCGCATCGTCATTGCCGTCATCGCGTGAAATGGCGCGCGCCAGATCGACATCGCGACCGTCAAGAATGCGGTTCTCTGATGGCTTGGGCGTCATGCGGTTTCTTTGACCTTGCGGATCGAAGGGGCCGCTTCAAGAACCAGCGGATCAAAACCTTCGTGTCCGGCAGCAATCATGTCAAACAGCTGTTTGCGCATGCGCGGCTCCCAGAAATCGCTGATATGACCAGCGACACCCGCAGCCGCCTCTTCCTTGGGCTGCGATTTAAAAAAGGTCGCGATCTGATTGGCCATATAGACAAGTTTGTCAGGTGCCATTGCTGTTTACTCTTTGGCTGTAACTTTTCGATATTCAAAGGATTTGCCAGATATCATGCACAAGCGAGTATAGCACAATATCTGGCAGGGTATCCTATTCGGCAGCATCCATGCGCGGCTTGATCCGCCGCGACTGTTCGGCCTGACGGTCATATTCCACCTGCCATTCCGACGGTCCGTTGCTTGACGAGACCTGAACAGCTGTGACCTTGTATTCCGGGCAATTGGTCGCCCAGTCGGTAAAGTCGGTGGTGATCACGTTGGCCTGCGTACCCGGATGGTGGAAGGTTGTGTAAACCACACCCGGTGCGACGCGATCGGTAATGGTGGCGCGAAGGGATGTTTCGCCAGACCGCGATGCAAGACGGATCCAGTCACCTTCGCGAATGCCGCGCTGTTCTGCGTCATGCGGATGGATTTCCAGAAGGTCTTCCTTATGCCAGGCGGTGTTTTCAGTACGGCGGGTCTGTGCGCCCACATTATACTGACTAAGGATACGCCCGGTCGTGAGAAGCAGCGGGAAGCGCGGACCGGTACGTTCATCGGTTGCCACATATTCGGTGACAACGAATTTGCCCTTGCCGCGAACAAAGCCGTCAATATGCATGACCGGTGTTCCCAGCGGCGCCTTGTCATTGCATGGCCACTGCACTGATCCTTCGCGTTCGAGAAGGTCATAGCTGACATTGGCAAAGCTTGGCGTGGTCGCCGCGATTTCCGCCATCACCTGTGACGGGTGGGTGTAGCTCCAGTCCAGCCCCATGGCGCGCGCAAGGTTCTGGGTCACCTCCCAATCGGCAAAGCCGTTCATCGGTGTCATGACCTTGCGTACGCGGTTGATGCGGCGTTCGGCATTGGTAAAAGTCCCGTCCTTTTCAAGGAAGGTCGAACCGGGCAGGAAGACATGGGCATAGTTCGCTGTTTCGTTCAGGAACAGGTCATGGACGACAACACATTCCATCGCGGCAAGACCAGCGGCGACATGCTTGGTATCGGGATCAGACTGAAGGATATCCTCGCCCTGAATATAGATGCCCTTAAACGTGCCTTCGACCGCGGCATCAAGCATGTTGGGGATACGAAGCCCCGGTTCGTCGTCAAGTTTCACACCCCAGATATCTTCAAAGATATCGCGGGTCGCACTGTCCTGAATATGGCGATAACCCGGCAATTCATGCGGGAATGATCCCATATCACAGGATCCTTGCACGTTGTTCTGACCACGCAGCGGGTTCACGCCAACACCCGGACGGCCGATATTGCCAGTCGCCATGGCAAGGTTGGCAATCGCCATCACGGTGGTGGAACCCTGACTATGTTCAGTTACACCCAGTCCGTAATAGATCGCACCGTTGCCACCCGTGGCAAAGGCACGCGCCGCCGTGCGCATGGCATCGGCATCAACACCGGTCATTTCGGCAATCGCTTCGGGGCTGTGCTTGGGGTCGGACACAAAGGTCGCCCAATCCTGGAATTCATCCCAGTCACAACGTTCACGAACGAACGCCTCGTCAAACAGGCCCTCGGTCACGATGACATGGGCAAGGGATGTCAAAACCGCGACATTGGTTCCCGGACGCAAAGCCAGATGCGCAACCGCCTCGATATGCGGGGAACGAACCAGATCAATCCGGCGCGGATCAATCACGATCAGTTTCGCCCCCTGACGCAGACGCTTTTTCAAACGCGAGGCAAAAACAGGATGCCCGTCCGTCGGGTTCGCCCCAATCAGGATGACCACATCGGTCTGTTCGACAGAATCAAAATCCTGCGTCCCGGCCGATGTGCCAAAGGTGGTTTTAAGACCATACCCGGTCGGCGAGTGACAGACACGCGCACAGGTATCAACGTTATTGTTGCCAAAGCCCGCACGGACCAGCTTCTGAACAAGGAAGGTTTCCTCGTTGGTGCAACGTGATGACGTGATCCCGCCAAGTGCACCCTTGCCGTATTTGGCCTGAATGCCCCTGAACTTGTCGGCGGTGAAGCGAAGGGCCTCTTCCCAGCTGACTTCCTGCCAGGGATCATCGACACTTTCGCGGATCATCGGATTGAGGATGCGGTCCTTGTGATTGGCATAGCCATAGGCAAAGCGCCCTTTGACACAGGAATGACCACGGTTGGCCTTGCCATCCTTGAACGGCACCATGCGCACCAGCTCCTCCCCGCGCATTTCGGCCTTGAACGAACAGCCGACCCCGCAATAGGCACAGGTGGTAACGACCGAATGTTCCGGCTGACCGATTTCGATGACCGATTTTTCCTGAAGGGTTGCAGTCGGGCAGGCCTGAACACAAGCGCCACAGGATACACATTCGGAATCAAGGAAATCTTCATGCATGCCCGGCGAGACACGGGATTCAAACCCGCGACCTTCGATGGTCAGGGCAAAGGTGCCCTGCACTTCTTCACAGGCACGGACACAGCGCGAACAGACAATGCATTTCGACGGGTCATAGGTGAAGTACGGGTTGGTCTGATCCTTGGCCATATAGCGCGGGTTATCTTCCCCGTTCTGGCGGACCTGAACGTGGTTACCGCCTTCATAGCCATAGCGCACATCACGCAGACCAACCGCACCTGCCATGTCCTGAAGTTCACAATCACCATTGGCGGCACAGGTCAGGCAATCCAGCGGATGGTCGGAAATGTAAAGTTCCATCACCCCTTTACGGATTTTCTTAAGCCTTTCGGTCTGGGTATGGACCACCATGCCATCAGATGCTGGTGTGGTGCAGGATGCCGGTGTGCCGTTGCGGCCTTCGACCTCAACCAGACACAGACGGCAGGAGCCAAACGCATCAACCATATCGGTCGCGCAAAGCTTGGGCACCTGAATGCCTGCTTCCATCGAGGCCCGCATAACCGATGTGCCTTCGGGCACGGTCACGTCCCTGCCATCAATGGTCAGCGTGACGGTCTTTTCGGATTTGGCGGCGGGGGTTCCGTAGTCGACTTCTTTGATCAAGGACATCGTATTACTCCGCAGCTATATCAAGCGCACGTGGCTTGAAATCATCAGGGAAATGGTTCAGGGCACTCAGCACCGGATAGGGCGTAAAGCCCCCCAGTGCACAGAGCGATCCGAACTTCATGGTTTCACAAAGATCGCGCAGAAGTTCGATCTGCAGTTCGGGCTCTTCACCACGTTCAAGCTTGTCGACAACTTCGGTGCCACGGATCGAACCGATGCGGCATGGCGTGCATTTGCCACATGACTCAATCGCGCAGAATTCCATGGCAAAGCGGGCCTGCTTCATCATGTCGACCGTATCGTCAAAAACGACCACACCGGCATGACCGATCAGGCCATCGCGCTTGGCGAATTCTTCGTAGTCAAAGGGCGTATCAAACAGTTCACGCGGGAAATAGGCGCCCAGCGGCCCCCCAACCTGCACGGCCTTGACCGGACGACCGGTTGCCGTGCCACCGCCAATCTGTTCGACAATTTCGCCCAGTGTCAGACCAAAGCCGATCTCGTACAGACCGCCATGTTTGACATTGCCGGCAATCTGGATCGGGATGGTGCCACGTGACCGGCCCATGCCGAAATCGCGATAATATTCCGGACCCTTTTCAAGAATGACCGGCACCGAGCACAGGGAAATCACGTTGTTCACAACCGTCGGACGGCCCATGAAACCCTGAAGTGCTGGAAGTGGCGGCTTGGCACGCACAACACCTCGCTTGCCTTCCATGCTGTTCAGAAGCGAGGTTTCCTCGCCACAGACATAGGCACCTGCCCCCATGCGAACTTCCATATCGAATGCCTTGCCCGAACCAAGAACACTGGCCCCCAGAAGTCCCGCCGAACGGGCAACGTCAATCGCCTCGTTCATGATACGGATCGCGTCGGGATATTCCGAACGGGTATAGACATAGCCCTTGGTCGCCCCGGTCGCGAGACCGGCAATGATCATGCCTTCGATCAGGACGAAGGGTTCACCTTCCATGATCATGCGATCGGCAAAGGTGCCGCTGTCGCCTTCGTCGGCATTACAAACGATATATTTCTGATCGCCCGGCGCTTCGCGTACCGTGTTCCATTTGATGCCGGTCGGGAAACCGGCACCGCCACGTCCGCGCAGACCACTGTCGGTCACCGCCTTGACGATGTCGGCTACCGACATTTTCAAGGCATTTTCAAGACCCGTGAGGCCATCATGGGCGCGATAATCGTCAAGCGATACCGGGTCAATAATGCCGCAACGCTGGAATGTCAGGCGCGACTGGCTTTTAAGGAACGGGATATCCCGGGTACGGCCAAGATAACGTTTGTGTTCCCCGCCCTTAAGGAAGTCGGCAGCAAACAGGGCATCGATATCATCGGTGCTGACCGGGCCATAGGCGACACGCCCGCGTGGTGTTTCGACCTCGACCATTGGTTCCAGCCAATACATGCCAAACGATCCGTTGCGCACGATTTTGACATCGGCACCGATCTTTTCGGCCTTGCTGGCAATGGCGCTTGCCACTTCATCTGCACCAAGGGCAACAGCACCGGAATCCAGCGGGACATAAACCTTGATACTCATGCGCCCACCTCGTCGAGAATACGGTTCATGCGATCCCTGGTCACGCGACCAACCACCTTGCCATCAACCATCGCAGCTGGCGCACAGGCACAAAGACCAAGACAGAAAACCGGTTCCAGCGTGATCTTGCGATCAGATGTGGTTTGCGACCAGTCGACTTTCAGATGGCGACGGACCTGATCACCAAGCGCATCTGCGCCCATTGCCTGACAGGCTTCGGCACGGCAGATCTTGATGACATGCTTGCCCGCCTTTTCTTCGCGGAAGTCATGATAGAAGCTTGCCACCCCGTGGACTTCAGCCCGGCTGAGGTTCAGTTTTTTGGCAATTGTCTGAAGCGCGCCTTCGGGGATGTGACCGAACTCTTCCTGCACTTCGTGCAAAATGGGAAGTAGCGGGCCTTCCATCGTGATCATCTGATCACAAATGGCCTCGACGCGGACATTCTGGTCCTTGGTCGTTTCCGACATGCAAGCCTCTCTCTCAAGCATGTTGCAGATATCTTTGTTATTCTTGCCAGTGTCGGGCATCTGGACCGCCCGTTCAATAAAGCCATCCCGTTACGCGATAGCGAAAACCTATCAAGGAACGATCAGGCCGGTTCGAGTTCCGATAAAAGCTTTGCTTCTTTTAACAGCGCCGACACAACTGGCGTTGCCGGTTCGCGTTTTGCCGCGATCATTCCAACCAGATGAGCCGCATCGGGCTCTATGATGGGAATAGATTTCACGCGATCATGAAGACTGAACTCGCGGATCATCTTCACCGGCATGATGCTGGCCCAGTTTCCGGTATGAACATGGGTAAACAGGGCAATCATCGAATCACTTTCGAGGGTCGGTGCCACCCGTGCACCAGCCTCGTTAAGGTGTTGATTGATAATCCGGCGGTTCTGCATATCAGGCGTCAGAAGACAGAGCGGAAATTCCGCTGCTTCGCGCCAGGTGATGCTTTCGCGATCTCCGATATCATCGAAATTCGAGGTCACCAGATGATAGCGTTCATAATAAAGCGGGATTGATGTCACCCGACCAAGCGGTTCATTATCAAGATAGGTAATGCCGACATCAATTTGAAGATCATCAAGCAGAGCCTGAATTTCGGTTGATGTGCGCGACAGGATCGCAAATGTCACATCGGGGTGTTTTTCGCGAAACGGCGTGGTCAGTTCCTGCACCATCGAGAGCGCGGTTGGAATAACCGCAATCTGCACCTGCCCGGTCAGACCGAACCGCATGGCGCGCATTTCATCGCGCATCGAACGGGTGCTGCCGACAATATGGCGCGCCCATTCCAGAACACGTTCACCTTCGGGTGTCAGTCCCTGATAGCGCGATCCGCGCTTGACCAAGACGACACCAAGATGGTCCTCAAGCTGGCGGAGCGCACTGGACAAAGTCGGCTGTGTGACGCCGCATTCCTCGGCGGCATGTCCAAAATGCTGCTCACGGGCGAGCACCATAAACATTTCGAGTTTATCGATCATTTTATATCCGGCATCCGGTCAGGCCGGGATGCTGTGTTTTGCTGTTGAAGTCGGCCTTCTGTCCGGCCGTTACAAGAATTGAAAACGCGCGTTCTGACGCTTGCGTGTTCCGGTTGCAGGATAACCGATTATCCCCACGGGAAAAAAGGTTATTCCTGCAACAGAACGCGGGGCCGGGCTGGATGAACAAAATCCCGACCCGGGACATGACGATGCCAATCATGCCCCCGGATGGCCAACAGACAGACATTGCCAGCCAGTCGTCGGGCGTCGATCACAGGGAGCGATGATCGACGCCCTGGGTCCTTACGCTTTGGACGTTGCTTCACGTCCGGTGGCGGTTGCACCACCTTCCTGCGTTTCCATGTAGTGCTTGTCATCAATCGGACGGACCATTTTGTTGGCGACAAGTGCAATCGCCAGCAGGGCCGCCATCGCATACATGGTGGTGTTATACAGGCTTGAGGTCGGATCAACCGTTCCTGCCGGTGCGATTTCCATCAGACGCCCGATGGTCACGGTTTTGGCGGCAACCAGCTGATCAAGCTGTTCAAGGCCTGCACCGAATTTTGCCTGGAAGGCCGCCGGATCAACCTTGGCAGCCAGATCCTTGATCGAATTGGTGACCGAGGTCTGACGCAGCTGGGTGATGGCAAGCGGACCAAGTACACCCGCCGTACTCCACGCCGTCAGAAGACGACCATGAATACCGCCGACATATTTGGTGCCGAAAATATCCGCCAGATAGGCCGGGATGGTTGCAAAACCGCCGCCATACATCGTGAAGATGATCATGGTTGCGGCATAGAACATCACCAGATAGGTGACAGCCGGATTAATACTGACCTGCTGGGCAGCGAACGGGATCGACAGATACAGAGCAATGCCCAGAATAAAGAAACAGTAATAGGTATTCTTGCGGCCGATATAATCCGACATCGACGCCCAGAAGAACCGGCCACACATGTTAAAGACCGAAATCATGAACACATAGGTCGCGGCAAAGGCCGAGTTGACCACCAGCGGCAAGGTCGTGCCGAAGATTTCCGACATCATGGTTTTGGCAACGCCAATCACACCAATACCCGCCGTAACGTTAAAGCACAGCACAATCCACAACAGGTAGAATTGCGGGGTTTTCAGGGCCTGATCGATATGAACGTTCTTGTGCGTGATCATGCGCTTGGACGCTGCATCGGCAGTCGGTGGCGTCCACCCTGCCGGAAGCCAGCCCTCACGCGGGACACGATAGGAAAATGCTGCAATCATCATGACGATGAAATAGGCAACACCAAGGGTGAAGAAGGTCGCCGCAGCACCGGTATTGCCTGTGCCCGCAATATAAACGCCTTCCTGGATCGGAACCGGTGCAGAAGCCACCTGTGCGGCACCTGCCACAACAACCTCGACCATCTGGCCACCGACTTCGGCCATACGCTTGCCACCTTCGGTAACAAGGTTCACCGCGCTTTCCGGGCCAAGATATTCCGGCACCTTGTAAAACACCGAAAGCAGGCTTTCCTTGATCGGGGTTGCGATCATCGCACCACCGCCAAAGCCCATGATCGCCATACCGGTCGCCATGCCGCGACGGTCCGGGAACCAGCGGATCAGCGTTGAAACAGGCGACACATAGCCAAGACCAAGGCCACAGCCACCAATCACCCCATATCCGAGATAGACCAGCCAGAGCTGATGGGTGGCAATACCAAGTCCACCGACGATGAAACCGCCGCCCCAGCAGAAGGCAGCAACAACGCCCACCATACGCGGGCCGACTTCTTCAAGCCATTTGCCGCCAAAGGCAGCCGCAAGGCCAAGAAACACAATGGCGACAGAGAAAATCCAGACGACGGACTGCAGGCCCCAGTCACCCGAGCTAGCAGCGACCACGCCAAATTCCTTGATCAATGGCGGGTTGAAGATGCTCCAAGCGTAGACAGACCCGATGCAAAGATGAATGGCAATGGATGCTGGCGGTACCTTCCAGCGGTTAAAATCGTCACCCGCGACGATGTGCTCTTTCTTTAGGTTATCAAACATGACGTTGTTTCCTCCCGGCATTATGATTTTTCTTGCCTTGCCCACCCCCGGTTGAAGGCATTGTGCAGGGCAACCACGGTTGAACCCGGAATTCTCAACGTCGCAATCAGCGTGCCATCAGCCAGAAATCTTGATATTCTGCCGATCAAAGACAGATAAACGTCATATTGCAGCGCACGCGCATGGACAAAATGTCCAACTCACGATACGCGGAAAAGTAGCAATCAGACAAAATGTCCACTCGCAACTGCAGCAATTTCAATGCAAAGACCCGAGGCGCGTGCTGTAAGCGGACGAAGACCTGACGCCGCTTTCAATGCAGGAAAATCGCGCGATCCAAACGTCTTTATTCACGGCTGAACAGTCGGGAGATCACGACCAGGGAAAGAAATGCCATCAACCGGACAAGATCCTGTGCAATTGAAAAATCGTGCTGCGACAACCCTTGTCATTTCGCATTGCGCGTTATTAAGAAAGGGCCATGAGCCTGTTCCCATCCCCTTGCCCGCGAAGGACACAGATGAGCGAAATCATTACCGACAGACTGATCATCAGACGCTTTGCTGAAACCGATGCAGCAGAACTGTTCGACTACATTTCGAACCCGCGCGTAAACTGCTTTATGGATGACAAAGTCACAACGCTGGAACAGGCAAAGGTCAAGGCCCGGAAACGTGAAGGGGATAAGATGTGTCTTGCTGTATGCCTAAAAGACACAGGAGCCTTAATTGGTGAGCTGTTACTTCATCAAGATGATCCCGACACCTATTCCGTGGCATGGAACTTCAACGAAAAGGTTGAAGGTAAGGGGTATGCCAGTGAAAGCGCACGCGCCTTGTTTGACCATTTGTTTATCCAACTCGACGCAAGGCGGCTCTATGCCTATGTCGAGGACAACAATTTCAAGTCGCAGAAGCTTTGCGAAAAACTTGGTATGCGCAAAGAGGGTTGTTTTGTGGAGTTTATTTCGTTTGTCAACAATCCGGACGGCACGCCCAGATACGAGAATACTTTCCAGTATGCCATCCTGAAGAAGGAATGGCTGCACAAAGACACCTGAAAAAACCAAGCAAATTAATGGATCCTGCCGCAAAAGCCTTTTCGGGTTAGGTTACTGCGGCTCTAGTCTGCCTCCGGCAACCAGATGGTAAATATCGTACCCTTGCCCGGTTCGCTTTCGACAGCAAGAGTACCGCCTTGCCGGTCAATCAGGGTCTTGGTGATCGACAATCCCAGCCCGGTGCCTTCGCGGCGTTTGGTCGTATAGAACGGATCAAAGATGCGATTGAGAATGTCGGGCTCCATGCCGATACCGGTATCGCGCACCGTCATCAGGATACCGGGCCGACCATTCCGGTCTGCATCCTCGTCAATCAGGGTCAAAGTGCCGCGATCTGGCATCGCATGCAGGGCATTGACCATCAGGTTTACCAGTACCTGTTGCAGTTCCGTGCGGTTCATCAAGACCAGCCGGTTTGATTTATGTTCACGGATAACATCAATCTCGGCCCGGCTCAGCAGATGGGCGACAAGCGGCATACAATCCTCGATCACCTCGCCGACACTATGGCGTTCGACGTAACCTGCATATTCTTCGGGTTTGGCGAATTGCAAAAGCTTGGTGACAATCAAATTGATGCGATTGACCTGTTCATCAATCAGGCGGAATTCGGTATCGGCCAGACGGGTGTGATCGCCCAGAAGATCGCGCAACACATCAAGATTGCCCTGAAGAACCGCCACCGGATTGTTGATTTCATGCGCGACACCGGCGGTAATTTCGCCAATGGCCGCCAGCTTTTCGGACATGATCAGCTGTTTGGTGGTTTCTTCGAGTGCGCGGTTTGCTTCGCGCAGTTCACTGGTGCGTTCATCAACGCGCGCATTCAGTTCGTCATTCCAGGCGCGCAGGCGCTTGTCCCTTTCCTGCACCTGATCAAGCAGATCATCAAGATGATCAGCCACCAGCGAAATTTCATCCTGTATCTGTGTCAGATTGGTTCGCGCGGAAAGATCACCGCTTTCGACCTGTCCGATGGTGTTGGCCATGCGTTCAAGCGGTTTGAAAATACCCCGCGCCCAGCGCAGGAAAATTGGAACAGAAAGGGCGGCAACAAACAGAAACGCCCCGATCAGGATCAAAAGGCTTTCATATTTTGTCCGGGCGAAGGGGGTTTCAAGGAAGCCGACATAAAGCATCCCTACCCGTTTGCCATAGCTGTCCTTGATCGGCTCATAAGCCGAAATGTACCAGTCATTGACCACAAAGGCCCGATCCAGCCAGACCTTTCCGTCTTCAAGAACGGTCTTGCGCACAATGCCTGAAACACGCGTCCCCAAAGCGCGACGATCGGCAAACAGACGAACATTGGTACTGACCCGCACATCATCAAGAAACAGGGTTGCCGTGCCCTGACTGCCTTCGGGAAGGCTGCTTTGGCGATAGACAAGATCGTTGATCGTATCAATAAAGCCCAAATTCTGGTTGAGCAAAATACCGCCAACAAGGGCGGCCGTTCTTCCCGATGGCAATTCCACCGGACTTGCCGAATGCACGACCATACCACGCGTTTCCGCATCACGTGCCGTTGGTACCGCATTGGGCGTTTCAATCAGGTCAAGTCGGGCCCGTGCCGCAAGATCGGGCGAGATTGCCGCAAGGTCGGTATTGCTGAAGATATCCACGCTGGTTGAAGAGTTCCCGGCAAACGCACTGGCAATCACCGGCCAGTCACCAGCCTTGTCACGACCTTCGACCAGATACAGAAAATCAAGCCCCATGGCCAGCTGACGCTTGGCGAGCAATGCACCCACAGTGCCGGGATCACCGTCATTCAGGACATTGCGAAACGCCACCGATTGACCAAGAGCTGCGATCTGTTCGCCGGTATTTTCAAGAATATGGGCAAAATATTGATGGGCAATTGTCAGATCACCACTGACCTTTGACGTCAGCAGCGCATCAAACTTGGAATTCCAGCGCACCATCATCACGCCCAGCAACAGGGGCAGGATCACAAGTGTTGGCAAAAGTGCAATTGCCAACAACTTGAACCGGACAGATCGTGTGCGTTTGGGCCGTTCGGCGCGAATGCGCGAAAACAGCTTCATTCCTGTTCCCAGCTTGCGCATTTGCGATCAATGGTTTTACGCGATACCCCCAGACGACGGGCAGCTTCGTTACGATTGCCACCGGTTTTATGAAGCATCGCCAGAATGTGACGACGTTCCATTTCATCAAGCGTTTCATCGCCTTCGATCTGTGCGCCGTGATCGGCCTTTTCATCACGGAATTCATCGGGGAAACGTCCAAGGATCAATGTGCGTTCTATCAGGTTGCGCAATTCACGGACATTGCCCGGCCAGTCATACCGCGTCAGTCCGGCGCGCACGGCCCCGTCAATCGGGACCTGACGGACGCCAAGCTGTTTGGACAGCTTGGTCATGAAAAGTTCTGCGAGTTCGAGCACATCATCGCCGCGCGCATGCAAGGGCGGCATTTCAATATGCATGACATTGATGCGGTAAAACAGATCAGCCCGGAACCGTCCGGCTTCGACTTCGGCTTCAAGATCGGCGTTGGTGGCAAAGATAAAGCGCAGATCGACAGGCGCTTCGCGCTCTGATCCGACAGGGCGGATACGGCGGCTTTCGATGGCACGCAGAAGCTTGCTTTGGGTCGCGAGCGACAATTCACCGACTTCATCAAGGAACAATGTTCCGCCCTGTGCATGCATGAAAAGCCCATCACGTGCAGCCTGCGCGCCGGTAAAGGCCCCTTTGACATGCCCAAACAGCTCCGCTTCGATCATCTCGGATGGAATGGCGGCACAATTAATCGGAACGAACGGCTTTTGCGAGCGGTCAGACAGGGAATGCAGCGAACGGGCGGTGACTTCCTTGCCCGTCCCGCTTTGCCCGGAAATCAGGATCGAGGTCGGCAGGGGGGCCACCCGCGCAATGGTTTCACGGATTTCCTGAATTTGCGGGGAATAGCCGATCAGCTTGTCACGCAGCAATACATGGTCGGAGGTCGCGCGCAATTCATGGCGCAAGACATGGTTTTCACGCCGCAAGCGCATCCGGTCCAGACAGCGCGCCACCGCGTTCAAAATCTGGTTTGAGCGGAATGGTTTAAGGACAAAATCCACTGCCCCGGCCCGAAGCGCCTTGATCGCGGTATCAAGATCGGCATAGGCCGTCATCAGGATGGCATCGGAAAAAAAGCCGATCTCGCGCTGTTCGGTCAGCCATTCGACCCCGCTTTTGCCCGGCATGATGTTATCAAGGATCACCACATCAAAATGGTGTTGATCCAGAAGTGCTGTGGCTTCTTCACAATCGGCGGCCTCTTCGACCCGCTTGGCGCGCGGGCCAAGGGTACGGACCAGAAAGTTGCGCATGCCCGGTTCGTCATCGACGATCAGGATCGATGCCTTTTCAAGCCAGGGACCGAATTCCGGCCCCGGCCCGCTAAATGCCGTGTCATTGCCAACTGTGGGCGCTGCCCCATCGGACGCACCCAAAACGGTCGATCTCATGATGTTCCTCCGGAGAAGCTTATTTATTATTTTTTAAAAGCTTAGATCAGCGGAGGGAGAAAAGCAAAACCGTTGGTCATATAAACGCAGATCATTGCCGATCACTCTATGCAAAGATCGCTGCAAACAGCAAAGGACAGCTTGATGCTGCCCTTTGTGAAAATGGTATCCTAAATGACCGGTCAGTTCGGGATAACCGCCGTACCTTCAATCTCGAGCAATGCTTCGTCTTCGACAAGGGCGCTGACAACGACCATGGTCATTGCCGGGAAGTTCTTGCCCAAAACTTCGCGGTAAGCCCGGCCGACTTCGCGCTGTTTGGCGAGATATTCCTGTTTGTCGGTGACATACCAGGTCAGGCGCGTCAGATGTTCGGGCTTGCCGCCAGCAGCTTCGAGAACGGCGGCGATGTTCTTAAGCGCCTGTTCCATCTGTCCGACGAAATCCTTGGCAACGAAGACCTGATCTTCGTTCCAGCCAATTTGTCCGCCGATATACAAAGTCGCACCTTGTGCAAGGACGCCGTTTGCATATCCCTTGGGCTCTTTCCATCCGTCTGGCTGAACGATTTTATGCATTGTTTTCTACCACTTGATTGATTTCTTTTTCGATTTTGGCACGCAAATCATCTGGCCATGCCACTGACTTTCCGGCCCCTTTTTTCGTAAAGACCAGTGTTACCGTTGTTTTCAGGCGTTGCTCGTCACCCGCGAAAGCTGCGATTTCCAGCTCAAGGCTTGATCGTCCGATCCGCATCGGTTCCAGACGAAATTCCAGTTGATCACCCAGCATGCTTGGCGCCGTAAAAGCGATGGTAAGCCCCGCTGTCGGAACGGCCACCTGCATCGGGCCATGCATGGTTGGAAAGCCGCATCCGATAACGGCGTCAAACCATTCCTCGACCGTCGCATTCACCATTTCGAAATAGCGCGGATAAAAGACAATCCCCGCCGGATCGCAATGTTGAAACAGGACTTTCTGCTGATAGGTGAAAACAGCCATATCAGACCCCCAGATACCGGTCGGCGAGCTCGTCGGTCAGTTCGTTCACTGCACCAGTCCATGCCGTAACGCCCTTTTCCACGACGACATAGCGATCCGCGACACCAGAAAGTTCCTTAAGCGATTTATCAACAACAAGGATGGTGAGACCGGATTGTTTAAGCTGATTGATCGCAGCCCAGATTTCCTGACGAACGACGGGTGCCAATCCTTCGGTTGCTTCATCAAGGATCAGCAAACGCGGATTGGTCATAAGCGCGCGCCCGATGGCAAGCATCTGCTGTTCACCGCCCGAAAGGGTCATGGCCTTTTGATCGCGGCGTTCGGCAAGACGCGGGAAAAGTCCGGCAACCCGGTCAAAATCCCATTCACCCGGACGAGCCGCAGCAATCAGGTTTTCCATAACGCTCAGACGCGCAAAACACCGGCGCCCTTCAGGCACCAGCCCAAGACCAAGACGGGCTGCCTTGTGCGATGGCATCCTTGCCAGATCCTGACCGGCAAAGCGGATCAAACCATCACGATGTTCCATCATGCGACAGATGGTCTTGATCGTGGTGGTTTTTCCCATGCCGTTGCGGCCCATCAGTGCCACGGCCTCGCCCTCATTCAGCGACAGATCGATGCCAAACAAGGCCTGCGATGCGCCGTAAAAAGCAGTCACGCCACTAAGTTCGAGAAGTGCGGTCATATCAGGCTTCCTCCCCGAGATAGGCACGTTTGACGTCTTCGTTGCCCCGGATTTCGTCGACTGTGCCAGTCGCGATGATTCGGCCATAAACCAGAACCGAAATCCGGTCAGCGAGTGCGAAGACCGCATCCATGTCATGTTCGACCAGAAGGATCGGGGCCTGCGTGCGCAGACTGTCAAGGAAACCGGTCAGACGTTTGGAGCCCTCTGGCCCCATGCCTGCCATCGGCTCATCCAGAAGGAACGCCTTGGGTTCAAGGGCAAGGGCAACCGCCATTTCAAGCTGGCGACGTTCGCCATGCGAAATATCAGCCGCACGCATCTGTGCACGGTTGGCAAGACCAACACGTTCAAGCTGTGCCATGGCCGGTTCGACCAGCGACTTGTCACCGAGAACCGGACGGAAAAAGCGAAATACCTTTCCACTGACCGACTGGCGCGCCAGCATCACATTTTGCAGCACCGAGAATTCCGGCATCAGTGATGATACCTGAAACGTTCTGGCCAGTCCCATGCGCGACCGTGCAACCGCATCAAGTTCATTGATCTGCTGACCATTGAAATGAATATCGCCACTATCGGATTTGATCTCGCCTGCGATCTGTTTGATCAGGGTCGATTTCCCCGCCCCGTTCGGGCCGATCAGGGCATGGATTTCACCTGGGCGCAGATCAAGGGTCACGTCGTCACTGGCAAGCAGCGATCCGAATTGCTTGGTGATATGTGAAAGCGACAGAATGGCATCAGGCATGTTTACGCTCCCCGGCCAGAACACCGACCAAACCGCCGCGGGCAAACAGCACCACGATCAGCAACAACACACCAAGCGGCAGCTGCCAGAATTCCCAGACACTGCCAAGAAGATGTTCAAGGATGATATAAAGTGCCGCACCGGCCAGCGGACCGAACAACCGTCCGACCCCGCCCAGAATGACAAAGATCATGATCTCGCCAGACATATGCCAGGACAGCATGGTCGGGCTGACAAAGCGGTTGAGATCCGCATAAAGCGCCCCGGCAAGGGCGGTGATCATCGCCGAAATCACAAAGGCAACCAGACGAATGCGGAACGGTGCGATCCCGACGGCAGTCATGCGTTGCGGGTTCTGACGCGCGCCCTGAAGGGCAAGACCAAAGCGTGAGCGGATCAGTATGGCCGAGAACAGCATCACAATGCCAAGCATCACCGCACAAAGCGCAAAGAAACTGATCGGATCAAGGGTATTGAGCCCCGGGAAGCCATTGCGGACATAGATCGACAATCCGTCTTCCCCGCCATAAGCCGGCCAGGAAATGGCGAAGTAATAGATCATCTGTGCAAAGGCCAGCGTGATCATAATGAAATAGACACCACTGGTCCGAAGCGTAATCGCCCCGATGGCCAGCGCGACAAGTGCCGAAACGATCAGTGCCACAATCCAGATGACAATCATCTGGGTGGTGCCTTCGATCAGGAACGGGCTTTCCATGATCGGTTCATAGTTCAGCGCATGGCTGGCAAGAATGCCGGCAGCATAACCACCAATGCCGAAGAATGCGGCATGACCAAAGGACACAAGTCCGCCAAAACCAAGAACAAGGTTAAGGCCGACACCGGCCATTGCGAAAATCGCAACCTTGGTCGCAAGGGTAATGATGAAAGGTTCATTCATCCCCATCGCAATGACCGGCACGGCCACAAAGGCGACGGCAAGAATAGTGTTAATAAGAGTTTCGCGGTTCATGGTCATATCAGGCTTCCGTCCCGAACAAACCGCTTGGACGCAGGAACAGAACCAGCGCCATCACGATATAAATCAACATGGATGCAAGTGCCGACCCGATGGCGGTCGCACTGGACGGATCAAGGAAGGTCGCAAAGGCGTGCGGCAGAAGGAAACGTCCCATCGTGTCGGTAAACCCGACCAGAAGCGATCCGATAAGCGCACCCTTGATCGAGCCGATCCCGCCAATCACGATGACAACGAAGGCCAGAATAAGAACCGGCTCGCCCATGCCAACCTGAACAGACTGGGTGGTGCCGACAAAGGCACCGGCAAGCCCGGCAAGGGCAGCGCCAAGAGCAAACACCACCGTATAAAGCCGGTCGATATTCACACCAAGGGCCGCGATCATGCCACGGTCGGCTTCACCCGCGCGAATGCGCACGCCAAGGCGGGTCTTGCCAATCAAAAGGAACAGACCCACCGCAACCAGAAGCCCGGCAATAATGATCGCCAACCGGAAAATCGGATATTCAAGCGCGCCGGGCAGAATGACCGTTCCCGTCAAAATATCGGGAACGCTCAGGAAAAGCGGGAAGGAACCGAAAATCCAGCGGGTGCCTTCTGAAAAAACCAAAATAAGGGCAAAAGTCGCCAGAACCTGATCAAGGTGATCACGGTTATACAAGCGGCGAATAATAAACATCTCGACCAGCACACCGGCAAGGGCAGCAGCCATCAGGCTGGCAACAAGACCAAGCCAGAATGAACCGGTCCAGGCCGCAACAGCAGCACAGGCAAATGCACCGACCATATAGAGCGAGCCGTGGGCAAGGTTAATAAGACCCATCACACCGAAAACAAGCGTCAGTCCGGATGCCATCAGAAACAACATCAATCCCGACTGAAGGCTGTTTAACAGCTGCTCCAGGAAAAGAGAGAACATTATTGGAAACTCCGTCACAAGGTGGTCGGGGGCCGATCTCATTGACCGGAACCGGCCCCCACCGTCTTGTCAGCGCGTGATTACATCGAGCATTCCGATGCATAGGCATCGGCATGGTCAGAAAGCGCAATACCAACGATCTTGTTGGTCAGAACGTCGCCTTCTTTAACGACTTCACGAACATAGATGTCCTGAATCGGGTGCTGGTTCGGACCAAAGACGAACTTGCCACGAACCGAGTTGAAGTCAGCAGCACGCAGCGCGTCACGGAACGCTTCCTTGTCGGAAATGCTTGCCTTGCCCATTGCCGACAGCAAAAGGTTGGCAGTGTCAAAGCCATAGGACGCATAAAGCGACGGCAGACGACCATATTCAGCCTGGAAGGTTTCAACGAATGCCTTGTTGGTGGGATTGTCGATGTCTTTCGACCAGTTCGAGGTGTTCTTGAAACCGATTGCTTCGTCGCCAACCGCACCAAGGATGCCTTGATCCATCGAGAATGCCGGGCCGATCAGCGGAATATCAACACCGGACTGTGCATACTGTTTCATGAACGCGATGCCCATGCCGCCCGGCAGGAAGAAGAAGACGCTGTCTGCACCCGATGCGCGGATCTGTGCGATTTCAGCAGCATAGTCGGTCTGGCCAAGCTTGGTATAAACTTCTTCGGCGATGTCACCCATGAAGAAACGTTTGAAACCGGCAAGGGAATCTTTGCCCGCCGGATAGTTCGGCGCAAGAATGAAGGCCTTTTCATAACCGGCACTCGACGCATAACCGCCGGCTGCTTCATGCAGGTTATCGTTCTGATAGGAAACGCTGAAATAGTTTGCGTTGCAGCCCTTGCCCGCCAGCTGCGACGGTGCGGCGTTAACCGACAGATACAGCTTTTCCTGTGCAACAGCGGACGGAACAACCGCCATCGCAAGGTTCGACCAGATAATACCGGTCAGGACATCAACCTTTTCCTGCTGGATCATTTTATCGGCCAGCTGAACAGCAACGTCCGGCTTGCGCTGATCATCTTCGATCACGACCGTGAGTTCCGGATTGTTGGCCTGTTTGACAGCCAGCATGAAGCCGTCACGCGCATCAATACCAAGACCGGCACCACCGCCCGAAAGCGTGGTGATCATACCGACCTTTACCGGATCAGCCTGCGCTGCACCGGCCACAAGCAAAGCAGCAACAGCTGCAATGGTTGTCTTCATACCCTTCATTTAAGCCTCCGTGTTAATACATTCAGTTTTTTAGCAACACGTTGATCCCACGACATTTATGTCTTTTTGCGTCGTGGTTCTTGTGAACCTGATGCCTGCCCCTGATTTTGCAGTATTTGCATCGGGTCCGTCCATCCTCAAAGCGTGGTTCTTACTCGCCAGAGTTCCGGAAACAGTTCTACTTCCAGCATTTTCTTGAGGTAACTAACCCCACCCGTTCCACCGGTCCCGCGTTTAAAGCCAATCACGCGTTCGACCGTGGTCACGTGGTTAAAGCGCCACCGCCGGAAGTAATCTTCGAAATCGACCAGCTTTTCAGCCAGCTCATAAAGCGACCAGTGTTTCGCCGGGTCGCTGTAAACCTTGTGCCAGGCAGCAATCACTGCATCGTCCGGGGTATAGGGTGCCGATACATCGCGGTTCAGGATGTGATCGGGAAGCTCAATTCCCTCGGCCGCGACAAGGTTGAGGGCCTCGTCATACAGGCTGGGTGTTGCCAGTTCGGTCTTGAGCATTTCCAGAATGTCTTCACGATGCGCATGTGGACGCAACATGGCGTGATTGCGATTGCCCAGCATGAATTCGATCTGGCGATACTGATAGGACTGGAACCCGGATGACGGGCCAAGCGCATCACGAAATGTCGTGTAATCGCTTGGCGTCATCGTGCGCAAAACATCCCATGCATTATTGAGCTGTTCGAAAATACGTGAAACACGCGCAAGCATCTTGAAGGCCGGGCGCAGATCGCCACCCCGGATGGCGTTGCGGGCCGCACCGATTTCGCGGATCGCAAGCTTCATCCACAATTCGGACGTCTGATGCTGAATGATGAACAGCAATTCATCATGGGCATCAGAGTGCGGATGCTGGGCCGTCAGGATCGCATCAAGTGACAGATAATCGCCATAAGACATCTGATCGGAAAAATCCGTCCGGGCACCTTCGGTACTGGGATCATAAGGTTTGGTTGGCTTTACCATGATCAGGTCACCGCATTGCGTTTATGAAACTCCGGCTTGTCCCAAGCCTTTGTTTCCATGATCTCAGCAAGGATTTTGACCGCACCATCGACATCTGCATTGTCGATATAAAGCGGGGTAAAGCCAAAACGGATGACGTCAGGTGCTCGGAAATCACCAATCACACCGCGCGCAATCAGGGCCTGCATCACTGCATAACCCTGATCGAACTTGAACGACACCTGTGATCCACGGCGTTCCGCATCACGCGGGCTTGCCAGTTCAAGCATCGGACAGGATGCCTCGACACCTGCGATGAACTGTTCGCAAAGCTCGATGCTGCGCGCACGGATATCGGACATTTCAATACCGTCCCACGCCTTCATTGCTTCTTCGAGAACGGTCATCTGGATCACGGGCGGTGTACCAACACGCATGCGCGAGATATCCGGTGCCGGGGTGTAGTCCGGATCAAAGGCAAAGGGTGCGGCATGGCCAAGCCAGCCTGAAAGTGCCGGGCGCGCAACCTTGGCATGATCCGGGCGGACATAGATAAAGGCCGGTGCGCCGGGGCCACCATTCAGATATTTGTAAGTGCAACCCACCGCGAAATCTGCATTGCAACCGGCCAGATCAACCGGAACCGCACCCGCCGAATGGGCCAGATCCCAGATCACCAATGCACCAGCCGCATGCGCCAGTTCAGTGATGCGTTTCATGTCATGCATGCGGCCCGTGCGGTAATCCACCTGGGTCAACATCAACACTGCCAGATCTTCATTGATCAGGCTTTCGACATCTTCGGGATTTGGCGTTTTAAGGACATGGCCCTTATCAAGACTTTTGATCAGGCCATCCGCCATATAAAGATCGGTCGGGAAATTGCCGTTGTCCGAGACAACAACCTTGCGATCCGGGCGCATTTCAAGCGCACTTGCCAGCGCCTGATAAACCTTGATCGACAGGGTGTCGCCCATCACCACCGTACCGGGTGCCGCCCCGATCAAACGGGCGACAAGATTGCCGACACGTTCGGGTTGCTCCATCCATTTGGCTTCGTTCCAGCCCCGGATAAGCATTTCCCCCCATTCCTTTTCAATCATCTCCTTGGCACGGTTAGCCGCCGTTTTCGGCAGCATGCCAAGCGAGTTCCCGTCAAGGTAAATGATACCTTCGGGAATATGGAACAGGGATTTGGTGGCGGCAAAGTCGGTCATGCAGACATTTCCTGTTTAAGTCTGAAGCGCTGGATTTTTCCAGTCGCGGTTTTGGGCAATGTCTCGATAAAGACAACGGAGCGCGGATATTTGAACGGCGCGATCGTCGCTTTTACATGATCCTGAAGCTGTTTGGCCATCTCGGGTGTCGGGTGGAAACCATCCGCCAACACGATATGGGCCTGAACGATGGTGCCACGATCTTCGTCAGGGGCACCGATCACCGCGCATTCGGCCACCGCTTCATGGGATAGCAAGGCAGCTTCGACCTCTGGTCCGGCAATGTTATAGCCCGACGAGACAATCATATCGTCATTGCGCGCGGCAAAATGGTAGTAGCCATTTTCATCAACAAAGAACGCATCCCCGGTCAGGTTCCAGCCATCGCGCACATAGACCGCCTGACGAACATCATCAAGGTAACGACAGCCCGTCGGGCCCCGCACCGCAAGACGGCCAACCGTGCCTACCGGTACTTCGTTCATGTCATGATCAACGATCTTGGCTTCGTACCCGTGCACCGGACGGCCGGTACAGGCCGGGTGGCTGTCTCCAAAACGGTTGGAAATAAAGATATGGAGCATCTCGGTCGCGCCAATGCCATCAAGCATCGGTTTGCCGGTTTTGGCCATCCATGCCTCATACACCGGGGCTGGAAGGGTTTCACCGGCAGAAACAGCCGCGCGCAGCGATGACAGATCAGCACCGTCTTCCATGGCCGAAAGCATCACTCGATAAGCCGTCGGCGCGGTAAAACAGACCGTTGCCTTATAGGTTTCAATGATTTCGATCATGTTGGGCGGGGATGCTTTTTCAAGCAGCGTCGCTGTTGCCCCGAAACGCAGCGGGAAGATCGCAAGACCACCAAGCCCGAAGGTAAAGGCAAGCGGCGGGGAGCCGACAAATACGTCGTCTGGTGTAACGTTCAGGACTTCCTTGGCATAACCATCGGCAATGATCAGAAGATCACGGTGAAAATGCATGGTGGCCTTGGGGCTCCCGGTAGTGCCCGATGTAAAGCCAAGCAGTGCAACATCATCACGCCCGGTTTTGACCGCCTCGAATTTGACCGATTTGGTCAGGGCAATGCGATCAAGTTCGGCGTCGTGATTGGCGGTCCCATCAAAGCCGATGACCTTTTTCAAGAACTTGCTGTCCTTCGCACAGGCAACCAGTTCATCCATCAGACGGGTATCGCAAAGCGCAAATTCGATTTCGGCCTTGTCAACGATCTGGCCCAGTTCACCCGCACGCAGCATCGGCATGGTATTGACCACAACCGCACCGGCCTTGGTCGCGGCCAACCAGCAGGCCACCATTGCCGGATTATTGGCCGAACGGATCAGAACGCGATTACCCGGCTTGATGCCATAATCTTCGACCAGCGCATGGGCAATACGGTTGGTCCAGTCAGCCAGTTCCTTGTAGGTTCGCTGGCGACCATTTCCGATCAGGGCGGTATTATCCCCGAAACCCTGTTCGACCATTTTGTCGGTCAGCTCGACACCGGCATTCAGATATTCAGGATAGTCGAACCCATCCAGATTGATTTCCGGCCATTCATTGAGCGGCGGGAGCTTGTCCCGTGTGAAGCTATCGGTATGTGCGGTTGGTCCGAGCATTGTGAAGTCCCTGATACAGCCATTATTGCGCCAGCGTTTGCCGTGCGATGATTATTTTCTGGACGTCAGACGCGCCTTCATAAATGCGAAGGGCGCGAATTTCCCGGTATAGCGATTCAACGATGTGGCCGCTGCGCACACCATCGCCGCCATGAATTTGCACCGCCTTATCAATGACGGTTTGTGCATGATCGGTTGAATAAAGTTTTGCCATCGCGGCTTCGCGACTGACGCGCGCAGCCCCGCTGTCTTTGAGCCATGCGGCGCGATAGACCAGAAGTGCGCTGGCATCTATATCAAGTGCCATATCCGCCACATGCCCTTGCACCATCTGAAGATCAAATAACGGTGCACCAAACAGTTCGCGTTCCTGAACACGCTTGATGGTTTCATCAAGGGCACGACGGGCAAAGCCAAGGGCAGCTGCCGCCACGGTCGAACGGAAGACATCAAGAACCGACATGGCAATCTTGAAACCGTCCCCACCCTTGCCAATCAGGCTTGAAGCCGGAATACGGCAATCAGTGAATTTCAACCGAGCAAGCGGGTGCGGGGCAATGGTGTGCAGACGTTCGGCAATCTCGAACCCCGGAATATTGGCCGGGATTACAAATGCCGAAAGCCCCTTTGCGCCCGGAGCTTCGCCGGTCCGCGCAAACACGCAATAGAAATCGGCTATGCCGCCATTGGAGATCCAGGTTTTCTCACCATTCAGGACAAACGCGTCGCCATCGCGCTTTGCATCAAGCGCGATATTGGCAACATCCGATCCTGATTGCGGTTCGGTCAGGGCGAAGGCAGCGATCCCTTTGCCGGTACGTACTTTTGGAAGCCACTCCCCCCGGGTGGCATCAGAACCGAACAAAGAGATCGCGCCACTCCCCAGCCCCTGCATTGCAAATGCAAAGTCGGCCAGCCCGTCATAGCGCGCAAGTGTCTCGCGGATCAGGCAAAGTGATCTGACATCCAATTTTGAATTCGGATCGGTATGATCAATCGCGGCATGGCGAAGCCACGCACCGTCGGCCAGACGCGCGACGAGATCGCGGCATGCTGCATCGACGTCACTGTGATCAATATTGTTCAGAGTGGCGCTTGCCCATGCATCAAGACGGGTCGCCAGTTCACGGTGACGATCTTCGAAAAACGGCCAGTCAAGGTAGGATGTATCCGCCATCAGTTACCCTCAAACACCGGTTTTTCCTTGGCGACAAAGGCCTTGTAGGCACGATTGAAGTCCTCGGTCTGCATGCAGATGGCCTGCGCCTGAGCTTCGGCCTCGATGGCCTGTTCAATCGACATGTTCCATTCCTGGGCCAGCATGGTTTTGGTCATCATGTGACCGAAATTCGGGCCTTGGGAAATGCGGGTTGCAAGCGCAATTGCTTCGGCCTCAAGAATATCAGCCTCGACCAGACGGTTATAGAAGCCCCAGCGTTCACCTTCCTCGGCTGACATCGAACGTCCGGTATAAAGAAGTTCGGCCGCCCGGCCCTGACCGATGATACGTGGCAGGATTGCACATGCGCCCATGTCACAACCGGCAAGACCAACACGGGTAAACAGGAACGCGGTTTTGGAAGCAGACGTTGCCAGACGAAGGTCGGATGCCATGGCAATGATTGCCCCCGCACCCACACAAACGCCATCCACCGCCGCAATCACCGGCTTGCCACAGGCGATGATCGCCTTGACCAGATCACCGGTCATGCGGGTGAATTCCAGAAGTCCCTTCATGTCCTTGTCGATCAGCGGACCGATAATGTCATGCACATCCCCGCCAGAGCAGAAATTGCCACCGTTCGATCCGAACACCACGGCCTTGATATCATCGGCATAAACCAGATCGCGGAAGGTATCGCGAAGCTCGGCATAGCTTTCAAAGGTCAGCGGATTTTTACGATCCGGACGATCCAGTGAAATGACCGCAACGCCCCCCTCCATCCGCCAATTGAAATGGGTCGGCTTGATGTTGGCCATCTTAGTCATGGTGGGGCGCCTCGTTATGGTGGGAGATGGTGCGAAGAATTCGAATAAGGGCATCGGCATCCGATGACGAAAGATCGGAAAACAGATCAGATACCCAGCTTTCATGAACCAGTGCGCGCTCGGCGAAATCCTTTTCGCCCGCTTCGGTCAGGCGCACGATGGATGCGCGTCGATCATTTTCAACCGGCAAACGGACAACCAGTCCTTCGGAGACCAGTCGATCAACGATGCCCGTGACATTGCCGTTTGACACCATCAGCGATTTGGAAAGTTCGCTCATGCGCATGCCGTCGCGTTCGCGATAAAGGGCCGCAAGAACGTCGAAACGCGGCAGGGTCGATCCGAACTCGACGCGCATTTTTTCGCGAAGTTCGCCTTCGATCTTGCGCGATACTTTCAGGATCTGAAGCCATGCCCGCAGGCGTGCCTTGGAAAGATCGGACGTTTCATTTCCGCCCTGTCCGGCAAGGCCCTGGGAATTATCCATGTTCATGCTTCTCCTCCCGACACGGAAATTGTCTGGCCGGTGATTGATCGCGCATTGGCACTGCACAGCCACATGACGGTATTTGCGACTTCGTCTGGCTGGATAAAGCGGTTCTGCGGATTGATTTTTGCAAGACTTGCGCGTGCCTGATCATGGCTCATGCCGGTTTTTGCAACGATATTTTCCACCGACTTTTCAAGCATCGGTGTTTCCATAAAGCCTGGGCAAACCGCATTGACTGTGATCGGACTGTTGGCGAGTTCAACCGCCATGCCCTTGATCAGCCCGACAACGCCGTGTTTCGCCGCGCAGTAAGCGGTGACATAGGCATACCCCTTAAGACCGGCTGTGGACGCAATCGAAATCAAGCGGCCCGGCTTGGTCTTGTCCATTACAGCCAGTCCTTCGCGGAAGGTCAGGAAAGTACCGGTCAGATTGACATCAATTGTCCGTCGCCACAGATCGACGGACGTTTTACCAATCGGTGCGCTTTCGGCCATACCGGCATTGGCAATCACCAGATCAGGTGCGCCGATGGTATCGACCATGGTGGCAAACATGTTGCGCACCGATGCTTCATCGGTCACATCGGCGGCAATTGCCGTGATATTTTCATGATGGGCGACCGCGTCAAGTACATCGACCCGACGGCCAGAGACAGCAACCTTGACCCCGGCATCGGCCAGCATTCGGGCCATGACGGCCCCGACACCCGACCCGCCGCCGGTAATCAATGCACGCTGAATGGCAAGATCACCCATCACGACTTACACCTTTCCGGTCATGACATCGGCGCGCTCAGCCAAACGCCACATCTGGTCACGTCCGGCATAATAGGGAGCCGGCCAGTTTTCGGTGCGATTGCCAAGATTGGCCGCCTGATGCAGCGTCCAATATGGATCAGCCAGATGCGGACGGGCCAGACAGACAAGGTCCGCACGTCCTGCCATCAGGATCGAATTGACGTGATCGGGTTCGTAAATATTGCCAACCGCCATGGTCGCCATTTTGGCTTCGTTGCGGATACGGTCCGAGAACGGGGTCTGGAACATGCGTCCATAGACCGGACGGGCATCTTTGGTCGTCTGACCGGCGGACACGTCACAGATATCAACGTCATTGGCCTGAAGGATACGGGCGATTTCAACCGCCTCTTCTGGTGTTACGCCAGCATCACCAATCCAGTCATTGGCCGAAATACGTACCGACATCGGCTTGTTGGCAGGCCATGCCGCACGAACGGCATTAATGACTTCAAGCGGGTAACGCATCCGGTTTTCAAGCGATCCGCCATATTCATCAGCGCGGCTATTGCTGACCGGGCTGATGAAGGATGACAGAAGATACCCATGGGCGGCATGAACCTCGATCATGTCAAACCCGGCACGATCCGCCATCCTGGTCGATGCGACGAACTGATCACGAACCAAATCCATGTCTTCGCGCGTCATGGCCTTTGGCACCGCATTGCGGTCCGACCAGGCAATGGCAGAAGCCGACAAAAGCGGCCAGTTACCGTCTTTTAGCGGGGCATCCATTTCTTCCCAGCCAAGCTGGGTCGACCCCTTGCGTCCGGAATGACCAATCTGCATGCAGATTTTGGCATCCGTTTCGGCATGAACGAAATCAGTGATCCGCTTCCATGCCGCTTCATGGGCATCATCATAAACGCCCGGACAACACGGCGTAATCCGCCCTTCGGGCGAGACGCAGGTCATTTCGGTGTAAACAAGTCCCGCCCCGCCTTTGGCGCGTTCCGCGTAATGGATCAGGTGCCAGTCGGTCGGACAGCCATCAACCGCCTTGTACTGCGCCATTGGCGAGACAACGATACGGTTTTTAAGTTCCATATCACGCAGCCTGAAGGGCACGAACATCGGATGACGCACCGGTTCTGATGCGGGCAATCCTGCCTTGCGCTGGAACCAGCCTTCGGCACTTTCAAGCCACTTGGCATCGCGCATACGCAAGTTCTCGTGACTGATGCGCTGTGATCTGGTCAAAAGCGAATAGGTGAACTGGACCGGATCGAAATCGAAGTAGCGTTCGATCTCCTCAAACCATTCCATGGAGTTGCGTGCCGCCGACTGCAAACGCAGAACTTCAAGGCGACGTTCATCCTCATACTTGGCAAAGGCTGATTTCAGGTCCGGCTCGGAATGCAGATAGTTTGCCAGCGCAATGGCACTTTCAAGGGCAAGCTTGCTGCCCGATCCGATGGAGAAATGCGCAGTTGCCGCAGCATCCCCCATCAAAACGATATTTTCATGTGACCAGCTTTTGCAAAGCACACGCGGGAAGCTTAGCCATGCAGACCCACGAATATGGTGGGCGTTGCTCATCAGGGGATGGCCGCCCAGATGATCCTTGAAAATCGCCTCGCAGGTTGCGATCGAGTCTTCCTTGGACATCTCGCCAAAGCCGTATGCGTCCCACGTTTCTTGCGAACATTCGACAATGAAGGTCGCGGTTTCATCATCAAACTGATAGGCGTGCGCCCAAACCCAGCCCTTGTCGGTCTGCTCGAAGATGAAGGTAAAGGCATCATCAAATTTCTGATGAGTGCCCAGCCAGACAAATTTGCATTTACGCGTATCGATGTCGGGCTGGAACTGATCAGAAAATTCGGTGCGGGTTTTCGAATTCAAACCATCGCAGGCAACGACAAGATCATATTGCTTGGCGTAGGTTGCCGCACTTTCGGCCTCGGTCTCGAAACGCAGGTCGACGCCAAGTTCGCGGGCACGCTGCTGAAGCAGGATCAGAAGCTTTTTACGGCCAATGCCGCAGAAACCGTGACCGGTCGAAAGGGTCTTTTCACCGCGATATTGAACCGCAACGTCATCCCAATAGGAAAAGTTGGCGCGAATGGCCTCGGCACTTTTGGCATCATTGGCCGCAAGGTTGTCGAGAGTCTCGTCAGACAGCACCACGCCCCAGCCGAACGTGTCGTCGGGCTTGTTGCGCTCGATCACCACGACCTCATTGGCCGGATCGCGCAATTTCATCGAGATTGCAAAATACAGTCCCGCAGGACCACCACCCAGACAAGCTACTCTCACCAGCTTTTCCCTTCCTGATTTGTTTGGTTGTTTCGGGAAACTGATAAAACGGTACGCCTCGTTTTATTTTATTTCAAGTACAAATATTTTAAGTTTGAAATATCTTCGGATTTGCCTAGAATTTGGCCTGTAAACGAATTGTGCGCGCCTGTAGGATCCGGGCGACACGTGCCACTACACCAAACGATCAGGGATGAATTCACATGATTACCGACTGGGATGATGCCTATGCCAATGGTGACCACATTGCCAATGCCGGATCCTTTCCGGGCATGTGGGCAGAACAGTCATCCCGGTTTCGTGATGCCCTGATCGCCGATGGTCGAGCCGAACTTGATATCGCCTATGGCACCGCAGAGCGCGAAAAATATGACCTGTTCCTGCCCCATGGAACGCCCAAGGGCTTGGTCGTATTTGTCCATGGCGGCTACTGGAAGGCGTTTGACAAATCAAGCTGGTCGCATCTTGCAAATGGTGCGGTTGCCAAAGGCTGGGCTGTTTGCCTGCCAAGTTATACCCTTGCCCCTGATGCCCGTTTGTCGCAGATCACCCGACAGGTTGCATCGGCCATCAATCATGTCGCAGCACGCATTTCCGGCCCCATTCATCTGACCGGCCATTCGGCGGGCGGGCATCTTGTCAGCCGGATGGTATCGAATACCTCACCTTTGGCGCCGCCCGTTCTTGCGCGTGTTGAAAACACAGTATCGATTTCGGGCCTGCATGATTTGCGCCCACTTTTGAACACGTCGATGAATGATGTTCTGGGCCTGGATGAAGAAGAAGCCACAACCGAAAGTGCCGCTCTTCTCAAACCGGCACTTCCCTGTTCGATCACCTGCTGGGTCGGGGCAAACGAACGTCCGGAATTTGTCCGTCAGAACGATCTTCTTGCCAATATATGGACCGGGCTTGGCGCATCGACACGTTCGGTACATGCGCCGGATAAACATCATTTCGATGTGATCGCCGATCTTGCCGATCCTGAATCTGATCTGACGGCTTGCCTTCTGACTCCGATCTGTGGCGAGGGTAACTGATATGAGTACCGTCACCCTGACCCGTGAAGGCCATATTGGCGTTATCATGATCAATAACCCGCCGATCAACGCCACCAGTCATTCTGTACGTGAAGGTATTGTTGATGCCCTTGATCAGATCGATGCCGACCCAGTCATCAATGTTGCGATCCTGATCTGTGCGGGCAAGACTTTCATCGCCGGGGCGGATGTCTCAGAATTCGGACAACCGCCCAAGGCCCCGATCCTGCCAAATGTGATCAAATGTCTTGAAGCATCGACCAAACCCGTAATCGCAGCAATTCATGGTCATGCACTGGGCGGCGGGCTTGAGGTGGCGCTGGGATGTCATTACCGGATTGCCGACAAATCCGCCAAGCTTGGCCTTCCGGAAGTCAATCTCGGCCTGATCCCCGGTGCAGGCGGGACCGTGCGCCTGCCAAGGCTTGTTCCGGTGCATGACGCCATCAGCATGATCACGTCTGGGAAACCCGTTTCAAGCACCAAGGCCAACGAAATTGGCCTGATTGATGCGATTTGCCATGGTGCGCTTCTTGATGCAGCAAAGGATTTCGCCCAGACAATCCAGAAGCTTGATCTTCCGGTGCCATTGATCGCAAGGGAGCCTGTCAAAGCACCGTCCGCAGATGAATGGGATAGCATCACGACCACAACCATCAAGAAAGCCCGAGGTCAAGTCGCACCTGTTGTTGCAATCGACGCAATCCGCACCGGGATTGATGAGGATGCCCAAACCGGACTGACGTTCGAGCGCCAAAAGTTCGTTGAGCTGCGCGACAGCGACCAATCAAAGGCCCTGCGCCATATCTTCTTTGCCGAACGTTCCGTCGGGAAGCTTCCCGAGATTGATGGTGTTGCACCAAATACTATCCGCGAAGTCGGTGTCATTGGCGGCGGCATCATGGGAGCGGGCATTGCAACAGCATCCCTTCTGGCTGGCTTTAATGTAACGATCATCGAGCGTAACGATGAAGCGTGCGCAAACGGGCGCGCCACGGTCGAAAAGCATTTATCGGGGAGTGTAAAGCGCGGGCTGATCACGCAGGATCGCTTTGATCAGTTATTGGCCGCGTTTTCAACCAGCACCGATTACGCTGCCCTTCGCAATGCCGATCTTGTGGTTGAAGCTGTTTTCGAAGACATGAATGTCAAACATGATGTGTTTGGAAAACTGTCTTTGCATTGCAAGGCTGATGCGGTTCTGGCCTCGAACACGTCCTATCTTGATATCAACGAGATTGCGGCAAAATGCGTCAATCCTGGCCGGGTCATTGGCCTTCATTTCTTCTCGCCAGCCCATATCATGAAGCTGCTTGAAGTTGTGCATACAGACAAGGCAAATGCCAAAAGCCTTGCAACAGCTTTTGCCTTTGGCCGTGCACTTGGCAAGATTGCGGTGCCTTGTGGTGTGTGTGACGGTTTTATCGGCAATCGCATCATGTCGGCCTATCGCAAGCATTGCGAATATATGCTCGAAGATGGTGCCCTTCCTCATCAGATTGACGACGCAATGGTCGAGTTCGGTTTTCCGATGGGTCTGTTTGCCATGCAGGATATGGCAGGACTTGAGATTTCCTGGGCCACACGCAAGCGTCTTGCGCCCTTCCGCGATCCGGCCGAACGCTATGTCGCACTTGGCGATTATCTCTGCGAGATGGGCCGGTTTGGCAAAAAGAACGGTCTTGGCTGGTATCGCTATGACGAAACCGGCAAGGCGCAGCCGGCCCCGGAAGTCGATACCCTTGTGATCGCCGAGTCAGAGAAAAAGGGCATCACGCGACGCAGCTTCAGCCATGACGAAATCATCCATACCATCCTTACCGCCATGCGCAACGAAGGCGACAAAATCGTGGCGGAAGGCGTCGCCCGCAGCCCGGATGCCATCGATGTTGTGATGGTCAACGGTTATGGCTTCCCGCGTCACAAGGGCGGGCCGATGTACCTGACACGGAACTGATCCGAGAACATGCAAGGTGGGGCATTGAACAAGCCCGCCTTGCTTTGCTTTTTGAGGATCAGAACTCGCTTGGCAAAACTGCTTGTGACTTGTTCACAGGAAAGTTCTTTACTTTCCTGACGGTCAAACACAATTAAACTATTCCGTTACAATTATTTAACCGATAATCGTCAGAGTTTGGTTCTTCGTGAAAACCGCTAAACGGGTCATCCTGGTTTGGTCAGCTCATACAGAGAACCTTGCGCGGTGCCAGCGGATACGAACCAAAGCCGGTTCGCAGTTTTAACAGGGTTATAACCTTATATGATCAGGTCCTTCGTCAAGTGGGCAGACCAACCGCGTCAGAACGGGATTGTTGCGGCTATCGAGCAGGTCCTCGCACACGCTCCCTTGTCCATTCTTGATATGGGATGTGGTCACGGTCAGCTGGCAAAAAGACTGAAACAGAATAACGGCAAACGTCAAATCACCGGCGTCGATGTTGTTGTACAGCCCGATTGCGCCATTCCCGTCTCAGTCTATGACGGAACGACAATCCCGTTTGCAGATGATTCTTTTGATGCGGTTCTGTGCATTGACATGCTTCACCATACCGATAACCCGACAGCGATCCTTCAAGAAGCCAGACGCGTCGCGCGCAAGTGGGTCATTGTCAAAGATCATATCGCTGACAGCAAATGGGACCATCGCACTTTGACTGTTCTCGACTGGCTGGGAAATGCCGGAACAGGGGTCCCGTTGCCCTATAATTTCCTGTCATCAGCACAGTGGCAGTCGGCATTTGACCGCGCAGGTCTTGTGGAAAAGGCAAAAGTCCATCCGCTTCGATATTGGCCGGGTGTCATCGGACATCTTTTTGACCGCCAATATCATTTTGTCTCGAAACTGGAAAAGTACGCTCAGATGTAAGCCATCGCCCGGAAAGCCCCCGTCGCCCCAATCCCTTTAACCCGCAATGTCGCAAGAAATCGCTGGCAAGGTTAGAAAACGAGCACATGAGTTTACAAAAAAAAGTCCTGGTTACAGGTGGCGCCGGATATATCGGGAGTCATGTTTGCAAGGCATTGCATACCCATGGTCATATCCCGATTGCCTTTGACAATCTGAGCACCGGGCACAAAAGCTTTGTCAAATGGGGGCCTTTGCATCAGGGGGATATTACCAACGCCAATGACCTGAATGATGCCTTCATGAAGCATCGTCCCGATATGGTCATGCATCTTGCCGCCAGCGCCTATGTGCGGGAATCTGTCGCCGATCCCATGAAGTATTATGTGAATAACTGCGTTGGCTCACTGCGTCTTCTCGATGCGATGCAGTGTCATGGCGTCCATCATATCGTCGTTTCTTCGACCTGCGCGGTATATGGGGATTGCAAGTCACTTCCAATTGATGAAAGCACGGAAAAAGAACCGCAATCGCCATATGGGCGTTCAAAACTGTTTGTTGAACAAGCCTTGCATGACCTTGGAAAAGCGTCTGACTTGAAATGGGTTGCCTTGCGTTATTTCAATGCGGCTGGCGCAGACCCGGACCTTGAAATTGGCGAAGATCACACGCCCGAAACCCACATCATTCCGCTGACCATTCAGGCGGCCTTGGGCAAAGCACCCGCCTTGCAGATATTTGGCAATGATTTTGACACGCCCGATGGCACCGCGATCCGTGATTACGTCCATGTCAACGATCTGGCGACCGCACATGTCAATGCCATGACCTATCTTGAAAATGGCGGCGCGTCAGACGCGTTCAATCTCGGAACCGGAAATGGAACATCCATCAAGGACATCCTTGATACTGTCAAACGGCTGAGCGGAAAAGAAGTCCCGCATGCCATCGCCACGCGAAGCCCCGGCGATGTCCCCGCCCTTTATGCTTCGGCAGAACGGGCGAAGCAGCATCTGAACTGGTCGCCAACTCAAAGTTCGCTCGACAATATCATCAAGACAGCCCTGAACTGGCACCGGCATCACCGAACCGGGAATGACTGAATTCCCGGTTCGGTATTCGTATTTGTCGGTTTACTGATACATATATTCGCGGGTCAGCGGCATGTCGTTCTTCAGCCCGTTCGAGAACAGAACATGGAACAACCGGTTTTCACCATACCGGAATGACGCCGCACTGACTTGGAAATACAGGTAATAGCGACGCGCGAACTCTTCGTCATAATGTTCGCGGATCCAGTCAATATTTGCGTTGAAGTTATCAAGCCAGTGGAACAGGGTCAGTTCATAGTTCATCCGCAAATTATCAACGTCGATGACGTTCATTTTCTTTTTGCAGATGCCGCCAATAATGTTTGTAATATCAAGAACCTGTGCCCCCGGGAAAATGTATTTGTCCGTCCAGGGATCAGCTTTGTGAAGCTCGTCATTACCCACCAAATGGATCAACCCCAGTGATCCGGGTTTCAGGATTTGTTTTACCTTGTCGAAAAACACCGGCAGGAACTTAAGCCCGACATGTTCGAGCATGCCAATAGACACCACCTTGTCAAAGACGCCTTCGACATCGCGGTAATCTTTCAACTCGACACGGATTTTATCCTGCAAACCGAGTGATGCAATTCTGCGATTGGCATATTCGACCTGTTCACGAGACACGGTAACGCCCACACCGGTAATGCCGTAATTCTGGGCTGCATAAATCAAAAACCCACCCCAGCCACACCCGAGATCGGCAATCGTTTCGCCTTCCTGCAAACGCAGTTTGCGGCAGACAAGATCAAACTTGTTGGTCTGGGCTTCTTCGAGGGTGTTGTTCGGATCTTTGTAATAGGCACAGGTATAGGCCATCGTCGGGCCCAGCAGCCGCTCGTAGAAATCGTTACCGACATCATAGTGATGGCTGATGTTTTTCTTCGACCCCTTAAGCGTATTCTGATTAAGGAAATACTGCACAAGGATGTTCAGCTTGGCCTTCCATGACATTTTGTATTCGGTATAGCCAACCCTGAAACCGAGCTTGAACAGAAGCTGCATGTCCCCTTCAACATCGAGCATTCCGGTCATATAGGCTTCGCCAAAGCCCAGGAAACCATCAGCCAGTGTTTTTGACGCAGCCTCTTTCTCCTTGAACCAAAGCGTAAATGCCGGCTTATCGCCAATCTGAAACACATCATCATCCCAAAAGCGCACAGCAAAGCTGCTTTCCGGGTCGGTGTGATGCATTGCCTTGGCAATTTCCTGAATGGCATTCTTCATTGTATTTCCCTTTAAACCTTCTGCTCTTGTTCCTGAAATTGCTTCTTCTGGTATTTCGGACCTTTGATGAGTTCCCAATACGATGAAACAACCGAATTATTGTAGGCGGGTATTGTTGCCTTCAGATGTTGATGAAGGGCTGGCAAATTGTGGTACGGCACGCCCGGATACATGTGGTGGGCCGTGTGATAGCGAAAACCGATAGGCTGAATGATCACGGCAATCGGAGATTCAACGGTGAAACTGTCATACATCTGATCATCAGGAGATGACGTTTCGGCGTGGATTTCCAGTTCGTGCTCCAACGGAATACGCAGCACGATTAGCAACCAGGCACCAACAAGGACCGCATAAACAAACCCGACAAACTGTGGCAGCAACCAGACCAGCGCGATCAGATACAGCAATGAAAGACGCGATAACCAGACGACTTCGTTCTTCTTGGCGTCTGGGACCGGGGTACTGGTCGAGAAATTCAGATGCTTTTGCGAAAACCGATCAATCCGTTCTTCAAGCTGCATCCCGCCAATACTGGTAATAATTGTTTGAAACACAACATAAAGCGGGGTGGCAAAAGGCAGAACCAGCAAGACAAAAACCGCAAGTTTGGGGTCACTGCGCACCAGCAAATATTGCGGGTCTTTCTCGGTTCTGAACGTTCCGGTCTGATGATGAATTTTATGCGGCTGGGAAAACCGGGCAGACGGCACCATGATGATGCAGCCGATTGTTACATGCCAGAACCAGTAAAACACACGCAATGGCTTGCTGTTGGGGCGATGCGCCAGTTCATGACCAAAAATGCCTGCGCGATGCAGGCCAATGACACATAACAGATACCCCGCGACAAACAGAACACCGCTTGCCTGAATCGCACAAATGAGCCCCCCCAGAAACATTGCCATCGCGATCAACAAATCACGAAAGTAAATCCCCGGGCTCACGGCGAAGAATTTTTTATCAATCATGACTGTTCATGCGCCAATTAAAAATGAAATAAAAATTCACAAATGTAATTCCCCTAACCCCTTGCAGAAAATCACAAAATAGATTTATTGTCCATTGCAACCTCACGTTTAATCTCTAATTAAATCCGGTAATTAAATCTTTTGACATCACCCCAGATCGCGCCAGCAACAAATAAAGAGCATCCGTTCGATATCATCGTTTTATCGACAGCAGCTCTTCCCTGGCGAACCGGACCCTCTATATTTTCAGTCTGGCATGCCGGCGGGTTCGCGCAATTGGGGCATAAAACGGCTCTGGGCCTGCCATGGCTCGACCGGAAATCCCAGATTAAACTGTGGGGAAAGGAACTTTTCAAATCCCCGCAAGAGCAGGAAGACTGGGTCCGCAAAGAAGCAGAACATATGAATGTCCCGGCCTTGCCAGCCATTTTCTTCTTTAAGGGCGTCTTTTCCAAAGCAGCCTATAGTATCTTCATTACTGAAGATCCCTTTAAGGCACTTCCTGCTGCTGACTATTACGTTATTGAGGAACCCGAACATTTTGGCTGGCTACCCGTAGTTAGCGCACGCTCAAAGATCGCAGCGAAAAAGATTCTGGGCATCGTCATGACCAATTACGGATTTTACATCCGGCGTCCCGGTCGCCCTGATCGCGCCCTGTTTGCCAAACTGGTTGAAGCGCGCAACAAACAATTGATGCGTAAACATACCGACATTATCGCGCCGCTTTCGCCAGCAGTTGATCTTGAAAACCTTAATCACCCGATTGCCCGCCAGCAGGTTACCGGCGTACTCGATGCCTTCAAAACCGTTCCCGATGTTCCGGCCGACAATCAGGGTGTCTATTTCATGGGGCGGCTGGTGTGGGAAAAGGCACTTGATATTGTCATCGACACAGCCCGCACGCTTGATCTGCCAATAGACATCTATGGCGAAGGCCCCCATCAGGGCGAAATGGAAGCTCGGGCGAAGAAGATCAATGCGCCTGTACAGTTCAAGGGCCCGGCCTTTAGCCCGTGGGAACCGATTGCCAATTACCGCGTCTTTTTCAATCCGTCGCTGTCCGAAGTCCTGTGTACGACAACCGCCGAAGCACTGGTGGCCGGACGGCATGTTGTGATCCCCGATTGCCCTGCCAATACACCGTTCTACGATTTGCCCAATGTTCATGTTTATCACACCGAACAAGAAATCCCGGCTGCATTGCAAAAGGCACTGACAACCGATCCCGTCGCACCGCTCAAGGCGCGCGAACGGTTTGACTGGGCCAATGTATGCCGTTCGATTGTTGATCTTTTGAAATCACCTTCACCCTCTATTCGCAATCCAAAGGCATTGTCATGACCAGCCGCAGGCACATCATCGTTATTTATACAATGGCTGGCGGAGGGCACCTGAAGGCCGCTGAATCGCTTCGGGAAGTATTGGAGGCAACCGGGCGCTACAAAGTGACCCTGGTTAATCCATATGTGGAACTGATGCCCCATCTCGACCTTTGGCAGCGCCTTACCAAGCGGACATCAGAAGATATCTACAATCAGACAATCATTGGCGAGGGTAAAACAGGCTTGTTCTGCCTGACCTATTACGCCGGAATTTTGCTGAATTTCAAACTGGCTTACCGTGAAGGCCGCAAGCTTCTTGGTGATTATTTCAAAAGCCAGAAACCCGACATGGTCATCTCTGTTCTACCGATGTTAAATCGCGTGATTTTTGACGCGGTTGAGGATTATCGCAAGACGGTCGCCGATCCCCGATCAATACAAAGTGCGGTGCTCATCACTGACTGGACCGAATATGGTCACCATATCTGGTTCCCCAAAGGTCGGGACTATCACGCGATCTGTGGCACCGATGAATCCTTCAAAAAGGCCGGTTCTTACAAGAACCTTTCCGGGCGTGTTCATGCCACCCAGGGCATTTTGCTCATGCCGTCCTTTCAGGACACCTCGAACCTTGATAAACGTCAGGCCAAACTCGACCTTGGCCTTGACCCGGATGTGCCGGTGATCTGCATGCTATATGGCGGTCAGGGTAGCTGGCGCATGAAAGAACTGACCAAAAGCCTGATCGCTCATGCCCCCAGGGCCCAGATCCTCTTGCTTTGCGGGCGCAACACCGCCCTTGCACAACAGCTTGAAGAAATGGAAATGCCGTTTGCCCATCGGGTGGTCGGCTTTACCAATGAAGTTCCCCAATATCTTGGCGCGTCCGATATATTTGTTGGCAAGCCAGGTCCCGGAAGTGTCAGCGAAGCCCTTCATTTCGGGCAGCATCTTCTTCTGGACCGGACCATGGCACTGCCCCAGGAACTGCCGGTTCTGAAATGGGTCATTAAACATGGCGCAGGATCAGCTTTCAAAAGCACGCGCTCATTCATCAGCGCACTTTCCCGATTGCTCGACAAAACCACCCATGATGCGCAAGCTTTATCCCCGCGCCCGAACAAGGCATCTGAACAGATTCCTGCGATTATCGACGGAATTTTCGCACCGGGAGAGGCGACCGACGACGCCTAGATCAATCCGCTCCAGAATGCGGCGCCACCGGCAAAGAAATGCACAAGTGTCGGCCCGACCAGATTGCGATGACGTAAATACAGCATGCCAAACAGGATGCCCGATATCGCTGTCATCATCACGGCGGCAACACCGAAATGCAGGTGGAAAACCCCGAACAATACGGATGCCAGCACAACCGACCGCAATCCGCGCTTGTCATTCAAAAAGCGCTGGAAGGACGACTGCAAGAAGCCCCTTGCGATCATTTCCTGTAACAGACTGTGGAAGAAATAACTTAACGTCGGGCCCAGAATAAAGGGTGCCGGTGTCTGTTCCTTGATCCCGAGCGCCTGCATGGCCCAGGCAGCAGCAAACACAATCGCCATCGCGATGATGGAAAAGATAATGCCTTCCAAAAGTGACTTCCGGAACCCGATTTTCGTCAGGCCAAGCTCACGTAACGGAATACCCATTTTCCAGATGACCAGAAAACTCGGCACCAGAATAATCATCAGATACTGCCAGGCAAATGTCTGGGTATAGATATTTACCTTAAGCACATGTTTGGACAGAACATCATTGACGACCATACCGATCGCCATGACCCCCATCGTATACAGGAAGAACTGACCAAAAAGCTGCTGGTCCTTGATCGCGATCATCTCGCGCTCCATGGCCGCGATATATTTGTCGTTCTGATCGCGCATACGCCCCGTCACGGCAACGGCCAGACTGCCCCGAAGATCGGCAAGGACGTCTTCACCATTGGGCAATTCAAGAATGTCAGCCGGACTGAATTCAATCAGTTCGCTGGCTTCGACCACCCGGGCCGAGGCCGATCTTGGCTTGCCATCAAGAAGTGAAATTTCGCCAAGCACCAACCCGTCACGAAGGTCGCCAAGCAGACGTTCTTCTAGCCCGTCATGTGCTTCGCGATAGACAACGACATGCCCCTTGCGGATGTAATAGAACGAGTTCGTCAGATCGCCTTCCCTGATCAGCGTCGTCCCGGCAGGCGCTCTGTAACGTCGCATGACAGCATGAAGGGCCTTAAGCGTTTCAGGACGAACATCGGGCAGTATTTTTGCGATTTCATCAAGGCTGATGTCGCTCGGATCATCGGTGCCACGGTTTTGGTTTTCCACCATTTCCCCCATTTATTCAGGCCCTTCTAGGAAACCGCAACCTGACGGTTCAGCTTCATTCCACCAAGATAGAAACAAATAACAGCCGGCATCAGAACAACATGATAGGTGCCATAGATCCCGAACCCGTCAAACAGCTCAAACCCGACAATTGGAAGCGCTGACGCAACGAATGTGATGATAACACCTGAAATCATCGCAACCGACCCTGTCGCCTTGCGAAGCCCCATCATACTCAGAACAAGCAGCAAAATCATCGCTGCGGAATAGCTTCCCATCACGATAAAGAAGTTATCGGAAACAAACACGGCCACAATCACCGCTGCATTGACAATCCCGCTGATCCCGATCACCAGTTTCCGTGCTCGCGGCCCCAGAAACTGAACTGCCGCACTCACGCAGATAAAGAAGGACGTAACAGCGGCACAGGCCCGGGTTGCGATTTTCAATGGCTCATGTAACCAGTGTCCTGCCACTTCAAAGAAGCCGTGATCAATCGCCCCAAGCAGGAACGTCAAGGCGATCAATGTCATCGTAATTGCCCAGAACCAGGCGGCAGACTTCTTCTCAATATCCGGACGCATCATAAGACCGGCGGCAAAAGCTTGCAGGCATGCCAGAATAACATCGGTCAGTGCGGAATAGGTCAATTCATCAAGCATCATCATGCAGGGGCCATCGGGCCCCACCTTAATCCCGAAGATTAAAACAACGTCATTTGCCTGAAGACTCTCCCGAAATGCCGGAACCTCAAACAACGACAACCCAAGCCATAGCTCTTTAAGGCAGCAACACCTCGTAAGAATGCGTGTTCGATCTGATTTCGACTGGCAGCCTCAGATAGACATCTCCGTCACTTTGCACCGGGGACGCCTTATCGGCTGTATCAATCAGAACTTCGCGTGCTTCAAGCACCTTCACATCAGCGCAATCATGCAAACGTCCGCGAAGCAGCCCCAGACAATAACGCAGGATCGACCAGAAATCATTCCGGCCCAGAAGATAGATCTGAAAACCCGGCTTTGATACGCCGGTGTTGTAGCCAAGCCGGTAAGACCCGCCATAATACTGACCATTCATGACAATCACGGATTTGGCGGACTGTGTTTGACCATCACAGGTCACCTGAAACAGATCATTGCGGCAAAGGCCAATCGTCCTTAACAGGGCAACGATATAGGCCGGAACCCCAATTCTTCTTTTCAGATCAACGTTCAACCGCTCAACCGATCTGGCATCAAACCCGACACTTGCCGTCATGGTGAAACGCAACTGATTGATATTGCCAAGATGCATCTGGCGAATTTGACCATCTCGCAATGCCTGGTCGAAGGTCGCAAATGTCACGCCAAGTTCCCGGGACAGCAAATTTACGGTCCCCAGCGGCACAATCCCGAACGGGATATTGAGGTAATCCCCCAATCCGTTCAGAACATTGCTGATCGTCCCGTCCCCGCCAGCAATCAGAACCGCATCATGCCCCGGAAGATGGTCAATATAGGTCTGGCACAATCCGTCAATCGGTCGCCGTCTTTCGGTATGGACACTCCTGACGTCAAACCCTGACATCTCAAGCCGGTCGATGACCTGATCAACCTTTCGGCTCGTCACACCTCCGGCCCCCGGGTTCCAGAACAACAGTACTTTTTTGATCATTCTTTTGCTGTGAACCTGTTTGAAGTGTGTGACATCTGTTTTGTCCAAGATGCAAACACTTAAAGCAACCTTTTCTACTTTGAGGCAAGCTATTTCAGGTTTTATTTCCCAATAGATTCAGTAGGTAGCCGGGAAATTAGGGCTCCCGGACCGAAGAACCTGTGCTGTCTGCGGGCATTAAAAATGCCCCGCCCTTGAGGGCGAGCTGACAACGGCTAAATATCTTGATGTCTCACGAGCGCAGTCTGCGCGAGACCTGTCGGTCGCGCTCAACCTTCAGACTAAAATCGCTCCACTGGAGCGATTTCTTCACGTCTTCAGCCTTCAAGTTATGAGCACAGACACAGGCACAGGCACAGGACGCGCAAGTCCGCAAGGGCGAGAAAGGCACCATGATCGAATATTGGAAATGGTCTGAGCGCGAGAATATCTTGGACAACGATGGCAAACCGGTTCTTGACGACAAGGGTATCGCCCAAACCCGTGACGTGAGGCTGGACCACCCCAGAGTGTTTCATGCTGTGGTCTTCAATGCCGAACAGATTGCTGGCTTTGCACCCTATATCGCACCAGAGCCGACCTTCAGCCCGGTCGAACGGGCTGAGCTGATCCTCAAGCAGGGCAATGTGACGATCTTTCATGATCAGAATGACCGGGCCTTTTATCGGTCCTCAACAGATCAAATCCACATGCCCCATCAGGCGGCTTTCAAAGGCCAATACGAATATTACGCCACCGCCCTGCACGAGCTTGACCATGCCACCGGCCATCAATCACGCATGGCCCGCGAGTTCGGACCGTTTGGCTCAGAAGTTTACGCCAAGGAAGAACTCCGTGCCGAGATCGCAAGCTACATGCTGACCACCGAGCTCGGCCTTGGCCATTATCCGGAACGCCATGCGGCCTATGTTGGCTCTTGGAAGAAAGCGATCAAGGAAGACCGCAATGCGCTGTTCACCGCTGCGCGGGATGCAGAGAACATCCGCACCTGGATCATGGAGCCGGATCTGCGCCAAAGCCTGATCCCGGTTAAAGCCAAAGAACAAGCCAAAACCATCGCCCAAAACCCGGCTGATGAACGACAGAAGGAAAATGCCATGAACGCCGAGATGTCACAGGCTCCGAACCAGGACACCAGCACCGAACGCAAACGCATCTATCTTAATGTACCGTTCAGTGAAAAGGATGAGGCCAAGGCACTTGGGGCAAAATGGGATCGTCGGGCCAAAGCCTAGTATACCCGCGATGATATGGAGCTTGAACCCTTCAAGCGCTGGCAGGAAACCAAGGCCAAAACAACTGAACCCAAGATCAGCCCGGAACAAGAGTTTGCCCGGGCACTCAAAGAAAACGGTCTGATCCTTGATGGACCGCCGACCATGGATGGCAAATGGCATCGGGTAGCGGTTGAAGGAGACCGAAAGGGCCAAAAAAGCGGCTCCTATCGCGGGTTCCTCGAAGGGCTTCCGGCAGGCAACATCACCAACTACAAATCAGGGCAGGATCCGGTCAAATGGGTGGCGACCGGCACCAAGGTCGATCCCAAGGAACTGGAACAGGCCAGAGCCGAAGCCGCTGCCCGCAAGGCAGCCCAGGAACAGGACCTCCGCGCGCAATATCGCGCCGTGGCCAAACGCGCCTATGGGATTTTCCAAAATGCCGAACCAGCGCCAGACAATCACCCCTATTTACAAAACAAACAGGTGCCTGCTGGCGATCTGCGCATTGATCAGTCGGGCAACCTGCTCATGCCGATGGCCAATGACAAAGGCTTTATAGAGAACGTCCAGACCATCCAACCCGATGGTACGAAAATGTATCTGAAGGACGGCAAAAAGCGCGGCCTGATGCATGTGATCGAAGGTGATCCCAAAGGCCCGATGATCATTTCTGAGGGTTATTCCACCGGTCAAAGCCTGCATATGGCCAGTGGGCTGACGGTCGTGGTTGCGCTTGATTCCGGCAATCTCGCCCCCGTGGCCGAGGCCCTTCACAAGAAGCATCCTGATCGCGCTCTGGTGATTGCAGCCGATGACGATCATGCCAAGCAGCATAATGCCGGGATCAAGGGTGCTGAACGCGCATCTGAGCTGACCGGGGCGAAGATCCTGCGTCCGGATCTGAGTGAAGATGAAAAGGCCATGGGCTTGACCGACTTTAACGACATTCATCGGGAACGCGGGATTGAGGCGCTGAAACGCCTTGTCACCGAACAGCTCGGCCTGCCACAGCCAAAAGCTAAATCCAGAACACGGGGACGCGAGCAGCAGACCGCCAGCTTGGCCGTCTGAGCCCCTAATGCCGGTGGCGCAATGTACGCCACCGGCGATACTGGAACCATGCCATGGCCACCGAACGCCACGTCATCAAAACCTATCTCAACGACGAAGAGAAAGAGCGCATCGATCAGTTGACCCATCAGATGCGTCTGTCCCGCTCGGAACTGCTCAAACGCTTGTTGATGAATACCAAGCTGCCCAGTGCCAGCGACTTTGCCGCATGGCAGGGCATTCGTGATCTGCTTAAGGTCAATGCCGATCAGGCAAGGCTTGGGAACCTCTTCAAACTCGCACTTGATGAGCCGCTTTCAGCAGATCTTCTCAAAAAATTCGATGATCTAATCCGCGACATTGAAACAACCCAAGCAGAGCTCAAAGCCACCATTGGCGAGATCCGCGACCAGCTTCAACCGGGTAAACGCAAACAGGCCCAGTCATGATCGCGACTAAGATTGGCAAAAAATCAGGGGTGCCAGATAATTACACGCGCCTTGGCGAATACATCGCCGCAGCCGAGGAGAAAGGTGAGAAACTCCATCAGTTCTGGATCCGCAACTGCGATGCCGGCACAAATATCGAGGATCTCGATCTTGCTCTTTTGGAGATCGAAGCGGTGCGGCGGCAAAAGCCCGATATTGCCGACAAAACCTATCACCTTGTCGTTTCATTCCGGCCTGGTGATCAGGATAAACTAACCAAAGATGATCTGATGGCCATCGAGGCGGAATATGCAAAAGCTCTTGGCTATTCCGATCATCAGCGTGTGGTGGGAACACACATCAATACCGATAATTTCCACATGCATATTGCCTTTAACAAAGTGCATCCGGAAACGCTCAAGGTCGTCACACCGCATCGGGATTTTAAGATACTCGCCAAGGTCTCGCGCAAGATGGAGAAGAAGTACGGCCTCGCCATTGATCCCGGAATGACTGATGGCAAGGAGCGCGATCCCAAAAAGCTGTCATCCGCAGCGCGGAACTATGAAGCACATACCTGGCAAGAATCTTTCCAGAGGCATGTGTTGAAACATCGTGAGGAGCTACTTGAAGGTTTGGGGAAGGCGAAGAACTGGCAGGAAGCGCACAAGGTTCTGGCCGGATATGACATTAGCCTAAAGCTGAGGGGCAATGGCATGGTTTTGATCGGACCTGATGGACAGGCGATGAAGGCTAGCCAGTTGGATCGATCTTGTAGCAAAAAGAAACTAGAAGAACGGTTTGGGGTGTTTGAAGCACAGCAAACCAAACCACGCAGCAAAGGCGAATATCTAACCAGAACGAAACGACACTACAAACCCCGTCCGCTTGTTCGACATCGAAACACCCCTGCTCTTTGGCGGCGCTATCTCAGCACTCGAAAAGTCATACCTCGCCACCACAGTCTGACCGCCCGCGTTTTCCGTAATTGGAAGATATTTTTACTTATGGAAGCATATCAGGACCCACTGGCGATGGTCTTAACCATAGCGCATAAAAAATTCCTTTTAACAACCCTGGGGACGAATGTTTCGAACATCGAGTCACTCAACAAATATCTGTCTAACCAATATCCAGTCGATCAGTTTCCCGTAAAAACGCAGGGTCGATAGGATAGTTTGATACCCATATTTTCCAAGAGCGCTTTCTCGCATGAGGAAGTAACAACAACAGAAACAAATTCAGTTCCGCAGACAAATCAGATTGAGCTAAGGCAGTCTTAGCAGTTAAGGTGTTTTCTTGTTGGCCCCCTTAACTGCCGCCGCTTGTAGACACAGTGAATCCCTAGAAGGTAAAACATTGATAAATCAAGATACATTTAGATTCATCGACCTATTCGCGGGGATAGGGGGACTCCGAATTGGTTTTGAGAAAGCTGGTGGAAAGTGTGTCTTCACAAGTGAATGGAACCGCTTTTCTCAACAAACATACCAAGCAAACTTTAATGACAATCATGAGATCGCAGGGGATATAACTGCTATCAATGAAGCCGACATTCCAAACCATGATGTTCTTTTAGCTGGATTCCCCTGCCAACCTTTTTCAATTGCTGGTGTCAGCAAGAAAAAATCTCTAGGCAGAGCTCACGGTTTCGCTGACGAAACTCAAGGGACCCTCTTTTTCGACGTAGTGAGAATTCTACGCCACCACCAACCAAAAGCTTTCCTGCTAGAAAATGTGAAAAACCTATTATCTCATGACAAGGGCAATACTTTTCGTGTGATCATGCACGCTTTGGATGAGCTAGGCTATGAGGTTGACCACAAGGTGATAGACGCTGGACTTTGGGTTCCGCAACACAGAGAAAGAATATTCATTGTTGGTTTCAGGCGAGATCATCCGACACAGTTTTCTTTGGACGACGTAAGGCTCCCAGAAGGCGAGCGGCCTAAACTTTCTGATATATTGCATCCCGAAGATGGTTCGGAACCAATAGAAGAGCCATACACTACCGGTCCAATGGCAAAAGTGTCTCCGAAATACACCTTGACGCCAAGATTGTGGCAGTATCTGCAGGACTACAAAGCTAAACATCGAGCTGCGGGCAACGGTTTTGGATATGGCCTTTGCGAACCAACGGATGTCGCAAGAACTCTTAGTGCGCGCTATTATAAAGATGGCTCAGAAATCTTAATTGCTCAGTCTAACGGTATCCCACGACGTTTAACCCCGAGGGAATGCGCTCGGATTATGGGCTTTGATATGCCCAATGCTAAAGACCAATGGAAAATAGTCGTGTCAGATACTCAAGCGTATCGCCAATTCGGGAACGCCGTTGCCGCTCCAGTCGCAACAGCGATCGCAAATGCGATGGCCCCTTGGATCAAGAATACAGTCTCTATACGCCCAATACGCAGCGTTGTCGCATAGTCTCCATATAGTAACGCCCCTTTGCGCTTACTTGGTCTGTATCGTCATCAGCTTGTCGTTGCAAAACAGAGTAAGGAATTGATTTACTCTGTATTTTTGATGTTTATGAATCCTCATCTGACATATCGAGCCGCCGTGAACATGCTACAGACGGCGTTATATGGTAGCCCCAATTCGAACCTCCGGACTTACATTTCATTGAGCTTAACAAGTTTGCTTAACAAGCACTTGAAGAACACAACCAAAAATAACTACACTCCAAAGTCGCGCCTAGGATCAGAACTTCAAAGATACAGCGAACTGGAACTTCTCCGGGACACCTAAACATAATGGCTTAACAATTTAAGCTGTCATCAGCAGTACCGAACAGAGGGCAGAAATTTGTCTAAACTTATCAATGAACCAGATGCGTCACGCCTTATTTTTGGATTACGTGATACCGGTTACAATTTCAGAACCGCTGCCGCAGACATCATCGATAACGCGATTGCTGCAAACGCTGATACAGTGAACGTCCGAGTTGATCTATTAGCTGATGGCAGAAAATTTGTCTTTTTTGGGGACGACGGAGACGGAATGGATGAGAACGGAGTACACGCAGCCTTGCGCTACGGGGCTCCAGTTCGAGAGAACCTAGCCAGTCTTGGAAAATTTGGATTAGGTTTAAAGACTGCATCGAGTTCCGTGTGTCGGAATTTTGTTTTGATCTCTAGACAGTCGAAAACCGCACCCCTCACCAAACTGGGATGGGACCTAGACCATGTTGAAGAAACAGGGTGTTGGGAAATGCGGAACGACCCAATTGAAGCTCATGAGCACGACGCATTTGAAGAACTGTGTGGAGATAAAGGTACCTTAGTCGTCTGGTCGAAGTGTGACAGGATCCTCGCAAAAAACTATGACGAGCCTGGAGGAACCAAAGAGCAACAAGCAATACGGCGTCTACGTAAGAGCCTTGTTGAACACTTATCACTAATTTACCATCGTTTTCTTGACCCAGAAGACGCTCGAGAACGTCTTATAAAGATGAGCGTAAACGATGAAGCCGTAGAAGCTTGGAATCCATTTTACCCGGAAAAATCAGAACAGGTCCTATCGGTACAACAACAATTGATACCGATGGAATCTGTTGACGGCGAAGATATCGGCTCTGCGAAGATAAAAGCTTGGCTATTACCGCATAGCAATGACCTGAGTCCGGAGGAAAAAGGAAAAGCACGACTTAGCAACAAAGGCCAAGGGTTCTATATTTATCGCGAAGGTCGCTTGATTAACGAAGGTGGCTGGCTTGGTCTGTTTACTCTTGAACCACATTATTCGATGTTGCGCATTGAATTTGATTTTGATCATGAACTAGATGAAGCATTTTATGTAGATGTCAAAAAATCAAGAATACTCTTCGATCCCTCAGTTGAGGAGTATTTAACAGAGCTACTCAAAAATGCTCGCCGTGAAGCAAATAATCGATCACGAAGGAAGCAGCAAGCAGCGGCTGTTGCAGCAACAATTAATCATACCTCTGCAAACGTTTCCATAGGATCTACACCAAACACCAAGAAACCTACTATCGAGAGCGTCGACATTGAAAAGCAGACTGCGGTAGTAACTAACAATCACGGATCCGGCATCCGAATCAAACAACCAATTCAGAACAATGTTCCACATAATGAAATATATGTTGGTGCCGTCGATACAATAACTTCCGGCAACCTATGGGTTCCTGTTTTGCGCAGCGAAGGAACGGCCGGTCACGTTCCCGGCGTCGAGCTGAACAAGCATCACGATTTTTATCAGAAGGTGTACCTGCGGGCAGGTGCTTCTGGCTACTCTGTCCAAGGAATGGATCTACTCCTTTGGGCACTTGCCGCTTCAGAAACCGACTTTTCCAATGAAGAGATGGCACCAATATTCGAAGACATTCGGGAAGTGGTTTCGTCGAACTTGCGAAAACTTCTCAGAGATGTGCCCCTACCTGACAGCGCAGACCTGAAAGACGATATAGAGTCTTAGAATGCTTGCTAGCAAACGTAAGCTTATTGCTGATGAACTTGCCGTAGGGACCGGAGCAGACATCTCGGTTCGAGCGCTAGAGTTTGATCGCCGCACCGGATTAATGATTTGGTTCAGTGACTTAGATGAAAAGCATGGGCCAATCACAATACTGAAACCACATGGCCTTAAATCTCATGCGGTGCGGCTTTCTTTCGGTCAATTTTCGGCAAGAATTCTACAACAGATAGCAACTGCTAACGCTGAAGATGTCCAGCTTGCAAGGGCCCTCGTCAAATCGGCGATGAAATTTGCTGATTTATCTATTACCGCGCAAACAGCAGAAGACTGGTTGATCAAGGACGGCAACTTCGAAATCAATGCAACTTTTCGGCATGAAGACAAAATGCCGGACAGTGATGATGCATTGATCCAAACGTGTCGAGAAGTAATTGTTCCGATAATGGCCGCAATGGCTGAGCTAATTGGATATGACGTAATAGATTATGTTGAAAAAGAAGAAAAATTAGAAGAGGAAGGAAAAATAAGCCAAACTACAATCACTAGAAGAGAAAGAAATCCAAGGAACCGGCTTCTATGCATCCGCTTTCACGGAGAAAAGTGCTTTATATGCGGCCTATCACCCAAAGACATCTACAAAGAGGCGGGAAGTATAATTGAGGTTCATCATTTAGAGCCTGTTGCAACGCTATCTGCACCACGCCCATATAATCCAGAAACTGAATTAATACCACTCTGCCCAAACTGCCATAGGGCCGTCCATACTCGAAAACCTTTGCCCATCCCACCGGAGGAACTTTTGACGAAAATCAGAGGCTTGAATGATTGATCTTCAAAATTTCCCTCATACGTTTCAAGAATTAGAACACTGTCCCCCAGAAGGATACAGGCTTGCGCAACGAGTTCTCGACGCAGAAGTGCTGATTGATCGCACCCCTATAGGAATTACCGCAAATTTGGTGGGAATTCGATTTCTTAAGGGCGAAAAAAAGGTTCTCTTGCCACCAAGCCCAAATCATTGTTGGGTCGAAGACGGCGACACTCTTCGCCCCCTTCCAGTAGACGCTATTGAAGCATTTAAGACTATACTAGGAGACAACGACTCACGCCAGTTAAGCTTCCAAGCATCTATTCAGTTATTAAATTCCCTAGATAACATTCTACCAATATCGGCTACTGATGCAGTTCTATCCTCGGGAACAAACGCGGCAAGTCTATTGCCTTCTGAGATCACCATCCCTGGCTTAAATGCGACGCTTTTCCCCTATCAAGCAAAAGGCGTCGCTTGGATGTGTCAAACACTGCAATCATCTGATGGCCTAATACTGGCTGACGAGATGGGTCTTGGAAAGACAATGCAAATTATAAGCCTGCTACTCTTATCCCCCCCGCAGCCTTCCTCGCCAGCATTAATCATATGTCCAACAAGTTTGATCGCCAACTGGTGGCGAGAGATTGAAAAATTTTCTCCCTCGCTGTCTGTTTTAGTTCACCGCGGACCTAATCGTTGCGGAGTATTCCGGGGTCTTCAGACAACGAACGTTGTGATTACAACATACGACACCATGGTCAATGATATTGCGTTGTTTTCCGCATTTGAGTGGTCATGGGTAATATGTGACGAAGCACAAGCTCTCAAAAACCCCGACTCAAACCGACGCATAGCTATCTCGGAAATCCCACGGCGCAGAACTATACCGGTTACAGGAACGCCAGTTGAGAACACCCTTTTAGACCTTTGGTCCTTAGTTGATTTCGCAGTACCCGGACTTCTCGGCAGACGTGAGGTATTCCAACAGAATTATCCAGACACATTGGAATCCGCTGCTGCACTGAGCTCAGTTACTGACCCCGTTATACTGAAAAGAACAGTCAGTGAAGTGGCAAGCGACTTGCCAGAACGCATAGAGGTTGACACCCCCCTAGAAATGGATCCCCCTCTAGCCAATCACTATCGAGAAGTTTTATCTGAGACGTTAGAAAAATATCCTGTGGCTGGAGCCCTAGTCGCAACCCTTCAGCTGCAATTAGTTTGCGCTCACCCTTGGTTGCGCGAACCTAAATCCCAAGGCTTAGACGTTGAGTATTCCGAGATAGAACCAATGTCTGCCCTACCGCTGATGACCCCAAAAATGGAGCGGACATTAGAAATTCTTCACGAGGCATTTAGCAACAAAAAGAAAGTAATCATATTTTCTCTATTTAATCGTGTCGGAGATCTAATCAAAGAGGCCGGAAAAGGGCTTCCAGAAGCGTATTGGGGATCAATAAACGGCTCAACAAATCAGCTTATTCGACTAGATATAATTGATGAATTCTCTGAGTACGATGGCCCCGGTTGCTTAGTCCTAAATCCGAAAGCAGCAGGTGCCGGTTTAAACATTACATCAGCTACAATAGTAATTCACTTTACACCTGTATGGAATCCGGCACTGGAAGCGCAAGCAAGCGCCAGAGCCCACAGGAGGGGTCAAACCTGTCCTGTTACGATTTACAAGCTTTACTACGAAGACACAGTTGAGCGAGTTATGCTTGACCGCTCAGAGTGGAAAAATGAGTTAGGCAATGAAATCATACCTATGGCATCAAGAGATCAAGAAGATCTGGACCGAGCACTCAAAATCAAACCGGGAAAAACATGACCAAGAAGATATTTAGAAAAACGCTAAGCGCAAACGACGTTGGAGCAACGGGAGGGCACCAAGCTGGGATTCTTATACCCAAAGGTGAGACCGAACTCCTAGAAATACTACCACAACTAAACCCTCAAATTAAGAACCCAGATGCGTGGATAAGTTGCGTTGACCAAGACAATGATACGCACACCTTTCGATTTGTTTATTACAACAACAAACTCCACGAACCGAATGGAACTAGGAATGAATATCGCATAACTCACATGACGGGTTGGTTACGTAACCAAGGCGCAAAAACTGAAGATGCATTTGAGATTTGTGGAGCAAACAATGACGACACATACCAGATCCGAATTGTTTCCCATAATGAAAACGCGCCATCACCAGATCCAAACCAACCAGTGCGAATACGGTTGAAGGGCTGGCGAAGGATCCATTGAAAAGAAATATTGATGAATAGATTTTCATATATTGCCGCTCATGGAAATCAACTTGAAATAGAGCACCTTCAGTTAGATCAGAAAACCACTGATCACCTTAAGGCCCTTGGAATCTATACGATAGCGGAGTTGAGTAATTTCCTAGAACACACAAATTTTGACCTTATTGGCATTCAAGAGCCAATGGATACTCTTCTAGAGGCTACTTCCGAAAGAGGAATTGACTGGTTTTCATATTGGGAAAAGAGAAACTTTATTTTCCACCACCTGTTTTTAACTTGCGATGAACTTGCCAACTTCGATTCCGAGCATACTGTCTGCAAGATAGACAAAAGAAGCTTTGGGAACGCGGGGGTTATGTTAGCACGGTGCGGAATAGATACACTAGGAACTCTTGCTGAAAAACTGAGAACAGGCCTCCCCAACATTGCTGGCCTAGGAGCAACAAAGAAAGAAGAATTGTTCCACCGATTAGTCGAGATTGTCCGCGACTTGCGTTCAGGTCGCATTTCCCAACATGACTTAGAGAATTTATTTCCAATTCAAGAAGAAGAACGAACAGACACAATATCGTTACGGCAATTTAAGGAACCTGCTTTATCCTTAGAGATTGGAATTTTACATCTTGGAGCAAAGACCCAAAAACTTAGGACAGAGGGTTACATTACAGTAGAAGACCTTATACTCACTAATCCAGAAAATCTTCTTTCTATTCCCAGCATGGGAAAGAGCACTGTCAAAAAAATACAAGAATCTCTGCTAGCTCTACGAGTTTCTCAAGACAGCATCGGCACAATAAATTGGGACGTGTACTGCAAAACCCTCAACATACCGCTACTACCAGAAACAAAAACTATAGAAGATGGAAACACTTTTCTTAATTTAGCAGTGAACCTAATTAAAAACCTAGGGGAAACACTTGGAGATCATTCACTTCAAAAGATTATACACGACAGAATATGCCCCCAAATACAAGACAGAAAAACTCTTGAGAGCGTCGGAACATCACTCACCCCACCAATAACAAGAGAGCGTATTCGGCAAAAAGAGGAAAAACTACTAACATCACTTGCAAGCGCGCTTATCCACGATGATTACTCCACACTCAGAGTTCATTTTAGACCTGAGTTTTCCGACTTCTGGAAGCGTGCTGCGGATTACTTCTTATCTTACGAAGAAGAGATAACTTTTAAGAGCTTAGTGGAAGGATTATTAGAAATATGGGGCCCGGAAAAGCTTAAGCTACTTGAGAGCCTTCCTTCAATTACAGCAATTATAACCGGCGAAGTGACAACCTTCGGTGAAGCATCCAAATTAGCCCCCGAACTATTCACTCTCCCAAACTCCACGCGTAAAATCCCTTTAAGGCATTTACAGCTCGGGCGAAGTGCCCGTGCACTGGGTGAACAAGGCATAGAGACCCTAGGCGATCTAATAACCAAGGTGCTAAATGGGGAAGCCAAACGCACCTCCGGGGTAAACTTCCGAAAGGCAATTGATCACCTCGATATAGTTGCCAACTGCTTAGGGCCAGATAAGACATTTAGCTGGGAACGCTATAAAAGAACAACTAATGTCATATCTTTACCGACAAAAGATGATGCATTACCGAGCGATTTCTTTTGCGCTCTAACGGAAAACATTTCCGAAATCCTATTAATTTCTCCTCCAGCGGCAAGATCGAGAGAGGTCTTTGAATTGCGAACTTGCCGACCTCTTGAAACTCGCCTCACACTTGAGAGCGTTGCCGGAAAACTCCAGACATACCAGCCGGTCATAAGCCGTACAGAAACTGAGACGTTAGCCTATCTGAGCGAGATTATCCTTGGAGAAGACTTCTCTCTAGCAGCTCTTATGCTTAAACCAAATTTTTTATCGATGTGGCATAGAGTGCATAACATATACAAAAAGGCTGAGGGAGATGATGAGGCCTTCAAGTCAAGCTTGGCAATAGCTTTCGAGGTCGCGCCGTCAATAATCGATAAAGCAATACCTACTCTGATTGCCATTTTCACGGGATACGCACACGGCAGACTAACTAGACATGAAACAAAGCTTAGAGCTCAAGAAGAGCAAACCCACGAGTCTGCACAACAAGATGAGCAGGAACTAACTCAGTTTCCTACTAGGGTTAAGCTTCGTGGTTTCAGACGGTTACACTGAGGTCCATACCCTAATTAGACTTCACACCCTATACCACTGTAGAGCACGCTCCGTTCGCGGGAAATCAAACGACTGAATCGATAGTTTGGTGCCTCAGATGTAAGCGTCCGCCCCATTACCCAGACACCCAATACTTGTTTAGGTTCTGTTTGCAAACGATTACGCCTTCGTTGAGCATGGCACCGCCATGCGAATAAGCAGGAAGCTCGTTTGGGCTGTTTGGTGGGCCCACCAGACCTATCCTGCCCCCATAACGACAGGTGAAAGTTGTGCCATCTCATGCACCATCATGCAATCTTTTGCATTTTCGTGCAATCTTATGCACTCTCATGCAATCACATGCAGTGCGTTGTATTTACAGCATTTTCTTAAATACCTGTCCTTAAGAGAAATCGCTGATTTACCCTTGCGCATCAGCAATCCCGAAAGGTAATCAATCTGATCCAACCTTCGAGGATACAATCAGTGCATGTAGCAATCTACGCCCGACACTCAACAGACAAACAGGAAACCAGTACCCAGGATCAGATCCGACGCTGCCGAGAATATTGCAGCGTCAAAGGCTATCAGGTTGCCGACGTGTTTTTTGACGAGGGCATTTCAGGTTCTCACATTGCAAACCGCCCTGGCATCGGTGCACTTCTCGTCGCGGCGCTGAACGGACGATTTGAGGGTGTCGTTGCAGAAGACCTCAGCCGCATCAGTAGAGACCAGGCTGACACTGCCAATTTCTTCAAAAAGATGATGTTCTTGGGCCTTCCTGTTGAGACCGTCACAGATGGGGTAATCAACGAGCTGCATATTGGCCTGAAAAGCACCATGAATGCGCTCTATCTCAAGGATCTGTCTGACAAGACCCATCGTGGCGTGATCGCAGCTGTTCTGCGTGGCGGTGTGCCAGGTGGTCAACTTTATGGCTACGATCTTGTGCATGCCCTTGACGAGTTTGGCGAACCCATTCGAGGCAAGCGCAAGATCAACGACGAGCAAGCAGAAATCATTCGCGAGATATTTGAGTATTACGCGGAAGGCGGAAAGCTGAAACATATCTGCGACGATTTGAACCGGCGCGGGATTGACTCCCCCAAAGGCGGGAAATGGGCACCATCAAGCCTTGTTGGCTCGTTTGTCCGCCAGACAGGCATGTTACGCCAAACGCTCTATAACGGCGTCGTTACTTTCAACAAAATGCAGTACTGCAAACATCCGGAGAACGGCAAACGCCTATCAATCATGCGTCCGGAAAAGGAATGGATCACAGTCCCAATCCCCGAACTGACCATCATTGACGATGAGACTTTCACAAAGGTCCAGAAGGCTCTTGATGAACGATCCAGCAAACACCTTCAGCGCAAAATGATGCCCACTCTGATGACGGAGGAGGAGAAGCGCGAGACATCCATTCGCCGTTCAAAGGAATGGCGTCGCAATCAAGCTGCCACGAAAAAGCGTGCCAATGCGGTGTTTGGCGGCAAACTCTATTGCGGGGAGCACAATCAGAAAATCACAGCAACCTATGCAAAGCATTATACTTGCCCTGTCAAAGGCTGCGCGAACAGAAACCTTCACTATGACGAGATCATAAAGCTAGTGTTGGGCGCTGTCGCTGAACTCGACGAGGCAAAAATCATCGAGCATTTTGAGAGCGAGGAGATACAGCAAGTTCGCGCTCATCACGCACGCGAGATTGAACGTCTAACTCAGCATCTCGAAGATCTTCGTGCCAGTATCAACAAGGTTATCGATGCCTTGGGCCCAGACGCACGTTCAACTGAAATACGCGCATTTTTCGACGACAAAGCAGAACAGATCCAAAGGACGAAACTTGATATTTCCCGTCATCGCCGTGAATTAGGCGAAGCAAGCATCCCTAAAAGTCTGGGGCGACTCATACAGCGACACAATGGCTTGATAGCGAGACTGCACGTGTGGTCAAGAGACCCAGAAGCCGTGGCTCTCTTGCGAGACATAATTGATGCACTAGTGATCCACAACACTTGGGATCCTTCCAACAACATTTGGCGGCGGGAATGCAACGCAACATTCAACTTCAATGCACTGATTGCGGCAGATAAGAGGCGATTTTCCTAACAGGATCTGCGTTCTCAACCGGCAAAATTGTGCCGATTTTCTCGCGTTCTTTTATCTATTTTCTTACCCTGAGCGCACAGTACTCCACAACTGAAATGCAACCTTTGCTGGCTTAGACAACCCAACCTCAGTCACTATTAGTGCATTGTCTCATTTAATTTTCCCGTTAAAGTGCCCCCAAACGAGTTCAAATACTTTGCAAAAGGTAGTGCTTTATGCCTCTCCCAACTGAACCTGAAAAATTGATGCAATATTGGCGAGACAGCATTGCAGCAGGACAATTGCAACCGTTCAAACGCGACGACGCTGTCAAGATTGAATGGTCAACCTGCCGACAGGGGCATATCGACCCAGAACTTGCAGCTAGCCTTATTGACCGTTTTGAGAAGAGGCGCCCTCTAAAAGGTCGGGAAAAAGCACCAAAGCTCGAAAAAGTATATGTGGAAATCTCTCCTATAAACTTAAATATAGAGAGATCCATGGGGTCTGCACGATTGGGCCGCAACGCCGTCAGTTGCCCTTTGATCATTCCTGCGATCCTGCTTCGGAGTGGTCAACTTGCGGCAAGCAAAGACCATTTGCCATGGATAGACAGAAACGCACTAGAGCCTTCTTCCTCAAACGAGGTAACGATCGGAAGCCTGCAGGACTATGACCATTATCTTGCGTCCCACTTAGAACCGAATGAAGAATGGGCAAGCCTGTTGAGGTATGCCGACGAAATGTGCCTGTCTGTATCAGAGAAATCTATTCATGACTTTACTATTGAAGGGTACGAACGGACTGATGCACTTATTGCAGCGGTCGACCCTAAAAGTCATCCTGCCAAAAACATACAGGATATGGCAGATTACCTGATCAAAACAAAAACGAGCCGATCAGGAACGCTTTCGTCATTTTACAATCAACATGAACGACGCCCCACGATTGACAGGCAAAGCCGTTACATTGCGAGTAATAAACACCTCGGCCAAATGGGCGGGGAATATCCTCTTTCTGCCATGCAACGCGAAGCTGTTCATCACACAATACAATGCCCCGAAAATGCCATTCTCGCTGTAAACGGACCACCTGGAACCGGAAAGACGACCCTTCTACACAGCATCACGGCCAATCTTTATGTTCAGGCTGCCCTTGATGAAGCTGATGCTCCCGTTATCTTCATGGTCTCTACAAATAATCAGGCCGTAACAAATATAATTGACAGCTTCTCAAAAACAAAAGTACCGGCACATCTAAGAGGAAAAACACTAGCATCAAGATGGCTTGATGGCTTCAAGTCTCATGGTCTCTATCTTCCGAGCGCTAAGAGAAAAATCGAGAACTCTGACTACCATATTGCCTATCTCCCCAATTATGGAAACCCTCTCGCGGGATTTCCAACTGAATTGATCGACAAAGATCATATTGATCAATTGGAACTAACGTTCCTCAAACAAGCGTCCGAGCTGCTTGGAAACGATCTTGCCCAAGATCTAGAAACTACGAAGATATCCCTGCATACGGCGATCCAAAACAAAAGATCCGAACTTGAAGGAACATTGGCAACCGTAAAATCTCTAATTGAGCAGCGAGAGCTCTTTAATAACGAGCCACTTTCGGTCGTATCCGAGAAATTCGTTCATGTTCAGAAGAAAATCGAAACCGAGATTCTTGAGCTGCAACTGAAAATTAAGAGCACACAGGAAGCGCAGAACGCCAAAGTAGAACAACTAAAAGAGTTCGAAGACACATGCGGACGTGCTCTTCAGGGCTTGGCACCAAGTGGCATTTGGGAAATTTTGGTCGGCTGGCTCCCGACATTTAGGATGAAACGTTGGCACCGATGCAAAAAGATCATGAACGATCTCGATTTTCGCTCGGCTCCCTTTGACCAACTGCAAGCACCATCTCTTTCGTCAATTCCGAAAATGCTTCATGCCAACTTGTCAAATCGCCACAAGGCACTTGAGCAAGCTTCAAAAGAAGTTGAAAGTTTTGTTTCAGACACTCAACTACAAATAACTCATAAAAATGAAGAAATTCAGGAAAAACGCACCCAAATTGACACTTGGAAAACATCCGAAAATCTATGGCAAGATACCGTGAGTAACTTGTTTGAAGACGCCTCTGCGGAAATTCTTTTTTCCCAGTTTTCGAAACAAGACCTTATTAAAAACCCGGAACTTATCGAAAATTTTCTCGACATCGGTCTTCGATACGAAATGTTCCTTCTTGCGACTCATTACTGGGAAACGAGATGGCTAATCTCTACTAAAAACCTTCTTGAACGTGAGAACAATCCAGTCAAGGCCTTGTCAAAACGTTCGCGCTCAGACGTGGAACAAAGGTTTCGTTATCTCGCGCAAATGACGCCTTGTTTTGTATCTACGCTATATATGCTGCCGGGCCACCTCAATATATATGATTCAAAAGATACAACATCGGTAAATCCGCCACTCAGAGATTTCGTTGATCTGCTTATCGTTGACGAAGCAGGACAGGTTCCTGCGGAAATCGGTGCGCCTGCCCTTGCTCTATCCAAACGCGCGCTGATTGTCGGAGACATCGACCAAATTGAACCGGTATGGAACGTCGGTACCAGTGTAGATCATGGTAACTTACGAGCCCTTGGCATGACCGAAGATATAGCGTCCTTAGAAAATGCTGGAATGCTTGCTCACAATGGCAGCCTGATGAAAATTGCACGCCGTTTTACAACCTTCACACGCTCTGATGACGACGGAATGTTTTTGAACGAGCATAGGCGCTGCCAGACGCCTATCATCAGCATTTGCAATGACATGGTTTACAAAGGCCGACTAATACCCTGCACACCTAAAATTGATGATTCCCGTTACCCAAGTGTAGGCTGGGCAAATATCAGAGCCTCGGCCGTTCGATCAAGCAAAAGCTGGAAGAACCGGGGAGAAGCCGACGCTATCGCTGAGTGGCTCTCGCGGCAGCGCACGTATCTCGAACAACGATACCAGAAGCCGATGGAGGACGTTGTTGCAATTGTAACGCCCTACAGACCGCAAATTGGAGAATTATTCCAGGCTCTGAAAAAATACGACATCAAGTCAGATATAACCGTAGGGACAGTACATGCTTTACAGGGCGCTGAGAGGGAGTTGGTTCTTTTCTCCCCTGTCGTCACAGCAGATACTAACGCTAGACGTTTCTTTGACAGCGGTCCAAACATGCTCAATGTAGCGGTTTCCAGAGCCCAACATTCATTTTTGATATTTGGTGACGCTCGATTGTTCGACCCAAACAAATCCGCCCTGCCCTCGGGAATCCTAGCCAGACACCTATTCAGGCATGAAGCGCAGGAAATTAAGGATGTCATCTATCGACCAGATTTATTGTTAGGCAGCGACAGAAATTACACATCGCGTATCGAAAATTTGAAGGCCCATCAATCTGTGCTCACTGATGCCTTTCTAAAAGCGCATCATCGCATTCTGATTACCTCACCCTTTTTGTCGGCGACTGCAATTTTAAACGACAATGTCCCGCAGAACATTACTAACGCCCGAAAACGCAATGTCTCAGTAACTGTGATCTACGATCCATCATTCAATCTAGAGGGCAGTCAGCTAAAGAAGCGGGCCTACGATGGTATCAAACTTCTTGAAGAGGCCGGAGCAACAGTCGTAGCTATCCCTCGTACGCATAACAAAACACTCGCAGTCGACGAAAACTGGATCGTAGAAGGATCTTTTAACTGGCTTTCCGCCGTCAGAGAGGAAACTTCGTTATATTCGAGGAGAGAAATCTCTCTGAAATACGATGGACCCTTAGCTAAAGAGTTCTGCGACAAAGCCTGGGAACAAATTGAAACCAAGAGGTAATCCACTACACTTCCGTTCTCCTAAACCAAAAGATGTCTAGCAAAGACGAGGCTATTCAATCAATTGGAACCTAAACCATAAACCTCACAGAGATCAAATTGGCCATGCAATCTTATTAAAACGCTGAAGCAATTGGGCAGCATAACTAGGCTCGATCATATTTGCATAATCGATAAGCCCCCTAATATGGCACTTCATTCCCCAAACAGAGTCGAATGCACGTCTTTGTGCATGCTCGATTGAACCATGCTTTTCCAAGTAATACAGATGTTGACGGAGATTATCCTTAAACTCCCTACGAAGTCTGGGCCCCTCTCCATCGACTAAGAGGCCAAGAACGATTTTTCGACTGCCTGGGGGAATAATATGAGTTTTTCTATGCTGAGGTCTAAATCCGTCCTTCGAAAGAATCTTATTGATTTCATGAATAAAGGTCCGCGCTTGCTTGCGTGTAAACGCCTTATCGCGCGATGAAAATGTCAGGTCATCACTGTAACGCGTATAGGTTAAATCGAAATTCAGACAAATTTTCTGGATACACTTATCAATCTCTCTCATGACGAGATTCGAAAGCAGGGGGCTGGTTGGGGCTCCTTGCGGAAGGTATCCCAGAAGTGCAGAGTTATAAGCAGGGATCTGGATGTTTGATTTAATTGTTCGCCATGCAGCATCCCCCCACCTTGAAGTTCTTCCCCCGGGTCTAATTGTGCAAATTCTTCCCATTTCGAAAGCCACGAGTGGCTGATAACCAAGTTCTTTAAACACCCGACTTACTTGGATCTCCGAGATCGATTCAAAGAAACCCTCAACGTCCATTTTTACAAGCCATTGAGCGCCGGAATGTTTGCTCGCACATTTCAGGATTGAACTGTTAGGAGAAAACGCATGACTTGATCGATGACAAGGGACCGGCTTCAAAATGTATTCATGAATCCATTTCTGAGTTCGACAAAGCCAAGGATCAGGAACATGGATGAAGCGCCGTCCGCCTGATTGCTTGCGAATTGAGAATCTCCTGTAGGCCTCTTTCTCCTCACGCTGCACAATATTTCGCAGGTAGTTATAGGATACCCCCGTTCTGAGAGACAAATGCTTCAGAGATAAGATCGCCGGAAGGGGAGGGATTTCATCCTCAAGTGCAGTAATTTGCTCAACTGCTGCGTTAATGGTCTCCTTTGAAAGCCCTTTGGCCTTAGCTTCGGCCATGTACTTTCCAGGAGAAAAAGGTGCTGAAGAGGGTGACATCGTAGACTACTCCGACGCCGCCACGGCGAATGCGGACGGTGTCTTCCCGAGGCCCACGATGTAAGGAGACAGCGTTCGCAATCTCCGGCAATGCGTGAACTCTACCATAGGACAGTGGTACTCCACGCCCCAACAGACGCACTTCGTGCAACTGAAGCAAACATGTTGCTTGCTAACACTAGCCACGTGTCACCCTCCTCAACTGTGAGGGATAATAGTACTCTGAACCTTTTTCAGGCCCCCCCCAAGAAACATCCCGTCTGCGTCGCAGAGCAATCAGCTCAGCTTTACCTTTTGCAGTGAGCCTTCTTGTCTCACTCACAAAGCCAAGTCGAAAACAGCGATCAAGGGTTACCTCACATTGTCGTTCATCTAGACCAGTAGCGAAGCTGAGTGTCGAGCGTTTTCGCTGCCCTTTCGCAATAAAGGCCAAAATAAGTAGCATGCTTTCATTTGGACCTTTTATTCCTAGGTTGCGGATTGAAGACGCCAATCTTGGTTGTCCGACCTCAAACAATGCAACTTGTAAATCACGCCCAGCAACTTCAGGAGGAAAGATCGACTTTTCTCCCGACAAAACTACGCGATTGGGAAAAAGTGGCCGCCATGGTCTTCGCGGGGTTGTAGGTGCCCATAAGATAGAAGGAACGTTGTTAGGACAGCCATGCTCAAACACCATCGTTCCCATAGTTTGGGAATATCCTAGGCTCATGTGTCTTTTAGATGTTTTTGCCCCATATTTCTTGCAAACATGGGTGATAACCTCACGTTTCTTTGGGGACCAAATAACATTAGAAACAGTTGGACAGCGCCTCACAAAGACGACTTGAGGCCGAGACTTATGGCGTTCTACAGCTCGAACACCCCGATTGGTTCCCGAGTACGTAACTATGACAAATTTAGTATACTTCAGCGAATGCCAAGATGCGAATGTGGCATCCTTTAGAAAAGCATTGATAAATTCCAGAATTCTATTACCAGACCCAATAAAATCATCGACCAAGACGATGGTTCGGCATCTCGCAGCCCTCATTTTTTCAATGTCAGGATGATTTAGAAGGCTTTTAGGGCACGTCTTACACAAATTTCTGATTACCGCTGCGATCCGCGCTTCGCTCCCGTGGTCATTTCCCGGTGCAAGTGCGTTTAAATTCCCTGAGACGGTATCTTTCGACTGCGTAAAATACGATTTTTGTCCATCAACCTCGCGTACAGCAAAAAAAGCTACTGGCGCTAGATGTTCGTTTGCTTGTTCTTCTATCTTACTTTGTAGCCCTCGCTCGAATTCCGAGTGAGATATAAGGGTGAGATTGGATACCAGTAGCGCCGCAGCATCTTGGTCAGCGTCGGCAAATTGCCTTAGCCAATCATCACCGCGATCAGTAAACAAGAGACCACTTGGCGCTGCACTATCAACCACCTTGATCAACCCTCAACACGTTATGCTTTTTCCATCCAAAATCGTCGTTTTCGGGGAGAAGGTCACTGTGAACCGATATTTCCGTTAACACAAGCACCACCATAAAGCTAACTAATCGTTTGTTATCCCATGCACCATTAGGCCGCGCCGCCCTGCTAGGGCACGTATTTCAGCGAGTAAATGATTGCGCACGGTATCTCGAACGCAACAACTGTCGACTGATAGGGACAAGGTATCGCCTGTCAATGAAGCATCGATCTTTGATAACCACGCTCCCGGGTTCCTGCATCCAGAAAATTGTCTTTTAGAAAGCACCCCACATATCTCACGCCAAGCTTCTGGTCCTGCCTCGTTACATGCTTGAGGCCATTTGGAGCCTCCATCATCGGATGGTTTCAGGTCGTCAAGAACACCCAGTATCGCAAGACGCGAGGGTCTTTCTCCTTGATGTCGTAATCCATCAAGCTTCAACCTAACAGCATCAATGCCACCACGATTAATCGCCTCATTCACCCGCAAGCAAGCATTCGCCAGTGTCCAAGGTTCGGAACACAGCCGTTGCCATTCCGTTGATAAAATCAAACATTGATCATCGACGGCAGGAAGAACGGTTGCTCCGGTTCCAGAAACGGCATTAGCCTGTTCCTTTTCATCCGTGTTTTCTTCTTTATCCGTGTTCTTCTTATTGGAACCGGCATCGCATGCCGGTTTAACACCGGAATCTGATGCCGGTTTGATAGAACCAGATGCCGGTTTAGAACCAAGACCAACCAGTTGATAAGCGTTGCGATTACGAAGCCTGCCAACCGCCCGGCTTAGCTTGCCTACCAATCCAAGCTCAACCAAATGCTTAAGCGCTTGACGCACCTTACGATCATACAATTTTGTCTCACTCGCAATCGTCTCAATTTTGGGGAAGCATGCACGCGTACGATCATTGACGTGCGATGCCAGTACAACGGCAACACAGATTTCTGCTGTCGATAAATCCGGATGATGAAGGATCTGTTTCTGCACCCAGTGCCAACGGGCAACGGCAGAGGTTCCGACCGGTGCAGATTGTTCTGCAACCGCGCCTGTTTGCGCTTGCGAATATGAAAAAGTCATGCGTGGTATCGGCCAGAGTTCAAACACCGCATTTGTTCTTGACAAAGCGATCCCGTCGCCTAAACTCGACCTCAGATTTGATGAGGGGCCAAGTTTAAGCCTTTCCAAGAACCCGCTGCGCCAACAGCGGGTTTTTTTATTGTCTGAATTCTTGAAAAATCTGGGAAAATGAAACTCGGTTGCGCCGCCTCCTCTTGATGAGGGTATGCGCCCGAACTTTTTCTCTTGTTTCGCGAATCCGTCGAGTCTATATCTCAAAACTCAACGGATCGGAAAGAGTGGTTGCGGGGGCAGGATTTGAACCTGCGGCCTTCAGGTTATGAGCCTGACGAGCTACCGGGCTGCTCCACCCCGCG
>NZ_JAYMEA010000007.1:0-253091 GCF_037027285.1 Thalassospira sp. CH_XMU1448-2
AAGGAACCGGAATAGTCATCGGCTGGCGTGATCGTCAGACCTTCGAGGTCTGAGGCCGAGAGTGTCCAGGTGCCGTCGCCATTATCGGTACCGGCAGACAACTCGGCGCCATCCGGAACACCGGAGATCGTGATCGACAGAACTTCCGACGCATCAGTCAGGCCCGCGTCAATATCAAGGGCAATTGAACCCTCTTCACTACCCGAAGCGTCAGAGACTTCCAGCGTCGGCGCATCCGCGACACCTTCAACATCAACGGTGATTGAGCCCGATGTAGTTGCGGTATCATCGCCATCAGTCGAGGTAACGGTGACACCCAGATCGAACGAACCGGAATAATCATCGGCGGGCGTAATCGTCAAACCTTCGAGATCAGAGGCAGACAGTGTCCAGGTGCCGTCACCATTATCGGTCCCTGCTGACAGCACAGCTCCTTCGGGCACGCCAGAAATCGTGATCGACAGAACTTCCGACGCATCGGTCAGGCCAGCGTCAATATCGAGCGCAATTGCACCTTCTTCACTGCCAGACGCATCCGACACTTCAAGCGTCGGGGTGTCGGCGACGCCTGCAACTTCAACCTTGATGTCTTCCATCACCACGGCTGTATCATCGCCATCCTTGGTGGAGACGAGTACAGACAGATCAATTTCACCGCTGAAGTCTTCAGGCGGGGTGATGGTCAGGCCTTCGAGTTCGGAAGGATCAAGGGTCCATGTGCCATCGCCATTATTGGTCCCCGCCGACAGTTCTGCACCATCGGGAACACCGGTGATGGTGACTGAGATGCTTTCACTGCCATCAAGAAGTTCGGTGTCGATATCAAGGGCAATCGCGCTATCCTCGCGGCCCGATGCATCGGACACATCAAGTGTTGCACCATCGGCAACACCCCCGACCTCGACCGTAAAGCTTGATGAGGTTGTGCTTGTGCTGCCATTGGCCTCGCGACTGGTCGCGGTTACCGAAAGGGTGAAGCTGCCGCTATAGTCATCCGGGGGCGTGAGTGTCAGTCCCGATAGCTGCCCGGCAGATACGGTCCAGGTGCCGTCGCCATTATCGGTTCCGGCAGACAATACCGCACCATCGGGCACACCTGAGATCGTGATCGAGAGTGTTTCACTGCCACCATCAAGATCATTGAGTGCGGCGGAAACATTAAGCGAAATCGCGCTGTCTTCCGATCCTGTTACATTACTGACCTTCAAATCAGGCGTATCGGCAACCTTGGGCGCCTCGACAGTTTCTTCAACCGTCTCGGTTTCTTCGATGCTTTCGTCTTCTTCGATCAGCTCCAGAATCTCGGTTTCGGCTTCTGGCGTCTGTTCTTCGGGCGGGATGAAGTCCGGGCCACGATCATCACGACCATCCCCGCGGATATCTTCGCGATCACCACGCAAGGCATTGGTATCGTTCGTCGAAAGCGGAATTTCAGGCAATTCGATTGTGCTTGGATCGGATTGCAGCGAGATGTTATCGGCACCATCATTACCGATATTGGTGTCAACGGTGTCGGCACCGGTATCAAGATTGTTCTGAATCTCGGCCGCTTCATTCTGGGCGATGGTTTGCTTTTCGGTCGCCTCTTCGGCCTCGACACGTTCCTGACGCTGGGATGCAGCATTCTGGCGGCGGAAGGCCTGCTGCGCTTCGCCCTGCGGGTTGAAAGCCAGGTTTCCGTACTGGACCGAACCGATTTCCTGTTCGGGCGGTGTGCCAGATTCGTTCTGACCGCCCTGGGTTTCGACCAGTTCGTTCGTTTCGCTGTCCTGCTCGTCCGCGCGCATCAAATCGTCCGATGCAGCGCCCTGATTGAGGTCGCCGCCATCACCGTCACTGCGTGAATTTTCCGTATCGCGAGGATCGTCCGCCATCAAACCCATTCTCCGTAAAGTGCGAGAAGGGTTTCGCCCAACTCACACATCTATACATTAGTATAGAATCCCTAGTTTACACCAGAGAATTGTGCGGCCAGGCAGTAGAAATGACATGATCATTTCCAGCGGGACCAAAAATACGCTCATCGTTCCTTAAACGCTTGATCAAGCGAGACATATACCGGCTTCAGCAAATACTGAAGAAGGGTACGCTCCCCGGTCTGGATGTCCGCCTGGACAGTCATGCCGGGTATGATCTTCTGAGCAACTGCCCCCTCTCCAACCGTGTCAGAATCAAGGGCAACCTTGCCTTTATAATATGGACGTCCCTCTTCATCAACAAAAGTAGATGCAGAAATCGATACCAGTTCGCCGGAAATACCACCATATCGTATAAAGTCAAATGCGCTGACCTTGACCGTCACCGGCTGGCCAAGATGCACATGCCCGATATCCTCGGTTGATATCCGTGTTTCAGCAATCAGATCGTCATCTGCCGGCACCAGCTCCATGACGATCTGGGCCGGGGCTATCACCCCGCCAATTGTCGTGAATTGCAGTCCCTTGATATAACCGCGTGTCGGCGCAACAATTTCCAGACGTGCGACACGATCACGCAGTTTGCGAAGGGCCTCGCGGGTTTGGGCAATTTCACCTCCCAAACGGCCAAGCTCGGTAATGGCTTCTTCACGCTGGCTTTTTTCAAGCTCATTCAAACGCAAATTTGCCTCGGCGATGGTTTCGCGTGCGCGCGCCTGTTCGGCAACAACCCCGGAAAGATTACCCTGTGCCTCGTTCAGTTCGCGCTGGATGTTCAGGAACAGCACCTTGGAGTTCAGCCCCTGTTCATAGAGCGAACGGCGCATGGTCACTTCCTGATTCAACAGATCAACCGACTTGCGCAAGGTGGCTTCCTGTTCGGCCAATTGTGCAAGTTCGGCGTTACGTTCCTTGATCTGGACCTGAAGGATTTCGGACTGGTTATTATCAAGCTCGGTCTGGATGTTGTAAATTTCCTGCTGGTTGCGCGCCAGTTCCGGATATTGCGCAAGCAGGGTTGCAAAATCCGGTTCGCGACCTTCGGCCAAGGCGCGATAGCGTTCGGATTCAAGCTGCAAATTTCCAAGTTTGGTTTCGGTTTGCGAAAGTTCGGCCTGTGCACCATCGGCCTTAAGCCGCATCAAAACCTGTCCCGGCTCAACAAGGTCACCGTCGCGCACCATGATCTGTTCGATGATGCCGCCTTCAAGATGCTGGATCTTGTTCACCGCACCGGTTGGCATCACCTGACCAAAGGTGATGGCGGTTTCCTTGATCTGGGTGGTGGCAGCCCAGGCCACAAGTGCCAGAAAACCAACCGATAGCAGCACCATCGCCGCCCGGACAAAGATCGAAATCCCGCCTTCTTCAAGCAACACCGCGTGCGAAAGATAACGTGCCATGCGCCGGGACCGGCGGAACCGTTCAATCGCAGTATTCTGCACAGCTGCATTGCTCATAGGTAGCCTCCGTCTATCACTTGTTGCTTGATCCGTGCGGGCGGCGCATCACCGCGCAACTGCCCTGCATCAAGAACAAGAATGCGGTCGGCCAGATCAAGGTGACTTGGCCGATGGGTAATCAGGAATATCGTCGAACCGCCGCGCAGGCGGTTGACGGTATGCTGGAAAGCGCGGTCTGCGCGCTGGTCCAGACCATTGGTCGGTTCATCAAACAGAATGATCGGTGCTTCGCGGACAAAGGCACGCGCCAGTGCAAGGCGTTGCAGGAAACTGGCCGAATAACGCGATGAATGCTGATCGCCAATTCGCGTATCGAACCCCTCAGGTAGCGATTCCACTTCCTGCAAGATACCTGCCGACATGCAGGCCATGCGAAGGTCGTCCTGCGATGCCACGGGGTTTGCCAGACGCAAATTCTGTGCAATCGACCCACGGAAGAATTCAATATCCTGCGGCACATAGGAAATCGCCTGCCGCAAGGCTTGCGGGTCCATCTGACGAATATCCGCCCCGTCAATCAGAACGGCACCGGCTTGTGGCTGATACATCCCGGCAATCAGTTTGATCAGGGATGATTTCCCCGCCCCGTTCGCACCGACAACAGCAACAACCTGCCCGGGTTTTATATCGAAACTGACACCGACAAGAGCCGGATCAGAATCCGCCGTATAACGGAAGCTGACACGCGAGAACGTGATCGCACCATCAAAGCGGCGTTGCTCGACCGAGCGCGGCACAAGATCGCCTTCGGGCTGAAGGTTCATCAGACGATTGATTTGCCGGACACTGCCGCGCAGCTGCGCCAGACGCGGCAAGCCAAGAAACGCCTGATTGATCGGCCCCAAAACGCGCCAGGCCAGCATCATGGATGCGACAAGCGCACCGACACTCATCTGCGCATTCATCACGCGATCTGCACCAAATGCCAGAACCAGCGCGCCGGACGTGATCATCAATATCTGTGCGGATGTATTGATCACGTTATTGACCATCGAAACCCGGAAACCGGCATATGCCGTATCAGCCGAAATATCACGGAACCGCGCCAGCCAGCGTTTTTCCGCTGCGGTGTATTTCAGAACCGACATCTTGCCGACAGTTTCCACAAGGAATTCCTGTCGGTTGGCACCATGGCGGCCAAGTTCCGCAACCCGCCGCGACACCACCGGAAAGGTCACAATCCCGATCAGCAAAAAGACCCCGATCAGAGCGATCGGTATAAGGGCCAGCCACCCGCCAAGATAAAACATGACAATCAGGAAGATCGGCACAAACGGCATTTCAAGCATCACCAGTGCCATCGGCCCGGTGAAGAATTCACGCACGCTTTCGAAATCGCGAATACGCGAAATCTGCACACCGACCGGTGCCCGTTCGGTAAAGGCAGGCGGAAGCGATAAAAGGCGTTCGAAAATTGCGCCACTGACAAGCGTATCAAGTCGCGCCCCAAAATGGCTGACGATCTGACTGCGCAATGCGCGTAATATCCAGCCGAGCAAAATGACGATGCCAATACCGATGGAAAACTGGATCAGCATTGGAATCGACCGCGTCCCGATCACCCGGTCATAAATGCCCATGACAAAGATCGGGGTCGCCAATGCCATGATGTTGAGCACCAGCGTCATCAACAATAGCTGATAGCCAAGCGACGAAAATCTGTCGGCGATCCCGCCAAACCATCCGCGTTTGTCATCTTCGAAATAGCGCGCTCGACGATCAGCAGTTGTAAACTGGTAAACCTTCCCCGTCAGGGCCGATGAACGGATCACCATTTCACGGTCCGTCCCGCCGTCAAAGACGCGAATGCCGTTATCTTCGGGGCGAATAACAACCAGTGCCGTGCCGTTATCTGGCACAAACAGGCAGGGCATCATGCGTTCGTCGATCTGGTCAAGGGTCGCAATGATTTCACGCGACTGATAATTCAGATGCGCCAGAACGTTACGAAAATCGGTCAGATCAAGCGCCTGATCCATATGCGGCAAGGCCTCGGCCACCTGACGGGGCAGGCCGCGCCATCCCAGCGCCTGCAGCAATGGCCACAAACATGCGTCAAAGTCCGACTGGGCATCCGTGCTGGCCAGCCCCATGCGGTAGCCCAGCGCATAGTTCATATTCTCAAGCTTTTTCATTCTGCCCCCGTCTCGACTGGTGCGCCGAACGCTGATTGCGCACGCGTGATCCGTGCGTTACTGCGTTTCAGAACAGGGACAAGATGACGATCAACGATCCGGTATTGTTTGTTCGCCAAGGCAATCAGGGATGGGCGATGGGACACCATCACCAATGTGCAGTGTTTTTTAAGTTCAAGCATCAGGCTGGCCATGATGTTGTCACCGGCCATATCGAGTGAACTGTTGGCTTCATCAAACAGGACAATCCGGGGATAGTCGATCAGTGCACGTGCAACGGCAATGCGTTGTTTGACACCACGCGGAAGCGTTTCGGATGCCTGTCCGCCAACTTCGGTGTCATAGCCCTCGGGCATGCGCATGACGATGTCATCAAGACCAAGACGCCGGGAGATTTCAATCACCCGTTCGACCCCGATCTCCTTGCGGAAACCGGTGATATTTTCAAGGATGGTTCCCTTGAACATCACGCCATGCTGCGGCAGATAGGCGATCTGTCGACGGGTTGATTCGGCGCTGTAATCCTTGGGCCTTTTCCCATCAAGCAAGATGTCGCCCTCATCCGGGTGCAAAGCCCCCATCAAAAGCCACAGCAAGGTGGTCTTGCCCGTGCCGTTATCGCCGGTAATGGCAATCGAATCACCCGGTTCAATCACCAGATCAAGCCGGTCGAAGATCTTTTTGCCATCCGCATGGGCGAAACCAAGATTGCGCAACTCGATCTTGCCATTCAGCAATGGCATTTCAGGTGCACCGGGCTTGTCTTCGGGATCAATTTCAAACAGTTCCCTGACGCGCTGGCGGGCAACACGGATGTTCTGGAACTGGGTCCACAGGCTCATGGCACGTTGCAGCGGCTGAATGGATCGTCCCGACAACATCGTACAGGCCGCAAGGCCACCAACGGTAAGCTGCCCTTCAATCACCAGCACACTGCCAATGGCCGCAACCAGCACCATGGTCAGCATCGAAAAGGTTGCACTGGCATTTACCGCGGCGTGCGCTGATCGAGCTGCAAGCTGGTCATCACCGGAACATTGTTCCTGAAGCTGTTCATGACGACGCACCATCAGGTTTTCCATCGCCATCGACTTGATGGTGTGAATACCCGTCAGCGTTTCGATAATGAAATTATAGCGCCGTTCGTCAGACTGGCTGCGCTTGTCGAGCGCATTGCGCAACTGCCGACCAAGAATTGATGCCGTGACAAAAAATGCAACAAGAATGCCCAGCGGCACCGCGACAAGAACACCGCCAATAATGGCAATCAGCGCAAGAAACAGGATGATGAAAGGTAAATCGACAATCGCGCCGATTGCCTGCCCGGCATAGAAATCACGCAACAGGTTCAAGCTGTTAAGCCGTTGCAGATGAAGACCCGGCGCGGTCTTGTCATAGTCGATCAAACTTGTTGAAAGCAGATGGCCAATCGCCCTTTGCGAACTTTCATGTTCGAACTTTGCCGCGGACAGGGAAGATATATAGGCGCGCCCAAGACGCAGCATTGCCTCAACCAGCAAGGCTCCAAGCACGCCAAGAATAAGAAGCGTCAAAGTCGGGATCGAATTGTGCGGCAACACACGATCATAGACCTGCAGCAGGGTGATGGGCAGGGCAAGCGACAGCAGGTTGATTACCAAAGCGGCAATCAAAAGCGAAAAACGGCCTGCGCGCAAATGCGACAAAGTCCCGATATTCAATCCCGGCCGGCGTGTCATAAAACGAGAATGCTCCAGCTCATACAGATCAACACCATCCAAAAGAGGGTGAATTATACCATTAGATAGGATGCATAACGGATCACTAAACCCGGCGCAAGAAATTCATGCACAATTTACAACCTGATGACATTCAGATTCACGCCATCCTGGCTTTGAACCACATAGCTTCCGGTCACATCAGAACAACCTTGATAAAGGTCTATCCAACATCCCCGTCACCACGCAATCGGTCGAGCGCCCTGCGCTCGGCTTTGGTCGGCCGTCCGGCACCGGCTTCACGTTCGGCAACCGGTGCGGTTCGTATATCAGACGCCACTTCTTTTTTGGGCATTCTTGGCGGCGAGTGATCCACATAAAGTGCCTGTGCCTCAGGGGCCGGGCCGCGGCGTTCGCCAAGTGCGACAACCTCGACTACTCGCAGATGCGGCCCCTGAAAGAACTGAAGCCTGTCGCCCGCAACGACTGAAACACTCGCCTTGGAAACCGACTGACCGTTCAGAACAATGTGCCCTGACTGACAGGCCTTGCTGGCAAGCGATCTGGTTTTATAAAACCGTGCATGCCACAACCACTTATCAATCCTGAGCTTTTCAGTCTGTTCCTTCACAGCCATTCGCATCTCATAACCGTCTGATTAACTTACATTTGGAACGCAGAACGGCGACCCGCAAGGATCGCCGTTCAACAGATCAAATTTGCTGCAATCAGCCTTTGGCTGCCAGCATTTCCTTAAGCTTGGCAAAAGGCGAATCTTCGTTGATCTGGTTGTTCTTTTCGGGCGCCTGACCACGTCCGCCCGGCTTGCCACCGCGGCCACCCTTGCCGCCCTGGTTCGGACGATTATTGCCGCCCTTGCCTTTGGGGCCGCCTTTGCCACGCGTTTCCTGACGCGGGCCGCGCTGACCGCGACCGGCACCACCACGTTTGCGACGATCAACACGGACGAAGAATTTGACTTCGACCAGTTCATCACCATCGGCGTCGGTTTCGACTGCGTCGGTTGCATCAGCCGCGTCTTCGGCCTTGGCCGGTGCTGCTTCTGATGCTTCTGCCTCTGCAGCCTCTGCCGGTGCAGCTTCACTGCTTTCAGCAGCCGGTGCTTCTTCGGCTTTGACTTCAGCTTCTGCCTTGGCGGGTTCTTCGGCCTTTTTCTCGGCTTCCTTGGCAAGAAGTTCGGACTTCTTGACCTTGGTTACCTCGGCGCGCCAGCCAAGTGCGGTAAAGACGCCCTCGGCCTGTTCGACGGTGCAGCCCAGAAGCGACAGCAGATCAGGGTCCGGACGAACCTTGCCATCATTTTCACGTGCCTTCTGACGCAGAAGGGCCGCGAAACGTTCAAGCATGTCCACACGTGCGGCAAGCGGGCCGACCGGCATGTAACCGGCAGCAAGATAGAAGCCCTTGGAATTTGCACGATCATTGGGAACCGAGGTCCGGCCCGCAGGCGGCAATTCCGGAAGCGCATCGAGTTCGCGGGCAACCGCCCACAAAATACCGCGCAGCTCAACCGGATCAGGTTTGAGCGCGTCAAGCACATGGACGGTTTCAACACCAAGACGCACGCCAAGTTTGGCAAGCGCCTTGCGGTCTTCGTCCGACAGATCCTTGACCAAGCTTTCGAGTTCCGAGCGCGGAACGCAGCCCAGACCTTCGTTCAGCTGGAACAGAAGACCACGAATCGGCCCCGAAAGCTGACAATCGCGCAGACGGGTCAGCATTTTAAGGCGGGCTTCGATGTGGGCATTGACGAAATTCTGAAGACGGGTACGAACCCGTTCGCGTGTAGGACCGTCAAAGAACTCGCTGTCGATCACCTGAACGTCGGGTGACAGAACAGTGTCACCTTTTTTCAGCACACCAACCTGCGCGCCGTTCCAGAGGACATCAAGCTGCCCATTCACCGCGAATTTATCGTCTTCGTCGGTTTCAAGTTGTTTGACGCGCTGGGCGATTTCGCCAGTCAACGCGCGGCGTGCGGCACTGGCAATAGCCTTGCCTTCGAAAGCAGCATCGGTTTCATCAGGGATGAAACGGAATCCATCAAGACGGCCGACAAATTCACCTTCGACCTGTACTTCACCATTCGCAGTGATGGTAGACATGAGTTCAGACTTGTCCTTGAGACTTTTCAATAAAACCGAGGTCCGTCTGTCAACGAACCTTTGGGTCAGGCGTTCATGTAGCACATCTGAGAGCTTATCCTCAATGGCCCGCGTGCGTTCCTGCCAATGATTGGCATCTTCGAGCCAGTGATGTTTGTGCGATACATATGTCCAGACGCGAATACCTGCCAAACGTGATGACAACTGATCGATATCACCATCATAACGATCCAGACGCAAGACTTGTTCACCCAACCAGTCGATGGGCAGCTTGCTTCCGGGTTTCGCGAGATAGCGATAGATAGATGTTAGCAGTCTTGGATGGGCATCGGTATGGATATTTCTGAAATCGGGAATCTGGCAGACTTCCCACAATAACTGGACCCGATCGGGCGCCGTTGCGATCCGTGCGACATCTTCGTTATGCGAAAGATGATCAAGCATGATTTCATCAACCGGCTCACGTGCCAGAATAAGGGTCGGATCATCGGACCGGCGACGCAGAGACTTCTGCAACGCATCGACTGACCGGAAATCAAGTCGGGCATTGCGCCAGAAAACTTTGGCAAGCGGTTCGAACTCATGTGCTTCGATCTGTTCGATAATATCGGGATCAACCCCCGACAGGTTTCCGGTAACACCAAACGTGCCGTCATTCATGTGACGGCCAGCACGACCGGCAATCTGTGCGGTTTCCGCCGCTGTCAAACCACGATTGAACTTGCCATCGAACTTGGTCAGCGCCGCAAAGGCCACATGGTTCAGATCAAGGTTAAGCCCCATGCCGATGGCATCGGTCGCAATCAGATGTTCAACTTCGCCATTCTGGAACATCTCGACCTGGGCATTGCGGGTGCGCGGGCTGAGCGCGCCAAGAACCACGGCTGCCCCGCCCTTCTGGCGACGCACCAGTTCGGCCACGGCATAGACTTCCTGTGCAGAAAAAGTCACCACCGCCGACTGGGACGGAAGACGCTGAATTTTCTTGGACCCGTTATAGGTCAGTGTCGAAAAGCGTTCGCGTCGATCAAATTCGACATTCTCAACCAGCTTGCGGATAACCGGCCGAATGGTTTCGGCCCCCATGAACATGGTTTCGGAACGTCCGCGTGCATGCAACAAACGGTCGGTAAAGACATGCCCGCGTTCCGGATCAGCACACATCTGGATTTCGTCAATCGCCAGAAAGTCGACCTGCTTGGCAACTGGCATGGCTTCGACGGTACACAGGAAGTAGCGTGCCGTTTTCGGAAGGATGCGTTCTTCGCCGGTGATCAGGGCCACAGCCCCCTTGCCGACCTTTTCCACTGCACGGTCATAGTTTTCACGTGCCAGCAATCGCAACGGGAACCCGATCATCCCGGTCGTGTGCGCCAACATCCGTTCCATGGCCAAATGGGTCTTGCCGGTGTTGGTCGGCCCCAATATGGCAAGGATACGGGGACCGGTTCGGGTTGAAATCTGCATCAAACTTTTCCAATCGACAGCCCAATGATCCGGACTGTCGCAATCTTTGGGCCTTTCAACACGCGAACCGGCGGGATGTCAAGCATTCTGCCTGTGCCCGGCCATGCGCAAACTGCAGAACTGTACAAGATTTCACAGGTTCAGCAATTCAGTTGACCGGGCGATCAACGCGATAACCGGGGTCTTAATGTTCTTCAAGTTCAAGCAACCGCGCACCGGGCCCATCGACGGCAAGCTCGTCGGCCGGATTGCGCAGCGGACAATCGGAGATCGACAGGCACCCGCAACCGATACATTGCCCAAGCTGATCACGCAGCCGGGTAAGCTGTTCGATCCGCTCGTTGAGGTCATCGCGCCACTGCGATGACAGCTTTGCCCAGTCCTTGGCCGTTGGCACGGTGTTGGGCGGCAACTTGTCAAATGCATCGCCAATTTCCGAAAGCGGAATCCCGGTTTTCTGCGCGACCTTGATGATGGCAAGTTTACGCAGCACACCACGGTGAAACCGGCGCTGGTTCCCGTCCGTACGGATCGAACTGATCAGTCCCTTGCGCTCGTAAAAATGCACAGCCGATACAGCAATTCCGCTGCGACTGGCGACTTCCCCGACACTCAGATAACGCTGTAAAACGCCGCAACCCGTCATTTTCCCCCTCCTGCATTGCGCCTTGTCACCGACATGAAAATTCACCCTTGACCTTAATATTGGTTGAGGTTTTAGAAACTTACGCATTGAAGAGAAATTATCAAGGAGTCAAATCCATGAAAGAGACATTCAATGTCGCCATCATCTATGGCAGCGCACGTGAAGGCCGGTTTTGTGACGTTGTTGCCCGGTGGGCGATCGAGACACTCAAAACCGATCATGACATTTCAATTGATACGATTGATCCGGCCACCCTTAACTTGCCAGCTTTCCATGTCGGGGCACAGCATCCCGCTGTTCAGCATCTTCATGTAACACTGGCAGAGGCCGATGCTTTTATCGTCGTCACACCGGAATACAATCACAGCTTCACGGGCGAGTTGAAGCTTCTGATTGATGCCGCCAAACAGGAATGGAGACGCAAACCGGTGGCCTTTGTTTCCTATGGTGGAATGTCTGGCGGACTGCGTGCTGTTGAACAGCTGCGACTGGTCTTTGCCGAATTACAGGCCGTCACAATGCGCGACGTCGTGAGTTTCGCCAATGCATGGGACCGCTTTGACGAAGACGGACAGCCCCTGGAACCGGTTGGTGCCAAGGCAGCACTCCATAACATGACAACTGACCTGAAATGGTGGGCAGGCGCATTGCGCGAAGCCCGCTATCCGCAAAGCAAACATCAACTTACGGAGGCCGTGGCATCATGACGCCAACCAACCCGCCAAGTGACGAAGTCATCACACTTAGCAAGGTGACGCCAAAGGCCGGGCAGAAAGACAGCTTTGTTGAAATCCAGACACAATTCCAGCAAAGCGTCGCCCCGGAAATCGAAGGCCTTATTGGCGGGCGGTTTTATGCCGCCGAAGACGGAGAATCCTTTGTCATTATGTCGCGATTTCGATCCCGCGACGATCTGGACAACTGGACCGGCTCCCCGCGCTTTGCCGAACATATGAACCGCGTGCGCCCCCTTCTTGAAGCAGCAAAGCCCGGCCGCTTCACCGCGCTGTATCAGTCCGGAACTGTTTGAGCTCCCCCGCCTCCCCCGCAGCAGTTTCGGGCTGATACATTCCCTGCACCTCCCTTTGCGCCACCCTTTGCGCCACCCGTGCAAAAGTGATTTCCAAACGCAAAACGGGGCGACCATCCGGTCGCCCCGCCTGCCTTTCCATATCGAACAGGAACCTTAGTGATTACGCATCTTGTCGGCATATTCCTTGAGCTGCCGACGCGCCGCCTGGAAACTGTTTTTCAGCGCAATATAGACATCCTCATGCGCATGATCGGCGCTATCACGCTTCACCATGATTTCCTTGCCAGGCACATTAATGCCGAAATGCACGGCAAAGCGGTTTCCATGGTTATGGGAAGCATGGGGTCGTTCCACCACGACATGACAACTTGTCATGCGATCGAAGGTTTCTTCCAGTTTTTGCACCTTGAAACGGATACGCTCGTCAAGCGCATCAGACTGATCAACATCACGGTAGGTGATTTGAACGGGAACCTTCATGATACGGCCTCCTGTTTAAAGCCTTGGACGCAAAGCAGGGCGTTGCACCCTGCCGTTCACCCCCGAAACTTTTACCGTTCCGGGATTTTTAGGGGCGTTATTGTCTGGTTTGTACGCCCCTGATAAAAACCGTCTATATTTATACTTAGGATACAGGACTTGCGCTGCAAGGTGCGTTGACGCATATCAAGCTCGGTCGAAACCAGACCATTGCGTTGGTTGGCCTTCTGCCTCATCAGGGGAAGGTCCTCAGATCATTGAATTACAGGAGAAAAAAGAGGTCATGACGGAAGAAAAAATGCGGTTCGAGGCCGAGGTCAGTCGACTGCTCGATATCGTTGTCCATTCCCTTTATTCGAACAAGGACATCTTCCTGCGCGAGCTGATCTCCAATGCTTCTGATGCGTGCGACAAGCTGCGTTACGAAGCAATTGCCAAACCGGAACTGCTCGCTGGCGACGCTGAATTCAAGGTCCGCCTGCTTACGGATAATGTTCGCAATGTTCTGACGATTGCCGATAACGGGATCGGGATGAACAAGGAAGACCTGATTGACAATCTTGGCACCATTGCCAATTCGGGAACCGCGAAGTTCCTTGATGCCGTATCAAAGTCAGACAATCCCAAGGATGTTGACCTGATTGGCCAGTTTGGTGTCGGTTTCTATTCCGCCTTCATGGTGGCAAGTCAGGTCGATGTCGTAAGTCGAAAGGCTGGCGAGGATCAGGCATGGAAATGGTCATCGGACGGCAAGGGCGAATACACCATCGCCGAAACCGAGATGGAAGGCCGCGGCACACAGATCACCCTGCATCTGACTGACGAATTCAAGGAATTTACCGAGGAATATCGCCTGCGCCACATCGTCAAAACCTATTCCGATCATATCGGTATCCCGGTTGTCCTGATGAAAGCCGACGGAGACGAAACGCTGAACGAGGCATCCGCCCTTTGGACGCGCCCGAAATCAGATGTCACCGACGAGCAATACAAGGAATTCTATAAACACAATTCCCATGCCTTCGACGATCCCTGGAAAACCATCCACTATCAGGCCGAAGGCGCGATTGAATATACCGGTCTTCTGTATCTGCCGACCATGCGCCCGTTTGATCTTTATGATCCGCAGCGCAAAGGCCATCTGAAACTGTATGTTCGAAAGGTCTTTATTACCGAGGGCGCAGACGAACTTCTTCCGCCGTGGCTGCGCTTTGTATCGGGTGTGGTCGACAGTCAGGACCTGCCGCTTAACGTCTCGCGTGAGATGCTTCAGCACAATCCCGTCCTGACCAAGATCAAAAACGGCCTGACCAAGAAAGTCCTGTCCGAACTTGAAACCGCTGCCAAGAAAGACAGTGAAGGGTTCGAAAAGTTCTGGGAAAACTTTGGTGCCGTCGTCAAGGAAGGCCTCTACGAAGATCAGTCGAACCGTGCCCGCATCCTCAAGATCGCCAAATTCCGCTCGACCAAGGGTGATGGCTGGACCACGTTGGCCGAATATGTCGAACGCATGAAAGAAGGCCAGAAGGCCATCTATTATATCAGTGGCGAAGACATTGATGCGCTTAAACGCAGCCCGCAGCTTGAAGGCTTTGCAGCCAAAGGCATTGAAGTTCTGCTTCTGACTGATCCGGTTGATGAATTCTGGATGCCATCGGTTGGCCAGTTTGAAGAAAAGGACTTCAAATCGGTAACCCGTGGTGGTGCAGACCTTAATGACGTCAAAGCCGACGACAAGGATGATAGCAAGGATGCGAAAAAGGACGAGGCGGCAAGTGATGCATCACTTGATGCCCTGATTGCATCAATCAAGATCGCCCTTGGCACCGGTGTTAAGGATGTTCGCGAATCTGATCGTCTGACCAGTTCGGCCTGCTGCCTGATCGCCGATGAAACCGGTATGGATTTGCGCATGGAACGCCTGATGAAACAACACAACCGTGTTGACGAAATCAGCCCGCGCATTCTTGAAATCAATCCGAAACACAGCCTGATCAAAAAGCTGTCTGACGTTGCGATCAAGGATGCCAAGGCACCGATCCTCAATGACGCCGCTTTGCTTCTGCTGGATCAGGCCCGCATTCTTGAAGGCGAAGCCCTGCCCGACCCGGTCAGCTTTGCCCGTCGCCTTGATCTGATCATGGAAAAAGGTCTGGGTGCCTGACACCTGATAGACGACCCGACATTATCAACGGCGCATCAAAAGATGCGCCGTTTTCTTTTGGGAAATCGCAAAATTTAAAATGCTTATTTACCAACAACGGGCATAAAGGCCCCACATGTGAAAGAACCTGTGAACGAACGGGAAGGCCCGATACACCATGACCGCGATGATGAACTGGCAAAAACTGTTGTCACCCGCCCGGCTTGGCACCCGTCATTCCAGTGTCGGGGCGTTTGGTCGATCCGACTTTCACAAGGATTATGACCGCATCATCTTTTCTTCAGCTTTCCGCCGCCTGCAACGCAAGACGCAGGTTCATCCGCTGCCGGAAAATGACAATGTCCATACCCGCCTGACCCATAGCCTTGAGGTCTCATGCATCGGACGTTCGCTGGGCTTGATGATTGGTCATCGTTTACATGAAAAAGGCAGTCTTCCCGATACGATTGATCCCGACCATATGGCCGCGATCGTTCAGGCCGCCGCGCTGTGTCACGATATCGGCAACCCGCCTTTTGGTCATGCCGGGGAATATGCAATCCGCCAGTGGTTCATTGATGCCGATCCTTCTTTTACCCGCAGCCTGACCGCCGAACAGTTCGCTGATCTGACCACCTATGAAGGAAATGCTCAAGGGTTCCGGCTTCTGACCAACAAACGGACTGGTCTGTATGATGGCGGGATGCGTTTGACCTATGCGACACTGGCAAGCTTCCTGAAGTATCCCTGGTCTGCATCGGGCAGCCCCTTCCCGCAGAAAAAGAAATTTGGCGCCTTCCAAAAGGAATTTTCCCTGCTTGAAGAAGTCGCCGACGCCACGGGCCTGATCCGCACCGGTGATCAGTCATTTTGCCGCCATCCGCTGGTTTATCTGGTCGAGGCCGCTGACGATGCTTGCTATGCCCTGATCGATATCGAAGACGGGGTGGAACTTGAACTGGTCGATTTCCGGGTTCTTGAAGAAATGCTTCGTCCCTGTATCGCGGGTGATCTTCCGGCGGAATATGACCGCGAACCCAATGCCAGTCGCAAAATCTCGTTCCTGCGTGGCAAGATCATGACCGGGATTCTTGCTGCGCTGGTGGATGCCTTCGTCGCCAACGAGGACGCCCTTCTGGCAGGAGAGTGGAAAGGTGACCTTCTGGCCTGTGCAAGTGGTCCCTATAACGAGCTGATCACGACAGCAAAGTCATTCTCGGAAAAGCAGATCATTCTGAACCGCCGCAAGGTTCAGATTGAAGTGGGGGCCTTTGCCCATCTGGAAACCCTGCTTGATACCTTCTGCAAGACCGCGCTTGAGGTTCACAATGCCGGTTCCGAAGCGGACCTTCCATATCGTGCCGGGCGCGTACGCGAACTGATTGGCAATGACGCGATGCCGGTTGGTGCATCGCTTTATGATTTGTATCTGGTGATCCTTGATTATGTGTCGGGCATGACAGATGATTTTGCGGCCCGGCTGGCGCGCGACATTGGCGGCGGACAGCACTAACTGATGTGGATGCTTGGTCCCTTTATTGCCCGTTATCGCAGAAGAACAGCCTTCTTTGCCGCAACCGCAATTGCCGTTGTGGTTTATGGGCTGGTTGAACAAAGCACCCGTCCCGAGGTCGCCGCATGGTATTGGCCCGCAATAGCCGGTGCCATCAGCTTCACATTGACCCGTTTTATCGTTTCACGGCTGATTGCGCGCTTTGTGGGCGGTGTTCGCCGTCACCTGCGCTAAGGTTTAATTCAGTCCCTAAAATGCAAAAGGCAGGCCCCAAGGCCTGCCTTTTACCTGGATTTCATGTCCGGCTGCCACGCAGCACAGACAGTGTCAGTTATTCCTGACCGCCACCCATGGCACTGCTGATTTTCTTGTCAGTATTATACTGGCTAAGAGAATAGACCGCCCAGATCGCAGCCGGAACCCAACCAACCACAGTTATCTGCAAGATGAGGCAGATAATGCCTGCAATAGGACGTCCGATGGTGAAGAACAGTAACCAGGGCAGAAGAAGTGCGATCAAAAGACGCATGGATGTGATCCCCTTGTTGCTTGGACGCGCTTACATGCCGTCGCTAAAGGTGACAACGACAACACGGTTGCCCTGCTCGGCAACACCGTCATCGGTGGAAACCGGAACATTGGCTTCGCCGCTGATGCTAATCGCAAGCTTGCTTGCCGGCACACCGCCGTCACGAAGTGCTTTCACAACGGCATCAACACGCGATTTTGCAAGGATGTCGTTATACATCGCATCGCCTGCACGGTCGGCATAGGCAACCAGGCTGATCGATGCCGGTTCATATTTGCCATATGCCTCGACAATACCGTCGATGACCGACATGCCTTTGGTGTCGATTGCAGCGCTGTCAAAGCCGAAATAGACATTCATCGGAACCGGCATCGGCATTGCAGCCATCGGGGCCGGTGCGGTGTCGAGTTCAGCCTGAACGATGGCGAGTGCCTGATAGAAAGCAGAACGGCAGTTGTCGATGTCTTCCTGCTGAATGTTTTCTTCAAGTTCCTGCAACCAGCAATCGAAGCTTGACTGTGCACGCGCAGCGGCCGTTGCAGCCTTTTCACGACCACCGGCATCAAGTGCTGCCATCAGGTCGCTACGTGCAACTTCCACTTCGCCTTCGGTGCCTGCTGGCAGGGTACGTTCGGAAATCATCTGCGGGCCGGTATCCTGGCTCATCGCAGCCATTTTCGAACGGCTGGTGAAGTAACGTGCATCGCTCCAATCGGCTTCGTCATACTCGGCCTGTGCGAGATCAGCGTAATTCTGGTGAAGAGCTGCATCAAATGCCGACCCTTCGTCAGCCATGTCACGCACCCCTGGAATGTTCATATTCGCGCACGCGCTCAGAAAGGCTGCGGCGGAAACAACGGCGAGCAGTTTAGCTTTCATCGGTGTTACTCCTTGTCTGACCGACATTCTTTATCCCAATCCCAATTTCGTTTCGGTGGTTATCATCAAACCGGACTTCAATGGATTATGACGACCACCAGACAGGTCATTTTTTTGCCTGTCACTTGCACCATATCGTTGTTGCAGTCGATCAGATCACAGACCTGACCCCGAATTTTGACACGTAACTTGCACTCACGCCCCAATGCCCCAAAACGATATGAGGGGGATATAATTACCCCTATCCAAGAATATATAGAAGTCAATTTCATGAAAAAAAGCAGTGGGATAGAGAAAATTCATAATCTTTTCGGTTCCAATCCCTGCGCAGGTGCCCGCACCGCAACGGTTTAACGGCCCAATCATCGACCGGAAAACTACAAAACACTGCGCGACCAACACGAAAAAGGCCTGATCAGACTTGCCACCTGATCAGGCCCCGGATTTTCAACGCTCAATGGTGATCAGACAGATCAATCAGATGATCCGCCAAACAGTCCTTTGACTGCTCCACCAAGTGCTTCGGCACCATCCTTGACCGACGAGCCACCAGTGCTCGCAGCGCCCCCAACAGCACCAACGACACCTTTGCCAAGATCGCCAACGCCCTGCAGCAGACCGTCAACATTCAAACTCGAAACGGCCTTGAAGACTGACGCGTTGATGGCGGTCAGAATTTCACTAGCAACTTCTGCCGGAGTTGCACCGCCATCGTCCTTACCAACATCTTCAAGATGAATTTCCGGAAGGCTTGCTGAAAGCTTTTTACCCTGCAGCAAAGCGGCTGACACACCGACATTGCCGTTACGAACATATACGTCATCAATGATAATTTTGGTGCTCGAACCGGCGTCTTCGCTGGCAGCTGTATCCGTCGCCCCATCTGCACCACCTGCGCCGGTCGGTCCCGAAACACGCTGAACAAAACTTTCAACATTGCGCTGAATGGTTGCGATGTTCGAGCTGCCATTGCCAAGCTCATAGGTAACACTTGGCGCATCGACAACGACTTCGATAATACGAATGGTATCACTGGTCAGCGTTGTTCCGTCAAGGCGCACCGAAATATTGCCTAGCGAGAAGGCATAATCCGTTTTGAACCCGTCGGGATTACCAACAACCAGCCCCGTGATGCCTGCCGTATTTTGTGTGGGTTCGATCGTCACACCATCGACGGTCACTTCCGCCAGGGTCACACGTGTTCCGGCCTTTTCGATGGTCGTTTTGACGATATCGTCGAGATTGACATAGACATATACAAGTCCGCCCACGACCAGAACGATGATCGCTGCCAAACCAATCAGTATCTTTTTCATTGCCCGTATCCTGCTTAATTTGCCACCAAAACAATCCGACATTGTCCACATGGGTATATGTTTGGTTGCGTTCAAGCAAAAGAGTTGCGCCGATCAGCACAACAATCAAGTTATTTTGCCAAGTTATTTTACATGACAAAACAGCGGACTAGGTTTCCCCGGCCCGCTGTTTTCACTCAATCGAAACGCGATCTGGTTACAGGTTGAATTCCACAACCACCGGCGCGTGATCGGATGGTTTTTCCCAGTCACGTGCAAGGTCATAGACCGATGCAGTCCGGACCGTCCCGGCCATATTCGGGGTCATCCAGACATGATCCAGACGACGTCCCTTATTACTGCCGCGCCAGTCACGAGAACGATAGCTCCACCAGCTAAACAGCTTTTCGGGTTCCGGAACAACTTCGCGTACTGAATCAATGAAGTCGCCTGACTGGCGGAACTTCTCAAGAATTTCGACCTCGATCGGTGTGTGGCTGACGACCCGAAGAAGCTGCTTGTGCGACCAGACGTCGTTCTCTGACGGGGCAATGTTGAAATCGCCAACCAGAACGGCCTTGCGGTTCGGATCAGCAGCACGACGGTCGGTCCACCAGGTGGTCATCTCGTCGATAAAGGACAGCTTGTGGGCAAATTTCTCGTTGATCGCCGGATCGGGTTCATCACCGCCCGCCGGGATATAGAAATTGTGCAGCTCGACACCATTTTCGAATTTCGCCATGCAGTGACGGCGATCTTCCTTGCCACAGAAATGCTTGATGTCAGTTTCGACGAAAGGCATTCGTGAAACAATCGCCACCCCGTTATAGCTTTTCATACCGTGGTTGTGACGATGAACATAGCCAGCAGCCTCAAATGCCTCATGAGGGAAATGCTCATCAGGGCATTTCAGTTCCTGAAGACACAGCGCATCGGGTTGCTGATCTTCAAGAAATTTGATGACCTGCTCGATGCGCAGGCGGACGGAATTGATATTCCAACTTACAATTTTCAAAACGGGCTCCGTTCAAATCCTGTTCGGGAAAGGCCCCTGCCCCACGACCCCGGAAATTTTCGAAAAGTTCTGACGTCTATTTCAACGTCACTGACAGTCTAGCGACACCCTCAATCGCCAGATCCATGCGGTCACCGCGAACCACCTGACCAACGCCCTCGGGCGTTCCGGTAAACAGCAAGTCACCGGGTTTCAGTTCGATCAGGGTCGATAGATGAACAAGCGCATCAATCACCGGCCAGATCATCTTGGCTGTGGTGTCGTTCTGACGGACATCGCCATTGACCGACAGTTTCAGACTGGTCGCATGCGGATTGCCTGCATCTGCTTTGGGCTTAAGCGCAGAGATTGCGGCACAGCCGTCAAACGACTTGGCCATATCCCACGGCAGACGGCGTTCCTTGAGGCCTGCCTGAACGTCACGGCGGGTCATATCAAGACCAGCGCCATACCCGAAAATCGCATCCTCAACCGCGGCACGGTCAAGATTTTTGCCCCCCTTTGACAGGGCAACGACAAGTTCACCTTCATAATGCAGATCTTCGGTTGCTGACGGATAAGGCAGATCACCATCACCGACCACCAGACAACCGGTCGGTTTCATGAACACACATGGCGGCGTATCAGACGGGTCCGATCCCATTTCACGAACGTGATCGGCATAGTTTTTTCCGATGCAGAAAATGCGGTTAACCGGGAAAAGATCGTCGGAATCCTGAACCGGAATGGTCGTCGGTTCGGCAGGCTGGAAAATCAAACCCATGATGGCTCCTTGAAACTAACGCTGTTTGATAACAGTGATAGCCAAGCTACCCGCAAAAGAAAATGACTGAGATGTAAAACCCGGTCACAAAACGGATTTCTGTTTCTGCATTCGGGTTGGTTTTCCATCCTCACGACAGCTGTCTGACATATGGTCGCCATTCCAAATCACTTGACCACGTCAGACGCAAACTGAAAGACTGGCAAAGCCATGCCGCACGACCACCGCCCGGACCATGGTCTGCACAAGGGGTATCGATGAAAAGCTCTCCCTATCTCCAAACGGCTCATCAGGTTCTTGATACTGAAAATGTTCGTCCGGAAAACGGTCTGGGCAAAAAGGAAATCGTTGAACGCCGAAGGAGATTTGGCCGCAATGTGCTTCGACGAAGCAAGTCACGATCTGTCTGGAACATTCTGATTGATCAGTTCACCGGCCTGATTGTCTATCTTCTGGCCGGGGCAATGCTGCTTTCCTTTTATCTCGGTGACTGGACCGAAGGCAGCGCGATTGCAGTTGTCCTTGTCCTGAACGCTGCCATCGGATTTTCATCCGAATATCGCGCTGTCCAGTCAATGGAATCTCTGCGCAAACTTTCGCAAGTCAAAGCCCGTGTTCGACGCGATGGCATCGCAACCGTCATCCCGGCAGAAGATATCGTTCCCGGTGATATTGTTCTGCTTGAAGCGGGCGACATTGTTCCGGCCGATATACGCATCGTTGATTGCAACAATCTGCAATGTGACGAATCCACACTGACGGGTGAATCCCTGCCAATCGCCAAAACCAACGATGTTCTTTCTGGTGATGACATCGTTCTTGGCGACCGGTTCAATATGGTTTTCAAGGGAACGGCAGTTACCCGCGGCGATGGCTTTGGGATTGTTACCGCAACCGGGATGGCCACCGAACTTGGTCATATTGCCGATCTGGCCGAAACGGCAGATGCCGAAACAACCCCGCTTGAAAAGCGACTGGATAAGCTTGCCGGTCAGTTGATCTGGGTCACACTCGGGCTGACCCTTTTTATAACGCTAAGTGGCATCTATGCTGGCAAGGACTTCCTGCTGATGGTCAAAACCGGGGTTGCCCTGGCAATTGCCGCTGTTCCCGAAGGTTTGCCGATTGTGGCAACGGTTGCCCTTGCGCGTGGTATGGCGCGGATGGCGCGGCGCAATGCCCTGATCAAAAATCTGTCAGCCGTTGAAACGCTTGGCGCGACCACCGTCATCATGACTGACAAAACCGGTACACTTACCGAAAATCGCATGACAGTTGTCCGCCTGCGCACAAGCACAGTCATACTTGACGAGACGAATGCATTCGGGACAACCGGGGCGACCAGACCGGTTGAAACACCTAATGATCCGACACAAGAAATCGCCTTGCGAACCGCGATGTTGTGTAACGATGCAATCCTCATTTCACCAGCATCCGCAACCGGTACAAAAACGAACATATCATCCGCGCCAATTGGCGATCCGATGGAAATTGCGTTGCTCGAAGCCGTTACAAGGCAGGGATACGATCAGAAAACCTTGCTCGAAGATTTTCCACTGGTTGCGAAGGAAGCCTTTAGCGCCCAGACCCGGATGATGGCGACCTACCATCATCAACCAGACAATGACGCCCTGTTTGTCGCGGTAAAGGGCGCGACCGAAGCGGTGATTGACTGTTGTACTGATCTTCTCACGATCAATGGCAAGGTGCCGTTCGATGACAAGCTGCGCCATCAATGGACGGCATTTGCCACGGAGATGACCAGCGAAGGATTAAGGGTTCTCGGCCTGGCAATGAAAGAGGCAAGGTCGGAGGACACCGCTCCTTATGAAAATCTCACGCTTCTTGGATTGATCGCCTTGCTTGATCCGCCAAGAAGCGACGTCGCAAGTGCGATCAAGGCCTGTCACGACGCCGGTATTCGGACTGTTATGGTCACCGGTGACCATGCCGGAACCGCCCACAATATCGCCCGTCAGGTCGGCTTATGCAGATCGGACGCCCCGGTTTTGGAAGGCCGCGACCTTCAGGATGTTGGCAACGCTGCTGAACATAAACGCGAGGCCATTCTCGCGACCCCGGTTCTTGCCCGCGTCAGCCCGGAAAGCAAACTTGATCTTGTATCTCTTCATCAGGAAAGCGGCGCTATCGTTGCGATGACAGGGGATGGTGTGAATGACGCACCGGCCCTTAAGAAAGCCGATATCGGCATTGCCATGGGTCAACGTGGCACCGAAGTTGCCCGCGAAGCCGCCGACATGGTTTTACGCGATGATGCATTTCCATCCATCGTTGCCGCCATGCATATGGGCCGGGTGATTTTTGCCAATATCAGGACATTCGTGATTTATTTGATGTCTTGTAACTTCAGCGAGATCCTGATCGTCGGTCTGGCTGTTTTAAGCGGGCTTCCCCTTCCTTTACTGCCATTGCAGATTCTTTTTCTGAACCTTGTTACCGATGTATTCCCGGCCTTCGCGCTTGGTGTTGGTGAAGGCGCAAAGGGTGTCATGAAGCAACCACCACGCGACCCGGCAGAGCCGATCCTTGGTGCTTTGCACTGGATGCGGGTGATCATCTATGGCGGGCTGATTACGGCAGGAACGCTTGGTGCATTTATTCTGGCCCACACGGTCTTTGCGCTGGGCGAACAGGAAGCCCTTTCTGTGTCATTCCTGACATTGGCCGCCGCCCAGCTTTTGCACGTATTTAACATGCGCGCTTCCGGTTCGAATGCATTGATCAATGATGTAAGCCGTAACCCGTTTGTCTGGGGGGCATTGGCCTTGTGCTGCGTTCTGGTCGGGGCAACCTTGTGGATACCAAGCCTGTCGGATCTTCTGATGATCTCAAGCCCCGGTCCGACGGGCTGGATGCTGGTGGCTGGCGGCAGCATCACCCCGTTGATTTTGGGACAATTGGTACATGCATTTGTATTGCATAAAAAAATCCCGGCCCCGAAAACCACGCCCAAATGACAAATGCCGGGGAAATCCCCGGCATTTAAATCCTCACATCGTTGTCGAAAACCTGTCTAGAGCAGCCCTTCGATCACACGGTCTGGCGGTGTATGCCCATCGACAAAGGTCTTGATATTGATCAGGACCTTTTCGCCCATATCAACGCGCCCTTCGATGGTGGCTGACCCCATATGCGGCAAAAGAACCGCGTTTTGCAGATCAAGCAGTTTGGGGTTTACGGCCGGTTCATGCTCGAACACGTCAAGGCCGGCACCGGCAATCTCGCCATCGGCCAGCATCCGGGTCAGTGCCGGTTCGTCAACGATCTCGCCACGTGCTGTGTTGACCAGAATGGCATGGGGTTGCATCAGCTTGAGACGCCTTGCCGAAAGCAAATGATAGGTTGCCGGTGTATGCGGACAGTTAACAGAAACAACGTCGACATGGGCAAGCATCTGATCAAGGCTTTCCCAATAGGTTGCATCAAGCTCTTCCTCGATTTCCGGGTGAACGCGACGGCGGTTGTGATAATGAACCGACAGCCCGAACCCCTTTGCCCGGCGCGCCAGCGCACGACCGATACGGCCCATACCGACAATGCCAAGACGCTTGCCCCAGATGCGATGACCCAGCATCAATGTCGGGCCCCATCCGGCCCATTCGCCCTTGCGGATAAGGCGTTCGCCCTCGGCAAGGCGACGGGATACCGAAAGGATCAGCGCCATTGTCATGTCTGCTGTATCTTCGGTGAGAACGTCGGGCGTGTTGGTGACCGTGATGCCGCGCGACCGTGCGGTCTGCAAATCAACGTGATCCACCCCGGTTCCGAAATTGGCAATCAGACGAAGGTTCGGCCCCGCATGGGCAAGTACGGCGGCATCAATCTTGTCCGTCACAGTCGGGACAAGAACATCTGCCACTTTGACAGCTTCGATGAGTTGTTCCTTGGTCATTGCGGCGTCATCGATATTCAGACGCGCATCGAACAGTTCCATCATGCGGGTTTCAATCGCTTCCGGCAGCTTCCGGGTCACGACGACAAGCGGTTTTTTCTTGGTCATCTGCCGATCCTATGCGGTCTTTTAACTCTTTTTCTGACAAAATATGGCATGTCACATTTTTTGTGCCCTGCCGCAATGCAGTGATGCCATGCAGCAAGGTACAAAAGCAAGGATTTTGACGCATTTTTTGTAATTTTATTACGTGAAGAGGATTTCTGACAGATCCCTGTCAGAGCTCCGAAACAAGGGAATACCAACAAGATGCCGCAGTTTTTGCGCACATTTATGTATCGCTTCATGGCTTTGGCTGTTCTGGCAAGTCTGACCACCCCGATTGTGGCCAGCGCCCAAGAATCCGGTCTGCCTATTCCGCGATTTGTCGCACTGCGATCAGACAAGGTATTCTTGCGTTCCGGGCCGGGGCTTCGATATCCGAAAGTCTGGATTTATCAACGTCGCAATATGCCGATGGAAGTCGTGTCTGAATTTGATACATGGCGCAAGGTTCGCGACTGGGAAGGCAGTGAAGGCTGGGTTCATCAAAGCCTTCTGGTCGGCTCTCGACATGTGATCGTCACCGATGACAGCATCACGCTTTATTCCGCGGCTGATGAAAATGCCCGCAAGATCGCTATGGTCTCGGCCAGCGTCATCGGAAGCATCGAAGACTGCCCGGCCAATATGAACTGGTGCCAGCTGCGCTTTGGCGATTTCGAAGGATGGGCACCGCGTCACGGTTTCTGGGGCGTGTATGAAGATGAGACCGTAGAAGGCTAGACGACAGGATAGATTTCCGAAAACCACCCGTCCTTTCGATCACCTGCCCTTTCGATCAAACGAACCAAAGGCCCCGCGGAACATCCACGGGGCCTTTTAAATAGTTACAGCTTTACCCAAGATATCAGGCATCGACAGACACACGGTTTTGCGAACGATCAGCCCCGCCACCGCTGTTTGAAGTCGCATGACCACCGCTGTCATACCCGCCAAAGACCGGCGTGGAATAGGATTGTCTGGTGTTTGCATCCGGCGATTGCCCAAAGGTTTCCTGTGCCAGAGGATCACGTTTATCGGCGTTCGGGTCAAAGACCGGCCTGTCATTCTGTTCAAGGAACGGATCAGGTCGTGGTTCAGGCAAGCTGAACCCGCCAATACTGACCGTCTGACTGGCAAGCTGGGTGGCGATATCCCCAAGATAGGCCTGCAGATTTGCCGAAATACGCGACCTGATATCCTCGGCACCGGATGTTTCGGACGCCGCCAGTTGGGCCTGGACAATATTGTCGCCTGCAACCTGTGAAACGCGGTTTTGATCCTGCGCAACGGCAAGACTGCCGCGATCAGCCGACAATGAAGTCTCGCGATCACGCAATGCCTGCTGCGCTTCATCAATCAGGGCACGTGCATTTGAAACGCCCGAACCATCCGTCAGGTCAATTGATGAAAGCCCCGTCGCCAAATCCTCGGTCGACGATGCATAAAGTTCGACATTGATCCGGTTATCTGACGACGTTCCGGAACCGACCTGTACCGATATCGTTTGATCCGCATCCAGAAGGTTCCGGCCATCGAAGCTGCTGTTTGCAGCAATATCGTCAATTTCGCCCAGATAATCTTCGATCTGGCTATTAAGTTGCGCACGCTGCTGCGCCGAAAGGTCCGGGCTTTCTTCTGCGATTTCGATCAGGGATTCAATTTCGTCAAGCGCATCACCGATGCGCGACAAATCACTTGATGCCTGTGTCAAAAGGTTGCTGGCACTGCCAAGCGATCCACGAAGCTTTTCTGTGGTGTAACTCGCACCACGAAGCGAATCGGTATTGCGTTCAGAACTGCCCGATGACGTGGGATACTGGCTGCCATCAGACGCGATCAACCGGTTCTGCGGTGCAATCGCACGCGCAGTATTGGTATAGATCGTAAGCTGACTCGCAACTGGTTCCATTGCTTTTCCGCACAAACAAGCCGGCGAGGCAACTACATGCTGCACGGACAAAGAAATTGAAATCATTCAAAACTTTGTCCACCTGACCTTCCTGGTGTCCGGCGGAAATACCAGCCATTAGTATAGATTATTAGCGATGAAACATTAAGCCAAATCGCACAATCAAGGCGCGATTTTAAAAACCCCCACCCAATCTGGGCGCAATCAGCCTGTAAAGTCCGCCTGCAAACGTCAATCCGGGCTGCCCCGAACAGCCCGGATCAGACCGCTTTACGGCGCAGAACAGCAAACAGTTCCAGATGTGACGACCACAGGAACTGATCCACCGGGACGACCTTTTGAATTTCATAGCCGCCATTGCGCAACACACGCATGTCGCGCGTAAAGGTCGCCGGATTACAGGAAACCGCAAGAACCCATTCAGGTCCGCCTGTTGCCAGTTGCTCGCACTGGGCCAGTGCGCCTGCACGCGGCGGATCAAACAGCACCAGATCAAATGCCCCCAACTCAGCCGCAGTAAGTGGCTGACGGAACAGGTCACGTTTGACAACCTTGATCGGACTTCCTGACTGACCCACGGCATATTGCAAAAGTTCGACCGCACGCGGGTCACTTTCAACAGCAGTCACCGACCGGCGCTTGCCATGCAAGGCCAATGCGAATGTAAAGCTGCCGACCCCGCAGAACAGATCGGCGACCTGTCGCGGTGCAATTTCATCCAGTGCCTGCTTGACCGCATTTACAAGGGATTGCTGACCATCAAGCGTTGCCTGCAAGAACCCGGCAGGCGCAATCGACACTTCGACATTTTCAAAGGACACCAGCGGCGTATGCCGGGCTGCAACCGGTTCATCCGGACGATCCCCGACCTGCCAGCTCAGACGCGCAAGGTTCTGTGCCCCGGCGAATTCGGCCAGATCCTGACGCATATCAAGATTGGGGTCTGCACTGGCCTGGATCAGAACATCAAGTCCGTTATCGACAAGGGTAACAAAGACCTCTTTGATATCGCGCGCGTAATCTGGCGGACAGGATATCAGGAAATCGACAAAGGCAGAACGGAACGCCATCAATTCCGGGCGCAAAACAGCGCAGTCAGGAACATTCAAAACCGTATGACTGAACCGGCCATGGAAACCGACAAACACCCCGGTCGCCCCGACATGAACGGAGAAACCCGCGCGACGGCGACTTGCCGGTGGTGAAATTTCAACATCGGCAATCAGATCATCTGCATCCTCAGGATCAATCCCCGCCCGCAAAACAGCAGTTTTGGCCTTGTCATATTTCCACGCGCGGTAATCATCGTCGCTCATATGCTGAAGCGCACAGCCGCCGCATTCCTTGAAATGCGAACAGCGTGGCGGGTTGAACGCTCCGGTGCGGGCAATTTCCTCGATGACTTCGGCGCCATATCCGTCACCGCGTTTCTGACGCAGGGCAACCCGCACTTCATCCCCGGGCAACACGCAATCAACATAGACCAGAACCGCTTTACCATCCGGGGCCTGAATATGTGCAATGCCATCACCACGCGCACCAACCTGTTCGATGGTGACGGGCGCTTCAAAACCAATCAGCGGATCACGCCGGGACGGTTGACGCTTGCGTCCCCCACGGGCACGGGGATTGCGGTGATGATGTTTCATAAACTCTCTCTCGGGGGTGATCTTCGTCACACTTTTATCTGGCAAATTATCGCGGGTGCCAGAAGCCAGCCTCAGATACACCAGTTGGCGCGCCACGAACAGGGGCGAACAAAGATTTAATCCTGCTTCTGCCCGCAAAAATGGTGCAGATGCCCCGGCAACGAACTTATTGCGCAAAAAATTATATGCAAATGAACGCGACTAAACCCTTAAAATCCTGTAATAATGGCACCATTAAACATAGAGCGAATTGCTTATCGTCTGCGTGACACAAAACCGTTTGTAAGACATCATACGCATGATGCCTTTGCAAATGACGTGACGAATGCGTTTTTTTTTGCGCGCATATCCGGGTTTGGGGAACCTGTTTTGCGGGTCACGTATGGGGGAGAGATGGAAGAAGAAAACAAACAAGCTGATGAAAATGCATCCACGCAAACGGCCCGTTTGAAGAAACGGGCATTGTTGGCAGGTTTTCTGACGGCAGTTTTCCTTGGCTCTGTGACTTTCTTTTTCTGGCAAACGTTTGAAAAAAATCGTCGTACCATTCTTCTGTCCGCAGCCCAGATTACAGCCACGTCTGTAGCCCAGCAAGTCAGCCAGATTGTCACAAGCAACCTCGCCGTTCTTGAAAGCTTTGCGGATAACTGGCAGGACGGTGCGCCCGAGGATGAACGCGCATATCTCTCGATTGCCACCCCGCTGCAAAGCCGTTTCCCGGCGCTGCAGGCAATCAACTGGATTTCGCCCAATTACCTCATTTTATATGTAGCCCCGATCAAGGGGAACGTTCCGGCCATTGGTGCCGATCTGAAACGCCATCCGATGGCAGGCCCGGTTCTTGATATCGCCCTTGATCAGCGCAGAACCCAGATCACCCCGACACTTGAACTTCTTCAGGGCGGGCGCGGATTTGCGGCCTATAGCCCGGTTCTGGGCCGTGATGGCGAGATTATCGGCATCATCAACGGGGCATTCCGCATCCGCTCCATGCTGGCCTCGGTCATCAATACGGAACAGGTCGAAGATTACACCGTGCGTGTGCGCGAAGGTGACACTGTTCTGTTTGAAATCCGTGGCGAAGGGGATGACGAACAGTTGCAACGCACCGTCCCGGTCGAGATTGTCGGGCGTCAGTGGCAGGTCGATGTCATTGCCGACCCCAAACTTGCAAGCCAGCACACCATCAATCCCGAACTTATTTTGCTGTTCGGGACGCTGGTAACAGCGTTGTTTACCGTTCTGATCTTCATGCTGACCAACCGGCAGAAAACATCATCCCGACGCCATCTGCATCACATCAATGCCGGTGATGATATCAATGACCTTGCTTTGTCGATTACCAAGCTTGATGGTCATCTGAAATCAATGTCGCCGGAAACGGCCGAATTCTTTGATCTGCGCGAAGAAGATTACGGATTTATCCGCTTTTACAATCTGGCGCCGGAATTCCAGTCCGACGGAACCGCTTCGCGTCGATCCCAGGAAAAGATGCTGCTTGCCATCAATCGCGGCGAGGAAGAATTACGCCGTGAATGGATTGTCCGCAGCGCCGAAGGCGTTCATGTCGTCTGCAATCTGGCGATGAAGCCATCCGCCAGCAATCCTGATTGCGTTGATATCACCCTGCATCACAATCCGGCGGCCAACGCATCGGTTAATCGGTTGCGGTATCTGGCAACGCATGACCCGCTTACCGGGCTTCCAAACCATGCACTGTTTGAAGACCGCCTTAATCAAGCGGTTGCCCATGCCAAACGGTATGAAAAGCTTCTGTCGGTTCTGGTGGTTGATATCGACAATTTCCGCGCCATCAATGACCGGTTCGGCGCAGATATCGGTGACGAAACATTGCGCACCATATCCGGGCGTCTGCGCGCGACAGTGCGTGAAAAAGACACCTGTGCCCGGTTCTCGGGGGACATGTTTGCGATTATCGCAACCGACCTGTCAGAGGCCGAAGGCGCGGCACTGGTTGCCGAACGCGTGGTCGAAGCCATGTCACAGCCGATCCAGACCACGACAGGCGAAGAAATCCGTCTGCATGTCAGTGTTGGTGTCGCCCTGTATCCCAACGATGCGCGCGCACCGTCGCAATTGCTGGCCAATGCGGATGCCGCAATGTATCGCGCCCAGAAATCTGCGGAATCGTCTTATTGCTTCTTTGTCGAGACGATGAACAACGTGATGCATGCGCGTCTTTCAATGGAAACGCAATTGCGCCGTGCGGTTGATGAAAAGCGCTTTGTCCTTGAATATCAGCCGCGCTATCGCACATCCGACCGCACCCTGACCGGGTTTGAGGCGCTGTTGCGCTGGATTGATGACAGCGGCAAGCGCCGCCTGCCGCCTGACTTTATCGCAGTTGCCGACCGGACGGGGCTTTTGTCACCACTGGGTCAATGGATCATTGAAACCGTGTGCAAACAGATCGCCCAATGGCGTGAACAGGGCTATGTCCCGGTTCCGATTGCATTGAACGTTTCAAGCCGCCAGTTCATTCAGGCTGACCTGATCAAGAACATCATCGATCTTACGGCTGAACATGAAATTGATGCCGCCATGATCGAGATCGAGGTTTCCGAAGACATCGCCATGCGTGAACCCGAACGTGCGCTTGGCCAGTTCTATCGCTTTGCCGAGGCGGGTATTGGCCTGACCCTTGATCACTTTGCGGCGGGCAATACGTCGCTGCGCTATCTGAAACGCTTCCCGGTTCAGCGGATCAAGCTGTCAAAATCGCTGTTCAATCTGGCCCTTGATGAGCAACCCGAAAACAGCATCCTGCAACCGGCAATCCGGCTGTGCAAAAGCCTTAATCGCAAGGTGGTTGCTGTGGGTGTTGAAACCGAAGAACAGCTTGCTGTGCTTCAGGCTGCGGATTGTGACGAGATGCAGGGCTTCTTGCTGTCTGCACCACTTGATGCAATCGACACCGCCGAACTTCTGCCCCGGCAAAAGAGCCCGGCGCGCCCGAAAGCAACATCAAGTCCGGCAGAAGACGAACATTCAGGCTAGCTTTCGCAAATTGCCTGCTCATTGATTCGGCAGCCTAAAAACCAAAAGCCCCGCAGCATTATCTGCGGGGCTTTTTATTTGCAAATCCGGCAGCCTCAAACACTGCGCTTGCCAGATACCGACTGGATTATTGAGGCCTAAAGCAGGAAAATCGCCGCCAGTCCAAGGAATGCAAAGAAACCGACAACATCGGTAATCGTCGTCAGGAACACCGATGAAGATACAGCGGGATCAATACCCGCACGTTCCAGACCAAGCGGGATCAGGGCACCAAACAGCCCGGCAAAAAGCAGATTGATAATCATCGCAGCGCCAATCACACCGCCCAGCAAAAGATCATCAAACCAAAGCCAGGTTACAGCTCCGGACAAGATGGCAAATGCCAGCCCGTTCAGACCACATACAGCGACCTCCTTGCGGATCACACGCCATGCGTTGGTGCTGGTCAGCTCACGCGTGGCAATCGCACGCACCGCAACAGTCAGGGTCTGCGTACCGGCATTCCCGCCCATCGAGGCCACAATCGGCATCAGAATCGCCAGTGCGACCAGCTTTTCAATCGTCCCTTCAAACAGGCCGATGACCACCGATGCCATGATCGCGGTTCCCAGATTGACCAGAAGCCAGGTAAAGCGCGACCGGGTGGTATCAAGGATCGCACTTGAAAGGTCATCCTCCTCGCCGACACCGGCAAGGCGCATCATGTCTTCTTCATATTCCTCGTCGATAACGTCAACGACGTCATCTACCGTGATCACACCGACAAGACGACCGGAATCATCTACAACCGGTGCGGAAATAAGGTCACGCTGACGGAACAGATGGGCGACGTTTTCCTGTTCCTCGGTCACAAGGACCGTGCGCATTTCATCCGACCCCATCACATCACGCACCAGCACCGGACGGTTGGTGCGGATCACACGCGACAAAGGCACGATGCCGACCGGGCTGTAACGCGGATCAACGACGATGATGTCGTAAAAGTCATCCGGCAGATTTTTGGCCGACCGCAGGAAATCGATGGTCTGGCCGACCGACCAGTAATCCGGGATCGCCACCAGCTCGCGCTGCATGATACGACCGGCGGTATATTCCGGATAGGAAAGAGCTTCTTCAACGCGGGCACGTTCGATATCGGAAAGCGCGCCAAGAAGTTCGCGCTGTTCGTCGGCATCAAAATCCTCGATGACCTCGACAACGTCATCTGAATCAAGCTCTGTGATGGCCTCGGCCACCACATCTGTGCCGAGCAGGTTGATGACTTCCTCGCGAAGGTCATCGTCAAGTTCGGTCAGGAATTCCGGGTCAAAGTCGGGGCGGATCAGTTCGACAAGTTGCGCACGCTGGTTCGAGCTTGCCCAACCCAGCAAATCTGCAATGTCGGCAAAGTGCAATTCGCCAAGCAGTTCAGACGCAGTGTTGCTGTCTTCCTCGCCAAGGGCGTCAAAGATTTCGCGCGCATATTCAGGTGTCAGATCGACATATTCATCGCCGGTGGATGTATCCGCCGGACGGTCGAGTTCATCAACTTGACCTGCCATCTGCCCCTCCCTGAGTTACGTGCTGCTGTTTGCGCCCTGCACCAGATTGAAACTGTCTTATGAAAACGCCGCGCCGGGACGTTGATGATCAAAATCCCGACACGGCTGTTTCTGCGCTATCGCATGGCCCCGGTCAAGGGGCGCAACGACAGATATTTTATTGGCCTTCCTGACTACGCGTTACCGCATCAACAACCGCGATTGCAGTCATATTGACGATACCGCGCACCGTGATCGACGGGCTGACCACATGTGCCGATTTCGCAGCACCGACCAAAATCGGGCCAACCGGCAAACCATCACCCAGCATCTTGACCAGATTATAGGAGATGTTGGCAGCATCAAGGGTCGGCATCACCAGAAGGTTCGCAGCCCCCTTAAGCATCGAATGCGGGAAGATACGATCACGGATCGGCTGTGAAATTGCCGCATCGGCATGCATTTCACCTTCGACCTCAAGGTCCGGCGCCTGCGTACGGATCAGCTGAAGCGCGTCGCGCATCTTGCAGGCCGACTTGTTTTCGTGACTGCCGAAGTTCGAATGCGAAATCAAGGCGGCCTTTGGCGTAATGCCAAACCGCTTGACCACATCGGCTGCCATGATCGTGGTTTCCGCCACATGTTCAGGGGTTGGGTCAACCGACACATAGGTATCGGTCAGGAAGAAGGTCCCCTGCTTCATGATCATCATATTGACCGTCGAGAAGTCGGTCACGCCTTTCTGCAGGCCCACAAGATTGCGGACATAGCGCAGGTGACGCAGGAAACCGCCCTGACAGCCACACAGCATCGCATCCACTTCACCACGACGCAGCATAAGGGCTGCGATCACGGTTGGACGTGTACGCACGATGGAACGCGCATATTCCGGGTTGATCCCGCGACGTCCCATGATGTTGTGGAAGTCCTGCCAGTCCTGTTCGAAATGCGGATTGTCATCCGGATCATGGATTTCAATCTGTTCATCAGGGATCAGACGCAAGCCAAGTTCGGTGATGCGTTCCAGGATCACTTCGCGACGACCAATCACCACCGGAACGCAGACGCCGTCATCGACAAGCACCTGACAGGCCTGAAGAACGCGGCGCGATTCGCCTTCGGGATAGACCACGCGTTTTTTATGTGCGCGTGCCATGTCAAAGACCGGCTTCATCACCAGACCAGACCGGAAGACAAAGCCTTCAAGCTGCTGACGGTAATGATCGAAATCCTCGATCGGGCGTTTGGCAACACCGCTATCCATCGCAGCCTTTGCCACACGCGGCGGAATTTCAAGCATCAGACGCGGATCAAACGGTTTGGGAATAAGGTATTCCGGACCGAATTTAAGTTCCTCACCGCCATAAGCCGTCGCAACAACGTCCGAAACCTCTGCGGTTGCCAGATCGGCAATCGCCTCGACCGCGGCAATTTTCATTTCCTCGTTGATCTCGGTCGCACCGACATCAAGCGCACCACGGAACAGGAACGGGAAGCAAAGAACGTTATTCACCTGATTGGGATAATCGGTACGTCCCGTCGCCATAACGGCATCCGGGCGGATTTCCTTGACCAGTTCAGGCGATACTTCCGGGGTCGGGTTGGCAAGCGCCATAATGATCGGGCGTTCACCCATCTTGCGCAGTTCGTCCTCGCCCATGACATTGGGCGCAGACAGACCAAGGAAGATATCAGCCCCTTCGATCACGTCACTTAATGTGCGGGCATTGGTTTCAATGGCATAATCCGCTTTCCACGGATCCATTTCTTCCTGACGGCCCTTGTAAACGACACCAAACCGGTCGGTGACCGTGATGTTGTCCTTGGGCAGCCCCATCGACACCAGAAGGTTAAGACACGCAAGCGCGGCGGCACCAGCCCCCGATGTCACCAGGCGGACCTTGTTGATATCCTTGCCCGTGACACGCAATCCATTAAGAACCGCAGCCGCGACACAAATCGCCGTTCCGTGCTGGTCATCATGGAAAATCGGAATGTTGCAACGTTCGCGCAATGCTTTCTCGATGATGAAGCATTCAGGCGCCTTAATGTCTTCGAGGTTAACACCCCCGAAAGTCGGCTCGAGTGCAGCGACGATATCGATAAATTTTTGCGGGTCGGTTTCGGCGACTTCAAGATCGAACACGTCGATATTGGCGAACTTCTTGAACAGAACTGCCTTGCCCTCCATCACCGGCTTGGATGCCAGCGGGCCAATCGGGCCAAGACCAAGAACAGCCGTACCGTTGGAAATCACACCGACCAGATTGGCGCGCGCAGTATATTCCGCCGCCGTATCGGGGTTTTTGACGATTTCTTCACATGCAAACGCAACACCCGGCGAATAGGCCAGGGCAAGGTCACGCTGGTTGGCAAGTGTCGTCGTCGCCGTTACGGACAATTTCCCCGGGGTGGGATACCGGTGATAGTCCAAAGCTGCTTCACGCAGCTTGTCATTTCTATTTGCCATCATAATACCTTTTAATTTCAGGTATTTACATTAATTAACCAGAAAATGGTTAAATCCTGATAATTCGTTCTAGTGGGAAACCCAGACTAAATGAGTTTTCCCTGTGATTGAAGCACTCAGTGCAACGTTCTGCCAAAGGGCTGCATTGCATAATTTTCAACGCGGCACCGCACAATAAATCAATCGGTTGTATCGCAACCGCGTTAACCCGACCGGCCCCGCCCAGAGCTGGCTGACAAAAACATTGTAGGGGATATATGGGGAAGGTCCACAAACGAAAAAACCCGCCGTTTCTGGCGGGCTCTTTTATCGGGAAACTCCGGTTGCCTGACCCGCAATCGAAAACCCGGAAACAAAAAAGCCCCCTCTTGAAAAGAGGAGGCGTTTTTGGTGCGGTCGAGAAGACTCGAACTTCCACGGGGGTTAGCCCACAGCGACCTCAACGCTGCGCGTCTACCAATTCCGCCACGACCGCATATTGTCTGCAGCAAAGCCCGTGAGGTGTAGAAGTGGGCTTGCCTTGGCGCGGAAAGGGAGATAGCAAATTGATTACCCCTGATCAAGGGCTCATTTCACTTAATTTCATTTATTTGTCAGGAAAAATGCATTCCATCGCCCCAACCGCGCAAATCATCGAGTGGCGCACCACCCCGGAGTTGGTTCCCTACCCCGAAGCCCTTGCTGAAATGGAGGCCCGCGCCGAAGCGATCCATGCAGGCGAAGCCAATGAACTTGTTTGGTTTCTTGAACATCCGCCACTTTATACGGCCGGGACCAGCGCCCATCAGGAAGATTTGGTCGATCCGGATCGCTTTCCTGTCTATGACGCGGGTCGCGGCGGGCAATATACCTATCACGGACCGGGTCAGCGGACGGTTTATCTGATGCTGGACCTCAAGAATCGGGGTCGCGACGTCCGGGCATATGTTCATAATCTCGAAGAATGGGTGATTCGCACCCTGGCTTTGCTGGGCATCAAGGGTGAACGACGCGATGGCCGCGTTGGCATCTGGGTCGTGCGTGAAGATGGTCGGGAAGACAAGATTTCCGCCATTGGCGTGCGCGTGCGCCGCTGGGTGACCTTTCACGGGATTGCAATCAATGTTGCACCGGATCTTTCACATTTCGGCGGCATCGTGCCCTGCGGCATTTCCGAGCATGGCGTCACCAGCCTTGCCGACCTTGGTGTCGATATTTCTATGGATGAGCTCGATCGCCTGTTAAAACAAACGTTTAGTGAAGTCTTTTCCGGGCCAACTGAATGAGTGATACGTCGCAACCAGCACCGCCCAAACCCACAATACGCAGGGGCAACGACACGGGCCACAAAATGCCCGAAAGCGTTGCCGATGGCGGGATGGCTGATGCTGAACGCGACATTCTGGCCGAACTCGAAAAGGCCCTGAGCGAACATATCGCGCTCATTCTGCGCTGGAATCGCAAACTGATGCTTCCTGATTCTCCGAGTCCATCGGAACATGAAGAGGATGATCATGATTGCGATTTTGGCGCCTGGTATGCGCTTAACCGGCATAATCGGCTGATAGACCAGCCTGCAATGCATGCGCTGGCCACAACCCATCAACAATTGCACGATTCGGCACGACGGCTTTTGAGCGCGCGCGAGGTCGATGGCGAAATCGATTCGGCCGAGTTCGATATGATGGCGCTTCGTGCCGAATCGTTCTTTGCACAAGTACGACGTCTTGAACGCGCATTCCGCACCGCAAGGTCCGATGTTGATCCGCTCACCGGCACCTATAATCGTCAGACGATGCTGGGCGATCTCAATGCCGAACGCGAAAGGTCGATTCGAACCGGTGTCCCGACGGCCATTGCCCTTGTCGACCTTGATCACTTTAAATCGGTTAACGACACTTATGGCCATCAGGCTGGTGACCTTGTGTTGCAATCGGTTGCCGGTATCCTGCAATCGCATGTCCGCCCGTTTGACAAAGTCTATCGCTATGGCGGCGAGGAATTCCTGATCTGTCTGCCCAATGCAGACATGAAGCAATGCGCGCGCGTGCTTGAACGTCTGCGCCGGGTGATCGAGGCATCACCTGTCACGATTTCCGACACCACCATCCTGCCGGTCACAGCCTCTATCGGTGCCGCCCCCATGACCAAAAGCCGGACCGTCGAACAGATCATCGAAAAAGCCGATCAGGCGCTTTATGCCGCCAAGGAAGGCGGACGCAACCGGGTCCGCGTCTGGCGAAACCCGGATGGCAAGGCCCCGGCGTCAAAGTCCGCAACCTCAAAATCATCCGGCTAAATCTGCTCCTTCGACAAGAAGCATGCGCGTCGCAACAGATGCCCCGTGCCCTATGCCTGTTATCAAGACCTGAATGCGCGATTTTTTTAAGCGCGACCGAACCTGTGGCAGATGTTCAGATAAGCACATACTTTCAAGCTATTAGCCTGGATGTCTGCGTAAATTCACTTCTTTGCATAAAAAATTCTACCAAAGCGCAATCTTGTCTTCACAAGTTGGAAACATATCTGCAAACTATAATAATAAAAGGCAGCACGGTTTCGGCCCAAACGCCGACAACAAAGAATGGCTGCCTGCTTGGGAGGGAATTCGGTTCTATCTGAACGGAGGCCCCTGAATGTCCAGTTCTATGGATTTCGCGCCTGGCGATCCTGCTTTGATGCTTACGGTGCTACGCAGTGCCGAGGCCAATCTTGACCGCAACATGTTGTTGCGTCGTGTCCTTTCCCTTTTCTGCACAGATGATGATGGCAATCAGGTTGCCATTGAAGACGGCCCGGATTTGCAGCGGCGCATCGACAGTGCCATCGCCAATCTGCGACTGGCTGGTCTGATCCGCATCACGGCCGGTGACGAGCTTTCCATCACCTCGCTTGGCACGGCCATGATGATGGCCTATCCGCTTGGTATTGATGATGGTGTGCTGTGCTCTCTTCCGGCGTTCCGCAACCAGATCTACGAGACCTATGCACCGGTCGTGCATGAACGCCATCTGCCCAATTCGGCCTATGGTTCTGGTTTCTCGGCGGGTCTGGATGCGCATCGTCTGACAGAAAACCCCTACCCGTCTGATTCGCGTGATCATGAAGACTGGCTGATGGGATGGGACGAGGCCCTTGACCAAAGCAAGCGTGAAGCTGAAACACTGTTAAACTGATGACCGGTTTAACCGTGAAGTGATTTGAAGATTTGCGACCGGCACCAGATGAAAGACGATCTCCTGGTGCTGTGATTTGAATTCCCGGCAATAAGCCGGTTCTGCCGTGCATGCCCGATGTGACGGCTCAGTTCTGCCCGCGTGTATTGCAGTGTTGGCATCAGACCCTTGTCACTGCGCTTCTGACACGGGTGGCGATACCTTGCCCCCTCCTCCCCATCCAAAGCCGACCAGACCTCTCTCAAAGCGCCTGGGGGCACGCTATCCGCCCATCCATGGGATAGGAACACATGCAATAGGCAAAGCACACCAACGATCACTGAAACCGCAAGACCATTAACAGATTTCATTTCGACGAGCTCAAGGACTCTTCGTCATCAACCTGGTCAACCTTGTTCATGGACACGACCAGTGCCGGAACGCCAACCTGACGCGCAAGCAGAATGTGCTCGCGGGTCTGTGGCATCGGGCCATCTGCTGCCGAAACAACCTGGATGCCACCGTCCATCTGTGCCGCAAATGAAGAGTCCCGTCACATCCGGAACGATGCCTGTTTGGCAAACCGCCCGTGAATGCAGGTTCTCTATTGATGGCCGTTTCAGCCGAGTTTCAGGCCGGATCGTTGCTGCTTTTATCGTGTGAAAAGATCGACACGACGTTCTCCGGCTTAGCCGACGGTGATTTGGGCTTGTCAGAACTGTCGGATACTGGCGGGGTCACCGGCGTATCAGCATCTTTATCACCTGTGCTGTCACCATCGCCAACCGGCCCGGTTCGCTGATGCGCATCAAGATGCTTTTGGGCTGCCTGCTTTTCCGCATCCGAAAGTGTGCGCTCATGCCGCGTGCGCCCGTGAATCGCCCGGTTCTCGTCCGCCTTTTTGGCCTTTTCATTGCGCTGCTTGCGTTTGCGTGCCTGACGCAGATTGACGAGATCGCCCATCACTCTCTTCTTGCCCGGGGTGGATAAGGCATCGCGATCGCAAAGACCACAATGCATGATCGATCAAAAACAAACGGGTGCTTCGATTTCCCGAAGCACCCGTCAGAGCCGTTCTTAAAATCCCTTATGTCCGACCGGACTTAGCGCACGAAAACATGCACCTCGTTGGACGAAACAGATGCGCTGGTGGCATCCGATGCATGAACACGCGAGCTTGGCATGCCCATATCGGTCAGCGACCGAAGAACTGCCTGCGCATTACGCTTGGATTTGTTTGAATTCAGCGCGACTTGCGCCGGGGTACCACGATTCGGCGTTACCGCGACAACGTCAAAGCTGGCCTGCGGGCGGCGTTCCAGAACGCGGTTCACCGCGTTATAAAGCGCCTGCTCGTATTTCACGCTGGCAGTATCAAAACGGATGACGACTAGCGGGCGGTCACCGGCTGCTGCCATGCGCGGGCTAGCCGACGCCGGAGCGGCCTGTGACTGGAAAACCCGCTTGGAAAGCGAATCCCCGAAGATTTCACCGTTTTTAACAGCCAGTGCCAAAGCGTTCAGGTTCGCACGTTCGGTGCTGACATAGGATGTCTGACGCGACAGGCTTTCGCTGATTTCGTTCAGGAGACGATCAATCAGCACCGTGGTGCGGTTGGTTTCGTCTTCAAGCAGGGCGAGCTGACGATGGTCTTCGTCAACAGCACCGGAAACCTGATAGGCGGAGCGAACAGACTCAAGCAGGAAAGTCGAAAGCGTGCTGTCAGCAGCAACCTTGTTCGCCAGCGAGTTCAGTGCGGCAATATCGTCATTCACCAGGTCCAGCTCGGACTGTGCGGTGTTCCACTGCTGCACAAGAACCGGGTTACCCGGGGTCGTGCCAACCTGCAAACGTGCGCTGATCGCAGCCACAGTGCCGTGATAGGCCTGCGAATGCGAGACAGTCTGTCCGCGAAGCTGTTGCAGTTCATTGTTGTGTTGGTTCAAAGCCGCCTTGAGACGGTTGAGCTCCTGCTGCATGTTCTCGACTTTGGAACCGACAAAGGTTCCGGTCTGAGACACACCGGTCAACGGCTGTGTGCTTGCAGCAACATCGTAACTGGTGGTGGCATTAGCACCGACCGGCTCGGATGCGACCATGTTTTCCTGGGTCGTATCTTCTTCACCAGCAAGTGTTGGCCAAAGGGCCTCAGAAGAAAAAGAACATCCCCCCAGCATCAGGGCGGTGCCGATTACGGCAAGGTAGGTTTTACGAACGGCCATTTCGATCTATTACCTAAGTAGAAATATGCGAATCTCCCTGGGCCTGCTTTTTTATGTGGTGAAACAAGCCCCTGTTCCCCCGGGATTGAATGCATCTTAGTCCACGACCACTTGTGGAACAAGACGCATTTGCCCCTTTTTTGCCGAGTCTTGTCCATAAGTCCGACAAACCGGACAAAGCCGGGCAAAACAAGTGCGTAGCAGTCCCGTAAACCGCGCCTTACGAAAAAATACCTTTTTTTGAAATTTACTGCTTGCAATGCCCTGCTCGTTTGCATAAGTTCCGCTCCGCCGACGGGGAGCACACCCAAGCAAACCGCCGGAAATTAAGGCAAAGCGCCCGTAGCTCAGCTGGATAGAGCATCTGACTACGAATCAGAAGGCCGGAGGTTCGAATCCTTCCGGGCGCGCCAGTCAAAGGCCCGACGTTATCCGTCGGGCCTTTGTTCTTTTCCGGTAAAAGTCGCGGGAAACAGTGCCTTGCTTCCCGGCTCACGAATCACTTGCGCACTGCGCCAAGGAAGGTCGAAACCGATCCCTCAAGCGAGCTGCTATCATCCTGAAGATTGACCGCAGCCCCGTGCACATCCTGCGAGACACCACCAACTTCCTCGATTGACTGCGCAAGTTCACCGATGCTGCTGGCAAAGGTCTGAACACCGTCTGAAGCCTTGCCCGCGCTATTGGCGATCTCGCGGGTTGCAGCACTTTGTTCTTCAACAGCCGATGCAATTGCCGTTGAAATCCCTTCGACCCGGCCGACAACTTCGTCAATACGTCCGATGGTTTCGACAGCCGCACTTACCGATCCCTGAATGACGCTGATCTGTTCGGAAATTTCATCAGTTGCCTTGGATGTCTGGTTAGCCAGCCCCTTGACCTCGTTGGCAACAACCGCAAAGCCCTTGCCTGCCTCCCCGGCACGGGCGGCCTCAATCGTCGCATTCAGCGCCAGAAGATTGGTCTGGGCTGCGATATCCTGAATGATCGTCACGACTTCGCCAATCTGGCGCGCCTTGCCGTCCAGATCGCTGATATTGGTCGTCGCAGCACTGGCTTCCTGTGCCGCTTCGCGCGAAACGTCGGCGGCCATGGCGACCTGCTGTCCGATTTCTTCAATCGAGGCCAGAAGTTCCTCCGCGGCAGAGGCAACAACCTGCACATTCTCGCTGGCCTGATCCGCACCGCCAGTGGCGTGCGACATGCGGGAACGCGCCGTTTCGACAAGACGCCCCATCCGTTCGGTAATTTCACCCAGTGCCGCAGCAGCCGAACTGACCGATGCCACCGCCTTGCCCGAACTTGCTTCGAAATCATCAGCAACCTTGATCATTGCCTGCTTGCGGGTTTCCTCTGCGCGTTTTTCGGCAGCTTCGGCCTCTTCTTCAAGCTCCCTCGCCCGCAAGGATTTGTCCCGGAAGTTTTCAAGGGCAGCGGCCATCTTGCCCATTTCATTGCTTTGCCCGATATGGGGAATCTCGGTTGCCAGATTTCCATCGGCCATTTTGCCCATCACGGCCGCCAGGTTCAAAATCGGGCGTGCCTGAAGTTTGCCTACCATAAGGGCTGCAACAATCGCCGCCGCCAGAACAATCAACCCGATAATGATCGCTTCACGCGCAGCCGCATTGGCACTGGCAAGAACAGCATCACTCGGAACCGCCCCGATGATCGTCCAGATTTGCGGCGCATTGCCGAACTGCACAGGCAACGCCACCAGATAGCTTTCAACCCCGTCAAGCTCGGCGGTCACAAATCCCTCGGAACGGGCGGTAGCAACCTGATCAGGGCTCACACCGGTATCTTCAAGCTTCGCTGCCAGCAACTCCGGATCAGGATGGGCCACGACCGAACCGGTATCGGTCACAAGCCAAAGACGCCCGACACCGAACGGCTTTTCTTCTGCTACACGTTTCTGAAGGGCACTGAGTTCAAGATCGACACCAGAAACCGCAATAACCTTGCCATCGACAATGACCGGCGTCGTCGCCGACGTCATCACCACCTCGGAATTGTCATTCAGGGTCTCGACATAGGGTTCAAGAACCGCAGGCAGTTTGCTTGCTTCGGAAACCGCAAAGAAATCTTCGCCGAAATCCCCGGTCGCATCATAATCGGCCCCGGTATCCATGACGACATTTTCGCCATCTCGCACCCAGTAAGGGGTGTAAATCCCCGCAGAATCACCGCCAGATTTGCCGACCCAGTCCGCATCGGATCCGCCCAAAACATTGGGGCGGGCCAAAGTCCATGTACCAAACCATGCAGGATGATCAAGAAGCGACTGGCGAAGGGTTTGACTAAGAACCTCGCGGCCGTCGCTGTTGCTTGCGGCCTTGCCGTTTTCAGCAACAGCTGCGGCGGTATCGGCAAAACCGGAACTTGCGATCAGTGCGGCTTCCACCACGCCCGACATGTCATTTGCTGCAGACCGTATTTCACTTCGCATCTGTGAAATACCGCTATTACGTGCAGCATCAAACGCGCGACTGGAAGATTGTGCAATGACAATGACCAGGGCCAGTGCAACCACAATGGCAGAAAACAACGCGATCTTTGCGCCTAGTGCGAGATTGTTCATGGATCCCCCTTGTCATCCGCAGCCCGGCCTTTGTGCCCCAAGACCAGCCAGGCACCCTGCGGGATGAAGATGTTACCCCGCCAAATGGTGGAGCAATCTGATACCAAGGGATAGAGTGCCTGAAATATCGGGCTTTTTCAAATATCTAACATGCGAGAATATCCACCGGCTTTAAAAGAAATGGGCGTCGTGCCTTGCCGGTGATATGCTTTTTCCAAGGCCAAGGCCAAGGCCAAGGCCAAGGCCAAGACAAGCCCCACGATGATGTACGAGGAGTGCCGACATGAAAGCCAATACCAGAATAACGATTTCTTGCACCGACCGCGTCGGTCTTGTTTCTGATATTTCCGGACTGCTTTTTGATATTGGTGCAAATCTTGGCCCGACATCCTTCGGTTTGGATGGCAACACCGCAAAGTTTGAAACCAGCTGTGAATTGCCAGATGATTGCCCACCGTCAGAATGTGCCGCCGGCCTTGCCGAACTGTCACTTGAAAATGCCGATATCTCGGTCGAGGCAATCGCTGCTGCCCCGGAACTGGTCGGTGCGCCCGGTGCCACTCACCTGATCGAATGTTCCGGCATTGACCAGCCCGGACTGATCGCGCGTCTTTCGGAAATTTTCATCGAATATAACGCCAATATTGTCCGCATGGCGGCATCGGCAACCGATGAAAAAGATGCCCGGATTTACACGACACGCTTTGCTGTCGCCATCCCGGCCGAACGCGCAAGCAACTGCCTTGCAACCCTTGCCAATACGGCGGGCTCGATGCGGTTGCTGTTCAAGTTTGACGAACTCTGACTTCTGAAATCCGGGAACTTTGAACCGGTGTCCCAAACGGGGTGCCGGTTCCCTGATTACGAAACAACCCGGTTGCGCCCGGCCTGCTTTGCTTCATAAAGCTTTTGGTCGGCACGTTTAAGAACATCCCACGGATCGGTTGCGTCCTCATCACGTTCGGAAATGCCCACCGAAATCGTGACGGAAACGGTCTTGTTCTTTTCCGGGATGACGATCTTGTTTTCCGCAATGCGTTTGCGCAGCGCTTCAAGCGGCCCCTGCGCCTTCTCGATGCCACGTCCGGCAAAGACCACGGTGAATTCCTCGCCACCATACCGGAATGCCTTGCCACCGCCGCCAACTCGCGCCAGTTCGCGGGCCACCTTTTTCAGAACGATGTCACCGACATCATGCCCATAGGTGTCGTTGAACTTTTTGAAGTGGTCGACGTCAAGCATCGCAATTGCATACTGATTGCCAAGTTCCGCCATCGCATGACCAAGGGCGCGACGCCCCGGCAATCCGGTCAGATCATCGACAAATGCCATCCGCCATGCTTCTTGCGCCAATCCCGCCAGGACAACGCCGGTGGCCGCCAGATATCCATACTGGATAATGCCGGTGCCCATCACGGTTGCCACATCAATGGCAATAATCGCCGCAGCAAAACTTGTTTCCAACGGCTTGTGCCGGATCAAAAGCAACACAATGGCGACGAACGAAACCACCATCGCGGGATGCGGCATTGCGCCCATCAAACCGGTGCTGGCAAAGAACCGCGTATCGAGCAGATGATGAAGTGCCGATCCGACATCGGGCTGACCGGCCAGCATCAGCATGACGAAGATCTGCAATCCCAGAACCAGCATCCGGGCAATCCCGCGCGGGTTCAAAACCCCGCGTTCTGCCGTAAAGCCAAGAATCAAAAGATTGATCGGGATCAGATAAAGGGTCGCAATGCGAAGAAATGCCAGACCATCGGGCGAGAAACCCGCCCCGTTTCCCACCAGAAGCCAATAGCAAATCAGCAACAGCAACATGACAAAAACCGCACGCCCACGGTTAAACCACCATGCAATTGCACCGCCAAGCATCGCCAGTAAGAACGGACCATACCGGACAAGTCCGGACAGCTCGCCAGGCACAAGACCCGGCGATATCGCCAGAGCCAGACAGGCCCCCATGATCAGAACGGGTGCCATACCAGCCGAGACAATGATGGAATAAGCGCGACGCATGGGTCGTTTGTTCTACCTGCTGATTTGACCATCGGGGCAAATGCGGAACCACCCCCGGATATCGGCGGTAATCTAACGGCTGAGCCGTTAAGGGGCTATTGCTTTATCAGGCTTATCTCGACTTTTTCTTATTTAAACGCCTGACTTTGCCTCCATGCGTCGAAAGCACAATGAGGCACAGGCTTTTTAAGCTTGCCAGCATTCGCATATGCACCATAAATTGGGATCAGGATTACCGCGACGCACAATGATCGCGGGCCACATAACTGTCACGGCGGCCACGGTACGATCCCGAAAACGGGACGCAAAATACGCCAGGGACATTGCATGGCTTTGCTTGCGATGCCCACTTGAAATGACAGGTTCTGGAGAAACGTAATCATGAGCTTCACCACCCCGACACCGGCCCCCGCGCGCCTGAACCGATCAGAGCTTGCCGTTCCCGGCAGTCGCATCGAACTGTTTGAAAAGGCCGCGAAATCCAAGGCCGATGCCATTTTCCTTGATCTGGAAGACGCGGTTGCGCCCAGTGACAAGGAACAGGCCCGCAAGAATATCATCGAAGCGATCAATGACATTGACTGGGGTGACAAGGTCTTGTCGGTCCGCATCAATGGTCTGGATACGCATTACATGTATCGTGACGTCGTCGATGTGCTTGAACAGGCCGGTGACCGGCTTGACCTGATCATGATCCCCAAGGTCGGCACAGCGTCGGATGTCTATGCGCTTGATATGCTGACAACCCAGATCGAAGCTGCCAAGGGGCGCAAGAAACGCATCGGGTTTGAGCTGATCATCGAAACCGCACTTGGCATGCAAAACATTCACGAAATTGCCGCCGCCTCCCCGCGCAATGAAAGCCTTCATTTCGGTGTCGCCGATTACGCCGCATCCACCAAGGCCATGACGACCGGCATCGGCGGTCCGAACCCGCATTACGGTGTTCTGACCGACAAGGATGGCGACAATCCACGCGATTATCACTGGGGTGACATGTGGCATTATGCGATTGCACGCATGGTCGTTGCCGCACGCGCCAACGGCTTGCGTCCGATTGATGGTCCGTTTGGCGATTTTTCCGATCCTGACGGCTATCGCGCGCAAGGCGCGCGCGCCATGGTTCTGGGCTGCGAAGGCAAATGGGCGATACATCCCAGCCAGATCGGCCTTGCCAACGACGTCTATTCCCCGTCAGAGGCCGAAGTCACCAAGGCCCGGCGCATCCTTGAAGCCATGGCAAAGGCGCAGACAGAAGGTGCTGGTGCGGTTGCCCTAGATGGTCGCCTGATCGACATTGCCTCGATCAAGCAGGCCGAAGTCATGGTCAAACAGGCCGAAGCTATCGCCGCACGCGACGCGGGTTAAACGCTCCATATAGAGATCACATCAAAAGGGCCGGGGAAAACTCCGGCCCTTTTCAGTGTTATCTAGGATGCCAGTCGGCGCGATTGCCTGACCTGCCCGTGCAGGACTTCTTCAGGATCGCCTTCACGCACCAGATGCATGCTGATGCCATCGGATCCGCCACCCAGCCCCGGTTTCAGACGCTGTTTGCCATCATAATGGCCACCATTTTGTGTGCGATAGGGAATTGGCTCATCAGTGAACAAACCTGCGAGGCGTTCCTTGAACGCGGTCTCGATTTCTGCCCACCCGTCCTCATCCATACGATCGGTACTATAAACCGGAAATGGCGGCATGACGTCCATACCGGGATAGAAAAGTACGCCGTGCTGGATCGGCCACAACACATCATCGATGCTGCCATTGACGCCACGCTCACTGTAATGCGGCAAATGTCCGCCAATCGGTACAATCAGCATCGCCCGCCGTCCGGCAAGGGTGCCCTCACCATAGCGGTCGCCCCAGTGCTTCTCGCTATGCTCGCCAACACCATACGCAAAGCCATAGGCGAACACACGATCAACCCAGCCTTTCAGGATGGCGGGCATTCCGAACCACCACATCGGAAAGCTGAACAACACCGCATCCGCCCATAAAAGCTTATCCTGTTCGGCTACGATGTCTGCCGTCTGCAAGCCCGACGCATACGCATTTTTGGACTCTGCTACATAGATCAGCCGATCAGGATCGTGACGTTCGATAAAATCATGTGCATCTGCAAGGGGTTTCCATCCCATGGCATAAAGGTCAGAAACCTTCACGTCATGTCCGTCAGCTCGGAGCTTTTCAACCGCGACATTCTTTAATGCGCTGGTCAGGGATGCAGGTTCGGGATGGGCATGGACAATCAAGACATTCGACATTGGGTCGTCCTTCCAAAGGGGTCACATTCGATGCGTGATCATGGCCTGATGTTCTGCTATCTTTGAAATTCAATAATTTTTGATCTGGTATAAACATGACAGATATCAGCAAGCTTGACTTGAACCTGCTGGTCACGCTCGACACCTTGCTGGCCGAACGCAATGTCACACATGCGGCAAAGCGCCTGAATCTCAGTCAACCGGCGATTTCGACACGACTGACGCGCCTGCGTGACTTGCTGGGGGATCCGTTATTGCTACCGGCACAGCGTGGCATGATCCCGACCGAACGCGCACTTGAACTCCAGGAACCGCTGCATCAGGCATTGGAAGGGGTACGCAGGGTCGTTGCTGAAAACAGTCCGTTTGATCCATCGACAATCACCGCCACCATCGCCATTGCCGCCAGTGACTATGTGCAATACGCGATCCTGATGCCGCTTCTTGACGTTTTACGGCGTGACGCCCCGGGGATCAAAGTCGCATGGCGCACGATTAACACATCCATGCTTGATACCCAGATGGCGCGCGGTGATGTCAGCCTTGCGCTCTCGACGCCTGAAACTGCGCCTGAAACGCTTCGTATGCGCAAAATCTATCACGAGGAATATGTCGCAATCGCCAGATGCGATCATCCGGTAATCAGCAAACCTCTTGATCTTGACAGCTTTTGCGCACTTGACCATGTCGTCGTTTCCCCCGAAGGCGGCGGCTTCAAGGGGCCTGCGGATGATGCCCTTGCCGCACTTGGACGAAAACGCAATGTTGCCCTGTCTGCACCGGGGTTTCTTGTTGTCCCCGAAATCGTCGCACGCAGCGATATGATTGCCCTTGTGCCTAGGCGGGTTGCCCGCGGTCGCACCGGCCAAATCCGGGTATTTGATCCCCCACTGCCCGTCACCGGCTTTGACATGGCGCTGATCTGGCATGACCGCACCACAACCCATCCACTGCATCGCTGGATCCGGGATCAGATCACGGCATTGATCGGAGATGCCGCCGCCGGTTAACCGGCCTTTCCTGCACATGGAAAAGGCCGATCTGCGACATTCACGCAGATCGGCCTGAAGCCTTTGAGCTCACGGCGCCCGAAATTCTCGGGCGTGGTGATCAGTCCGCAATACCGTCAAAGGTGATCTTGCCAATTGCCTTGCCACTTTCAAGCAATGCATGTGCTTTCTGCAGGCCCTCCGGTGACAGCGGGCCAAAACTTTCATTGGCGGTATTGGTAATGGTTCCATCATCGACCAACCGGGCCACTGTCGCCAGAAGCTTGTGCTGTTCAATCATATCTGCCGTCTGGAACATCGAACGGGTAAACATGAATTCATAGGAGAAGCTGGCGGACTTGGCCTTCAGAAGATCAACATTGTGATTTTCCTTGGCCTCGGTGATGGTCACAATCCGGCCCTGCGGTACAATCAGCTTTGCCATCACGTCGAAATACTGGTCGGTTTCCGACGTACAGAAGATGTAATCCACATTCGCAATGCTCAGAGACGCCAGTTCTTCGTCAAGTGGGTTGCGATGGTTGATAACCGCGTCAGCACCCAGCTTTTTGACCCAGTCGATGGTCTCGGGACGTGACGCCGTTGTGATCACTTTCAGACCGGCAAGCTTCGCCAGCTGAATGGCGATCGAGCCAACACCACCTGCCCCGCCAATAATCAGAATGGACTTCGATGCGTTGGCGTCTACTGCCGCACGATCAATCAGCAAACGATCAAACATTGCCTCCCATGCGGTGATTGTCGTCAGCGGCAAAGCCGCAGCGGCCGCAAACCCAAGGGACTTTGGCTTAAGCGCAACGATACGCTCGTCGACCAGCTGTAACTGGGTATTCGAACCGGACCGGGTTACATCACCGGCATACCAGACTTCGTCACCCGGACGGAAAAGGGTCACGTCTTCACCAACTGCCTCGACAATACCGGCGGCATCCCAACCAAGGATCTTGAAGGAACCATCATCCTGCTTGCCCTTGCGGACCTTGAAATCAACCGGATTGACCGCAATTCCCTTTACCCGAACCAGAATATCGCGCCCCGTGGCGACCGGCGCATCGGTTTCGATCTGGGTAAACAACCCGTCTGTTTCGACCGGGGCGGATTTATAAACGCCAATGGCTTTCATCTTATGCAGTCCTTTTCATCAAAGGTTTGATTTGTGAATGTCAAAGACCTAACGCATAATGACCATGAACATAAGTACGCACAATTTCTGCATATAGTGACATTTTGTATACTAATGCAGAATTCCGGGACTGTTGCGACCTCTGCGTTGCTCGGAAGACCCTGTATGGAGAAGTTATATGGAGCTTTGCCCGCCAAATCGCAGCCCCGGCTGCCCTGTTGAAGGCGCACTTGACGCCATTGGAGGCAAGTGGAAAGGTGTTGTGCTGTTCCATCTTCTTGACGGTAAAAAACGCTTCAACGAGCTGCGCCGCATGATGCCGGGCGTTACACAGCGCATGTTGACCCGCCAGTTGCGCGAACTGGAAGCAGACGGACTTGTCCACCGCGAAGTCTATGCCGAAGTTCCGCCGCGCGTCGAATACAGCCTGACAGCCAAGGGTGAAACATTGCGCGATATTATTCTGGCGCTCAAGGCCTGGGGCGAAACCCATGTTCCCTATTTTGCCCTGTCAAAGCCGCGCTTGCCGGAAGCTGAAACCGCCTAGTCCACAATAAGATCACGCGCCATTTTCCAGAATGTGGGGCGATCATATCTATCGTGGATCCCTTCGCCGGCAATTTCAAATCCGCGCGACCGGAAGAACGCGATATTATCTTCCAGTTCCACGCGGACATGCAGACGCATCTTTTCCTTGCCGCGCTTTGCAGCAAAATCGCAGGCCGTCTCAACAAGCGCCTTGCCAATTCCGCCGCCCTTGATCGCCGGATCGACTGACAATTTATATAGATAGGCATCCTTGCCAATATCCTCGACCCAAATCTGGCCAACAACCTTACCGCTTGGGTCAATTGCCAGAAACAGGCTGTCCCGGGCAAAACGCCATTGTAATTCGGACACTGTTACCGATTTTGCAGAACTTGGCGGGTCGACAATGTCATCCTGAAAGGCAAAGGCGGCCAAAAGGATTTCAACAAGGCGTTCAAACGGAACGTTTTCAGGTACTTGCGGAACTGTGATCTCGATACTGGACGTCATGGCAACCCGTGTGCAAAATATCACTGCATGAAGTGAGAACCTTACGCCATAATTCTTACGTAAACGGAAAATATGGTTCGCTTATCGGTCAACGCTTGACGTAGCGGGTTGATCAACTATGTTCCGCCCCATTGTTTCCCAGTCGGATATGATGCCCTGATGCATAACTTCCTCGATTTTGAAAAACCGATCGCCGAGCTTGAAGGCAAGATCGAAGAGCTCCGTCACCTGACGGGCAATGACGAAGTCAACATCGCAGACGAGGTTTCACGCTTGCAGGACAAGCTGACCAAGTTGTTGCAAAGCACCTACGGAAAGCTGACGCCCTGGCAGAAGACGCAAGTCGCGCGCCATCCGGACCGTCCGCATTTCACCGACTATATCGCAAACCTGTTTGACGATTTCACCCCGCTTGCCGGCGACCGCCAGTTTGGCGAAGACGCTGCAATCATCGGGGGACTTGGTCGTCTTCAGGGACGCACCGTCATGGTTATTGGTCATGAGAAGGGCCGCGATACCGAAACCCGCGTAAAGCACAATTTCGGTTCGGCCCGTCCGGAAGGCTACCGCAAGGCGATCCGTCTGATGCGCATGGCCGAACGTTTCAACATTCCGGTCGTGACACTTGTCGACACCGCTGGTGCCTTCCCGGGTGCCGATGCAGAGGCACGTGGCCAGTCCGAAGCCATCGCGCGTTCGATTGAAGCCTGCCTTGATATCAAGGTGCCGCTGATTTCGGTCATTATCGGCGAAGGCGGTTCGGGTGGTGCTATTGCCCTTGCGGTTGCCAATACCGTTCTGATGCTTGAAAACTCGATCTATTCGGTGATCTCGCCAGAAGGCTGCGCCTCCATTCTTTGGCGTTCGGGTGACGAAGCCAAAACCGCAGCCGAGGCCCTTCGCCTCACGGCACAGGACCTGCAACAGCTTGGTGTAATTGATGACATCGTTGCTGAACCGCTTGGTGGCGCCCAGCGCAACGCCAAGGAAGCGTGCAAGCGCGTTGGTGACGCAATCATCAAGGCACTCGAAAGCATGGATGGCGTCGAAGGCGGCCTTCTCAAGGCACGTCGTCGTGACAAATTCCTTGAAATGGGTCGCAAAGGCCTGAACTGATTTCCTGTTCAGGGCGCAGTGCACTGGTGCAACTGCGCCCTTTTTCCTTTTATCCGGCGCAACGTGTCCGTCGGTGACATCCGGCAGCCCACGCGCCCTGTTTCCGACCTCGTCGGGAGGCTAGGACCTAGATGGACATTCTTCGCCGGATCGTAGAATCCAACCGCTTTAAAAACTTCATCACAGCCGTCATCGCCCTGAATGCGGTGATCCTTGGCTTTGAAACCTCGTCGACCGTGATGGAAAAAGCCGGAACGATCCTGCATTTTCTTGATCAGGTTGCCGTTGCGATCTTTGTCATCGAACTGTTGATGAAGCTTGCCGTCTATCGACTGGCATTTTTCAAACGGGCCTGGAATGTTTTTGACTTTACCATCGTCGCCATCACCCTGCTTCCGGCAGGCCAGGGACTGTCGGTCTTGCGTGCCCTTCGTATCCTGCGTGCATTCCGCCTGATCTCGACCGTGCCATCCATGCGCAAGGTGGTTGAAGCTTTGATGCGCGCCATCCCGGGCATGGTTTCGGTTCTGACACTGCTGTCACTGGTCTTTTACGTATCGGCGGTCATGGCAACCAAGCTGTTTGGTCAGGGCTTCCCGGAATGGTTTGGCAATATCGGTGCATCCCTTTATTCCCTGTTCCAGATCATGACGCTTGAAAGCTGGTCGATGGGAATTGTCCGCCCGGTGATGGAGTCTTATCCGCTGGCATGGCTGTTTTTCGTTCCATTCATTCTGGTGACGACCTTTGCGGTGCTGAACCTCTTCATCGCTATCGTGGTTGATGCAATGTCGTCCCATGTCGATGTCGAGGAAAAGCAGACCCGTGACGAGATCGAGCTTGATCATCGAGAAATCATGCAGGAACTCCGCGCATTACGTCAGGAAATGAGCAAACTTTCCTCCGCGCAAAACGCGGTAAATCCGCAACAGGATTCCGCAAGAAACTGAGTTGCAAGCAGCTAAAAGACAGACGGTCAGAGCCCGCCAATCGATAAAAATTGATACTTTGCTCATAAAAGGGGGTGGTTAAACGCCCCGTACCTCGTCTAATCTTTCGACAAAATATCGGGAGAACGGGGAATGAAGCTTACGTTTGCGGGGACAGGCTCGGCCTTTTGCATGGCCGCCGAAAACTTTCAGAGCAACATGGTTCTGGAAACGACCCCGTCGGGTAACGAACAACCGCATCGTCTTTTGATTGACTGTGGTTCAGATGCGCGCCACTCGCTGCGCAATCTCGGCTACATGCCAAATGACTTTGACGCGGTCTATATCAGCCATCTGCATTCGGACCATATCGGTGGTCTGGAATGGATGGCGCTCGCCAACTATTTCATTTTTGACGGTCACCGCGCCAAACTGCTTGCGGTCAAGGAACTGCTTGACCCCCTGTGGGAACATTCGCTTCGTGGCGGTCTTGAGACCAGTGATCACGGCAACAGCCAGTTATCGTCCTATTTCGACGTATTGCCGCTTGTTGCCAAAACCGGCTTTGACTGGCAGGGGCTGCATTTTGATATCATCCCTGTCCCACACATTGTCACCAACGAATCCACGATGTTTTCCTATGCCCTGTTCGGGCGTGGAGAAAAGAAGTCCTTTTTCCTGACAACAGATGCGATTTTCAATCCTGACGCCCATATGTCGCTGTATCGTAAAGCAGATATGATTTTTCAGGATTGTGAATTGGGGCCACGACATTCCGGTGTGCATGCCCATTATGACGAACTGGTCACATTGCCCGCCGAGGTGAAAGCAAAGATGTGGCTTTATCATTATCAGGCATATGACAAACCGGATGCCAAGGCAGATGGATTTTGCGGATTTATTGAGCCGGGACAGAGTTTCGATCTTGGCTGATCGGACCGGCTCCGCGTAATCTGCACACTACCCAATAAAAACGAGCGACAGGGACGATAAAGTTCCAATGCAACATACGGGACGTGCGAATGCCAAAATCGGTCTTTGCCTATATCTGGCGCCATAGTCGCCTTCAGCAGATCATCCTGACAGTGGTGACGCTGCTTTCGTTTCCGTTCCTGTATTACTCTCTCGACCTGCCCAAACAAATCGTCAACGAAGCGATTGGCGGGGCCGGTGCACCTTATGACATTCTTGGCGCTCCCCTGAACCAGATCGAATATCTGTTTGCGCTCTCGGCGATCTTTCTGGCGCTGGTTTTCGTCAATGGCGGCTTCAAATATTTCATCAATGTCTATCAGGGTGTCATGGCCGAGCGCATGTTGCGCCGAATGCGCTATGAGCTTTTTGATCGGGTTCTGCGTTTTCCCTTACCGCATTTTCGCAAAACCAGTCAGGGCGAAATCGTTTCGATGATCACCGCCGAGGCCGAGCCACTGGGCGGCTTCTTTGGCGAGGCATTTTCTCTACCGCTTTATCAGGGCGGCATTCTGATTACGATTTCGGCCTTTATCTTTATTCAGGACCCGTTGATGGGAATTGCCGCGGTCGCCTTTTATCCGCTGCAGGGCTATCTGATTCCCAAACTGCAACGCCGGGTAAACCTGCTTGGCAAACAACGCGTGCAAAATGTGCGCCGGATGTCGGAACATATTGGCGAGGCAGTAGGTGGCGCCACCGATATCCGCGCCAACGATACCCGCGGGTTCGAACTGACCCACTTCACCCAGCGCCTTGGCCGGATTTTCGATATCCGCAAGGAAATCTATTACCGCAAATTCTTTATCAAGTTTCTCAATAACTTTATTGCCCAGATCACGCCGTTCTTCTTCTATTCCATTGGCGGTTATCTGGTGATCATCGGTGATCTCAGCTTCGGTGCGCTGGTTGCAGCCCTTGCCGCTTACAAGGACATGTCCGCCCCCTGGAAAGAACTTCTGGCCTATTATCAGCGCCTCGCCGATGCCAACATCAAATACGACCAGTTGCATGAACAGTTCGAACTGCCCGATCTCGGCCCGGAACATCAACTGAGCGTGAAGCAATCACCGGCACTTGCCGGCCCGCTGGATGTCAGCGCCCTGTCCTGGATTGATGATGATGGCACCCGCGTTGTAGAAAACGTGTCCTTTAACATGGCATTGCCGGGCAATGCCCTTTTGACCGGTTCTTCAGACAGCGGCAAGTCACAGCTCGCGCGTTTGCTTGCACGCATTCTTGATCCGACAAGCGGACGCATTCAGTTCAGCGACCTAGACGCCACGACACTCCCGTCTTCGATCATTGGTCAACGCCTCGCCTATGTCGGGGCTGATGCCTATCTGTTTAACGGCAGCATTGCTGACAACCTGTTCTATGGCCTCAAACATCGCCCGGTCATCATTGACCAGAAGGCAGAAAAGAAAAAAACCGGCAAAGAGGTTTCCAGGCTCGAACAGAGCGCGCAACAAGCCGATGCAGACCTCAAATATCCGCTTCCGAAATTTGTTGAGGCTGTCGAACTATCTGATCCCACGGAACTGCCGTGGAAACTGACGCGTGAAATGTATGACGAGATCAGGATGTCGGGGAACATCCCTTATGATCCGTCAGCCGAGTGGATTGACTATGTAGGGCCCGGCTACAAATCCGTCGACGAATTGCAAAGTGAACTTCTGCGTCTGCTTGAAGTTGTCGGACTGGATCGTGACATTTATCGCATCGGTCTTTCACGCCGGATCAATGCCGAAGACCGCCCCGAACTTGTTGAAGCGGTTCTTGATGTCCGCCCGCGCCTTAAGGCAATCCTTGCCGAACGTCAGCTTTCCGATCTTGTCGAACCCTTTGACATCGAAAAGTACAACGACAACGCCCCTGTTGGCGTGAACCTGATGTTCGGTTCGCCGTCACGCACCGATTTCAAGCGCTTTGAATTCCTGTCCCATCCCTATATTCAGCAAAGCCTTCGCGAGAATGGCCTCTATGACAAGATGGTCAATATGGGACGCGAAACGCTTGATCTTATGATCGAACTGTTTACCGGCCTTCCCCCCGGACACGAATTTTTCGATCGCTACAGCTTCGTCTCGGCCGATGAGATTCCTGATGTCAAAAACATCCTCAAACGCACAGATGGTGTTGCGGTTGATGACATCCGTAACGAAGACCGTCTGCACCTGATTGATGTTGCCATGCAAATCACACCGGCACGTCACCGTTTGCGCGTCATCGATGATGAATTCCGTGATCTTGTCCTTAAGGCGCGACCGAAAATTCGGGCCAATCTGCCCGAAGAACTGTCCAAACATATCGACTTCTTCGAAGCAGACGGCTATGCCCCCGCCGCCCCCATCATCGACAACCTTCTGTTTGGTCGCTTCGCCTATGGCCGAGCCCATTCGGAAGAACGTGTTGGCGAGGTACTGTTTGAAATTGCCCATGAAGGCCGCCTTTATGAAGGCCTGGTCGCGCTCGGCCTTGAAAGTCAGGTTGGGGTCGGCGGCAGTCGCATGTCACAAACCCTGCGCCAGAAAATCGCTCTCGTCCGTGCCCTTATAAAAAACCCGGATCTTCTCGTCGTGGACGAAGGACTTTCTGCCCTTGATCGTGAAACCCGCGAAGGTGTTATCAATTATCTGACCGGTGAAAATGACAATACCAGTCTGATCTGGGTCGATGGTGATGATCAGGACAATGAAAAGTTCGACACATTCCTGCATATGTCGAATGGCAAGCTGGTCAAACGCCGCAGCCACAGCGAAGACGGAACAAGCGAGACCACCGAAGCCGAAGATGATGCCGCCATCTTTATGGATGGCAACATCGATCAGGAGGTCAGACTGCTTCGAACCATTCCGCTGTTTGCCGGTCTGGACCCGAGCGTCATCAAACTTCTGGCCTTTACCAGCCCGCGCCTGACCTTCAAACATGGCGAGGTTCTGGTCAAACAGGGCGACCCCGGCGATGCCGCCTTTATCGTCATATCGGGGCGCGGTGAAATCTGGCTGACCACAGAAGAACATCAGACATTGAAATTGCGCGATGTTCACGCCAAGGAAGTCATTGGTGAAATTGCCCTTCTGGTCGACGCCCCGCGGTCTGCAACCATCCGTGCGGTCGACGACATGACCGTCCTTAAACTCGATAAAACCGAGTTCCTCGGCCTGGTTCGACAGGATCAGGCGGTAGCGGTTCAGCTGATCCGTGTTCTGGCCGAAAGACTTGACCAAACCACCAGACAGCTCACCAGCCGGCACAACGATTAACGGTCATATGCGGGTCCGAAAATTTTGATATGAATAAAGTCGCCTCCATTCTGCTTGCTGCCATTCTCGCAATTGTCATGCTTGGCGGGTTTATTGCCATTCTTGGCGGCAGCATTCTGGGGGCGTTGCTGTTTGTCGTCGGAATTCCCTTTGCCTTTCCGATGTCGACCAGCATCGTTGTGCTGTTTTTTGCCGTGATCATTATTCGGACCATCATGGAAAAGCGCCGCCAGAAACGTGAAATGCAGAAATATCTGAATATACTGGAATAGCTAGGCTTGCTCCTCAGCACACAGTGATTTTCAGTTTGCACTGTCTGAATTATTTTGTGATATCTAGCGCTCATAATTTTTCTGAAGATTTTCCCGAATGACAGTATCGAGTTCACAATGCACAAATCTGAAAAAAAACAGTCCTTTGAGACAGAGATATCCAAAGGTGATCGTTTTGCATTCGGCGAGAACTGGCAGAACTTTTCGAGGCATATTTCTGAAGTGAGGATTCAGGAGGCGGAAAAATCTCTTCAACAAATGCTCAGCTTGAAAACTTTGTCTGGAAAGACATTTCTAGATATCGGCTGCGGAAGTGGTTTATTTTCACTCGCAGCGAGAAGATTGGGCGCCACAGTTCATTCATTCGATTATGATCAGAACTCAGTAAACTGTGCTCTGGTATTAAAAGAAAAATTCTTCCCGAATGATGAAACATGGATAATTGAGCAAGGCTCCGTACTAGATTCAGATTATATTAATTCTATTGGACAGTTTGACATCGTCTACAGCTGGGGCGTCCTTCACCACACAGGAGAGATGTGGAACGCTTTAAGTCTGATCCATCCTCTAACAAGACCTGATGGAAAAATGTTCATCGCCTTATACAATGACCAAGGGCGCAGCTCTGTGATTTGGGCTAAAATCAAAAAAGCCTATTGCGTATCACCAAAACCAATAAAAACGCTGATATTGGCAATTTGCATCTTACGGCTTTGGGGACCTAGAACAATCATTGATACGTTCAAAGGCAATCCATTGAAGACGTGGAATGAATACAAAAAAGACCGCGGCATGACACCTGTATATGATGCGATTGACTGGGTTGGCGGTTATCCATTTGAAGTTGCAAAGCCGGAAGAAATTTTTGATTTTTTCAAATCAAAGAACTTTAACCTCGAAAAAATTAGCACTTGCGCGGGCGGAATAGGCTGTAACGAATTTGTTTTCTCTAAGAAATCGCATTAATTCTCTGGTGACAACTTTTGATGTTTATGCGGATGAAACCGATCTGCAGAAAAAACATTCTGATTTGACCATGTGATGCGGAAAAAACCGCATCAATTGAGACAGAGTTCGGAGACCTCCTCTGAGAAACTGCTGTTAGCTTCCTTGTAGTTCAACAAACAGGCTCGACCCGATGTGTCGACCGGTTTTCAAGGAGGTCCGCATGACGGCACAATCAAAAGAACAGCGTTGCGTGTCGTTAGGCCAGCTTGCCGATCTGCGGCTGCTGCGCGAATACGCCTATATCGATGGTCGCTGGTGCTCGGCAGACAATCTTCAGGTTATCGAGGTTACCAACCCGTTCGACGGAAGCTTTATCGGCACCGTTCCGAACATGGGTGTCTTTGAAACCCGCAAGGCAATTGCTGCTGCACGCGCAGCCTTTCCGGCATGGGCAGGCTTGTTGCCACAGCAACGCGCAGAGGCACTTGGCCGCTGGCATGATCTTCTGATCGAAAACAGGGAAGACCTGGCTTTGCTGATGACCCTGGAACAGGGCAAGCCGATCAATGAAGCCCGTGGTGAAATCGATTACGCGGCAAGCTTTGTCTCCTTCTATGCCGAAGAAGCAAAGCGTGTGAATGTCGAAAACATCACATCGCACCTGCCCAATCGCAACATGACGGTCAAGCGTGAACCGATTGGCGTTACCGCCGCCGTGACGCCTTGGAATTTCCCCTGTGCAATGATCACGCGCAAGGCCGCCGCCGCATTGGCAGCAGGCTGCACCATGATTGTGCGTCCGGCAACCGAGACCCCGTTCTCGGCCACCGCCCTTGCCGAGCTGGCCGAACGCGCAGGTATTCCTGCAGGCGTGTTTAACGTCATCACGGGTGATCCGAACCCGGTCGTCGGCGAGCTGTGCGGCAACCCGCTGGTACGTGCATTGTCCTTCACCGGTTCGACCGAGGTTGGCCGTTTATTGCTGTCGCAGGGCGCACAAACCATCAAGAAAATGTCGATGGAACTTGGTGGCCACGCGCCCTTCATCGTGTTTGATGATGTCGATATCGACGAAGCCGTCTCGCATGCGATCAATGCAAAGTTCGCCACCAGTGGTCAGGATTGTCTTGCAGCGAACCGCATTTTTGTCCAGCGTAGAATCTATGACGCGTTCCTTGATAAATATGCCAAGGCAATCGCAGGCCTTCGGGTTGGCAACGGGATTGAGGAACATGTCGAAATCGGCCCGTTGATGCACGATCGTGCTGTGGCCAAGTGCATTGAACATGTCGAAGATGCGCGTGCAAAGGGGGCGCGGGTTCTGATTGGCGGCAAGAAGATGGGCGGTCTGTTTTATGCCCCGACCCTTCTTGCCGATGTCACCAGCGACATGCAAATCTATCGCGAAGAAACATTCGGCCCGGTTGCCCCGGTCATGGCGTTTGATACCGAAGCCGACGTCATTGCACAGGCCAATGACAGTGAATACGGACTTGCTGCCTATCTGCTGACCAAGGACTACGACCGTGCCGCGCGCGTATCCAACGCTCTGGAATATGGCATGGTTGCCCTTAATTGCGTGAAGATCACCGGTGCCCCCATTCCGTTTGGCGGCGTCAAGCAGTCCGGTCTTGGCCGCGAAGGATCGCGCCACGGCCTCGAAGAATTTACTGAACTCAAATATGTCTGCGCCGCTTACAACGCGTAATGCGCGCTTCTTTGACCACCGCGTTCACATGGGAGAAGCAAAATGAATGTCATCAAAAATACCACGGCCGACCTGCAGGAAATGGATCGGGCGCATTTCATGCATCCGTCGACCCACATGCGCCAGCACGCCGCAGGTGAAACCCCGAACCGTATCATCAACGGTGGCAAGGGCATCTATATTCACGACACCGAAGGCAAACAAACCCTTGATGCCTTTGCCGGTCTTTATTGCGTAAATATCGGCTATGGCCGTACCGAAGTCGCCGATGCGATTTATGCCCAGGCAAAGGAACTGGCCTATTACCACACCTATGTCGGCCATAGTAACGAGCCGATCATTCGCCTCTCGGACCGTATCGTCAAAAGTGCGCCTGAAGGCATGCAGCGTGTCTATTACGGAATGTCGGGATCGGATGCCAATGAAACAAATATCAAGCTGATCTGGTACTACAACAATATCCGCGGTCTGCCGCAGAAGAAAAAGATCATCTCGCGCTGGCGCGGCTATCATGGTTCGGGCATCATGACCGGCAGCCTGACCGGCCTTGCCGCATTCCACAATGCATTTGATCTTCCGCGCGCGCCCGTTCTTCATACCACCTGCCCGCACCATTACTGGAATGCCGAAGCAGGCGAAACCGAAGCCGAGTTCGCCAAGCGTTGTGCCGATGATCTTGAAAAAATGATCCTGCGCGAAGGTCCGGAAACCGTTGCCGCCTTCATTGGCGAACCGGTCATGGGCACGGGCGGCATCATCACCCCGCCAGAAGGCTATTGGGATGCCATCCAGGCCGTTCTGAACAAATATGATGTGCTTCTGGTAGCTGACGAAGTTGTCACCGCGTTTGGCCGTACCGGTTCCTATTTCGGGTCGCAGCATTACGGCATGAAGCCGGACCTGATCACGATTGCCAAGGGTGTGTCGTCGGGCTACCTGCCGCTTTCGGGCGTGATCATCGGCGAACGCGTCTGGAAGGTTCTGGAACAGGGATCGGATCAGATGGGTCCGATTGGTCATGGCTGGACCTATTCCGCACATCCGGTTTGCGCCGCAGCCGCCAACGCCAACCTTGATATCGTTGATGGTGAAAACCTTACAGGCAATGCCGCAGAAACTGGCGGCTATTTCCAGCATCTCTTGCGTGAAACCTTCAAGGATCATCCGCTGGTTGGTGAAGCACGCGGTGTTGGCCTGATGGCCGCACTTGAGTTTGTTGCCGACAAAACCAAAAAAGAACGCTTTGACCCGAACGCCAAGATCGGTCCGCGCGTCTCGGCGGCCTGCCTTGAACGCGGCATGATCGCACGTGCCATGCCGCACGGTGACATTCTTGGCTTTGCACCGCCGCTTTGCATCACCAAAGCCGAAATCGACAAGGTGGTCGACATCGCCAAACAGGCTGTTGATGCCGTCGCCGACGAAGTCGCAGCAGGCAAGTAGAACTGTCTGTTTCGGATAATCAAATGCCCGTCGCACCGATCTTCTTTTTGGTGCGACGGAATGACAGGGGCCGGGCCCATGACCGGCCCCTGCTTTCGTATATATCGACGATCACCGCGACCTAGCAGGTGGTCTCGTAGGTCGTACCTGTTTTGGTGGAGCTTACCTCGCAGGTGGCTTTGACACTGCCGTTCTGGCGAACTTCAATGACAAGCTCGTCCCCGTCTGGCGAGTCAGACCAGAAGGACATCACGGTCAGGGTATAACCATTCACACCCTTGACCCCGCTTGTGATCATGCGGCTGGCCGAATTGGTCAGCGCATCCCGCACCGTCACCTTCTTGCCATCGGTTGATGCTTCTTTCCATTCTGCCGAACTCAGCAAAACGCCATTTGGCGAATAAACATCCGCCATCGCCGAAGATGACGGCACGGCAAGCACCAAAGCCCCCAGCAAAAGGGGCATGAACGCCATGCCAAGCGTCCATTTCCGAAAGTTAAAACAAGTCACAGTCTTTTCCTTTCATGTCAGTTAGGCCCGTTTTGTAAAGCCCATGCCTTGCCAAAATCAGGCAACGGCCAGGCACATAAACGGGCCTCTCCATGACGGGACAGGATAGTGTGGTGTGACTGCTACTGGCGGGAAGAAGCTGGCGCCTCAGGAAACCAGTCCAAGGGCGGTAACGGCATTTTCGATACGCTGGTCCATGTCATCGGTCACAAAAACGCTTTCACCCAGACAGAAATAGGATAACTGCAGGCTACCAGTCAGCATGTTCAGAAAATATTCTCCCAGCTGTCGGGACGAAACAGCGCGCAGATGGTCGGGCAAATCAAGGGCTGCAATCAATCGCGATGCTGCCCCGTATGTCCGCTCTGGCCCGGCTTCCCAGAATATCTGTCCCAGTTCCGGATGCTTAGATGCACGGGCCACCACATAGCGATGCAGATCCATGACGTTACGGTTCAGAACCCCGTGGGCAAATGCCGTACCGATCGCAATCATCGTTGTCCGTGGATTGTCGGGATCGGGTACAATGTCTTCAAGCGGATCACGGGCGCGCTCGCAAAGCCACGCAACCATCGCACGTTCCAGTCCGGTTTTGTCTCCGAAATACCGGTAAATGGTTGCCTTGGATGTACCTGATCGCTGGGCAATACGATCAACCGCCGTGCTGTCATCGCGCATATCAAGAAGTTCCTGCGCTGCCGCCTCAAGAATACGGTCGAAGCGTTCCTGTTGTTTGGGAGTCGTTGGCAGGCGCACGGCGTTTGCCTTTCGTTAATCCGGTTGGACACATCCCCGAATGCACGGCACGGCAATGTGGGTGGTCAGTTTCGACCAGAAACGCGAAACGGGACAGTTTCGTTTTTGCAAATTCCCTTTTATTGCCATGACCGACATTGCCACAACTTATCATTTGCCAAAATTGAAACTGAACGGTACAGTTTCGAAATTGGAGATCAAAATTAACATGAATAGGGATCATCTTCATGAACAATTTACCGCGCATTTGCTGGACAAGTTCGGCTCTCATCGCACTTGCCGGAATGCTTTGGGGGCTGCAAATGGCGATTAGCGGAGACCACAGCAACCTTGCCGCACATGCCCATCTCAGCCTTCTGGGATGGGTCAGTCTGGCGCTATATGGCACCTATTATCATCTGGCTGGTGTCGCCCGCCTTCGTCTGGCCCGCCTGCAGGTTCTGTTTGCCATTCCCGGCTCGATTATCATGGGAATCGGCATTGCCATCGCCCATCAGACCGGCGCCGAAGAACTGGCAAAGGCAGGATCGCTGATGGTGATCATCTCGGCCGCCCTGTTTGCTGCCATCACGCTTACGAGTCCGCTTCGCATCAATAATGGTGGCTAACTGCCCCTCCACGAGCAAACCCCGCGAACAACCCCCACGAGCAAACTCTGCAGAAAAGAAACCCCCGCAAATCCGATTTGCGGGGGTTTTGCAATTCAGGTCGTATAAGGGGCAGAACCCTTACATTGCCGTACCGAATTCCTTGCGCAGGGAGTCGAGAACTTCCTTGGTGTCACCACCAACTTCCTCAACCAGCGATGCGCCAATGCCTTTGGACGCTTCCTTGAAAGCAGCGCGCTGCTGGTCATTCAGACGAATGACTTCAATGTCAGGCTTGGCTTTCTTGATGCGCTCAAGTGCAGAATCGTTGGCTTTCTTCTGGGCTTCGTAAATGAAGTCATCCAGTTCGGCCTTCACTTCTGCAAGCATCGCTTTGCGCTCGTCCGACAGACCTGCATAGAAATCGGCATTTGATACAACGGTGGTCGTGTATTGCTGCTGACCGGCATAGATCAGGTAGTCGGTAACTTCATAGAATTTTGCACTTTCGATGAAGAAGATCGGGTTGACCTGGGCGTCGATAACGCTGGTCTGAAGACCCGAATAAACTTCGCCCCATGGCAGTGCAACCGGATCCGAACCAAACGATTTATAAGTCTCGATCAGGATCGGAGAAGTCATCACACGGAATTTCACACCATCGAAATCAGCCGGTTCCTTGACTTCTTTCTTGGTGGTCCAGACCATTTCACCTTCCGGATACATGGTATAGAGTTTAAGCCCCTTGGACTCGAAATCCTTGCCCAGACCATCATAAATGGTCGGGCTGCCTGAAAGGACTTTCTTGTTCACGTCGTTGTCCTGCGACAACAGATACGGAACACCAAAGACCTGAATTTCCGGAACGAACGTACCGAGATGGCCCGGCGACGCGTTCGAGAACTGAACCGCACCCGCGGCCGTCAGTTCTGTAATGTCATTTTCAGTACCAAGCTGACCATAGGTGTAGATGGTAACCGTCACATCACCATTGGTCTTCTCTTCCACCAGGCGTTTGAATTCCTGGGCATAAAGGTCCTGAACATCACCAGGGCTTTCCTCGTGGGCGAATTTCCATTCTTCAGCATGGACAGCGGTCCCGGCTACTGCGAACAGGGCGGCAGCAGACAGGGTCGCCTTTAAGAGTTTGTTCAAACTCATATCGAAGTCTCCCTTATTGTTACGCGCAACGACCGAGTATTGACCCGGAATCAGGGGCGTTTAGTTGGCACATCAATGTCATGAACGCGCAAAGTGTTGAAATGTTCCTGCATCAGGTCAATGTTAGTTTTGTTTCATGACAAAATAACATTGACGTCTACACATTAACCCGCAGCTCATGTTAGGGTTCGGCAAAACACAGAGGGTGGGAATCGAACCATGTGGCTGCCAGACATCAATCTCAGCGGCGAAACAGGCCCGAAATACAAGGCATTGGTCGAAGCGATCATCACCGACATCGAATCGGGTCGCTTGCGTCACGATGTCCGGATGCCGACGCATCGCGAACTGGCCTATCGCCTGAAAGTCAGCGTCCAGACAGTAAGTGCGGCCTATAAGGAAGTCGAAAGACAGGGCTATTTGCGCTCCGAACGGCGACGCGGGACCTTTGTTCAGGCCCGCCTGACCGACCGGGCTTCGACCTTCATCCTTGATAGCCGCCAGCCTGACCTGATCGATCTTTCGATCGTGCGCGCAGCCTATACCGATTTTCACAATGACCTGTCACGCCAGGTCCACGCACGCCTTGCCGAAGAACCCCATCATGGCTGGATGGAAAGCTGCCGACCGGTTGCCGGGTTCGAATATCACCGTGAAATCGGCCGCACATGGCTTGCCGGATATGGCGTTGATGTTGCCATTCCCAACCTGCTGGTGACCAACGGCGCGGCACAGGGCGTCTTTACGGCCCTTGCCACAGTTGTGCAGCCTGATGATGTTGTCCTGACCGAAAGCCTGACCGATCATGGCGTGATCGGAACGGCCAGTATCCTGCGCTTCAAGCTTGGTGCCCTGCCAACCGATGACGAAGGCATCCTGCCTGACGCCTTTGAACGGGAATGTCAGCATCGACAGATCCGTGCGCTTGTCGTCACACCGGTTTTCACCAATCCGACCAACTGTCTGATGGGTCTTGAACGCCGTAAAAAGATCGCCGAGATTGCCGAACATTACGGTGTCTATGTGATAGAAGACGACGTCTATCGCCCGCTTCTGGAACAGAACCTGCCGCCCATCACAAGCTTCCTGCCCAAGCTTGGTTTCCATGTTTCAAGCCTGACCAAGATCGTCATGCCCGGCCTTCGGACCGGTTTTCTGACCGTGCCACAGCACCTTTCGATTCGTGCCAGCAGCGTTTTGCGTGTCACCGGATGGATGGGGACTCCATTGATGGCCGAGATCGGGGCACGCTGGATTGCCGATGGAACCGTCGAACAGGCCGTTACGGTCCAGCGTGCCCTGATGCGCGAAAGACAGGCCCTTGTCGCAGAGGTTTTGGGAAGTGCAGTTGTGCGCCATCACCCGACATCGCTCAGCGCCTGGGTCCGAATTCCGGCCCACTGGCAGGAAGAATGGTTCGCCTCGGAATTGCGTAAAAACGGCATTGCCGTCACGATTTCCGACCCGTTCATGACGGTCAAGGTTCCCCGCCCGAATGCCATCCGCATCTGCCTTGGTGGTGCGCCTGACACCCCGACCCTGCATCACGCCCTGATGCAAATCCGCCATACGATGGAACAGATGCCCGGGGTCCATGCCTTCGACGTTATGTATTGATTTTTGTGTCATGACAAAAATCTGATTGAACCGCGACAAAGCGTTTTTATTCTGACCAAACCGGCGCGAAGCGAACGACAACACGTGTGGGAGGGAACCATTCACCGCACAGCACGTTCTGCAACAATGTCTCGCACGCGCATCAAGGAGGTCGTATGTCAGGTTCTAACGGGGAGACCCCCGCCCCGAGTGGCGGGGTGCTGGGCATTCTGAAACATCTTGATGACGGATTATCCGTGATCGAGCGCCAGCTTCTGGGGTGGAGCATCGTGATCATGGCGGTCAATACCGTCGCCAACGTGATCATGCGTCTCGGGTTCAGTTCGAGCATCTTCTTTTCCGAAGAGCTCAATCAGTTTCTGATTATTCTTGTTACTTTTGTCGGCATTAGCGAGGCGGCCCGCATGGGGCGCCACATTCGCATGTCGGCCTTTACCGATATGCTTGGCCCGAAGTCGGGCAAGATCATGATGATTATCATCACCACGGGCACCGCATGCCTTCTGTTCCTGCTGGCCTGGTATTCTGTTGATTATGTGATGTCGCTGATCAAGTCGAACCGACTGACACCGGCCTTGCGCATTCCCTATTACTTCACCGTCCTCTGGGTTCCGTTCGGTCTGACCGTTACCGGCATTCAGTTCCTGTTCGCTGCTGCGACGAACATCTTCAAACCCGGCACGCATCTGTCCTATCGGGTCGAAGACACGTTCGAAGCCGAAGATCATCACCTGTAAGGAGGACGGAAAAATGGATTTAGGAACCTCAATCCTTCTGGTGATGCTGGTCCTGCTGGTACTCGGCTTCCCGATGATGGTCCCGCTTGCGACTGCCAGTGTTGTGGCATTCGCCTTTTACATGCCCATTCCCGAACGCATTCTGATCCAGCAAATGGTGACGGGCATCTCGCCTGTTGCCCTGATTGCCGTGCCGATGTTCATCTTCGCCGCTGACATCGTGACAAAGGGCCATACAGCCAACCGGCTGATTGATCTTGCCATGACCTTTGTCGGCCATGTCCGGGGCGGTCTTGCCGTAACCACCGCACTTGGTTGCACAATGTTCGGCGCGGTGTCTGGTTCAACGCAGGCGACTGTGGTCGCCATGGGCGGACCGCTGCGTCCCAAGATGCTCAAGGCCGGTTACGAAGACAAATTCGCCATCGCACTGATCATTAACGCCAGTGACATTGCCTTTCTGATCCCGCCATCCATCGGCATGATCGTCTTTGGCGTTGTTGGCAAAGTCTCGATTGGCGAGCTGTTCCTCGCAGGCATTGGTCCGGGCATTCTGATCCTGATCATGTTCTCGCTTTACTGCATGTATTACGCCAAGAAGCACAACATTCCGACCATTCCGCGCATGACCTGGGCGGAACGCGGTCGTGCTGTGGTCAATGCCGGTCCTGCCATCATGTTCCCGGTTCTGATCGTCGGCGGCATCTATCTGGGCTGGGTCAGCCCGACCGAGGTCGCAGCGGTCGCCGTGGTCTATGCCATCATCCTTGAAGTGATCATTTTCAAATCGGTCAAATGGTCCGAGCTTCTTGAAATCGCGCGATCAACCGGCCTGATCACGGCTGTTGTGTTTATTCTGGTTGGCGCAGGCACGACATTCTCGTTTGTGATTTCCTTTGCCCAGATTCCGCAACATGTGATCGGTGCCCTGGGTCTTGAAGGGGCACATCCCTATGTCATTCTGGCGGCGATCTGCATCGCCTTCTTTGTCGGCTGCATGTTCGTTGACCCGATTGTCGTCATTCTGGTTCTGACCCCGATCTTCATGCCGCTGGTCAATGCTGCCGGTCTGGATCCGGTTCTGGTCGGTACACTGGTTACCTTGCAGGTCGCCATCGGGTCAGCCACACCGCCATTCGGGTGCGATATCTTTACGGCAATTGCGATCTTCAGGCGACCCTATGCCGAGGTCATTCGCGGAACGCCACCTTTCATTTTCATGCTGCTGCTTGCAGCCGTGATTCTGATTTTCATTCCGCAAATCGCATTGTTCCTGCCCGAGCTTGCCTTCCACTAGGCAAAGCCGGAACAGGACCGGGACGTCCCGGAAACATACTCGATAACAAGTGAAACCGGGGTGGTCCCCACGTGCCAGCAGGACCACCCCATCCATGGAGTTCAGGATGATGTCCGTATCCCCAGCGGTCACGCCAGAGCCGGTAGACCTGCCCTATTTTCCAGACCCCGTTGGACCGGCGGGAAAGATCGGGCTGATCACACTGGCGACTGACTTCAATAGCGAGGATGACCTGCGCAACATCCTGCCCGATGATGTGCGCCTGTTCACCACACGCATCGAAAATGCCAATCCGGTCACCGTTGAGAACCTGCGTTCAATGGCAGCCGATCTGCCGCGCGCGGCACGGACCCTGATGCCCGGTTATGGTGTTGATGTTGTCATTTTCGGCTGCACATCGGGAACGGCGGTTACCGGATCGGACAAGATCGCCGAACTGATCAATCAGGGAATGCCCGGCGTGCGCGTCACCAATCCGATGCTTGCAAGCGAACTGGCATTGCGTGCTGTGGGTGCGCAAAAAATTGCCATCGTCACCCCCTATCTTGCCGAAGTAACGCAATCGGTTGCCTCTGGCTTTACCGCCAGAGGCTTTGAGGCCACCCGGATGATGGGATTTGGCCTTGATAGCGATCTTGATATGACCGCTTTGCCGCCAAGTGCCCTGCTTGAAGCAGCCTTGAAGGTCGATACACCCGATGCCGATGCTGTGTTCATTTCCTGCACCGCCATTCGGTCTGCCGAAATTGCCGCCAAAGCAGAACAGCAACTGGGCAAACCGGTGATCACCAGCAATCAGGCCCTGATCTGGCATGCGCTTCATCTGCTTGGCTATGACAAACCGGTCACAGGGTTCGGAACCCTGTTTGACCATGCCCCACAACCCGAAGAACAAGTCGAGGCCTCATGAAAGACCCCATCACATTTGCGGATGTTCTTTCTGCCCGCAAAACCATTGCGGGTCATGTGATCCATACGCCGTTGCGTCCGTCCACCGCCCTTTCCGAACTGGTGGGCAGCCCGGTCTGGCTCAAATGTGAACAGCAACAATATACCGGCAGCTTCAAGCTGCGCGGTGCGGCCAATGCCGTATTGCGCTTGAGCGATGCCCAGAAGGCCAAGGGCGTGGTTGGTGTATCCACGGGCAATTATGGTCGCGCCCTTGCCTATGCGGCGCGCAATGCCGGGGTGCGCTCGGTGATTTGCATGTCCGAGTTGGTCCCGCAAAACAAGGTTGATGGTATCCGCGCCCAAGGGGCAGAAGTCCGCATCATCGGCCGGTCACAGGATGAAGCCCAGCACGAGGTTGATCGCCTTGTTAAGCAAGACGGCATGACCATGCTGCCGCCCTTTGACCATGCCGACATCATTGCCGGTCAGGGGACATTGGGCCTTGAGGTGATCGAAGCCCTGCCAGACGTTGACACCCTTCTGGTGCCATTGTCAGGTGGCGGGCTTCTTGCCGGTGTGGCGCTGGTGGCCAAATCGATCAATCCGGGCATCCGGGTGGTTAGCATTTCGATGGAACGCGGCTGCGCGATGATCACAAGCCTTCAGGAAGGCAAACCCACCGCAGTCCGGGAACTTCCGACCCTTGCCGACAGCCTTGGCGGCGGCATTGGTGAAAACAATCAATACACCTTCGATATGTGTGCTGATCTGACCGACGATTTCGTTCTGGTCAATGAAGCCCAGATTGCCGATGGCATTCGCGCCGCCTACCACGATGACCAGCAGGTGATCGAGGGGGCAGGTGCCGTTGGTATCGCAGCCCTGCGTGCCGGACTGGTTGATAATCCCGGCCAGACGGTTGTTCTGACCACGGGCTGCAATATCGACATGGCATTGCATAAACGCATTGCTGGCGGCGAAGACGTCGACCTGATGGCGGAGTAACCGATATGCCCCAAATCAGAATTCTGACCGAAAGCGACCTTCGCAAGGTGATTGATCTTGATATGGATGCGATCACCTGTGTCGAAAACGCCTTTCATGCGCTGGCGACCAGGGATGTCCGGATGCCGCCGATCCTGCGTCTGGATATCGACGAATATAATGGCGAGGTCGATGTCAAAACCGCCTATGTTCCGGGCCTTGACGGCTTTGCCATCAAAATAAGCCCGGGCTTTTTTGACAATCCGAAACTGGGTCTGCCATCGGTCAATGGCATGATGAACCTGTTTTCATCAAAAACCGGCATGCTTGAAGCCGTCCTGCTCGATAACGGCTATCTGACCGATATCCGCACCGCCGCCGCCGGTGGTGTGGCGGCAAAGCACCTTGCACGACCTGATGCCAGACATGCCGCAATTTTCGGCGCCGGTGTTCAGGCCCGCTTGCAGCTTAAGGCGCTGACGCTGGTGCGCGACATTACATCGGCAACCATTTGGGCCCGTGACATCGCCAAGGCCGAAGCCTGCGCCAAGGCAGCTTCACGGGAACTTGGCATTCCGGTAACGGCCACCACCGATGGCAAGGACGCGGCATCGGGTGCCGACATCATTGTCACCACTACCCCGGCCCGTGAACCGGTTCTGATGGCCGACTGGGTTGCCGCTGGCACCCATGTCACCGCCATGGGGTCGGATGCCGAACACAAAAACGAAATCGATCCTGCCCTGATTGGCAAGGCAGACCTTTATGTCTGCGACAGTCAGGCGCAAACACGCATCCTTGGCGAACTTCATCATGCCATTGATGCCGGAATTGTCGGTACGGACGACACATTCCCCGAACTTGGACAGGTCATCGCCAAATCTGCTGCGGGAAGAACATCTGCCCGCCAGATGACGGTCTGTGACCTGACCGGAACCGGTGTCCAGGACACCGCAATCGCCACCCTCGCCCGCGAACGCTGTGACGCAGCCAACGCTGGTGTCGAGATATCGTCTTAACAACACAAGGAACATGGGTCAGGAAAAACTGAAACCCGCCTTTTTTGGAGGCCTGCGATGAGCCAGGTTGAATTGAATTTCACGCGCGAGGAATATGCCGAGCGTCTGGAGAAAACCAAAAACGCCATGGTGGAGAAGGGTCTCGATCTTTTGATCGTGACCGATCCGTCAAACATGGCCTGGCTGACCGGCTATGATGGCTGGTCCTTTTATGTCCATCAATGTGTGCTTGTCCCGATCGAAGACGACCCGATCTGGTTCGGGCGATCCCAAGACGCCAATGGCGCAAAGCGCACGGTCTATATGACCCATGATCGCATCATTCCCTATGCCGATTACTATGTGCAATCAACCACCCATCACCCGATGGATTACCTTGCCGAGGTGATCGAGCATCGCGGTTGGGGCGCGCGCAGGATCGGTGTGGAAATGGATAACTACTATTTCTCTGCCAAGGCTTTCCTTCAGCTTCAAACGCATCTGCCAAACGCCAAATTCACCGATGCAACCGCACTGGTGAACTGGCAGCGCGCCGTAAAATCCGAGACCGAGATTTTCTATATGCGCCAGGCCGCACGCATCGTCGAAAACATGCATGAACGCATTTTCGAAATCGTCGAGCCGGGCATGCGCAAGAACGAACTGGTTGCTGAAATCTTCCGTACCGGCATCGCCGGCATTGACGGGATTGGCGGGGATTACCCGGCAATTGTGCCGTTGCTGCCATCCGGACAGGATGCCAGCGCCCCGCATCTGACCTGGGATGAAAAACCCATTCCGGGCAATGCCGGGACATTTTTCGAGATTGCCGGTTGCTACAAGCGCTATCACGCGCCGCTTTCGCGCACGATCTATCTTGGCGATCCCGATCAGCGTTTCCTTGATGCCGAAAACGCCCTGATCGAAGGCCTTCAGGCCGGGCTGGAAGCCGCAAAGCCGGGGAATGTCTGCGAAGATATCGCACTTGCCTTCTTTGGCGTTCTTCAGAAATACGGCATCGAAAAAGACAGTCGCTGTGGCTATCCGATCGGTCTTTCCTATCCGCCAGACTGGGGCGAACGTACCATGAGCCTGCGTCCCGGTGATCGCACGGTTCTTGAACCGGGCATGACATTCCACTTCATGCCGGGCCTCTGGTTTGATGACTGGGGGATCGAGATCACCGAAAGCATGATGATCACGGAGACCGGCAGCAAAACACTGACCAGTTATCCGCGCCAGCTGTTCGTCAAGAACTAGCCCGATCAACGCCGCACCGGATTATTTGTGCAACACCAGATATCCGGTGCCCGATACCACAGCCCGGGAACGACGGTCGCGTGACCGGGCTTTTTTCAAGGATACGGCCATGACAAAACCATCACCCATCAGCCCGACGATCCCGCTTGATCAGGATGGCGTCCATCACGGCTTTTTAAAGCTGCCCTATTCGCGCGACGATTCCGCATGGGGGGCCGTGATGATCCCGATCACGGTTGTTCAAAATGGCGATGGCCCCACTGCCCTTTTGACCGGTGGCAACCATGGTGACGAATATGAAGGGCTGGTATCGCTTTTCAAACTGGCAGGGTCGCTTGAACCCGCGGATATCCGCGGACGCGTGATCATCCTGCCTGCCATGAACTATCCGGCATTTCGCAGTGCGTCGCGCACCTCCCCGATTGATGCAGGCAACATGAACCGGTCCTATCCCGGCAAGCCTGATGGCACCGTGACGCAAAAAATTGCGGATTATATCCTGCGCTATCTGGTGCCCGGGGCCGATATCGTTCTTGATATCCATTCCGGCGGCAAGACGCTTGATTTCATCCCGTTTGCGGCGGCCCATGTCCTGCCTGACAAGGAACAGGAAGCCCGTTGCGTTGCCGCGATGAAGGCTTTTGGCGCCCCCTATGCCATGATGATGCTTGAACTTGATGCGGTTGGCATGTTTGACACCGTGGTCGAGGAAGCAGGCAAAACCTTTGTCACCACCGAACTGGGGGGTGGCGGGTCAACCACCGCAGAACGGGTTGCCATTGCCGATCGCGGTGTGCGCAACATCCTGATCCATGCGGGCATCATGTCAGGTGATATCGATCCTGCACCGGATGGCACCACAATGCTTGATATGCCTGATGACAATTGCTTTGTCGCATCCGAGGCAACCGGCCTGTTCGAACCCTGTGTTGATCTGGGTGCCATGGTCAGGAAGGGTGATCTGATTGCCCGCATCTATGATGTTGAACGCACTGGCACAGAACCACGTGAATATCATGCCCCGCGCGATGGTATTCTATCGTGTCGTCACTTCCCCGGGCTGATCAAGACGGGGGACTGTCTGGCCGTGATTGCCGAGGTACTCTGATCATGGTCAGGCTGGATGAGCTGGATCTGAAAATCCTCAAAACCCTGCAACGCGAAGGGCGCATCACCAAGGTCAAGCTGGCCGAGGCGGTGAACCTTTCGCCAAGTCCGTGCTGGGAACGCCTGAAACGCCTTGAAGACCTTGGCGTCATTTCCGGATATCACGCCCATATCAATCTGGAAAAACTGGTCAAACCGACATTGGTGATGACCGAAGTCACCCTGCGTCATCACCAGCATGCCGATTTCGAAATCTTCGAAAAGGCCGTGCAGGACATCCCCGAAATCATCGAATGCTATGCACTTGGCGGCGGGGTCGATTACATGCTCAAGGTGCTGTGCCATGACGTTGATGCCTATCAGCGCCTGATCGACCGGTTGCTGGTGTCCGATATCGGGATTGACCGGTATTTCACCTATATCGTCACCAAAAAGGTCAAGGTCACATCAATCCCGCCGATTGAAAACCTTGTCACCACCCCTGACCGGAAATAACAAAAAAGAGGCAGGAACATGTTCCTGCCTCCTCAGTTTTCTTGCATCTTTCGGGTTTCCCCGACAGATCAGTGCTTGTCTTCCTTGTGGCCCATCGCAACATGCCAGATATCCCATCCGGCAAGCCCGACGCACAATGCGACCATGATGCCAAGATCCCAGCGCGGCACATAGACCACCAGAATGCCGACAAATCCGACAAGGACGACAAAGGCCAGCAAGGCCATGACACGATTTAAAAGACTGTTTTGCATCACGCGTCCTCCTGAGCTTTCAGAAATTTGTTCAACCAGTTCGCTGTGCGCATCAACCGCGCATCATCGCCAATCCGCCCGACAAGCTGAACACCGATCGGCATACCGTTTTGCGACCATAACAGCGGAATGGTCACAGCCGGGGTGCCACAGAATGTCCAAAGCCCGTTAAAGATCGGGTTGCCCGTGGTCCTGAGGCTTGCCGGGGCGGGTCCGGGTGCCGCCGGGGTGATAATTGCATCACACCGCTTAAACACTTCGTCCAGTCCCGCATTCAACACCTTGCGCCAGTCAAGGGCCGCCAGATAATCACGGGCCTTGACGTCATTGCCCTTGTCAATTGCCTCAAGAATTTCAGGCGACAACTGATCGCGGCCACGCTTTTCATAGCCGTAATAATCTTTGGCCATTTCGGCAAAATTGATTCTGGCCCGAAGCGAAGCCGCATCATCAAAGGCCTTTGGCAATGGTGTTTCAAAGCATTGATCACCAAGCATGCTGGTAATTTCGCCAAACGCCAGAATGCTTTCCTCGTCCGCGACCTCCTCGAATTGCGGCGGACGGACAAAGGCAAACATCGGGGTCACCAGCGGATCGCTTTTGGCAATATCAAGCAAGCGCGGCGTCGGGCTTGGTGTGGTTGCCGGGTCTTTCGCGTCATAGCCAAACAGGCTTTCCGCAACCATCGCAGCCCCGTTGATCGAACTGGCAAAAACACCGATTGTATCAAGGGTCGGACTTTGGCTTAGCACACCGGTTCGGGCAATTGCCCCGAATGTCGGTTTGAACCCGACCACACCGCAAAACGATGCCGGACGGATGACCGATCCGCCGGTCTGGGTTCCCACCGCCAATGGCACCATGGCTGCGGCCACCGCTGCTGCCGATCCGGCGGATGATCCGCCCGGTGTATGTTCCGGGTTGTGCGGGTTGCGGGTTTTGGACGGATGCATAAAGGCAAGCTCGGTCGAGACCGTCTTGCCCATAATGATCGCACCGGCCGCCTTAAGACGCGAAACCAGAACAGCGTCTTCCTCGGGCACCCGGCCCTCATCAAGTGGTGTGCCATTTGATGTCGGGATTTTTGCCGTATCAATAACGTCTTTCAGTCCTACCGGCAGACCATGAAGCGGGCCGATCGGGGCACCTGATTGACGACGGGCATCAAGGGCACGCGCCTGGGCAAGGGCATGATCACCGTCAAGCCATGCCCATGCCTGCACCTGTGGCTCGACCTCGGCGATCCGGGCAAGACACGCCTCGACATATTCGACTGCACGGACCGCCCCGCTGGCAAGGCGGTCCCGCAATTCGACGACATCAAGTGTCAGTAACGGATGAATGCTGCTCATCAATCGATCCCCTTACCGTGCGCCATAGAACAGATCGGGCAGATGGAACACGATTTGCGGGAACGCATACATCAGAACCATGCTGACAATCACCATGAACAGGAACGGCATGATCCCCTTGAAGATATCGGTCAGCAACAACCCGCTTGGTGCCACCCCTTTGAGGTAATAGGCCGACATGGCCATGGGCGGGGTCAGGAACGAAGTCTGAAGGTTCAGGGCAACAAGAATGCCAAAGAACAGCGGATCAATATCAAACAGCGGCAACAGCGGCAGGAAGATCGGAACAAAGATGATGATGATTTCCGACCATTCCAGCGGCCAGCCCAGCAGGAAGATGATCAGCTGTGCAAGCAACAGGAACTGAAGCGGCGTCAGGTCAAGACCGCCAACGAATTCGGCAATCACATGTTCCCCGCCAAGATAGGAGAACACAGACGAGAAGGTATAGGAACCGACAAACAGCCAGCACACCATGGCCGATGTCCGAACGGTCAGATAAACCGACTCACGCAGACGATCAAAGGTCAGCGCGCGATATGCCGCCGCAAGGATCATCCCGCCAAGCGCACCAATCGATGCTGCCTCGGTCGGAGTGGCCAGACCAAACAGGATCGAACCCAGAACCGCCAGAATAAGGAACGCCAGCGGGAAGAACGATGTCGCCAGCATCCAGAGGACTTTGGGCAGCGGAACTTCCGGGATTTCATCACTGGTCGGGCGCGGGGCGGCTTTGGGCTGCAACATTGCGCGGCCCATCACATACAAAAGATACAAACCGACAAGGGTCAGGCCCGGCAAAAGCGCACCGGCATAAAGACGCACAATCGACACACCCGATGCTGCGGCATAAACAATCAGCATGATTGATGGCGGGATCAGGATACCAAGCGTCCCGCCGGCACAAATGATGCCCGCAGCAAAGCTTTTATCGTAACGCGCCTTAAGCATCGCAGGCAGGGCGAGCATCCCCATAAGGGTCACAACCGCACCGACAATCCCGGTTGCCGTCGCAAACAGCGCACAGGTCACAAGTGCGGCAACGCCAAGCGATCCGGGAATGTTGCGTGCGGCAATGTTAAGTGTGGAGAACAACCGGTTGACGATATTGGCACGTTCAACGATGTACCCCATGAACAGGAACAGCGGCACTGCGGTCAGCACCTCGTTGGACATCACCGTATATGTCTGGTTGATAAACAGATCGAATATTCGGTTGTTAAACGCCCCTTCAACCCACGTTATCGCAGATGTAAGGGTGTCACTGTCTTCGGCAAGCCGGTTAAAGGCCCGCCACATGCGGCCGTCGTCGAAATAGGCGTAATAGCCAAATCCGATCCCCAGCGCCATCAGGGTAAAGGCAACCGGAAAACCCAGAAATACCAGTATAATAAAGATGCCCAACATCATAAGGGCGACATGTGCGTCAATCACTTTGGAAGCTCCGTTCGGGGGCGTATCTGGCGTATGGCTGGCAAAGGCTGAACATCATCAGTCTTCTTTGACCACGCGCTGCTTGATCAGCAGTTCTTCGGTTTCTTCAACATCATCATCTGCATTGCGCCAGTACCCTTCACGGATACAGAGAATACAGCGCATCACCTGTGCGATGCCCTGGATGAAAAGAAGAATACCGGCCGCGACCATCACCGCCTTGAATTGGAAAATCGGAACACCCGCCGGGCTGTTCACACTTACTTCGCCATATCCCCACGACCGGATGGCATATTTGCTACCGACCAGAATAAGGGCGGTCACACCGGGGAAGAAGAAGAAGATATAAAGCACCAGATCGACCATCGCCTGCGTCTTGGGCTTCCAGAGACGGTACAGGAAATCCCCCCGGACATGCCCGCCGCGTGACAGGGTATAGGCCCCGCCCATCATGAACAGCGTGCCATACATGATGAATGAAACATCAAGCGACCATGTCGTGGGTGCGTTAAAGAGGTATCGCGCAGCAACCTCATAGCTCATGCCGACCGTCATCAGAATGATCAACCAGCCAAAAGCCTTGCCAAACCAGCCAGAAAGCTTGTCCGCGAATTCAATAAATCCAATCATGAAACCCTGTCCGTTAGCCTATGAACCACCCCGCCTGATGCAATCGCACCAGACGGGGCAGTCAGATTTCATCGCAACACTGAAAAACCTTGGCTGGTTGATCAGAGTTTCAGTTTGCCCGGGAAGTAGTGATCGTAGGCAAGCTGATAATCAGGCGAGTTCATCAGTTCGTAATAGGTTACGCGTTCAACCCACGCGCGCTGGCTGTCCAGAACACGCTTCATGAACGGATCAGCTTCAAGTGTCGGGATCAGTTTGTCCCAAGCCTCAAGCTGTGCTGCGAGGATCTCTTTCGAGGTCCGGTGGACTTCAACACCTTCGTCCTGGAGTTTCTGCAAGTCGGCAGAATAGTTATCCATCGCCAGCGCAGTGTTCGAGGTCGAAGCTGCTTCGACTGCGTGACGCAGAATTGCCTGCAGATCCGGATCAAGGTCTTCCATCAACGATTTGTTGAACAGGAATTCGAAGCTTTCAGATGCCTGATGGTACGAAGACAGATAATAGTTCTTCGCAACGTCCTGCGCGCCGAAACGCATATCCGATGACGGGTTGTTGAATTCGAACGCATCAATCACACCGCGTTCCATCGCCGGGACGATCTCGCCCCCCGGAAGCTGTGCGACAGACATGCCCATCGACTGCAGAAGGTCCGCTGCCAGACCAACGGTGCGGTATTTGAAGCCCTGAATATCAGCAACCGAGTTCACCTGGCCCTTGAACCAGCCGAACGGCTGTGCCGGCATCGGGAAGCCAAGAAGACCAACGATATCAAGACCCATAACGTCCTGGATCAGTTCGCGATAGAACTCTTCGCCGCCCCCCGCATAGAACCAGCTCAGCATCGTGGTTGCAGAACCACCAAAGACCGGACCGGTGCCAAACAGGGAAGCCGCCTTGTTCTTGCCGTACCAGTAAACCGGAACGGAATGGGCGATATCGATAACACCGTCATTCACGCCATCCAGAACCTGGAAGGCAGCAACAACCGCACCGGCCGGAAGAAGGTCGATCTTCAGACGACCACCGGACATGGCTTCTACGCGGTCAACATATTGCTGGGCAAACGTCATCCAGATGTCGGATGACGGCCAGGAAGTCTGCATTTTCAGCACCATCGGTGCCTGCTGTGCATGAACGGCAGGTGCGGCAAACAGCCCTGATGCTGCTGCACCGCCGGCAACGACCCCGGTCGCACCTTTGGTAAGGAACGAACGGCGGGATACTTCCTTGGACTTCACGTCTTTTGACTTGGTCTTCATATCCATTATTTCCTCCCAGATTTATCGCTTTTTCCGACAACCATTGCCGGAAAACCAACGATAACTGTCAGCCTTCAAAAGTCCCTGACCTCAGTAATGAAAGTCATTGATCATGCGCTTATCCCGTTTCGGGACCAGAAAAACGGCACGCATTTTCTTATTATTAGAACTTGTGAACTAACTGATATCCGGCGGTTTTCCCGCCTTTTTATGCCACCCGGTCGCCCGGTTCACGGCCAGAAAAATACGCATCAAGATTATCAAGCGCGCGATATCCCATCGCATCGCGTGTTTCTTCGGTAGCGGAGCCTATATGTGGCAACAGAAATACGTTTTTCAACGCGCTAATCCGTTGATTTCCACCGGGTTCACTCCGAAACACATCAAGTCCGGCGGCAAAAAGCTTGCCGCTTTCAAGCGCATCAACCAGCGCATCCTCGTCCACCAGATTGCCGCGCGCGGTATTCACAAGGATCGCCCGGTCCGGCAACAATCCGATGGTCCGGGCATTGATGATGCCGGTGGTTTCCGGTGTTGATGGACAGTGCAGTGACAACACATCGGAATTGGCAAACAGCCCTTCAATGGTGTCATGGTAGATTGCACCCTTGGCCAGATGATCCGGGACCGGCTGGCGATTGTGATAATGAACAGTCATTCCAAAACCACGCGCGCGTTCGGCCGCCACCTGCCCGACACGTCCCATCCCGAGAACGCCAAAACGCTTGCCGGTGACCTGCCGCCCGACCATAAAGGCCGGTGACCAGAAATCCCATTTCCCGGCCCGCACCATGGCGTCCCCCTCGGCCCCGCGACGCGCAGCCCCAAGCATGCACAGCATGGCAATTTCCGCCGTGGCATCCGACAGGACGTCGGGCGTGTTGGTGACCACAATGCCCGCATCCCTGGCCGCTGACAGGTCAACGTGATCGACACCGACCGAGTGATTGGCAATGATCCTGAGGCGCTCGGGCAATGCCGCGATCACCTCGGCCGAGAAATGTTCGGAATGGCACGGCAATACCGCATCAACATGCTGACATTTCTCAATCAGCTCGTCGCGGGTAAAGACACGGTCTTCATCATTTGTCAGCACCTGATAGTCACGCGCCGCACGTGCCTGAACGGCATCGCGGAGACGGCGTGTAATCAGAAGCCTTGGCTTTTCGGGCATGCGAACGCTCCCGGTTTTTCCCTGAAGGTAGATTTATTTATTATCTTTCAAGCAAACACCCTTACGAAAAAACCATCAATAGGGGATCAATCAACTGGTAATTCTTTTTCACTTCGTGGAAAACCAGCGGTGGTGTGAACTGCGGCACACCCACGTCAAACGTTCATCAAGTTTATGATTTCAATAAATAAAAAGGCTCTCGGAGCTGGGAATTTTCAAACCGGACATCTGGCCTCTCGCCCCGGATATCACACCATCCAGAAGTATAAACCGGGCTACATGCCGTGAGAGAATCGCACGTAAAAATTCACATTCCGTGACAAATCACCCCGGATTTCGTGAACGATCCGACGTTTTCGCACCCCCGTTGCAATGATCGAAAGCAATAATTTCATCCAAAGCAGCGCCGAAAAAAAAGCCGCTGCCATTGAGGCAGCGGCTGCGACGCCGACAAGGTGCCGGTCGGGAAGAATCCGTATCATGTGATCGGCTGGTATCTGTAATCCCCAGATGAACAGATCCGCACGGCAATCACATCTTGACCCACACGGCCCCGTCCCGCCCGGACCGCACGACGGCCTCGACAAATTTCATACCCTTAAGACCCTCAACCACGCCGGGTACCAAAAGCGATCCGGCATCGGGTTTGGTCCCGCTGATATGGGCGTTCAGCTGATCGGCGAAGTCCGTGTAAAGGTTCGCAAAGCCCTCAAGATATCCTTCCGGGTGTCCCGGCGGGACGCGCACCCCGCGCATCCCCTCCGCACCGATGCCCGCCCCGCCACGCGTCATCAGTTCCGGACGACCGTCAAGCGGTCGGAAATGCAGGTGGTTTGGATGTTCCTGGGCCCATTCAATACCGCCCTTGTCCCCATAGACCCGAAGACGCAGGCCGTTTTCGTGGCCAACGGCAACCTGGCTTGCCCACAGCATGCCACGCGCACCATTGTTATAGCGCAGCAGGATCTGCACATTGTCATCAAGCTTGCGCCCCGGCACCAGCGCATCGACATCCGCACAAAGCTCGCTGATCTCAAGCCCGGTGACAAATTCGGCAAGGTTATGGGCGTGCGTTCCGATATCACCAAGCGCACCACCCATGCCAGCCTTTGCCGGATCAGACCGCCAGGCAGCCTGTTTGTTATCGGTATCCTCAACCCGTGTCGCCATCCAGCCTTGCGGATATTCAACCTGCACCAGACGGATATCGCCAAGCTTGCCGTCGGCGACCATCTTGCGGGCTTCGCGCACCATCGGATAGGCGGTGTAATTGTGGGTCAGCGCAAACAGAAGCCCCGTTTCCCTGACCTTGGCAGCGATCTGTTCGGCCTCATCAACCGTTAGACAAAGCGGCTTGTCACAAATCACATGAATCCCGGCATTCAGCATCGCCATCGTTGCCGGGAAATGCACATGGTTGGGCGTAACAATTGCGCAAACATCCATGCCGTCTTCACGCGCCGCTTCGGCCTTTGCCATGGTTTCAAAACTGTCATAGCTGCGATCCGGCGCAATGAACAATTCCGCAGCTGATGCCGCCGCAACATCGGGTTTCGATGACAGCGCACCGGCAACCAGTTCATAACGATCATCAAGACGGGCCGCTATCCGGTGTACGGCACCGATAAACGCCCCCTGACCACCGCCGACCATGCCAAGGCGAATGCGACGACCGGGATTGGAAGGATTGCTCATAACTGTCTCCAGATGTCTTTTTGACTGTATGCGAACGGGCTGGCCTCAATCAGGCCGCCTTAACCAAGACCAAGAATGCGGCGATTTGCGGCTTCGTCGGTGCCACCATCGGCAAAATCGTCAAAGGCCTTTTCGGTCACGCGAATGATATGGTTTTTAATGAATTCGGCCCCCTCGCGGGCACCGTCTTCGGGATGTTTAAGCGCACATTCCCATTCCAACACGGCCCAGCCATCAAAATCAATCGCCGCCAGTTTCGAGAAGATTGCGCCAAAATCCACCTGTCCGTCGCCAAGCGATCTGAACCGCCCGGCCCGTCCGGCCCAGCCTTGATATCCGGAATAAACGCCTTGCCGCCCGGTCGGGTTGAACTCGGCATCCTTGACATGGAACATGCGGATACGATCCGCATAAATGTCGATAAAATCAAGGTAATCAAGCTGCTGTAAAACAAAGTGGCTCGGATCATAAAGGATATTGGCGCGCGGATGGTTCTTGACGCGTTCAAGGAACATCTCGAATGTCGCACCATCAAACAGGTCCTCGCCCGGATGGATTTCATAACAAACGTCAACACCTGCATCCTCGGCAGCATCAAGGATCGGCGTCCAGCGTTTTGCAAGCTCGTCAAAGGCGGTCTCGATCAAGCCTGCCGGGCGCTGCGGCCAGGGATAGACATAAGGCCAGGCAAGTGCGCCTGAGAATGTCGCATGGGCGTTGATACCCATATGGTTTGATGCCTTGATCGCCGCTTTGACCTGGTCAACGGCCCATGCCTGACGGGCCTTGGGGTTGCCGCGGACTTCCGGTGCGGCAAAGCCGTCAAACATTTCGTCATAGGCCGGATGAACGGCAACAAGCTGACCTTGAAGATGGGTAGAAAGCTCGGTCACCTGCACGCCATGCGCAGCAAGGGTGCCGGTAATTTCATCGCAGTAATCCTTACTGCTTGCCGCCTTTTCAACATCAAACAGGCGCTTGTCCCAGCTGGGGATCTGAACCCCCTTATATCCGAGCGATGCAGCCCAGCGACCTATGGAATCAAGGTTATCGAACGGGGCTTCATCGCCTGCAAACTGGGCAAGAAAGATTGCCGGTCCCTTAAGCGTTTTCATCACGGGCCTCTTTGACTGCAATAGGATGGATAGTTCAGGAAAATGGCGGTGTCGGGCGGGCTTCCGCCCGACACCAAGGTTTGCCGATCCCAATCAAATATTGATTAGAACGGGCTGTCCGGGAAATAGAAGTTCTCGGCGTTTTCCTGGGTCACGACAGTCGCACCAAGGATGTAACGGCCTTCGACCGGCGCGTTCGAGGTAAACTTCATCACGGTAATATCAATCGCGGTTGCGATCATTGCCGGCGGATAAAGCACATCAATCGGGGTCAGTTTGTCGCCATCCATCACGCGCTTGATGATGTCTTTCATGCCAGCACCGCCGACGATGAACATTTCATCTGTACGATCAGCCTGTTTGACAGCCTCGATCACACCAAGGGCGATGTCATCATCCTGTGCCCAGACTGCATCGATTTTCGGGAAGCGCGACAGGAAGTCCTGCATGACTTCATAGCCGTCATCGCGGTTCCAGTTGGCGTGCTTCATATCAAGGATTTCGATCTTGGAGCCATCAAGCGTATCGACGAAGGCATCCACACGTTCGGTGTCAATGGTGGTCGGAATACCGCGCAGGACAACGATCTTGCCCTCGTCATTCAGACGATCACGGATATATTCGCCCGACACACGGCCAAGTTCCGGGTTGTTACCGGCAACATAAACGTCCTCGATCCCCGGAATTGAAAGCCCGCGGTCAACAACCGTTACAAACTTGCCTGCTTCCTTGACCTGCTGGACCGGAATCGTCAGCGGATCGGATTCAAACGGCAGAACCACCAGCGCATCGATGTTCTGCACAGACACCAGATCTTCAAGGTCGTTGGCCTGTTCGGATGCACCATTTGCACTGACGACGATGACATCAATATTCGGATAGGTCGCCTCAATGCGCTTTTCAGCTTGTTCGGCGTGCCAGTTCAGACCACCGGCCCAGCCATGCGTCGCCGCAGGAATAGAAACCCCGATCTTGATTTTATCTGCTGCGAGTGCAGTCGTGGATGCAAGGCCAAGACCCAGCACGCAAGCTGCCCCCAGATATTTTGTAAACGTTTTCATCAACGCTTCCTCCTGATCAAAAAAAATGATGCGTTTTCACATTCTTCCCGGACGTTGATCGCCGGTTATTTGCTCTTTTTGCGTCGCCAGTCCCCGCGTTGCAGGAACACGGCAACGATAATGATCAGCCCCTGAACCGCTCCGTTCAGATAATTACTGATCGCATCCGTCAAATTCAGAATATTGCCAATGGTGGTCAGCATGATTGCGCCAACAACCGTGCCCCAGATGCGGCCATAACCGCCTTTAAGCATCGTGCCGCCAATAATCACCGCAGCAATCGCTTCAAGTTCCCACAGAACACCGGTCGAACTTGATGCCGACCCAAGACGCGGCACATAGATGATGGTGGCAAGCGACACACAAAGTCCCTGGATCACATAGGTCAGGGTCTTGACCCGGTCGACATGGATCGCCGAATAGCGCGCAACCTGCTCGTTTGATCCGATGGCAAAGCATTTCCGGCCAAACGGCGTCATATTCAGCAACACATAACCGGCGACCGCCACAGCAAAGAACACAATCACCGGCACCGGAATACCCAGTACATCGCCATAATAAACCGGGCGATAAACACCGCGCATTTCGAAATCAAGCGACAGGGTCCCGCCATCGGCCATATAGGTCACAAGCGACCGGTAAATCCCCATTGTGCCAAGGGTAACGATAAAGGCTTCGATCTTGCCCTTGGTGCTGACCAGTCCGTTGACGGCACCCGCCGCAACCCCCAAAACCACGCTCAGCAACACGCCAATCAGGACCGTCTCGATCCCCGCGCCAAGGGTTGCGACCAGCGTATTCATCACAACAATCATCGCACCCGAGATGAATGCCGCCATCGAACCAACCGAAAGATCAATTCCCCCTGCCGTGATCACAAAGGTCGCACCCACGGCGATGATCCCGATAAAGGCCGCGCGGGTGAAAATATTGGCAAGGTTACCACCACTGAGGAACGCATCATTGATGGCTGCACCCAAAACAAACAGGGCAACAAGGGCCAGAAACGGCCCCAGGGCCTTGAAATCGATTTGGAACCGGCTTGACGATGATGCTTCGGTTCGCTCAAGGCTATTCATGAACAGACACTCCCTGCTTGCCTGAAATTCCTGTCGCGTGCCGCATGATTTCATGCTCATTACGGTCGTTACCTTCAAGAATGCCGGTAATGCGTCCGGCTGCCATGACCGCAATACGGTCAGACAGGCCAAGCATCTCCGGCATTTCAGACGACAGGAGGATGACGGATTTTCCGCGATTGGTCAGATCGCCGATGAAATGATAGATCTGGCTTTTGGTGCCGATATCGATGCCGCGTGTCGGCTCGTCGATGATCACAATCTCCGGGTCGGTTTCCATGACCTTGGCCAGCAAAAGCTTCTGCTGGTTCCCGCCGGAAAAATCGCCGACCTTGGATTTGCGGTCGGCTGCGCGAATATCAAAAGCCTCAATTGCGGCTTCAAGTGCTGCTTCCTCGGCCTTGCGGTCGATAATCACACGCCCGAATTTCTCAAGCGCCAGCAAAGTCAGGTTGGGCCGCATATCCATATTCAAAAGCAGCCCACTGCCCTTGCGGTCCTTGGTCAGATAGGCAATTCCGCAATTTTTGGCGTCCTGAAGATCCTTGATTGTGACCGGCGCACCGTTGCGCTCAATCGTCCCGGCGCTGCGTTCACGCAGACCAATGATCGCCTCCATCAGGGCCGTGCGCCCCGCACCGACAATCCCGGCAAAGCCAAGAACCTCGCCGCGTCTCAGATCAAAACTGGCATCGCGAACTTGCCCGTCAACCGACAGATTACGCACCGAAAGGGCGATATCACCGGCATGTCCCGGCGCACGATCAGGAAACATCTGCTTGATATCACGCCCCACCATCAGGCGCGCCATGTCATCTTTTTCAAGACCGGCAACCGGTTCGGTGGTGATGTGCCGTCCGTCACGCAGAACCGTGACCCGATCAGCAATCGCTTTGATTTCATCAAGCTTGTGGGAAATATAAAGGATCGCGACACCCTGATCGCGCAGGCGCTTGATCTGATCAAACAGGATATCGACCTCGCGCCCGGTCAGAACCGCCGTCGGCTCATCAAGAATAAGAATCTCGGCTTTCTTTGACAGCGCCTTGGCGATTTCAACCATCTGGCGGTCGGAAACCGAAAGATCACGGATGCGCGTGCGCGGATCAACATCACATTGCAACTGATCAAGAAGCTTTTTGGCTTCAAGGCGCATCGTCGTCTTGTCAAGGAACCAGCCGCGCTTGATTTCGCGCCCCAGGAAGATGTTCTCTTCAACGGTCAGCTGTTCGGCAAGGTTAAGCTCCTGATGGATCAGGATCACACCATGACTTTCCGCAACTTCGCTGTCATGAAATTCGACCGGCGCGTCATCAAGAAGCAGCGCGCCACTTGTTGGCTGATGATAACCGGACAGAATTTTTACAAGTGTGGATTTACCCGCGCCGTTCTCCCCCAGCAGCGCATGAACCTCGCCCGCTTTCAGATCGATGGAAACATCGAAAAGAACCTGCGCAGAACCGAATGACTTGCAAATTTGCCGCCCCGACAGGCGTGTTTGCGCCCGCAGATCGGCATTAACGGCGTGAACGGCCGCATCCGTCATGAATATATCCTCCCTGGCGTCGCATTTTTTGCGATCAGCTCTTGATTACCCTCTGTGTAAACGTTTTCATTTTCAATGTAAACCTTTACATTTGACTGATTGTGACCAAAATCACCCCCTGCAATGACGCATAGAATGCCGCTGGACAGGGTTTATCCGGCGGAGTAGGAAGAAGCATGAGTGAAAAAATCGCGACGATTGAAGATGTTGCCCGTCATGCCGGAGTGTCTATCGCCACTGTCAGCCGGGCCCTGCACAAACCCGATGTGGTTTCCGAAACCACACGTGAAAAAGTGCAAACTGCAATCACCGCCACCGGCTATACTGCCAATGTCATGGCACGGAACCTGCGCCTGAACCGTTCAGGCATGATCCTTTTGCTGGTACCTGACATTGGAAACCCGTTCTTTTCGGCGATTCTGTCGGGAATCGAAAAAGGCGCAAGCCAGGCAGGATATAACGTCCTGATCGGTGACACTCAAAACGATCCGGAACGCGAAGCAACCTATGCCGCCTATCTGCGCAGCAATCAGGCCGACGCCATGATCCTGCTGAACGGGCGTCTTCCGGCGTCGCTTGCCAATGCGCCTGCCAATGCAACCCCGCCGGTTGTTGTTGCCTGCGAACGTATTCCGGGATGTGCCCTGCCGACCGTGATCATTGATAATGACGAGGCATCCTTTATCGCCAACCGTCATCTGACCGATCTGGGCCATCGGCGCATCGCCCATGTCAGTGGCCCCTCGGGCAATATCCTGACCATTGACCGTGTCACCGGATATCGCCGCGCGCTTGAGGCCGCCGGTATCGCCCATGATCCGTCACTGATTTATCGCGGCGATTTTTCGATTGATTCGGGAATTGCCGCAGGCCGCGCACTGCTTGGTGATCCGAGAACCCGTCCGACGGCTGTGTCCTGTGCAAGTGACGGCATGGCAATCGGCGTGATTGTCGCGGCAAAGGAATATGGATTGCGCATCCCGCAAGACGTCTCGGTTGTCGGGTTTGACGACATCCCCCATGCGGCTGCCTATGACCCGCCGATTACCACGGTACGTCAGCCGCGCCGCCGATTGGGCGAACAGGCCATCACCCTGCTTCTGGATCGTCTGGGATCAAAGGGCCTGCATGACCCCCGCGACACCGGCCCGGTCATCATTCCGACCGAACTGATTGTCCGGCAAAGCAGCGGCCCCTGCCCAACCCTCTGATCGCGGGCACCCTGATCAGATGTTTCTGATCAGCTCCCTGAAATCCTTTGCCATTCACCCATGACGGAACGCGCATTTCCTTCGTGCTCCTGCCCCGATTTGGCCGTTTCAGACGCAAAGATCTCATAGCGGATACCATTCGGGTCGCGAATGAACAGGCGGCGCGATTGTCCGTCATCCTCGCTATGATAGACAACCTTGTGCTGGAACAGATGGTTCTGCCAGGCAATCACGTCGCGTGGCGCGGCACAGCGCAGCCCGATATGGAACACATCATCGGGCATGTGCGGATCATCGGGATATGGCCCGGTATCGGCAGGCCAGTCAAAAAACGAAATCCGCGTGCCGTCCGGCAAGGCATAGGTAATCAGCAAGTAATCGCTTTTCCATGACGGGCTGTATCCGCTTTCGGCATGAACAAGTCTGGCCGCCATGACCTTCGAATAAAAATGGTCGGTTGCCTCAAGGTCGCGGGTTGGAAACGCAAGATGGTCGACACTGACAGCTGCAGGTGACATGGCCCCCTCCGTCTGAGTTTATCCTTACTGCCCCAACGCCTGTGCGCCACATTTGATCCACAAGGGACATCAAAATTTCCCGATCATTGAATACCAGTGGTTTAGATGTCACACTTGCCACAGGATCGGCATGGTTTTGGGGGCGTGCTCGTTGCCCGGACGTCCGCATTAACCGGTGCGTTTGCCCTTAAATATCAGATGGTGAATAACAAATCGAAATCAATGCGACGGACGTTCGTGTAAAGCTTCATGAAACGACAACATGCGCGGAATGACGAAATCGCATTAGATAGGGGTCAATGCGGTATTGACCCCCATGCGCCCCGCTGCTATTGGGTCGCGGAAGATACGCAGAATCACGCGCAGCCGTCCGGTTGACCCGAAACGGGTTTTCCCACCGGCTGATTTTGGCAACAACTTTTAGACGGAGAAGAAGTGATGAATGAACACAGTTTATCTGTCTCTGTCTATTGGATCACGCATCGTCTTGCTGATCACTAGTTGATCTGTTGATTTCCACCATATTGGTGACTGCCCGAAACCCGAAATTGGCGTAATGCGCCACTGATCGCGTTTCATCCGTATTTTTCCCGTGACATCGTTATAGAGAGCCGCCCATGCCCGCGACGCCCTATTACCTCATTGATAAGTCCAAGCTGCTGCGCAACATGGAAAAGATCGCCTATGTGCGCGAACATTCCGGTGCGAAGGCGCTTCTGGCACTTAAATGCTTTGCCACATGGTCGGTGTTCGATTTCATGTCCGACTATATGGATGGCACCACGTCTTCGTCGCTGCACGAAGTCAAACTCGGGCGTCAGAAGTTCGGCAAGGAAACCCATGCCTATAGCGTGGCCTATTCCGACGGTGAAATCGCCGAGGTCATCGAAAATGCCGACAAGATCATTTTCAACTCGATCAGCCAGCTGACCCGATTCAGCGCGCAGGCATCGGGCATTGTGCGCGGCCTTCGCCTGAACCCGCAGGTATCGACATCAAGCTTTGATCTTGCCGATCCGGCACGCCCGTTCTCGCGTCTGGGCGAATGGGATGTCACCAAGGTCGAAGCGGTGATGGATCAGATTTCCGGCTTCATGATTCACAATAACTGTGAAAATGCCGACTTTGATCTGTTTGACCGGATGCTTGGCAATATCGAGGAAAAATTCGGCTCCCTGCTGTCGCGTGTGGAATGGGTAAGCCTTGGTGGCGGCATCCATTTCACCGGTGAAAACTACCCGCTCGATAAATTCTGCGCGCGCCTTAAGGCATTCTCCGAAAAGTTCGGCGTGCAGGTCTATCTGGAGCCGGGCGAAGCATCGATCACCAAAAGCACGACCCTTGAAGTCACCGTGCTCGACACCCTGTTTAACGGCAAGAACCTTGCCATCGTCGACAGCTCGATCGAAGCCCACATGCTTGATCTTCTGATCTATCGCGAAAATGCCAAGGTGCTGCCCAATAAAGGCGATCATCACTATATGATTTGCGGCAAGTCCTGCCTTGCCGGTGACGTCTTTGGGGAATTTGATTTCGAAAACGAGATCAAGGTTGGCGACCGTATCTCCATTCAGGATGCGGCCGGTTACACCATGGTCAAGAAGAACTGGTTTAACGGGGTCGGCATGCCGTCCATCGTGATCCGGGAACTGGACGGAACTGAACGCGTTATTCGCGAGTTCACTTTTGATGACTACGTATCGAGCCTTTCGTAAATCGAAAGCGCACTTTTCATAGCGAACCGGGGCACGGGTGCCCCACCTCTCAAAGCAAGGGAGTTTTTGGCCCGACATGAAAAAGAATGTTCTGATTATCGGCGCAGGTGGCGTCGCACAGGTAGTGGCACATAAATGTGCGCAGCATAATGACGTGCTTGGCGATATTCATATCGCTTCGCGCACGGCTGCGAAGTGCCAGGCAATCATCGACAGCATCCATGAAAAGAAAAACCTCAAGAACCCGGGCGTTCTTGAAGGTCACGCACTCGATGCAACCAATGTCGACGCGACTGTCGCCCTGATCGAAAAAACCGGTTGCGAGATCGTCATCAATGTCGGGTCTGCCTTTATCAACATGCCGGTCATGTCGGCCTGCATCAAGGCAGGTGTCGCCTATCTCGATACGGCCATCCATGAAGAGCAGGACAAAATCTGCGAAACCCCGCCATGGTATGCAAACTATGAATGGAAACGCCGCGCCGAATGCGAAGCCGCTGGCGTCACCGCCATTCTGGGCGTCGGCTTTGATCCGGGTGTGGTGAATGCCTATGCCAAGCTGGCAGTCGAAGACTATTTCGACAAAATTGACTCGATTGACATCATCGACATCAATGCCGGCAGCCATGGCAAATATTTTGCCACCAACTTCGATCCGGAAATCAACTTCCGCGAATTCACCGGCACGGTCTATTCCTGGCAGGATAACGAGTGGAAATCGAACAAGATGTTCGAGATCAAAAAGATCTGGGACATGCCGGTTGTTGGCGAAAGCCAGACCTTCATGACCGGCCATGACGAGGTCCATTCCCTGTCCCAGAATCTTGACGTTCCCAATGTTCGTTTCTGGATGGGCTTTGGCGACCATTACGTCAATGTCTTCACGGTTCTGAAAAATATCGGCCTTCTGTCCGAACAGCCGGTCACCACGGCTGAGGGCCTCGAAGTCGTCCCGCTCAAGGTCGTCAAGGCCTGCCTGCCGGACCCGAGCTCGCTGGCACCGGACTATACCGGCAAGACCTGCATCGGTGATCTGGTCAAGGGCACGAAGGACGGCAAGGAAACCGAAGTCCTGATCTATAACGTGGCGGATCACAAGGACGCCTATAACGAGGTCGGAAGCCAGGGTATTTCCTATACCGCGGGTGTGCCGCCGGTTGCGGCGGCCATGCTGATCGCCACGGGCGAATGGGATGTCAAGAAAATGGCCAATGTCGAAGAACTTCCGGCCAAGCCGTTCCTGAACCTGCTCAATGGCATGGGTCTTCCGACCCGCATCAAGGATGCCGATGGCGACCGGGCGCTGGATTTCTCCGCAGCCTGATCGCGATAGCGATCAAGGACGAGGGTTAAATCCTCATACAATTATATTTGCAGCAAAATGGCGGGCTTCGGTCCGCCATTTTTGTTGGTTTTGATTAACAGGAAAAATTGAATAATAAGCCTGATTATTAGATATGATCTAACAATCAGGTCAGGCAGACCGGGCGCCAATCTGCCCGCGCAAAATCGCTATTTCAGCGATCCCAGCACCGCAAGGCTCTCATATCGCTTGATATAGGGTTCATGAAACACCCGTTCGACAAAGGCGCTGTATTCTTCCATGTCACTGACCTGAATACGCAACACAAAATCATGTGCCCCGGTCACATGATGGCACTGCACCACTTCGGGCATTTTGGCGAATTCCTCGCGCATCAGTATGTAACGATCCGGGCGATCACGTTCCATGGTCAACAGCACGATCACCATCATGCGCTTGCCAAATACCTTGGGGGAAACCACCGCAACATCGCGTTCGATCACGCCGGTTTCGCGCAAACGCTGAACACGGCGCAGGCAGGCCGCCGACGAAAGGCCAACCTTGTCTGCCAGTTCATTGCCCGTCATGCGGCTGTTTTCCTGCAACAGCTCCAGCAGGCGATAGTCGAATTTATCGAGTTCCGCCACGTTTCGATTTCCCGGTTCGTGATGATGTAACACCCTGCAAACAAACATGACCGAAGCCGCAAACGAAAGAAAATCGTTTTTGCAGAATTTTTGCGAAAATCTCGCACGAATTTGCGAAGTTTGCGCGCCATTTAACAAAGTGCAGGCGTAGATTGCTTGTGGGTCAGACGAAACTTTGACCCCTTATTAGCAAACAAACTAGCGAGCCAGCATCATGCCAGCACAGTTTACGAATGACTCCCTCGTCGCCACCACCAATGTAGCGCCGGTTTCGGGCGCATCCATCTGGCGCTGGCTCGTCCTTTTGCCCCGTAAATGGGCACAAGCCACCAAGGTCGCCCGTGACACCGAAATGCTTCGCAACGCCCCGCGCGAACTTCTTGATGATATCGGCATTGCCCGCAGCGACGTCGCCTTCATTTGCGAACATGGACGCGCACCGCGCTGACAAACGCTTCACGCCCCAAATGATGGCAGGCCGACGCCCCAACCGGCCTGTCCATGTAAAAAAGCCTGTCAGTGCATCGCGCATCGACAGGCTTTTTTTTTTCGAAATATGTCCTGATCGGTATCGGGGACGCTATGCAATCCCCGCCGTGCGCAGTGCATCAATATCCTTGGCACCGGCAAAAACCAGATTGCTGTGGATCTCGTCGATCAGCATGGTCAGGATATCAAGTGCCCCCTGCTCGCCACCGGCGGCAAGCCCGTAAAGGGGTAACCGCCCGACCATCACCGCACGACTGCCAAGTGCCAGATATTTAAGGGCATCACTCCCACGGCGAATGCCACTATCAGCCATCACCAGCATCTCTGCGCCGACCGCATCGACAATTTCGGGCAACACATCTGCCGGGGCCAGCGCCACATCAAGGTTCCGTCCGCCATGGGCAGAAACAACGATGCCATCAATTCCCATGTCGCGGGCCCTGATTGCGTCATCAACCGACAACACACCCTTTATGATGATCCGGCCAGACCAGCGTTTCTGGATTTCGGCAATATCGGCCCAGCTGATCGCACTTTCGATTTTGACATCTTCGGCAATCGCGGCGCGGGTGATGGCTGTTTTGAATTCTGCCGGATAATGGGCATAGGTCGGCATACCGCTTGTCATCAGATAGCGCAGCATAACCGAACAAAGCCACTTGGGACGGGTCGCGACATCCCAAACCCCGCGAAGGGACGGGACGAACGGCACGGAAAACCCGTTGCGCTGGTTATAATCGCGCTTGGGCGAAAGCGGTGTGTCCGCTGTAATCACAAGCGTTGAAACATCTGCTTTCTGCGCCCGGTCAAGCAGCCCCCAGGTCAGATCCCGATTGCGCCAGACATAAAGCTGCAACCACAATTCGGCCTCAGGTGCGCCTTTGCGAATATCGTCAATCGATGTCACGGACTGGGTTGAAACGCAGAACGGCATGCCAAGCTTACTGGCAACCCGCGCCAGCTTGGTTTCCCCGTCATGGGATACCAAACCCGCAAGCGCGGTCGGTGCAATGATCAGCGGGCTGCAATAGGTCCGGTCAAACAGCGACGTCGTCATGTTGCTGTCCGAATGCCCGGTCAGAACCGATGGACGAAACCGGATATTATCAAGGGATCGACGGATATCTGCTATCGCAAGCTCTGCTTCGGTGCCGCGATCAATATATTCAAACAATCCCTTGGGCAGATGCCGTCTGGCAGCCGCCCGGTAATCGTCAGCATTGAGCAACTGCATCGGATCAGCTCGTCAGCACCCAAAGAACAACTGCTTCTTCCGGCCCCTTGCGAGTCCAGACATGTTCGGCACTCGCATCATAATACATCGAGTCCCCTTCATGGAGCTCAAGCGGCTCATAGATCTTGCTGTGAACAACGACGGTGCCACTCAGGATCGTCATGAAAATCTCGGCGTCGGTTTTTGGCCAGACGTCATATTCCTCGACATCACGGGCAACCACACGGGTCTTTATCGGAGTCATCCGCTTGTTTTTGAGTTCGGCACATAAAAGCTTGTTATCGCAATTGCCCGAAAGATGCGGCTTGCCTTCATTGGCACGTGTCACACTGCGACGCCCCAAAAGGGTTGGCTGCGCTTCCGGATCGGAAAGCAGGCTGACCACATCCATATCAAACCCGCGTGCTATACGCTGGATGGTCGAGATTGTCGGCGACAGTTCACCACGCTCGATCTTGGAAAAGGCGGATGCCGATATTCCCGATGCCTTGCTGGCATCCTGCAAGGTCCAGCCGCGCCCTTTGCGCAGATGATGCAACCGGGGTCCGATTTCATCAGACTGGTTGCTTGTGACGCTTACTTGTCGTCGGTTGGCCTGAAAATCTTCCAGATCGACATTCATCCTAGCTCAATCCCCTTCGCAAACACCTTGCTTTTATTTCCGGCACTTATTGGTCTGACAACCATAAATTGCACGTGTCCAGATTCTTCTTATGACACACCATAATATACCATCTTGCACATTATGCCATATTTGAGAAAAAATATACTATAGGAAATTTTTTGTCATATTGTGTTGACTTGCATCATATCGGATATATTTTGGTTTTACCGGATGCGATCGGATCCCTTGATGTTCTTCTCGCCCAATCATCATTGCACAACCGTTCGGTCCGCATCCGGTAACAACGCTAACGTCAGCGATCTGGCACCCGATAAAGCCTGACGCCGTCGTTAAAACCTTATCAGGGAAACCAGGCAACCTTCGAAGCGCCACTGCTTTGTGCGTCGCCCGGCAAAGGAGTAAAAATGACGATTCTTCGTAAAATTCGGCATGTCACCCTCGCCGCCACCATCGGCCTGAGCACCGTACTGCCTGCATCCGCCTACGCACAAACCATTGTCAAATTCGCCCATGTCGATGGCGAAGGCAATCTGCTGGACAACCCGTACTGGACCTTTACCGAGGTCTTTGACAACGCCCTTCAGAACCAGTCCGGTGGCCGCTACAAACTCGAAGTTTTCCCGAATGGACAGCTTGGTGATCTTGAATCCCTTGCCGAACAGAACTCCATCGGCCTTGTCGATATGGTTGGCGGATTGAATGCAGGCCACCTTGCGGCTTATTACCCGCCGGCACAGATCCTTGAAATGCCTTATACCTTCCCGACCACCGAGGTCGCGCGCGAGGTTCTTAACGACGGCCCGTTTGGTAAAAAACTTTCGGACATGATCGCCGAAGGCAGTGGCGTTCGCATCCTCAGCTACCTGACCGGCGCATTCCGCAACTTCTCGAACTCGGTGCGTCCGATCCGTACGCCCGAAGACATGAAGGGTCTGAAAATCCGCACCCAGACCGTTCCGCTGCATATGGAAATGGTCAAGGCCCTGGGCGCATCCCCGACCCCGATTGCATGGGCGGAACTTTACAGCGCGCTTCAGACCGGTGTTGTTGATGGTCAGGAAAATGCGCCTTACACCATGCTTCTGACCAACCTTCAGGAAGTCCAGAAGTACTACACACTTGATCACCACCTGATCAACATGCCGCTGATCACGATCAATGATAAGTTCTATCAGGGCCTGAGCGCCGAAGATAAGCAGATCTTTGACAATGCCACCCGCGAAGCAACCTTTGCGATGCTTGGCATTATCGCGGCCAAGGAATCCCAGGATCTCAAGGTGATCCGTAATGCCGGTGTCGAGATTTATCAGCCGACCCCGGAAGAATTCCAGAAATTCGTTGATGCCACCAAGGGCCCCATTCGTGCCTTCATGGAAGAAAAGGTCGGTGCCGACCTGATCAACGAACTTGAAGCAGCCGTCAAAGCGGCGCAGGAATAATCAGTCAGGGCCCGGGCAGTTTCTGTCCGGGCCCAACTGTTTCCCGCTTGATTTGCGAATTGTGACCGGTCCATTCGCACGCCGTTCTGTGATTGATGTTTCCAGCGCGAAACGCAATCCGAGAGAGGACCTTCCATGCTCCAGACCCTCGACAAACTTTCGTTGTCCGTCGCCTATATCACATCCGTTGTGGCCAGGCTGATGCTGGCATCCGTTGCCGTCGTCCTGTTCATTCAGGTTGTTTTGCGATTTGGCTTTAATTTTTCCCTGCCTTGGCCCGAAGAGGCATCGCGCTTTCTGATGGTCTGGGTGGTGATGCTGGGCGGCAGTCTGCTTGTTCGCGACGAACAACTGGTCTGCGTCGATTTCTTTGACAAGTTCTGGCCTCGCAGATGGCTTGGCTATCGTAATGCCCTGTTCCGGTTGCTGCTTGCCATCCTGCTGACCGTCCTTCTCATCAAGGGAATTGATTCGGCAATATTCGGCATGAGACGCACGTCAGCCGCCCTCAATCTTTCGTGGTTCTGGATTTATCTTTCGGTGCCGGTCGGTGCCGCGCTGATGCTGTTCCACATGGTCATTCTTGCCATTCGCGATCTGGTCAAGGGACCAGAAGCCGAGCAGGAAGCGTCCCTTCTTCGCGCAGAGCTCTGAGGAACATTATGGATTACGCACTTATCACCATGATCGGGTTGCTGCTGTTGCTGATGTTCCTTGGCAGCCCGGTAATCTTCGCCATCGGCTTTGCCGGTCTTTCCTATTTCTTCGTCAAGCCCGGCATGACCGACATGCTGCACATGTATTCCCATAAATTCTTTACCGGGATGGATGTGTTTATCTGGCTTTCGATCCCGCTTTTCATCATTGCCGGTGAAATCATGACATCGGTCGGCATGACAGAACGCCTTGTTCAGTTTTCCCGTCTTCTGGTCGGTCGCTGGCGCGGTGGTCTGGCCTATGTCAACGTGGTCGGATCGATGATGTTTTCAGGCGTATCGGGTTCTGCCCTTGCCGATATCTCGGCCCTTGGTCCTGTCGAAATCGACATGATGAAGAAGGATGGATATCGCGCCGATTTCGCAGCCGCCGTAACGGTCAGTTCCGCCATTCAGGGACCGATCATTCCGCCGTCCATTCCGCTGATCATCTTTTCGAGCCTGACCAACACTTCGGTTGCAGCCCTGTTCCTTGGTGGTGCCGTCCCCGGTGCGCTGATGGGGATCGCGCAGATTGTCGTGATCTATTTCATCGCACGCAAAAACAACTTCCCGGCCAACCCGATCAAGGCCCTGACACTCGGTCTTGCCTTCCGCATTTTCTATAATGCGTTCTGGGCTTTGTTCATGCCGCTGATCATCATTGGCGGGATTATTTCCGGTATCTTCACCGCAACCGAGGCGGCTTCGATTGCCGTTGCCTATGCCATTGTTGTTGGTATCTGCGCCTATCGCACCCTGTCTCTTAAACAGGTCTGGGATATTCTGGATCGCGCAGTACGCACATCGGCATCGGTTTATCTGATTGTCGGCTTTGCCAGTGTCATCAGCTGGATTCTTGCGACCGAACGCGTTCCTTCCGAACTGACCGAACTGATTGCAACACTTGATATGCAGCCATGGATGTTGCTGCTGTGCCTGAACATCTTCTTCCTGATCAATGGTCTTTGGATCGGGGATTCCGTTCAGTTGCTTTTGTTTGCACCGCTTTTCACCCCGATTGTCGCGGCAATGGGCGTCGACCCGGTGCAGTTCGGCGTGATCATGGTCGTCAATGTCATGATCGGCCTGATGACACCGCCCTATGGATTGGGACTTTATCTTGGATCGGCCATCAGCGGACAGCCCCTTGCCGCGATCGTCCGCAAAAGCTTCCCGTTCCTGGTTTCAAACATCGTCGTGTTGCTGATCGTGACATACATCCCGGCAGTCTCACTGACGCTGCCACGTTTGCTCGGCTTCCTCGATTAATCGCCACCACCCAAAAGATATGAGACTAAAATGACGCTCACCAAAAACGATATCAGTGGCCTTTATACCGCCATTGTCACGCCCTTCACCGAAGACAAATCTGTCGATCACAAAGCCCTTGCAGCTCTGGTCACCCGCCAGCTTGCCGCTGGTGCAACCGGTATCGTCCCGATTGGCGGCACCGGTGAATATCCGGCGCTGTCGCGTCAGGAACGCAAGGACATTGTCAAAACCTGTGTCGAAGCCGCAGGCGACGCACCGGTCATTCCGGGTGTTCTTTCCACCGGTTTCCTTGATGCTGTCGAAGCCGGCAAGGATTTCGAAGCTGTCGGTGCCGCCGGGGTCATGACTGTTACGCCCTACTACGCAGCGGGCACCCAGGACGGCATGCGCGAATATTTTGCCAACTACCGTAACGAAATCGGTGTTCCGGTTCTTCTCTATGAGATCCCGCGTCGTACCACTGTTGCCACCAAGGCCGAAACCATTCAGGCGATGGCGGAAGACGGTTCGATCATCGGCATGAAATGTTCAAACTATGACATGCCGGAATTCATCAAGACCATGAAGCTTGCCGGTGATAAAATGGCAATCCTGAGTGGCGAGGAACCGCTGTTCGCGACCCATGTAACCATGGGGGCAAAGGGTGGCGTTCTGGCTTCTGCCAACATCTATCCGGAAATCTGGATCGAGATTTTCAATCTCGCACGTGAAGGCAAACTGAACGAAGCGCTCAAGCTTCAGACCAAGCTTGATTGTGCGATTGACGCGATCTATCGCGAAACCAATCCGGGCCCGTTGAAAAAATACATGGAAATGGCCGGTCAGCCGGTTGGCGATGTCCGCCTTCCGCTGCAAAGCCCGTCCCGGGACACGATGGCAGCCCTTAAATCTGCCTTCGATGTCACATCACTTGCCAACGTCGCCTGATTTAGCTTTCCAAGGACCAGCCATGATTGATCGTCTCCACCAAATCCTCGGCGACAAAGGTTTGATCACCGATCCTCAAGAAATGCGCCCTTTCTTGACCGATTGGCGCGATCGCAGGCAAGGCAATGCCGTTTGCGTTGCCCTTCCAGCCTCAGTTGAGGAGGTCTCCCTGACGATGAAGGTGGCTGCCGAGGAAGGGCAGCCGGTATTTCCCCTCGGGGGAAATACCGGTCTGTGCTATGGCGCCGTGCCCGAAAGCCCGTCGCCGAAAGACAAACCGGGCATCGTCATCAGCCTGCAACGCATGAAGCAGATCCGCGAAATCGATGTTGCCGCCAATATCGCAACTGTTGATGCCGGGGTGATTCTTGCCGAACTGCATGAAAAGGCCAAAACCCACAAACGTCAGTTCCCGCTTTATCTGGGCAGCGAAGGCAGTGCACAGATCGGCGGTCTGATTTCGACCAATGCCGGGGGCACCGGGGTTGTCAAATACGGTCCGATGCGCGATCTGGTGTGCGGAATCGAGGTTGTTCTGGCCGATGGCCGTATCCTGAGCGACCTTGAAGGGCTCAAGAAAAACAACACCGGCTACGACCTTAAACATCTGTTTATCGGGGCCGAGGGTACGCTTGGCATCGTTACCGGTGCTGCCCTTCGCCTGCATCCTGAAAACACCAATGATGCCCATGCATGGGTCTCGGTCGATTCACCGGAATCTGCAGTGCGCCTGTTTACAGAGTTTCAGGAAAAATGCGGCGCCTATGTCGAGGCCTTCGAACTGCTTTCAGGCACCGAGATCGACGCCGTTGTTCGCCATATCGACCGCGTTCACGTCCCGTTTGACACGGTTCCCGAATGGTCATTGATGATCGAGCTGACCTCAAATGACAGCTCGGTTGATCTGAATGGCGTGTTCGAGGAAATCCTTGGCGAGAACCTTGAAAACGGTTCGGTCCTTGATGCCTTTATCGCAACCAACTCCCAACAGGCCGAACAGATCTGGCATGTTCGTCATTCCGTGACCGAGGCCAACAAGCTTGAAGGCATGGGCATGGTGCATGATGTCGCCGTGCGCGTTTCCAAGGTCCCGGCATTCATCGCCAAGGCCAAGGAAGTCACCGCTGAGAAATTCCCGATGGCAACGCCGCTTCTGGTCAATCACCTTGGTGACGGCAATGTGCATTACATCCTGATGTTCCCGCATGATTACTGGAAAAGCCTGTCTGACCCGGATGCGGTTACCCATGATGTTCAGACCTGCGTTCATGACATCGCGGCAAGCTTTGGCGGAACATTCAGCGCCGAACACGGGGTTGGTCGCAAACTGACCGACGAACTCAAACGTCTTGCCGATCCGCTGCGCTATGAACTTATGAAAAGTGTCAAACAGACCTTCGATCCCGAAAACCGTATGAACCCGGGTGTCCTGTTTGAATAACCCTTTTTGATTACGGCAAAGTCCGACCTGCTTCTTCTCCCAAGCTTAAGCAGGATCGGCAAGAACGGGCGCAGCTGGTTTGCGCCCGTTTTTTTATTCTGTTCTTTCGCCCGCCTTAAACCCACGACGACACACCTCCATCTGCATGGCGACCAGCCGATCTGATGGCTTGGAATGCCGGGTCATCACTTTTGCGCCCGACCGATCAAAGGGTAATCGGGCGTTTACCGCTTGGTTACCTGCCCTTGCGCGAAGATCGGGCATAACAAGCCAAGAGAGAGATGAGGCGGCCATGCAATATCAGCTTAAAATCAATGGCGAGACCCGCACCGTTGATGCCGAACCCGGCACACCGTTGCTTTGGGTTTTGCGCGACGAACTTCAATTGACCGGAACCAAATTTGGTTGCGGCGTTGCCTATTGCGGTGCCTGTACCGTGCATGTGGATGGTTACCCGACCCGTTCGTGCCAGACCTTTGTCGAAGACGCGGTTGATAGCGAAATCACCACCATCGAAGGCGCGACCGACAAGATCGCACAGGCCGTTCAGGAAGCCTGGCGCGAAAAAGACGTCGTACAGTGCGGCTGGTGCCAGTCCGGTCAGATCATGTCGGCTATCGGTCTTCTGACCGAAAACCCGAACCCGACCGATGACGAGATTCGCGATTACATGAACGGCAATGCCTGCCGTTGCGTCACCTATGTCCGCATCAACGAAGCCGTCAAGCTCGCATCCCAAAAGCTGGAGGCCTAAGTCATGACAATCAATGTATCTCGTCGCGGCTTCCTTAAGGCAAGTGCGGCGGGCACCACCGCCCTTCTGGTTGGCGTCAATGCCAAGGGTGTTCTGGCCGCCGGTTCCGCTGCTGCGACTGCGACCGATCTTAACCCGTTTGTCAAAATTGATGCCGATGGCACAGTCACCGTCATCATCAAGCATTTCGAAATGGGTCAGGGCACCACAACCGGCCTGACCACACTGGTTGCCGAAGAACTTGATGCCAACTGGGACACGGTGGCCACTGATTTCGCGCCAGCAGATAACAACCGCTATGCCAACCTGTTCTTTGGCGCACAGGGAACCGGTGGATCAACATCCATTGCCAACTCCTTCATGCAGTATCGCGAAGCCGGGGCTGCTGCGCGCGACCTTCTGGTACGTGCTGCCGCACAAAGCTGGGGTGTTGAGGCATCAACCATCACGGTTGAAAACGGCATGCTGAGCTCTCGTGGAAAATCCGGTCATTTCGGCGAGTTTGTTGCCATTGCCGCAACCCTTGAGGCTGTCGCAAAACCCGCTGTGAAAACCCCTGATCAGTTCAAACTGATCGGAAGCTCCAAACTTCATCGCAAGGACAATACCGGCAAGACCAATGGCACCGCCATGTTTGCCATGGATGTCAATCTGCCCGGCATGATCTATGCCGCCATCATGCGCAGCCCGAAATTTGGCGGTACCGTTGTCTCGTTTGATGACAGTGCTGCCAAGGAAGTCGGTGGCTTCATCGCCGCACAGGTTCTGCCAAACAAGGCTGGCGTGGTTGCCTTTGGCAAAAACACCTGGGCCGCGTTTCAGGCCCGTGATGCCCTGTCGGTCGAATGGGATTTCAGTGCCGCGGAAACACGCAGCACGGACGCCATGATTGCCGATCATATTGCAATGCTTGATGCCCCGCAATTTGATGCCAATCACCAAGTTCCACTGGCATCGGTTGCGTCTGTTCTGTCGGGTGCGGCCAAGACAATTGACGCCCAGTTTACCTTCCCGTTCCTTGCCCACGCGCCACTGGAACCGGAAAACTGCACCATTGAACCGGTAGGTGATGGCGTGCGCGTTCATGACGGCTGCCAGTTCCCGACCCTGACCCGGCCAATGGTTGCGGCAACACTTGGCCTTGATCCGGCCAAGGTTGAAATTAAAACCCTGTATGCCGGTGGCTCCTTCGGGCGTCGCGCCAATGCGGCATCCGATTACAATGTGGAAGCCGCCATGGCCTTTGCCGTTTCGGGACGCAAGGTTCCGGTCAAGCTGGTCTGGAGCCGCGAAGACGATATCAAGGGCGGTTATTATCGCCCGATGTCAGCCCATCGCGCCAAGATCGGCCTTGATGGTGATGGCAAGATCATCGGATGGGACCATCGACTGGCGGTCAAATCCATTGCCAAGGGTGGGCCGTTCGAAATGATGGTCAAGGATGGCGTTGATCCGACCTCGGTCGAAGGTGTGGCCGAAAGTCTTTATCGCCTGCCCAATATGGGGATCGGTCTCAGCGACTTTACCACCGCTGTTCCGATCAACTGGTGGCGTTCGGTTGGTCATACCCATACCGGTTTTGTTATGGAAAGCCTGATGGATATGGTCGCGACCGAAACCGGTCAGGACCCGATTGAAATGCGCCTTGCCATGCTTGATCCCGCTGGTGCCAATCAGGCCCGCATGATCGAGGCCATCAAACTGGTTCGCGAGATTTCCGGCTGGAAGGCGGGCGATACGCGCGGCTTTGCTGCCCACTACTCGTTCAATACCTGTGTGGCGGTGGTTGCCGATGTCACGGTCGAAGACACAAGTGTTCATGTCAACAAACTGTTCATGGCGGTTGAATGCGGTGTTGCCGTGAACCCGGACGTGATCCGCGCACAGATGGAAGGCGGGGCGGGCTATGCCCTTTCGGCCATCTTCCGCAACGAGGTCACACTCACCGACGGGGAAGTCGATCAATATAACTTCCCTGATTACGAACTTCTGCGAAACATCGAAATGCCTGAAATCGAGGTCGCAATTGTTGCGTCAAACAATGCACCTACTGGCGTTGGCGAACCGGGCGTTCCCCCGACCGGTCCGGCTGTTGCCAATGCCATCTTTGCCAAAACCGGCAAGCGGATCATGGATCTTCCCATGACCAAAGCCGGTTTCGACTTCGTCTAAGGCATGACTGCCCGGGGAACCAAATCTCTTCCCCCCCTCCCCGGTTCTCCGGGCAGTTCCCCTTCTATGGAAAGGGCGATGTGATGAATAACCAGCTTTCCGCCATGCTCAACGCCTGGCAGGAAAACCGTGAAGGCACCGAATGGGTGTTGGGCACGGTGTACCGCACCGAAGGATCGGCCTATCGCAAGGCCGGGGCCATGATGCTGATTAACGGGCACGGACAGCAGTTCGGCCTGCTCAGTGGCGGCTGTCTGGAAGCCGACATCATCCGTAATGCCCGCAAGGCCATGCATACGGGACGCCCGGTCATGCTGACCTATGACGGCAATGACGAAGATGATCTGTCATTCAAGCTGGGCGTTGGATGTGGCGGCACGGTCTATATCATGCTGCAACCGATCACCGGGGGTAATGACCTTGGATTATCGGACCTGCACAGCGCATTGACCAGACGCGAAAGCGGTCTTTATTTCCAGAAGATCAACGCGGTCGAAGGGTATTTCCAGACCGGAACCCTGCACGCCAACCATCCGGCCCATATTGAAAATCGCAATGATGGTGAATGGCTTGTCACGCCGATCTCACCCGAGCCCCATATTCTGGTGGTGGGTGGGGGCATTGACGCCCGCCCGGTGATCGGGATTGCCCATAATATGGGGTGGAAAACCACACTGGTTGATCCGCGTCCGGCCAATGCACGACCCGAACATTTCCCGCAAGCGGGCACAATCCTGCGCACTATTGATCGCGATCTTGCCCGTTATGTTGCGAAGCAACGTGTCGATGCCGTCATCCTGATGGCACATAGTGTTGGCATTGACGCCAATGCGCTGGCCATTTTGCACGATGCACCAATCAAGCATCTTTCGGCCCTTGGCCCGCGCCACCGGTTCGAAGATGTACTCGAGCGTGCCGGGATCAGCCGCAATGATCTGGGTTTTGATATATCCAGTCCGGCCGGGCTTGATATCGGCGGACAATTGCCCGAAAGCATCGCACTTTCGATGCTCTCAGGCATCCATCATGCCCTGTTCAAACAGCGCGCCGCACCGGCAATGGCACAGGCTGCGGAATAGTCTGACCCTGTCATGAGCATGCACACAGATCACACCACACCCAAACTTGCGGCCCTTGTTCTGGCTGCGGGCGAAAGTGCGCGCTTTGGCGGGCGTAAACAACTTGCCGATATCAATGGCATGCCAATGATCCGCCATACGCTTGATCGCGTTGCAGCCTTGCCCGGTATCGAATGCTTTGTCGTTCTGGGTGCCTTTGCCGATGAAATCCGCCCGATCATCGGATCGGATGCCAGTATCGTCGAGAACGATGACTGGGCGTCGGGCATGGGAAGTTCGATTGCTGCGGGCATGACCGCGATCCTGGAACAGGACAGATTTGACGGGGTCCTGATTGCCCTGTGCGATCAGATCGAACTTGCCACAACCGACTATGCCAAACTGATCGGGACCTTTGACGGCAACGATATCATTGCCACCCGTCACCCCGATGGTTTGGGCGTTCCGGCCATCTTTCCAAGGGCGACATTTGACACGCTTGCCGCACTTTCGGGAACAGTTGGTGCGCGTAAAATCCTGAACGGCCCCGCTCATCACGGGATCGGCATTGATTTGCCCAATGCCCGGTTTGATATCGACACCAAAGACGATCTGAAAGCAGCCCTGAAACAACCCGCCTGAACAGGCATGCCTGCAGGTCTTGCCATTTCCGGCTGACCTGCGGGTGGAATTGCGGCATGGTATTCATGCCTGCCGATAACGAGATGACGTGAATGAAAGCAACCGCCAACATCATGGTCCTTCTGGTCGAGGACAATATGGATATCGCCGCAACCGTCAGTGACTATCTGACGATTGAAGGGGTTGAGTGCGACCATGCCTATGACGGCGAAACCGCATTCAAAATGGCTTTGACCGGGGAATATGATGTCATTGTTCTTGATCTGATGCTGCCGTTCCGCGACGGGATCAGTGTGTGCAAGTCGCTGCGCGACGAAGGGGTGGACACCCCCGTCCTGATGCTGACCGCGCGCGATACGCTTGATGACAAGATCGAAGGGTTTCATGCCGGTGCAGATGATTATCTGGTCAAGCCGTTTGCGCTGGAAGAACTTTTGCTGCGCACCCGGGTTCTGTCGCGCCGTCGCAGCGGTGAAGTCAAACGGTTTGCGCTTGGCGATCTCAGCATCGATTTTGAGAACCGCTCGGTTGTGCGTGCAGGCAAAAATATCAGTGTGTCGCCAACAGGTTGGACGATCCTTGAAGTTCTGGCGCAAAACAGCCCGCGCGTGGTAACCCGGTCACGCCTGTCGATGGCGCTGTGGCAGGGTGATCCGCCCGATACCAATGCGCTTAAAACGCATCTTTACAAATTGCGCCATCGGATCGACAAACCGTTCGAACAAAATCTGATTCACACCATTCCGGGCCAGGGCGTGGCCCTTCGCGAGTAACTGTTATGTCGTCAACCTGCTGTGCCCCAAAGACCCGATCCTTCTCGCGCTTTGTGCGCAATTACGTGTTGCTGGGTCTGGTCATCACGCTGGTTCTTTATACCGTCGTCGTGAATTTCTACATGCTTTATGGCAAGTGGATGGTGGCATCATTTCAGCTTCAGGTCATCGCCGAGCAATATGAAGACCAGCTTGCCAAGATACCCGACGCGCCGCTTCCAAACGGGTTCAATATCCAGACCTTTGACCGTTTTGACGAATTGCCTGCACAATTACGTGCGCTTGCATCTCCTGATGATCTGGAACCGGGCGAGCTTTTCTATGTCAATACCGACAAATATGCCGAGAACGAAGATCCCGAAAACCCGGTCTTTCTTCTGTTCCCCTATGCGCTGAAAGACGGTCGCGAAATCCTGATTTTGCAGACCTATCACGCTGGCGATGAAGACAACGTCTATTTCGTGCGCCTGCATAAACTGGCCTTGCTGTCGATCCCGTTTGCGATTGCCATTGTGGCGATCTTTGCCTGGTTCCTGTGGGTTATCGGCAAACGTCTGACCAAACCGTCCGAAGATTTGCAAAGCTGGGCCAACAGCCTGACCGCTGATCGTTTGGGTGATCCCATCCCCGATTTCGGGTTTGAAGAACTCAATGACGTGGCCCATGAACTTCATCGATCCGTTGACCAGATCGACAAGTTCGTTGCCCGCGAACGGGAATTCCTGCGTCAGGCCAGCCACGAATTGCGCACCCCGGTCACCATTGTTTCGGGCAATGTGGAACTTCTGGAAAAAAGCCCGCTTAACGAAACCCAGTCGCGCGTGATGTCACGCATCAAACGTGCGAACCGCAATATGCAGCAATTGCTTGAAACCCTTTTGTGGCTGGGTCGTGAAAACGCGCCGCTCGGTGAAACCGAACATATCCATCTTTCAAGTTTCATCGAACAAGAAATCAGCGATCTTTCCTATCTGACCGATGGCAAGCATGTCAGTTGCACCTTTGTCCCTGACAGCACGGAAACAGAAATCGCAACGTCGCGCGCAGCTTTGATGATCGTTGTTTCGAACCTGATCCGCAATGCGTTCCAGCACACGCCCAAAGGTCAGGTCACCATCACGCTGACCGGGACGGAACTGCGTGTCGAAAACACCATTTCGACCTGCAATGGCCAATGCACCACCCCGCAGGGCGAAGGCATCGGCTTGCAACTGGTCAAACGGATTTGCCAGCGGCTTGACTGGCACTGCACGCCAACGCATCTGCCCAATGGCGGCATGTCGGTCAGCTTCGATCCCGGTGCACGAACCCTGATCAAACCCGCCCCGGCACTGGTGAAAAGCTAGGTCATATTGCAATCTTGATTGTGGTATCGAAAAAACCGCGACAAGGGTGCAGCCATCGCCTATCGTGATGGCATCATGGCATTTACCATTCGACAGCTTCAATATTTCGTCGCCGTTGCCGAACAGGGAACTGTATCGGGGGCGGCGCATATTCTGTCGATTTCCCAGTCGGCGGTGACCGAGGCCATCAAGGAACTTGAAGCCGATCTTGGTGTGACGCTTTTTGATCGTCATTCACGGGGGCTGAACATCACCCATAACGGCCATCAGTTCCTGCGCCATGCCACCACCATCCTTGCTAATGTCTCGGACGCCAAACAGGCCTTTGAAGATACCGCCAAGACCGAACAGGGCGAGTTGCATCTTGGCGTGACCTCGCTTGTTGCCGGTTATGTCCTGTCTGACATTCTTGCGCGCTATCGCCGCGCCTATCCACAGGTCACGGTCAGCGCGATTGAAGATAACGGCGATTATCTGGAACATCTTCTGATCGGGGGTGAAATTGATGCCGCCGTCATGGTGATTTCCAACTTGCGCGACCGGCTTGCCCTGCAATCGGAAATTCTCGAAGTCTCGCCCTATCGCCTGTGGTTGCCACTTGGTCACCGTCTGGCAACCGCCCAAAGCATCACCCTTGACGATGTCACCTCCGAACCGCTGATCATGCTGACCGTTGACGAGATCGAGGAAGCAACCGGCAAGCTTCTTGGCGCCCTTGGCACGCGTCCGCGCGTGGCCTTTCGCACCCGTTCGGTCGAGGCTGTCAGAAGCCTTGTCGCAACGGGGGCCGGTTTGTCATTGCTGCCCGATCTGGTTTATCGCCCCTGGTCACTCGAAGGTGACCGGATCGAAAGCCGCGATGTATCCGGAACCCTTCCAATGGTTCAGGTTGGCGTGGTCTGGCGCAAGGGATCACCGCTTTCACAGGCAGCACGTGACTTCATCGGGCTTGCCCAGGCCCACCGCGCAACACGCCTGCGTTAAAGCACATTGCCTTAGGTCATCCAATCGCCGTGTCACCATACGCCTCAGAACGATATCGGAAAAACCGATAACGTGTTTCTGATAAATGAAATTGTGAATGCTCAGGATCAGCGTACCCTTGGCTGCGGGAAATAAAAGTCACACGAATTGACGCCCTGCAACTGGGAGACATCACAATGAAATCGTTACTGAAATCGGGCACGTCCGTGATGGTCGTGCTTGCCCTGGCGGCAAGTCAAGCCGCCGCAGCCGACATGATGACCGCACTTGGCACCCCCGAAGGCAATGTAAATATCGTTGCATGGCCGGGCTATATCGAACGCGGTGAAACCGACGCCAACTTTGACTGGGTGACCTCGTTTGAGAAAGAAACCGGATGTAAGGTGAATGTGAAATCCGCCAACACATCCGATGAAATGGTTGCCCTGATGAACGAGGGTGGTTTTGACCTTGTCACCGCCTCGGGCGATGCGTCGCTGCGCATGATTGCCGGCAAACGTGTTCAGCCGATCAATACCGACCTTATTCCAAGCTGGAACAGTGTTGATGACCGCCTGAAAAGTGCCCCCTGGCACACGGTCAATGGCGTGCATTACGGCACCCCCTATCAGTGGGGTCCGAACGTTCTGATGTATAATACCGAGGCCTTCAAGGAAGCGCCAAAAAGCTGGGATGTCGTTTTCAAGGAAATGACCCTTGCCGATGGCAAATCCAACAAGGGCCGTGTTCAGGCCTATGACGGCCCGATCCATATTGCCGATGCTGCACAATATCTGATGGCGCATAACCCGGAACTCGGCATCAAAAGCCCCTATGAGCTGAATGCCGATCAATATGCCGCCGCCCTTGATCTTCTGCGCGGACAGCGTGAACTGGTTTCACGTTACTGGCATGATGCCTTCATCCAGATGGATGATTTCAAGAACGAAGGTGTGGTTGCATCGGGTTCCTGGCCGTTCCAGGTCAACCTTCTGAAATCCGAAGGCCTTCCGATTGCATCGACCATCCCCGAAGAAGGTGTGACCGGCTGGGCCGATACCACCATGCTTCACGCCGATGCTGAAAACCCGACCTGCGCCTATCTCTGGATGGAACATTCCCTGTCGCCCAAAGTTCAGGGCGACCTTGCCGCCTGGTTTGGCTCCAACCCGGCTGTTCCGGCCGCATGTAAGGGCAATGCCCTTTTGGGTGACGAAGGTTGCGCAACCAATGGCTTTGATGATTTCGACCGTGTCAGCTTCTGGCAGACCCCGGTTTCGAAATGCGAAAGTCAGGGTGAATGCGTACCCTATTACCGTTGGGTATCTGACTATATCGGTGTGATCGGCGGTCGCTAGGACCAGCCATGTGACCGGGACCGGCTTTGGTCATCGGGTGTCTCGTACACCCGGCACCTGATGCCTTGCCTGATGTGATGATGTCTTGCGGCAAAACCGGGGGGCAAGCCGCGAATGGCACGTCATGTCCCGGTCACAAATCACCCGACTGGACGCCACCCGCCACCTTCCCTTGCTACCCGAAGCCCGCCCCGTGCGGGCGGGCTTCAAACAACTGGTTTACCCATGACGAATGCAGTTTCCTTTTCCAGTGTTTCACGTCATTTCGGCACTGTCCGTGCTGTTGATGATGTGGACCTGTCGATTGCCGAGGGCGAGTTTTTCGCCATGCTCGGCCCGTCAGGATCGGGCAAGACCACCTGCCTGCGCCTGATTGCCGGCTTTGAGCAACCGACAAGCGGTCATATCGAGATTTTCGGCACCAAGGTCGAAAACGTTCCGCCCTATCGGCGCAACGTAAATACCGTGTTTCAGGATTACGCCCTGTTTCCCCATATGAACATCATCGACAATGTGGCCTATGGCCTGATGATCCAGGGCATGGGCAAGGCCGAACGCCACAAAGCCGCCAACGAGGCCCTCGAACTTGTGGCCCTTCCGGGGTATGGCGACCGCAGACCCGGTCAGCTTTCCGGTGGTCAACGCCAGCGCGTTGCGCTTGCGCGCGCATTGGTCAATAAGCCCAAGGTGTTGCTGCTTGATGAACCGCTGGGCGCGCTTGACCTTAAATTGCGCGAACAGATGCAGGAAGAACTTAAAACCCTGCAACGCAAACTTGGCATTACCTTTGTCTTTGTCACCCATGATCAGGGCGAAGCGCTTTCGATGGCGGATCGGGTGGCTGTCTTTAACGATGGCAAAATCCAGCAGGTCGGAAGCCCGCAAGATATCTATCAGCGTCCGCAAAGCCGCTTTGTCGCTGATTTCGTCGGTTCATCCAATGTCCTTGAGCCGGGCTTTGTCAAACAGCTGACCGGCAAAAATGCCTATGCCAGCCTGCGCCCCGAGGCTGTGCGTATCGTTCAATCCGACGGTCATGCCGCAACCGTCACCGGAAGCAGCTATCTGGGTGGCACCACCCGGGTTGGTCTGGCCCTTGGCAATATGCGGATCAATGCCCTGATCCCGGCTGATCAGAGCGTTCCCGAAAACGGTGCATCGGTTCAGATCAGCTGGCAGGAAAACGAACTGCATTTGATGGAGGATGCCCAATGACGGCCGCCTCATCCGTCACCCAAACGGCTCAAAGCAGCGCCATTCTGCCCGGTCAGGGCGGATGGACCGGATCGCTGTCTGACAAGTTCTGGCGCAATCCCAAACTGCTTTTGATCCTGATGCTGACCCCGCCTGCTTTGTGGCTTGGCATCATCTATCTCGGATCGCTGTTTGCGTTACTGGCGCAAAGTTTCTTTTCCATCGATGAATTTTCGGGGATGGTTCAATACGAACTGACGCTGAAAACCTATGGCGAGCTGTTCCGTCCGGCCAATCTCGACATCATCATCCGCACCGTTTCGATGGCCGCCATCGTTACGGTTGCTGCGGCCTGTGTGGCCTTTCCGATTGCCTATTTTGCCGCCCGTTATGCACGCGGCAAATGGAAGGCACTGTTTTACATCGGTGTGATGCTGCCGCTTTGGTCGAGCTATCTGGTCAAGGTCTATGCCTGGAAACTGATCCTGGCCAAGGAAGGCATTCTGACCTGGATTTTCGCCAAGCTGCACCTGACCTGGTTGCTTGAAGCCTGGCTTGCGATCCCGATCATTGGCGGTTATTCCCTGTCGGTCAGCTATACCGGAACTTTCCTTGTATTCCTTTATGTCTGGCTGCCTTTCATGGTGCTGCCCGTGCAGGCCGCCCTTGAACGTGTCCCGGGAAGCTATATCGAGGCATCGGGTGACCTTGGTGCCACACCGGGTCAGACATTCCGCCATGTGATTTTCCCGCTGGCCTTGCCCGGCATTGTCGCGGGGTCGATCTTTACCTTCTCACTGACCCTTGGTGATTACATCATTCCGCAAATCGTCGGGTCATCGCGCCTGTTTATCGGTCAGGCTGTTTATGCTCAGCAAGGCACGGCGGGCAATATTCCGCTGGCTGCGGCCTTTACGGTCGTGCCGATTGTCATCATGGGCTTCTATCTTTGGGGCGCAAAACGCATGGGGGCCTTCGATGCGATCTGATGGAAAGCAACGCGCACCCTTTGCGCTGAAAGCCGCCGCCGGGCTTGGTCTTGCCTTTATGCACCTGCCCATTGCGCTGATCTTTGTCTATGCCTTCACGACCGAGGACAAATCATACCAGTGGCCGCCGCCCGGTTTCACCATGAAGTGGCTGGAAGTCACATGGAACCGTCCGGATGTCTGGGATGCCTTGAAACTGTCGTTACAGGTCGCAACCATCTCGACCGTGATTGCCATGGTTTTGGGAACGCTGTGCGCAGCCGCCGTATCACGGACCAAATTCTTTGGCCGGGAAACCATTTCGCTTCTGGTGATCCTGCCGATTGCATTGCCCGGCATCATTACCGGTATTGCGCTTCGATCCGCCTTTAGCATTGCCGATATCCCGTTCTCGATCTGGACGATTATTCTGGGTCACGCGACCTTCTGTGTTGTTGTTGTCTATAACAATGCGGTCGCGCGTTTCAGACGCACATCGGGATCACTGGTTGAGGCGTCAATGGATCTGGGTGCCAACAGTTTCCAGACATTCCGTCATGTCATTCTGCCCAATATCGGCACCGCCCTTCTGGCGGGTGGCATGCTGGCCTTTGCCCTGTCCTTTGACGAGGTGATCGTCACGACCTTTACCGCAGGCCAGCAATCGACCCTGCCGATCTGGATGCTTGAAGAACTTGTCCGACCGCGCCAGCGACCGGTCACCAATGTGGTGGCGATGGTTGTGGTTCTGGTCACGGTCCTGCCGATCCTTGCGGCCTATTACCTAACGCGTGATGGCGATCAGGTGGCCGGATCCGGGAAATGAACAACGCGATAATGATACAAACGGGAGAGCTTATTATGGATACCAAGATGCTGATCGGCAGCAGCCTTGAAATGGGCGTCGAAGCCGAAGAAAACATCATCAATCCGAAAACCGGCGAAACCATCATGATGCTGCCCGAAGCATCAATGGAACAGATCGACCGGGCCGTGAATGCCGCAGAACATGCATTCAAATCCTGGTCGCGTACCACACCTTCGGAACGGTCCGGTTATCTTCTGAAAATAGCCGACCGGATCGAGGCCGAAGCCGAAGAATTCGTCAAACTGGAATCCCTTAATTGCGGCAAACCGATCAATGCGGTGCGCGATGACGAAATTCCCGCCATTGTCGATTGCTATCGCTTCTTTGCCGGCGCTGTGCGCTGTATGCAGGGCTCGCTTGCCGGTGAATATATGCCCGGACACACTTCGATGATCCGCCGCGATCCGATTGGTGTGGTTGGTTCCATCGCGCCATGGAACTATCCGATGATGATGATGGCCTGGAAACTCGCCCCGGCGATTGCCGGGGGTAACACGGTTGTCTTCAAGCCCTCCGAACAGACGCCGCTGACCGCCCTTAAACTGGCAACCATTCTGGCCGATATCCTGCCCGAAGGTGTGGTGAATATCGTGCTGGGTCGCGGGGCCACCGTGGGCAATGCCCTGATCAACCATCCCAAGGTCGATATGATTTCGATCACCGGTGATGTCGCAACCGGCAAAAAGGTTCTTCAGGCTGCGGCCAAATCGGTCAAGCGCACCCATCTGGAACTGGGCGGCAAGGCACCCGTCATTGTCTTTGATGATGCCGATGTCGATGCCGTCGTCGAAGGGCTGCGCGCCTTTAGCTACTATAACGCCGGTCAGGATTGCACGGCAGCATGTCGCATTTATGCTGGCCCGAAAATCCATGACAAGCTGGTGGCGGATCTGTCATCGGCGGTTTCCAGCATCGCCTATGCCCGTGCGGACGACAGCGAAAATGAAATCGGCCCGCTGATTTCCGAACGCCAGCGCGACCGTGTGGCAAGCTTTGTCGCCCGCGCTTCTGAGCAGAAACACATTGAAATCACCACGGGTGGCAAGCTGCATGACGGGCCGGGCTTCTTCTATCAGCCGACCGTGATTGCCGGTGCCCTTCAAAGCGATGAAATCGTGCGCCGCGAGGTTTTCGGGCCGGTGGCGTCCATCACCCGCTTTACCGATGTCGACGAGGCCGTCGCATGGGCCAATGATTCCGATTACGGTCTGGCATCATCGATCTGGACCAAGGATATCTCGCGCGCCATGCAAACAAGTGCCCGCCTGCGTTATGGCTGCACCTGGATCAACACCCACTTCATGCTGGTCAATGAAATGCCGCATGGCGGTTTGAAACAGTCCGGCTATGGCAAGGACATGTCGCATTACGCACTCGAAGATTACACCGCTGCCCGTCACATCATGATCGCGCACGGTTAGTCACATCCACCAATCATCAGACAAAAAGGGCAGCCGGTTGGCTGCCCTTTTTAATTGTGTGATTTATGGCCGAAACAGCTTTGCGGCGGGATGTTCGAACGTTACCCGTCCGTCTTTCATGCCCCAAACCGGGCGGCTGATTTCGGAAACCACCTGTGCGCGACTTTGGGCGGGCAGGATGATGAAGCTTGCCGCCTCGCCCACGGCGATCTTGGTGGACCGGCCCAGAAGCTTGGCCGGGGCATCGGCGATCATGGCAAAGCAGTTTTCAAGTTCGGCTTGCGTCGAAAGCTGACTGACATTGGCATAAAGGTTCGCCATCCGGGATAACGAACAATCCCCATAAGGCGTGAACGGATTAAGCACATTGTTGGTCGCAATTGTGCAGCAAACACCATGATGGGCAATCTTGTGCGCCGGGGCCACGCCGCGCGGCACTGAATGTTCATGATCGCGCCCGGTCAGGAAAAGGTCGGTTGCCGGAAGCACGGTTAATCCAATCCCGGCATCGCGCATGAGTGCGATTGTGTCTTCAAGTTCCGCTTTCGGCAGGACCGATAGCTTGGTCACATGACCAATCATCACCCGCCCTTGCCAGCCAAAGGCAATCGACTGGCGGGCGACTTCGTCAAGATGACGCCACGAACCGTCCAGATCAAAATCAAGATGGAAATCAAGATCGACATCATATTGGCGCGCCATTTCAAACAGGCGCAGGATTTGACCATTCGGGTCCGTATCCATATAGGGACAGCCACCCAAAAGATCGGCACCGTTTTCAAGGGCCTCGCGCAGAAGTTCTTCTGTGCCGGGATAGTTGAACAGGCCTTCCTGCGGGAACACGCAAATCTCGATATCCATCGCCCAGGCGTAATCTTCCTTCAGGCATTTAACCGCATTAAATCCCGCAAGACCGATGCCCGGATCAATTTCCACATGGGTTCGGATGGCGTTGGTTCCCTCGGTAATTGCCTTTTCAATCACGCGTGCGCCGCGACGATAGATGTCATCTTCGGTAAAGCCGCTTTTGGCATTGGCAACCGCGCTGATTGCCCCGGCAAGGGTCCCGGTTTCATTCTTGGCCCGATCAAGAATACAGGCCTTGTCCAGATGCAGATGACTTTCGACAAAGCCGCAACTGATCAGCTGGCCGCTTGCATCAAAGCTCGGTGCCTCGGTTGAAATGGCCTTTGCGATCTCAACAATTTTCCCGCCCTTTACGGCGATATCAACAAGTCCGTTTTCGCCATGCAGGCAGGCGTTTCTCACCAGATAGTCAAGCATTTGCAACGGCTTCCTTTTCTTGATTTTTATCGCCCTGTTCGCTGCCACCAAGATAGGCCGCAATCAGGCGTTCATCCTGTCGCAAATCGGCCGCAATGCCCTCGGCAACCACCTGCCCCTGCTCAAGGACATAGGCGTAATCGGCAACGGCCAGCGCCATGGTCGCCATCTGATCGACCAGAAGGATCGTTACCCCGTCATCGCGAAGCTCGCCCAGAATGGCATAAAGTTCTTCGGTCATGGCGGGTGCCAGACCAAGGGACGGCTCATCAAGCAACAAGGCCTTTGGCTTGGCCACCAGACCGCGCGCGATTGCCATCATCTGCTGTTCGCCGCCCGACAGGAGCCCGGCCGGACTGTTGATACGGTCCCGCAAACGCGGGAAACGTTTCAGGATGGCTTCCAGTTCGTCATGACTGACCGGTTTGGGTTGCTTATAGGCCCCCAGTTCGATGTTTTCGCGCACCGTCAGTTCCGGGAAGACCTGCCGTCCTTCGGGGACAAGGATCAGTCCCTGTTCAACAATCTGGTGCGGGGCAAGCGCGTGGATATATTCGTTATTGAGAACGATCTGCCCCTTCACTGGCCGGAGCAACCCGGCAAGAGCCGTCAGGAAGGTTGATTTGCCAGCCCCATTGGCACCCAGCAGGGCAACCATTTCGCCCTGCCGGACCTTAAGATCAACCGAATGCAGAACCGGGGCCGCGCCATATCCCGCCGTCAAACGCAGGGTTTCAATGACGGGTGATTCACCCGCCTCGAACGGCACCGGACGCGGGCGGGCTTTCATTTTGCCATCCCCCAGATAGGCGGCAATGACTTGCGGATCATTCTGGACCGCCTGCGGACTGCCAAAGATGATCGGGGTTCCGGCATCGACCGCCAAAATCTGGTCGGAAATGCCCATGACCATTTCCATGTCATGTTCGACCAGAACCACCGTGATTCCGGCATCGGCCAACTGACGCAGCAATTTTGACAACGCCACCTTATCGGCATGCATCAAACCGGCGGCCGGTTCATCAAGCAACAACACACCGGGCTTGGTCGCAAGCGAGCGCGCAATTTCGACCAGACGGCGATCCACATGCGGCAAGTCACCGGCACGGGCATCGATATCGCCCTGATATCCGCAAAACGCCAAAAGTCCCGCCGCATGATTGCGGTTTTCATCCGATGCAATTGCGCTGAACGGCTTGCCAAAACGCCCGACCGGAATCCCGGCAATCACGTTATCGACAACCGACATGTTTTCAAAAAGCCGGGTTGCCTGATAGGTGCGTGCAATTCCGTTGCGCGCGGCAAAGTCGGTCGGCTTTCCGGCGATGTCCTGATTGCCGATCCGAACGGCCCCCTCGGTTGGTTTGTAAAATCCGCTGATGATGTTCAAAAGCGTGGTCTTGCCTGCCCCGTTCGGGCCAATGATCGATGTCACCTGTCCCGGTTTGGCGGCAAAGGATACGGAATTGACCGCCTTCACCCCGCCAAAGGCGATGGAGATATCATCAACCACCAGTCCGTCTGACTTGCCATAGGCCTTAAGCCCGGCTTCGATTTCGGCGGCGGGGATTGCATTGACCGTGCGTTTTTTAAGTGGGATGAAACGTTCAACCACGCCAACAATACCGCGTGGCGCGATCAGCAGAACCACGATCAGAAGTGCCCCGAAAATCAGCAAACGATATTCGGCAAAATCGGCCAGAATTTCGGGCAACATCACCGAAACGGTCGCGCCAACCAGCGGCCCCAGAACCGTGCCCGCACCGCCCAGAATGACCGCAAACAGATACAGGATCGACTGGCTGAACGGGAAGTTCGACGGGGCAATGAACATCATAAGCGGTGCAAACAGCGCACCGGCAAGGCCTGCCATGGCCGCGGCAATCGCAAAGCCCGACGCCTTGACAACAAAGGCATTATAGCCCAGCGAACTGGCAGCAATTTCGGCATCGCGCATCGACGTCATCGCCATGCCCCAGCCGCTTGTCGCCAGACGACGGAATGCCAGCAACGCAACCCCGCCCAGAACCACACACAGCATCACCAGATCGGTTTCGCCAAACATATAGCCAAACAGTTCGGGCATGGGAAAACCCATCAATCCGTTCTGCCCGCCGGTGAGTGATCGCCATTCAATCGCGCCATGCTCGACAATAAAGGCAAAGGCAATGGTCACCATGGCAAGGAACGGCCCGGCCATCCTTGCAGCCGAAAGCGCCAGCACACAGCCAGCAACACCGGCAATCAAGGTTGCTGCAACCAGCGACAGCCAGAAATTGACCCCGGCAAGGGTCAGGATCGCACTGGCATAAGCACCAATGGCAAAGAAGCCAACCTGACCGAGTGACACAAGTCCGGTCAGACCATAAAGAACGTTCAGTCCCACACACAGAACCGTGGTGATGGCAACAAGGCCGATGATGAACTGGGTATAGCCACCAGTGATCGAAACACCGATCAATCCGCCAAGGACGGCAAGGACAATCACGCTATCAAGGGCGACAGGTTTATTAAGCCTGGGCATTGGATTTTTGAACTTCATATCACGCTTCATCATCAGACCTTCTTGATCGCTGCACGGCCAAACAGACCGCTTGGTTTGATGGTCAGAACCGCAATCACAAGTGCGAATACGACAATGAAGGTATAGGACGATCCGAGATAGGTGGTCACACCGGCCTCGACCAGACCATAGATAAAGCCCGCCAGCATCACGCTATAGGCCGACGTCATCCCGCCCAGAATGGCAACCGCAAAGGCCTTAAGCCCAAACAGCGTGCCCATATCCGAATGCACGGAAAACAGCGGCGCGATCAAAAGACCGGCACAGCCCGCAAGCATCGACGAAATGGCAAAGGAACCCGTGACCATCACCGTGGTGTTGATCCCCATCAGCTTTGCCGCCTGAAGGTTCTGAACGACAGCCAGAAGCGCACGCCCCTGACGGGTATGGCGGAACAGCGCATGAAGGGCTAGGGCAACAGCGATGGCTGCAATCGGGATCAGGATCTGTTGCGGATAGACACCCGTGCCAAAGATGTTCCAGCTTTCGCCAACAAGGGCGGAAGGCAGGGTGCGCGGTTCATTGCCAAAGGTGAAAAGCACCGCGTTATCAAGCAAAATGCCGCCTGCGACGGTTGCCATCAGCCAGGCTTCGGAATTGCGAACGGCAAAGGGACGGACAAGGAAGAATTCGACAAGAATACCGGCAAGACCACAGCACAGGATCGCCAACGGATAACCGACAATGACAGGCAAACCGTATCGTTCACAAAAAACAAAACCCAACACCGCCCCAAGCATCACCATCGACCCTTGGGCAAAATTGACTTTCGAAGACACGGAATAGGTGATCTGAAAACCGAGCGCGATCAGACCGTACATACTGCCCAGTCCAATCCCGGTAATCAGGGCTGCGATTAATAATGTCATTGCCAGTCGCCTGTTTATGTCGCGCCCGAAAGCGCATCATTCAATAAGGAATAAAACCCGTGCGATACGGGATGGGACCGCACCGCACAGGGATTAAAAGATGGCTTATTTGATCGGAATGATCTGACCTTCGACGAAATGCGCGAAGGTGTAGTCTTCCGGACCAAGCGCGTCCTGATCGTCCGGGGTGAACGGCTTGTCATAGGTTTTGATCATGCCTTCGATGCCCGAAATCTCGTACATCGCTTCGCGGATCGCAGGACCTTCGGTTGAACCGGCCTTTTCGATAGCCGCTGCAATCAGAAGGGTCGCATCATAGGCGTTGGCGATACCGGTTGCCGGGGTCACATCGGCAAGGGTTTTGATTTCAGGGAACTTTTTCTGAAGTTCGACGAACATCGGGCTGGTTGCATCGGTAAACAGATAGGTCTGGATGAAATGAACCTTCTCGCCCGATTTGCCTGCGAGTTCGGTAAAGCGACCACCCGCCGGGCCCCAATGCGAGGAAATCGGAACATCCCAGCCCATGCGATCAAGCGATTTGATCACCTGGGCGGTCGGGGCAACGTTGGCAACCACGAACAGGGAGTCCGCACCGTTTTCCTTGAGACGGGTCAGCTGCGGGACCACATCAACGTCGTTTGATTCAAACTTTTCGATCCCGGCATGGGCCATGCCACGTTTTTCAAGCGCCTTGAGCAGGCCCTTTTCGTTGGACTCACCCCAGGGATTGTTAATCAGGATCATGCCCGGCTTTTTTGCACCGTAATTTGCGATCAGATATTCAGTGATCGCTTCGTCGACATATTCATCAACGGCCGAGACACGGAAGACATAGTTTTCTTCCGCACCGTTTTTGGTAATCCCGGTGCCTGCGGCCCACGGACCGATGAATGGAATTTTCTGCTGGTTGGCATAAGGCACGATGGCAAAGGAAACCGGCGTATCAAGACCACCAATGATCGCAGCAACGCCTTCGCGCTGTGCCAGTTCACGGGCAGCAACCAGACCTTTGCCCGGGTTGCTTTCATCATCACGCGAAACAAGTTCAAGCTGCTTGCCCAGAACACCGCCTTCGGCATTGATCTTGTCAATCGCAAGGGTAATACCACGCGTAATTGCTTCACCCGATTTGGCCGACTGACCACTAAGCGCAGCAACAAGGCCGAGCTTCACGGTTTCATCAGCACGGGCGTTATGGGCAGGTAAGGTGGCAGCAAACATCATCACAGCCGCAGCCCCCAGAAGGGCGGCACGACGCGTCAGTTTCGGAATAGGCGAAGAAATAGGCATGTGAGACTCCCTGATTATGTGACTTCGCATTCGGTCGTCGCAGTTTCACGATACGCGCCGAACAGCCACCGCATTGCAGCAAAGCCCGTGCCAAGAATCAAAATCACATAAAATCAGATACTTATGGAATTTCGTATCATTTCTCAAAAGTCATTTGCCTCATGCATACGCAAATTGCATGCAATTATTGCATAAAATTAGTGCATGCAAATTTTCCGCCTACGTATTATGCTGATCCCAGATCAATCGCAGTGAATGAGGATATCCAGATGACCGACCAGACTGCGGCAAATGTGCTTGATACTCTGCCGCCCGAAGCCCAGACCGTGCGCGAATTTCTTGATGCATCGATGAAGCCCGACCCGGAACTGGCAGCAACCTTTATGTCAGATGATGTGGTCATCACCTTTACCGATGGTCAGAAATACGACCATCCGTCGGGGACGACCGCCTTTAATGCTGCACGTTATAAATGGGTGAAAAAGAAGTTCGGTCAGTTTGATGTCGCGCACACCAATGGCCAGACCGTGGTCTATAGCACCGGCTGGCTTTACGGCGAATGGCCCGACGGAACGCCATTTGAAGGCAACCGCTATGTGGACCGTTTCGTGATTGAAAACGGCAAGATCATCAAAATGGATGTCTGGAATGAAAGTGCGGAACGCATTCTGGTTCGCAAGGGCATCAAGGCCTGATCCCGCCAGACATGCAGCGCACATATTTTTACCCGCGTGACCCGAACCTGATCCGGAATGCCAATCGCCTGCTCTTGCGGGCAGGTGATTATGTGCGCGCGCGCACTGTTGCGTTATGCCCCGCCGTCGCGCACTTTTCGGGCATAGGGTTCAAGCGCATCCAGATACAAAAGCGGACCGCGTTCCTCGGTTGTGAACAACGCACGATCAGCCACCGCCGTCAGGTGATGGCGCATCAGTTTGCGCGCGGCTTCCTCGTCACCATTGGACAGGGCTTCGATGATCTGGCGGTGTTCCTGAATGCCGCAATCCGTCGAATGCGGACGCGCATAGAGCGACAGTGTCAAGCCGCAGCGATATCCGATTTCCTCGACATAGCGCAGCAAAACCGGGCTTCCCGAAAGCTTGGCCAGCAGGATGTGAAATTCGGTGGCAAGGCGGATCGAAATCGGTTCGGATGCGTGTTCGGCCTCGACTTCCTTGGCCAGATGGGCTTCAAGTTCGGCAAGAAGTTCGGGGGTCATATTCTTGATGACGCGACTGATCACAAGGTCTTCGATCTGGGTGCGCAACTCAAAAAGATCGCGTGCTTCTTCAAGGCTTGGTTTGGCGACCATAGCGCCCTTGTTGCGACGAAGCTCGACCAGTCCTTCGGCGGCAAGCCGTTCAAGCGACTGACGAATGAGGGTACGGCTGACACCGAACCGTTCGCCAAGGGAATCTTCGGGCAATTTCATGCCGGGCATCAGGACGCGTTCAAGAATGGCCGAACGCAGTGCCGAACTGATCATGTCCGTACGATGTTTTGCCTTGTCCGCCGCCTTCATCCCGACCGCCAATTTTTATGGTGCATACAATAAACTGTTTGCGTTTGTATAATTGATTGCATGCAATTTCGCCACAGCTGATCCGACTTTACCTGCTCCGCATCGCATTGCATTCCGAATTGCTGAAAGAATTCATGACCATGTCCGATAAAGAAGTATCGACCAAAATGCACCGCGCCATGATCACAAGCCCAAGCACTGCGGCAAGCGAAGCCGGGGCCGCAGTGCTCCGTGATGGCGGAACCGCGATAGAGGCGGTGGTCGCAACGGCGGCGATGCTAGCAGTAACATACCCGCATTTCTGCGGCATTGGCGGTGACGCGGTCTGGATGGTTTCGGACGGATCGGGCAATGTGCAATCCTTTATGGGTATCGGACAGGCGGCTCAAAATCCCGGCAATTTTGCCGATGCTGGGAAACCGATCCCGCTGCGCGGTCCGGGTTCGACCCTGACCACGGCCTGCACGGTTGATTCCTGGCAACATGCCCTTGATCACTCCGCCAAACATTGGGGTGGGAACAAGAAACTGGCCGATCTGATTGCGCCTGCCATCAGTCTTGCCGAAAACGGCTTTCCGATCAGTGCATCGCAATGCTTCTGGCTTGATTTCCGCAAGGAAGACATTGCCAACTGGCCGGGCTTTACCGATATCTTTGCCCCCAATGGCAAGATGCCGGTGGCGGGTGAGATGTTCTATCAGCCGCAACTGGCCGAAAGCCTGAAACTGATTGCCCAAAACGGTGCGCGCGACTTTTATGAAGGCGAACTTGCCGGTCGCATTGTTGCTGGTCTTTCTGCTGTTGGCTCGCCGATCACAGCAACTGATCTTGCCAAAACCCGTACCCGGACGGCTGATGCGGTGTCCCTTGAATATGGCGATGTCACCCTGTTTGCCCCGCCCGCCCCGACACAAGGATTGGCGACCCTGATGACGATGGGGGTCTTGCGCGAACTCGGTGCCAAGAACTGGGCCGAAGGCGATGCTGATCATTTCCATCTGGTGGTCGAGGCCATCAAGCAGGCATTTCTTGAACGTGATCAGATTGGCGATCCGGATTTTGCACTGGATGATTTCACCGCCATGCTTGATCCCGTCAAACTGCAAAGTGCTGCGGGCAACATTTCCCCGTCGCAGGCCATGGACTGGCCCCATCCATTCCGCCATGGCGATACGGTTTTCCTTGCCGCCAAAGATGCAAACGGGAACTCGGCAAGCGTTCTGCAAAGTACCTATTTCGATTGGGGCAGCGGGGTTGTCGCGGGCGATACCGGCATCGTCTGGCAAAACCGGGGTGCGGCATTCACCACCAGGCCCGGCCACCCAAACAGCTACAAACCCGGCAAACGCCCGTTCTATACGCTTAATCCCGGACTGGCGCTTAAGAACGGCAAGCCGCATTTGCTGTATGGTACCCAAGGGGCTGACGGACAGCCACAGACATTGGCGATGTTGCTGACCCGTGTGCTTGATTTCGGCCTTTCCCCGGCAGAAGCACTGGCAAAGCCGCGCTTCCTGCTCGGCAAGACATTTTCCGATACCAATGACAGTCTGAAACTTGAAGTCGATGCCGGGAATGCCGTGTTCGACACGCTGTCGGAACGCGGCCATGTCCTGCGCGCGATTGAAGCACAAAGCGCCCTTGCCGGTCAGGCCGGGATCATCCGCATTGATGAAGACGGCTTTGTCGATGGTGCCCATGATCCACGCAGTGATGGCATGGCGATTGGTGTCTAGGCGCCAGCACGCCTAGCGCGGGCATTTGTCGGGATGGGCATTGGCGAAGGCATCAATGGATGCGCAATTTCGTTCAATCGCCCTGATTCGTGGAAAGTGAGAAAGGCTCACATTCCAGCGGCGGGCATTATAAAGCTGCGGAATCAGGCAGATATCAGCCATCGACGGGCGGCTGCCATGGCAGAAATCGGCGCTGCCCGCACAAGCTCCAACGTCAGCTCCGGCACCGCCCTTTGCCAACATCGCCTCGAACCCGGCCAAACCACCCCCGATATATTTTGCCATCCAGTCAAGCCGCGTGGCATCGGGGTCTTCGCCATGGGCGGATACCATATCCATGACATGGCCCACCACGCCCAGATTACAAATGGGGTGAATATCCATGGCAATGGCATGCGATAGCGCGCGCACGCGCTGCCGCCCCAAAGTGTCGGTGGGCAACAACCCCTGCCCCGGTCGGGTTTCATCAAGATATTCGATGATTGATACCGACTGGGTCATCATGATGCCGTCAATCTCAAGGGCGGGGACAAGTCCCTGCGGATTGCGCTTGAGAAAATCGGGGATCTTGTGAATACCGGCCAGCAAATCAATCGGCACCGTCCGGTAGGGAATATTCACAAGCCCAAGCGCAATCCGCACCCGGTAACTGGCCGAAGATCGCCAATAGTCATAGAGGATCACGTCGCTCATGAGCGGCCATCACATCTTGTATTGGCGCACAGTCTGATCAATCGCGCCAAAGATTGATCCGCCATCCGCACCGAACATTTCAATTTTGACCTGATCCCCAAAATTCAGAAACGGCGTTGACGCGGTTCCAGTCTGGATGGTTTCGATCATGCGGATTTCAGCAATACAGGAATATCCCGCCCCGCCCTGATCCACCGGCTTGCCCGGTTCGCCATCAAGTTTGTTCGATACCGTGCCCGATCCGATGATGGTGCCCGCCACAAGCGGACGGGTGCGTGCGGCATGGGCAACCAGCTGTGCAAAATCAAAGGTCATATCAATCCCGGCATTGGCACGACCGAATGGCTTGCCATTAAGATCGACATGAAGGGGCAAATGCACCTTGCCCCCATCCCAGGCATCGCCAAGCTCATCGGGCGTAACGGCAACCGGCGAAAAGACCGAAGACGGCTTGGACTGGAAAAACCCGAAACCCTTGGCCAGTTCACCGGGGATCAGACCGCGCAGCGATACATCATTGACCAGCATGATCAGGCGAATGGCTTTGCCTGCCTGATCAAGGCTTGCCCCCATCGGGACATCATCGGTGATGACGGCAATTTCGCCTTCCATATCGATACCCCATGCGGCATCGGCCATCAGGATATCGTCACACGGTCCCAAAAAGCTGTCAGACCCGCCCTGATACATCAGCGGATCAGTCCAGAAGCTTTGCGGCATCTCGGCCCCGCGGGCCTTGCGCACCAGTTCCACATGATTGACATAGGCCGACCCGTCCGCCCACTGATAGGCACGCGGCAAGGGTGAATGGAGCTTGGTCACATCAAGCCTGATGCGTTTGGCAATCGTCGAGCCCGCTTCGACCTCGTCAGAAAGTTCCTGCAAGCGCGGGGCAATCACCGCCCAGTTATCAAGGGCGGCCTGAAGGGTTGGCACAATGGCGCTGGCATCGACATAAAATTCGAGATCGCGGGTCACCAGAACAAGCTGTCCGTCACGGGTACCGTTTTTAAGAGTTGCGAGTTTCATGTGGGTATTTTGCCTTTATTTACGGCCTTCGGGGGTGCCATCAAACTTGCGCTCAAGCCCGGACCAGCAATCAAGATAATCATCCTGAAGGCTCTCAAGCTCGGCGGCAAATCTGGTCAGTTGCTGCGGGAAACGGGTTTCGAACATAAACGCCATGGTGCCATCAAGCTTCTGTGGCCCCAGTTCGGCATTGGATGCCTTGTCAAACCCGAAGGCATCAGGACCATGGGCCAGCATCATGTTGTGCAAACTCATGCCGCCGGGAACAAATCCCTTTTCCTTGGCATCATATTGCCCGCAAATCAGGCCCATGAATTCGGACATGATGTTTCGGTGATACCATGGCGGGCGGAATGTATGTTCGGCCACCATCCAGCGCGGCGGGAAGATCACGAAATCAACATTGGCCGTTCCGGCCTCGTCGGTGGGGGCGGTCAGTACGGTGAAAATTGACGGATCGGGATGGTCAAACAGGATCGCGCCGACCGGCGAGAAGGTCCGAAGATCATATTTGAACGGGGTGTAATTGCCATGCCAGGCAACCACGTCGAGCGGTGAATGGCCGATATCTGTTTCATGGAACTGACCACACCATTTTATCTGCACCCGACACGGGGTTTCCTTATCCTCATAGGCCGCCACGGGTGTTTTGAAATCACGCGGATTGGCAAGGCAGTTCGCCCCAATCGGCCCGCGGTCAGGCAGCGTGAATTTCGCACCATAATTTTCGCAGACATAACCACGCGCGCCCCCCTCAATCCCGGGTTCAAGGATGCTGACCTTGAACATCATCCCGCGCGGGATCAGCGCGATTTCAAGCGACGCGACATCCATGATGCCAAGTTCGGTAAATATCCGAAGCGTGCCGCTTTCGGGCACGATCAGAAGTTCGCCATCGGCATTGAAGAAATAATCATCGACCATATCGGCATTGCAGACATAGACATGGCTTGCCATGCCGGTCTGGGTCATGACATCGCCCGCAGTCGTGATGGTCCGCATGCCCGAAATGAAATCGGTTGCGTCCTTTGGCATCGGCACCGGGTCCCAGCGCAATTGCCCCAGCGCAAGACTGTGATCATTCAGGCAGGGTGCTGTTTTCCAGTGCGGACGATCAATGGCGCTAAAGCGGCCATTATGTTTGACACTGGGCCGGATACGATAGAGCCAGGACCGTTCATTGGTCCCGCGTGGCGCAGTAAAGGGCGAACCGGAAAGCTGTTCGGCATAAAGCCCGTAGGCACATTTTTGCGGGCTGTTCTGCCCTTGTGGCAAGGCACCGGGCAGGCTTTCGGTTTCAAAATCATTGCCGAAACCGGACATATATTTCAGATCGGTTTGATCAACGGTCGCGGCGACCGGATCACGGGTCGGTTTATCAAGCATGGCGATAACCCAAATGCGACAAAAACGATGCGATGGCAACAAACCGTCAGGACCGCGCGAAACGCGGTCCTGAACTGGATATGGGGTTGGCGGAGCTATTCCGCAGCATCAACTTTCAGAACACCGCGACGGATCTGGTCTTCTTCGATGCTTTCAAACAGGGCACGGAAGTTGCCCTCGCCAAAGCCTTCGTCGCCTTTGCGCTGGATAAACTCAAAGAAGATCGGGCCGATCACGGTTTTCGAGAAAATCTGAAGCAGGATTTTGGTCATCCCGCCATCAACGACACCTTCGCCGTCAATCAGGATGCCATGCTTTTTCATCCGCTCGATCGGTTCATCATGACCATGGACGCGGTCACGGGACTTTTCGTAATAGGTTTCCGGCGGACCGGGCATGAATTTCAGATCATTGGCCGCAAGCTTGTCGGTGGCGTCATAGATGCCATCGGTACCCACCGCGATATGTTGAATACCTTCGCCCTTGTATTTGCGTAAGTATTCTTCGATCTGGCTTTTGTCATCGGTCGATTCATTGAGCGGAATGCGGATTTTGCCACAGGGAGATGTGATCGCACGACTGACCAAACCGGTGATTTTACCGGCAATGTCAAAGAAGTGGATTTGCTTGAACCCGAACAGATCGCGATAGAAGTCCCACCATTTATCCATATTGCCGCGATAGACGTTATGGGTCAGGTGATCGAGATAATAGAAGCCAACACCTTCGGGCCTGGGATCGCGTTCACCAAGCCATTCGAATTCCGCGTCATAGGCCGAACCGGTTTCACCATATTTGTCGATGAAATACAGAAGCGATCCGCCAATCCCGACAATCGCCGGGGCATCGAGGCTTTTATCGTCACCCAAATAGGGTTCCGCCCCCTTCGATATAGCATGATCAAAGGCATGCTTTGCATCCACCACGCGCCATGCCATCGACGGTGCGCAAGGGCCGTGTTTTTCAACAAATTTCATACCGTGCGAGGTCGGCTCGGCATTGAGGATGTAGTTGATATCGCCCTGACGCCAGACGGTGATGTTTTTGGTTTTATGCCGGGCAACCGGGCTATAGCCCATGCGCTCAAACAGGGTTTCGAGTTTTTCCGCATCTTCATGGGCGAATTCGACGAACTCGAACCCGTCAGTTCCGGCAGGGTTTTCATCACTGATGGTGGCACGGGGGGCGTCATGGGGGAACGGACCCATCGGAAGTCTCCTTTGATTGAAACATTCGAATTACTGGAATTATTCGAATTCTTGTTATGTCCCAATCGTGCGCCAAACCGCATGCAACGTGCGTGCATTTTGGGTTGATTTCTGCAAATGATTGCACACATCATGCATCAATTCACATTTGGACGCGGAAAACATGCAACTTGATCGAATAGACCTTAAACTGCTTGCGGAACTGCAAAAGGACGGGCGCCTGACCAACAATGACCTGTCCGAGCGGATCGGGCTGTCGGCATCGCAATGTTCACGCCGGCGTGCCCGCCTTGAAGAAGACAAGGTGATCAGGGGATATCGCGCCGATATCGACCGTCAGAAGATGGGGCTGGGACTGCTTGTGGTGATTTCGGTGACCCTTGCCACCCATAACCGCGACAATGCCAAACGGTTTGCAAGATTGCTGGCCGATCTGCCCGAAGTGCTTGAGGCCTTTTCACTGACCGGCGAAATGGACTACCACCTGAAAGTCGCGACCAGGGACCTTGCAGCATTGTCGCATTTCGTCAATGAGGTGCTTTTGCCTCATGACTCGGTCCAGCATGTCAAAACATCGATTGTTCTTAATGTTCTTAAGGATTTCGAGGGGCTGGCCGTCGGCATAGACACTTAAAAAGGGAAAAGGCCGCGCCCAAAAGGCACGGCCTCATCTGTCCCGAAGCTCCCCTTACAACAAAGCTTCGGAGACGCCCCCCTGTCCCAAGATCTAGATTGCCAGATACTGATCACGCAGTTCGGCATCATCCAGAACAGCCTGCGCCGTCCCGTCAAAGACGATCTCGCCGCTATCCATGATGATCGCACGGTCTGCCAGTTTCAGGGCCGCAATCGCGTTCTGTTCGACAATGATGGTGGTGATGCCCAGTTTCTTGACGTTCTGAAGCGTCTTTTCGATTTCCTGAACGATCACTGGCGCCAAGCCTTCATAGGGCTCATCAAGGAGCAAAATCTTGATGTCACGCGCCAGCGCACGGCCGATCGCCAGCATCTGCTGTTCGCCGCCCGAAAGCGTGATGGCTTCCTGTTCCGCCCTTTCGCCAAGACGCGGGAACAGCTCGTAGATGCGTTCGACTGACCAGCCAATCGGCTCGGCGATCTGGGCCAGTTCGAGGTTTTGCTGCACCGTCATGCCCGGAATGATCCGGCGGTCTTCAGGGACAAGCTGCACACCAATGCGCGCAGCCTGCCAGGCCTTCATCTTGTGCAACGGCTGGTGATCAAGCCAGATTTCACCATGTTTGAGTTCCGGGTCACCCATTCGCGCAAGGGTGCGAAGGGTCGATGTCTTCCCCGCCCCGTTACGTCCGAGAAGGGCAAGGATTTCGCCCTCGCGGATGTCAAAGGAAAGCCCCTGAACGATGTAGCTTTCACCGTAATAGGCATGGATATCATAGACCGAGAAAAATGCCGGATCGCCACCCTGTCTACGCACAGGTTCCTGTTTTGGTAGCGCGTTCATTCTGATTCCCCTCCGAGATAGGCTTCCTTGACACGTGGATCATTGCGCACTTCTTCGGGCGTGCCTTCGCAAATGATCGCCCCCTGAGCCAGTACACTGATGCGGTCAGCCAGACTGAACACAACATGCATGTCATGTTCGATGATGACCTTGGTCATGCCGCGTTCCTTGATCCGTTTAAGAAGATCAATCGTGCGGTTGGTATCATGACGGGCCATACCGGCGGTCGGTTCGTCAAGAAGGAACAGCTTGGGCTGTTGCCCAAGACACATTGCAAGTTCCAGACGGCGTTTGTCACCGCGCGACATCGAACCGGCAATATTGTCCTTTTGCGAAATCAGCCCGACATCATCAAGAAGATGCTCGGCATGTTCGCGCACTTCCTTTTCCGCAAACAGGCTTTTGATGAAGTTCATCTTGAAGATGCCTTCACGTTTGGCAAAGGCCGGGACCATCACATTTTGCAAAAGCGACAGTTCCGGGAAGATTTCCGGCGTCTGGAACACGCGGGCAACACCAAGCTGGTTGATTTCGTGGGGCTCCTTGCCCGTCAAAACCTGATCACCCAGCAACACCCGGCCACGGTTCGGGGCCAGACGCCCGACAATGACGTTCAGCAGTGTCGATTTACCTGCACCGTTTGGTCCGATAATCGCGTGAACTGTGCCTTCCTTGACCCGAAGGTTGATGTCGGAAAGGGCGCGCAGTCCGCCAAAGTTCTTGTCGACGTCAGTGACATCAAGAATGTATTCGGACATGGATCAGACCTCCCCCGCCGATGCTTGTTCTTTTTCTTTGTTTTCATGTGTCCCGGCGACCGGTTCGGCCTTGTTGCGTCGGGTTACCAGTCGCCAGAGGCGGCTGATGCCTTCCATGATGCCCCCTGGCAGGAAGATCACGATCAGCATGAAGACAAGACCAAGGGTCAGATGCCAGCCTTCGCCGACAAACAGCCCGACCACAGAGGCGACCGGATGAGCCAGCCAATCAGGCAGGAATGAAAACGCATTGAGAAGGACCGTCTCGTTAAAGGCCGAGAAGATATTTTCAAAATACTTGATGATCCCCGCACCGAGCAGCGGACCGATAAGGGTGCCGACACCACCAAGAATGGTGATCAGAACAACCTCGCCCGATGCCGTCCATTGCATGCGTTCAGCACCGGCCAGCGGATCCGTCACCGCCAGAAGCGATCCGGCAAGACCGGCATACATGCCCGAAATGACAAAGGCGGTCATCAGATAGGGACGTGTGCTAAAGCCGGTATAACCCATTCGGTTCTGGTTCGACTTGATCGCACGCAGCTTCAACCCGAAGGGCGAACGGAAGATACGCAGATAGATGAAGAACGAAATCAGCAAAAGGGCCGCACAGATATAGAAACCGGAATAGCCTACCCCCTCGATCCCGAACAGGTTCGGGGTCGGAAGAGACGCATTCGCCTCAATACCCGACATGCGATCAAGCACACGCGGATCACCCTGTGTCAGCTGCAAACCGGTTTCACCATTGGTGATCGGGGTGAGAACCGAGTAGGCCAGATTATAGGACATCTGCGCAAAGGCCAGCGTCAGGATCGAGAAATAGATGCCCGAACGACGCAGGGACACAAACCCGATGGCCAACGCAAACAGTCCCGACAGAACCGTTCCGAAAATCAACGCCGGGATGACATTCATCGACAACAGCTTGAACGACCAGACGGCGGTATAGGAACCAACCCCCAGAAAGGCCGCGTGACCAAAGGACAGATAGCCGGTCAGACCAAACAGAATGTTATAGCCGATGGCAAAGATGCCAAAGATCATGAATTTCTGCATCAGGTCGGGATAGGCCGCACCAAATGGCTGCAACCAGATCGGCATGGTCAGGACCACTGCCGACAGGATCGCCATATAGATGAGGTCCTGCTTTGGGGAGACGATTTTTGTGTTTGTCATTTTAGCTCTCCATCACGCCACGACGACCCATCAGACCGCGCGGGCGGGTCAGCAGAATGACGACGGCAACTAGATAAATGATGATCTGGTCAATACCCGGGAAGATGTCCTTCACCTCGGTCATCGACGAGAAGGATTGCAAGATACCCAGCAGGAACCCTGCGAGAACCGCACCGGGCAACGAGCCCATGCCCCCGACGACCACCACAACAAATGACAATACAAGGAAGTCCATGCCCAGATGGTAATCCGGTGGCAGGACAGGCGTGTACATAACCCCGGCAAGACCTGCAACCACGGCTGCAATGCCAAACACAATCGTAAACCGGCGCTCAATATTGATTCCAAGCAGTTCGACCGTTTCGCGGTCAGCCATCCCTGCGCGCACCACCATCCCATAGGTCGTGAAATGCAGGAACGAGAAGACAAGTCCGATGGTCAGAAGCGAGAAGGCCAGATAGATCAGGCGCCACCAGGGATAGACGACCGCATCCCCAAGACCGAACACAGCGCCGATTGCGGCGGAACCAGCGACAATATCGGGTGCGCCTTGCGGCAGCGGATTGGCACCAAAGAAGGATTTGATCAGTTCCTGCAAAACGATGGCAAGACCAAAGGTCACAAGGATCTGCTCGGCATGAGGACGCTTGTAGAAATAGCGGATCAGACTGCGTTCCATCACGATGCCGATCAACAGCATCACGGGTATCGCCAGAATGATCGAAAGCGGTACAGACCAGTCAATGATTGCCGTGCCGGTATCGCCAAACCACACTTCGAGATAAGGCGTTTCCTTGTAGGCTTCAAAGAAGGTCACAGACTCGTCCCTGACCCGAACAGACAGGGTCAGAAGTTTTTCGACCGTAACCGCACAAAAGGCACCCATCATGAAGATGGCACCATGCGCAAAGTTCACCACGCCGAGCGTGCCGAACACCAAAGTCAGACCAAGCGCGATCAGCGCATAGGCGCCGCCCTTGTCCAGACCATTAAGAATTTGAAGAAATATAGCGTCCATCAGTTATCCGCCGCGTATTCGTAAGGGACTTAGTCAAAAGTCGTATAGGCCGGGGCCAGAGGGCAAACGGGCCGACCATTGGGAGATGGTCGGCCCTGCTTGCATCAATTTGGCTGTATCAGACCTGATACGGGCCAAGCTCCCCGCCGAACATGTCGGCCGGATACTCAACCTGTGCACGCGGCACTTCTTTGACGACTTCAAGAAGGTCGAAGTTGGACTGCGGGTTTTCTTTACCACGCACGACCAGAACATCCTTGAAGCACTGGTGGTCTTCTGCACGATAGAGGGTCGGACCGTTGCCCGCGCCATCGAACTCGAACCCTTCGAGCTGTTTGATGACTTCCCAAGGTGCAAAGGTACCGGCCATTTCGCAGGCGTTTGCATAAAGCAGCGCCTGGACATAGCAGGTGTGTGCAGCCTGGGACGGCGGGAAGCCGTATTCCTGACCAAACGATTTGACAAAGGCCTGCGAACCCGGATCCTGCAGCGACCAGTGCCAGTTGGTGGTACCAAGGATGCCCTTGGCAGCGTCACCGGCACCCTGTGCCATCAGACGGGAATACAGCGGAACGACGATTTCGAACTGCTTGCCATTGACCATCTTGTCGCGCAGACCGAACTGAACGGCCTGCGTCAGCGAGTTGACCATGTCCTTGCCATAGTGGTTCAGGATCAGGACGTCAGCGCCGGAATTCAGAACCGGAGTGATGTACTGGGAGAAGTCACCTGCACCAACCGGGGTACGAACAGTATTGACGGTTTCCCAGCCAATATTCTCGGTCGCGGCCTTGATCGACTCTTCCTGGGTCCAGCCCCAGGTGTAATCGGCGGTAAGGTGATAGGCGCGGCGTTCTGCACCATATTCATCCAGAAGAACCGGCGCAATTGCCTGACCGGACATGTAAGCGTTAAAGAAGTGGCGGAAGCCATAACGCTTTTTATCCTTGCCGGTGGTGTCGTTCGAGTGGGTCAGACCCGCCATGAAGATGACGCCCATTTCCTGACAAAGACCCTGAACGGCAACAGCCACACCCGATGATGAACCACCGGTGATCATTGCAACATTATCTTTTTCGATCATACGCTTGGCCGATGCACGTGCGGCATCCGACTTGGTTTGCGTATCACCTGTCACGAACTCGACTTTTTTGCCGAGAATACCGTTCCCCTTGAGCTGAAGCGGCTTGATCGTGTTGAGCATCCCGCCATCGCCTTCACCGTTCAGGTGCTTGACCGCAAGCTGATAGGCACGCAATTCGTCAGCACCCTCGTCGGCATACGGACCGGTCTGCGGTACGTTAAAGCCGAGTTTCACGCTGCTGGCATTGCCCGGATCGCCACGGAAAGTCTGGGCATGGGCATTCTTGATGAAATGCATCGGGAAAGTACCGCCGATCAGGGCAGCACCGGTGGTCGCAGCAGTGCCCTTCAGGACCGTACGACGAGATACATTTCGGGTATTTTTAGTCTCCGACATGGTTTTCCTCCCCAATGTCTTGGGATCTGTTTCAGAGAAATCTGAGGTCTGTTTTCTGGTTAATTTTTTTCATGACCTGTCAAAACAATGGGGATGTTCTGAAAATGAATCAACACGTAGTTGATATGTAACATTTTTTTTGTAAAGATACTGGCGCAACGAGTGAAAATTTGTAAATTTTGTCAATAATGAGGTCACAGCATGTCTCGTCAGGCCCCGATCGGACACCGCATTCGCGGACGACGAAAAGACATCGGCATGACCCAGAATGCCCTGGCCAAGGCCGCGGGAATTTCAGCAAGCTATCTTAATCTGATCGAACATAACCGGCGTTCCATCGGCGGGGGTTTGCTGATGCGGATTGCAGCCGTTCTGGAAATTCACCCGCATACATTGTCAGGTTCCGAGGAAGGACGACTGCTTGCCGATCTGAGCGAAGCCGCATCAGACCCGGTTTTCTACAACACCCCGATCGAAAACCGGGAATTCCCGGCCATGATCGCCGCTGCTCCGGGGATGATCAGCGCCTTTTTGGCCCTTTACCGGGCCTATCGCAGTGGCCTTGATGAAGTGGATGCCCTTTCAGAACGCCTAAGTCACGACCCGTTCCTGACCGAGGCCAGCCATTCAATCCTGACCCGGATCACATCGATCCGAACTGTTGCCGAAATCTTCGATGATTATGACAATCTGTCACCCGAACAGCGCGCACGGTTCAATGCGACACTGGTCAAGGAATCCCATCGGCTTGAGGAATCAGCCGCCGAAATTTTCAATTTCCTCGAACGCGGAAGCGCCGGACGCCCGGCCAACAATCCCGCCGAGGAAGTTGATGATCTTTTGTATGACAATGCCAACTATTTCCCGACCCTTGAAGACAAGGCTGCCGAAATGCGCCCCGGAATTGATCCTGATGGCGGTTTGTATCTGACGGATCTGATCAATTATCTGGAAAGCGAGCATGATATCAGGGTTGAACGCCTGCCTTCGAACATCTTTGCGACCAACGGATATCAGTGGGACAGCACAGAACGGACATTGCGCATCTCGCGCGCCCTTGCCATCACATCGGCACGCTTTCAGGCCGCCCGGGTCATCTGTCAGCTTGAAGCAAGGGATGCGGTAAATGCGGTTCTTGAGGGGGCCAGTATCAGCAGTGACGCCGGGCGGGCCCGCGCCTATGAAGCACTGATCTCATATTGCGCTGCTGCCCTTGTCCTGCCCTATGATGCGTTCCTGGCAGATGCCCATGATCTTCGCCATGATATCGAACTTTTGCAGCAACGCTATGCCGCAAGCTGGGAGCAAATCTGTCACCGGCTGACGACATTGCGCCGCCCCGGCGCAGAAGGCATTCCGTTCCACCTGATCCGGACCGACATTGCCGGGAATATTTCAAAACGCTTTTCGGCATCCGGTCTGCAATTGCCGCGCTATGGTGGTGCGTGCCCGCGCTGGGCCGTACATGAGGCCTATCTTGCGCCAGAACGGGTAATTTCACAATTTGTCCGCCTGCCAGATAACAGCGAATATCTGTTTGTCGCGCGTGCCTTGCGGTCGGGTGCGGGTGGATATGGCACCCCGCAATCGGTGCATTCGGTCATGATCGGGTGCGACACAGCGTTTGCAAACGAGGTCATCTATGCCGATGCCCTGCCGCTTGAACGCACGGACTCAGCTGTACCGGTCGGGATTGCCTGCCGCCAGTGCCCGCGCGATGATTGCGCACAACGTGCCTATGAAATGTCAGATACCGCCGACGGAAGACCCTAGGCGAGCCGCTATGGATTTCCTGCGAGCCGCAGCACAAATCCACCAGATTTGCCATCACCCAAAGTAGCATTATAATTTGATAAATTAACAGATACGATAACTACTATAAGAATCAGAAAAATCGGGGAGAGAGTCCTTTGAATGCCAGACCAAAGGTCCTGATTGCTGAAGATGAGGAAACCATTGTCGAATCGCTAAGCTTTCTTATGGAAAAAGAAGGCTATGATGTGCGCGTGGCCACAGATGGCCAATCCGCGATCGCCATGATTGCCCGCGATGTTCCAGATATGGTTCTTCTGGACGTGATGATGCCCGGCTGCGACGGGTTTGAAGTCGTGCGCGCTGTACGCAACGACACCAACACCAGATTGATCCCCATCATGATGCTGACGGCCAAAACACGCGAAGTCGACCGCCGCAAGGGTCTTGAGCTTGGTGTGGATGATTTTGTGACCAAACCGTTTTCCACCCGCGACGTTGTCTCGCGCGTTCGCGCCTTGCTTGAACGGGCGGCTCAGTAACCCGTCAAGAAAAAAGCCAACGCCCCGCAATCAGGAGAACTTCCCATCTCATCACCGCGAAGACTTACAGAACGCGCTCTTGCCTTGACGCTCGCAGCTCTTTTTTTGTGGATACCGCCACTGGTCGGGATGTTTTCCCTTGATGGCATGGTATTCGGGCTGCCGATCCTGTTTGTCTATTTCTTTGCCGGATGGGCGATTTTGATTGTTTTCTGCGGACTGTTAACCCGTGCCTTGCGCAACGCCGCACGTTCCGAAGGGCAATAAAAGATGCTGTCTTCGGAACTGGTGATCATTGTTTCGCTTTTTTATGTCGGATTGCTTTACGCCATTGCCTGGTGGGGGGACAAACGCGCACGCGACGGTCATTCCTGGGTCAGGAACCCGACGGTCTATACCCTTTCGATTGCGGTTTATTGTACGTCATGGACCTTCTATGGTGCCGTCGGTACGGCTGCACGCAACGGTCTTGAATATCTGACGATCTATCTTGGGCCGACCGTCATCTTTCTGGGATGGTGGTTTTTACTGCGCAAGATGCTGCGCATTTCGAAAGCCCACCGCATCACATCCATCGCCGATTTCATTTCATCGCGTTATGGCAAAAGCACCCAGCTATCGGTGCTCGTGACCCTGATCGCTGTGATCGGGACAACCCCCTATATCGCACTTCAGCTTAAGGCGATTGCGACCAGCTATACGGTTCTGACCGCCATTGATCCCGGGATTGTCGATACTGCCCAGCACGGCCTCAGCGTCTTTTCCGACAGCGGCTTCTGGGCCGCCCTTGGACTGGCGCTGTTTGGCATTCTGTTTGGCACCCGCTTCATTGACGCAGACGAACATCACGAAGGCATGGTTGCCGCCATCGCCTTTGAAAGTCTGGTCAAGATGTTTGCCCTTCTTGCGGTTGGCATCTTTGTCTGCTTTGTGATGTATGGCGGTATCGGGGACCTGTTCGCCCAGGCCGCAAGCAATCCCGACACGGCCAAACTTTTGCGACTGCCCGAGGATGGCGCCCCACGCTGGCTGACCCTGATGATGCTGTCCATGGCAGCCATCCTGTGTCTGCCCCGCCAGTTTCAGGTGATCATTGTCGAGAACGTCGATGAACGCCATCTGGCGACTGCCAGCTGGGCTTTTCCGCTTTATCTGTTGTTGATGAACCTGTTTGTCTTGCCGATTGCCCTTGCCGGGCTTGGCGCCCTGCCAGCATGGGCTGACCCGGACTTCTTCGTGATTTCGGTTCCGCTTTTTGAAAACCAGTCGCTTCTTGCTTTGCTTGCCTATGTCGGGGGACTTTCGGCCAGCACCAGCATGGTGATTGTCGCGACCATCGCCCTTTCGACCATGGTCTGTAACGACCTGATCGTCCCGGCGCTTTTACGCATCAAGCCGCTTCGCCTGACCGAGCGCGATGATCTGACCGGACTTTTGATTTTCATTCGCCGGGCATCTATCGTGGTCGTGGTGTTCCTTGGATTTGCCTATTACCGGTCGGCCGGGGCAACCGATGCACTGGCCGAGATCGGCCTGATTTCCTTTGCCGCCACCGCGCAATTCATCCCGATCATGATCGGCGGACTTTATTGGAAGGGCGGCACCAAAACCGGCGCACAGGTCGGGCTGGTCGTCGGTTTTGCACTTTGGGCCTATACCCTGCTGTTGCCATCGCTTGCCGATAGCGGCTGGATGGACCCGGCATTCATTCAAAATGGCGCATTCGGGCACCCCTGGTTGCGTCCCGAGAGCCTGTTGGGACTGAGCGATTTTGCCCCGCTGACCCATGCACTGATCTGGTCGATTTCGCTCAATACCGGTTTTTACATCCTGATCAGCCTGTTTACCCAGCCCAGTGCGCTTGAACGTATTCAGGCGACCCTTTTTGTCGATGCCTTTTCGCGCAAAGGGCAGGATACGGTGATCTGGCGATCATCGGCATCAATTGACGATCTTTATGAACTGGTCGAAAGGTTCCTGGGACGCGAGCGCGCCTTTAATTCGTTCCGTGAATTTGGCTGGCAAAAGGATACCGCCTGGCGGGGCAAGGGCGAAGCCAATGCTGATATGATCGCCTTTACCGAGCGGCTTCTGGCCGGTTCCATCGGGGCGGCATCGGCACGTGTGATGGTTTCTTCGGTTGCCAAGGGGGAAATGGTCAGCCTAGAGGAGGTTCTCGAAATTCTTGAGGAAACCTCGCATGTGATTGAATATTCCCAGCGCCTTGAGCAGAAATCCCACGAACTTGAACAGGCCGCCGCCGAATTACGGGCCGCCAATGACCGGCTCAAGGAACTGGACAAGCTCAAGGATGAATTCCTGACCATGGTCAGCCATGAATTCAGAACTCCGCTGACATCGATCCGGTCATTTTCGGAAATTCTGGTTGATACCCCGAACCTTGAACATGACAAGGTCGAGCACTTCCTGAGCATCATTGTCCGCGAAAGCGAACGTCTGACCCGCCTGATTGACGATCATCTTGATCTTGCAAGACTGGAAGCCGGTCATTCTGACTGGCGGGCGGTTGATGTCGATCCGCGCACGGTCCTTGATGAAAGTGTCGAGGCCGTCAAAGGCCTGTTTGACAGCAAAGGCGTTTCACTAACCACCGAACTTTCACGGCAATCGGTCATGCTGCATGTCGACCGGGACCGCCTGACACAGGTCTTTATCAATCTGCTGTCCAATGCGGCCAAGTTCTCGGACCCGGACTTCCCGAGTGTGACGGTCAGGGGCGAAGCAATGGATGGCGGGTATCTGGTATCGATCACGGATAATGGCCGGGGCGTTGCCCTGAACGAGCTTGAAACCATCTTTGACAAGTTTTCACGCAGCGGCAAATACGCCGATGATCAGCCCAAACCGTCAGGTTCGGGGCTGGGACTTGCGATTGCACGCCATGTTGTCGAACATTGTCAGGGCAAAATCTGGGCGGAAAGCCCACCCGGCAAAGGGGCGACTTTCCGCGTTTTCATCCCCGGCCAGATCATGGAGGCCATCGACGCCGCCAAACCTGAAAGCTTTGGCACCTGACGCCCTAGCTAACCGTCTCCGGATCAAAGATCGAATTATCAAGGAAGCTGTCGGGTCCGACAAAGGCACGATCATCGGCATTATTGACACCCTCGACCCGCCAGTCATGTTTTGGCACGGCAACATCGAGATCGCGGACGGCAATGCGATACAGATCCGGTCGATAGACCTGGCGCACAACAGCATTCAGATCCGCATCCGCAGGCACCTGTCCCCAGCGCTTCATCTGAGTGCCGACCCAGCTGCCCTGTGACAACCATGGGAAAGTCGCGGTATAGCGATAGAACACATGACGGTCCGGCACCTCGGTTGGTGCTTCGCCCGGACGGAGAACCGGCCTTCCACTTAGCGATGCCTTGAGAACCTCGAACGGGGCACCGACATTGGCTTCTGCCGACAGCATCTGGGCAAGCTCGGCACGGTTTTTGGGCTGATCGGCCCATTCGGCTGCACGCACCAGCGCACGCACAAGGGCTGAAGCAGTATCGGGATTTGAATTGACCCAGTCCTCACGCACGCCCAGAACCTTTTCCGGGCTGCGCGGCCAGATATCTTCCTTAAGGGCGACAATCACACCGTCCCCGTGGAACACCGCGCGCTGGTTCCATGGTTCACCAACACAATAACCATCAACCCAGCCATTGCGCAGACTGTCAAACATCCGTGGCGGTGCAATCACCCCGATATTGACATCCTTGTCGGGATCGATGCCGGCTGCCGCCATCCAGTAGCGCAGCTCGTAATTATGGCTTGAAAACGGAAAGACCGTCGCAAAGGACATGACAGGACGACCGGCAGCGCGATCCTCATCAATCACCTTTTTGAGCGCACGGGCAGATAATCCACGCGGCCCATGCATGGCGGCCGGATCGGCTTCCAGCATGCGCTGATACAGGCGGGTAGAAACCGTAATCGCATTCCCGCCGCGCCCAAGCGCCATCGGCACCACAATATGCTGAACCGGCACACCGCCAAGCCCCAGCCGGGCCGCAATCGGAATACCGGCCAGCAGATGGGCCGCTTCGTAGACGCCATAAGACAGCTTGTCGCGAATGGCCGCCCAGGACATTTCCCGAACCAGCTCCAGATCAATGTTTTCCTGCTCGGCAAAGCCCATCGAGCGCGCCACAACCGGGATTGCACAATCGACCAGAGGAACAAAACCAAGACGAACCTTTTCAGCCATTCCTTAAAACTCCAACTGAAACGCCGTGATGACGCTTTGGGCGATCTCGTAGATCTTGCGATTTTGCTTCATGGCGTTCTTGCGCAGCAGCGCATAAGAATCTTCTTCCGACAGGCCTTTTTCCTTCATCAGGATACCCTTCGCCCGCTCAATCAGTTTGCGTTCGTTCAGCTTGGCCTGCGCCTCGTCGCGTTCCCGACGGAGCTGATCAAAAACATTGAAACGTGAAATGGCCATATCGACGATCGGGCGAATACGGTCCTGACGCAGACCATCGACCACATAGGCACTGACCCCTGCCGAAATGGCCTCCTGGATCATCGAGGCGTCGCTTTGATCAACAAACATTGCAATCGGACGTGCAATGGCGCGTGACACCTGAAACATCTGTTCAAGCGTGTCGCGATCCGGGTTTTCAAGATCAATGATGATGATATCAGGTGCCAACGCCTGAATGCGCTCGACCAGATTGTGCGAGGTTCCGATACGTGCAACGCGGGTATAGCCGCTTTCGACCAGACCGCGTTCGACAATCGCCGCACGGTCGGGATTCTCGTCGATTACCAGAATGTTGTATTCTTCCAGCCTTACCAAAGTATCCCCAACTCCCTGACAGCCTAAGAGCATGTTGCACTAGACGGCCGCGCCTCTCTGACTTGTTTTTTATCTTCCGGTCCGTTTGCGGATCCGGATTGAATGTTCGGGATGCGGCATTAACCGCATCCCGAGATATCTTCAACGTCTTTGTTACTCTGCCGGAACCGGCTGTGCCGCCGATGCGGTACCAAGACGTTCTGACTGTGCCGCTTCGAACCGTGCCTTTTCCTCGGCCTGTGTAGCCGCCGAGAAGCGAACTGCAAGGGCCGCAAACGAGCAAACAATCACCGCACATCCGAGATAAAGCAAACCTTCCTGATATGTAAGTGCTTCGGACTTGAACAGGAAGCCTGCCGCAACTGCCCCGGCATTGCCGCCAGCACCGACGATACCAGCAACCGAACCAAGTGCCTTGCGATTGACAAACGGAACGATCCCGAATGTCGCACCTTCTGACATCTGCACAAACAGTGAAAAGACGATCATGACCGAAACAGCAATGACCAGTGCTTCCATCTGCGAGAATGCAACCAGTGCAACACCTTCTATGAACAGTGCCATGAACAGAAACTTGACGCGCCCCGAAAGGCCGCCCTTGGCCGCAAACTTGTCAGAGAACACACCACCCAGCGTCCGGGCAAAAATGTTCATCAAGCCAAACAGACCGGCAATCATGCCCGCCGTCGCCAGAGACAGTTCAAACTTGTCGAAGAAATAGATCGCAGCGATGTTGTTGATGGTCAGCTCGACACCAAAGCAAGCAGCATAGACCAGGAACAATGCCCAGACACGGTAATCGGAAACCGCAGCCAGCATGCCCTTGGCAGCACCGGCATGGTCGTCTTCGGGCTTGAGCGCACCGCTTCTACGCATTTCATCATAGTTGCCATCCGGGCAATCGGTGGTGAATACCCAGTACAGCACGGCAACAACCAGCATGATTGCCCCCGGGAAGACCATCGCCAGCCGCCAGCCCATGGTTTCCGCAACGCCAAAACCAAGCACCATGGCAAGGATTGCCGGCATGACCATCTGGGTGACACCACCACCGAGGTTACCCCAGCCTGCCGTCGTTGCATTTGCCGTGCCGACGACATTTGGCGCAAACATCATCGAGGTATGATACTGCGTGATGACAAAGGATGCCCCGATCGAACCGATCGCAAGACGGGCAAGCAGGAAGGTTTCATAGCTGTCAGCAAGACCGATCAGCATGACCGGAAGCGACCCCAGAACCAAAAGACCTGTATAAGTCTTGCGCGGGCCGATCTTGTCGCAAAGCGGGCCGATCAGAAGACGCACAAGGACCGTGATTGCAACAGAGGCGATGATCGTGCTGCCGATTTCGCTTTTGCTCAGGCCGAGATCATCACGGACCAGCGGCATCAAGGGTGCGATCCCGAACCAGCCAAAGAAGCACAGGAAAAATGAAAGCCAGGTGAGGTGAAAAGTACGCATCTGGACAGTCTTGAGACTGAAGAGATTTATGCGTGTAGCCTTGTTCTTGATTTCCATAATGTGAAGCCCTTCGTTTAGGTCGCGCAGAGCTTGCGAGATGCTGTGTACGACCGACGGTTTTTCCCCATGGGCCTCATGCGTCATCAGATGGATTCCGCAGGCGACCCGTCATTCGTCTTGGAAAGACTGCGCGTTCGTCGCGCTGCTGTTCCAAACGTCTGATCGTCCGCCGTTGGACGAAGAACTGTGAGCCACCCGTCATTAGGCATGCTTTCGTCAAAGCCGCTCACGCAGAAAACATGGTGCAAACATCGCGCCAGTTTTTCCGCGATGCGGGATAAAAGTCATAAATCACTGGAATCCATGTGTTTTAAGTGATCGCGCATGCAACGAACAATTTCAGATGTCGCAAGATGTGCAAAGTTTGCACAAATTTTAACCTCACCACTTTTGTACTGTTTATTTTTTAATCATTAATGTGTTTCAGGTGAAATACACTTCAACCGAAGGGATTTGATTCTCCGTTATATTCCAGTATCTTGAAAGATAATCTCGTATATTTTTCATTCTGGCACGGCGCTTGAATATAGAGGGGTATGAGCGCGGGCAGTGTCGCCTGCGGCTCCGGCCCGAAAAGCCGATCCTATATATAAAGAATCCAAAGACGGGTTCACCGGATAACGACGTCCGTTGCGAAATGCCTTTTTAAAGGGCAGGCCGCATCGGGCGTTTTTTTTGTGCCAACTTCGCATCCCGCGACGAGGAGCCAGAGACAAATGAACCACGTCCCTGCAAATATAAAAGCCGCAAAAGCCCGCCTGGTTGTCATTGGCAACGGCATGGCCGGCATGAGAACCGTTGAAGAGATTCTCAACCGGACACCCGACAAATATGACATCACCGTTTTCGGTGCCGAACCGCGTGTGAACTATAACCGCATCATGCTTTCGCCATTACTGTCCGGTGAAAAGGATTTCGACGAAATCGTCATCAACACCCCGGAATGGTACAGGGAAAACAACATCCATCTTTATTCCGGCGACCCGGTGATTGAAATCGACCGCATCCGTAAAGTGGTCATTTCCAAAAGTGGCACCGAAACCGAATACGACCGACTGCTGCTTGCCACCGGCTCCGACCCGATCATCATTCCGGTTCCCGGTCACAAACTTGATGGCGTTGTCACCTTCCGCGATGTTGATGATGTCGATGTCATGCTTGGCGCCGCCGCCAAGGGCGGCCCGGCTGTGGTTATTGGCGGTGGTCTTTTGGGACTTGAAGCCGCGGTCGGCCTTCAATCGCGGGGCATGGATGTCACGGTTCTGCATCTGGCAGGGCACGTCATGGAACGTCAGCTTGATCCGTCGGCCGGTTATCTTCTTGCACAGGAACTTGAACGGCGCGGCATCACCGTGATTACAGAGGCCGACACCGCAGAAATTGTCGGCACGGACACAGTAACCGGCGTTCGCCTTAAGGACGGGCGCATGATCCCGGCTGATCTGGTGGTCATGGCTGTTGGTATTCGCCCCAACGGGCGTCTTGCCGCTGACACGGGACTTTCAGTCGAACGTGGCATTGTCGTTGATGATGTCATGACCACCAGTGATCCGGCCATCTTTGCGGTTGGCGAATGCGTCCAGCATCGCGGTCAGTGCTATGGCCTTGTGGCACCTTTGTTTGAAATGGCGAAATCCTGTGCCGACCATCTGGCCGAGATCGAAACCGATGGCTATGCCGGTTCAGTGACCTCGACCAAACTGAAGGTTACCGGTGTTGATGTGTTTTCGGCCGGTGACTTTTCCGGTGGTGGCAATACCGAGGAAATCGTGTTCCGCGATGCCGGACGCGGTGTTTACAAACGCATTGTTCTTGAAGACGGCAAGATCAAGGGTGCGGTCCTGTATGGCGACACATCCGATGGCGGCTGGTATTTCCAGCTGATGAAAGAGAGGCAGGATGTCACCGAACTGCGTGACACCCTTGCCTTTGGCCAGGCATTTGCCGGGGGATCCGCCGGAAACCCTCTTGACGCCGTTGCAGCCCTGCCAGATGACGCAGAAATTTGTGGCTGTAACGGCGTTTGCAAAGGTTCCATCGTTGCTGCCATCACCGAAAAGGGCCTGACGACCCTTGATGACGTCAAAGGTCACACCAAGGCATCCGCATCTTGTGGATCATGTTCGGGCCTTGTCGAAAACCTTCTGGCAGCGACGCTTGGCGGTGATTATCAGGCCGCAACCGTAAAGCCGATCTGCACCTGCACAGAGCATGATCATGACAGCGTGCGCCGTCTGATCATTGCCAAGAACCTGAAATCCATGCCTGCTGTGATGCAGGAACTGGAATGGAAATCATCGGATGGCTGCCATGTCTGCCGTCCGGCTTTGAACTATTATCTGCTGGCCGCCTGGCCGGGCGAATATGTCGACCATGGCGCGTCGCGCTTTATTAATGAACGCGTGCACGCCAATATCCAGAAAGACGGCACCTATTCGGTCGTGCCGCGCATGTGGGGCGGGTTGACCAATCCGCGCGAATTGCGCGCCATCGCCGATGTTGCCGACAAATTCGACATTCCCACGGTCAAGGTTACCGGTGGGCAACGTATCGACCTGCTGGGCGTGAAAAAAGAAGACCTTCCGGCGGTCTGGGCGGACCTTAATGCCGCAGGCATGGTTTCGGGTCACGCTTATGGCAAATCGCTTCGTACGGTCAAAACATGCGTCGGGCAGGAATGGTGTCGCTTTGGCACCCAGATGTCGATGAGCATGGGCGTCGAGCTGGAAAAAATGACCTGGGGATCATGGATGCCCCACAAATTCAAAATGGCTGTATCAGGCTGCCCGCGTAATTGCGCCGAAGCCACCATCAAGGATTTCGGCGTGGTTGCAACCGATGGCGGCTGGGACCTGCATGTGGGCGGCAATGGCGGCATTCACGTCCGCGCGACCGAGCTTTTGTGCAAGGTCACAACCGATGAAGAGGTCAGGGAATATTGCGGCGCCTTCATCCAGCTTTACCGCGAAGAGGCCCGTTACCTTGAACGCACGGCACCATGGATCGAACGCGTTGGCCTGAAACATGTTCAGGAACGGGTTGTTGATGATGCTGATAATCGCAAGGCCCTGTTTGATCGCTTCATGATCAGCCAGCAAACCGCCCAGATCGACCCATGGGCCGAACGCGCATCCGAGGGCGTTGATGCCCATGAGTTCAAACCCCTTTCGATGATCGCAGCGGAGTAAGAGCCATGACAAACAATCTGACATGGGTAGAAGTCGGCCCCGCTGCCAACATCCCGCAGCAAGGTGCACGTACCCTTCAGACCCAAACTGACCGGATCGCAATATTCAGAACCCTTGATGACCAGGTCTTTGCCCTTCTTGATCGCTGCCCCCACAAACAGGGGCCGCTGGCGCAGGGCATTGTGCACGGCCATTTCGTGACCTGCCCGCTTCATAACATGGTGTTTTCGCTTGAAACCGGCGAGGCACAAGGCCCCGATGACGGATGTGCCGCCAAGGTCGAATGCCAGGTCGTTGACGGGATCGTCCGCGTTGGCCTGACCGAACTGCAAGCTGGATTGCGCCATGCGGGATGAGGTCAAAACAACCTGCCCCTATTGCGGCGTTGGCTGTGGCCTGATCATTTCGCCAACCCGTGACGGATGGGCTGTTGGCGGTGATCCCGATCATCCGGCCAATCTTGGGCGCATTTGCTCCAAGGGGGCGGCCCTGATCGATACCATCATGGCCGAAACCAAGCGCGATTTTCGTCTGCTTGAACCGGAAGTCGATGGCAAACAGGTCAGCTGGAAAACGGCCATTGCCGAAACGGCCGACCGTCTGCGCGACACCATTGAAAAGCATGGTCCGAAATCGGTGGCTTTTTATGTCTCGGGTCAGCTTCTGACCGAGGATTATTACGTCGCCAACAAGCTTATCAAGGGCTTCATCGGATCGCCTCATATCGACACCAATTCACGTCTGTGCATGGCCTCGACCGTGGTCGGGCACAAGCGCGCCTTTGGCGCCGATGTGGTGCCGGGATGTTACGAAGACCTTGAAATCGCCGATCTGGTCATTCTGACCGGATCAAATCTGGCATGGTGCCACCCGGTGCTTAACCAGCGCCTGCGTGCAGCCAGGGAAAAACACGGCACCAAGATTGTCGTGATTGATCCACGCAAGACGGCAAGTTGCGATATTGCCGATCTGCACCTTGCCATCAAACCGGGCAGTGACGTTGCCCTGTTTAACGGGTTGCTGGCCTGGCTTGACCAGACGGGCAATACCGACCTTCGTTACGTAGCCCGCCATGTCAGCGGCTACGAACAAGCCGTGGCAGAGGCCCGTGCCGACTGCCCGGATATCGAGACAACCGCGAAAAAATGCGGGCTCGATTTGCAAGACAGTGCCGATGAAACCGGCTCAGGTCTGGGAAAACTGGAAACGTTGTTTAACTGGTTTGCGGCCTTTGAACGCACCGTCACGGTGTTTTCGCAAGGTGTAAACCAGTCCTCTAGCGGGTCGGATAAAGTCAATTCGATCCTCAATTGCCATCTGGCAACTGGCCGTGTCGGAAAACCGGGTTCCAGCCCGTTTTCCGTCACCGGTCAGCCCAACGCCATGGGCGGACGCGAAGTTGGCGGCCTTGCCAATCAGCTTGCCGCCCATATGAACCCGAACGATCCGGTCGATGTGGACCGCGTCCGGCGGTTCTGGAAATCGGATGCCCTTGAACCGGGCGAAGGATATAAGGCCGTCGATATGTTTCGCGCGATTGAGACCGGCGAAATCAAGGCGGTCTGGGTCATGGCGACCAACCCGGCAGTCAGCCTGCCCGATGCAGATCGGGTACGTCTTGCGCTGTCGCGCTGTCCGCTGGTGATCGTATCGGATGTCGTTAACGACACTGACACGCTGCGCCATGCCCATATCAAGCTTCCCGCATCGGGCTGGGCCGAAAAATCGGGTACGGTGACCAATTCCGAACGCCGCATTTCACGCCAGCGCCCGTTCCGTGACACACAGGGCAACGCCAAGCCCGACTGGTGGATCATGACCGAAGTTGCCAAGTCCATGGGCTTTGGCAAGTCGTTCAAATACAGGGATCCCAGCGACATTTTTGCCGAACATGCCGCCCTGTCGGAATTTGAAAATGACGGAATGCGCGCCTTTGACATCGGCATTTGGCGCAAGGCCAAGAAGTCGGCCTATGACGCCATGCAGCCGTTCCAATGGCCTGCATCACGCAAGAATCAGCCTGCGAGCGGATCCGAACGTCTTTATGGTGACGGCATCTTCACCACCTCAAGCGGTCGGGCAAAAATGCTGGGCGTGGCCCACATCCCACCACAATCACAAACCAGCCATGATTTCCCGCTGATCGCCAATAGCGGACGTTATCGCGATCAATGGCACACCATGACACGCACCGGAACGGCGGCACGCCTTTCGGCCCATCGTCCGGAACCGCTGCTTGAAATTCATCCCGATGACGCAGCCCGTTTTGGGCTTTCAGATGGCGGCATTTCGCGGGTCAAAAGCAAACAAGGCGCGTCCCTGATGCGGATTGCAATCAGTGACGCACAAATGCCCGGACAAGTTTTCGTTCCGATGCACTGGAACGATGTCTTTTCGGCCGCGGGTGGGATTGGTCGGCTTTTGCCCCCCAATGTCGACCCCCATTCCGGCCAACCCGAAAGCAAGCATATCCCCGTCACACTGGAACCCTTTGTTCCAAAATGGCAAGGATTGCTGTTTTCAAGCACGCCGGTCGATTTATCCGGGCTTCCCTATTGGGTGGCAGCAACCGGACCGGGCAGCATGATTTATGAAATCGCCGGGTCTGAGCCGATGATGTTCAAATCCCTGTTGCCAATTGCGGCCAATGAAGATGACCAGCAGGTCATTGAATATAGTGACAGCAAAAAAGGCATTCATCGCTTTGCCCGTCTGAACGGGGATCGCATCACGGGTGCGCTTTTCGTCGGTCCGGACCGACAGGCCCTTGGCCGGGACTGGGTCTCAAACCTGTTTGCCTCTGCTCAAATAGCACCACCTGAACGCAATGCCCTTCTGGCCGGACGCATGCCTGATGCCGGGGCGATAAATGATCGCCTGATCTGCTCGTGCTTCTCGGTCGGACTGGCTGCGATAAGCAAGGCTATCACCGAACAGAACGCCGTATCGGCGGTCGATATTGGCCGCTTGCTTCAGGCCGGGACGGGATGCGGATCCTGCCTGCCGGAGATAAAGGAGATTCTCGATGACGCATTACCGCGCGCCGCAGAATAGTCACGCGCCACAGGCAGGCATACATCCCCTGCCTGACACAGCAGAAAACTTTGCCTATTTCCCGGCCTTCATCCATGTAACGGGCAAGAAGGTACTGGTGCTTGGTGGCGGCGAAGTCGCCCTTGGCAAGCTGCGTCTGCTTGCGCGCAGCCAGGCAGTCATCACGGTCATCGCGCCCGAAATTTGCGACGAGATTGCCCTGATGGTGAACGAAGGGCGGATCGCCTGGGAAAGCGCGCCCTTTGTTGACACCATGATCAATGGTGCGGTCATGGTGTTTGATGCTACCGATGACCCATATCTGACGGCGCGGGTTCAGGCCGCCACCAAACGACGCAATATCCTTTTGAACGTGGTCGACAAAACCCCGCATTGCGATTTCATTGTTCCGGCGATCCTTGACCGTGCACCGGTGATGATCACGATTTCAACCGGGGCCTGCGCCCCGGCCCTGGCGCGCATCATTCGTCAGCGCCTAGAAACCGTTCTGCCGGCATCAATGTCACAACTGGCCCGCATTGCCCGCGATGCACGGCAAAAGGTTGCCGATCATCTCCATGACAATGTCTCGCGCCAGCGGTTCTGGACCCATTTTTTCCAGCGCGGATTACAGGGCAGTACAAACCGCCCCACCGGGCATGAGGATATTGATGATGCCCTGCGACACTTCGTTCCGGATGGCAGCAGCGCGACGGTGCCCAGTGGTCAGATCATGGATGCCGAAATCCATGCCGATACCGCTTTTGACCTGCCCCATGGCATCGCGCGTGCGATTGAAACGGCTGATATCGTGTTTCACGAAGACCACATTGCCGAAGATATCCTGACGCTTGCCCGGCGTGATGCCACCCTGATCCCGATTGGTTGCATCAGTCTGGATGAAAATCCGGCGAACAAACGCGAAAGCATCCATCAACAAACCAAGATCTTTGCCCGACAGGGTTTCAATATCGTCACCCTGACCCAGCCAATCACGCATTAGGCCGCGAAATCACCCTGTGGATATATGGCTCCCCGTATTCCACATAAACTAAAGGCGCGCAAAGCACTCCTTGCGCGCCTTTCTTTTTGCCAAGATGACAAAAGTTATTTCATCGTCGGCATGACGAATTCAGCACCCTTGCGAATACCGGTCGGCCAGCGCGAGGTGATGGTTTTCAGCTTGGTGTAGAAACGCACACCTTCCGGACCATGCATGTGATGATCACCAAACAGCGACGCTTTCCAGCCCCCAAACGAATGGAAGGCCATCGGAACCGGGATCGGAACGTTAATACCGACCATGCCGGTCTGGGTACGGGCGGCAAATTCACGTGCGGTATCGCCATCACGGGTAAAGATCGCGGTACCATTGCCATATTCGTGGCTATCAACAAGGTTGGCAGCGGTTTCGTAGTCGTCGGCACGAACAACCGACAGAACCGGGCCAAAGATTTCTTCCTTGTAGATGCTCATATCCGGGGTGACGTCATCAAACAGGGTGCCACCAACAAAGTAGCCTTCTTCATATCCCTGAAGCTTGATGTCGCGGCCATCAACAACCAGCTTTGCACCTTCTTCGACACCCTTGTTGATATAACCAACAACCTTGTCGCGATGTGCCGCCGTGACCAGCGGGCCCATTTCGGCTGCCGGATCGGTACCCGGTGCCACGCGCAGTTCATTGATGCGCGGAACCAGCTTTTCAATCAGGGTATCTGCGGTCGCCTTGCCAACGGGCACCGCAACCGAGATTGCCATGCAGCGTTCGCCAGCCGAACCATAAGCCGCCCCCATCAGGGCATCGACGGCCTGATCCATATCGGCGTCGGGCATGATGATCATGTGGTTTTTCGCACCACCCAGCGCCTGACAACGCTTGCCCTGCGCGGTTGCTGTTTCATAGATGTATTTCGCAATCGGGGTCGAACCGACAAAGCTGATCGCGGTGACGTCCGGGTCGAACAGAAGCGCATCAACCGCTTCCTTGTCGCCCTGAACCACGTTGAAAACGCCATCGGGAAGACCGGCCTCGGTCAGCCATTCTGCCAGAAGCAGCGATGCCGACGGATCGCGCTCCGACGGCTTGAGGATAAAGCAATTGCCACAGGCAAGCGCGACCGGGAACATCCACATCGGCACCATGGCCGGGAAGTTGAACGGCGTGATACCGGCAACGATGCCAAGCGGCTGACGGATCGAATGGCTGTCGACCTTGGTTCCGACATTCTCGGTAAACTCGCCTTTAAGAAGCTGCGGCGCACCGGTTGCAAATTCAACAACCTCGATACCACGGGTGACTTCACCCAATGCATCAGAAAGAACCTTGCCATGTTCTGCGGTGATCGCAGCCGCCAGTTCTTCGGAACGTTCTTCAAGAATACCAAGAAACTTATTGAGGATACGCGAACGGCGCAGCGGCGTGGTATTGGCCCATTCATCACGAACAGCCGCAGCCGATTGAACGGCGGCGCGGACTTCGGATTTGGAGGCAAGATCAACCGTTCCACTCTGAGCGCCGGTTGCAGGATTGAATACAGCAGCAGAACGACCGGACGTACCGGCGACGCGCTTGCCATTGATGTAATGAGTGATCTGGGTCGACATGGGGTTCCTCCCGACTAAACCTGATTTCGGATTGCCTGATTTCATGACCGGCAAAGTAACCCATTATGACTATGCACTGCGATGCACATCAATTATCATTCCTGCAAATTCGATGTGCAAAAATTAAAGTCATCAAAGGTCAGTTGCTACCATGGACTGGGATCGTTTCCGTATCTTCCTTGCCGTCGCCAGACAGGGGCAAATCCTTGCTGCCGCCCGCCAGCTTGGCCTTAACCATGCAACGGTTGGCCGACAGCTTACCGCACTGGAACAGGAACTCGGCACCAAGCTGATTGAACGGCGCACCACCGGATCGGAATTAACCACGGCGGGACAGGAACTAATGGCTGCAGCAGAGGCCGCTGAATCCGCCTTTCTGCGTGCCGGAACTGCCGTTTCAAACCAGTCCGAAACCATCAGCGGCACGGTGCGCGTTGGCGTCCCCGACGGCTTGGGAAACTATTTTCTTGCAAGTGAGTTGGCTCACTTTGCGGCGCAAAACCCTGATCTGGTGATTCAGATTGTGCCACTACCAAGGACATTTTCGCTGTCCCAGCGCGAAGCCGACATTGCCATCACCCTTGATCGCCCCAAACAGGGGCGCTTGGTCATCAAGAAACTGACCGACTATACGCTGAGTGTCTATGCCAGCCGGGATTATATTGAACGTTATGGCGATGTACGGACCGAGGCCGATCTTTCAGACCGCCTGTTTGTCACCCATATCGAAGACCTGATTTACAGCCGCGCCCTTGACTACGCAGCCCGCCTTGGCAAACTGATGCGCCGCCGCTTTGAATGCGGCAGCGTGGTCGCCCAGATGGAGGCTGTGCGCAACGGGCATGGGATCGGCATCCTGCATGACTACGCCACCGAAGGCGTGCCCGACCTTGTCCGTCTGCTGCCTGAAATCCGCTTCACCCGAAATTACTGGATGCTCCAGCATCCAGACACCAAGGATACAAGAAGTGTTGCGGCAATCGCGGAATATGTTACGCGAGTTGTCCGCGGGGCGCGGGATCGGTTCGTCGTTGATTAGAACACCCAAAACGCATCCATCAGCCTTCAACTCACGTCCGGCCCCGATCACCTCTGGCTACTTCCACCTTGTGGATCAATGCACCAGTTCGGCAGCATCGAACTGATTCAGTTCACCGAATACCGGGCGTTCGCGGCTTTATGCCTTTTGTCCCAAGATGATGAAGGGCAACATCCTGGTGGATCAAACAGCTCCCGAACGACATCAGGCACAAAGACCGTTTGCGTCTTTGTGCCTGCATGAGGTGCTGATCAGACAGCAATCTGGCAACCTTTTGAACTGCCAGATGATTTGTTAATGACCATTGGTCAATGTTTGCGCCAGTCAAATTCGATGATCTGCTGATCAGACAGGCTCCGCAATTTTTCTTCGAAATAACCACGGATCTGATCAAGCCCCTTGTCATCCGAGGCCGACATCGCAACCGTCAGAAATGACGAAGTGGCAGAGATTTCACAAACCCCGTCTTCGAAGGCCAGAAGACCAGTATTCGGGTCGCGCAGTTCACCATGAATAGGTTCCTGCACAGAGCCGAGAAAACCTTTCAGATAGCTGGGGGCGTTACGTACATAGATATCCGCAAAACAATAATTGGCGTCCATATCCTGATCCAATTCCATATCCGGATGGCTTGCTATCTCCGATGATTCCAACGACGGGTCATCACCTTCATCCTCACCGGTATCCTGTGCCGTGACTATCCGGTCAGACATGCGCAAACCTATTTCTTCCTATGGCGCAAATAATGCGCCAGACGAATTCCCCAATACCCCTGTCGCATGCATAGCACAGAACAGATGCACGCGACAATAGTGACCATCAGTCACTTAAATGTGAGCTCTACTGGAAAGCACACATTTTCTAAAGCGGAAAATGTCGCAAATTCCGAATATCGCAACCCGTTCGGGCAATTTTTTTTGAAAAAATCAAAAACACTGTTGAAAAGATCGGCTCGGCCCGTCAGCGCACCGCAACAAATTGATTAAATACAATAGCTTACCAGAAGCGCCATCTCAGACTTGTCTGGACGCCCCAAGCATGGCAATGCGTCCGTTTTGGGCCCTGGCCGAATTCAAATATGCCGTTCTTGCTGTTTGATCGCAGATGTCACCGGGCCAGAGCGGGAAACATTTCACAAATCCGCAACAACTCATCGCGGAGCAGACAGCTGAGCAGAGACCTGTGGTCAACCTCGACCAACAACGAGTTTCCCGGCAAAACCAGCGGGCATCTGAAGATCAATTTCCATGAATTCAACCAAACACCCCTGCTGTTCAGGGTCGACAATGCCGGTTGCCTTGAAAAGTGCCTCATAACGGCACCAGCCATCGTAAAAGTCACCGATTTCTGTTGAGGATGACATACCGATCTGGACAGCCATTTCAGCCACGGGCCTTCTGGGGTCGATATATTCAACATCAATGCCAACCCCGAGGTCAGCTTGTGTCGCAAGCACCACGGCAATGACATTGCGTGAATGGCTTATTGATACCGCCAATGACGCGCCTGCGATCTCAACCCATGGACGCCCATCCTGATCCTTGAACACCCGGCCATCAGATCCGCCGGCAATCATCACCACAAGGCTTTCGAGGATTTCGTGCGCCACTGCCGAGATCATCTTGCGCGGCGGCCGGGATATTTCCCGATAATCATCAAGGACGTAAAGCACATAAACCACATTGCCGTCACAACAATATGTCGGCTCAATCCCGTCTGCGCCCTCTATCCCGAAAGTGGTACTTGTCGCCACCAACACAATCCATTATTGCTGAAATCTGGTCACACGAGCACGGTCGACTTCCATAAAAATCATGTCATTCGACCGACAATCAACGCGATCAATTGAATTCGTTTTCAACAAAGAATCAAGGCAGATCAAAATGCGTAGCTTGAAACTTGCAGCTGTTGCCATTGTATTGGTGGCACTTGGCGCGTGCACGGCAACCGTTCAGAATTTCTCGAACCAGCCCTTCCCGAGCGATGTTGAAAAGCTCAGCATGGCAGAAATCGAGGCAACCATCATTGAGACCGCATCTGCACGTGACTGGATCGTTCAGCGCGAAAGTGAAGGTCACCTCAAGGCGACCTACAACCCGCGCTCTCATAGTGCTGAAGTCGCGATCGCGTTTGATCAAAAGAAGTATTCGATCATTTATGTCGACAGCGCCAATCTGAACTATAATGGCACTCAAATTCATCGGAACTATAACCGTTGGGTCAATAACCTGAGACAGGATATCCTGCGTGCGGTCTCTGCCCGCGCAGCCCTTGCCAACTAGGACTTCAGATGACGCTGCTTTGCGCCCACATGCCGCAATGGGCCTTTTGGGAAAATACCGATGGTCAGGCTACGCTGACCGTAAAACGCAACGGGGAAGACCTGATTGCGCATGAACAGTCGGATCCGGCCAAACTGGCGCAAAGTATAAAACCGGCCTTGCGGCGGCGTCTTGACCTGTTTGGTCGCGCCGCCGCCGAGGTTCTTGCACACACACTTGCCGGAACAGACAATCCGCGCATCGTATTCTGTTCCCGACATGGCAATATCGAGCGAACCGTCAAACTCCTGCATCAGGTCGCAACGGACGAGGCTCTGTCGCCAGCCGATTTCAGCATGTCGGTCCATAATGCCTTTATCGGAGTTGCATCCATCAACTGGTCAATCACCGCAAGCCATACGGCCATTTCAGCAGGTGATGACACCCTGATCGCAGCAATGACTGAAACACTTGCACAACTTGCGACCGACCCGCGACCGGTTGTCCTGTGCTTCGTTGATCTGCCTCTACCTGATATTTATCAGGACCATATTGAACAATCCGATACCGGCATGGCGCTTGCCATTCGCTTTGATCCACATGACAAGGCGGGATCCGGCACGGACAATCTGTTTGGTTTCGCAAACCTTGCCCCGGAAGAACGCAATACGCTTTTGCCCGGCAAAGCATTCGATCAGGCAAAAGCGATGGTCGAGCTTTTGTCATCACGCACAGAGCGCATTAATATTGTCGGCAAAACCACCGCCTGGACACTTTCAAGACATGACTGATTCCGCCCTGGCCCCGACACCCTCCCATCCGAAACCAGTCCGCGGCCTGAACTGGTATTGGCGGCTGATTGCAACCGGCTTTGCATTCAGCAGCTTTGGTCTTGGCGGGTTGTTTATGGCCCTGACAATTTTCCCGGCCATGATGGTCATTCTGCGCAATCGCGCAAAACGCCGTCAATATGCCCAGTTTGTCATCTGTCGGGGTTTTCGGCTGTTTGCCTGGATGCTGGATATCACCGGGGTTGCCGGGGTTCAGGCATATAACCTTGACCGGCTTAAGGATGCGCAGGGTACGTTGATTATCGCCAATCACCCGACACTTCTGGACGTTGTGATGATCCTGTCACGGATGGACCGGTGCCAGTGTGTGGTCAAACATGAACTGTTTCGCAATCCGTTCCTGTTCGGGGTTGTTCGGGCGGCGGGCTTTATCCGGAATGACGACAATCCGGAAAACCTGATCACCCAGGCACGTCACCATCTGGCGTCCGGTGCCAATATCATGATTTTCCCGGAAGGCACCCGAACCCCGCCAAAACACAAGCTTGGCAAGCTTCAGCGCGGAGCTGCAAACATAGCGATAGAAACACAAGCCGACTTGATTCCTGTAGTTGTACATTGTAATCACGATACCTTGAAAAAAGGGGTTCCGTGGTATCGTATTCCGCCGTCAAAAATCCAATACCGGCTGGAAATTGATCCACCAATAATATTCAACGATATTCATGATCCCGAGTTGCCGCGTGCCAAACAATCGCGTGCGTTGACCCGGTTCATCAAAGAATACTTCTTGAGCAGATTGACATATGACTTCGCTGGAAACAGAACTTAAAGCATTCATCATCGAGACGCTTAATCTCGAAGATGTGCAGGTCGATGACATTGATAGTACCGAAGCCCTTTTCGTTGATGGCTTGGGTCTTGATTCTATTGATGCGCTTGAACTTGGCGTCGCGCTTCAGAAAAAATATGATGTCCGTATCGATGCCAAAGACGAAAACGTCAAAACACATTTTGCGTCCGTTCAGAACCTGGCCAAATTCATTCAGTCAGCGAAGGGGGCGTAACCATGCATAGTCGCGACGAAGTCTATAACCAGTTACAGCATTATCTGGTCGAACTGTTCGAGGTCCCGGCCGAAGACATCACGCCCGATGCCCGCCTGATGGAAGACCTTGATCTTGATAGCATCGATGCTGTCGATCTGATCGTCAAATTCCAGGAACTTACCGGCAAGAAAATCCCGGCCACTGAATTCAAATCGGTCAGAACCGTCGATGACGTGGTCGAGAAAATTCATGACCTGGTCAGCTCCTAGTCGCGTCGGCGCCATTCTGCTTGCGATACTGGGTATTGCCTATCCGGTACTGGTTTATTTCGGGCTTTCGATCTTTTCGCCACGTCTGATCCTTATCATGCTGATTGTTGCTGTCGTCCTGCGTGCCGCCCTGTTTCTTGGCAGTGGAAAACGCGCACAGGCGGCAAGCTTTCTTGTGATTGCGGTCATTCTGAGCTCTGCGGGGATTGCCAGCGCGCTGGTGGCAATCCGTTTTTATCCGGTCATTGTCAGTTCAACCCTTGCCGCCCTGTTTGGACTATCCCTGTTTTCCGGGATGCCGATGATTGAACGGTTTGCACGGCTTCGGTCTGGTGAACTTGATGCCTATGCCATCGCTTACACCCGCAAACTGACCGGCATATGGGTCGGGTTCTTTGTTCTGAATGGCACTGTGGCGGCATGGACTGCCCTTTATGCCAGTATCGAAACATGGACGCTTTATAACGGACTGATTTCCTATGTCCTGATCGGGGTCCTGTTCGTTGGGGAATGGCCGGTGCGCCGTATCCTGCGCGCCCGCCATAACCGGAAATCACAAAACAATCCCCGGCAGGAGAACGCATGAGCGTTTTTTTCACAAACCTCAGTGATCCTCGCAATACTGAAACCGCCTTGTTTCTCGAAGGTGGCAGCACGATCAATGTCGGCACCGTTCAGGCCGATATCGACAAGCTTGCTGCAATGCTTGAACCGGGATCGCGCGTTTCGATCTATTGCCAGTCCACGCGCCTGTTCCTGATTGCTCTTGCGGCCGTGTGGCGGTCCGGTTCGACCGCAATCCTGCCTGCGACGGACAAAAGCGGGTATCTCGATGAAATCGGGCAGCAGTTTGATACACATCTGGATGATGTGCGCATCGCTGATCTGCTTGGCAATCCGAACGATCCGGAAACGGCAAATGATCCGCATAACACTATTGCGGATGCAACATCCTGCAAGGCCATCTTCTTTACGTCGGGATCAAGTGGCATCCCGAAGCCGATCATAAAGACCCTTGCCCAGATCGAGGACGAAATCAAAACCCAGTCCCCGCTTTGGTGCCCGTTGATGCAGGAAAGATCGCGGGTCATCGGACTTGTTTCCCATCAGCATATCTATGGTTTGATCTTTCGGGTGATCTGGCCGGTCATGAACAGGCAAATCACCCGTGCCGAACCGGCCCCGTTCTGGGAAATGGTTCTTGCCGAACTGGAAACTGGTGACATGCTGGTTACCAGTCCTGCACAGCTTAAAAACCTTCATCCCGATCTGATCCATGCGCCACGCCCGGCACTTGTCCTGAGTTCTGGCGGACCACTTGATTTACCGACGGCACAGGCCGCCACCAAGATGCTTGGCACCTGCCCGACCGAAATTTATGGAAGCACCGAAACCGGTGGCATTGCCTGGCGTCAACAGCAAGGTGAAAACACACCATGGCATCCGCTTCCGGGGCTGGATACCGGACTGAATGATGACGGCTGTCTGCGCGTGCGTGCAAACCATATTGCCGGGGATGACTGGTATCAGACACAGGACAGGGTCGACATTAACATCGATGACCATAGCTTCGTGCTTAAAGGTCGTGCCGACCGGGTGGTAAAGATCGAGGGCAAGCGTGTTTCGCTTGGTGCAGTGGAAGAACACCTTCGTCAAAGCGACCTTGTCGAAGACGCTGTTGCACTTCTGGCCCATGAAGATGATCAAAGACTGGCCGTTGTGGCGGTTCTGACCGACAAGGGCCAGACCGAGTTGCAAAAGCACGGCCGTTTCCGGATGGGACGCCTTTTGCGCCGTGATCTTGCGCAATTTGAAGATGACGCGGCATTACCACAACGCTGGCGATTTGTTGATGCCCTTCCGACAGACAGTCAGGGCAAGAAGCCCCTGCATCTGTTGCGCGCACTATTTGATGACAATGGCAATACTCTTCCGGCGGTTTCAAGTCAGGCAGGCGAAGGCAACAGCCTTTCGATGACGCTTGCACTTAATTCCGACATGACCTGCTTTAAGGGGCATTTCCCGGGGCAACCGATCCTTCCCGGCGTCGTACAGCTTCATTGGGCCGCCCTTTTTGGCGCATCGCTTTTCGGGTCATCACGCAATGTGTCCGAGGTGAGCCAGCTTAAATTCCGCAAACCAATAACACCCACCGACATCATCAAACTTGAACTTGATTATGACGCAGCGGCAGGGCGCCTTAAATTCTGTTACCGATCCGACGAAGCCGATCTGCATAGTTCGGGCACCCTGAAGTTACGCACGCCCGATACATACCAAGGTGACGTCGCGTGAAAGTCTGTGCGCTGATCCCGACCCATAATCACCATAGCGTTCTGGCTGATGTCGTTGCGTCGATCCGCGCCCATGATCTTTGTGTGTTCATCATTGATGACGGCTCAAATGAACAGACACGACAGGTCGTCGAAAGCCTTCATGATCCGGAAAATGGCGTGATCTGTCATCGGCTGCCACGTAATGGCGGGAAGGGTGTGGCAGTCATGACAGGAATGGAAATTGCCCGGAAGGCCGGATTTAGCCACGCCATCCAGATTGATGCCGACGGGCAGCATGACCTTGCCCGGATCCCTGAGATGCTGACTGCGGCAAATGGTAACCCGGATGCACTGATCACCGGTCTTCCGATCTATGACGACAGCATTCCGACCGGACGCAAAATCGGGCGCTGGGTGACCCATGTATGGGTGTGGATTGAAACGCTTTCCTTTGCCATCCGCGACAGCATGTGCGGGTTTCGTGTCTATCCGCTTGAACAAAGCCTTGCGATCTGGCGCGAAGAGGGTCTTGGCAAAAAGATGGATTTTGACACCGAACTGATGGTGCGTCTGTTCTGGCGCGGTGTGCCGGTGATCCATATTCCGACCAAGGTGACATACCCCGACGGAAACACATCAAACTTCCGGATGTGGAAGGACAATGTCCTGATCAGCTGGATGCATACCAGACTGGTTTTTGGCATGATCTGGCGGTTGCCGGGATTTGTGTTCCGTGGCGGGCGATTTGTCCAAACCGGGAAAACGGGATCACACAGCGCAACACCCCCACCGTCCGAGCACTGGTCAGAGATTGATGAACGGGGCATCTATTTCGGGATGCGGTTCCTTGGCATGGTGTATCGCTATTGCGGCAGACGCTTCTGTCTGGCGATCATGTTGCCGATCATTTTTTACTTCTACCTGACCGGTCACGCTGCCCGACAGGCGTCACATGATTTTCTGAGCCGCGCGCAAAAGGCCGGGGCGGATATTGCACCAACGCGCATGAATGTGTTTCGCCATTTTGTTCAGTTTGGTGAAAGCGCACTCGACAAGATCGCCGCCTGGAGCGGGCGGCTAAAAGAAAGCAACCTTGACCTTCCCGATGATGCCACCAGCCTGTTTGATTATTTGCCGCGCAATCATGCAGTGGTTCTGCTGGTTTCGCATTTCGGCAATATGGAACTGGTGCGCGCCATTGCCAGCCGGGATCGCGATTTTCGCGTCAATGTGTTGCTGCATCAAAAAAATGCCGCCCGGTTTGGTCGTGTCCTGAAGAAATTTGCCCCCGAAAGTCAGGTCGACCTGATTGAAGTCACCGAAATCGGCCCCGACACCGCGATGATGCTGCGCGAACGGGTTGACCGGGGGGAATGGGTGGTGATTGCCGCTGACCGCGTTGCGATTGGCGCACGCGACAAAACGGTCCACACACCGTTCCTGGGCGAAGACGCGCCATTCCCGCAAGGTCCGTTTATCCTTGCCTATTTGCTGCAATGCCCGGTCTACTCGGCTGCGGCATGGCGTTCGGGGGAAAAATTCAGGATTGCCTGGCACAAGCTGGCCGATCAGATGATCCTGCCACGTGCAAAGCGCGAAGAGGCGATCAAAAATTACGCCAGCCTGTATGCGCAATGGCTTGAAAAGATTGTTGTTAATGAACCGCTGCAATGGTTCAATTTCTATGACTTCTGGGCGAAGAAAAAGGCAGATAATGACCAATAATCACATCAACATCATTTTCGGCGAGAACGATCTGATGATCGAGGATGTGATTGCCCTGTCAGAACAGCGCGCCCAACCGGTTCTGACTGGTGACGCAGAGTTCCGCAATCGCATCCAGAACGGCGCGGACTTCCTTGATCGCGAATTGCGCGAGCATGGTCATATTTACGGGGTCACCACCGGTTATGGGGATTCAGTATCACGCCGCGTGCCCCCCGAACTGGTTGCAGAACTCCCCCTGCATCTAAGCCGTTTTCATGGCTGCGGTCTTGGCAACATTCTGCCCGCCGATCAGGCGCGCGCGGTGCTGGCCGTACGTCTGGCATCACTTTGCAGTGGCTATTCTGCCGTAAGTGTCGATCTTCTTGATCAGCTGACCGGCCTTCTGGCCCATGACATTACGCCGCTGATCCCCGAAGAGGGATCGGTCGGAGCATCCGGCGACCTGACCCCGCTATCCTATGTTGCTGCGGCCCTGATCGGCGAGCGCGATGTGCTCTATCGCGGCACCCAAACAACAGCCAAGGATGCACTTGAGCAAGCTGGCCTTACGCCACTGGTGTTGCGCCCCAAAGAAGCATTGGCCATCATGAATGGTACGGCCGTTATGACGGCACTGATGTGTCAGGCATTTGTTCGCGCACAATATCTTTGCAAACTGACCAGCCGTATCACAGCAATGGCAAGCATTGGCCTTCTGGGCAATCCCGCACATTTCGACAAACGGCTTTTCGCGGCAAAGCCCCACCCCGGACAGGCACAGATTGCAGCATGGATTGAGAATGATCTTGCCCATCTTGGACCGGATTACGAACCGGCACGCTTGCAGGATCGCTATTCATTGCGCTGTGCGCCGCATGTGATTGGTGTGCTGGCCGATATGATGCCCACCTTCCGCAGGACGCTTGAAATCGAACTCAATAGTGCAAATGACAATCCGCTGCTTGATGTTGGTGAAAACACCATTTTGCATGGCGGTCATTTTTACGGCGGCCACATTGCCTTTGTTGCGGATGGCATGAAGACACTGGTCGCCAATCTGGCCGATCTGATGGACCGGCAGATGGCGCTTCTGGTTGATACCAGATTCAACCACGGCCTCCCATCCAACCTGTCGGGATCGGGGGCTGATCGTGCATCGATCAATCATGGCCTGAAGGCCGTCCAAATCGGTGCCTCAGCCTGGACGGCAGAGGCCCTGAAACAAACCATGCCGGCCAGCGTATTTTCGCGATCCACCGAATGTCATAACCAGGACAAGGTCAGCATGGGCACGATTGCCGCGCGCGATTGCCTGCGTGTCCTGCAACTGACCGAACAGGTGGTTGCAGCCAACCTGATTGCCGCCCTTCAGGCCATCCGCCTGCGGGAGAAATCGGGCGAGATTACGAAAGCGCAACTCGGCCCGGACCTTGTCCGCTTTATCGACCAGCTTAAGGAAGACATTGGCTTTATCGATGAAGACCAGCCACTTGAAGCGACCTTGCGATTGGTGATTTCACGTATTCAGGGCCGCCACTGGGCACTTTATGACGGGGAGGTCGCATGATAGCCGCATCCGTCACCGAAACCATCCAGTTCTATCATCTTGATCCGATGAATGTGGTCTGGCACGGCAATTACGTTCAGTTCTTTGAAAATGCCCGCTGTGCGCTGCTTGACAAGATCGACTATAACTATCCACAGATGGATGAAAGCGGCTATCTGTGGCCGGTCGTCGATATGCGGGTCAAATATGTCCGTCCCTGCCGGTTCGGACAGGAAATCCGCATTACCGCAACACTCAGGGAATATGAAAACCGGCTCAAGATTGATTATCTGATTACCGATGCCAAAACCGGTGACAAGCTGACCAAGGGCTTTACCATTCAGGTTGCCGTTGAAAAGGCGACCGGCGAAATGCTGTTTGCCAGCCCGGAATGTCTGATCTCCAAGCTGGAAATACAAAAATGATCAGGCTTCGCATCATCGCACAGCGGATATTGGTGACCTTTGGCATTGTCATTCTGATGACAATTTCAGCTTTGGTTTCATCTGTGCGGGCCGATAGTGCGGGTATCTCCGCACCACTTTCAATTTCCGATGATGCCTATCTGACAGGGGTCTTTCAACTGGACCGGCACCTGAACGGGTTTGATCAGCCCCTTGTTTCTACGGGCAACTTTACCCTGTCCCCCAAAGACGGGCTGGTGTGGGAAAATCAGGAACCATTCCCCGATACCACCGTGATGACAGATCGCGGGATTACCCGTGTGCTTGACGATGGCAGCACAGAAGTCATTGCAAGTGGTGCACAGTTTCATCAATTCATCGCCCTGATTTCTGCCGTTCTTGCCGGAAACTGGGATACCTTGTCGGCACATTTCACCCTTGCTGAAATGCCACCGGAAACCGGCGAAACCAATGCATCCTGGCACGTAAAACTTGTCCCGCTTGCCGGTCTTCCGATTGCAGATCAGATCATCGAGATCACGGCATCGGGCGATCAGTTTGTTGAACATGTCACGATTAAAAAGCCATCTGGCGATTATGATGACATCACACTTGGCAATCAGGCAAAGGCATCCCTGCCCTTGCCGGGTGATATCGCAGTCCTTCTGTCCGGGCAGGCACAATAATGAAGCTGCGCGCCACCATATGGGTGATCTGTCTGCTGGTCATGGGGATCGTGACGGTCTGGCAGATCAGCGCGAAGCACAGCCGCATTGATGGTGATATTCTTGCCCTGATCGGGCAGGAAAGTGGTCCGGAAAACGCCGAACGGTTTTCAGATATCAATATTGTCCGTGATCTTTTGGCACGCGATGCCCGTCAGGCCATCGTGATGGTCTCACATGGCAATCGCAATGCCCTTGAGACCGCAAGCCGGGATATGGCCCAAGAGTTTCGTGACATTGCTGGCACAAACAATGTCAGCCTGCCGGGCTTTGAAACCGGTGATGCGCAGTCCCTTTATGGGCTTTATCAAAAGCATGCCAACGGGCTTTTGTCGCACAAGGACCGCGATAGTCTGATGAATGGTGACGGGCAGCGACTGTTTCGTCGTGCCTTGCAGGATCTTTACTCCCCGTCATCCATGATCAGTGCTCAGTCGCTTGGAAACGATCCATTTTCGCTTCTTCCGGGGTTTCTGTCCGAGCTTGGCAGCAAGATCGGACAAAGCGGTCTGGTTCAGGATGACAACCGGTTCGCAACACCAATCATCATCACCCTGTCGCCGGATGTCCGCACCAACGGGCAGGAAGCGCAATGGGTGGAACAGATCAACGATGTGATTGCGACAAGAAGCGCATCCGATGCTGCGCTTCACATCGCCAAAACCGGTCAGGTTTTCTTTGCTGTATCAGAAGCCAGCCACGCACGCAGCGACGTTCAACGCATTGCGATAATTGCCACCATCGGTGTGATCATGATGGTGGTTGGTGTCTTTATGTCGGCACTTCCACTGGTTGCGACACTGCTAACCGTGGGCAGTGGATTGCTTGCCGGGATTACCGCCCTTGTTGTCGTCTTTGACAGCATCCACGCCATTGCACTGGTGTTTGGAGCAAGCCTGATTGGTATTTCGATTGATTATGCACTGCATTTTCTGGTTCTGCCAAAGTCGGTCGGGGCTGCCAGCGCACGGCTTGCGCATATTCGTCCGGGCTTGCGGCTTGGCCTTCTGACCACTGTTTGCGGCTTTGCTGCCCTTGCCGTGACGCCGACAGTCTTGCTTGCACAGATATCGCTTTATTCCATTTCCGGACTGATTGCGGCCTATGTCACTGTGGTGACGATCCTGCCCGTTCTGCCCCATCGTGATGCAAGGGACCGGTCAGCCATCCGCACGATCTATGCCCATATTGATACCGCTTTGCTGAAAGTCCGCATCCCGCAGAAACAACGTCTGGCGGTTCTGGTATGTGCGGTCATCGGCCTGATTACAACCGTCTATTCCCTGCCCGCCAATGACGATATAGCGGCCCTTGGTCACGGCAATGCAGCCTTGATCGAAGATGCCCGCGAGATTGGCGAAACGCTGGGGATAGGGGGCAATCCGCAATTCATCCGCATTGATGGCAGACTTGTTCAGGACCGCCTCGAAACAGGTGAAGCTGTACGCACCGCCCTGACCCCGATTATCCGGGACGGTATTCTGGGAAGTCTGTTTGGTCTGTCCGATGTCATTCCATCGATTAAACGACAGCAAGAAAACCGCGAACTGGTGGCTAAGGAACTGGAAGAACCCTTTGGGGCAAAGCTGCGGGCATCATTACCGGCCCAAACTCCCACCCAACATACCGAAAGTGATTTTCTGGAACCTGATCCGGATATTTTGGGGACCATCCCGGCCCTTGCGAGCTTGCAGCACGGGGAAACCGATATTATCCGGCTTGGTGCCGTTAAAGATGCCGATGCCATTCGCGACGCAATTGCAGACATTGGCAATGCCCGGCTGATCAATCCGCGCGAAACCATCACAGCCCAGTTCGCGCATTACCGGAACTGGGCCACGATTGCGCTTGCGGCATCGCTGATCGTTGCCGGTATCCTTGCCGTCATAAGATATGGTGCATATGCCGGTTTGAACGTCCTTGCCGCACCCTTGATTGCCATCCTGATTGCCGTTATCGGAGCATTCGCATTGGGTGTGACGATCAATTTCTTTGCAATCATGGCGCTGTTTCTGGTGTTTGCCATCGGGGCGGATTACGCGATTTTCACCTCTGAAAGTCGACATCACGGCCAACAGACGGAAACCCGCTTTGCCGTGTTCCTGTCCCTGATCAGCAGCATTCTGGCCTTTGGGCTTTTGGCGACAAGCTCGGTACCGGTGGTCAATACCATCGGCACCATCATTTCAATCGGTCTGGCCTGTGCCTGGATACTTTCCTACTGGATGTGTTCAATGCCCGCACAAGCTGACAATACCGACAGCCGGTAATCGAAAGGAAGAACACAAATGCACGATTGCGATGTTGCGATTATCGGTGCCGGACCGGCGGGTGCGGTTGCAGCCAAGTTTCTTCATGATGCCGGGCTCAGTGTTATCGTCCTGGAAGCACAAACCTTTCCGCGTTTTGTGATTGGCGAAAGCCTTTTGCCCAATTGCATGAATATCCTTGAACGTGCAGGTTTTCTGGATGCTGTCGAAGAAGCCGGGTTCCAGTTCAAAAATGGTGCTGTCTTTGAACGCGGCCCGCAATATCAGGCCATCGATTTTCGCGAGAATTTCGAAACCGACGGCTGGGGAACAACCTTTCAGGTCCAACGCGCCCGGTTTGACAAAATCCTGACCGATCATGCGACAAATGCGGGCATTGATATCCGTTTTGGTCACAAGGTAACCCGTGCCGAACTTGCCAAGGGCGAATGCCAACTGACATTTGAAAATGATCAGGGCGCGGTCGAGCATCTTCGATCCGGATTTGTCCTTGATGCCAGTGGTTACGGACGCGTATTGCCCCGCATGCTGGGCATTGCACGGTCAGACCATTCGACCGAGCGGCGGGCACTCTTTACCCATATTCAGGACAACATTACCGATCAGGACTATGACCGGAACAAGATCCTGATTACGGTTCATCCGACCCATCATGAAATCTGGTATTGGCTGATTCCGTTTTCTGACGGCACGTCATCGGTCGGGGTTATCTTTCCGGACCAAGACCCCAAATGGTCAGCCATGGAACAGCAGGATATCTTTGACACACTGATCAACGAGACCCGACTGGGCACGTTGCTGGCCGACGCCAAACCAACCCGGCCGCTGAATGCCATTGCCGGGTACAGTGCCCAGTCCGACCAGCTATTCGGGGACGGGTATGCCCTGCTGGGTAATTCCGCGGGGTTCCTTGATCCCGTTTTCTCATCGGGGGTAACCATCGCCTTGCAGTCAGCCGAAATGGCCGCCAAGGTTCTGATCGAACATCATCAGGGCAAAGACGTGGATTGGCAAAAGGACTATGCCGACCCGCTCGAAAAGGGGGTTGCGACCTTTCGTTCCTATGTTGACGCATGGTATGACGAGCGCCTTCAGACGATCATTTTCAATCAGCCGACCGACGACACACAGATCAAGCGCATGGTTGTCTCGATCCTTGCCGGTTACGCCTGGAATATCGACAATCCGCTGGTAAGCAAAACCGACCATTACCTTAAGATGTTGCACGACCTATGCGATCAGTCCTGACCTTGTTAACCGCCGTGATGCTCGGTGCATGTAGTACGCAAATACCGACCAGTTCCACATCGGAAATGGCGCGGACGAGTGCGTATAACATGATCATGCTTGATCAGGTCAGTGGTGCTACGCTGACACTTCCCGATCAGCCCTGGCTGGAAGACACGGTCATCAATGTCATCCAGCAGGTTTCGGCAAAATGGAAGAACCCGACACCCCAATCCGGGCAGGATCGCGCAACCTTTATCGCCCGCATTGCCATCAATGCCGATCGCGTCAAAATCACGGTACTTGACGATCTGGGACGCCGTGCCCTTGATATCGACTGGACAGAAAATGCACTTGATATCACCACCGCAGACTGGGTTTCCGGAATGGTTGACGGGCGTCGCCTGCTTGCCGATATGGTCATGACCTATTGGCCGGTCGATGTTGTGCGCAGCGCCCTTGGCACTGATTTGTCGATTTCGGAGACAGGCAACAAACGCATGATCAAGACCCAAAATGATGGCGATATCTTCATGCAGATCAACCGTCCTGATGGTGATCCCTGGCAGGGTCAGGCAACGTTGCGCAATTTGGCACTTGGCTATGATCTTGCCATTAATTCAAGGCGGATGACGCCATGAACGTGACCGAAAAACCCGCATTTCTGTCCGCACTCGGCATGGTATCGGCCCTCGGTACCGGGATCGCCCAATCATCGGAAACGCTGTTTGGTGATCGCCCGGCAGACATGCGTCTGCATGAGGACTATCTGGTTGGTGAAAGCACCATATTGGGGACTTTTACCGGGGCGGTTGATCCTTTACCCAATCATCTTGGTCATTACGATACGCGCAACAACCGTTTGCTCTGGACTGCGGCAAACCAGATTTTTGACGAAATTTCCGATGTTATTGCAACATTTGGCAAGGACCGGGTCGCTGTCATTCTGGGCACAAGCACATCGGGGATCGAAGAAGGCACTTCTGGCTATCGCGACCGGCTGACGACCGGCCATTGGGCGGACAGTTTCCGTTATGAGGATCAGGAAATCGGATCGCCTGCCGAATTCCTGCGCGATGCGCTTGATCTGCAAAATCAGGCCTATGTGATTTCAACGGCATGTTCATCAAGTGCCAAGGCGTTTGGTGCTGCCCAGCGTCTGATCCGGGCGGGTTTGTGTGATGCGGTTCTGGTTGGCGGTGTTGATAGCCTGTGCCGCCTGACCGTGCGCGGTTTCCATTCTCTGAGTTCGGTTGCAACAGGCATCTGTAATCCGCTGAGTATCAATCGTGACGGGATCAATATTGGCGAAGGGGCTGCATTGTTTGTCATGCGTCCGGATCGCGGCAAGATTGCTGTTATGGGGGTTGGCGAAACGTCCGATGCCCATCATCCGAACGCACCACATCCTGACGGGATCGGGGCGATGGCGGCAATGCGCGCAGCCCTCGAACAATCGGGTTTACCAACAGACGCCATTTCCTATGTCAATCTGCATGGTACAGCGACCCCGCTTAATGACAGCATGGAAGCCCGCGCGGTTCACACGATATTTGATCACCCGGTCGCAGTAAGTTCCACCAAACCAATGACCGGTCACACCCTTGGTGCGGCGGGGGCGATCGAGGCTGCAATTCTTTGGCTGTCTTTAGACCAGATGCATGATGGTGCACCGCTGCCCCGCCATATCTGGGATGGTGTTATTGATCCCGGGATTCCTGCCATCAATCTGGTCGAAACCGTCGGTCAGCGCCTTGCGCCAGCTGATCAGTCTGCAATGATGAGCAATTCCTTTGCCTTTGGCGGCAGCAATGTGTCCGTAATTCTCGGGCGCGGTTTTAACAAAAATGGCCCGTCATCATGAATGAACATTCTGCCATCCCTGCTGTTGATGAACTGGTCCCGCATGCATCCCCGATGCTGCTGATTGACGAGGTATGTTCGGCTGATCCGCAAACACTCCATGCCCGCGTCACCATTCACAAAAACAGCATGTTTTTCGAGGAAGGACTTGGGGTTCCTGCCTATGTCGGGATTGAATATATCGCGCAGGCCGTTGCCGCCTATAGCGGCTGGCGCGGTAAACAGGAAGACCCGACATCACCGCCCCGGATCGGCTATCTTCTGGGAACGCGCAAAATGACCCTTGCATGCGATTGGTTTCAGGCTGGCAGTTGCCTTGATGTCTTTGTAAAAAACATCTTCGAAGATGAACAGATGGGCGTCTTTGAAGGCGAAGTCAGAAACGGGGAAACTGTTCTGGTCTTTGCACAGATCAATGTCTATCAGCCCGCTTCGGAAAACGACGCACAACAAGAAAACACGACGACCATTAATCAGGACACGGCAAAGCCATGACAGAAACCATACTGGTAACCGGTGCCAGCAAAGGCATTGGTGCCGCCACCGCAAGACGCCTTGCCCGCGACGGATTTGACGTCATCGTGCATTACCATTCCGATCAGATTGGCGCGCAAAAGGTTCTTGATGATGTCATTGCGACTGGTCGTCAGGGCCGTCTGATCTGCTTTGACATTGCAGATCGTGACGCAACACGCACCGCGCTTGAGAAAGATATCGCACAATTTGGCGCGCCCTATGGCGTGGTTCTCAATGCCGGTCTGACACGTGACAATGCCTTTCCCGCACTTGAAGATGACGATTGGGACAGTGTCTTGCACACCAATCTTGATGGCTTTTACAATGTCCTGAAGCCCGTGACGATGCCGATCATCCAGCGTCGCAAAGGTGGACGTATCGTTGCACTGACGTCGATTGCCGGACTGGCTGGCAATCGCGGTCAGGTGAACTATGCCGCATCCAAGGCCGGTATCATTGGTGCGGTTAAATCGCTGGCACTTGAACTTGCCAAACGCAAGATCACCGTCAATGCCGTGGCACCGGGGGTTATTGAAACGCAAATGACCGATGACCTGCCCGAAGACGAGGTCAAGGCCATGATCCCGATGCGTCGTTACGGCACCGCCGATGAAATTGCGGCAACCGTGGCCTTCCTGTGCAGTGCCGATGCGTCCTATATCACCCGGCAGGTCATCAGCGTGAACGGGGGGATGCTATGACCAGACGGGTTGTTGTGACCGGCATGGCCGGGATCACCGCATTGGGCAATGACTGGCAAACCATTTCATCACGGATGAATGCGGGTGAAACCGGCATCAAACGTATGGATGAATGGGACGGGAAATATGATCTCCGTACCCGCCTTGCCGGTCCGGTAGAGGATTTCAGCCTTAAGGGCAAGTTCAACCGCAAACAGCTGCGCAGCATGGGCCGCGTTGCCCAGATGTCGGTTGCCGCAACCGACCGGGCACTTGAAATGGCGGGCCTGCGCGACGAAAAATCAATCCTGCAGGGGGGGCGCCTTGGCATTGCCTATGGGTCTTCATTCGGAAGCACCCCGCCCGTTCTTGGCTTTACCCGACTGATGGAAACCGGTGACAGCAATGCGATTACCGCGACCAGCTATATCCAGATGATGAGCCACACATCAGCGGTCAATATCGGTGTCCTTTATGGCATTTGCGGGCGGATCATTCCCACATCAACCGCCTGTACATCGGGCAGCATGGGGATCGGTTATGCCTATGAGGCCATCAAATACGGGATGCAAGACGTCATGATTGCCGGTGGTGCCGAAGAACTTTGCCCCACCATGGTGGCCGTGTTTGATACCCTGTTTGCCACCAGCGACAACAACGATCATCCGGAAATCACCCCGCGCCCCTATGATCAGAACCGTGATGGTCTGGTGATCGGTGAAGGGGCCGGGACCCTGATCCTTGAAGAATATGAACATGCCGTCGCACGCGGTGCGACCATCTTTGGCGAGATTGTCGGATTTGCATCCAATTCCGACGGGGCACACATCACCCAGCCACAGGCCGACAAGATGGAAATCGCCCTGCGCAAATCGCTTGAAGATGCGGGCCTGTCACCGGCTGATATCGACATCGTCAACGGTCACGGCACCGCAACCGATCATGGCGACCTCGCAGAAAGCAAAGCCACACGGGCCGTGTTTGAACGTGCCGTTCCGATCCACACCCTGAAAGGTCATTTTGGCCATACTCTTGGGGCATGCGGCGCCATTGAAGCCTGGCTGGGTCTTGAGATGATGCGCGAAGGAACCTTTGTTCCGACCGCAAACCTTGTGACCCCCGACCCCGATTGTGCCGAGCTTGACTATATCCGGGACAAGCCGCGCGCCATTGCTGCGGAATATCTGATGAGCAACAATTTCGCCTTTGGCGGTATCAATACGTCACTGATCCTTGCCAGAGCGTAAAACGCGGGCCGAAACGGGGACGACCACATTATGCGTATTGCCATTCTTGACGATTACCAGAACCTTGCCCTGCAAGCTGCGGACTGGTCAGGCGTGACTGCTCATGGCGAAATCACGGTGTTTAATGACACGATCATTCATCCGGATGCCCTTCGTGATCGTTTGATGCCCTTTGATGTCTTGTGCGTGATGCGCGAACGCACCCCGATATCCGGCGAACTGATACGCGCATTACCAAACCTGAAACTGATTGTGACGACCGGCAAGCGCAATGACGCGATTGATGTCGCAACTGCCAATCAACTTGGCATCACTGTTTGCGGCACAGAAAGCCCGTCCACTGCAACACCTGAACTGACCTTTGCCCTGATGCTGGGGCTGGCGCGTAATATCGTCGACGAGAACGCTTCCATGCGCAGTGGCGGTTGGCAGATTGGTCTTGGACAGGACCTTGCCGGTTCGACACTGGGTATCGTTGGTCTGGGACGGCTTGGCGCAAAGATTGCCAAAATCGCACAGGCCTTTGACATGCGTGTCACTGCCTGGAGTGCCAACCTGACCAGAGAACGCTGCGAAGAACTGGGCGTCGAATACATGGACAGCAAGGAAACCCTGTTGCGTGATGCCGATTTCGTCACCATTCATCAGCGTCTTTCGGACCGGACACTTGGTCTGATCGGTAGTGCTGAATTCGCACAGATGAAGAAAACCGCCTTCCTGATCAACACATCACGCGGACCGATTGTCGATGACGTTGCCCTGATTGATGCCGTTAACAAGGGCGAGATCGCAGGCGCCGGAATTGATGTCTATGACCGCGAACCTTTGCCGCCATCGCATCCGCTGCGCAAATGTGACCGCTTGTTGCTGACACCCCATCTTGGCTATGTCACGCGCCACACTTGGGAAGTGTTTTACGGTCAAACCGTTGAGGCCGTTCTGGCATGGATCAATGGAAAGCCGATCCGCGTCATTTCCGATTGAGCGTCCTTGTGCTGCGACCAGCCCACGATAGCTCCATCGCCCAGCGCATATCCGGCCGATACGGTCTTTGGCGAGAAGGAAAGTCTGGTCGCGCCGTTTGACAAAGTTGATAACGGCGCGACCACTTGGAAATCCACATTTGATTTCGTGCTAGCACCGCACAAAACCCGATAGGCTTAGCCCGCCATCTTGGTGATAAAGGCACGCCAGCTTCCAAGATCGGTGATTTCGGTTGCACCGACCAGACCGGCACTTTCACACAGGAAGCCCTTCTCGAAGGTTCCGTCTTCAAGCTCGACCGAGCCAAGACATAACGGGGACGGAATCCCGGCAAGAAAGCCACCGACTTCCGATTTCGGCAATGCCCAAACCTCGACCTCAATCGCCGCACCACCATCGGCCATCGCAACCATGCCCGGACGTTTGGGAGGACCACCGGCAAGAGCGTAGAAGCTGTATTTTGCTGCGGTCTTGGTTTTTCGTATCAACCTTGCTCCGCGTCCGGTCAATTCGGGATTAAGTGGCAGGCCCGACATATGTGCCCCACAAACCACCATGCCGATTTCATCGGCCCCGACCGTATCAGAAGGAAGCAACGGTTTAGCCCGATCCCAACCGGTCGCACCAACCATGCCGTCTTCCATACGAGCAGCCAACGAGGCAACCATGGCATCTTCGCCCTTACGCGCAAGGATGGTCAGACTGCCCGGGCGGCCATCGCTGCGCGCCCCCGTAGGCACGGCAATCCCGCACATATCAAGCAAATTGACGAAATTGGTATAGGTTCCAAGACGGGAATTCGGCCCGATCGGATCGGCAGTAATATCCTCGACCGATACGAAATGCGGAATGGTCGGCACACAGATCGCATCAATCCCCGCCATCGCAAATTCGCATTCCCGCGCCAGATCCTTAAGGCGATACATACCGTTAAAGGCATCGGCAGCTGAAAGCTTTAAACCCGGTTCAAGAATGGCGCGCGTGGTCGGATGCATGGTTTCGGGCTTTTCGATCAGACGCGATCCAACCGCGGCAACCCGTTCTGCCACCCATGCGCCTTCATAAAGCATCTTCGCGACATTGTAGAACGGCGTGAAATCGATCTCGGTGACTTCGCATCCAAGCTCGGACAGCTTTTTGACGTCCTTGTGGAAATGGCTGGCCTGAATGTCATCGCCAAATGTTTCAAGGGTCTTGGCATTGGGCACGGCAACCCGCGTCGGTACAACAGAGCGCAACCCGCCCATTGCCGGGAAGTTGCGGGAATAGGCATCCTTGGGGTCATATTTGGCGGCAACCTCGAAGACGTCCCACGCATCTGACACGTTCAACGCAAAGATCGAAATCGTATCAAGGGTACGACAGGCCGGAACCACCCCGCTTGCCGAAAAGGCACCAAGGGTCGGTTTAAGGCCGACGATGCTGTTTAGCGCTGCGGGTACGCGCCCCGACCCCGCCGTATCTGTTCCAAGCGAGAATGTCGCAATTCCGTGCGCCACCGCAACGGCCGATCCCGACGATGAACCACCGGGCACAATTGCCGGATCAACCGCATTCAGTGGTACCGGATAGGGGCTGCGCACCCCGACAAGGCCCGTTGCGAACTGATCAAGATTGGCTTTGCCAAGGCAGATCGCACCGGCCGCACGAAGCTGGGCCACTACAAAGGCATCACGCGTCGCATCATAGGCAAAATCAGGACAGGCTGCCGTAGTTGGCATGCCAAGAACATCGATATTGTCCTTGGCGACATAGGGCACTCCCCAAAGAGGACGTCCGTCATAACTGCCAAGTTCCCTGGCCGCGGCAAGGGCTGCATCGCGTGCAGTATGAATAAAGATGCCCGGGTCATTGGTGGCATCCAGTCGACGAAACGCCTCTTCGATGACTTGCGTCGGACTCACACCTGATGCGTATGCCTGCCGCAGGGCGGCAAGTGTAAAAGGAAGATCAGCAATCATTTTTGCATTCCGTCTGTGGCGTAATTGAAGTTTGAAGGCAGATATCGGTCAGGCGATTTCACGTTCCGGAGCCTGTGGGGCGGCCGAAAGCAATTCGCGGGTATAGGCATGTTGCGGGGTTTCCATCACGGTCGCGACCGGACCGGATTCAACGATTGCACCGTTCTGCATGACGATGACGTGATCACACAGCAACCGCACAACGTTAAGGTCATGACTGACGAACAGGTAACTGATGCCAAGACGCACGCGAAGATCCGCCAGAAGGTTCAAAACCAGCGCCTGGATCGACACATCAAGGGCAGCGGTCGGTTCATCAAGGATCAGAAAATCGGGTTCAGTGGCAAGGGCGCGCGCAATTCCCACACGGGCCTTTTGCCCACCGGAAAGCTGATGGGGGAACCGGTCCAGAAGATGGGCCGGGAAGCCGGTCATTTCGGCCAGTTCCTCGGTCCGTTTGATCACCGTATCCCCGCGCATCCCCATCAACCGGTATAATGGGTCAGCAATGGCCTGACGGGCGGTAAAGCGCGGGTTGAGGCTATCCGTTGCGTCCTGAAAAACCATCTGGATTTTCGAACGCAACGGATGCCTGGCAAAGCTCGCCGCCGGGAGGCTGGCAATATCTTCGCCACGGTAAAAGATGCTGCCCGATGTGGCATCAAGCAACCGTACCAGCATTGAGGACGTGGTCGATTTTCCACAACCGGATTCACCGACCAGACCGACACTTTCGCCTTCGTGGATGGTAAAACTGATCTTCTTGACAGCATGAACCGGGCCGCTTTTGCCCTGATAGGTCTTGGCAAGATTGACCACATCAATCAGCGGCTTCTGACCAACCACATGCGGCGCAAGTTCTGTGCGCTCGCTTTCAGGCAACAAGGCACGGATCGAACCGGTCCGGCGTGGCGTGGCATTGACCAGTTTGCGGGTATAGGCATGTTGCGGATCGGTAAACAGGGTCACCGGATCACCAGCCTCGACGATCAGGCCATCCTTCATCACGACAATCCGGTCGCAATATTGCGATGCCAGTCCAAGGTCATGGGTGATCAGGATTGATGACATGCCACGTGCACGCACCAGATCATCGACCAGATCCATCACGGCCTTTTGGGTGGTGATATCAAGCCCCGTGGTCGGTTCATCGGCAATAATCAGTTTCGGATCGCACGCAAGCGCAAGGGCAATCACCACGCGCTGACACATGCCACCCGAAAGTTCGAACGGATAGGCCTCATAACGGGCAGCGGCATCGCGGATTTTAACCGCTTCGAGTGCTTCAATCGCCTTGGCTTTGGCATTGTGGCGGGTTGCCCGGCTATGACGGCGCAACACGTCTTCGATCTGATGGCCGACCTTGCGGATCGGATTGAGTGCTGCACGCGGGTTCTGGAAAATCATGCTGATTTCACGCCCGCGAATGTCACGCATATCACGTTCGGATGCATTGCGAAGATCGATCCCGCTATAGATCGCATCCCCCGCCTTGATCTGCCCACCGGCATCAAGAATGCGCATCAGCGCATAGGACGTCACCGACTTGCCCGATCCACTTTCCCCGACAATGCCAAGGCGTTCGCCCTTTGCCAGTTCGAAATCGATCCCTTTGACCGCATTGACTTCGCCGTTTCGCGTCCGGAAGGCAACGCTTAATCCCTTGATCGAAAGCATGATCATGTCCTCCGGCGCGGGTCGACGATATCGCGCAGTCCATCGCCCATCAGGTTAAAGGTCAAAACCGCAATCATCAGTGAAAGCCCCGGAAACAGCGCCAGCCACCATTCCCCCGAGACGATGAAATTCGCGCCTTCGGCCACCATGATCCCCCATTCCGGGGTCGGCGGGCGCACACCCAGACCGATGAAGCTGAGCCCTGCGGCATTCAGGATCGCCCAACCCAGGTTAAGCGACACCTGCACCATCATCGGTGGCAGCGCATTGGGGAAGATGTGAAAGGCCAGAATGCGCGCATCACTGTTGCCCGAAAGCTTGGCGGCAAGAGTAAAGCCCGCATTGCGGCGAATATTGACCTCGGCCCGGACCAGTCGGGCATAGAACGGGATATTGATGATTGCGGTTGCGTAAATGATGTTGGCAACCGAATTGCCAAGGGCCGCAACCACCCCCATCGCCAGAACAAACAGCGGAAACGCCATGATGGTATCAAGCACACGGTTCAGCGTAATATCCGTCCAGCCGCCGCGATAGCCGGCAATCGCACCAAGGAATGATCCGATCACAAAGGACAGGGCAACAGCGGCCACCGAAATCACCAGATCAAGACGGGTTGCCACGACAACGCGGCTAAACACATCGCGGCCCAGATTATCGGTGCCGAACCAGTGGGCAAATGACGGCGGCTGCAAGACGCTGCTGGCATCGGTCGCAAGCGGATCATAGGGCACGATCATCGGGCCAAAGATCGCAGCAAAGATCAAAATCCCGAACATGGCAAAGGCAATGCCCGTCACCGGATTTTCACGCAGCACATAGATCAGATGTGCAAAGGCACCCGATTTCGATTTTGCCGGGGTCACGGGGCCATTGGCCGTCGCCACTTGAACCGATGCGGCATCAGACGCGGATGAAACGATCTTGTTCATTTGCCAGATGTCCCGAAACGCGGATCGATCAGCGAATAGGCCAGATCAATCACCAGATTAAGGAAGACGAAAAGAAACGCCATCGCCAGGACAAATCCCTGAACCGCGGCATAGTCCGAAACAATCAGAGCTTCGACCGCATAGGACCCAATCCCCGGCCATGCAAAGACCTTTTCGACCAGCACATTCGCGCCCAGAACAAAGGAAAACACCATGCCAAGCGTGGTCACGACCGGAAGAAGCGCATTGCGAAACGCATAGCCATAAAGAATGCGACCCGATCCAAGGCCCGCCGCACGCGCGGTCCGGATATAATCCGATGACAATGCCGACAACATCGCGGCACGGGTCATGCGGGCAATCGGGGCCAGCGTAAACAGCGACAACGTCACCGCAGGCAGGATCAATTGTTTAAGTGCGCCGAACCATGTTTCCCAATCCCCGTCCAGTGCCGCATCAATCAGGAAGAAGCCGGTCACATGGGGCGGATCAAGATAGATGAAATCAAGTCGCCCAAGCGGGGATGGCGAAACGCCCAGCAAATAATAGAAAATGTAAATCAGCATCACGCCGGTGAAAAATGTCGGAAGCGAAACCCCCATGGTCACCAGCAATCGACAGATCTGGTCAATCCAGCTTCCCGGTCGCGTTGCCGCCAGAACACCCAGCGGCACAGCTACCAGACAGGACAGCAAAAGCGCACTTAACGTCAGTTCAAGCGACGCCGGAAGTCGGCTTGCAAGTTCGGTCAGAACCGGTCGCCCGGTCGAAACCGACTGCCCAAGGTCCCCCTGAAACAATTGACCCAGATAGACCACGAACTGTTCTGGCAGGGGTTTATCAAGACCAAGCTTCGCCCGTGTTTCTTCGATGGTTTCGGGCGTTGCCATGATCCCGGCAAACTGGACAGCCGGGTCACCAGGCAAGGCGCGCGTCAGGACAAAGCTGATAACGATGACCCCGAACAGGACCGGAATGGCCTGTGCGATGCGCGTCAAAACGCTGGTTCCCCGGACTGCCATGATCCTAGCTTTCCACCGTTGTCAGGCCACGGATATCAAGCTGCCGGTGGAACCAGAATTCATATCCACCCGCCCCGTTAAGCGCGACGTTAAGGGCTGGCTGCCACAACGGAATACGCGGCAGGTCTTCATGAACGATGTCGATCATGCGCATGATTTTCGGCGCATATTCCGGATCATCCATGGCCATGTGCAGGGTTTCATTGGTCAGTTGTTCGACCTCGGCATTGGAGTAGTTTGACGAGTTGAACAGATGACCTTCCTGATAGGCCCAGAAGAAATAGTAGTCCGGGGTATTGAGCCAACCGCCAAAGTTTTCCAGATGGAAATCAAGGCGCTTTTCAACCAGTGCCGCCGTACGCCAGTTGGCACCCGGGATCTTTTCAATCTCAACCTTGATGCCAAGCTTGCCAACCGCTTCCTGAATAAGAAGGGCTGCGGGTTCCATCCATGATGACAGATCGGTCGAAATCGAAAGCTTGGTTTCAAATCCGCCGGCGAAGCCGGACTTGGCCATATGTTCCTTGGCCTTTTCAAGGTCGGTGTCATAGGGCGACTTGCGCGGCCATGCGATGTCGGTTGCTTTTGGCTCACCCCCCCAAAGCGGGGCACCACGTCCATATGCCGCCGCATTAAAGATCGCCTCATAGGGCACGGCAAAGGCAATGGCCTTGCGCACATCCGGGTCCTGGAACGGTTCGAACTTGGTGTTCAGGCAAAGCGCATGGATGCAGTTTTCAATCGGGGTTGAATGCACGGTGACCTTCCCTGCCAGCTCGGCTGCATCCTTGTCGGGAATATCAAAGGCAACCTGAACGTCACCACGTTCAATCAGTGCACGGCTGGTTGCCGCAGACGGAACTTCGCGCATGATCACGCGGCGTACCGGCGGGGTCGGACCACCAACCCATTTGTCATTGCGTTCAAAGACAACCTGCTGACCGGCATCCCAACGGGTAACGCTATAGGCGCCCGAACCAATGGTGTGGGTGTGCAGATATTCCATTGCCCAGGGATCATCGGTGGTCGCATTTTCCTTGGCGACCTTGGAATTGATGATAAAGGGCACCGGCACCGCCAGATCGGGCAATGCAAGTTTTGATGCCTGATCAAGCTTCACGACAAAGGTTTCATCGTCGATGGCTTCGAACTGTTCCGGGCGGATAAAGCCGCCTGCCTTCATCTGAACGGTCGGGAAACCACCGACACTGACGGCACGGTCAAACGACCATTTGACGTCTGCTGCGGTGACTTTGCTGCCATCATTGAATACGGCATCGGATTTCAGCTTGAAGGTGATGGTCATGCCATCTTCGGAGAAGGTCCAGCTTTCCGCCAGTTCCGGCACAATGGTCGAATAATCATAGGAAAGTCCGCCGCCTTCAGCCGGTTTGGAGCCAAACGACACCAGACGGTCATAGCAGTTTACCGCAATCTGATAGGACGCACGGTTGGTCCCGGTGCGGTGAAGATCAAGACTGTTGACCGTTTGCGACGATACGGCGACCAGCGTGTCGCTTCCGGCAGCAAGTGCGGAAAATGTCCGGGCGAAAGGCAAGGTACCGGCAAGAACAGCACTACCTTTTAGAAAATTACGTCTGGTAACCATCGTGAAAACCCCCATGAACAGCTTTTTAGAATCCGTTGCTGTCAGTTTGCAGTATTTTGCGTTCGCGAAAACTGCTATGTTTTCACCAATCCGGTGCAAAAAATGCAACACCATCGAAAACGGTTGAGATATGAGATACTTGCAAACCTTCCGACTGATCGAAGCTGTTGCACGGGCGGGTTCAATGCGCAAAGCAGCCGAGGATATGAACCTGACGGCATCAGCGTTGAACCGCCGCATCAACGGGTTTGAAGAAGAATTCGGCGCAGAACTTTTTGAACGTCTGCCCAGTGGTGTGCGTCTTAATCCGGCAGGCGAACTTTTGCTGCATCACTATCGCGCCATGGCGTCCGACCTTGAGCGCGTACAGGGACAGGTCGCCGATCTTAGCGGCGAACGGCGCGGTCACGTATCAATCGCCTGTTCGCAGGCAATGTTGCCCTATTTTCTGCCAGAACAGATTGCGATCTATCGTGCGGCCCATCCGGGCGTGACATTTAGCGTCAATGTCCGGGACCGCGCACAGGCAGAACAGGAACTTGCCAGCTATTCAAGCGATCTGGCACTTGTGTTCGAGCCGATCTATCTGGTGGATTTCGAAGTCATTCATGCCATCCCGCAAACAGTTGATGTTGTCATGCGCGCCGACCATCCGCTGGCCGCACGCGACGAAATCCGCTTGCGGGATTGTCTGGATGTTCCGCATGTCGCACCGACACACCGGTTTGGCGTACGCCATCTCCTTGATTTTGCAGCCCGGCGCGGATCACGACAGGTTTCCCCGGTGGTCGAAACCGAAAGTTTCGAACTTATTCGCCACTATATTCTGCATGAAAATGCCATCGGCTTCCAAATCCCGATTGGCCTTCAAGTACCTGATGATGGTTCCTTGGTCTTTCGGCCGATTTCGGAACGCGACGTACCACCGGGAAATCTGATCCTTGGGCAGATGCGTGGTCGTACTCTGCCTGTGGCCTCGGCACGTTTTGCCATGCAACTTGCCACTGCACTCAAGGATTATCAGATCACCCGCGAGGGTATTTTCTGATCCAATCCGACCTTCCCGGTGATCCACCCTGCATTCGCAGGCCGTATGTGAACTCGTTTACTTAATCAAGGCCAGTAGCACGTTTGTGATTTGCGAAAAGTCCGGCTTGGATGAAACTCATTCGCACATATTGGCGTGCCGCGAAGCGGGTGGCGCCGACGTGCATTGCCTTGCACTTACTTGTCATTGATACCGTCACCACCAGCCCCCCATTCCCCATGTCATTCAGGACAGGAGCGCATGATGGAACGTTTGACTGCCAAGGATTTTTCGCCTGAACTTCTCGAGCTATATGATTTCTATGCCCATGGCATGATTGATCGCCGCGAATTTCTGGATCGTGCCGGTCGATATGCAGTGGGGGGCATGACCGCACTTGCGATCCTGAATGCCATGAGCCCGAATTATGCGATGGCCCATCAGGTTGACTTTACCGATCCCGACATTGTCGCTGAATATATCATGTATCCTTCGCCCAATGGTCATGGCGAAGTACGTGGTTATATGGTCAAACCGGCCAATCTTGCCGGCAAGGTTCCCGGTGTTGTCGTGGTGCACGAAAACCGTGGCCTTAACCCCTATATCGAAGATGTCGCGCGCCGCGTCGCCAAGGCGGGCTTCATTGCACTTGCCCCGGATGGCCTGACATCGGTTGGAGGTTATCCGGGCAATGATGACAAGGGGCGCGAGCTCCAGCGTACTGTCGATCCGACCAAACTGATGAATGATTTCTTTGCCGCGATCGAATTCCTGACTGCGCATGAAGCCACCACCGAGAAAACCGGGATTACCGGATTTTGTTATGGCGGCGGCGTGGCAAATGCCGCAGCCGTTGCCTATCCCGAACTTGGTGCGGCCGTTCCGTTTTATGGACGTCAGGCTGCGGTCGAGGACGTGCCACGCATTCAGGCCCCGATCCTGTTGCAATATGGCGAGCTTGATGAACGGATTAATGCCGGATGGCCCGCCTATGAAGAGGCACTAAAGGCCAATAACAAGGTCTATGAGGCCTATATCTATCCCGGGGCCAATCATGGTTTCCACAATGATTCCACGCCGCGTTACGACAAGGATGCTGCCGAGCTGGCCTGGCAACGCACCATCGACTGGTTCAATAAATATCTGACATGACACGCATTGATACGTAATCGGCCCGACTTCAAGTCCGGGCCGATTACAGTTTCACGCCATGGATGACGTACTCTCGCGGAATATTATTGGCTGCGCACCGCATCAATGATGCCGTCGCGGACGTGACAAACCTGATCGGCGATATGGAACCAGCGATCATCATGGGTCACACAAATGATGACCTTGCCCAGCTTGCGCATGGCGGGCAGGATTTCCTCGTAAAACACCTTGCGGAAATGCGGATCCTGATCGGCGGCCCATTCATCAAGAACCAGAACAGGCTTACCTTCAAGGCGTGCTGCAATCAGTGCCAGACGTTTGCGTTGCCCCTGCGAAAGCGCTGTGGTCGAGAATGACAGGCCATCAAGGGTAACCTTGTGATCAACCTCCATTTCGCGCAGCAGCGCGTTGACCTTTTCCTCGTCAACCTTCTCAATACCATACAGCTCGGAAAACAGATGATAGTCCGAAAGCACTGTGGCAAAACTGTCGCGATAGGCCTGCATGTCATCGGGGCGTAACGCATGGCCATTGATCCGGATCGATCCGCTATCGACATCTCGAAGGCCGGTCAGCAAGGAAATGATCGTTGATTTCCCGGCCCCGTTCCCGCCACTGATAAAGGTAATTTCACCGCGCCTGAACACAGCGTCCAGTGGCCCGACAGCAAATCCGTTTGTCGAAGACCGATAGGCAAAGCGCACATCCTCAAGGGCAATTTCATCGATCTTCTCGTGCCAGTCTGACGATGCTGACGGACTGCTTTCCTGCGGCATTGATCCTGATTTATCGCGCATTTCCGCTTCTTGCGCATCAATGACCCCCGACAGATTGTTTTCAAGTTCAACAATCCGGCCAAGCGATGTTTCCGCATTATTAAAACTTGGGAATGTCATGATTACGGTGCCGATTGGCCCGATCAGGAACATGGTCGCGGTTGTGACCTGCACAGCAACATCATGATAATCCGAGGTAAAGATCGGAACGATAAACACCATGGCCGCCATCATCGCGTAGAAGGCCAGCTGAATGCTGGCGCTTTCGCGCGACCATTGCGCCTTGGACAGCGCCTTTGCGCTACACGCCCGTTTCGAGCGTTCCCCAAGCTGTTCGACGAGCGCATTCCTGCGCCGGGTATTCATTTTGACTTCCTTGAACCCGGCAAGCAGATCATTCAGGCCGTCAAACAGTTTGGCTTCGTCGTCTTCGGACGCACGGGTCGCAGCATTGACCCGGTTGATGCGATGCACATGGATAAAGCCTGCCAGAACAACAAGCACCGCCAGCATGACAAAGGCAAAGATCGACAACCATGCCAGATACAGCCCGACACAAACGACCAGCACAATCTGCTGTGCACCGTTAAGCATAATCGGCAAGCTGTTAGAGATCGTCTGCATTTCCGACGTGATGGCGGCATGAACCGATCCCTGCCCGACCTTTGCCAGAACATCGGGGCCGGCTTTTCGCACCTGATCAAACAGCCTGACACGATATTCGTGCAGCATGGCTTCGACTTCGTCTGAAACCATCACATCGGACTTGTGCTGTGCCCACATATAGCCGCCCAGCGACACAACCATCATCAGCAACAGTTGTAGATTGACCTTATGTTCCTGCGCCTGATCCGAGGCCAGATTGACCACCACCAGCACAAGTGTCGTGGCAATCGCCGACATGGATGAAAGTGCAAAAACAGTCCGAAGGTTCAGACCGACACGAGATTTGAGCAGACGGAACATCAACATGGCTCAGATCCTCCCGCGCGGATCATCAAGGGTGACTTCAGAAAGCTTGCCGTTTTCGAGATGAAGTCTTCTGTCTGCCATTTCGAAATAGTGATCGTCATGGGTCACAGCAATTACCGTGATGCCGCGCTTTTTCAGATCCGGCAGGATTTCTGTATAGAACTTTTTGCGGAAATACGGGTCCTGATCGGCGGCCCATTCATCCAGAACCAGGATCGGCCGTTTTTCCAGAATGGCCGAAATCAGGCCAAGACGTTTACGCTGCCCCGATGACAGGGCCGTTGTTACAAACCGGCCCTCACGGATTGCTGTAACATGCGAAATTTCAAACCGTTCAAGCCAGAAATTTGCCTCGTCCGTATCAAGCGTATCAACGCCGTGCAATTCAGCAAAAAGATGGAAGTCGGAGAACACCGTCGCAATCAAATTGCGGTACGGCGCAATGCTGTGCACACCAAGCTGGGTCTTGTCGATACTGATTTTCCCGCTTTCCGGACGATAAAGACCGGTCAGAAGTTTGACCAGGGTCGATTTCCCCGAACCGTTCCCGCCGGTCACAAACAAAAGTTCGCCGGATTTGACCGAAAGATCAATCGGCCCAAGGACAAACCCGTGTCGCGGGTCGCGGTTGGGATAGGTGAATGTCACAGCTTCGAAGTCGATATGCCCGAATTCCGCGGGAAGTTCCTTGGCGTTTTCTTCGTCGGCCTCTTCACGGATCTCGGCCAGATCATCGGACAATGCCAGCATCCGCGATGCAGAACCTTCGATCTGGCTAAAAACCGACATCGACTGAACCATCACCGAAATCGGGCCGATCATGAACAGGATCGCAACACTGATTTTGGGAATATCAGAGGTCAAACTGCTGGAATAAACCGGGACAATGAAAACAACAATGGCCAGCAGAATGTAAAATGCCGACATCCCCATGATCATCTGACGCGAGATCAGGTCATGGGCCTTGTGACCATATTCTGCCTTTTTCGTCGAAGAAGCATCAAATGCTGCGTAAAGCCTGTCACTGCGCTTTGACCACATCCGGACTTCCTTGATGCCCCGGAACAGATCGGCAATCTTTTCAAACATCTCGGCTTCGACCTGCAGCAGCTTGCCAAACCATTCACCAAGCGCACGCCCCATCCGCAAATAAATGACGATCCCAATCCCGATCACACCAATGATCAGGAAAAAGGCCAGACTTGAAATCCAGAACACATAGATCATCACCGCAATCAGCAACATCACACTGCGGAAACACATGCCGATCAGATGCGCGTTTTGCGAAATGACCTGTGTGCTTTGGGTGATATTCTTGAACAGTCGTTCCTGCCCGATTGCCTCAAGCTTGACGAAGTCGGCCATGGCGATCTGGGTGAACAATCTTTGACGAATGCGGTCAATGCCCTGTTCGATCTGGCGCGCGATGTTGCTCAGAAGGAAAACCTCGGCAAAGAAATAAATGAGTGTGATGGCGACAAAACTGCCTGCCAACACCCAGTTGACACGATCCAGACCATTGTCACTGATTTCTTGGGCGGCGGTATTTACCAGCCCCAGAAGGGCTGCACTTCCCAATCCGGAAAGCAGCCCGGATACGGCAAGCCGGAGCTTTAGTTTGTTATCTTCCAAAGATAACAATTCCAGCAACTTCATTGATTTAACAGCCCCCAAGAACCGACCGATTGTCGACCGTTTCAACTGTAACCACCGGTATGAAATGTGTCCAGCGACGCTTCACTTTTATGAACACACGGTGACCTAAAGATATTCGGGCGGTATTCGGCCTTCGCTATTTACCACCAGAATACGACTATCGGCATCAAGCCCGTGTTTGCGACGAAGTTCCGGATCGCGCGCCACATGCCAAAGCCCCGCGAGGCCTGAAATACCGGTATCCCAGGTATCCACAGGATCATCACCCCCGATACCCGACATAAGCGCGTCTTGCGCTTCCTTGGCGCAGGCATCGTCAATCGCGATGCTGTCAAAACAGACATCTTCAAGAATTCTCAAAGCCGGCAGGCTGGGATATCCGCAAGAAAGCCCGACCATGCGTGTCAGCAACTTTCCCGGCACGCGCGTTGGCCGACCATTTTCAATACTTGCCTTAACACAGGCAGCTGTCTCCGGCTCGACGCTACAGACTTGTGGCTTGGTGCCACTTTCATGCCAAAAGCCAATCGCACAGCCGGCCGCCATGCCACCCACACCACATTGCAAATAGAACTTGTCGATATCCGCACCAAAAGCACGTAACTGACGGGCACATTCGACACCCAGAACGGCATAGCCCGCCATGATATCGCGGGTCACCACAAGATCACCGTGATAATCGGTATCCGTGATCAGCAAAACATGATCGGCCCTGGCATATTCCTCGGCGGCAAGCACGGCATCATCATAGGTTCCGTTGATGGTGACAAGTTCACCACCACAATCAACAATCCTGCGCATGCGGGCCGGATCGACATCCTGCCCGACAAAAATCCTGGCCCGGCAGTTAAACTTTCTTGCCGCCCAGACAACTGCAAGACCGTGATTGCCGTCGGTTGCCGCCACAGCGATAAATGCGTTGCACGCGGCACTACCCGGTTCCAGCCCCTGTTGCAAAAGCTGTTTCTTAAGGCCATAGGGCGCCCCCAGTGCCTTGACCCCGCCCAGCCCGAAGCGTTTGCTTTCGTCCTTGATCCAGATGGTGCGCACGCCCAGTTCCTTTGCCAGCCCCTGTGCACAGATGAGCGGGCTTTCACCATATTCCGGCCAGGACGAAATCAGGGAAAATGCCTGAGCGATTTCTGCCCCTGTCGGTTCGAAGGTGTCCTTTGGGCTCATGCTTTACTCCTGACGGCCGACAACGGCATCTCTATGGTAGGGGCAGGTCACCCCGCCGATCAACCTGCGCATAATGATTGGTTTAGGTGGCGAGGCATACTGCAAAAAGACGCAACTATCTGAGAAACGTATGTTTAAGCGATATTGAATCTCGACGGGCGTGTGTCAAATCCTTTAGACTACCCACTATCGCGCAAACTGCTTTCGGACGTTATCAACTTGCAAAGCTCCGCCCGTCGATCTGCATCGCTCACTGGATGTTTCGTTCTCGGGACGTTGTTGGCCACGCTTGCCGGAAGGCCCGCCATCGCGCAAGCCCCCAATCCCTCGAATATGGAAAACACACAGTCCCTGTCATCGACTGAGGCCATAGAGGCTTATGATGGGGATCAACTTGATATCGACAATTTTGACGATAGCCCGGCGAATGTCGCGTTACCGCAGGATATCGTCGATGGTTATGTTTATAAGCCCGACGCTATTCCCTTGTCACAGTATCGACGGAATTCGCTGGTGGAAGATGGCTTTGCCAATTTCAGCAATAACGCGGAAATCACCGGAAATGGGTCACGTGAAAAATCCTATTACGCAGCGATCTATAGCGGCAGTACCAATGGCGTCTATTTTCAGGTAGCCGCTACCATCTGTGACATGATGAAACGTACTTACAAGCGGCATCGAATTCATTGTGTTCCGTTGCGCTCGCAAGGTGTGGGCAGCAATATCCGCCTGATGAAGGAAGGCCGCGTCCAACTGGCACTGGTGCAGTCCAATAATAACTGGGAAGCCTTCAAGGACATCAATCCGATCCCCGGTGCGCAATCGGTTATGTCGCTCCATGATGAAATGGGATTGCTGGTTGTCCGAAAAGATTCAGGTATCCACAGTGTCGCCGACCTTAAGGGCAAGCGCATCAATATCGGGCCGGAAGGATCCGCAACCCGTGAGTTGTGGCTGGAACTTCTCAAGCAATATGGCATTGCGCAAGACGACCTCGAAACCGTCTATAATGTTGCACAGGACTACAACCGGCTTGGCATCTGCGAGAATTATATCGATGCCTATGGGTTGTGGATCGGTCACCCGGCATCCCTGATTGAGGAAAGCCTTGATTGCGACGCCGAAGTTGTCGGCATGGGTGGCCCTTTGACCCAGAAACTGGTCGAAGCCAACAATTATTTCTTCAATCAGGTTCTTCCTGCGCGCACCTATGCCGGACAGGAAGCCGATATTGAATCTTACGGGTTCAAGGCATCGCTGATCGCCTATGAACCAGCCGACCCTTATGTGGTTTACTGGATCACCCGCATCATCCACGAAAATATTGAACAGCTTAAGGCCGAGAACCCGACCTTCCGCAGTGTGAATGGCGACGATCTCTTTAAAAAGGGTAACTTTCTAACCTTCCACAAAGGTGCAGCATGCTATTGGGAAACCGATCCGCATGCCTGTGACTGGCAATCGCATTATCAGCAACCGGTTGCTGTTAATGGCAGCAACCAGCCAGCTTATCGCCGGACAATGCAATAGGGTCGGAACGGATCAAGCCCGCTCTCTGCGCATCCAACCAATATCCGGACCATTATGCCCGGCCTGCCCTTGACGATACCCAGCACCAACCATTCCATCTGCGATCATGTTCTTGCCAGATATGACATCTGAAACCGGTGACCAGTCATCCATGTGGAGTGTTTCCTGTAACTTTGCCGGTTTATCGCCCGTCAGGTCACATCGAAACAAATATCGCACACCGCCAAATTTTTCCTTCACCCCGCAAATCCGCATTCCGGCGGCCAGAAGGTTAATCACACTTGGCACATTTCCGGGTGCCGCGGTACTCAGCGCAATGACCCGGCCGCATGCCCGCGCGGCTTCAAGCCGGTGTATCACCATGCGTTGCTGCCACTTTGATCCGCGATGGTCCTTGCGAACGGCGACCCCGTCAATATGGGCGACCTGTTGCAAGTCCCCGGCTGACAAGTGATGATCAATCCCGAAATTCGGATCTTCAATACGCGGCAGCCCCAATACACTATAGGCAATCAGGTCACCATCCGACAAAGCACCAAAAATCTGACCGCAATCGTTCATATGGGACTGGAAAAATGCGTCTGTTTCGCTTGCAACCGTTCCGGCAGGCATATCGGCAATAACGTCATGATGAAGTGCTATCACCGCATCAAGATGCGTTTCATCCAGTCGCCTGATGACCGCCGTCATTCGATGATTTCCGCATAATCAAGAAGCAACAAAGGCGGATAAAGCGAAAGCCTGCGTGCCGATGAAAGCCTGATCAGATAGGAAAACCGATCAAGCGTTTCAACCGGTATATCGGCAGGCGAAATCTGGTTGACCAGAATGTCTTCAACCTTGCTGGCGGCCAGTCGCCCGACAAGCTCATATCGACTGACCAGCCCCAGCATCGCCTGACCGTCACGGACTTCAAGTTCGGTGGCACTAAAGGCTGCAAGACCATTGACAAATCCTGCCTCGGTCAGTTCATCACGATACGTCCCGATGAAGTTATCCGGCCCGATATAAAGGAAATCAGCCCCATTTTCCGCCAGCATTTTGACCGCCGGGGCAATGTCTTCGGGTTTGGGTTTTGCATTCTGGCCCAACGGTGCTTCAAGGACTTCGAACCCCATTTCTTCGCCAAGCGCCTTAAGATCGCTGATATTGGACAGGGAATTGTCTTCCTCGGCATTGTAAACCACGCCAAGCTTCGTCATCGGACGATAGGCGCGAATGGCCTGAATTTGCGCCGATAGCGGGGCGATATGTGCTGCCCCGGTGACGTTGGGGCGCCATTGGCCGCGTGGCGCAGCAATGCCTGTTTTCCAGGGTGCAGACACCATGACGAAAACCACCGGAAGCTTGGTGATGTTCTTGGCCGGATCAAAGTCATTATATTTTCCAACCACCCGCGAGGTTACGCCAGTTCCCCACGTGTAAACCAGATCAGGCGGGTCTTTGCGAATTTGCTCGATGATCGCAGGTATCTTGTCAAGATCGCGGGCAATATCATGAATTTGCAGATCAATCGCAATGTCGCGGTCCTTGAAATAGGCACGGAATCCTTCCTCGACCCGGGTCTCTCCGCGCCAAAGGATCATCGCAATTCTCAGGGGATCGTCTTTCTCGCCCTTGGCCTGGACTGCCTGAGCACTAAAAAAGTTCACGGCGACAAGGCACAACAAAAACAAGACAATACTGCTCAAAGACCGGGCAGCATTTCGCGTAAACTGAATGTGTTTCACGATGACGCCCCTTCTTCTAGCGGTTCGGTCTGTTTCTTGGGGCTTGCGTCAACATGCCCGATCAACAATTCGAAACACAAAACCGAAACAAGTGCTATGACGCCAAAAACAGTCACGGCACCAATCGTTCCAAGCCACAAGGCAAGTCCCGCAGCAAGCAATGGTCCTGTCGCCCCACCCAGACGTTCAGCCAACCGCAACACCGCAAGCACAGCCCCCGTACCATGTTCTTCGGTAAAGTCGCGGCTGATCTTCAAACTTGCCGAAACCTGAGCCGGAATTGACGTCGCCTGTGCCAGTCCCAGCAATCCGACGGCCACCGCAAACACACCGTAAAGCGGCATGAAACCCGCCAGAAGAAGACCAAGTGCTGTCAATCCACCACCAATTCCGACCGCCCGGGTTTCGCGCTGTTTGCTATCCGTCCAGCGCGCGACACTCCATCCCGTCAGCAATGCGACAAGACCATAGAGCATGATCACCCGGCCGGTCTCAGCGATTGTTGCCCCCTGTTCGATCAGGATCAGCGGGGTCAGGTAGAATAAAAATCCACTAAGGATCATTTTGGCAGGAACGGCAGCAAACAGGATAAGCACCTGGAACTGCCGGTTTGCCAATAATGCCTTCATGGCTTTACGTGTCGGAACGGGGAGCGGTGTTTGCCCGCGCACATGCGTATCAAGAAGGAAAAAGGCCAGAAATACAGCAAGACTTGCGACAACGGCACCGGCAATGAATGTTGTTGCCTCGCCAAAATGCCCCGCGAAAATCCCGCCGATTGCCGGCCCGCAAATATCTGCAAGCATGATCCCGCTAACCATCATTGCTGTACCCTGGGTACGATTGCGCTCGGTTGTTGCATCAATCACATAGGCCTGGCAGGCGACAAACGTCGTGGCATAGCCGATACCCGAAAATGCCCGCCAGATCAGCAAATCCCACATGCCGGTGGCAAAAGCCGTTCCACAAAGACCAATCGTCGCCAGAAACGCCCCCGTGAGATACATACGAAGCGATCCGACACGTTCCTGAAACAGGCTGCAAACCGGCATGGCAATCGCCACCATCAGCAAGTGAACCGCCATGATGATACCGGCCGCCATATTTCCATCGGCCATGCTCGACGTCACCTTGCCAAAGAAGGTTGGCATGATCGGACGTGCAAGTTCCTCGGCCAGAACAAACAGGAATGCCAGCAACCTGACACCGATCAGCTTGACCTCGCGTTCGGACCGCGGGGTTGTTCCGCGCTTCCTTGCCGTCTGGGTGACGACGGCATTGATGTTTTCCATGAACTTGCCGATTTCGTCCCGCGACGATTGCCCGTGCAGAAGCGTGAACTGCTTTTCGCGAACACTGGTCAAAACCCGCTGCGCCACACGCACCGGCAAGGCGACATTCACCGTCAAAACCAGAAGGACCAGCTCAAACGACAGGGCAAGCGAAATGATCAGGATCACCGCAATATCAAAAAGATTATCCGTCAGGGGCCGCATCAGTGCGGCCCGGTCATGCCCGATTACAATTTCAATATCGTCGGTATTATCGATCTCGTGAGGAAGACTGATTTGGGTGATGATGTAATCGTTGCTCAGCCCGTCATGCTGATCGGCAAGCGCACTTTCCAAGGCACCTTTGCCGAGGCCGCCCGTATGAAGAAGATCGCCATCATGGACAACAGCTGCAAATCGCAAATCCGGGTCTGCTTGCTTTAACTGAACAAGAACATCAGAGAAGCCGACAATTTCCGCGAGTGGAATACCCAGATTGATCGCGCGATTGATCTTGCCTGCCAGTGTTTCGGCCTCGATCTCGGCCTTCTGACTGATTTCGAGTTGCAGGTCACTGCGTGCAAGTTCCGCAGCCCGCCAGGAAATACCGATCAGTGCAACGCACAGCATCAGGATGCTGAACAATGACAAAATCCAGACCGTCCCCTTGGGCAACATACGCCCACGTGGCACGCCGGACTGGGTCTGATCTGTTAACAGAGTCTGCTTATCGGGATGGGTCATTGCGGCTTCTCGTTATTGGTCGGTGACGGAGCATCTGATGACGTGCCATCGCGCAGGTTTTTACGGATATCGCGATACAGCGCGACCATTTCGATTTCGCTTTCCGTCAACAGGTCCCGATCATGGAAATCATCCGTGGAGTTCTGACCAAGAATGGCGCGTTTGACATCGTTATTCAGACTGACAAAGACCCGATGCCGCCGGTTCATCAGCCATAGCAACAGACAAAGGATGGGAAGAACCGCGACCATGCCGATCCCGGCTGACTTCATCATTTCAGCCAATGCGCTTTCAAGGCGCCCGTTCATCACCGACAGATCGGCCGTCAGGCGAAGGCTGCCGGCACATTTGCCAAGACTGTCTTCGAGCTTCGTATCAAGCAATGCGATCGCATCATTGAACTGGATACCACCGGTCTGAACCGGCATTGTGGAAACGGTCGCGCCCTGCTTGGATAATTCACCCGAAATCAGATTTCCCGTGCAATCACGTACCGACATTTCGGCAATCTCGTCAGACATGCCCAGACGGCGCATCAGGATGCCATCAAGGTTTTCCATGTTCTCAAGGCGCAACCCGATATCAATAGCAGCCCTGAGATCCTGAGCGGTTTCATTGGCGATCACATTGATGCGCTGGGTAAGGACGGTTCGAAGCGTCTGTTCAAACCGCATATAGTTGAGCATCGTCGTCATGCCGAGTGCTGCGACAAAGATCAAAATGATCGCCAATGCTATTTTGGCCGTTAAGCTCAAGTGATTTCCCCCAAGTGCATCCTGATCGAATAATGCAAAGCATCACCCGTTCATAACATATTTCCCGCATGGATATTATATCGTTGATTACCAATGTAACAGCGTCGAATGGCTTCTAACCCTCTGAAACAAATTGCAGTGTCTATATTTAGTGTTTATGGTTTCACGAGGAATGAAACTGGGGGGCAATATGGACAGTGAACGCCTTGAACTGCTTAGACGCAAAAAGCTTCACCGCAGGTCCGATGCCATAATCCGGAAAAACACACTTTGGGCAGCTGGTACCGGACTGATCCCGATACCCGTACTGGATTCTGCTGCGATCGTCGCCGTACAGTTGAAAATGCTGGCCGAGCTTAGCAGCATTCACGAGGTGCCCTTTACCGAAAACAGCGGCAAATCGGTGATCGCCAGTTTCGTTGCCAGCCTCACCAGCAGTGTTTTGGGTAAATCCCTGTTGGCGACGGGGCTGTTTTCCAATGTCGCCAAGGCGCTTCCTGTGGTCGGCTCTGCGCTGAGCATTCTGACCATGCCCGGCTTCAATGCAGCCTTCACTTATGCGCTGGGCAAGGTCTTTCAGCAGCATTACGAAGCAGGCGGCACAATGAGCAACTTTGATCCCAAAGCGGCTGAACCATACTTCAAGGAAAAGTTCAAAGAAGGTTTCAAGTTCGGCAACAAGGCACAGGCTGTCTGAGATGCGCGAATTTAACGTATGCTACTTACAGGGCCACGATCCATGCATCTGGTAATTGCTATACTTTATATCCTGGCCGCAGTGATTTGCGGCTTGCTTGGCCGCCGGACATCGTTTGGCTTCCTTGGCCATTTTATTGTGGCCCTGATCATTACTCCGATCGGTGATTTTCTCGTGCAGCTCATCGCGCGCCCGTCCCGTGATGTCCGCGAAAAAATGAACAACTTGGACGATTACTGACGTGCAAACACCATTTTCCGAACGACACCTGAAGACGAGATGATGAATGGCTGAAAGCACGACAGCGCCAAATAGCGGGCCTCAGGGCAATCCTGCGCAAAGCGCCACGGAACAGCGTGGCTTTGGTCATCGGCTGGTGTCCTGGCTGCGGCGTCTGGTTCAGCGTTTTCAGACCAGAATTCTGATCACCCTGTTCTTTATCATCATCGCGATGATTGCCCTTGCACCGCAAATATTCATTACCATCCCTGCTGGCCATGTCGGTGTCATGTGGTACCGGTTCCTTGGGGGAACGGTTGTTGACCGGACCTATGGTGAAGGCATTCAAATGATCTTCCCGTGGGATGAAATGTATGTCTATGACGCCCGCTTGCAAAATCAGGCCCGCGTCTATGACACCATTTCGTCAAACGGCTTGTCTATGGAAGTCGATATCGCGGTGCGTTACCGGATCAACCGCGAAGCTGCGGGTATGCTGCATAAACTTGTTGGCCCGAACTATGCGGAAATTCTCGTCTATCCTGAAATCGGGTCGCATGCCCGTGAACTGATTTCGCGCTACACCCCGGAACAGCTTTACACGGAAACCCGTGCTTTCATTCAGGCCGAAATCCTTGAACGGATGGTCAATGAACTTGGGTCGTCGCTGGTTAATCAAAGTTTCCGCGGGCGTCTGGTCACGGTTGAGGATGTCCTGATTCGTTCTGTCACCCTGCCGCCGCGCGTTGCCGACGCGATCGAGCGCAAGGCAGAACAGTATCAGGCCATGCTTGAATATGATTTCCGTATCGCACGCGAACAGAAAGAAAAAGAACGCAAGAAGATCGAGGCCGAGGGTATCCGCGAGTTCCAGGACATCGTTGCCAAAACAATTACCGAGGAATATTTGCGCCTGCGCGGGATCGAAGCGACCATGTCGCTCGCAACATCAAGAAACAGCAAAACCATCATCATCGGCGGCAAGGATGGCCTTCCGGTTATCCTCAATACTGCAGACGCACCGGTTGCCCGGACCAGTGCAGAAATGGTCGATGACAATGATGATACGCTGCCCGACGCCACACAATTCAATGCACGGTCACAGGAACTTGCGCCACAGAATGCGATTTCTCCGGGATTGAAAATGCCCACCGATCCATCGGGCAAGCCATCCAAAGGCACAAATAGTGCAACCAGCGCACAAACCGACTCCCAACAGACAGATCAGACAAAGTCGGGGAATGAGGCCTCATCGCCGGGAACAATGAGCGAATTGCTTAAGGCTGTTTCGCCAAACTATGACAAAACAGCCGGTGGCAGTGCAAATAGCAACACCCCCAATGCCGATACCATGACATCCCAACATGAACCGGCAGCAACGCCAGAACCCAAGAGCAACCTGAAACAATAAAGCTTTCTGATTGTTGCGACCAACCCCAAGTTGAGATAGTCTGATTTTTGAGTTGAAGATTGAATTTCGGGATAAAGATCAACAGTTCTTATCAAGAGGCGAGAATGACAGAAGCAGAGAACGTACAAGAGACTGATGACGTTGCCGTTGCAGAGGCGGATGAGATCCGTGCACAGTCGCGCGACTGCATTCATCGCCACAGCGTTTATGCTGCTGTTGGCGCACTTGTTCCGATCCCCTTCCTTGAAATGGCCGCATGCAGCACAATTCAGCTGCGCATGATTGCCAAACTTTGTGACATTTACGGGGTATCCTTCTCGGAAAATGCCATCAAGAACTCGGTCGCGACCCTTGTTGCAACGGTTCTGCCGGTTACCGGCATCGGCATTGCGACGGCGAACCTGATCCGTCGCGTGCCGGTCGTCGGAACCGTGTTTGGTGTTGTGGCCATGCCGACTTTCACCGCTGCTTGCACCTACGCGCTTGGCCGTGTCTTTGCCTGGCATTTCGCCAAGGGCGGTACGGTCAGTGATTTCGACGCAGACGAAATGAAAGATCGCTTCAAAGACGAATTTGCCGAAGGCAAGCGTAAGGCATCCGATTTCGTCAAGGGCGGGAAGACAACAGCAAAATCGACCGGTGGTCCGGCGACAGCCAAGGCATAACAAGCCTAGCTTTTCTGATGCAGAATGAACGGAATGCCCAAGGCACTTGTCTTGGGCATTCCTGCTTTTTGAGCCCTGCTTTTGCCGAATGTACCACATGTCAACCTGACTGAGACAATCAGGTTTGACTTGCTGCCGTGCAACATTTGCTTCAGAACTATGACAAATAAAGAATACGCGTTGAAAAATTCAACGTAAGGGAGCCCGTCTGTGTCCGGTTTTCATTGGTCACGCAATCAACGTCTGAGCCTTGTGGGCCGATATACATTATTATCGGTCGGCGTTGTCGTGTGCGCGCTTGTCGCACTGAGCTTCTTTTATCAGCGTTTTTCCAATGAACTGATCGACCGCCTGACCGGCGAACGCCTTAGTGCCCAGGTTGCTGCAACATCGAACAAGTTGTCTGCCTTTCTTGATGCGCGCATTTATCAACTGGTGACGCTATCCAATCACCCTGCGCTCCCTGCATTCATCGAAGCACCAAATTCGCCACAAGCAGAAGAAGCCCTGACCCTGCTTCGAGTTGAGGCAGATTCACCTGATCTTTATGGCGTGCTGTTCTTTGACTGGAACGACAATCTGGATCGTCTGGTCGCCGGGCAAGCGGCATCTGGCCCCCCATACTGGTCAAAAACCGGATGGGATATTCGCGGCCTTCCGCGGGTCGAACATGAAGGTATCGAATTTATCGGCCCGCAACTGCCTGAAAATGGCAATTCCGGCTGGCTTTTGATGCGCCAGCATATTCGTGACACCGGATTTGGGCAGAATACATCGGTTGCCCTGCATGTGCGCCTGTCATCCCTGACCGAACTTCTGGTCAGTGCCGGTGTGGCCGGGGTTATTGAACCGCTTTTGCGCACCCCGGGCGGTATTGTTCTCGACCCGACAGGGCGTCCGGCCGAGGTAACCGGCGAGCTGATCGAAGGTCCCAGCATTCTTCCGGGCTGGAACATCGTCATGAGTGTCCACCCCGGCACCATTTTGCAGCCGATTGATCAGACGCGGTTCTGGCTTTATGTCACGGCGACCTTGATCATCGTGGTTATTCTGGCGATCTTTTTTGCCCTGTCGCGCAGTCTGCGCCGACGGGTTGATACGCTGGTTCAGGGTGCACACAGCATCGCGTCAGGTGATCTTTACTATCGCCTGCCCGAAGGTCGTCGCCGTGATGAGATCAGCACGGTTGCCAAGGCGTTCAACACCATGGCATGGCAACTCAAAGACCTGATCGACCGGACCGTGCGTGCCGAAAAACTTGCAGTTCTCGGTCAGTTTGCCACTGGTGTTGCCCACGAGGTTCGCAATCCGCTTGCCACCATGAAAACCACCGTTCAGGCCCTGACTCGCAAGGAACAGGATGTTGAACGCAAGGTGTTGCTTGATGACATGGGTCATCAGATTGATCGCCTGTCACGTGTGGTGAATGATCTTCTGGCCTATGGCCGTCCGGGTGAAGCAGCCCCGCAAAACACTGAAATTCGCGACCTGTTCCGCCAATCAGCCCGCGTGCTGGAACCGATTGCCAAGGATGCCAATGTCAGGTTCTACACCAGTGGCGATTCCGGCCTGAAACTGTATATCGACCCGGATCAGGTTTTGCAGGTTTTGCTTAATCTGGGCATCAATGCCATTCAGGCCTGCAAGGCGGGCGGCACGGTCGGCTTGCGTGCTGAACAGAACGAAGCGTGGGTGGAAATCCGCGTCACAGACGATGGCGCAGGCATACCCAAACAGCATTTGCTTGACGTGGTTCAGCCATTTTTTACCATGAAAAGCAAAGGAACCGGTCTTGGCCTGACGATCAGTCAACAGCTGGTCGAAGCCAATCATGGTAAAATTCATATTGAAAGTGCCCCGCAAGAGGGCACGACAATCACACTGAAGTTCCCGGCCACAAAGGCGGGAACCGCCCAGGAGGAAGACCCCGAAGATGTCCAAGAGGATCAGATTACTGATCGTCGACGATGAGGAATCATTCGTTCGTTCCCTGAGCTTTGCGCTCAGGACCGAAGGCATGGACGTCACCGGCGTTCATTCCGGCGAAGATGCCTTTCTCGAAGTTCGGAAAAACCAGTTTGATATCATCCTGCTTGATCTGCGCCTTCCCGGTGCCGATGGCATGGAGGTGCTTAACAGCATCCGCAATCTTGATATCGATGTCCCCGTGATCATGATTTCCGCACATGGCGACACCCGTGCTGCGGTAAAGGCCGTCAAGCTCGGTGCTGCGGATTATCTCAGCAAGCCGTTCGAACTTGATGAACTGATCCACACGATCAACAGCGTGCTGGATCAGAACCGGACAGCTCTGGAACTGGCATATCACCGCAAACGCGATGTTCCCGCCAACGGACTGATCGGTGATTGTGCCGCCATGAGCGAATTGCGCACCACCATCGAACGCGTCGCCAAAAGCAGTGCGAGCCGTATTCTGTTGCTGGGTGAGTCCGGAACCGGCAAGGCATTGGTCGCGCGCGCCATCCATGGCGAAAGCCCGCGATCATCGCGCGCCTTTATCGAGGTCAATTGCGCAGCACTGCCAGAACAACTTATTGAGTCCGAGCTTTTTGGCGCGGAAAAGGGATCCTATACCGGCGCCCATCAGAAACGCACCGGTCTGGTCAAACTGGCCGATGGCGGCAGCCTGTTTCTTGATGAAATTGGTGAACTTCCCCTGGCGTTGCAGGCGAAGTTCCTGCATTTCCTTGAAAATGGCGATTATCGACCGGTTGGCAGCGAACATTCGGCGTCGGCAGACGTGCGTGTGATCGCGGCAACCAACCGTGACCTTGCCGAAGAAGTTCGCCTGGGTAACTTCCGTGAAGACCTGTTTTATCGTTTGAATGTCATCACCATTGATATTCCGGCCCTTCGGGCACGCGGTGAGGACATCATCAAGCTGGTCGAACATTTCGCGGACAAACAAGCCAAGGCAGAAGGATGCCATCCGATCAATTTTGCACCGGAAACAATTGATATTTTGCTGGCCCATCGCTGGCGCGGCAATGTGCGCGAGCTCAAAAACCTGATCGAGCGGCTGACAATTCTATATCCTGCCAAGACAATTTCGCCCGAATTACTACCAACCGAGTTTCATGAAACCGATATCTCCGGCGAACGTGAAGCCCATCAAATGGCAAATTCAAACGGGCCGCAATTGCAAGACCGCCTAGATAACACCGAGCGCAATCTTGTACAGGATGCGCTTGACCAGGCGGACGGTCACAAGGGCCGGGCGGCTGAGATTCTTGGAATTTCACGTCACGCCCTGAAACGCAGACTGCAACGGCTGGGTCTGCAATAGTCGTCCTGAGCGATCTCGCATTCACAAACCAAAAGCCATTGAGCGGTTTTCGCTCAATGGCTTTTTCAATTTGGAGCGCCAACCGCTCATTTCTGCGCTCATCCCTCGCAAACAAACCACACATCTTTTGCGCAAAGCCCCGATCTCCCTGCCTTTTTCATTTAGCGGAACAGTTGGCACAGCCTTTGCCAATTACCCGGACAAAGGTACAAACACGAATGGAACAACCATTCGTAGGGAGGATACATCATGGAGATGCTCACACGCCCGGTTTCCGGGTGCATCACCATTATTATTGCCGCGTTCACATTGCTTGTCGCCAATGGCGCACAGGCCGAACGTTTTGAGCTGGGCGCATCGGCGGACGAAGCCGATGCGGTGATCGGCTGTTTGTACCCGATGACCGGTCGCTCGGCGACATATGGTCGCGACAGCATTGTCGGCATTCAAATCGCACTTGATGATTTGGCGGCAGAAACCAAGGCAGGACTGACACCACCAAAACTGCGCGTGATTGCCGATGATCCGCGATCAAAGGCATCCTATGCCGTCCGTCTGGCACAGGATTTCGTCGCAAAGGATAACGCCCGGTTCTTTTGCGGGATCGTTTCATCAGGCGTTGCTCATGCGGTAAGTGACCTTGCACGTCAGGAAAAGATCATCATGGTCGGGACCGACCATGCATCATCGCGGCTGAGCATCGAAGCCGGACACGACTATTATTTCCGGGTCACGAATGACAGCTGGACCAGCATGGCAGCAGGCGCGCGTTATCTGCGCGATCTGCAAAAGGAAACCGGCTGGAAACGTCTCGCTTTTGTCGGACCGGATTATGACTATGGGCATGTTTCCTGGACTGACTTGCAGCTCGCCCTTGATGGGCTTGGCGTTGAGTATGAAACCGTCAGTGCCCTGTGGCCCAAGCTGTATGAACCGGACTATTCGATCTATATCAATGCCCTGCAATCGGCCAAACCCGATGTCGTGGTGACTGCACTTTGGGGCGGTGATTTCATTGCCTTTATCAAACAGGCATCAACGACCCGTTTCTTTGAAACCACCCGTCTGGCAAATTTCGATACCGGTGCCAATTACGATGTGATGATGGCGCTGGGCGATCAGCCCTATCCCGGCCTGATCCTGTCGGCTCGTCATCACAATAACTGGCCGGAAACCGGGCGCAACAAACGATTTGTCGCACAGTTCCATGACCTGACCGGTCGTTATCCGACCTATGCTGCCGAAGGTGCCTATACCGGCGTCATCGCGATAGCACGCGCCATCGAGAAAGCCGGTGGCGCTGATGATGACAGGGCACTGATCAAGGCGCTTGAAGGATTGCAACTGGCCCTGCCCGAAGATCCTCCGGGCTTTGCATCCTATATCGATCCCGACACTCACCAGATTGTCCAGGCGCAAGCCGTGGGCACGGTCGTCCATAACGAAGATTTTCCGCCATCAAAATTGATGGTGGGGAATTGGGCGATCTACGACGCCGAAGACCTCAAACCGTCAAAAGAGATGGTCAAACGCCGCCGCGATGCCGTGGCTGGCGGGTCCGAGGCTGTTCCACCGCCAACTCCATAGACCTTTCCCAAGGGAGGAAAAAAAGTGAAGAACAATAAAACAACTTTCAGCAATTATCTGGTTTCGGGCGTCGCTGCCCTTGCCCTGACGGCTGGCCTTGCATCGGGTGCATCCGCAGCCGAAAACGGCAAGTTCCGCATCGGTATTGTTACCTTCCTGTCCGGTCCTGCGGCCGGCCCGTTTGGTGTTCCATCTGCCAATGCCGCCAAGGTTCTTGTTGAAGCGCTGAACAAGGGTGAACTGCCCGCTCCGTACAACAAGATCGGCATCAATGGTGCAGAAATCGAAGCCGTCATCATTGATGAGGCCGGTGGTGCGACCAAGCAGGTTGAAGAATATCGCAACCTTGTCCAGCGCCAGAAAGTTGATGCCGTGATCGGCTATGTTTCTTCGGGTGATTGCCTTGCTGTCGCACCGGTTGCCGAAGAACTGAAAACCTTCACCATCGCATATGATTGCGGGACCTCCCGCCTGTTCGTTGAAAACAGCGACGCAAAATACATGTTCCGTACCGGCCTTGATGCATCGGTCGACAATATCGGTGCCGTACGTTACCTCGCAGCAACCCGTCCGGATGTAACCCGTCTTTCGGGCATCCAGCAGAACTATTCCTGGGGTCAGGACAGCTGGGCCGACTTCACCGCTGCTGCGGCGAAACTGCTGCCGGAATCTGAAATCGTCGAAGAACAGTTCCCGAAAATCTATCAGGGCCAGTATGGCGCAGAAATCTCTGCCCTGTCGGTCAAGCGTCCGGAAATCGTTCACAGCTCCTTCTGGGGTGGCGACATGGAAGCACTGGTTCTTCAGGCAAATGCCCGTGGCCTGCTTGAAGATGCCACCGGTCTTCTGACTTGCGGTGAAGCAAGCCTTGCGACCTATAAGGATCAGGCGCCGAATGGCATGATCATTGGTGCACGTGGTCCGTTCGGCGCGTTCGCACCGGAAAACGAACTGAACACCTGGTTCAAGGGTGTCTATAACGCCGCCTATGATCTTGATCCGGTTTACCCGGCAACCAAGATGGCGCAGGCGATCCTCGGCCTGAAATTTGCCGCTGAAAATGCCGGTCTGGCAGACAAGGAAATCCCGACCGCAGATCAGCTTGCTGCCGGTCTGAAAGGCGCTTCCTTCCCGTCCGTTTCAGGTACTGTTGAAATGGCACGTGGCAATGGCCATCAGGCAATGCAGGGCATTTCTTACGGCGAATACCACTATGAAGACGGCAAGGCGTCCATCGTCAATTCCGTCTCGTTCTCTGGCGAATGCGTAACCCCGCCAGAAGGTGTTTCTGCCGCAGACTGGATTGCCCAGGGCTTCCCGGGCGCTCAGTGTAACTAAGCACACGCAATCTTCCTGCGATGCGGGCATCTCTTTTGCGGGATGCCCGCCCTTTTCCCTGCACACTGGATATTTGTGATGACAAGTCTTCTTGCCGTCCTGATTGATGGCTCGATCTATGCATCGTGGCTGTTTCTCGTGGCCGCTGGCCTGACCGTAATTTACGGGGTGATGCGCATCCTGAATATGGCCCATGGCAGCTTCTATGCCATCGGTGCCTATTCCGCAGCATCCCTTGTCGGCTGGTATTTCAATAACGGTATTGGCCCGGCCTGGATCAGTTATCTTTTGCTGGTTGGTGCGGCACTGGTTGCCGGACTGATTGTTGGCGTGATCATTGAACGTGGATTGCTGCGCCTGATGTATGGCCGCGATGAAATCCTGATGGTGATCATTACCTATGCGCTTTTGCTGATTCTTGAAGACACGATGAAAATCGTCTGGGGGGTCAACCCGTATTTCGCCTATCAGCCCTATTCCGAACTTGGTCGAACGTCGCTTGGATTATTGAAAGTCTCAAACTACGACCTGTCACTGGTCGGGGTTTCGGCAGTCATCGGTCTTGTTTTGTGGGGACTGCTTGAACGTACCAATACCGGCAAGGTCTTGCGTGCGGTGATCCATGACCGCGAAATCGCGGTTGCGATGGGTGTGAATGTCCGCCTGATGTTCACCATCACCTTTGTCATCGGTACCATCCTTGGCGCGCTTGCCGGTGCGCTGACCGCTCCGGCCATTTCGGTCGTGCCGGGTATCGGGATCGAAGTCATCGTGCTGGCCTTTGCAGTGGTCGTGATTGGCGGACTTGGCAGTATCGGCGGTGCCGCCGTTGGCGCACTGCTTGTCGGATTAAGCCGTGCCGCAGCTGTCCATTATGCCCCCGAGTTCGAACTTTTCGTCATTTACGGCGTGATGTCGCTGGTTCTGGCGTTCCGCCCCGAAGGTCTGTTTGGCCGTACTTTGGCGAGGAAAATCTGACATGCGTTTTGATAAAACTGAAATCTCGCTTGCGGCAGTTGCGATTGCCTTAGTGCTGTTCGGGTTTGTGTCGCCCGGTTGGCTGATCTTCCTTTTGACCATCGCCTTTGCCAAGGCCCTTGTTGTGCAGGGTGTCGTCATGCAGATGCGTTCCGGTCTGGTATCTTTCGGTCAGGGACTGTTTTACTGCATCGGCGGTTATACCGTCGGCATGGGCGGCCAGTTCTTTGGCATCCATGATGCGATTGCCGCCCTTTCGCTTGGCATGCTGGTCGCCATTGCGGTTGCGATGGTGCTGGGCCTGCTGCTGACACGTTATCGCGATATCTTCTTTGCGATGCTGTCGCTGGCCTTTTCGATGATCCTGTTTGGCATTCTGGTCAAAAGCCCGGAACTGGGCAGCACGGACGGCTTTAACGTTCATAACTGGACGATCTTTGGCTGGGCTCCCGACGGCGGGGAAAGCAGCCAGCACACGGTCTTTACCCTGACCATTCTGGCCGGTCTGGTGATTGCTGTTCTGATCCACCGTTACACCAAGGCCGGGATCGGTGTGATTTGCGAAGCCGTTCGCGAAAACGAAGTTCGTGTTGAATATCTTGGTCTTTCGCCGCGCTGGTTGCTGTATGGCAACTATGTCAGTGCGGCCGCGGTTTCCGCCCTTGGGGGTGGATTAACCGCCCTTGCCACCGGGCACGTTGACCCGGAAATGGCCTATTGGACCACGTCAGGCGAATTCATCTTTATCGCGCTTCTGGGTGGATTGGGTCATGTCGCTGCACCGTTCATTGCCGCCGTGGTTTTCTCGGTCGTGCGGACCTATGCCATCGAACTGGTTCCCCATACCTGGCAGATGATCCTCGGCTTTACCCTTCTGGGTGTCATCGTCTTCCTGCCCAAAGGCCTCTGGAGCCTGGTATCGCGTAAAAAAGCAGGAGAACGCGCATGACTGTCATTCTTGAAACCAAATCGCTAAACAAGGAATTTGGTGCGGTCATCGCCGCAAAGGATCTTGATGTCCGGATTTCCAAAGGTGAAATCGTTGGCGTCATCGGGTCCAACGGCGCGGGCAAGACAACCTTCATCAATATGGTGACCGGTTATCTGAAGCCGACCCGTGGTGAAATCCTGTTTAACGGCAAATCAATCCTTGGTCATTCACCGCGTGCCATCACACGCGCAGGCATGGCCCGCTCATTTCAGGTAGCACAGCTGTTTCCTGAAATGACGGTACTCGACAACCTGATCGTTGCCCTTGCCGCTGCCGAAAGCCCGCGTCCTAGTTTCCTAAGCCCGCTTCGCAATGACAAACGCATCGCACGGGCTGAAGACATTCTGCGTGAATTCGGTGTCGAGAACTATCGAGACTCACTGGTAACAGCGGTCCCGCAAGGTGCCCGCAAACTGGTGGATATTGCCATGGCCCTGATCGGAAATCCGCAGATGCTGTTGCTTGATGAACCGACCAGTGGCGTCAGCATGGATGAAAAAACCGGATTGATGGACACCGTGATGAATGCGGTCCGCCAACATGGTGTCACCGTGCTGTTTGTTGAACATGACATGGATGTGGTCGAACGTTACGTATCACGTGTTCTGGCGTTCTATAGCGGCGAGATCATCGCCGACGGGCAGCCTTCGGCGGTTCTTGCCGATGAACGCGTACGTGATCTTGTCACCGGCCATCGTCCCACCCACAAAAAAGGGAATGGCGCATCATGACCCTGGAAATCAAAAATCTGAACGTCTCGATCGGCAATATCCCGATCCTTCGTGATGTCTCCCTGACTGTTCCGTCCGGACAGATGTTTGGCCTGATCGGACATAACGGTGCGGGCAAAACCACATTGATGCGTGCCATCATGGGATTGCTTGAGGCCGATGATGGTTCCATCACCTTTGATGGCAAGGATTTGCGCAAGACGGCTGATTTCGGTCGTGCAAAAGGCGGCATCAGCTATATGCCCGAAGACCGACGCCTGATCCCGTCCCTGACGGTTGAGGAAAACATTCTTCTTCCGGCATGGACCAACGGCATTGCAGATGCCAGGGAACGTCTGGAATGGGTTTATGACCTGCTTCCGGAAATTGCACAGTTCCGTGCCCGGCGCGCCATGCAGCTTTCCGGAGGTCAGCAAAAACTGGTGGCCCTTGGCCGCGCATTGATGCCGGGCCGGAAATTGTTGCTTCTTGATGAACCGTTCGAGGGCGTTGCCCCGGTTCTGTCGCGCCGTCTGTCCGAGGTCATATCCAACCTTGGCAGCAGTGGCTTGTGTGTTCTGATTTCAGAATCGGATGACACCCATTCCGCCGATCTGGTGACAGGCAGCTATCGCATCGAACGCGGCACTGTTTCCTCATCAAACACCCAGCCCGCATAAGCCCGGCCAACGCGAGGATCACCATGTCAGATTTTACATTTGAAACCACGCCCCGCGTCATCTGCGAATTTGATGGCGCACTTCAGCTGGGCAGCCTGTGTAACGAGTTCGGCGCAAAACGCGCCGTTCTCATCACCGATCCGGGCTTGCAGAAAGTCGGATTGATTGATGCCCCCTATCAGGCCCTGATTGATGCCGGGATCGATACCCTTTTGTGGACCCGGGTTGAAGCCGACCCGCCTGAAAGCACCATCCTTGAAGCGGTCAAGGGCGCCCAGGATTTTGGTGCAGACATCATTATCGGCCTTGGCGGCGGATCATCGATGGATACAGCCAAGCTGGTGGCTTTGCTGTGTGGCAATCCCCAGCAACTTGATGCGATCTACGGGATCGGTCTGGCAAATGGTCCAAGATTGCCACTTATTCAGGTTCCGACCACCGCAGGGACCGGATCGGAAGTCACCCCGATTTCCATCGTCACCACCCCGACCCAGGAAAAGAAAGGCGTTGTATCACCGCTTCTTTATCCGGATGTCGCTTTGCTTGACGCCAAACTGACCATGGGTCTTCCGGCATCGATTACCGCAATGACCGGTATTGATGCGATGGTTCATGCCATCGAGGCCTATACCACCAAGCACAAGAAAAACGCGTTGTCTGATGGTCTGGCCATTCGTGGCATGCAGTTGATGACTGCCCATATCGATGATGCGGTTTCGGCAAACCCGTCCCGTGAAGCCCGCGAAGCCATGTTGCAGGGATCGATGATGGCCGGTATGGCATTCGCCAATGCCCCGGTTGCAGCGGTGCATGCGCTGGCCTATCCGCTGGGCGGGCATTTCCATGTTCCCCATGGTCACAGCAACGCACTTGTCCTGATCGAGGTTCTGAAGTTCAACCGCGATGCGGCCTGTACGCAATATGCGGAACTGGCCCGTGCGGTTCTGCCCGGTGAACGGTTTGCCGATGATGATGCCGCCTGTGATCGTTTCATCAGCTACATGACTGACATGGTCGAACGGATGCCCTTTACCCGTCAGTTACGCGATGTTGGCGTGACGGAGGCCGATCTCGACATGCTTGCGACCGATGCGATGAAGGTCGAACGCCTTCTGATCAACAACCCGCGTGAGATGACCTTTGAGGCCGCGCGGGCCATCTATGCCAGCGTACTTTAACCACAGGATAGCCCCATGACGATTGAACTCAATGATACCGGTCTTTGGCAAACCCTTGGTCATGTCGATGGCAAATGGGTGTCGGCCGACAATGGCAAAACCTTTGCCGTGACCGATCCGGCCACCGGCGAACATCTTGCCGATGTCCCCGATATGGGGGCGGCGGAAACCCGGACAGCAATTGATGCCGCCAACGCCGCCCTTCCGGCATGGCGGGCAAAGACCGCCAAGGAGCGGGCCAATATTCTGCGCAAATGGTTTGACCTTTGCATGACAGCGCAGGAAGACCTTGCGTTGCTGATGACCCGTGAACAGGGCAAACCCCTTGCCGAGGCGCGCGGTGAAGTGGCCTATGGCGCGTCCTTCCTTGAATGGTTTGCCGAAGAAGGCAAACGCATTTATGGCGATGTCATTCCGTCACATGGTGCAGATAAACGCATTATCACCGTCAAACAGCCGATCGGTGTTGTGGCCGCGATTACGCCATGGAACTTCCCGATGGCGATGATCACCCGTAAATGTGCCCCGGCGATTGCTGCGGGGTGCACGGTTGTCATCAAACCGGCCGAAGATACTCCCTTGACCGCCCTTGCCCTTGCCGAACTGGCCAAACGTGCCGGTTTCCCCGATGGTGTGATCAATGTTGTCACCGCATCGCACGGTGCGGATATTGGCAATGAACTGACGGCCAATCCGATTGTTCGCAAGCTGTCCTTTACCGGCTCGACCCAGGTCGGCAAACTTCTGATGCGCCAATGTGCCGATACCGTCAAAAAAGTCAGTCTCGAACTGGGCGGCAATGCGCCCTTTATCGTCTTTGACGATGCCGACCTTGACGAGGCCGTTGCCGGTGCCATCGCATCCAAATACCGCAATGCCGGTCAGACCTGCGTCTGCGCCAACCGCATTCTGGTTCAGGAAGGCGTTTATGATGCCTTCGCCGAAAAACTGGCCGCCGCAGTTGCCAAACTGCGCGTCGGTCATGGCACCGAGGATGGCGTAACACAGGGGCCATTGATCAACACCAAGGCGATTGAAAAGGTCGAAACCCTTGTCAATGACGCGATCAACCACGGTGCCAAAGCCGTGCTTGGCGGTGAACGCGCCAAACCGGGCAGCAATTTCTTTAGCCCGACCATTCTGACCGGTGTCACCGCAGAAATGCGGATCTTCTCCGAAGAGATTTTTGGTCCGGTTGCTCCGCTGTTCAAATTCAGTGACGAGGCCGAGGCCATTCGCATGGCCAATGACACGCCCTTTGGACTGGCGGCCTATTTCTATGCCCGTGACATCGGTCGCATCTGGCGCGTTGGCGAGGCACTGGAATACGGCATCGTCGGGATCAATGAAGGGATCATTTCCACAGAATCAGCCCCGTTTGGCGGCGTGAAAGAGTCCGGTATCGGTCGTGAGGGGTCGAAATACGGCATCGATGATTTTGTCGAGATTAAATACATGTGCCTCGGCGGTCTCGCCGGGAAAGCCATCTAACCGGAAACGAGGAGCCCCACCATGAGTTTCATGTTTCGTAGTGTGCCGCGCATCGTTTGCGAGGCAGGCGGCATTACTAAAACCGGCACCCTGATGAAAGAACTGGGCGCAACCCGCGTCACCGTTGTTTGCGATCCGGGCATTGTCACACTTGGCTATGCCGACAAGGTGCAGAAATCACTGGAAGCCGCCGGCATTGCTGTCCAGATCTTTGCCGATGTTCAGGCCGACCCGCCCCAGAACATCGTCCAGCAGGCCATTGATGGCGCCAAGGACTGGAAGGCAGATGGCGTGATTGGTCTTGGCGGCGGCAGTTCGCTTGATAGTGCCAAACTTGTCGCCTTGCTTGCCAATAGCGATCAGACCATCGAAGGCATTTACGGCATCGACAAGGCAACGGGTGACCGTTTGCCCCTGATCCAGATCCCGACCACCGCCGGGACCGGATCAGAAGTCACATGGGTGTCGGTGATTACCGATAACAACAATCTCAAACAGGTTGTTTACACCCCGCAATTGATGCCCGATATCGCGCTTCTGGATGCGGAACTGACCTATGGCCTGCCACAGAAAGTTACCGCAGCAACCGGGCTTGATGCGATGGTGCATGCGATTGAAGGTTACACCAGCCGTACGCGCAAAAACCCGATTGCCGATGGTATGGCGGTGACGGCCTTGTCGCTTTTGGGCAAGAACCTGATGAAGGTGATTGAAAATCCGGGCGACAAGGAAGCACGTTCTGCGATGCTTCAGGGATCATTGATTGCCGGGATGGCCTTTGCCAATGCATCGGTTGCCGCCATTCATGGTTTGGCCTATCCGTTGGGCGCACGGTTCCATATTCCGCATGGTCACGCCAATGCACTGGTCATGGCACAGGTGCTGCGGTTTAACCTGCCAGCAGCGGGTAAACTTTATGCCGAACTGGCCCCGTGCCTGATCGAAGATTGCGATTTTGCATCCGAGGAAGAAGCCGCCGAGGCCTTTGTTCGCCGGATCGAGGAAATGGTCCCGGCCAGCGGCCTTGAAACCCGCCTGCGCGATCTTGGCGTAACCGAAGACTCCCTGTCCGAAATGGCCGAGGAAGTCTTTAGCAAAATCTATCGCCTGATTGAAAGCAACCCGCGCGATATGACGGCAAGCGATATCGAAGCGATCTATCGCGAAGTCTACTGAGCCCGGAGGGTGCTCTGAAATAGCACCCTCGTCTACAAACCGGCGGCTTGCTTGGTCGCTTGGCCGCCGGTTTGTTTGAGGTGCCAAATGGCGCTCGAAGCCGTCATTCGGCTTTCCCCTGACATTGTCCGGCACTCCCCAAACACTATTCTTGGCCCGAACATAAGCTGGTCAGGAGTACATGGAATTGGTTGGGGCAGCTCCCAAATTTGTCAAACGCAATCAGACAAACAAATTTGCTCTGATGCTCTTGCCCTGTTTTGTGCTGTCCCAAGAAATATTCGATCATTTCTGGCCGCTTGGGTGGAAAGTGGCATTTCTCAAACTATTGGTTGCTGATGCGGTGATGATCTTGTTTAAAACGGATCAAGACAATCGCCGAAGGTCGCGATGCCATGAAGCCGTTCCTTGGTGCCTTTTGGGGTCCATATTCCTGGAAGATGGCACCCAAAAAAACTGATGCCCTTTCATCCGGGCGCTGTGAACTATTTTAAAAAGCCGGAATTCCGGTTGACCAGTAAGGAACGCTTGATTGGTACGGCATCGGCATGATGGACGATTGATGCACTTCCTTACGCAAAGCGACAGGAGCATTTTGACATGATGAAAACCATTACCGCAGCAGATGGCCATGCGCTTGATTGCTGGTTTGAACCAGCGGCTGGCGAACGCCGTGGCGGGATTGTCATCCTGCAGGAAATCTTTGGTGTGACCGACCAGCTCAAAGGTGTGGCTGCAAAATATGCTGCCCTTGGTTACGAAGTCGCCATACCTGCCCTGTTTGACCGTCAGGAACGCGATGCGGTTGTTCCCTTTGATCAGGCACTGCGCGGCCGCGACATGATGCTGGCATCCGATCTTGAACAAACCACCCTGGACATTGATGCAGCGGTCAAGGCCCTTGCCGCAAATGGTGGCAAAGTCGGAGTTATCGGTTTTTGCTGGGGCGGCGGCCTTGCCCTGCGCGCAGCACAGGATCTTGACGTTGCAGCCGGGATTGCATTCTATGGCACGCGTTTACCGCAATATCTTGATCGGCCACTCAAGGCCGCATTCCTTGGTCACTTTGGCACCCTGGATGACCATGTTCCGGTCGAAATGCTTGATCAAGCCAAGACTTATTTCCCGGATATGGAAATTCATATGTACGAAGCCGGTCACGCCTTTGCCAATGATGCACGCCTGTCCTATGTCGCGAATGCTGCCGATCTGGCCCATGCCCGTACGATCGAATTTCTTGCAAGGCATGTCGGCTAAACCACGTGCAAAAAGTTCCGGTTAACGCAACTTGCTGATTAACGTCATCCGTCGCAGCCCTCATGACCGGGGGACTGCATCCCTAACCATGATCAAGATCATTGCAAGGCCGCATAGCCCCGATCCCGCTGGCCTTCCATCCCAATCCTTAGAACTAACTCCGTATTCCCCCATCCAAAGGCACATGGGATGCACATTCCCGCTCGTTTAGAGATAGCGAGTTCTGAAACACGTTCGGAAATCCCGAGAAAGGTCGACTAAAATGCAATTACACCGGACAGAAACCAGTCACTGCTTAATGGAAATCGTGACTGTCAATTTTAAGGACCGGAGCCTTTTGCGTTTGTGAGACATGCTCCGCCTCCAATGCATTCAGACCACTGGCCCATTGTAAATTCCGGGGGTGATTGTGGTTGCTGCGGGCGATTTTGGTATTATCCGTCAGTCCTTGCAACATCCCGGTCAGATCGACCAGTCTGTCGGCAATAATATGGGTAACGCCATCTTCACGCTGAAGCTTGCCGGTAACCCCCAGAACCGTGGCCGTCATGACTTCGCGGCGATATTTTTCCATCACCTTGTTCCAGACCACCAGATTGGTGATGCCGGTTTCATCCTCAAGCGTGATGAAAACCACCCCCGATGATGTCCCCGGGCGTTGCCGAACGATGGCAAGACCGGCATGAGTTAACCGTTCACCATCACGCACACCGGGCAGGTCACTTGCCTTGCAGATCCCCGCTTCTTCAAGCGCATTGCGCAACATGCTGACCGGATGACCTTTAAGCGACAGACGCAGGCTGGCGTAATCCTCGATGATCTCCTCGCCCGGTTCCATGATGGGCAAATCGACCGGTGCTTCGGCCCCGAATTCGGCTGAGACACCCATATTATGGTTAAAGTTCTGGGCGGCTTCAAACAAAGGTAATGCAACCGGGGCCTTGCGCCCCTTGCCAAAGCGACGCACCGCCCAAAGGGCTTCTCGCCGCGACAGGCCAAGGGAACCAAAGGCGTCGGCTTCCGCCAGTTTTTCCAAGGCTGCAGGTGACAGACCGGTCTGGCGCGCCATCAGATAGACATCCTGAAATCCGCCAGCCGGACGGTTGGCAATCAGGGCAAGGGCATCAAGTTCGCCAAATCCCTTGATCTGGCGAAAACCAAGTCGCACGGAATGATAGCCACTGGCACGGCCCAGCTCGCGTTCAAGCTGGTTGTCCCAGAAACTGTGATTGATATCGATTTCAAGAACTCTGACCCCATGATTGCGCGCATCATTAACCAGTTGTGCGGGGGCATAAAACCCCATCGGCTGCGCGTTTAAAAGTGCACATAAAAATACATCGGGATGATGGCATTTCAGCCAGGATGACGCATAGGCCAGAATGGCAAAGCTTGCCGCGTGGCTTTCGGGGAAACCGTAATCGGCAAAGCCTTCGATCTGCTTGAAACAGCGTTCGGCGAAATCCATGTCATAGCCGTTTTTCAGCATTCCGTTGATGAATTTGGTCCGGTGTTCGCCAATCGTACCGGTACGTTTGAATGTTGCCATCGCACGTCTGAGATTGTCGGCCTCGCCACCGGAATAGCCCGCAGCAACAATGGCGATCTGCATTGCCTGTTCCTGAAACAGCGGCACACCACAGGTGCGCTTCAAGACGGCTTCCAGTTCCTTTGAAGGATACTCCACCTTTTCCCGGCCCATGCGCCGTTGCAAAAACGGATGAACCATACCGCCCTGAATCGGTCCGGGGCGGACAATCGCCACCTGAATGGTCAGGTCATAAATGCTTTTGGGTTGAAGGCGGGGCAGCATGCTCATTTGCGCACGCGATTCCACCTGAAAGGTGCCAATACTGTCGGCCTTTTCGAGCATCCTATACGTAGCCCTGTCTTCCTTGGGCAGGGTTGCAAGCGTGTAATCAATGTTCTTGTGATTGCGCAGTTCCTCAAACGCCTTGCGAATACAGGTGAGCATTCCCAAGGCCAGCACATCGACCTTAAGAATACCAAGCGCATCAATATCATCCTTGTCCCACTCAATGGTGGTGCGGTCCGCCATCGCCGCATTGGCGATCGGCGACAATTCACAAAGCGGTCCGCGCGTAATGACAAAGCCACCAACATGCTGCGACAGGTGGCGGGGAAACCCTGTCAGTTCCCCCGCCAGATCAAGAACGGCTTTGAGGCGCGGTTCGTCTGGATGAATGCCCGACTGGCGCATCATGGTCTCATGCGCGCCCTTGCTGCTTGATCCCCAGATGGTTTTGGTCAGCTTGACGATGGTGTCCTCGGACAGGCCAAAGACCTTGCCGACATCGCGAATGGCACTGCGCGACCGGTATGAAATCACCGTAGCGGTCAGACCGGCGCGCTCGCGACCATAACGTTCATAGATGAACTGGATGACTTCTTCGCGGCGTTCATGTTCGAAATCGACATCAATATCGGGCGGCTCATTGCGCGCATTGCTGATGAAGCGCGAAAACAGAAGTTCCACCTCATTGGGGTCAACCGATGTGACATGCAGACAAAAGCAGACCGATGAATTGGCCGCCGATCCACGCCCTTGACACAAAATGTCCTTTGACCGGGCAAAGGCAACAATGTCATGCACGGTCAGGAAATAGGGGGCATAACCCAGCTCGTCGATCAGTTTAAGCTCCGTCTCGATCAGTTTCTTGACCTTGTCAGGCACACCATCGGGATAGCGTTTATGTGCCCCCTCCCAAGTCAGGCGGATCAGGCGTTCCTGCGTGCCTTCCCCCGATCCGTCATTTTCATCGGGATATTCATAGCGAAGGTCACTGAGACTGAATGTGCACTGATCGGCAATCTCGACCGTGCGCGCAAGCCAGTGGGGATGATCGGGAAACAGCCGTGCCATTTCCTGCGGGGATTTGATATGGCGTTCACCATTGGGAAACAGCCGATATCCGGCATCCTCAATCCGGCAATGATGGCGAATGCAGGTCAATACATCCTGCAAGGGTTTGCGGGATCGAAGGTGCATATGCACGTCATTGGTCACCACGGCAGGAATGCCAAGACGGGTTTCGACGTCTTCGGCAAAGGCAAGGCGTTCGCTATCAAACCCGTCCATGAAGCGCCCGACAGCAAGCCAAAGCCGATCATTAAAACGGGCTTTCAGATTGATCAATTCGGTGCGAAACCCGTCATCGGGAACCTGCGGCGGGAGAGCAATGAACAAAAGGCCGTCGCCATGATTGATGATATCGCTCTGGTAAATCTCGCACGATCCCTTGGGGGCGCGGCGCTTGCCAAGGGTCAGCAACCGGCACAGCCGGGCATAGGATGCCCGATCCGTCGGATAACACAGCATGGATGGCCCATCCATCGGATCAAGACGGCAGCCGACAATATAATTGAGCCGGTCAGCATAATTACTGTGTGCCGAGTAACCGCGTACGACCCCGGCCAGCGTATTGCGATCCGTAATCGCAATGGCATGAAGCCCCTTGGTCGCAGCCGCAAGCACCAGTTCCTCGGCATGCGATGCGCCGCGCAAAAAGGAGAAATTGCTGCTGACCTGCAGTTCGGCATAGGCCGGTTCCGGGGCGTTTGGGGTACGACCGGTTTGGGGTTTCGTCATGGCATCACCCTGCAAAAAGCCCGTGGACCGACCAGATATCCTGACCGGCAGGTCCGGTACGAAACAGCCACAACATCCGCCCTTTCTGATCACAGATACGGAAATAGTCGCGGGTCATCTGTGACAGGGCGTAATGATCCCGATCAAGATGCCCCCACCATTCAGGACAGAGGCGTTCCGGCCCGTCGGCATGTAAAATATCCACAATCATTTTTCGCCAGCGCAGGCGTGTCGGGGTGCCGGTCGGGTTACGGTCAATCACCTCAACCGGTTCTGGCGGATCGAGCAACCGGACCGGTCGTCTGGGCAAGGTGACATCGGGTAGGCGCGACGTTTTTGCCGGGCCGACCGGGGGTTGTCGAATAGCGGCCCGTTCGGGCAAGTGGCTTGCATGATGGGCAGGGCGATACAGGATATCGTTGGGGCCCAGATGATGACTGATCCGGTCAATCAGTTGGGCGAGCGCGATGGCATCACCGGTCTCATCCTGCTGACGGTCAAGACGCACCTGACGAAAGGCAACATGTTCGACCCAAGGGGCATAGACAATGACCTGTTCAATCCCAAACCCGGTATCGACACCGGGCATTTTTTCTTCCAGTAACCGCAAGACATGGGCTGCTGACTGACAGGGAGCGCCGGTTGTGGTCGTGATGGTATGGGCATGGCCATCAACCCGGATCGACCGGATTACAAGCCGGCGCAGACCAAGGTTATCAGTCTGGAGCCTGTCACAGAGTTTTTCGGTCATGGTCCGAATTGCCAGAGCCAGATTGTCTGCATCGCCCAGTGGCTCGCCAAAGCTTTGCCTTATCAGCCATGGACTATCGGGTAGTTCGAAATTCAGATATTCGGGCAAACGACCATAAAACTGGTCAAGCCGATGCAACACATCAGGCCCCAGTCGGGTGGTGATATTGGCACGCGGCAAGGGGGTAATATCGCCCAGTTGTTTCAGGCCAAGACGCGACAGCAATGTGATGATGTCATCAGACAGACGCAGGGCCGAGACCGGAAATCCGGCCGCCGTCGCGTGATCATTTGGAAGTGACAGGGTACGTTCAGAAACATTCCCCGGATGATGGCGTGCGCAGGCCCATGCAGCCCCGGCTGTATCGGCAATGGCAATCCGGGCCGCGTAACCACGTGCTTTCACATCACGCAGGATGTGCGTGATCATGGCAGTTTCGCCCCCAAACAGATGGCTCCCCCCGGTGATCTCCAACCACAATCCACCATCGCCCTGCAGGCTGTTGTCATGCAGCTCCCGATCCGGGGCAACCCACGGGCTGTATCGATCCATCGCGCGGATCAGACGCGCCAGATGGGCTTGATAAAGATCGACATCCTCGGGGGTATCGATCAGATCAGGCAGGATGCTTCGGGCATCGGACAAACGCATGCCCCCGTGCAGACCAGCCATCCGCGCCGCATGATTCAGCCCGCAGACAAAGACCCCCTTATGATCGACACGTGTCACCACATGCGCACGATCTGCCGTGGGCTTGGTTGCGGTTTCAGATATGGCTGTACTGCCGATTTCACGGGGATGATCAGCCGTGGAGAGGCTGATCGTCTGACAGTCGGTTTTCCAGTGGGTCAACCACAGATAAAGAAAGCGTTGCTGCATCGGTTTTGACTTTCCAGCTTCCCGGTCGGACCCCGCGTCCCCCGATCAGGCTGAGATGATGGATGCTCCCTGTCATATTCTGCTGCGTGTTCAGTTCCGGCTCGATCTTCCAGCGTGTCAGCGCACTTGACGGCATCAACCGTCCGATCCGTGAAGCCTGGCGTAACACAATGATTCGCGTCCCCGCGGCCTCGCACGCCAGCTGCAAGCGCCGCGCAACCGTCAAATCGTAATCCGTGGTTTCAAGAATGATTGATGCGATCTGCCCGGTTCTGGCGATCTCGGCACACGCCCACATTGCTGTTGCTTGCTGATCAACTGTCATCATCAAGGGGCAACATTCCCCCCCGGATCGGGCAGGAAAGCTCAGATGATAAAATCGCCCCTGATCAATGGCCCGTCTTTGCCGGATCCAGAAAACAGACCGTCCTGCTGATTTACCATCCTGATTTCTCTGATCAATCTGGGCCAGGGACCAGGCCAAAACCGATGCAGCACCCGCGTCATGACTGCAAATAATCTCATGCAGACCAACCGGTGCGAAACCGCCCAGACTGATATTTCCAGATAACACGATGTGTCCGAACACACGCGGTATTGCTTCTCCTGCTGCATCAGAAAAACAGGAGGCACTTATTTTCCACTGCTTCTCTGCCTGCGCCAAAGCGACACGGGCATCATGAAGTCGTTCCGCCAGCATCATACCTACACAAGACAAATGTTCACTATTTGTTCTTATTTAAGGATTGTCCTTGGCAGAGTCAAATCAAAAGCCTTCCTCAAGACGTGCGGCCAATGCTGTCTTGCGGATACCTCAACAACAAAGTCAGGCTGAACTGCAACATAAAATTCAACCCTTGATAGAAAATCATCGCGTAATTATATCGCATCATTGAGTGCACTCAACCTGGCCCCGGGCCGGGTGCCAACCATCAAAATGAAAAGAAGCCTCCACTTGATCACTATCAATAGTTTGCCCTCCTCGTTGTAGTACGAGAAAAACTATGAAAAACATGCTTCGCACACTCCTGTCGCTTCTGATTGTCCTGTCCGTGATCGGCACCGGGACAAATCAGGCCTTTGCGCAAACGGCGAAGCATTCTTCTCGTGCAGATCTTGTTGAAATCACGATCTGTTCCGCGGAACAAACTCCTAAAACGATACTGATTGATCAGAACGGAAACCAGGTTCCCGAACCTGCCCAATGCGACTGCCCAACATGCCCGAACTGTCTGATCGGATCTGCATTCAAACTTCCGCTTCCAATCGGTGAAATCGGGCATGACCGCAAAGTCATTCTGACCGTCATCCCGCAGTCATTTGACATCACAGGCGCAGCTTCGACTGCGCCTGCGACAGCACGCGCGCCCCCGCACAAGGTTTGAATTCATGAAAACGCCATCTTACCAATGCTGTCCTCAAACAATCACTTGTTCGCGTCGCCCGCGTGCCCGTCTGACAAGACTACTGATTCTGGCAATTGTCTGTCTTCTGCCAGTTCTTCTGTCGGCATCTCCGGCATGGGCACAAAACAAACCCGTCCTTGCCCAATTCATCGACAAAATTCCTGCCGCATCGCTTGTAAATGGCGCCGAGGCCTATGGCCCTGTTCGCGATGATCTTCCCGTTGCACCGATTCTCAAACAGGGCAATCAGATCGGTTGGGCATTCATTACATCGGATTTCGTCGGCACAACCGGTTATTCCGGAAAACCCATTCATGTCATGGTTGCTGTTGGTCAGGATGCCAAAATCATTGGTGTCAAACTGGTCAAGCATTCTGAACCGATTGTTCTGATCGGTATCCCCGAAGCGCGCATCGCTGCCCTGACCGAGGGATATGTCGGATTTGACCTTGTTGCGGCGACCCAAAATGCCGACCATGACCTGAACATTATTTCCGGTGCGACTGTCACCATCATGGTGATTGATGACTCGATCCTTCGTTCCGGGATCAAGGTTGCGCGCGCGCTTGGACTGGGGGGACTTACTGCCCCTAAGGCCTCGACAGCCCAACAATTCAAAATCAATCCTGACGCCACCGCACCGGCCGACTGGCTAACACTGGTCGGGGACGGCACCATTCGCCGGATGTCTCTGGATGTCGGGCAAATCAATGATGCCTTTGCCGCGATGGATGATCCACGCGCAACCGAACGTCCGATCACCGCTCCGGCCGAAGACACCTTTATCGATATGTATGCAACCCTTGTCAGCATCCCCGCAATTGGCAAGGCAACGCTGGGCGAGCGCGGTTACAATAACTTGCGCAACTGGCTCAAGGAAGGCGAGCAGGCCATTCTTGTGACTGCACGCGGACAATATTCCTTCAAGGGATCCGGTTATGTCCGTGGCGGCCTGTTTGATCGTATCCAGCTGATCCAGGGCGACATGTCGGTACGTTTCCGTGATCGTAACCATCGGCGTGTCGGTGACATCATGGCCGATGGTGCACCGGAACTGACCGAGATGGATCTGTTCAAGATTCCGGCTTCGAACAATTTTGACCCGACACAACCATGGCGGCTGGAGCTTCTTGTCCATCGTGATATCGGGGCTATCGAGCGTCTTTATACGACCTTTGACATGGGCTGGCAGCCGCCAGAAAACTATCTTGAAAAAGTAGCCCCCCCGGCACAGGTCGCAGCACCAACAGAAGAACCTGCGCTTGAAAGCGACGAACAGGCTGCCAAAACAGCGCTGTGGCAGCGGATCTGGCGCGACAAGTCGCTCGAAATCATCGTTCTCAGCATCATGCTGCTGACCTTGACGACGGCCTTCTTCTTCCAGGGGATTCTGACGCGCTCTGCGAAATTTACCTTCTGGTTCCGCATTTCGTTCCTGACAGTCACCCTTGTTTTCCTCGGCTGGTATGCAAACGCCCAACTTTCCGTCGTCAACCTGATGGCGCTGACAAGTTCACTGGTGACCGGGTTCACCTGGGAAGCCTTCCTGCTTGATCCGCTGACCTTCATTCTGTGGTTCTCGGTTGCGGCTGCACTTATTTTCTGGGGACGCGGGGCTTATTGCGGATGGCTTTGCCCGTTTGGTGCCCTGCAGGAACTGACCAACCGGATTGCCAAGTTCTTCCATGTGCCGCAATGGACCCTTCCATGGGGCCTGCATGAACGTCTTTGGGCGGTCAAATACATCATTTTCCTCGGCCTTTTCGGCACCATGCTGGCTTCGATTGACCAGGCCGAAAAACTTGCCGAAGTCGAACCCTTCAAAACCGCCATCATTCTTAAATTCGACCGGGCTTGGCCATTTGTTCTTTATGCCCTTGTCCTTCTTGGTGCCGGACTTTTCGTCGAGCGTTTCTATTGCCGCTATCTGTGCCCACTGGGTGCAGCGCTGGCAATTCCGGCACGCATCCGGATGTTTGACTGGCTCAAACGCTACAAGGAATGCGGCAGCCCCTGCCAGAGTTGCGCGCATGAATGCATGGTCCAGGCCATCCACCCAACAGGAGAAATCAACCCGAACGAGTGTCACAACTGTCTTCACTGCCAGGTGCTGTATCAAAGCAAAACAATTTGTCCGGTCGTGATCAAGAAACTCAAGCGGCAAGAAAGCCTCTTGGCGAGCATGGAAGGTGCGAAAAAAGCACTGAACCGGACCCAGACGACAAAGCAAAATCCCAAGGAGAATTCGTGATGTCTGACAATACAGAAAAAACCGGCGTAACCCGCCGTGGCCTTTTGACTGCCGCCGCAGGTGGTGCTGCCTTTGCCGGCGCTGCTGGTGCAGCACGTCTGGCCATGGTTGGTGGGGCAACAGGTGCTGCAACCGCGCTTTCTGTTGGAAGTGCACAGGCTGCAGCCGGCTCGGAAGTGAACCTTGCCCCTGGGCAGCTTGATGAATATTACGGTTTCTGGTCATCGGGCCAGACCGGCGAAATGCGTATTCTGGGCATTCCGTCGATGCGCGAACTGATGCGCGTCCCGGTTTTCAACCGCTGTTCAGCAACCGGTTGGGGTCAAACCAACGAAAGTCTGGAAGTTCTGACCGAGAACATGCTGCCGAAAACCAAGGATTTTCTCGCTGCAAACGGGAAGAAAGTCCACGACAATGGCGACCTGCACCACGTTCATATGTCCTTTACCGAGGGCAAGTATGACGGGCGCTATCTGTTCATGAATGACAAGGCAAACACCCGTGTTGCGCGTGTTCGCTGCGACGTCATGAAAACAGATAAAATCCTTGAAATTCCGAATGCCAAGGCCATCCACGGTCTGCGTCCGCAAAAATGGCCGCGCACCAACTATGTCTTTGCCAATGGCGAAGACGAGACCCCGATGGTCAATGATGGTTCGGTGCTCGATGATCCGTCAAAATACGTCAACTTCTATACCGCTATTGACGCGGACAAGATGCAGGTTGCCTGGCAGGTTATGGTTTCGGGTAACCTTGACAATACCGATGCCGACTATGAAGGCAAATATGCCTTCTCGACCAGCTACAACTCGGAAATGGGTATGAACCTTGCGGAAATGACCGCATCCGAGCTCGACCATGTTGTTGTTTTCAACATCAAGGAAATCGAAAAAGGCATTGCTGCGGGCGATTTTATTGAACTGAACGGCGTCAAGGTCATTGACGGCCGCAAAGGTCAGAACAAGAACTACACCCGCTATATTCCGATCCCCAACAGCCCGCATGGCTGCAACATGGCACCGGACAAAAAACACCTTTGCATCGCGGGCAAACTGTCCCCGACCGTTTCGGTGATTGATGTCACCAAACTTGATGCCGTGTTCTATGACGGTGCTGAACCGCGTTCAGCCGTTGTTGCCGAACCGGAACTGGGTCTTGGTCCGCTACATACTGCCTTTGACGGCAAGGGTAACGCTCTGACCACCCTGTTCCTCGACAGCCAGGTCGTAAAGTGGAATATCGAAAAAGCCGTTCGGGCCTATGCCGGTGAAAACGTTGATCCGATCATCAAGAAGGTCGACGTCCATTACCAGCCGGGTCACAACTCGACCTCGATGGGTGAAACACTGGAAGCCGACGGAAAATGGTTCATTTCGATGAACAAATTCTCCAAGGACCGCTTCCTCAATGTCGGCCCGCTCAAGCCGGAAAACGAACAGCTCTTCTCAATGGAAGGCGATGATCTTGTTCTGGTCCATGATGGCCCGACATTTGCCGAACCTCATGACTCGATCATTGTTCATCGTTCTGTGGTCAACCCGCTAAGCGTCTGGAACCGTCAGGACCCGATGTGGGCAAAAACCCGTGCACAAGCCGAAGCTGATGGCGTCAATATTGACGACTGGGCCGATACCATTGTTCGCGACGGCAACAAGGTCCGCGTCTATATGAGTTCGTCGGCACCGACTTTCAGCCTTGAATCCTTTACTGTGAAACAAGGTGACGAGGTCACGGTCATTATCACCAACATGGATGATATCGACGACCTTACCCACGGCTTTACCATGGGCGATCACGGGGTTGCCTTTGAAATTGCCCCGCAGGCAACGGCATCAGCAACCTTCGTTGCGTCGAAAGCCGGTGTCTACTGGTACTATTGCCAGTGGTTCTGCCATGCCCTGCACATGGAAATGCGCGGTCGCATGATTGTTGAACCGCGGAGTTAACCATCATGTTGCGTCCCGTTCTGATAGTACTGGCCCTGATTTTCTTGCCGCTGAATGTTTTTGCGGCAACCCGATCCGTGCCCGCAACGAACGGGGCGCTTGCTTCAGCCATCGCCGGGGCAGCCCCCGGCGATGTGCTTGTCCTTGAACCCGGACAACATCAGGGTCCGGTATTACTCGACAAACCGATCACACTTGACGGTCAGAACAAGGCGACACTGAATGGCAATGAAACCGGTAGCGTCATCACGATCACCGGACAGGATATTACCGTTCGTGGCCTTGAAGTTATCGGCTCCGGATCGTCACATGAAACCATTGATTCAGGCATTCAGCTTGAACGCACTGCTGCCCGTATCCTGATCGAGGAAAACCGGCTTCTGGGCAACTTGTATGGTGTCGACGTTCATGGTGCCCGCAACGCAACCGTTCGTGCCAATATCATTGTCGGGCGTCGTGATCACCGAATGAATTCGCGCGGCAATGGTATCTATATCTGGAATTCGCCCGGGACATTGATCGAAGAAAACGACATTCAATATGGTCGTGACGGCATTTTCGTAAACACATCCAATCGCGGAACATTCCGCAACAACCTGATGCGCGATCTGCGTTTTGCCGTGCATTACATGTATGCCCACGATTCAGAAGTGTCGGGAAACATATCGGTTGGCAATCATCTTGGCTTTGCACTGATGTATTCAAAGCGGATCACAGTGCGCGACAATATGTCGCTTGCCGACCGTGATCAGGGGCTGATGCTGAATTACACCAACAATGCCGATCTGGTCGGAAATCTCGTCCGCGGCACCGGGGAAAAATGCCTGTTCCTTTATAATGCCCATCGCAATCTGGTCAGCGACAACCGATTTGAAGGATGCGGCATCGGCATTCACTTTACAGCCGGTTCTGAAAGCAATGCCATTACCGGTAATGCCTTTGTCGCCAATCAGACCCAGGTCAAATATGTCGGCACACGCGACGTGGAATGGAGTTTCGATGGGCAGGGAAACTTCTGGTCGGATCATCCGGCATTTGATCTTGATGGCAACGGGATTGCCGATAGCCGGTTCCGTCCCAACGATCTGATGGACCATATTTTATGGTCACAACCAGCAGCGGGAATGTTGCTGGGGTCACCCGCCGTGCAATTGATCCGGTGGAGCCAGGCACATTTTCCCGCAACCCTGCCCGGTGGCGTCATCGACAGTTATCCGTTGATGGAACCATTAGACATTCCCGTTTCCGATAAGATCGCAACACTTGAAATGGCTGCTCGCACCAACCCTGTTTGGCTGCGTGAAAGGACTGAAGATGTGTCTGACCCTCTCGCAAGTCACTAAGTGCTACGATGATCATACCGTTCTGAACGCGGTCGGATTTGACGTCGCGGCCGGTGAACGTGTCGCTCTGCTTGGCCATAACGGCGCAGGAAAATCGACTTTAATGAAGATTATCCTCGGCCTTATTCCGGCCGACAAGGGGACGATAAAGGTGCTTGGCACCGAACCCGGCAGCAATATCGCCAAAACAGGCACGGCATATCTTCCGGAAAATGCCGCCTTTCACCCGGCGCTAAGCGGTTATGAACAGCTTTGTTACTATCTTCGTCTGCGCGGCGAAAACACCAATCAGGCCATGCCGCTGCTTGAGCGCGTCGGACTGGCACAGGCCGCAAAACGACGGATCGGCACATATTCCAAAGGTATGCGGCAACGTGTCGGACTGGCACAGGCTTTGATCGGTAAACCCAGACTTCTCATCCTTGATGAACCGACCAGCGGGCTGGATCCTGTTTCGCGGCGGGAATTCTATGTCATCCTTGATGAACTTGCGGCTCAGGGGACTGCCATTTTGCTGTCTTCCCATGCCCTTACCGAAGTTGAAGCCAGAACCGACCGTATCGTTATTCTTTCATCCGGGGTCATGGTGGCAAACGACACGCTGGCCAGTTTGCGACGGCAGGCATCCCTGCCGATCCGCTTGCAGGTTTCTGCGTCTGTCGGCAAGGCCGATGAAGTCGCCAGCAAGCTTTCGGGGGATCGCCGTAACGGGGTGATGGTCGATCTGGTTTGCAGATCCGATGAAAAACTCGCACGTCTTGGCGATATTTCCGCACTTGGCTCCCTGATCGAGGATGTCGACGTCATTCAGCCCAGTCTGGAAGATATTTACAGCCATTTCAGCAAGGGAGGTGACGCATGAACCGCATTCTGGCATCGGCCCGTACCGAATTTATCATTGCCTTGCGCAATCGCTGGATTACCATTTCCGTCGCGATGATGGTGCTTTTTTCACTTGTTCTTTCTGCCGCCGGAAGTGCCCCGACTGGCGCACTTGGCGCAGACAAGCTTTCCGTCACAGTCGCAAGCCTGACATCGCTTGCCGTATATCTGGTGCCACTGGTTGCGCTTTTGATGTCCTTTGACGCCATTGCCGGTGAGATTGAACGTGGCACCCTGCCCCTTGTTCTGACCTATCCCGTCAAACGCGGCGAGCTTGTTCTGGGAAAATTCACCGCACATCTTGCCATCCTTGCCATTGCGATTGCGGCTGGTTACGGCATCGCAGCCATTGCGGCTGTTGCGACCGATCAGAATGCGGTTCTGGGTTTGCCGGCATTGCTGCGGCTGTTCTGGTCGTCACTTCTGCTTGGGGCGACCTTTATCGGTATCGGGTACGGGATTTCGGCCTTTGCACGACGGCCCGGTGCCGCAGCCGGACTGGTCATTGGATTGTGGCTTGTTCTGATCGTACTTTACGATCTTGGGCTTCTTGCTGCCATTGTTGCAGATGATGGCGGCACCTTTACCAATGACTATTTCCAGTGGTTACTGCTTGGCAATCCCGCCGATGCCTTTCGTTTATATAACCTTGCCGCATCTGATGCGACCGCGGCTGCCGCCGGACTGGCAGGGGCCGCCAACAGCATCCCGCCTGTCCATGCCCTGATATCCATTCTGGCATGGCCGGTTGCTGCCATCGGTATCGCGCTCTTGGCGTTTCGGAGGGTTACACCATGAAACCCCGCAAATTTAACCTGTCTGTACTTGTGGTCGCTGGTGGTCTTTTGGGACTGGCTGCCTGTCAGGAACAGGTTGCAGAAACCCTGCCGCCCCCGCTAGCAATGACCGAGGAATCAGTTGGGCATTTTTGCCAGATGAATATTCTCGAACATCCCGGCCCCAAGGCACAAATTCATCTTGAAGGCCTGCCTTATCCCCTGTTTTTCAGTCAGGTTCGCGACGGCATTGCCTATGAACGCATGCCCGAACAGAATTATAAAATCCGCGTCATATATGTCACGGACATGTCAAAGACCACCGACTGGGACAATGTCGGGGAGCAGAACTGGATACCGGCGGTGTCGGCACATTATGTCGTTGGATCGCGCATGGCCGGGGGGATGGGATCACCGGAACTTGTTCCCTTTTCGAGCCAGGACGATGCCCGGGCCTTTGCCGATCAATATGGGGGTCAGGTCATGACGCTTGGTGATGTTGATGATGCGCTGGTCTTTAGCAACACCACCCCTGATGCACCAGTAAACGTCCCTGAAACTGCAAACCTGCCCGAAGACACCGACTATCGCAGCCGTCTTGAAAGTCTTCGCAAAAAATGAGGTCCGCCATGCCCGCTATTTCACGACGCCGGTTTCTGACCATTTCTGCTGCGGCTGGCGCAATCAGCAGCATGCCTTTTGCCATATCCCATGCGCAAACTCCGGTCCAAAGCTGGAAAGGGATCGCAATGGGTGCTGCTGCATCGATCACATTGTCCCATCCTGATGCAGACAAGATCCTTGCAGGTGCGACCCGGGAGCTCGACAGACTGGAAAATATTTTCAGCCTCTATCGCGAAAACTCGACACTTTCCCGGTTAAACAGCACAGGAATCCTTGACACCCCACCATTCGAACTTCTGGAATGCCTCGGGATTTGCGGCACCATCAACCGTGCAAGCAACGGGCTTTTCGATCCGACGATACAGCCGTTGTGGCAGCTCTATGCGACAAGCTATGCGCAAGGTCACGGGCCTGAAACTTCTGCGATCAAAGACACACTTACCCTGACCGGCTGGGAAAAACTGTCGGTCTCCGAAAACCGGATTGCATTTGATCGTCCTGGCATGGCCCTGACCCTGAACGGCATTGCCCAAGGATATGTTGCCGACCGGATTGCATCACTGCTTCGCAGCAACGGACTGACCAACGTGCTCGTCAATACCGGAGAATTTCACGCAATTGGCGGCCATCCTGACGGCAATCCCTGGCCGATTTCCATTGATACCGGTTCGGGTATCAGAAAAGATCGGGAAATGTTGCGTGATAATGCTCTGGCCACTTCGTTGCCAACCGGAACGTTTTTTGATCAGGCTGGCCTGATCGGTCACATTCTTGATCCCCGCTCCGGCCTGCCCGCACAGGCGCGTCGCCAAAGCATCACGGTCACCGCGCCCAAGGCCGCCATCGCAGATGGATTAAGCACGGCCATGTGCCTGATGAATGATGAAGAATGCGCACACCTTCTTGGGCAGTTTCCGGCTGCAAAACTGGTCTAGGCGGGGCATTTCCCCTTGCCTGGAGATACCTCAGCCTGTTGAAGCCCAGCATAGCAACAAAGGAACCTGCCTCTCGCCGGGTTGGTAAGGCATGATATGCGCACAATCCGCACAGACTTTGTCACATTATTCATACTGGCCGGGTTGCTTGCCCTTGTTGCTGTTCCGCTAAAATTATTGTTCTGGGTTCCTGGCAGCGATGAAATCCTGACCCTTTTGCCCGTTCCGCAACGGGATTTCTGGCATGGTCATGAATTGCTGGCAGGTTACGGACAACTTGTTCTGGGCGGCTATTTGCTAACGCGGCCGGGAAAGCGAACCATCCGCTTTCTGATCATGCTCTGGCTTGTCGCCCGTATTTCGATCTTTGTCCCGGGTCTGGCCGGTCTTTATCTTGGTGCCTTTGGAAACCTTGCGACCTTCGGCTTGTTGTTCTTTTACGCCGGGCTTGCATTTTTCCGTGCCGCCAAGCGTCTGAAATCTGCCCTGCCCGGATTGATCATATTTCTACTTCTTTCTTCCGAAGCCGTTTTTCAGGCGGGCGGGATTCTTGCGAACCGGGCCCTTTCAGAAACAGCCTTGCTTGCAATGATATGGTTGCTGATTGTGTTGCTGTTCCTGATGGGGGGACGCATAATTGCCGCCCCCCCTCAGCGCGCTGCTCGGGCTGCTGGCGGCGATGGTCATCATGCGTCGTCTCTGGAACTGGCGCGTCTGGCTGGTCGCTGATGGCTTTGACCTGACATCCTTGCATTTGGGATACGCGATGCTGGCGGTCGGACTGTGCTTTAACTCTGTCCTGACGCTTATCCTTGGCCGACAGGGGCTGATTGGATTTCATGGCGCAATGATCGGCGGTTTTGCACTACTTTCCATCACCGTCATGTGCCGCACAGTTTTACAACGGTTTCGCTTTTCTCTTAGCTTGCCGGTCTCGATGCGTATTTCCTGCGCCTGTGTGGCGGTTGCTTCCCTTACCCGAATGGCGGCAATTCAGGATACAGGCACAACTGAGCTCCTGGTCATGTCAGCCTTACTTTGGGAACTCGCATTTGCCGGATTTGTCTTCACATTGATCGCCCTTATATGGCGATTTAAAAAGACAAACTGATCCTGACGGATACGTATCTATCCGCTCCTGATGTCTCATCTCCATGCCGATCTTCTGGCAACCTGTTAGCGCGACAGTTCGATCAACGCAGCACGGTCAAGAATTTGAAGTTTAGGCCCAGCAGCAATTGCGCCAGATGCCTCCAACTTCCGTAAAGAACGCGAAAAGGTTTCGGGTGTGATGCCGATCCGGCTTGCGATCTGACGTTTTTCCGGGAAGCTTGTGCCTCCCTGATCATCAAGAGGTTCACCACTACGTTCTTCGAAATCGATCAGGAAGGATGCGATTCTTTGTAATGGTCGTGTGTGGCGGATCTTGTAGATTTCCTCAAGGAAGAAACGTTCCCACCGCAGAAGACCGCTCAATACATCGCCCAGAACATCCGGGGCACTTCGCAATATAGACAGATAGGCTGCGCGCGGAATTTCAACAATCTCGCAATCTTCCATCACCTCGCAATCCACAGGATAGGGGCGACCGGCAAATGAAACCGCTTCGGCAAATGCGCCCGGCTGGGTCAGAAAATGCATGACGGTTTCTTCCCCGAGCGGCGACGTTTTCACAAGCCGCAAATGACCGGACAACAATATATAGAAATTCTCTGCGACATCACCGGCACGGAAAAGATGTTCGCCACGCGCATGACATGCAACCCTGCATCTCGCGATCAGACCTTCAATGCGGTCTTCACCAAGGGCAAAAAGCAACGGCACATTCATCATGATTTCGCGGTCGGAATCAGACAGCGGCTTTGAACGCATCTTCCTGCTCCTCTTTGCCCTGATTGCTGGAAAGACCGCACCATTCAGCAAGCATTTCAGCATCGGCAATCCGGATGATATGACCATTGGAATGCTGTGACACACCCATTTCGGAAAGCTTTTTCAGTGCCCGGGAAATGGTTTCACTCGTCATGCCAAGCTTGCGCGCAAGGGCCGATTTTTCGATGGTCAGCGGCGTTTCATGTACGCCATCAATCGGGACAGCATCCGCCAGAAGATAAATACCCAATCGCTGAGCTGCAGAACGACATTTGAGTTCTTCGGCCTGACGTAACATCTGACACAACCGCTCGGTCATGGCAGACATCATGGTCAAGGCTCGGTCGAAATGGGCCGAAAGGAATTCCGAGAATGCCAGGCCATCAATGCGAATCGCCGTTGTGGCCTCCAGCGTTCGGAGTGACACGGCATAATAACCGTCCGGGACAAGTGCGCATTCCCCGACCAGCTGTCCGTCGCCCATAAGATCAATGACGCCATCCTTGCCGTCCCCGTCCTTGTAAGACAGCTCGACATGACCATTGACGATCAGATAAAGCGCCGAGGCAGGTTCCCCTGCCGTAATCATCGCAGTGTCGGTATCAAGGCGAACCCATTGGCATAGACTTGCCAACTCAAGAATATCTTCCTGTGGCCAGGTTCTGAAATAACGCGCAAAGCGAAGGACGCCCGAAATGCGCTCAATATCGTTCGTCATGGCATTGTCCATGGTGATAACGGAGCAGTGAGTTACTTACTGGAACCAATCTAACATCTGATGGAGGGGTTAGATTTGCTCCAAGTCAATATGGCGACCGAAAATATCTACTGCCGGGTGAACTGTTGCAGTCGGTCGAGATCAAGAATGCTCATTTTGGGGTCGCGCGCGATCAGCCCGTCTTCTTCAAGCTTCCGTAATGCCCGAGAGAAGGTCTCTGGCGTCACCCCGATCCGGTTGGCAATCACATGTTTTGGTACATGCTGTGGCTGATCATTCTGGGAAAGCAAAAATTCCGCCAGTCGCTGCGATGGATTGAGTTGCCGCAAACCGTTCAGTTCCTTGAAGAAGAATCGCTCACGCTCGATCAGGGACTGCATCATTCGACCAATCATGAAGCGATCATTCTTCAGACGGCTGATCAATTGCGAGCGACTGACAGCCGCAATCTCGCATCCTGCCTCGCATTCGGCCGAGACAGGATAACGCACACCTGCCAGTACCACCGCTTCGGCAAAGGATTCTCCTGGCCCGACCAGATGGAACAAGGGAACCCGACCATCATCAAGAACCCGGAACAGACGCACTTGCCCTTTTAACAGAATGAAAAACTGATCAGCGTCTTCTCCTTCGCTAAACAGCAGTTCCCGATGCGGATAAATAGTTACAAAGGAGCCGCGGACAATGGCCGGAATTTCGGTGCGCGCAAATGCGGACATCACCGGAATTTTTGAGATCAGATCAATATCCGCACTGGTTATTTTTCGACAAGACATCTGCACGTCCTCGTCAGTTTGCGGGATATCGGCCCAGAATATTCAGAGCCACCATCGAGCCAGCGAAGATTGACATATTCGGCCAGCAATACCGACAGTTCCCACCAGGTTCCAACAGGAGAAAGTATCCGGAGATTTTCGTCTGGACGCATATCAACAGCAGCCGGAATATCGACCCTGCAATGGAAGCCATCCCCCGCCATCAATGGAATGAAAACAGCCTTGCGGTTTTGCGTCCTTTCCCGCCACTGATCGAGCGGGAAACAGCCTTCGAGCTGCACGTTATATACTTCATTATGCCCAAGAGATCGGGCAACTGCGTTTCTGATTTCAAGGAAGTTTCGCGCCGGTCGCCTATCGCTTTTGCGTCCGTGCGAGACCAAGAAAACCGCAGGGTTTCTGACTTTACCATTCAAGGGCAAGGTCGAGTCGACTACTCGATGAGTCAGCATCCGGCCAAACCCCGGCAAACATCCGGCAGCGGGCAATATCTGAGCACGACTGCCTTCAATATTTTCTGTCGTCGGAGACAAGAGATTGACGGTGTCAATACTCTGAGAAAACAGAAGCGGGAACAGAAGAATATCTGCCGGCTGGTTCTTGAGAACATCTTCCAGAACAGCCTGAATATCCGGAGAGCTGTGCAAGAATGCCAGCCGAACCTCAAAATGCGGCAAGAGCTGTTGCAAACGTCCCTGAAAGACTTCTCCTGGCAATGCACCTGATCGCTGCGTTCCGTGAGCAACAATGATCAGAACCGGATCACGGATCAACATGCCGTCACCTCATTAATTGATCTCTCTTTTCCCGATTTTCTTTGATTTTGGTGGTCCCGTATTGATTCCGGTCAAGGATCGAACCACCGAAACCCATAATGTCCGTATGGTTATTTGATCATCGTCAAGGCTGACCATCCTCGAAAGGTAAACTCTCCGCAGCCGGGAGCGAGGGCTTTCATTTTCCTAAGGAGGGACGCATGACACTCACAACCCGACTAAGACGTACTGCAGCGCCGCTTGCATTTGGCTTTGGCCTTATTCTGACAACAGCGGCTTTTGCACAGGACAAACATCCGGAAGGCGAAAGTACTTATGAACCAAGCTTGGAATCCATTCCAAGCACGGGGGATCAACCCGGTGTTCATGAAGGCGTGCCTACCATGACATCTGATGAATTCGATCAGGGGCGCAAGATTTTCTTCGAGCGCTGTGCAGGGTGCCACGGTGTATTGCGCAATGGCGCAACCGGACCGGCACTGACAACTGATCGGACCCGTGATTTGGGGTACGATTATCTTCGTGATTTCATCACCTATGGATCACCAGCCGGGATGCCGAACTGGGGCACCTCGGGTGACCTGACCGAAGAACAGGTCGATATCATGGCACGCTATGTCATGCAGGACCCGCCGCAGCCCCCGGAATGGGGTATGACCGCAATGAAGGAAAGCTGGAAAGTCATCGTTCCGGTTGACCAGCGTCCGACCAAAAAGATGAATGATCTCGATATCGAGAACCTGTTCTCGGTAACATTGCGCGATGCGGGTCAAATCGCCCTGATTGATGGTAACGATTACAAAATCAAATATGTAATCGACACTGGCTACGCTGTTCACATTTCACGCGTATCAGCATCCGGACGTTATCTTTTCGTGATCGGCCGCGATGCCAAAATCGACATGATCGATCTGTGGATGAAAGACCCGATCGTGGTTGCCTCCATCAAGGTTGGCCTTGAAGCACGTTCTGTCGAAACATCCAAGATGAAAGGATGGGAAGACAAATACGCCATTGCCGGTTCCTACTGGCCACCGCAATTCACGATCATGGATGGCGAAACACTGGAACCGCTTGAAATCGTATCGACGCGTGGCATGACCACCGACGAGAAGGAATTCCATCCAGAACCGCGTGTTGCAGCGATCGTTTCGTCGCACTACAACCCGGAATTCGTCGTTAACGTCAAGGAGACCGGTCAGGTTCTTCTGGTAAACTACGAAAATCTGGATGCCCTGCAGGTCACCGCAATTGATGCAGAACGTTTCCTGCATGACGGCGGATTCGATGCCAGTGGCCGCTATTTCCTTGTTGCAGCCAACGCCCGTAACACCGTCGCGGTGATCGACACCAAGGACCGCGTTCTGACCAAACTTGTTGAAGTCGGAACAACGCCGCATCCGGGGCGCGGGGCGAACTTTGTTCATCCTGAACTCGGACCGGTCTGGGCTACCAGCCATCTGGGCGACGAAACCATTGCCCTGATCGGAACGGACCCGGAAAAACACCCGGACAGTGCCTGGAAAATGGCAGCGTCTATTGATGGTCAAGGAGGTGGTTCCCTGTTCATCAAGACCCATCCGAATTCGACCAACCTTTGGGTGGATACGCCGCTGAACTCGGATGCTGAAATCTACCAGTCGGTTGCCGTGTTCAACATCAACGATCTTGAAGCCGGATATGACATTCTCCCGATCGCAGAGTGGGCCGATGTCGGTGAAGGCGCCAAACGTGTCGTTCAGGGTGAATACAACAAGCAGGGAACTGAAATCTGGTTCTCTGTCTGGAACGGCAAAGCCGAGAAATCAGCTATCGTTGTCGTTGACGACAAAACCCGCAAGCTCAAGAAGGTCATCAAGGATGATCGTCTTGTGACCCCGACCGGGAAATTCAACCTCTACAACACCCAGCACGACGTCTACTGACCGTGTATCCGGGGGCTGCAAAGCCCCCGGATTTCTGCACATCTGGTCAATCCGGTAAAAAGGAAAATCCGCCATGAGCAAACCGGGATACATCTATCTTGTCGGGGCCGGGCCAGGAGACCCGGAATTGCTGACACTCAAGGCCGCACGTCTTCTGGACCGCGCGGATGTTGTCGTTTATGACCGGCTTGTTTCCGAAGATATTCTTGATCTGGTCAATCCGTTTGCCGAACGCATCTATGTTGGCAAATCAACCGGGCGTCATAGCCTCAAACAATCAGAAATCAACACATTGCTGGTGCATCTGGCGCATTCCCACCAACACATTGTCCGTTTAAAGGGGGGAGACCCCTATATTTTCGGACGTGGTGGCGAAGAGGCAGAGCATCTCAGCCTTCATGAAATTCCCTTTGAAGTTGTGCCCGGCATTACAGCAGCAGCCGGATGTATGGCCAAGCTGAACCTGCCACTGACCCACAGAGGTCTGGCAACCGGTGTCCGTTTCGTTACGGGACATATGCAGGCCGACGCAATGCCAACGCATGACTGGCGATCATTGGCCGATCCCAACACGACGCTTGCGATTTATATGGGGGTAAAAACAATGCCTCTCATCGCCAACAAGCTGATGGAGCACGGTCTTTCGGGAAACACCCCGGCAATGATCATCGAAAATGGCGCCACCCCGGAACAGCGGCATTTTCAAACCACGCTTGATCATCTGTGTACAGACCTTGACCGCATGCATGTAAACCCGCCCTGCATGATTGTCATCGGACGGGTGCTGTCACTGGCTGACCGGCTATCACTGCCCGCTACCAGATACATGGTTGATGACACCGATCAGTCGATATCGGTTCTTTCTGACAAAGCCCTGCACTATGCGAAAACGGCATAAAACCATAGGCACGCTTGTGGCGGGATGGACATTTCTTGTCGCGGGCCCGGCTGTCGCGTCCGAGCTTCAGGAGCATGCCCGGACGCCATCTGCTCTGGAACAAATGGTGCGTCAGGATTGCGGTTCCTGTCATGGCCTGACTTTCAAAGGCGGACTCGGATCGCCATTGCTGCCCGAAAATCTTGAAAATTACAGCGTCGAAGATCTGAGCTCCATCATCCTTGACGGATTGCCAGGAACGGCGATGCCACCGTGGCGCGCAATCATCAGTGAAAGCGAAGCTGTCTGGATGGCCCGATACCTGAAAACAGGAGGATCCAAATAATGTCGCGTTTCTTTCCTGCGAAGACAAGGCGTTCGCCATTTCGCCCGTTAGCGACCCTGATCGCAATCGGAGCCGCAATTGCGTTGAATGCCTGTGCATCCTCCCCCGTTGCCCTGCGGGGAACGGCCGATCTGGCAACCGTTATTGCCCGCGCAAGTGGCGAGGTCGCCATTCTTGACACCAGCAACAAACAATTTACCGGAATAATTGGTGGTCTGGGTGATCTTTCACATGCCTCCATCGTTTACGCCCGTGATGGCCGGTTTGCCTTTGTGTTTGGGCGAGACGGCGGCTTGACCAAGGTTGACATCCTCAGCCACGAAATTGTTGCACGGACCCTGCAGGCAGGCAACAGCATCGGCGGTGCAATCAGCCAGAATGGGAAACTTGTTGCTGTCGCCAATTACGAACCCGGCGGTGTCCGGGTATTTGACACGGAAACGCTGGAATTGGTTGCCGATATTCCGACCACGATTGATGGGGGTCCCGACCGGTCAAAGGTAATTGGTCTTGTCGATGCGCCGGGCAACCGGTTTGTCTTCAGTCTTTGGGATACGGGTGAAATCTGGATTGCCGATTTCTCGGCAGGGAATACACCATCTGTCACACGATACCAGAATATAGGCATCCAGCCCTATGACGCACTGATCACGCCGGATGGCCGCTATTACATTGCCGGACTGTTTGGTGAAGATGGCATGACATTGCTTGATCTTTGGCATCCGCAATCAAGCCCGCAACGCATCCTTGATCACTATGGCAAGGGCGAGGAACGGCTACCGGTTTACAAGATGCCACATCTGGAAGGTTGGGCCATTGCGGGCAAGCGGGCCTTTGTTCCGGCGGTCGGTCGCCATGAGGTTTTGGTGATCGACACCGAAACCTGGCAGGAAGTCGGCCGCATTCCCGTTCATGGACAACCGGTCTTTGTCATGGCCCATCCCGATGGTCGCCATGTCTGGGTCAATTTTTCAATCCCCGATTATGACACCGTGCAAATCATCGATACTCAAACTCTGGCCATCGATGGTGAATTGAAACCCGGCACCGGTGTCCTTCACATGGAATTCAGTCCCCGTGGCGATCAGGTCTGGCTGTCGGTTCGCGATGACAACAAAGTCGTCGGATATGATCCCTATACCCTGAAACCGATTGCAGAACTTCCTTTGCCCAGCCCAAGCGGCATCTTCATGTCCGACCGCGCAGGCCGGATCGGGTTGTAGGAGGATCATGATGCAAGAACGCCTTTCCCCGACACAACAGCAACTTATCGAAGCCTTTCAACGCGGTTTTCCAACCACATCACGCCCGTTTGCAACAATCGCAGAACAAATCGGCAGCGATGAAGGCAGCGTTATGGCAGCCTTCGCGGATCTTAAAAACAAGGGGTATCTTGCCCGCATCGGGGCGACTTATGCCACGGGGCGGGTCGGGGCATCCACCCTTGCGGCAATGGAAGTCCCGCAATCCGAACTGGAAAAAGTGGCCGAAAAAATCAGCCGCTTTACCGAAATCAATCACAATTACGAACGCGAAGATAAACTCAATTTGTGGTTCGTGATCACCGGCGCCACCCGGAATGACCTTGTCAGGACAGTCGAAGCCATCGAGGCCGAGACAGGTCACACGGTTCATCTGATGCCGATGATTGAACATTACCGACTTGATTTGGGTTTTAACTTGCAATGGAACTGACCGAACTTCATCACCGGTTGATTGAACAGCTGCGCGACGGCCTGCCGATTTGTCCGCACCCCTATGCTGTTATTGCCAACACGTTGGGGATAACAGAAGAAGGCGTCATTTCCGCGCTGGATCAACTGATTGAAAATGGCCTGATCAACAGGTTCGGTATGATATTGCATCACCGGGCACTGGGATATCAGGCCAATGCGATGTGTGTGTTCGATGTCCCCGACCCGATGGCAGCAGATATCGGGCAAGCAATGGCAAGATTGCCTTATGTCACCTTGTGTTATCGGCGTGAACGCGTTGCAGGGGTTTGGCCCTTTAATCTTTATTGCATGATCCACGGACGGGACAAACACACTGTTCGTGCGCAAATCCGCCACATGACCGCGCGGCTCGATCTTTGTGACATGCCGCAGAAAGTCCTGTTCAGCAAACGATGCTTTGCCCAGCGCGCCGGTAAATATGGCGCTGTGCCTTTTACTGCAAAGAACATGGCAGGAGGACAACATGGATCAGCTTGAACGCGATTTGCTTAACAATCTGCAAGGCGGTTTTCCTATTTGCGCCCACCCGTTTCAAGTTCTGGCCGAACGCCTTGGTTATTCTGAAGATGTCCTGATTGAAGGCGTCCAGCAACTGATTGCCAAAGGATATATCAGCCGCTTTGGACCACTTTTTAACACCGAAAAGCTTGGGGGGGCCGTGTCACTTGCTGCAATGGCTGTTCCGCCCGAAAGGTTTGATGCGGTTGCTGATCAGGTCAATTCCTTTGAGGAAGTTGCCCATAATTACGAGCGCGATGATCGGTTGAACATGTGGTTTGTGGTTCTGGCCAGCGATGAAATCGCACTGGTTAATGTTCTTGCCGAGATTTCTCGCGAAACCGGGTTGGAGGTTTTGAACTTTCCCAAGGAACAGGAATATTTTCTTGAACTCAAGCTGGAGGTACCGGAATGAACAACCCTGTACCGGTTCCTGAACTTGACGAAATTGACGAAGCCCTGATCCGTGCGACACAGTCGGGGCTACCGATCACTTCGACCCCCTATGGCGATATCGGTCTTGGCATCGGTTTAAGTCCCGATGAAGTCGAACAACGCCTGCAGCGCATGCTTGATATCGGTGTCATCCGGCGGATCGGCATCATCCCCAATCACTATCAGTTCGGTTACCGCGCCAACGGCATGAGCGTCTGGGACATTGATGACGACAGGATCGACGAGATGGGTGAAACCATCGGGGCCCTTGATTTCGTGTCCCACTGCTATCGGCGGCCACGGCATTTGCCGGAATGGCCGTTCAATCTGTTTGCCATGGTTCATGGCACATCACGCGACATCGTCGAAGCCCACGTTGCGGAAATTCGCAAAATTCTGGGCGATACCGTTCATGACCACCGCATTCTTTACAGCCGTCGCATTCTGAAAAAGACCGGCTTGCGCTGGCGCAAAAGCAAGGAGCGGAAATGCTGCGAGTAAGCCAATATATCCGGGCCGCGATCGAGATTGCCGAAAACGGCGGATCCGTACCTGCGTCTTCCCGCAAACATGCCCAGCTTGCCAACCGGGGACCAGTCGTAATCTGGAACCTGATCAGACGTTGCAATCTGACATGCCGGCATTGCTATGCCTCTGCCGTGGATAAGGATTTCCCCGGGGAACTGACCACCGCACAGGTTTTCAAAACAATGGAAAATCTGCGCGATTTCAATGTCCCGGTTCTGATCCTGTCTGGTGGCGAACCTTTGATGCGACCTGACATTTTCGATATTTCGGCCTACGCCAAGGAACTTGGGTTCTATGTCGCCCTGTCAAGCAATGGCACGCTGATTGACGAAACCAACATCGATCAGATTGCCAAGGCCAATTATGATTATGTCGGAATAAGCCTTGATGGGTTGAACGAAACCCATGACTATTTCCGGCGTCTGGACGGTGGATTTGATCTCGCATTGCGGGGCGCAAAACTGTGCCGCGATGCCAAACTGCCCGTTGGTATCCGTTTCACCATGACCCGAGAAAACTATCAGGATCTGCCGGGTCTTCTCGATCTGGTTGAACGCGAACGGATCGACAAATTCTATTTCTCTCATCTGAATTATGCGGGACGCGGTAACCATAACCGCAAGGATCACGCATTTTACAACATGACCCGTGACGCCCTGTTGATGATCTTTGCCCGTTGCGAGGCAGACCTGAAAGCCGGTATCGCACGCGATTATGTGACTGGTAACAATGATGCTGATGGCGTTTTCCTGAAATTCTGGATCGATCAGCACTATAGCAGCGCATCCGAACACATCACCCGGATGCTTCGCCGCTGGGGTGGCAATGCATCAGGTGTGAATGTTGCCAATATCGACAATCTTGGAAACGTTCATCCCGATACGATGTGGTGGCAGCATACGCTTGGCAATGTTCTCAAACGGCCGTTTTCCGGCATCTGGCAGGATATCAGCGACCCATTGATGGCCGGGCTTAAACAACGGCCTCGCGCGGTCGGGGGACGTTGCGGGGAGTGCCAGTATCGCGACATTTGCGGCGGCAACACCCGAACGCGTGCCTATCAGCTTACCGGTGATCCCTGGGCTGAGGATCCCGGCTGCTATCTTGACGATGCGGAACTGGGCATTACCGGTCATCATGATCGACTGGAAACGGTCCCGTTTGGCGCAACAAGACGCCGCGGTCAGGTGGAGCACGCATCATGAGAACCCTGTCTGGCACCTTTCTGCGAAAGCTTGCCATGGTCACGACCCTGACCACAGTGGCCGCGATGCCTGCATTTGGCCAAGAAACCTTTTCCCCATCCCAGAAGGCCGATGCCGAAGCACTTTATGCCACCCATTGCGCCGTTTGCCATAACGGTGACCGATTGGGCGGAATGGGACCGGCACTTTTGCCCGAGAGTCTTGAAAAACTGCGTGGCAAAACGCTTGAGGGCGTTATCTCAAAGGGCCGCGCGGCAACACAGATGCCTGCGTTCGAAACCGTTCTGGATCAAACGGATATTACCCTTTTAGGTGAATGGTTGCGTCAACCACTTGCCAAGATACCCGGTTGGGAAATGGCCGACATTGCGGCCAGTCATGAAGTTTTTGTCGATCCGGCATCATTACCGGCCAAGCCAAAGTTCAATAGTGATCCGCTTAATCTGTTCACCGTGGTCGAAGCCGGGGATCACCATGTCACCATACTTGACGGCGACAGCTTCAGCCCGCTTGACCGGTTCCAGACCCGCTTTGCCTTGCATGGTGGTGCGAAATATTCACCGGACGGAAGATTTGTCTATCTGGCTTCCCGCGATGGCTGGGTGCAGATGTATGACCTTTATTCTCTACAAATGGTTGCCGAAATTCGTGTCGGTCTGAACACCCGAAATGTTGCGGTTTCCAGCGACGGCCGCTACCTGATGGCCGGCAATATGCTACCGCACAGTCTGATCCTGCTTGATGCTTACGACCTTCGACCATTACGACTTATTCCGGTTGCTGGCGATCGTGGAAAAACATCGCGCGTATCGGCTGTATATACGGCACCACCGCGACAAAGCTTTATCATTGCGCTGAAAGATTTGCCTGAAGTCTGGGAGATTTCCTATGCCGATTCTCCCCGGCCGGTATATCCGGGCTTTGTTCACAACTACGAAGAAAACATGGTCGAAGCGCTTGATGTGCAGCACGGACCATTTCCTGTTCGACGCATAAGACTTGCCGACGGGCTCGACGATTTCTTCTTTGATCAGGAATATCGTTATCTGATCGGTGCGGCCCGCAATGGACGGGACGGACAGGTGGTCAACCTGAATGTCGGGCGCAAGGTTGCCGATATTGCCCTTGAAGGCATGCCCCATCTTGGATCGGGCATTACCTTTGAATATCAGGGGCGACAGGTTCTTGCCACCCCGCACCTTAAGGATTCAAAAATCAGCGTTATCGACATGACGACCTGGGAAACGATCAAGACAATTGAAACGCTTGGTCCCGGCTTCTTTACCCGCAGTCACGAAAACACGCCTTATGCCTGGGTCGATGTGTTTTTTGGTCCTGATAAGGACGCCGTCCATATCATCGACAAACGCACCCTTGAAATCGTCAAGACATTGCGTCCCGAACCGGGCAAGGTTGCCGCACATGTTGAATTTGATCGCAGCGGCAAACACGCCTTGCTTTCGATCTGGGATGATGACGGGGCTGTCATTGTTTACGATGCCGACACGTTCAACGAACTCAAACGCATCCCGATGAAAAAGCCGGTCGGAAAATATAACGTGTTTAACAAGATCACCTATTCCGAAGGCACCAGTCACTAACAGCAGCGACGTAAATATATCAGGGCATCATTAAAACAATGATGCCCTGGCTTGCGAAAACACCAACAAGAATGACGATCAGAAAAGCCATGAATAACCCGCGCCAGCTTCCTGCGGCTGGTCCCAGCCCCAGATAGAACCGCAAGATCAGCCAGGCCTTGCAACAACCAACCGCCATAATAAAGCCGACCGAGATCAGTCCCAATGACCGTTGAACTGCGCCATCAACGGTCAATCCCAGAACGAGCGACAGGATCGTTATGGCACTTGCCGCAAGCCAAACCCTGACAACAATCCGGGACGATGTTTCGGTTGTTCCCGACATAACGGCATCATTTTCATCAAGTTCTGAACAGGTTTCTTGCGCGGCCATCTCATCTCACCAGATAGATCACAGGGAAAACCAGAACCCAGACCATATCGACCATATGCCAGAATGCTGCGGCGGTTTCGACATTGATCCGGCTGGGCCAGATTGCAACAACCCCCAGAATGCCAAGCCCCAGAACGACATGCAGGGCATGAAAGCCGGTAATCAGAAAATAAAGCGTGAAAAATGTCGTGCTTTCCAAACCGATCCCGGCATCGAACTTGGCTGTGTATTCCATCAATTTGATAATCAGGAAAATCACCCCGAAGATCGACGTTGCCAACAGCCATAGCCTGCACCCCGACCGATTGTCTTCATTGATTGCTTTGGTTGCCAAGACGGCAAACAATCCACTGGTCAACAGCACCAGCGTATTGATACCGCCTGCCAATCTGTCCAGTTGCAACTGATCCTGCGCAAATCCGGCAGGATCGCCAATTCGAACTGCCGAAAACACCAGCAAGAATGCCCCGAACACGACAAGTTCGGACAAGATCAATACCCACATGATCGGGTGCCCAGGCAAGTGTTCGAGACCGCCCCAGGAAGCTTCGTCGTCAGGTATTTCTGTGTCTCCAGGACTCAAGATGGGCTGTTTTTGAATGTCGCCCTGCATCATCACCGCACCAGTTGTCGATAGATGCGCGGCAATGCGGATGGTAACTTTTCAAGCCGGGCGACAATCGCATGGCCGCCAACGCCAAAGATATAGGGGAAATAGTCCTGCGCCTTGCGGTCCACGGTCACCCCGAACAGACCAATCCCGGCCTGTCGACATTCGCGGACTGCACGGCGACTGTCCTCGATGCCGTATCGTCCCTCGTAATGATCGATATCATTGGGTTTGCCGTCCGTAATGACCAGCATCAGGCGATGCTGGTGAGGCCGTTCACCAAGCAATTTTCCCATATGCCGTATCGCGGTTCCCAGACGGGTGTAATACCCCGGACGCAGTCTTTGAATCCGGTTCTGACATTCGACTGACCAGTCTTCGCTGAAATCCTTGATCGCATTGATCCGGACCCAATCGCGCCGACGCGAGGTAAAACTGTAAACCCCGAAATCATCACCACAGGCATCAAGTCCGCCAGCCAAAACCGAAAGGGCCTGCTTTTCAACATCAAGAACACGATTGTCCTGTATCCAGGCATCTGTCGACAATGAAACATCAATCAGAACCGCAACCGAAAGATCACGGGCCCGCCGCACGGTATCAAGATAAATCCTGTTGCTGAGCTCGCCATTGCCTTTCTGGTCACATTGCGCACGAATGACCGCTTCAAGATCAAGTTCGCCACCATCAAGCTGGGCGCGCAATACCTCATGGCGCGGACGAAAGGCCTCAAACTGGCGACGCACCTGACGGATCTGGCGTCGTTCGGTTTCTCCGGGCTGCCAGATGTCGGTCTCGCTGACATTTTCGTCACCTGACTGCATGATGACATTGCAGAAATCCGGGCGGTAAGATTGTTGCCTGTAATCCCATTCGGGATATGTCCATTTGCCAATCACGCGCCCTTCGTCTGCTTCTCGCGGTGGCAGATCAAGATCAAAACGCAGTTTGGTCGCCGCCTTTCGCTTGCACTCGGAAATTTCCATTTCCTCAAGTTCGTCAGCCGCTTTCTTGGCATTCTGTTCTTCTTCGTCATCCATCGGCCGATTGACATTGACCATCTCGGCAATCGAAAGGATCTTTTCAAATCGGTTCAGGGCAAGCGGATCATTCCGCCCGGCCTGATCATTCTTGCGCCGACGGGCCTGTTTTTTACGTTCCCGATCACCATCCTGGGCGGGTTCGTCGGGATCGTCAGCGTCAGCCTCACCATCTCTGCCTGATGTACCGACATGAACGGCCTCCCCCCAAAGGGGCACCGGCAGGAACGGTGCATAACGAAGCGGCTTAAGACCCGCTTCCCTGATCTTTTGCGCAATATCCTGCGCATCTTGCTGACAGTCGAAAATCAGGGACCAGACAGGGTTTGTGTTGTAAGGTCCCGACTGGTCAAGGATGTTTTGCACGCATTCTTCGATCTGCTGTTCAACAGGCGGCAGACGACGGACGGGCCGCAACGCGGCAAAGGCCTCGAATAGCCGCTGGCGCAAGGCAAGAATGCCGGGGAAATTCTTTTGCACGGCACGGTCTGTTTGCATCGCGCGGACAAGACGCATGATATCAGCAGCGAACGCATCTTCCTGCACGGCAGGTTGCGGCTCCGAAACCGCAAACCATGCCATCAGCCAGACATACAAATCGCGGTTAAGCGAACTGTCGGGGAACAACGAAATGACAGGCGGCATTTTTACCGCGTTCTCGTTCATTTCAGCCATGGCAATTTGTTCATCGACAAGTCCGATCCGCTGTCGCCAGCTTAGCCGGTGTGTCGAAACACGCTTATCGATCTGACAAAATTCAAGGGCCGGATCGCCACCCAATGTCCGAAACAGGACTGGCAGATATGACCGCAAATCGGCGAAGCGAACTGCCTGTTCCGGATATTCGCGGTAGCTTTCCTGATGACGCGTGGCAATCCGGTGCCACAACATCCCCACCTGTTCTTCGAATTCAAGAAAATCAAAGCTCATGACACCCTCCCGCGGTCAGCCACGGATGATGCCAATTGCTTCGCGCAGACCGGTTTTAATGTCACGATCATCGCTCAACGGTTCGATAATCGCTGCCTGGATCGCATCATCGAAAGCAACACCGGTTTTAAGCAATGTTGCGCAATAGACCAGCAACCTTGTCGAAGCGGCTTCTTCAAGGTCAATCCCGGCCAGATTGCGGATATTGCCAGCTATACGCACAAGAATGCGCGCACCTTCGGCATCAATTCCGCTTTCGCGCATAATGATATCGGCTTCGGTATCGGGGTCGGGGAAATTGAACTCAACGGCCAGAAAACGTTGCCGCGTAGAAGGTTTAAGCTGCTTGAGAAGATTCTGGTATCCCGGGTTATAGGAAACAACCAGCATGAAATTGTCCGGCGCTTCAAGCAATTCACCTGTGCGATCAAGCGGCAGCAAACGACGATCATCGGTTAGCGGGTGGAGCACGACCGTCACATCTTTTCGCGCTTCGACCACCTCATCAAGATAGCAGATCCCGCCATTGCGCACGGCACGCGTCAGGGGACCATCCACCCATACAGTTTCGCCCCCCTTGATCAGATAGCGGCCTGTAAGGTCGGCAGCGGTCAAATCATCATGACAGGAAACGGTATAAAGCGGCATGCCAAGCTTGGCGGCCATATGCGATACAAATCGGGTTTTTCCGCATCCTGTCGGGCCCTTCAGCAAAAGAGGAAGATGGCGTTGCCATGCAGCTTCAAAAAGCTGCTCTTCATTGCCGGTCGGCTGGTAAAACGGAACAGGAACCTCGGGAGTTGACTGTTTAAGAGCGGTAGACATCGTAATGCTCCTGCACTGGATAAGGCAAAAAAGGTAACGGCCGACATCGAGAACCGGTCGGCCGTTACCAGCAGCGTGTCACCAATTAAAAGAACACGAACTAGGTCTTTCTGACTTGATTACCGTCATTCGGCCGGCTGGCTGATCCGTGTTGCGGCACGAGATGCGCGGGGCACCACCACCAAAGACCAGACGATCAGCACAACACCAATCAGAACCGCGACACCCGCCCCAAGACGCATCCAGTAAAACAGGGCAACCTGATCCTGAACGTCCATGTAGTTCATGCCCAGAACGCGTTGCAGATGAGTTTGCACAACACCGGCAAAAGTCAGGGTAAAGGTCATGAATGCCATGCCGCTTGTCGTGATCCAGAAGCCCCACATATTGAGCTGCTGGTTAAAGGGTTCACGCCCGCGAAGATACGGCAGTGCATAGGTAAAGATCGCAAGGTTGAGCATCACATAGGCCCCGTAGAAGGCCAGATGCCCGTGAGCTGCCGTTACCTGTGTACCGTGGGTGTAATAGTTGATGGACGACAGGGTATGCATGAAGCCCCAGACGCCAGCCCCGAAAAACGCCATCACGGAACAACCAAGCGACCACAACAGGGCAGCCTTGTTCGGATGGTCACGGCCACCTTTCCACACCATGTAGAAACAGAATATCACCATGGCAAAGAACGGCACGACCTCAAGTGTTGAAAACACGTTACCGATCCATTGCCAGTAACCCGGCGTTCCGATCCAGTAATAGTGGTGGCCGGTCCCGAGGATGCCGGTAAACAGCGTCAACGACACCATGACGTAAAGCCATTTTTCAACAACTTCGCGGTCGATACCGGTCATCTTGATCATCAGGAAGGCCAGGATTGACGCCATGATCAGTTCCCAGACACCTTCGACCCACAGATGCACCACATACCACCAGTACATCTTGTCGACGGCCAGGTTGGACGGGTTGTAGAAGGCAAACAGGAACAGCAATGCGACAAACCACAATGCGATCATCAGGACGTTTGAAACCGCTGTTTTACGTCCTTTGAGCAAGGTCATCGTTGTGTTGTAAAGGAACATCAGTGCCACAACGACAATACCGACCTTGATCGGCAGCGGCTGTTCAAGAAACTCGCGGCCTTCGTGGATGCCGAAGATATATCCGACAACAGCGGCGGCCGCTGCAATCATGAACAGCCAGAACTGGATAATCGCCAGTTTGGGGCTGTGAATCTCTGTCTCGCATTCTTCGGGCAGCAAATAATATGCCGCGCCGAAATACCCCATCAACAGCCACACAATCAGCGCATTGGTGTGAATCATGCGGATGACGTTAAACGGCAGCAATTCGGACAGAAAATTGGGGAAAACATAAACAGTGCCCGCAACAACACCGAACAGGATCTGGGCTGCGAACAATGCCAGCGCGCCATATATGTAATATAGCGCAACCTTTTGAGATTGATATTTCATTGTAGCCTCGTTTCCATCAGCACCGGTCAACCCGCCTCGTTAGGCGGCCAGTTCTGCGTATCGATTTCACTGGTCCATTTCAGGAAATCGACAAGCTGTTCCAGTTCCTGATCTGAAAGGTTGAATTGCGGCATCTGGCGACGGCCCTCGATGCCTGACGGCTGAGCCTGCATCCATGATTTGAGCATGTCACGCGCTCCTTCCGGATCATCCTTGCCGCCATACCGCACCCAGACATTGCCAAGTTCGGGTGCATAATAGGCACCTTCCCCCAGAAGGGTGTGGCAGTTGATGCAGGAATTGCGTTCCCAGATATGCTTGCCCGCTACAACAGATTCTGTCAGCTGATCCGAATTACTGGACTCGTTGACGATATAGTTGTGGCTATGCAAGGTCAGTCCAAGAAAGATGACCAGGAAGAAGATCGTTCCGCCGTAAAAGATGTTTCGGGCGGCAGATTTTGTCAGACGTTCCGACATTTGAACGAATCCTCACTCCGATTGACAGTTCCAAGCCGCTCTGTCCCCAAAACGGCATTCTCGCATCATTTGCCAAGCCTGCATTTCGCTCCTTGATTGCCGTCAAACGAAAAATTCCCGCCATTTGGCGGGGGCATGTGCCGGAACAGCTAATGGAGCAGAATTGCCGGTTTCAGGTGAATGTGACCAAACAGGGTGTCGAACGGTTTGATCGCCAGTCCTTTGTGATCGTACCTTGCACGACGGGGACACCATTTTATCGCGTTGAATTTCGCAGCATTGGGCTGGCTGGCCGAGAAAAGAAGTGTAGAATATACATGTTTAAATCTGCGTCTGAACACGGATCGAGCTCGCCATGCGCCTGACCCACTTCACCGACTACACCCTGCGGGTACTGATCTATCTTGGCTTGCATCAGGATCGTCTGGTCACGATTGATGAAATCGCCAATGCCTATGAGATTTCGCGCAATCACCTGATGAAGATCGTTCACCATCAGGCCCGCACAGGGGTGATTGAAACCGTTCGGGGCAAGGGCGGCGGCATGAGACTCGGTCGCGTCCCTTCGGAAATTGGCATTGGCAAGATTGTTCGGGATACAGAACAGGACATGGCGCTTGTCGCCTGCTTTGACCCCGCACATCACGGTGAATGCCGGATCGAAAGTGCCTGTTTCCTGCGACATGCCTTGATGGAAGCAAGCAATGCCTTCTATCGAACTCTCGACAGTTACAGTCTGGCGGACCTTTTAAAGCCACAAGCCCAATTATCCTCGTTGTTTTCTCAATCCTCGCCGTCAGTGTGAGACACTGACCACCTCAAGCGGAACACGGCTTCCCGTCGTATAAGTGCGTTCCTGCAAATTTAAACAGGCTGCCATGCCTTAACATGTATTCACATTACATCTTTAAACATGTATTTTATTTACATGTTTAAAGATGTCGGAACATGTACCGAAGGAAACCAGCTATGTTCGAATCACTTTCCGCCCAGAACAATATGGCCTCCCTTTCCCGCGAAAACGAAATGGAAGCTCTCCGTGCGCGTGTCGCCGAGCTTGAACAAGAACAGAAGATCACCCGATCCATTTTCGGAAATCTGGCTGCCTTTGGAGACTCCCTGATTACCGTGCGCGAGTCTTTTTCCGACCTGTCCGCCTTGCTGGTTGAAACCAGTCGCGCCAATCAAGATGCCCGACATCAATCCGGTGAAAGCCAGACCGGCCTGAAAAACATGTCATCGCACATCACAGAAATCAGCAAGCACATCCGTGCGGCCTCTGCACAAATCAGCACGCTAAATGACAATGCCGGACAAATCGGCTCTATTCTTTCGATGGTTGATGATGTGTCGCGTCAAACCAAACTCCTGGCATTCAATGCAAGCATCGAAGCCGCACGTGCCGGAGAAGCCGGAAAGGGCTTTGCGATTGTCGCGACCGAAGTCCGTGGATTGGCCAATCGCGCAACCGAAGCAACTTTGGAAATCGGCAAGCTGGTTCGTAAGATCCAGTCACAAGCCGATAGTGCCGATCGTGACATGAAAACCAATGCGGGCTCTGCTTCTGATCTGGAATCAGATGCCAATACACTTCTGACAAGAACCCAGCATATCCTTGATATTTCGACCGAAGGACAGTCCGCAATGTCGATGGCTGCCATTCTTAGTGAAATAGAACTAGCCAACCTTGAAGAACTTGAACTCAAGCTTGCAGTCTATCGGGTTTTCATGGGGTTATCGGATGCAACCGAAGCAGACTTTCCGCCGGAAACCGACTGCCGATTGGGGCAGTGGTATTACGATGGCAGTGGCCACGGTCTTTTTGCCGATATGGTTGATTTCAAGGCGCTTGAAATCCCGCATCGCCAAGTCCACGACAATGCCCGCAAAGCCGTGAACTTTTATCGTCAGGGGCAACTTGATCTTGCCCTTCAGTCCTTGCAAGCCATGGAGCATAACAACCTTGATGTCATGCAACGCTTGCGCAACATGATCCGAAAGGACCGGGCGGCCCAAACAGCCCGGTCAAGCACATCTTTAACGGACGCGGCGTAACGCCTTTACATATTTTCAGGCCAACATCCTCCGGCGATATTTCGGACCAGAGGATGTCGGCCTGATACCTTTAAGCCTGCTTCTCACATGGCGTATCGCGAGTGATCCCGATGTCTCCGAAGCTTGCCATATTATTGTGACACTGTGCCGCAGCCCGGACAATCAACCCGGCAAGCACGGCTCCGGTGCCCTCGCCCAGACGAAGGTCAAGATCAAGCAACGGACGCTTTCTGATCCGGTCCAGCAATAACCTGTGCCCCGGCTCCGCTGATCCATGCCCGACCATGCAATGCATCAGGCTTTTGGAAGATGTTTCATGCAGTGTGGCCGCTGCCGCACTGCATATAAACCCGTCAAGCATAACCGGAATGTTTAACAGCCGGGCGGCGATAATCGCCCCGGCCATCGCAACGATTTCCCGGCCTCCGACACAGCGCAAAACGTCCAGACCATCTTTCACCGACATATCGTGGCAGGCTTTTGCCTGCTTCACGATATTGATCTTCCGCTTGTACTGATCGCGGTTGATACCTGTTCCCGATCCTACCCAGTCGCCCGGCGTACCATCCCACATGATATGGCAAATTGCCGCAGCAGATGTTGTATTCCCGATCCCCATTTCCCCCGGACACAGGAACGAGGCATCCGGGTTCACTGCCTCCATGCCGATACGAAAAGCATCAACGCATTCATCTTCGCTCATCGCTGCTTCAACGGTGAAATCACGGGTCGGACAGTCCAGATCAAGGGCTCGCACTGTCACCTCGGCCCCAAGTTCCGTACTGAACTGATTGATCGCGGCCCCGCCCTTTGCAAAGTTATCAACCATCAATGCCGTGACGGACGGTGGAAAAGCAGAAACATCATGCTGCACAATTCCATGGTTTCCTGCAAAGACACAAACTTGCGGGTAATCCATTTGCGGAACGTCACTTTGTTGCCATCGGCACAACCAGAAAACAATTTCCTCAAGTCTGCCCAGACTGCCGCGCGGCTTTGTCAGTTCAAGGTCCCTTTGCCGTGCCTTGATCACCGGCCCTTCATCGGCCATCGGCAATGACCCGAGCAACGCCCGGATATCATCAAGCGACTGGATGCCCTCTGAAATATTTGTCTTTTCGTGCTTTGCACGGGTTTCCAACATTCAACCTTCTCCTGGAAAGGCAAGATTGCGGCAGTTCTGCCATGACCTTTTCCATCGGCACACAATCTTGTTGAAACGTGTTTTACTCGTCTTCTGGCTCCCGGTCGGAACGCTCCAAACTGCCTTCCCGAATGGATTTCTCATTCAGTGACTGCCGCTCTGGCATTGTTTGCAGCATACCGGTTACAGCGGCGGGACCGCTGCGGATTTTCACCGCATTCCGTTAGCAAAACTCACTATTCCCCAAAGGCAAAAGGCCACGGCCACGGACCTTGATCCAACCCCCGTGACCTTTCGCTCAATGCGGGTAACCGATGGATTAAGACACCTGCACCAGCCCGTGAACTTGATCATCGTCAAATCGCCTGGCGCGATAAAAGCCCGGCCGGTTTGACTTGACCAGCATCAAGTTCGCCTCTTTTCGCAAATGATAATTGTTATCACAAATATTCCCGCACCGATTATTCGGCGAAACAGGCGGGCCGTATTCGCAACCCCGTCTGTTTCACCGCAACCGCCATTTTTTGATCTGAAAGGTAGGAATATGTTCAAGAAACCCGTTCTTCTGACCGCCGCACTGGCATCGTGTCTTGCAATCTCGGGCAATGCCTTTGCAACTGATGATGCGGAAATCAGGGGCCTTGAAAATGTCAAACAGTTCACTCTTGATCATAATGAACGACTGATCTCGCAGGCAACCTTGCTTGAAAATGCAGTGTCTGCCTATGCCGACATCATCGCATCACATGATGGAAACTATCCTGCTGCCTGGCAGGCCAAAGGCCCTGTTCTGGCCGGGCAGATACAAAATATCAGGACACTCTGGCTGGAAGCATCCAACCAGTATGAAACCATTGAAGGTATCGTTGCCGGGATTCCTGAAACCGCAAAATATGACCTGATTCTTGATGCTGGCAATCCCGGAACCGAAAGCGAGGATATCGCCCAATACGATCTGACGCTCCCTGACGGAACCGTGCTTTCCCGGCCGGGAAACCTTTTCCACGGCATCACGGAACCCCTGTTCTGGGGCATGGAGGAAAGCCATATCAAGCTGGTCGCAGACCTCAATGACGATGGCAAACAAGCACCGGGAGAAATGCTTTTTGATGCCAATCTCGGACTTGGTGCGGCACAGGCCCTGACGCACTGGGCCAAAAAATTGCATAGCGACATGTCGGTCTGGAAGCCGAACCGTGACGATGCCTTTACCTCGGTTGTGACAATGACACCAACAGTTGGCGACTATTTCGGTGAGTGGAAGGAATCCCAGTTCATCACCGGAGAAGTCGGTGCCTTTGTCGCGCAAAGCCGCCTTGCCGATGTTCAGGGGATCATGGGCGGGTGCAAAAAAATGTATTTCAGCGCCATCTCGCCAGTTGTTTCCGCTGATAATCCCGATCTTGATACCCGGATCAAATCAGGCTTCGAAGAACTTCTTTCGCTGGTTGAGGATACCTATGCCCGCGAAAAATCCGGTGAAAAATTCGGCATTGAAGAAGCCGATGCACTGGGCAACGAGGCCCAGGATATTGCCGACCGGATTGTCGCAATGATCCTGCAGGCCGCAGCCCAGAACAAAGTCAATATCCGCGGCTAATTTGTCCCGCAATCAATCAAGCCGGCGGACATTGAAGTCCGCCCGGCTTGACGACCAGCAAGAACAGCCATGACGACAAAAAACACAACTTTCCCGCTTTCAACTGTCCAGTACGTTCCTGCACGTGCAGGTGTAATGAGCCTGATCCGCGCGAACTCTCGGATGCAGGTTCTGACATATCTTTTTGCCCTCCTGCTTGGCACCGGACTTTATCTGGAATTCTTCGCCGGACATAACTGGAACGCTGGTGAAACTGTTTTGCTGTTTCATCTATTTGTCGGGCTGATTTTTACTGTCCTGTTTCTTGTCTGGATCGCCAGCCATATCAAACAGGGGCTTGCGACAAGTCAGCGCAAAATATTCACCGGACTGAGCTGGTTAATGATTGCAAAATACATTCTGATCATCGCAACCGGATGGCTGATGGTCGTGCCCCCTGCAATCTACCTGACCGGGAAAATCTGGTTCTGGCAGTTCGAAACAACCTATCTCCTGACTTTTGTGCATTTATGGGGGGCCCTCACTGCCATCATCGGTCTGGTTGTTCATCTGGGGTTGCGGCACTGGCGTAACCCGACCCCGCGTTTAAACCGGGGGGAAAAATGAAAAGACAACTCAAAGCCAATCTCCCGCTTTTGATATCTGGCTGTATCATTGGCATCCTGATTGTCGTTTCCCTTTATCTTCTACGCCCTCCCGCGCCGGAACCGGGCATCGACCTTGTCAATATCCCGTTCTATCAGTTGCCCTTTGGACCGGATGAAAATGGTGCAGAACGGCCTTTCTGGCCGTCGCGACTGCAAACCGATAACGGTCGTCTTGTCGATCCGTCAAAAATTCAGTCCGCCGCAACCTGTGCCACCTGTCATCAAAAGGAATTTGATGAGTGGGCCCCGTCGCTGCATGCCATAGCCGGTCGCGACACAGTTTACGAACGCGCTGTAGAGGCCAATGAAAACTTGCACCGTGACGGGATCGAACGTGCACGGTTTTGCGAAGGATGTCATGCACCGGGTGAAGTTCTGGCAGGACGTACCAATCGCTTCAAATCTGTCATGCCTTCAGACGCCGAGACCGAAGGGATCAGTTGCGTCATGTGCCATACCGCTACCCATGCCGACCCTCTTGAAGGCAATGGGGCGCTTACCCTAGCTGTGAATACCGGTGTCGATCAACTCTCCAACCCGATGATCCTTGCCGCACCGCGTGATCATGCCCGTGCCTTTGGCGCAGCCAAGACCAATGCCCTGATTGCCAGCGCTGATTTCTGCGGCGGATGCCATACCGAAAACTATGATCAATCGATGTCCAAGGCGACAACAAGACAACATGTCCAAACCACCTTTGTCGAATGGCGCGACAGCTGGTACGCCCAAAATGACATCACTTGTCAGGACTGTCACATGGCGCCGGATCCGGCATCCTATGTTCGACAAATCCGCGACGGGGACATTCGCAAACCTGAACGCTATGCCCATAACTTTGTCGGGGCAAATTACCTGATGTTTGATACCTCTCTTGGATCAAACCTGACATGGTTACGCGGCGGGATATTGCCAGGACTAACCAAAGAACAAAACACTCGCCTGATTGAAAAACAGGGAACGGCAACAGCAGCCCTGTTGCGCGCTGCTGCCGGACTTGCCCTAAAAGGCAGTCACATTACCGATAACCGGCTCGTTTTTGACATCGCCGTACAGAATCTTGGTGCTGGTCACAACCTGCCAACAGGTGTGATCGATCAGAAATATATGTGGCTTGAAATTGTGGTTTCGGACGCAAACGGCTCGGTGATCTATCATTCCGGCAGCTTCGATACCGAACGCGGGCAAACCGATCCAGACGCGGTTATCTGGCGCGAAGACTTTCGCGACAGTGCGGGCAATCGCATTCCCGATCATCTGACTTTCATAACCGCAGAGATAACGCATCTGCGCAAAGGCGTCCCCCCAAAAGGCGAAGACATCGTTACCTATGACGTTGCGCTTTCCGGTGACAACACCGGCCCTTACCAGATCACCGCACGTCTCTGGTACCGGGTCGCCACCCAGGAATTTATCTTCAACACATTGAAGACCGACCTGATTGTCCCTCCCTTCGAACTTGTCAGCGCAACGTTCAGTCTTCCTGCAGATGAAAAGGCACGGCCATGACCCCCTGTATTTTCCGATTGGCTTTACTGACCTTCGTGATCATCGCAGCCCCGCTATCAAACGGTTTTGCTCAACCAAACCTTGCCTGGCAGGATGCCGAAGAATTACAGAGCACAAGTGCCTCTCTGATCCGGATGATGTATCGGCCTGTTGATCATGCTCTGGAAGAAAAGGCGGCGGGCAAACTGGCCAGAATTCAGTCGCTTTGGAACGACCATCTCGCCGCCTCCTTTGAAATCGCCGTTCCGGATCAGGCCCGCACTGTTTCCGACGCACTGAATGATTACGCAAACGCGGTTTCAACATGGAACCCGGCCAAAGCGGCATCTGCCCATGCCGACATCCGCACGGCAATACTCCATGGTGCATTTGCAAGAACTGTTGATCTTCTGAATTCCGGTGATGTCGAAACTGCATCACAATGGCTGAATATCCGTGAATATGCCCGCACATCGCGCGACACGGCCGCCAGTATTGCCATGCGCGAAGCACTTTCCGGTCGTCTTTCCCCTCTTCAGACCCGCGACATCATCAAGACTGAGTTACTTGGCATTTATGCCAGCGAATTACGACGCGCCCTTGCCGATGCGCGAACCCATCTTGCACAGAACTATACCGTCCAACTGGCCGGAACCATTGCCCGCGCCCAAGGCTTGCACCGCCTTCTTGCAGGTAACATTACCGAACGGCTTGGCCCGCAAAAGGGCACTGAAATCAGCAACATCATGACCGGGTTACGCACAGCATCCGGGGGCGACGAGCTTGAGACAAACCTCCAACATCTTCAGGATCTGTTCGCGACCTATGCCCCGACCAGCCTGCCACAGGATGAACTCGAACGACGGGTCCGGCTTCTGGCGCGCTTTTTGAACCTGATCCCGCTTGAGTATGAAAAAGGTGTTCGCGATGGCGAGATCACCATTCCGTTTGAATATTTCGAAGCACAGCTTTTCCGTGACCGTGCCCAGATGATCTATGGTGATCTTGGCCATGACCTCTCACAACGCCACCCCCGATCTTTCGACCGGCTTGGTACTATTCTCGACGAGATGAAATATCTGATCAGCAGCAAGGGAAACCCTGAGCAAATCCGAAATCTTGCCACCGAAGGGCAGGAAATCATTGCCGACACCTATGGCAGTGACACGGCCAATGGCGGATACAAGGCATCATTGCTGCTGCTTCCCGATCTGTTTGACGAAATTTTGCTGGTTGCCCAAGCCGGCGACTGGGCCGAGGCAGAGCTTAAACGGCTGGAAGCCTATGCCTTTTTCGATCCCGATATTGAACAACGGCTTGTCCCGCGTTCGCCTTCTCTTGCCCTGAAACTGGAATCAGATTTCTGGGAAGGCAGCATCACGGAACCAGGCTTGGGCAAACTCATCGCTGATCACGGCCCTCTGGAGCCCCTTAAAATCACCGTTGATCGGATGAAACGACAAACCACCGAGGCGTCGACCATCCTCGACACACAATTGTCATCGCTTGGTGCTTTCGTTCAATCTCTTGCGATTTTATTGCGCGAAGGGCTCGAGGCTGTCCTGATTCTTGCCTGCATGATCGGGGCACTTAAATCAAATGGCGTCAAAGCCAAAGGACCGAACGGATGGGTATGGCCGATCACGCTCGGCATCACCCTGGCCCTGGCAGGATCTTTCCTTCTGTGGTTTGCCGTCGGAAAACTGTTTACCATGAGCACCTTGCAACGCGAACTCCTTGAAGGAGGCACCGCCCTTGTTGCAGCTGCCGTGCTTTTCTATGTGACGCACTGGATTTTCCGCAAAGCCTATGTCGGCGACTGGATGGCTGAGATTAAACACAAAGTCGCGCTGACCTCCGATGCAAGAAAAGCCGACAAACAGAAGTTTCTTGGCTGGTTCACCCTGCTTTCGCTAGCTTTCCTGATTGTCTTTCGCGAAGGCTTCGAGACAGTCTTGTTTTATGAAGCATTGCTGATTGATGCGCCGACACTGCCGGTTCTTGGAGGATTGTTTACTGGCACAGCTTTGTCCCTTGTGGCAGCCTTCGCCATACTGGGGCTGGAAACGAAATTGCCGATAACCACTTTCTTCCGGACAACAGGGATTCTTTTGGCAATTCTTTGCATCATGCTCGTCGGCAGTGGCATCCGGGGCCTGCAAACCGCCGCGATTATGTCCGCCACCCCGGTCTCATGGTTCCCGGATGCACCCTGGTTGCAGTTGTATTTCGGTCTCTACCCGGTAACGGAAACCCTGCTGGCACAGGGGCTGCTCGCGGCCATTCTGATTATCTCATTGGCCATTCCGGCATGGTCACGTATTCGGACAGTGAAAACCTGATTGGTTGCGGGGGCAGGATTAGCGCTCACTGCGTTCGCTCAGCTCCGACCTTTGGCCTCCGCAAAGAACCTTTGAGCAAACAGGCATTGGCCTGTTTGCGAGGTTCAGATCCACAGCCCCGGCGACAAATAAAAAAAGCGGCCCCATAAGG
>NZ_JAYMEA010000008.1:0-15846 GCF_037027285.1 Thalassospira sp. CH_XMU1448-2
GCACCGATCGCAATGGACGAAGGTCTGCGTTTCGCAATCCGTGAAGGCGGTCGTACCGTCGGCGCGGGCGTTGTTGCGAAAATCATCGAATAATTTTTAAGATTTTGCACGATTGAGTGCTTGATCTTGGATGTGCGGGCGGCTATAAACCGCCCGCACACCCCACCACCCGGGTGGGGATGAGCCAGAAAGAAGATAAGCTTTTCAACTTTCTGACGATCTTGTAGGAGTGTAGCTCAGTTGGTAGAGCATCGGTCTCCAAAACCGAGTGTCGGGGGTTCGAGTCCCTCCTCTCCTGCCAATTTTTTCCGGGTCGTGAAACAAAGCATTAGAAAGCGGTGTAACCCCGACAATGGCTAAAACGTCGCCAGCACAATTCGTACAGCAGGTCCGCTCAGAGGCAAAGAAAGTCTCTTGGCCGTCCCGCAAGGAAACGACTGTTTCGACCATCATGGTTTTTGTGATGGTTGCTTTGGCGTCGGTTTTCTTCTTTGTTGTCGATCAGCTCCTCGCTTGGGGTGTTAAGCTGGTCTTTGGGGTCGGGGGCTGATTATGGCACATCGCTGGTACGTACTGCACGTTCACTCCGGATTCGAAAAGAAGGTCGCCCAGTCGATCCGCGAACAGTCCATCAAGAAGGGTCTTGAGGGCGAAATCGAAGAGGTCCTGGTTCCGACTGAAGAAACAGTCGAGATGCGTCGCGGCGCCAAGGTCAATGCCGAGCGGAAGTTTTTCCCGGGCTACGTCCTGCTGAAGATGGAACTCACTGACGAAAGCTGGCATCTGGTCAAAAATACCGCAAAAGTTACCGATTTCCTTGGTAGCCGTGGCAAGCCGATGCCGATTTCCGAAAAGGAAGCTCAGCACATTCTGCATCAGGTGCAGGAGGGTGTTGACCGTCCGAAGCCGACCATCGCATTCGAGGTTGGCGAGGAAGTTCGTGTTTCTGACGGACCGTTTGCGTCGTTTAACGGTGTTGTCGAAGGGGTTGATGAAGAACGTGCGCGCCTTAAGGTGTCGGTTTCGATCTTCGGTCGTTCAACTCCGGTCGAGCTGGAATACACCCAGGTCGAGAAGCTTTAAAAACGATCTTGAAAATTTAAGTCGCTGCCTGTATACGCAGGCAGCATTCAAGGCGCGGGAGGTCAGCCATGGCCGGACCGCGCGCTTCTGTAAGAGGTACTCTAATGGCGAAGAAAATCGACGGCTATATTAAGCTGCAGATTCCCGCCGGCAAAGCCAACCCGTCGCCGCCCGTCGGCCCGGCTCTTGGTCAGCGCGGCGTGAACATCATGGAATTCTGCAAGGCGTTTAACGCTGCTACCCAGCAGATGGAACCAGGTATGCCGATTCCGGTCGTCATCACCGTTTATTCCGACCGTTCCTTCTCGTTCGTATCCAAAACCCCGCCCGCATCCTACTTCCTGAAAAAGGCAGCAGGTATCGCCAAGGGTTCCGGCACCACCGGCAAAGGTTACGTTGGCAAGGTTACCAAAGCACAGGTCAAAGAAATCGCAGAAGCCAAAATGGCTGACCTCAATGCATTCGACATTGACGGCGCGATGGCTATGATCGAGGGCTCTGCCCGTGCTATGGGTCTCGAGGTTGTGGAGTAAGACGATGGCCAAGACTGGTAAACGCCTTGCCCAGGCCTATGAGGGCATCGACCGTAACACCCAGTACGATCTGGTAACTGCCGTAAAGATCGTCAAAGAAGGTGCAAAAGCAAAGTTCGATGAAACCATCGAATTCGCAATGAACCTTGGTGTTGATCCGCGTCACGCTGACCAGATGGTCCGTGGTGTTGTTTCCCTTCCGCACGGTACCGGTAAAACCATGCGCGTTGCAGTCTTCGCAAAAGACGCAAAAGCAGAAGAAGCACAGAAAGCTGGTGCAGATGCTGTTGGCGCAGAAGACCTGATGGAAGCAATGCAGAAAGGCGATCTGAACTATGATCGCGTTATTGCGACCCCGGACATGATGGCTGTTGTCGGTCGTCTCGGTAAGGTTCTCGGCCCGCGCGGCCTGATGCCGAACCCGAAACTCGGCACCGTTACCATGGATGTTACAACCGCAGTTTCCGACGCAAAAGCTGGCCAGGTCCAGTTCCGCGCCGAGAAAAACGGTATCGTACATGCAGGTATCGGCAAGGCTTCGTTCAGCGAAGAGCAGATCGTCGAGAACGCAAAAGCATTCGTCGATGCGATCGTAAAAGCAAAACCGACCGGCGCAAAAGGTACCTACCTGCAGCGCGCGGCGATCAGCTCCACCATGGGTGCTGGCGTCAAGCTGTCGGTTGCTGACATCGCGTCGAAATAAGAATTTTCGAATTCTGACCGATCTTCGGGTCGGTCAGGACCGGAGAGGGCTCTAGGCCCTCTCTACCTGTCTGTCCCAGACTGCAGGTGAGTGAAATCAATCACTCTTAATTCCCTGCATAGGCAGAGGTTCCGGTACTTAAGTTTTTCCCCGAACGGGGCATCACACAAGGCTTGGACATCTGGCAAACGGACGGGCGTCACAGACCGGTTCGAAAGGACTGGTCGCGTCTGTGAACCTCCTTGTGGGGTTCAGGGCAATAAGCAATGTCGGAGACTAAAAGTGAACCGCGATGATAAACAACAGTTCGTAGCAGAGATGCGCGAAGTGTTCGAAGGTGCGGAAGGCGTCATTGTCACCCAGTACAAAGGGCTGACGGTTGCTGAAATTACCGCTCTTCGTGCGCAGATGCGTGAATCTGGTGCGGGCTTCAAGGTCACCAAAAACCGGCTTACGCGACTTGCTCTGGAAGGCACCAAATTTGCTGGTCTTGCAGACTACTTCACCGGCCCGACCGCGATTGGCTATTCAGCTGATCCGGCTTCGGTCGCAAAAGTAGCCTCCGAGTTCGCAAAATCCAACGACAAGCTTGTTCTTGTTGCTGGTGCCATCGGCGAACAGATTCTGGACGAGCAGGGCGTTAAAGCTCTGGCAGAACTGCCGTCGCTGGACGAACTTCGTGCGAAACTGGTTGGTATGATCCAGACCCCGGCACAGCGTATCGCTACGCTGACCTCCAAGCCGGCGGCTCAGATCGCCCAGGTGCTGAAGGCATATGCCGACAAAGGCGAAGCCGCGTAAACCAAATTATCCAGATATCACTGATATCTAAGTTCAAGCCTAGGAGTAATACAAAATGGCCGATCTTAAGGCACTCGTTGAAGAGCTTTCCAAGCTCACCGTTATTGAAGCTGCAGAACTTTCCAAAATGCTCGAAGAAGAGTGGGGCGTTTCCGCCGCTGCTCCGGTAGCTGTTGCTGCTGCTGGTGGCGCTGCTGCCGGCGGTGCTGCTGCTGAAGAAAAAACCGAATTCGACGTTATCCTCGCTTCTGCTGGCGACAAGAAAATCAACGTCATTAAAGAAGTTCGTGGCATCACCGGTCTTGGCCTCAAAGAAGCCAAAGACTTGGTTGAAGGCGCTCCGAAAGCCGTCAAAGAAGGCGTTGCTAAGGACGAAGCCGAAGCAATCAAGAAACAGCTTGAAGAAGCTGGCGCAACCGTCGAACTCAAGTAATCGACGGCTTCTTGCCAAGGTTTGGGTCGGCGTCCTTTGGGCGCCGGCCCTTCCGTCTCTGTGCACCCCGGCAATAGGGCCAAGGACTGTGCAGAGGCGCGAACAGGAATTTAACGGTTGACGCTGCCAAAGGTAATCGTACATAACGTAAGGCCGTTTAGGTCAGAGGTTATCTTTGACGGCGTCGACAGCCGAGGGATCAGTGATCTCAATCAAGTTGGATGTCAAAACACATCCACGGTCATAATCAAGTGAACGCCCGCCCCGTACGGGGCTCGGGCGTCGTTGTGCTGTATGCGTTTTGCGCAAGTCGGAAACGCAGCAGGGCAGGGACGAACGAGTTCGGACGGTGTGGGGAGGCGCGATTAAAGGAACGATGATGGATAAGTCCTTTACTGGTCGAAAGCGCATCCGCAAAAGCTTTGGACGGATCAGCGAAGTCGCTCCGCTCCCGAATCTCATTGAGGTTCAAAAGAATTCCTACGACAAGTTTTTGCAGACCGGGACCCCGCAGGAGCAGCGGGACGATGCAGGTCTCCAGGAAGTGTTCAAGAGCGTCTTTCCGATTAAAGATTTTTCGGAACGCGCAACTCTTGAATTCGTTTCGTATGAGCTTGAGCAGCCGAAATACGATACCGAAGAGTGTCGCCAGCGTGGCATGACCTTTGCCGCACCGCTGCGCGTAACGCTGCGCCTGGTAGTATGGGATATCGACGAGGACACGGGTGCCCGTTCGATCCGCGATATCAAGGAACAAGACGTGTATATGGGCGATATGCCGCTCATGACCGAACACGGTACTTTTATCGTGAACGGCACCGAGCGCGTGATCGTTTCTCAGATGCACCGTTCGCCGGGCGTCTTCTTTGACCATGACAAAGGTAAGAGCCACAGCTCGGGCAAATATCTGTTTGCCGCGCGTGTGATTCCTTATCGTGGCTCGTGGCTCGATTTCGAATTCGACGCAAAAGACATTCTTTATGTCCGTATCGACCGTCGCCGCAAACTGCCGGCGACCACGCTGCTTATGGCTCTTGAAAATGAAGAGTCCGAACAGCTGCGTGCACAGCGTGCCGAAGAAGGGCGTTCTGTCGATCCGTCGGAAATCGAAGGCCTGACCCCGGAAGAAATCCTCAACTATTACTATGAGTCGGCTGAATACCGCCGTACCGCAGATGGTTGGGTAACCGATTTCAACGCAGACCGTTATATCGGCCAGAAGCTGGTTCACGATCTTGTTGATGCCAACAGCGGCGAAGTTGTTGCAGCAGCCGGTTCGAAAATCACCAAGCGTTCTGCTGCCAAAATCACCGAGCAGGGCGTCAAGGAAATCATCGTTCCGGAAGAGCAGCTTAACGGCTGGTTCATGGCAGATGACCTCATTGACGGCGAAACCGGCGAGATCCTGGCAGAAGCCGGTCACGAACTGACCGAAGGTGTGTTCGAGCAGCTCAAGGAATGGGGTGTAGATTCCGTTCGCTTGCTGATGATCGACCACAACCAGGTTGGTCCGTATCTGCGCAACACCATGGCACTGGACAAGAACAGCAACCGCGAAGAAGCCCTTGTGGATATCTATCGCGTCATGCGTCCGGGCGAGCCGCCGACCCTCGAGGGTGCGGAAGCCATGTTCAAGGGCCTGTTCTTCGATGCAGAGCGTTATGACCTTTCCGCGGTTGGCCGCGTGAAAATGAATGCGCGTCTGAACCTCGAATGTGCAGACACTGTTCGTATCCTGCGTCGTGAAGACATTCTGGAAGTCGTCCGCGTTCTGATCGACCTGAAAGACGGTCGTGGCGAAATCGACGATATTGACCACCTTGGCAACCGTCGTCTGCGTTCGGTTGGCGAGCTGATGGAAAACCAGTTCCGCGTTGGTCTTTTGCGTATGGAACGTGCGATCCGCGAGCGTATGAGCTCGGTCGAGATCGACAACGTCATGCCGCATGACCTGATCAATGCGAAGCCGGTTGCGGCTGCTGTTCGTGAATTCTTCGGCTCCTCGCAGCTGTCGCAGTTCATGGACCAGACCAACCCGCTTTCGGAAATTACCCACAAACGTCGTCTTTCGGCGCTTGGTCCGGGTGGTTTGACCCGTGAGCGTGCAGGCTTTGAAGTTCGTGACGTTCATCCGACCCACTATGGTCGTATCTGCCCGGTTGAAACGCCGGAAGGTCCGAACATTGGTCTGATCAACTCGCTGGCGACCTTTGCCCGCGTCAACCAGTACGGCTTCATCGAAAGCCCGTACCGCAAGGTTGTCGACGGTAACGTCACCGCAGAGGTTATTTACCTCTCGGCGATCGAGGAAGGCCGTTATGTCATCGCACAGGCGAACGAACCGCTTAACGATGACTTCAGCTTCACCAACGAACTGATCAACACCCGTAAAGCCGGTGACCACTATATGGCCCGCTCCGAAGAGATCGACCTTATGGACGTCTCGCCGAAGCAGCTGGTATCGGTCGCATCCGCGCTCATTCCGTTCCTTGAGAACGATGACGCGAACCGCGCACTGATGGGATCGAACATGCAGCGTCAGGCGGTTCCGCTGATCCGCTCTGAAGCTCCGTATGTCGGTACCGGTATGGAAGTTCCGGTGGCACGTGATTCGGGTGCAACCCTGATCGCACGCCGTGACGGTGTTGTTGAATCCGTTGACGCGACCCGTATGGTTATCCGCGCAACTGGTGACATTGCTGCTTCGGAATCGGGTGTCGATATTTACACCCTGCTGAAATATCAGCGTTCCAACCAGGGCAGCTGCATCAACCAGCGTCCGTTGGTGAAAGTTGGTGATGTGGTCCAGAAGGGCGACATCATTTCGGATGGTCCGTGTACCGATATGGGTGAACTGGCTCTGGGTCGTAACGTGCTCGTCGCGTTCATGCCCTGGAACGGTTACAACTTCGAGGATTCCATCCTTCTGTCCGAGCGTATCGCCCGTGATGACGTTTACACCTCGATCCACATCGAGGAATTCGAAGTCATGGCCCGCGATACCAAGCTGGGTCAGGAAGAAATCACCCGTGATATTCCGAACGTCGGTGAAGAAGCGCTCAAAAACCTCGACGAGGCGGGCATTGTCTACATCGGTGCGGAAATCAAACCGGGCGATATCCTTGTCGGTAAGGTAACGCCAAAGGGCGAAAGCCCGATGACGCCGGAAGAAAAGCTTCTGCGCGCCATCTTTGGTGAAAAAGCATCCGACGTCCGTGATACGTCGCTGCGTGTCCCGCCGGGACAGTTCGGTACCATTGTTGAAGTCCGCGTGTTCTCGCGTCGTGGCGTCGACAAGGACGAACGTGCCCTGGCTATCGAGCGTTCGGAAATCGAACGTCTCGCACAGGACCGTGACGATGAGCGCGCCATTCTGGAGCGCAACTTCTATGGTCGTCTGAAAAACCTTCTGCTTGGTCAGCAGCTCGTTGATGGTCCGAAGGGCCTGACGGGCGAGATCACCGAAGACAGCCTGTCGGGTGTCGCACGTGGTCTGTGGCGTCAGATCGCCGTTGCTGATGACAATGTCATGTCTGACATCGAAGCCCTGAAAAAGCAGTTCGAGGAATCGATCGCTGTTCTTCAGGCTCGTTTCGACGACAAGGTCGACAAGCTGCAGGCTGGTGACGAACTGCCGCCGGGCGTGATGAAGATGGTCAAAGTCTTTGTTGCGGTTAAACGTAAAATGCAGCCGGGTGACAAGATGGCCGGCCGTCACGGGAACAAGGGTGTCGTATCGCGCATTATGCCGGTTGAAGACATGCCGCACCTCGAAGACGGTACGCCGGTCGATATCGTTCTGAACCCGCTGGGCGTTCCGTCGCGTATGAACGTCGGCCAGATCCTTGAAACCCACCTTGGCTGGGCTTCGCGTGGTCTTGGCGAACAGATCGGCGAACTCGTCGATGCTGTTGCTGACGGTCGTGGCGAGATGGATGACCTGCGTAGCAAGCTTAATGATGTCTATGAAGGCGAAGAATACATCGCCGGCATCAAAGAGCTCTCGGATGGTGAAGTCATCGAGCTTGGCAACAACCTGCGTCGCGGCGTTCCGATGGCCACCCCGGTCTTCGACGGCGCACGTGAGCCGGATGTTGTTCGTATGCTTGAAAAAGCCGGCCTTGATGGTTCTGGCCAGGTCGACCTCTATGACGGTCGTACCGGTGAGAAATTCCATCGCAAGGTGACAGTGGGCTATATCTACATGCTCAAACTGCACCACCTGGTCGACGACAAGATCCACGCACGTTCGATTGGTCCGTACTCTCTTGTTACCCAGCAGCCGCTGGGTGGTAAGGCGCAGTTCGGTGGCCAGCGTTTCGGGGAGATGGAAGTTTGGGCACTCGAAGCTTACGGTGCTGCTTACACCCTCCAGGAAATGCTTACGGTCAAGTCGGATGACGTTTCGGGCCGTACCAAGGTTTACGAAGCCATTGTTCGTGGGGAAGACACCTTCGAGGCAGGCATTCCGGAGTCGTTTAACGTTCTTGTTAAAGAACTCCGTTCGCTTGGTCTCAATGTCGAACTTGAGCAGAACGAATACTAAGTGTTTGGCTGACAGGGGTGCCCATCCGGGCATCCCGGTCGCCAATTCGCATCTTTCGGCCTGAAATTGGCGAAACCCGGCGAGACCGGGCATAGCGGGAGAGCCTTTATGAACGAGTTGATGAAGATCTTCGGGCAGCCGCAGGGCACCCAGAGCTTCGATCAGATCCGGATTCAGATTGCCAGCCCGGAGCGTATCCGCTCCTGGTCATTTGGTGAAATCAAGAAACCGGAGACCATCAACTACCGGACCTTTAAACCGGAACGCGACGGTTTGTTCTGTGCGCGCATTTTTGGTCCGGTGAAGGATTACGAATGCTTGTGCGGCAAGTACAAGCGTATGAAGTATCGCGGCATTATCTGTGAGAAATGCGGCGTTGAAGTGACTCTGGCCAAAGTGCGTCGTGAACGTATGGGCCATATCGAACTGGCGGCACCTGTTGCCCATATCTGGTTCATGAAGTCGCTTCCGAGCCGTCTCGGTCTGCTGCTGGACATGACGCTCAAGGATCTTGAGCGCATTCTGTACTTCGAAAACTATGTGGTTATCGAACCGGGCCTTACCCCGCTGAAAATGGGTGAGCTCCTGTCCGAAGACCAGTATATGACTGCCCAAGAAGAATATGGCGAAGACAGCTTCCGTGCCGGTATCGGTGCAGAAGCCATCCGCGATATGCTTGCGGCAATCGATCTTGATGAAGAACGCGAAACCGCGAAAATCGACCTCAAGGAAACCAATTCCGAAGCCAAGCGCAAGAAGCTGGTCAAGCGTCTCAAGCTGATTGAGGCCTTCCAGGAATCCGGCGCGCGCCCGGAATGGATGATCCTTGAAGTGATTCCGGTCATCCCGCCAGAACTGCGTCCGCTGGTTCCGCTTGATGGTGGCCGTTTCGCAACGTCGGATCTGAACGACCTTTACCGTCGTGTCATCAACCGTAACAACCGTCTGAAGCGCCTGATCGAGCTTCGTGCGCCTGATATCATCGTGCGTAACGAAAAACGTATGCTTCAGGAATCGGTTGATGCGCTGTTTGACAACGGCCGTCGCGGTCGTCCGATCACTGGTGCCAACAAGCGTCCGCTCAAATCGATGTCGGATATGCTCAAAGGCAAACAGGGTCGTTTCCGTCAGAACCTTTTGGGTAAACGCGTCGACTATTCCGGTCGTTCCGTTATTACCGTGGGTCCGAACCTGAAATTGCATCAGTGCGGTCTGCCGAAGAAAATGGCGCTCGAACTGTTCAAGCCGTTCGTTTACGCGAAGCTGGAACTGTACGGGATGGCCACCACCATCAAGGCTGCAAAGCGCATGGTGGAAAAAGAGCGTGCCGAAGTTTGGGATATCCTCGAGCAGGTTATCCGTGAACACCCGGTCATGCTTAACCGCGCACCGACCCTGCACCGTCTTGGTATCCAGGCGTTCGAACCTACCCTGATCGAAGGTAAGGCCATCCAGCTGCACCCGCTCGTTTGTACTGCGTTTAACGCGGACTTCGATGGTGACCAGATGGCTGTCCACGTACCGCTGTCGCTTGAAGCCCAGCTTGAAGCACGTACCCTGATGATGTCGACCAACAACATCCTTTCGCCGGCTTCGGGTAAACCGATCATCGTGCCGTCGCAGGATATTGTCCTTGGTCTGTATTACATCTCCATGGAACGTGACGGTCAGCCGGGCGAGGGCATGTCGTTTGTGAACATCGCCGAGATCGAGCAGGCTCTGGATGAAGGTGTTGTAAACCTGCATTCCAAGGTTAATGCCCGTTATCACACGGTTGATGAAAACAACGAACCGATCACCGTTCGTGTTGCCACGACCCCGGGCCGCATGTTGCTGTCGGAACTTCTGCCGCGTCATCCGCGCATTCCGTTCTCGACCATCAACAAGCTGCTGACCAAAAAAGACGTCTCGAACGTTATCGATGTCGTTTACCGTCACTGTGGCCAGAAAGAGACTGTTATCTTTGCTGACCGCATGATGGGCCTTGGTTTCAACTGGGCATGTAAAGCCGGCATTTCGTTTGGCAAGGATGACATGATCATTCCTGATGCCAAGGAACCGCTGGTGGGTGGTACCCATGACAAGGTCAAGGAATACGAGCAGCAGTACCAGGACGGTCTCATCACCCGTGGTGAGAAATACAACAAGGTTGTTGACGCCTGGGCGCAGTGCACCGACGACGTTTCCGAAGCGATGATGAAAGTCATCTCGGCGACGGCAGAAGGTGACAATGTGAACTCGGTTTACATGATGGCGCACTCCGGTGCTCGTGGTTCTGCCGCCCAGATGCGTCAGCTGGCTGCTATGCGCGGCCTGATGGCGAAACCGGACGGCTCGATCATCGAGACCCCGATTATTTCGAACTTTAAAGAAGGCCTGACCGTGCAGGAGTACTTCAACTCCACTCACGGTGCTCGTAAAGGTCTTGCCGATACCGCACTGAAAACGGCGAACTCGGGTTACCTTACCCGTCGTCTCGTTGACGTGGCCCAGGATTGCATCATCACCCAGCATGATTGCGGTACTGATCGTGGCCTCGACATCGCAGCCGTCGTCGATTCCGGTGAAGTTATCGAAACGCTGTCAGATCGTATCCTCGGTCGTTTCACCGCTGACGAGATCGTTGATCCGTCAACCGGCGAAATCATCGTACCGAAGAACGAGATGGTTGAAGAAGATCACCTCGATATCATCGAAAAAGCCGGCGTCGAAATGGCCCGCATCCGTTCTGTTCTGACCTGTGACGCCGAAACCGGTGTTTGCGGTCATTGCTACGGTCGCGACCTGGCGCGCGGCACGACGGTGAACATCGGTGAAGCTGTCGGTGTTATCGCCGCACAGTCGATCGGTGAGCCGGGTACCCAGCTGACCATGCGTACGTTCCATATTGGTGGTGCGGCACAGCGTGGTGCAGAGGTTTCCGGTGTCGAAGCGAACTTCGATGCGACGGTTAAACTCAAAAACCGTGCAGTCGTTGCGAACTCGGCAGGCGTCAATATCGTTATGGCGCGTAACCTCGAGATCCTTCTGATCGACAAAACCGGTCGCGAGCGTGCGAAATATCGCGTTCCGTACGGTGCAAAACTTCTCACCGATGAAGGTGCGCAGGTAGCGCGCGGCCAGAAACTGGCCGAGTGGGATCCGTACACCCTGCCGATCATCACCGAGAAAGAAGGTTATGTGAACTATGTCGACCTTCTCGAGAACGTAACCATTCGCGAAGTCTATGACGAAGCGACCGGTATTGCCTCGAAAACGGTTATCGACTGGAAGAGCATGCCCAAGGCGTCCGACCTTAAGCCGCGCGTTACCCTGCGTAACGAATCCGGCGAGGTCATCAACCTGGATAACGGTCTTGAAGCCCGTTACTTCCTGTCGGTTGACGCTATTCTCTCGGTCGAGAACGGTCAGAAAGTTCATGCTGGTGACGTGCTTGCACGTATCCCGCGCGAAGGTTCGAAGACCCGTGACATCACCGGTGGTCTGCCGCGTGTTGCCGAGCTGTTCGAAGCCCGTAAACCGAAAGAACACGCAATCATCTCGGATATTCCGGGTCGCGTCGAATTCGGCAAGGACTACAAGAACAAGCGTCGCGTCATCGTTCATCCGCTCGAGGACTCGGGCCTGACCGAACCGGTCGAATACCTGATCCCGAAAGGCAAGCACCTTGCCGTTCAGGAAGGGGACTTCGTCGAGAAGGGCGATCAGCTCCTTGATGGTTCGCCGGTTCCGCACGATATCCTGCGTGTTATGGGCGTCCCGGCACTGGCAGATTACCTGGTCAACGAGATCCAGGAAGTCTACCGCTTGCAGGGCGTGAAGATTAACGACAAGCACATCGAAGTCATCGTTCGCCAGATGCTTCAGAAAGTCGAGATCACCAAACCGGGTGACACGACTCTTCTGGTTGGCGAGATCATTGACCGCGTTGATTTCGATGCCGAAAACGATCGTGCGCTTAAAGACGGCGGCGAACTTGCAGAAGGCGCTCCGGTCCTCCAGGGGATCACCAAAGCCTCGCTGCAGACGCATTCCTTCATCTCGGCCGCGTCGTTCCAGGAAACCACGCGCGTTCTTACCGAAGCAGCTGTTTCGGGCAAAACCGATACTCTTATCGGTCTGAAAGAGAACGTCATCGTGGGTCGTTTGATCCCGGCTGGTACCGGTGCGGTGATGAACCGCTTCCGTGCACTGGCTGCCGAACGCGACAAATCGGTACAGATCGAGGCAGAAGAGGAAATCGGCGACAACTTTGGCCCGCAGGCCGATGCCGATACCACTTCACTGCCGGCAGGCGAATAAGCTCGTCGCGCCAGACAGTTAAAGAATCAGAGGCGAACCGGAACTCTTATCGACGCACCGGTTCGTCTCGGCGTTTGAAGCGCCAACTCGAAGGTCCACATGGTTTTGCTTGACGCAAAAGGGGGCCGTCACTAGTATGCGCCCACCGAATCTAGGGGGGTGTAACTGTGCCGGTGCCGTTTTGTGCGGTAGCGGGCGGTTTTCGCCCCCCATCGCTTGAGTGCGACTCTGACGGCCGTCGAGGCAGGAACTCCTGCATCTATGGGCGTCCGCGCGTGTTTCCGTACTTGTATGGAGACGCGTGGTCGCTCGTCGTGCGTCGATAAGAGCAGCGCCCTAGTGGCGTCCGTTGAAGTAAAAGGGAAAGTTAATGCCCACTATTAACCAGTTGATCCGCAAGTCGCGGACTCCGCGCACCCAGCGCGATATGGTTCCGGCACTGGAAGCATGCCCGCAGAAACGCGGCGTTTGCACCCGTGTCTACACCACCACCCCGAAGAAGCCGAACTCGGCACTTCGTAAGGTTGCTCGTGTCCGTTTGACCAACGGCTACGAAGTTACCTCCTACATTCCGGGTGAAGGCCACAACCTGCAAGAGCACTCTGTCGTGATGATCCGCGGCGGCCGTGTAAAAGATTTGCCGGGTGTTCGTTACCACATCATTCGCGGTACCCTCGATACACAGGGTGTCAAAGACCGTAAGCAGCGTCGTTCGAAATACGGCGCGAAGCGTCCGAAATAAGGAGCAGCTCAGATGTCACGTCGTCACGCTGCTGAGAAGCGCGAAGTTTTGCCTGACGCCAAATATGGCGATAAGGTTCTCACCAAGTTCATGAACGGTCTTATGCTCGACGGTAAAAAATCTGCCGCCGAAAAAATCGTTTATGGTGCTCTGGAAGTTATGGAAAGCAAGGGTGCAGACCCGGTTGCTCAGTTCCACGAAGCAATGGATAACGTGAAGCCGAACGTAGAAGTTCGCTCGCGCCGTGTTGGTGGTGCTACTTACCAGGTTCCGGTTGAAGTTCGTTCCGAGCGTCGTCAAGCTCTGGCCATTCGTTGGCTGGTTGACGCTGCCCGCAAGCGTTCCGAAACGACCATGATCGGTCGTCTCGCCGGTGAATTGATGGATGCTGCCAACAACCGTGGCACCGCCGTCAAGAAGCGCGAAGACACCCACCGTATGGCCGAAGCCAACAAGGCTTTCGCTCATTATCGCTGGTAATTCAGACCTCAAGATCAAGAGTCGATTATGGTTCAACGTACTCCGATCTCTCGGTATCGCAACATCGGCATTATGGCTCACATTGATGCTGGTAAAACAACGACCACCGAGCGAATCCTTTTCTACACCGGCAAGTCCTACAAAATCGGCGAAGTCCATGACGGCGCCGCTACGATGGACTGGATGGAACAGGAACAGGAACGCGGCATTACGATTACGTCTGCTGCGACGACCTGCTTCTGGAACGACCACCGTATCAACATCATCGATACCCCGGGCCACGTTGACTTCACCATTGAAGTTGAACGTTCGCTCCGTGTTCTCGATGGTGCCTGCGCTGTTTTCGACGCCGTTTCCGGCGTTGAGCCGCAGACCGAAACCGTGTGGCGTCAGGCTGACAAGTACAACGTTCCGCGTATGTGCTTCGTCAACAAGATGGACCGTACCGGTGCAGACTTCTTCCGCTGCGTCGAGATGATCAAGGAACGTCTTGGTGCCAATGCCGCTGTCATGCAGCTGCCGATTGGTTCCGAGATGGAATTCGAAGGTGTTGTCGATCTCGTCCGCAACAAGGAAATCGTCTGGAAAGACGAATCCCTTGGCGCAGAATTCGAGTATCGTGACATCCGCGATTCCCTGAAAGACCAGGCTGAAGAATACCGTGAAGCTCTGATCGAACAGGCTGTTGAGTGCGACGAAGCTGCAATGGAAGCTTACCTCGAAGGCGAAATGCCGTCCGAGGAAGTTCTCAAGAAATGCATCCGTAAGGGCACCATTGCTGGCGATCTCGTTCCGGTTCTTCTGGGCACTGCCTTCAAGAACAAGGGCGTTCAGCCGCTTCTCGATGCCGTCATCGATTACATGCCGGCACCGGACGACATCGACGATGTTCGTGGCGTCAAGCCGAACACCGAAGACGAGCCGGACTCCCGTCCGCTGACCGACGAAGCACCGTTCTCGGCGCTCGCGTTCAAGATCATGTCTGACCCGTTCGTCGGCTCGCTGACCTTCATTCGTATTTATTCGGGTGTTCTGGAAGCTGGTTCCTACGTTCTCAACTCTGTTAAAGAGAAAAAAGAACGTATCGGCCGTATGCTTCTCATGCATTCGAACAACCGCGAAGAAATCAAATACGCTTGCTCGGGCGACATCGTTGCTCTGGTTGGCATGAAGGATACCACCACTGGTGATACCCTTTGTGATCCCTCCAAGCCGATCATCCTTGAGCGTATGGAATTCCCGGATCCGGTTATCGAGATCGCTGTAGAGCCGAAATCGAAAGCCGACCAGGAGAAAATGGGTCTCGCCCTTGCACGTCTTGCACAGGAAGATCCGTCGTTCCGCGTTAAATCCGACCACGAATCCGGCCAGACCATCATTTCGGGTATGGGCGAACTTCACCTCGACATCATCGTCGATCGTATGAAGCGTGAATTCAAAGTCGAAGCAAACGTTGGTGCGCCGCAGGTTGCTTACCGCGAAACGATCTCGAAAGAAGTCGATATCGACTACACCCACAAGAAACAGTCGGGTGGTTCGGGTCAGTTCGCGCGTATCAAGCTCACCTTCACCCCGGGTGAACCGGGTACGGGCTTCGCCTTCACCGATACCGTCGTTGGCGGTAACGTTCCGAAGGAATACATCCCGGGTGTTGCCAAAGGTCTCGAAAGCTCGCTGCAGAGCGGTGTTATCGCAGGCTTCCCGGTAACCGACTTGTCGATCAAGCTGACCGACGGTGCCTACCACGACGTTGACTCGAGCGTCATGGCCTTCGAAATCGCTGCTCGCGCAGCATTCAAAGAAGGTCTGTCAAAAGCTTCTCCGAAGCTGCTCGAGCCGATCATGAAAGTCGAAGTAGTGACCCCGGAAGAGTATATGGGCGACATCATTGGCGACCTGAACAGCCGTCGTGGCCAGGTTCGTGACATGGACTCCCGTGGCATCGCACGCGTTGTTAACGCGTTCGTACCGCTGGCGAACATGTTCGGTTACGTCAACACGCTGCGCTCCATGTCCCAGGGCCGTGCCCAGTTCGTGATGCAGTTTGATCACTATGCAGACGTCCCGCAGGCAGTTGCGGACGAAGTCAAAGCCAAATCGGCCGGCTAAGGCCAAGCCAGAATAAACGGAGTTAGTAATGGCTAAAGAAAAGTTTGAGCGTACAAAACCGCACGTTAACGTTGGCACCGTCGGCCACGTTGACCACGGTAAAACCACGCTGAC